>JAFDYN010000016.1 GCA_018267385.1 Bacteroidota bacterium | reverse complement strand
TTGAGACGCTGTTGTCAGAAAAGCAGAAGCTGCTTCAAGTAACCAGTGAAGAAGCCGACAGAATCCGCAAGAAGATGGGGGAATTGGTCAATATGAGGCTTGAGGGCGAACTGACCAAGGAAGCGTTCTTGGAGCATCACAAGCCCCTTGAAGAGCGTTTGGGACAGCTTATGGAACAAGTTCCCGACCTAGAGGCCGAAGTCAGTTTTATGACTGTTCAGAGCGAATCTTCTGAAACGGTTCTTCTTGAAGCCAAGAACCTCTACTCCCAATGGGAAGCCATGCCCCTTGATGAGAAGCGGAGAATCATAGAAGCCATTACCGAGAAGCTAGTCATTGGAGAAGAAGAGATTAGGATCAAATTAAGCTACGCGCCCCAATCCCTTCAAAATGGAGGAAAAAGGCAACACATTGTGGACGCTTAAACTAGCGAGTTCCCTACTTCACTATACATCTTCCATTCCTTTGCGTACTCCGCGGCCTTTGCGGTTCACTTGCTGTGTCGTCTTGCGATCCCCGCAGGGCAGCGGGTTTTCGCTTTTGCGATGACCTACACACATAGCTCTATCTGATATGCATCAGTTAGCATATATGCGCGAAGCGTGTCTCAACACGTATAGGGTATAATTGATTGTTATGCAGTGTTTTATGTGGCCTCGTTGGCGTGTTTCTTCTCACGGACTGCCAAATCTTGTGTGAAAACGGATGCCGCTGCCGTGTAGCTTTGCTCATGGAATTTTCCACCACCATAAAATCAACGCTTATGTACAAAAAGATCCTCCTCCTGGCGTGTAGCATCCCCCTGGCTGCGGGCCTATGGGCGCAGCATCTCAGCCCGCAGGTAGTGGCCAGCAGTGGCAGCTACGGCACGGGCGGCGGCTACAGCCTCTCATGGACGGTAGGTGAGATGGCCGCCACCACCACCCTCTCAGGTGGCAGCACGATCCTCACGCAGGGATTTCAGCAGCCTACAGATGTAGTGAACGGCCTCCTCGATCTCAGCCGCGATGGCGGGGGCTCTCTCGTGGTCTACCCCGTGCCCGCCACAGACCACCTGTGGTATGGCTATGAGTGGGCCACCCGCGGCGATGTGGCCCTCACGCTGCATGATGTGACGGGCCGCGACCTGGGCTGGACCGCTCAGGAGCGCTACGAGAGCGGCCGGGCCGTCAGTGGCCTCGACTGCTCGCAGTATGCCGCAGGCAGCTATGTGCTGGAGGTGCGCTTTACCTCAGCCTCAGGAGAGGTGAGGACCCTCAGTCGTCAGTTTCAAGTCATCCACTAATTTCCATAAAAACCACAAAACAACAAGTATGAAAAGTCTAAAGACAATATTCGCCACACTGGCCCTGCTCCTGGCGCTCGGCCTCACGGCACAGGTGCCGCAGCAGATAGGCTACCAGGCCATAGCCCGTGACAATGCGGGTGCAGTGCTGGCCAGCCACAGCATCTCTGTGCGCCTCACCATACATGACGGCTCCGCCTCAGGTACCACTGTGTACCAGGAGACCTTCTCCGGCATCACTACCAATCAGTTTGGCCTCTTCACCCTAAACATAGGCACCGGCACGCAGGTCGGTGCCAACACCTTCGCCTCTGTGAGCTGGGGCTCCGGCAGCAAGTGGCTGCAGGTAGAGTTTGACGCCGCAGGTGGCAGCAGCTATACCAGCATGGGCACCAGCCAGCTCAATGCTGTGCCCTACGCCCTCTACGCAGCCAATGCACCCGCAGGCTCTACCGGCGCTACGGGCCCTACAGGCCCTCAGGGTATAGCCGGTCCTACGGGCGCAGGCGCTACCGGCCCTACCGGTGCGGTGGGCCCTACAGGCTCCGGCGCAGGCCCTACAGGCGCTACCGGCCCCACAGGCCCTACAGGTAGCGGTGGTGGTGCTACAGGTGCCACCGGCCCTACAGGCCCGCAGGGTACTGCAGGTGTAGCCGGCCCTACCGGTGCTACAGGCGCAGGCGCAGCAGGCCCTACCGGTCCTACAGGCCCCGCAGGTGCAGGCACCGTGAGCGGCACGACCAACTATGTAGCCAAGTTTACCTCTGCCACAGCAGTGGGCAACTCCAGCATCTTTGACAATGGTACCAGCGTGGGCATAGGTACTATTACCCCATCATTTGCATTTCAGGTGAACGGCACAGGCTCTAATGCTGCCGATGCCAGTATCCTCCTGACCAATAACAATAATGGCGCTACCAATGTAGATGGTCTGCGTATCCGCCTGAACGGTACCAATGCCACTATCTCAAATAACGAGGCCGGCTACCTCTCTCTGTCTACCGCAGCTAATCAGCGCCTCCGGGTAGAAAACGACGGCCGCATAGGCATCAATAACCTGAGCCCATACTCCTCCCTCCACGCCAAGCTGCATACTACCGGTGCTCCATGCATCGCCTACTTTGACGACTCTGTGGGCGGCGCACCCTATGTATCGGGAAACGGCCTCGTGCACATCAGCAATAACTCTGATGCCATAGGACTCTATGCTACGAAGAATCACGCCTTTGACGAGGTAGCTATCTTTGACAAGAACTATACAGGATCCAGTGCCTCTACGGTGACCATCTATGGCAATATGGGCCTCGGTACACCATCACTGGAGGTGTATGCTGATACCAATGCGATAGCTGCTTACTTCTCCGGTAGTGTGACCATACAGGATGGTACGCAGGGCGCAGGCCGCGTGCTCACCTCTGATATCAATGGCAATGCGTACTGGGATACAGCGGGTGCCAATCCTACCATCGGCTTCCACGCCAGCGGTGGCGGCTCTGCTACGGTAGCGGCCAGCACGGTCACTACGGCGCGTATCTACGGTACGGTAGACTACAACGATGGATCTGCCTACAATGCGACCACAGGTATCTTCACAGCGCCTTCTAATGGTATGTACCACTTTGACTATAGCGAGGAGCTAAATGGTACCTCGGGCTATACCTCAGGCTATATGCTGGCTATACTGTATGTGAATGGAGCCACAGTACATGGCTCCTACGCAGAGGCCTCACCGCCTACCGCCAGTGGCTCCTACCTGACCATGCAAAACTCAGTGAATGTACGCCTCAATGCAGGTGATCAGGTGAAGATCCAGTTTGCCAACTATACCAATACCGGCATCAGCCTGACCGGTAGCGTGTTCTACAGCGGCTTCGGAGGCTACAAGGTATATTGAGACAGTGGTGGCAGCCGCAGAAGCCTTTATGCTGTGGCTGCCGCCTTTTCTTTACATCAAAAGATATAAGACAATGAAACATATCACGATCATCATCACCGCACTGGCGCTCCTGCTCAGCACCGCTGTCATGGCCCAGAGTGACAATCACAAGGGCGATGCTGCGGCACCTGCTACTACCAGCGGTACGCCGGCGGCAGACCACAGCCATGACGTGCAGGCCACTCCTGCTACCGGTGGCGCCGTACGCAGCGTAGACCACAGCCACGACGCTGTACCTGCACAGCGCAGCACAGCTATCACTACTGCGCCTGCGGCGAAACCCGCTACCTCATCGCATCCTTACGTAGCGCCACGCGGCAAAGAAGCAGCCAACCACAAGACACCGGCTGCACGCCCTGCCCACAGCGGCGCCACACCGGTACGACAGCCGCAGGGCAAGGAGGCTGCCGGCCACAAGGCTCCTGCAGCTCGGCCCCAGCACAGCGGCCCTACGCCTGCGCGCGTGAGCCGCACGGAGGCACAGACCACGAAATAGCAAAACGCAGACTCTTCCCTAAGTCCCAATTCTTTATGGTAGAGTGGATCCTGCGCCGGTACCGGCGTGGGATCTTTTTTTTCATGCACAGGGGTGTGCATTCGTATCGGTTGTGTTTAAACAGCTAACAGATTGAAAATAAAGTCATTTGGTGTTTTATCGGCATATCACTATGCTATATGCCTGTAAATCACTATATTTGAATATGTCCTCCTCCACCTGTATGTCGGATACCTACTCACTCCTGCTCGTAGACAATGATCCAGATGACTTCTTGATCTTCAGTCAGGCTATCGAGCGTAACGGCCACCCTGCGGCCTGCGGCCACGCTGTAGATGGCCGTGCAGCGCTGGAGCTGCTGGAGGGTATGGAGCGGCTACCCAGATTCATATTTCTCGATATCAATATGCATGGCATGAACGGCCTCGAGCTGCTCTCTGTGATGGAGCGCAATCCGCGGCTGCGCGATATACCGGTGGTCATGTACTCTACGTCAAACTCTCCGCGCGATATAGAGGATGCGCGCTCCCTGGGTGCCTGGTACTACCTGATGAAACCCGCCACCCTGCCCGAGCTGCAGCATGCGCTGCACTATATCCTCTCGGATGCAGAGGGGCCTCTGCCTGCGCACCTGGTGCGGTTTTAGAGCCGGCATACGCTCCACGAGTTAAAGGCGAAAACGAAACAGTTGCATTGTCATTCCGAGTGTAGCGAATTATCCAAACTATCTGAGAATTGCTCCGCTACCTCTAACTCGCGTCTGAGATAGTATATCAGTTCTTCTTATACCAGTCCTGATTGAAGCCGATCACCTCGTCTTTGTCTACTGCCTGCGGCACATTGACCACGTAGCTGCCTGCGCCGGGCACTTTGATGTAGAGCTGGTACTGGTCTATGCTTTTCCAGTATTTCACTTTGGTCACCAGGCCGCTCTTGCCGCCGTATTGCTTCAGCATGCCCTGCGGTGGTGCGCCATTTTCTACAAACATAAAGCTGCCGTACGGTGTGCTGCCGTAGCCCAGGTGTATCGTGTCGCCTTCCTGTACGGTGTGGCTCACGCCATTGTGTTTGACCTCTACGGTGATGGCTGGCTTGGGCGCTTTCTGCGCGGCTGCGAGGAGCGCTATGCAGAGGCAGGGGAGGAGTATGAGTTTTTTCATCGCGGTGTATTTCAGGCGGGTGAAAATAGGATAATAGCCGGGATATCCGTGCCCCGTAGGTCGCCCTGACCGGCGGCCATAGTGCGGCAAGAATCCGACGCAACGCTCAGCTCTGCTGCTCTGCCAGCAGCTTGTCCAGATTGACCAGGCTGGCGGTGAAGCCGAGGCGGAAACCCTCCATGATGCGCTCCATGCGCTCGTAGGATTCATTGTAGATGGTGATGCGCACGGTGGTGATGCCATCCTGCTCGCTAAAGGTATGGTCCCACTCAGAGCCCACAGCCTCAGGATTGCCGTCTGCATCACAGAAGGCATTGTAGTACTGAAAATTTGTCATGGGCGTGATGGAGGTGTAGCGCTGTATGGCCCACCGCTCCTCGCCGCCGGGCAGGATCATGGCGTAGAGCCGCGCGCCACCTACCTCAAAGTGCATATACTTCGTACGTGCCTGTGCGGGCGCGGGTGCTACCCATCTATCCAGCAGTGCAGCGGTAGTAAATGCCTCCCACACCAGTGCCAGCTCTGCGGCAAACTCGCGCTGTATGTAGACCTTTTTGGCTTCCTTGTCTACGGTAAAGTCAAACATCAGATCATTCATTTTTTGCGTTTTTTCATTGTGAGTAATACTTTATCCAATTCATCGAAGCGGGCCTCCCAGAGCTGCCTGTAGCGGCTGAGCCAGCGGTCTATCTCTTTCATCTTGTCTATCTGCAGCGTGTAGTAGATCTCGCGGCCCTGCGGCTCCTGCCGCACCATCTCACACTCGGCCAGTATGCCGAGGTGTTTGGACACTGCCTGGCGCGACATGTCAAAGTGCTCGGCGATGGCATTGGGCGTCATGGCCTGTGTGGCTATGAGCGCTATGATGGCGCGCCGTGTAGGATCTGCTATGGCCTGAAAGATATCTCGTCTCATTTGTGGGTGATGTCATTATTTGCCACCGATCAGTTGCAAATATATATGCAACTTTTTAGTTGCGCAAGTTTTGGAGAAGAAAAAATGGTGGTATGTGGTGTGGTACTTAGCTCTTTCGGATGTATACTCCGAAAGTGGCGTGGCCGTGGATTTAAAATCCACTATTAAGGAGTTCGGGATTGCAAATCCCGAACAGCGCAGCTTTTTAGTTGCACAAGTTTATCGGAAGAAAAATTTGTAGCAGGTGGTGTAGGTGGCAGGGCTTGGGTACGAACTAAGTGGTGCGCTGGCGAAGACTAGCGACGTTTGCCCATTATTTTCATTCTATGGTTCTGGCCCCAGTTATACAGCGCTATGATCACTTCTGAGACAGAGTTGCTATAGTCCGTCGCAGTGTACTCCACCAGTACGGGGGAGTCGTCATAGACGGTCCGTTTGATCAGCTGGCGGTCCTCCAGGTCTTTCAGTTCTTTAGCCAGCACTTTGGACGATATGTTGGGTATGCTGCGCTCTATTTCCCTGAATCTTTTATTGCCATAGATGACCGAGATGAGGATGAGGATCTTCCATTTGCCACTGATCACGTCCAGCGCATCCCGCACTGACAGCATCATGGCCAGGCAGTCTTTTTCTGTGGGGGCTTTTGTCTTTTTTGCCATCTGCTTACTTTTTGGTAACTGCTTTCTTTTAGGTAACTGCTTACCTTTTGTAAGCAAAGGTACATAATTTTGTGCCATTAAATCATTCAAACAGCACAGCCATGTCAAAAGAGAAAAAGATCTACTGGACAGTCACCATTATAGCAATGGCCCTGATCGTTTTACCGTCCTACTTTGCACCTAAGGAGTATCTGGTCGAGACTATCCGCAGGATGCAGTTTCCTGACTATTTCAGGGTGGAGCTGGACATCCTCAAGATAGTGGGGGCTATCCTGATCCTCATCCCTGTCATACCTACCATGCTCAAGGAGTGGTCTTATGTCGGCTTTGGTATCCTGCTACTCTCAGCCAGCCTGGCACACTGGCTGGTAGATGGTGCGGCCAAGGGTATCGCCCCGCTGGTGCCGTTCAGTATACTTTGTGTGTCTTATTACTATTTCAGGAGGCTGCACTATAGCAGCGAGGCTATCTGATGCTGTGTGCTCTTTCGGGTTTGTAATCCTGAAGCGGTATGGCCGTGGATTTAAAATCCACTGTTAGCGGATTCGGGATTGCAAATCCCGAACAGTGGGGCGCGTAGCCTTGCTCTTTACCGTTACTTTTTATCGAGCCATGCATTTCACTATTGCATGCAGCGCTTTCTTCTCATCTTATTGCTTCTGTCGCTTGGCCAGATATATGGGCAGGTGTATGTGCCGCTCATAGATAGTACGTCGCCTTTCTTTGCGCCGAAGCAGCACTATAATTGGGACACACAGGTGCCACTTTATGATAGTATTCCTGTGGCCCATCACACGCACATAGACGGACTATATGTGGCTTGTCAATACTACGGAGATACCCTGCTGTCTGAGGTGCTATGCGACGGGGATATTCCCTTTGGGCCATGCTACCGCTATGAGCATGGCAGGCTGCGCAGCGTCACCAGCTATGACTGCGGCGATCGCACTGGCCCCTATCAGGAGTACGACACTGCGGGTATACTGACGGTGAGCGGGCAGTATATCTGTATGGAGGATACGATGCTGCATGATTTTCAGATAGTAAGCTATGACCCGCTGACGTTTGAGCAGATCACTACCATTCTTGGCAACTATCAGCGCAGCGTGCGTGACGGGCTGTGGTTCTACTATGATCATGGCGCGCTGGTACACCGCGAGCTGTGGTGCCGTGACGTGCTGCAGTGGCGCGAGTGAGCAGGGCTACGCCGCCAGTGCCGGTAGCTGCCCGGCACTCAACCCTTGCGCGCTATGATGGTATGCAGGATGGGCCTGCGCCAGCTGCGGTGGTGGTGGGTGGTGGCCTGTGTGAAGCCATGCTGTGTGCAGAGCTGCTCTATACTCTGAGGTGATGGGAAGGTGAGCACACTCCGTATCAGGTAGAGGTAGATGTCTGCACTGCCCGATAGCAGCGTGCAGAAGGGCACGATGAAGCCATAGCCCAGCACGGCCCAGTAGAGGCGCGCCCACCAGCCGGGTGCGAGGCTATAGTCATGTATGCAGAGCACACCGCCGGGGCGCAGCACGCGGCTGATGCCCTCCAGCGCGCGGCCGTAGTCGGGCATATTGCGCAGGCCATAGGCCATAAATACAGCATCAAAACTCGCATCGGGAAAGTCTAGCTCCATGGCATCGCCCAGGTGGAGTGTGACACGGCCCTCTGCTACCTCCGGCTGCAGCTTGCTATCTGCTACCTCCAGCATACCGGCAGAGTTGTCTACACCGGTCACGGTGCCATGTGGCAGCACCTGCAGGCAGGCCAGGGTAGACTTGCCCGTGCCGCAGCAGAGGTCCAGCACCTGCTCGCTGCCGCTGAGGCCCATGAGGGTGGCGCTGTGGTCCAGGTCCTCCTGGTAGCCCTGGCTCAGGTAGGTGGCAAAGTCATAGCGGCGCGCCACTTTATTAAACTCACGTGGCACGAGTTGTTTATTGAGGAGGAGTTGTCTCATGATGATGGATGAGGTAAAGCCATATAAACTGAATAAGCAGCTTAAAGTTCATTTGCCGTCATGTGGTGGCATGCAAATGGTTTGCCAGTTTTGTGGCGGGTGAGGAGGCCCCGTAACTTATTGATACTGGCGTCCGGGCGGGCTCTACGCTGCTAGTCCTCAGTCGTCCCGAAGCCTCGGGACTCCCTGCGGGCTATCCGCTCCGATCCCTGACGCGAGCAGCCGACCAGCTCTTTGGCTCTTTCGGATTTGTAATCCGAAAGTATGCTAGCCGCGGATTTGAAATCCACGGTTAAGGAGTTTGGGATTGCAAATGCCGAACAGCGGGGTGACCTTGTGGGTAATTTTTCGTCTAAAAGGGTTGCTAAATAAATTAGCATTAGCTATATTTGCCAATTACGCATTATTTATTTCTTTAAAAACCATCCCATTTTGGCGCGATTTTATTAAAAAGCACTATAATAATTTGCTTATGTGTACCCCATAAATATATTTGGCGTATAAATTGAATCTAACCACTGGGAGATATAACCTCCTCTTATTGTATGACTATGGCAAGCACCGCAACCAAAACAGAGCAACTGATCCTGTATATCTGCTCTAAAATGTTTAATGATCCATCATTTGGGGCTGTTAAATTAAATAAAGTACTCTATTACGTTGATCACATAAGTTATTTAAGGAACGGCAAAGCCTTATCTACGTTCAGTTATGTAAAGCAAGTTAATGGGCCAATTCCAGCAGAATTGATGGGTGTTCAGAATGCACTTATAAAAGCCCAGAAACTAGAAATACAGATCAAAGAATTAATAGTTGGAACACATAAGAAAAAGCCAATCGCATTAGTTAGACCTGAGGTTGAGTCTTTTAGTGCCCAAGAGATTCAGCTCATAGATGAAGTCATAGAAATGACATGGGACTATTCAGGTAAAGGTATCAGCGATTTTTCTCATGAGGCATTAGCATGGAAAGTAGCAAAAATAGGGGAAAGCCTCCCTATGTTTACATATTTGCTTACAGAAGCGGACTTGTGTGAAGCGGACTATATTCGTGCCGAAAAGTTTATCAAACGGCATAAAGAAAAGAAAGCAGCCTAATGCATCATTTATCGAACCTACACCAATTCTATTCAATACAAAGAGAATTAGAATTTGACAAAGATTGCGAAGCTTTTGCATCCTCGTATGAAAGACTAGCAGAGTTAGATGAGGCAATAGACTGGTTACTTCAAAGAAATCCTACAAGATTTGCTCAGTTTGACGGGTATTATATATGGCGTAGCGAGAAAATCGCCAATTTCCCCGCCTTCTTTATTATCTACCAAGTTGACGAATCCGAAAAAATGGTGAATTTGGTGGGAATGGAAGAATTGCAAGAGGTTTAACTCTTGTCTCCCGCTGTTGTTGGTCGCCAACGAAGAGCGCTACATCCAGCACAAACCGGCAGCACTCCTAGCGCTTTGCGCCGTAGTTGGTGTTTAGCGTAGCGTCACCAGCAACCTACCCGTGTGGTCGGTGATAACACGCGACCACCGGTGGCCAGACTTGCCGCTGGCGGAGATTGATTATTTTAGAGACTGAAAGGTTTTAAGTAACAATCTGGGTTCAAGTGAAATGATGATATTAACGCCGATCAATATGCCAACTTATTTATTGTATGGAATAGCCTTTTTGGTGAGCGGTATAGTTGCGTTCGTTTATATCAGAAAGTATCCGGCACAGCGATTTAAGGATCTCAACGTAAGGGGCTATGCTTTTGCCTTCTTGTGTATCATAGTGGGACTGTGCATGCTGATAAACTATTTTGTTTCGTAAGTTTTGTATTTCGCCTTCGGTTGGTGTTATCACCGGCCGCGAGCGTGGTGCTACCCGTGTGGTCGGTGATAACACGCGACCACAGGTGGTCAGACTTGCGGTAAACGCAGAAGTATGGTGATGGTGGATTGCAAATCCACGGTTAAGGAGTTCGGGATTGTCAATCCCGAACAGCCGACTGCTTTTTCTCTATTACTCTGTGCACCTCAGTGCCCTCTGTGTAGTATATGCTTTCACTCGGAAAACTTACCTCAAACCTTCTCCATCCTTTTAACATTTCCTTTGACTATCATTGTAGTAGTAATCCCATTTGCCGAAAAAATGAAGAAGATCATCCTACTCCTGTGTGGCATCGCAGCCGGTATCGCGCCGCTGGTGTCAGCACCCATCTCGCAGCAGCAGGCCGCTACTGTGGCGCTCAATTTCTATAAAGGTACGGTGAGCCCCGCTGCTACCACGCCCACCGTGGCCCTCGTGCGCACCGAGGCAGATGGCACGGTAGATTTCTATGTGATGAGTGTAGCGCCGCGCGGCTTTGTGATCGTGGCGGGAGATGATGTGATACAGCCGGTGATAGGCTACTCTGCCGAGAGCGACTGGACCATGGGCTATACCCGCACGGGGCTGGTCAACTGGATGGACCACGCCGCCAAGCACATCCATGAGGGTGTACTGAGCGGACTGCCCGCACGCCCTCAGACTGCGCAGCAGTGGTCTCGTCTGCTACAGGGCCCTGTGGGCAGCGGTAGCCGCAGCGCTGTGGCACCGATGTGTACCACCGTCTGGGACCAGGAGCCATACTACAACGCACAGTGCCCCTTCTACACGCCAGACAATCAGCGCGCCGTGACAGGCTGCGTAGCTACGGCTATGGCGCAGGTCATGCGCCACTGGAGCTACCCTGCCCACGGCTGGGGCAGCTTCAGCTATGTAGATAGCATCTCGGCGGGCTTCTCTGCCGACTATGGCCGCCAGACGGTGAACTTTGCCAATGCGACCTATAACTGGTCCGCCATGCCAAACTCGATCAACACCGCCAATGGCAACATAGCGCAGCTCATGTACCACTGCGGTGTGAGCGTGGCCATGGACTATGGCGATGACAACCAGGGCGGCAGCGGCGCCTGGGTGGTGCAGCAGGAGGCAGGCGGCCCTACGGAGCCCTGCTCTGAGTATGCGCTGCGCCATTACTTTGGCTATGATACTACGACCATGCACGGCCTGCTGGAGGCAGACTATACGGCTGCGCAGTGGACACAGCTCATACAGAGCGACCTCGATGCGGGCCGCCCGATCATCTATGAGGGTGACGACCTGAGCGCAGGCGGCCACGCATGGGTGTGCGATGGCTATGACGCCAGCGGTCTGTTTCATATGAACTGGGGCTGGAGCGGCCAGGACAATGGCTACTTTGCGCTCAATAGCCTCACGCCGTCAGGCTACAACTTTAGCAACGACGAAGGCGCGCTGATAGGCATACAGCCTCCGCCGCCATTCACCGTACTGGCATCGGCAGCGAGCGCTATGGTGTGCCACGGAGACTCTACGCTGCTCACAGCTACAGGCCCTGCCAGCGCTTCGTACTCCTGGACGCCTGCTACGGGCCTGAGCTGCCCTACCTGCGCGGTGACGATGGCTGCACCCACTACCTCTACCAACTATACCGTGACCGGCGATAGCGCCGGCGTGCAGGTGCGCTACTCTGTGCTGATCTCTGTAGCGCCGGGCATCACGGCAGACTTTGACGCGCCGCTAGCGCATGCGTGTAGTGCACCGGCCCAGATACAGTTCACCAATACGAGCCAGTATGCCAGCACCTATCAGTGGAGCTTTGGCGATGGCGCTACGAGCACCGATCAGGACCCTGTGCACAGCTATGCGGCCTATGGCACCTATCCGGTACGGCTCGTGGCTACCGGTAGCTGCGGCGTGGACTCTGTGATCCGCACCTCATATATCACCGTGACTGATCTCTCGCCTGCGGCAAATGGCGCTACTGTCTGCCACGGCACCAGCACCACGCTCACGGCTACCGCTGCCGGCGGCGCACAGCTCAGCTGGTATGACGATGCCACGACCACCGCACCTATCGCCACGGGTGCCAGCTACACCACGCCGCAGATGCAGGGCACTACTACCTGGTACCTGGAGGCGGCCATCCCCGGCGCTACGCAAAACGCGGGCCCTGCTACCAATAGCTTTGGCACAGGGGGCAACTTTGCCAGTCCCAACGGCCACTCCGAGGTATTTGACTGCAGGAAGCCACAGACGCTCGTATCTGTAGAGGTATATGCACAGGGCGCGGGCGCCCGCACCATACAGCTGCTCGATAGCTATGGAGATGTGCTGGACAGCGCAGTGATCTATGTGGCTGCGGGCCACAGCACCGTGATGCTCGGCTGGAACCTGCCTGTGATGAATAACCTCATGCTCAACGCTACCGGTGGTGTCAATCTCTACCGCAACCAGAGTGGCGCTACGTATCCGTACTACTCGGCAGATAGCGCCGTGGTGATCACGGGGTCCGATGCGGGTGCGGCGTACTATTACTTCTTCTACAACTGGCAACTGCAGGCGCCATCGTGCCGCAGTGCGCGTGTGCCGGTGACTGTCACCGTGCTGAATGGCAGTTCCTCCTTTGCCGCGCAGACGGGCAGCCTGTCTGTGGGTTTCACGCCGGTCACTACTACGGGTGTGACCTATCAGTGGAGCTTTGGCGATGGCGCTACCTCTACCGATCAGAGTCCTACCCACACCTACGCCACCTCGGGCACCTACACCGTGCAGCTCATAGAGAGCAATGGTAGCTGCAGTGATACGACTACGCAGCAGGTAGCGGCCTTTGCTACGGGCATCACTGACGTGAAAAGCCTCAGCACGCTCTCGCTCTATCCTGTGCCGGCGCAGAGCATGATCATGATCCGCCTGAGCAGTACAGCTACTGCGGCAGCGCACATCACCATCACAGATGCGCTGGGCGCGGCAGTGATAGACCACGACATGACGCTGGCAGCGGGTTCCAGCACCTTCGATGAAAGCCTTAGCGGCCTTGCTGCGGGTGTATACCATGTGACCATCACGAGTGGTGATAGCCGCGTGACGGGCAGGTTTGTGAAGGAGTAAAATGCCGGGTCACAGCAAAAGCGCGGAAACACAAAAATAATACTTACAGATGGCGATAGGCGGAGATGCTTGTCGCCATTGTGTTTTGATGAAATACAGTTTATCACAGAGGTCACAGAGATATGATAACATCAAGAGCAAATGAGTTTGAGGTCACAGAGTAATGCGATAGATGCTACCAACTCCGTGCCCTCAAGCCCGGCTGTTAAACTCAACCCTTTGTGGACTCTGTGATAGTTGTATTTGATTTTTCCCCGCAGGGCAATACTTTATCTTCGCACCCGTCTTAATACTTACTACTAACTACTTAATACCACGAAAGTGAAGATAGGACTCACACTCTCCGGCGGTGGTGCGCGGGGCGCTATGCACCTTGGCGTGATACAGGCGCTGCACGAGATAGGCATCCGGCCACAGGTACTGAGCGGCAGCAGCGCGGGTGCGCTGGTGGCCGCCTTCTATGCAGAGGGGTATAGCCCGGCAGAGATCCTGCGCATAGCGGGCGAGCTGGGCATCGGTCTCTTCAACCCGTTTCATATGTCGCTGCTGGGAGAGGGGCTGATGGATATGGATGGCTTTGCCAGGACGATCAGGACGCATATCCCGCACAATAGTTTCGAGGGGCTGGGGGTGCCGCTGTATGTGACGGCTACAGACATCGTGCGCCATGAGCTGCTGTACTACCATAGCGGCCCGCTGGCACCCATCCTGCTGGCCACGGCCTGTGTGCCGGTGATCTTCCGGACGCAGGTGGTGGACGGCCGCTACCTACACGACGGGGGCATACTCAATAACCTCCCCACTGAGATACTCCTACCCGAGTGCGACCTGCTCATAGGCAGCCACTGCAACTCGATAGACACCACCCTCAGCCAGGTCTCCGGCAAGAACCAACTGATAGACCGTGCCTACCACATGGCCATAGACGCCGGCATACAGGCGCGCCTCGCCACCTGCCATATACAGATACAGCCGGCAGCCATGACGCGCTTTGGCATGTTTGACGTGCGGAGGATAGAGGAGATCTATAGGGCGGGCTATGACCATACGATGGGCCTGCGGGCGGAGATAGAGGCGCGGGTAAAGGGGTAGCAAGAGAGGGGCGAGGGACGGAGGACGAGGGGCGAATGGGTGCGGTGCCGGGGGAGCAAGTTTTTCCGATGAGGAGGGGGTGAAGTGCACTACACAGAGGGCACGGAGGTGACACAGAGGAATGCCTGTTTTGGGGCTTAGACGCTGTGGGAGTGCATGGGTGCAGGACAAGTTTTTCCGATGAGGAGGGGTGTGGGTGGGGCTGATGGTCAGGGCTAAACGTATTTTATATTATATAAAATGATGGAGCGCTGAGCTGGTATGCTGTGGGTGATGGCGGGGGCGGCATGGAAACTGCTATCTTAGCCTCATGGCAGATGTGCATGATAAGGCTACGCGCAGCTACAATATGAGCCAGATCAAGGGCAAGGATACCAAGCCCGAAATGCTCGTGCGCCGCTATCTCCATGCTCACGGCTACCGCTACAAGCTACATGACCGCAGCCTGCCAGGCAGACCCGATATCGTGCTCCCAAAGTACAAGACTTTGATCTTCATTCATGGCTGCTTCTGGCATGGCCATGAGGGCTGCCGCTACTACGTGGTGCCCAAGACCCGCACCGACTGGTGGCTGGAAAAGATAGGTCGCAATACGGCTAACGACCAGAAGCATCATCTGGCGCTTCGCAAGGAAGGCTGGCGCATCCTCACTATCTGGGAGTGCGAGCTAAAGCCTCTGGTGGTCGAAAAGACGCTGGCTAGAATGCTGGAGGAGTTAAACACTATGGGATAAATCTCTCAGAGTAATGTTTGTCTAAAAAGACTTTATCAGGCAGGTAACTATGAGGAAGAGTAATGGTCTGATTCTCATATCTGAGAAAATAATCCTGTATAGCTGAGTCTTTCTTTCGTGCTCTAAGTTCGGATGAAATCCTGATTCTATAATTCGTATCAATACTTAAAAGCCCCCTTTCAAATGCCTTATCATGAAGTAGATTGAGGCAAAGTCCATTGGCAGGGTTCAGCCTGTTTAATTCATCTTTTGACCACTCAGTGATGTGGCCGGCAATAAGTAACTGCGGATTATGAAGGCCTGTGATGCAACAAGTGTTTTTATAAAGTCCTAAAATCATATCCCGGAAAAACCGTTGATTGACTCTTTGTCTTACGATTGCTTCCCGTTCCCGGCCATCCCGCGGTAAATCATATAGAGGAATACCCGCCGAAACTTCGAGGGGCATTTTCTTAAAATTGGCGATTATCTCTTCGCCTACCTGTGCTAGTTTTTGAAAATCATGGTAGAATTCATTCCATACTACTTCCTCGCCATGACTGCCATGCGACATACCCGAAACACCTCGTTGTTGAAGTTCAGGATCAAGTCGGGCAAAGTTAACGAGCTTTAGTGCAACAGCCGAAGGTGAACGGCCAATAATAGCAGCGAGCTCAATTACTTTAGGATTAGTATAATGGACTTTTGTAAACCCCATTTTGACGTAGAGGTTTAGAGCGGTGATTAATTGTTCACGTGTCCAATTATATCTGGGCATGATTCTATTTCAAAAAAGCTTCTATTTCCTTTTGATCCACCTCCGGAATACTTGTACGGAGCAAATAGGAGCAGTATTTGCCTAATATCTCATTAGTTAAGTCTTCACTAAGACTGATGACATACTCATATTTTTCAAGCTCATTTTTGGGAATAATCTTTTGAGCGGAAAAATCCACTTTACCTCCGCTAAATAATGGTGTGAAAGGGAGGTATCTATATTTCTTCTCTTTGATATTATCTTTTATATAATCAGCGACATTTTTTTTGGTCGGCGTTTCAGCTGGACTTACAATACATGCAAGTAATTCATCTTTACCTTTAGATGCAACATCACATCTTGGAGTTAAAATTATCACTTTATTAGATCCATCGCGTGCTGCAAAAATATCTCCCGTCCAAATTGGTACATTCGCTCTATTGATTCTTCTGATATAATGTTCAATTGCACTAATTTTATCTTCGTTATAAGTCCCATCCTCAATTGAGCTGTCTATCATTAACGCAGACAATAGGGACCTAACAGCCACCCTCCTAAATACATTGATAACTCTGATTTTTAGGGTTTCAGCTGGATCTTGAGTAAAAGAGCCGATGACTTTTTCTATTTCACCCTCCCTAAACTGTTCAGTGAAGCTTTTGTGTAAGTCCCGAAACAAGCTTTGCTCAATTAGACCGCCAGGAGTAAATGCTTGAAGAAAGCCAGAGGCGTCAAGATTATTGATTGTTTTAACAATATCTTCTAGCGAAGTTCCACTTTTATCTACTTTCCACACCGTTCCGAAGCCATTAAAATCTTCCAATCTAGACGCAAACGCGCTATGAATAAAAATAGGGATGCGTAGTGTATGGAATTTTTCCTTAATATCTTTAACTATCGCGAAGTCTTTCATTTGAGTCGCCTCCTGTGTATCCTTCGCTAAGTCAAAAATTAGAGCTTTCACATCGCTCATAAAATTGCCATCTTGAAGCTTAGAGCGTAATGTTTCAATATCATTGAAAAGACAGATATCAAAGCCAGCTTCCTCCATTAGGCGGAGGAATTGTGAAGTGAATTCTGGTTCGTTGTCGTAAAAAACTATCTTTCCTTTCATTAGGTTCTTTTGGTTATTATAAATGCGGGGCCTTCTTTTCTATTTTCTGCAACTATGGTCCAATTATTTAAATTTAATATGTTTTTTGTAAATGCCAAGCCTAAACCCGTTGCATTCTTTTCTTTTTTCAAAGTTACGCCGTATTCAAAAATCATATCAATATACTCCTCTGGAATCAACGGACTATTGTTGGCAATAATAATACTGTTGCCCTCTAAACTAAATGATATATATTTCTTTTCATCCTTGTTTATTCTTAACCAGTAAACAGCATTATTTAGAATGTTTAGAAATGATATCCAGAGCGCGTATTCAAAATCATTTATCTCGAAATTTTCAGCTTCTTTTTGAAATAGAATCTCAATATTATCATCAGCGATGTCACGGCGGAATAAATAGCAGACTTTTTTAAAAAGATTTATCGGCTTAAAAATTTGTTGTCTTGACTTGCCAACAGCAGGTTTAAGTGAAGTCTTTAACTCGTCTAATTCAGCAACATATGAACCAATATGGCTTAATTCTTCGATAAATAAACCTCTTAGCTCGACATCTGATATTTTCCCAGTTTTCTGTTTCAAGATCGCGCGTGAACCTCCAATCTTAGCTACAGGCTGAGACAATTCATGATATATAAGCTCCAGTCCTGTGCCCAAAGAAGCTAATCGTTGTGAAAAGGAAAGAGTATCTTCCATCGTATCTAAAGCGGTAGTAATCTCTTTAACAAACTCTTCCGAACGCTTAATTACGGTTTCTTGATCAGATGCAGTTTTTACAAAATCAAGAAATTTTTCAACGTTTGGTCTCTGTAGTTTGTTTTTTATAGTTCTACCGAGATTATGACGAAGTCGAAAATTATACCTTAGTTGTCCTATATTTTTTACGATGACCTGTATAATGTTCTTCGTTTCCACAAATGCTTTATTTTCATAGAAGCCCTCACGATTTGTCTTTTCCTTTAAGCCGTCGTTTTCGGGGGAATAGAAGAAAACATAACCAAGAAACTGATTTATACTTATACTTTGCCCAGGATTTTGAACTCTGATTTGTGAAAGATCTAGCCAATCTTTTACCTCTTCACCATATGGTTTTACTCCGAACCCATTTTTTGAAATTCTCAGACCCAAAAGATTGTCAATAAGCTTTCTTTTTGCATCGACACTATTAGCTTCTACAAGGCTATACAATTTTTCCCGTGAGTCTTCTTCACCGCGATCGTATACCCTAATATCGAAGTAAAATTCACCCGTATCAGCATTCCACTCGATATCTGTTAACTCATCAGGTTTTTTTGTGCCCTTAGTTTTCTTGAAATCTTTTGAAAAAACAATTTCATTAGTGATGATAAAATCCTCCGAATACGCGAATTCTGCTAATCTGTTACATGAATATTTGCCAATTATATTGCCTTCCTTTGTTACCTTTCCTATTGCGCGATAATCGTATTTTTCCATTATGGAAATGGGCCTGACCGGCAAGAATAAATAGCGTTCTTCGGATGGTATATAATTACTCCCGAAAAAAATGTCAAAAGTGCTGTTATCTTTTGATATAGCTCTCTTATCACCTACTATCTTTTCTTTCAAAAGCTCCTTTTGGATTTCATTGTCTAACTTTAAAGGAGTTATTAATATACTAAGAGCCTTGTATATGTCAGTATTAGCGATTGTCGTGGCATCTTCTAACTCATTTTGATCTTCAAAATCTCTTTGGAAAAGAGATTTTACAGAATCATCGACATTCTCAACTATTATCAATGTACCTTCTTTGAACTTGCCAATTTTCTTACTGGCCATTAGATCAATAGCATCTTGATTTCGAGTAGTTGAACGTAATCTCAATAAATCCGGATCGATAAATAGCTTACTATAATTATCTATCTGGTCACCTGGGAATTTAATTTGTCGTAAGAGTTTATCGCCTTTAAATGCGAAACTATCGAGAGTTAGCCAATTGTATTCTTTCTCATGCGCTCTTTTGGTGATAACAGTTACATGTCTTCCTAGCGCCATCGAAGCGAGCCTTCCGATCCCCTTACTTCCTAAATAGCTTCGTTCAAAAATTTCACTCTTTGCACCCTTCTTTCTTTTTGAACTTATTGATGGTTTTAGCCAATCGCCAAAGAGGGTCTTACTTTCCATTCCAAGCCCATTGTCGAAAATCAATGCAAACGAGTTTACTGGATTTACATTGACATATACTAAAACTTCTGTTGCGTCAGCATCGTAACCATTCTTTACAAGTTCATTTATAGCAGTAGTTGGGTGACCAATTAACTCCTCACCCATCTGGATAATGGACATCGCTCCTGGCTCAAACGAGTGTTTTTTGATCTTCCTTTCCATTATATAATGTCCCTTAGAGTGTTCGCAATTTTATAAGACATTAAGGGAGGGACGGCATTCCCAATCTGTTTAAAAGAGGCCGAGCGATTTTGATGCTCTTTTACTCCTTCAAAAAAGTAATTGTCAGGGAAAGATTGAATTCTTGCGGCTTCTCTCACAGATATTGAGCGAAGACTATCTCGATCAGGATGAATAAAATGATGTCCGTCTTTTGCTATATGGGCAATCATAGTATGAGGTTTAGAACAAACCACTTTAAATCTATCCAGAAAATCCTCAATATTTTTCTGAGTCCTGTCCTCTGTTGGGATCATATCATTTTTGATGCGAATGCCTTTAGAGGCCAGGTCTATCGCCATACCGTATATTTTACGGTCCCTTTCATTGTGTGGACGAGTGACATGATGAGTCACATATCCAAGACCATTGCGGATTCCTGAATCCAGTAAATATGTGGATGCTGGTTCCTTGAGGTAACTTGTGTACCTAGATCCTTCTCCCGGCTTTAGTTGGGGTAAATCTTCAAAGATGTCGTTTACGGTATGGTTGTTTTGTACTTTAGTGAATTCAGGATATTCAAACTCAATGTCCTCTCTCCAGCCTATTATAATAAGTCTTTCTCTTTGCTGGACAACTCCAAAGTCCCATGCATTTAAAAGCCTGTCATCGAGTTCGTATCCTATACTCTTATATAGTTTTTTAATGTCCTTATAAATCTTGCCTCCACCAGCGCTTTTTAAGCCGGGCACATTTTCAAAAACAAAAAATCTTGGATTGTATCGCATCAGAAATTTAGCATACTCCTTATACAAAAAGTTGCGTTCATCATCTTTTACTCTGTCACCCATTGCAGCTCTGCCGAGTGGGGAGTATGCCTGACATGGAGGGCCGCCGATTATCAAATCAACTTCTTCTTGTCCAACTAAATTATCTACCGCTTTGAAAACGGATCTATTGCTGTAGCCCCCGATTTTACTATTTATAACTGTATTTAAGATAGATTCTGGAACGGACCTATAGAGATCATCCCGAGTAATATCACCCTTAAGATACGATTCGTAAATATGGAAGCGATTTGTTCTTTTCAGTTCATGATAGACGGCCCTTGTTTTTAACGTAAAACAGGCAGCTTTATCCATCTCAACATGTGCGATTGGTGTAAAACCGGCTTGAACGAAGCCTTCTGACAAGCCTCCGGCTCCAGCAAAAAGGTCAATGAAATTCATAGGTTAAAATTTGTGATTAATATAGGTAAATTATAGTTTATTAGCAAGTTTCTGTAAATGTTTTTTGCCCACTGTATTTTTTTATATACACAAAAAAACAGCCGGCCCTCAAAAGGGACCGGCTGTTTTGCGTCAGGGATCGCAGCGGATAGCCCGGAGCGTTAGCGAGGACTAGGAGCGGAGAGCCCGCCCGGACGCCCCTTTGCTATTTCTGATTGTTGATTTATGATTGAGCAGTGGGTGGTGTGGCCGCTGCTGCCGGAGCTGTGACCGGTGGGGCTGTGTTGGTGCTTTCTACAAGGCTCCTGAGGATGGCCATCTGCTCCTGGTAGGTGCGGTCGGCGAAGGTGGGGTCTGTGCTGAGGGCGCGGCGGATGAGGGAGGTGATGTTGCACGAGAGGATGTAGTCGGTGCGGGAGATGCCGCCATTGGTGAGGCGCAGGGCGCGGTCGGTGTCGGAGATGCCGCTGAGGGGGTCGAGCAGCAGCTCGAGGCGCACGGGGGCCACGACCTCGGGCCTATCGTAAAACTGCCTGCTCATGTACTCCAGCTCTACGCTCCGCAGCACGGGGCCGGTGGCACCGCTGGCGTGTAGCTGGGTGAGCTGCGCGGCATAATAGTCAGCGCCGAGCAGGTCGTACTGCTGCGGCACGGCTATGTAGGGCAACATGGCGCGGCGGTCGCGCGGGTCAGGGTAGAGGGTGCGGTAGCGGTAGTCGGCCGTGATGGCGTAGAGGCGGTCCATGACGTGGATGAGGTCCTCGGCCACGGAGTAGACGAAGTTATTCAGCTCGTCGCGGTCTACCTGCTTGGCATCGCCGCTGATGGAGAGCGGCGTCTGCGCGAGGAACTGCATATTGACCGCAGAGAGGGCGCGGTAGAGGTGGCGCTCCCAGCGGTCGTCCATCACGCGGATGGTCTCGATGTCCTTTTTGACATAGTCAAACGGGGGAATGGGCACGGGCTGCTCGCCGAGGTTGACCTTGGCGGGGCGGATGATGGTCTTCTTGTAGGGGCTAGAGGCGGCCCGGGCACCGAGGCCCTGGCAGATGGGGCAGACGAGCTGCTTGGTCTTGTTGTCCTTGCCGTTGAAGGTCGGGTTGGGGATATAGCCTACACCCTTGCACTCGCCGCACTCCTGCGTGGCCATCTCCCAGCGCTCGGGGAAGAGGTGGCTGACCACGGCGGCCTGCAGGTCGGAGTATTCGCGCACGGCTTCATTCAGACTGGGCAGCATGGCGTGGATGCGGCTCTCGTAGAGGCTGTGGCCGCCGACGGTCTTGAGGTATTGCCCACGGGGGCGGATGAGGGGCAGGTAGCCGAGGCCGTGGGCTATGATCTGCTCGCTCTGCGGGATCCAGGCGTCGGCCTGCTGTATGTATGGGATGATGTGCTCCGGCGTGACCACATAGTAGCGGTCCGTCTGCGTGCTGCGGCCGGTGCCTGTAGTGGTCTCCTCTCGGTCTGCGGCGCGAAGGATGGCGTACTGATGCTCCACATGGTCTATGACCTGATCTGCGTGAAAGATGATAGGGAAGGGGCGCACGTAGTCGGTCTCGGTAGCGGCACCATCTAGCGGCACGACGAGGACGGCACAGTTGGCATCAGTGAGCATGGCGCGGAGCATGACGCTAAAGGCCCAGTGGGTGACGGAGGTGTAGCAGGGGAAGTCGCGCTCGCAGTAGTCCTCCAGGCGCTCGCCGGCCACGATGCGGGGGAATACCACATCAGCATTGTACTTGACGGACCAGTCTGTGCTGCGGCGGATCTTGCCGAGGCTCTGGAGCACACGGTTGAAGGTCTGGCGGGTGATGGGCTCCCAGATCTTCATGCGGTAGGCCTGCACCTCGTCGGACTCGTTGGGCCGGCGGTCTGAGATGAGGCTGTCGGGACTCTCGCCGTCTGCATGGAGGCGGAGGGCGCGGTACATCTGCACGGCGGTGTCATAGACGGGGCTGCGGCGACGGCCGGCGAAGTACTGCGCGAGGGTTTCGGGGGTGAGGTTCATGTGGTTTTTGATTTTATGGTTTATGATTTTGATTGCACCTCACCCATCTGCCTTCGGCATCTTCCCTCTCCGAAGGAGAGGGAAGAACCATGTGGGCAAGTGAGGTTTGTATTAAAGTCTCTCTCCTTTGGAGAGAGATTTAGAGAGAGGTACTGTATTTTTTTTATCTTTATTGAAATGATCTATGTGAATACCTATCTCAAACATCTTCTCTGTTTATCTCTTACTGCTGTACTGTTGCTGGGCGGGCAGGCGTGTAAGAAGACGGTCACTACCACCACCGCTGATCACCATGTGCAGGACTCTATCGCTCGGGCCGATTCTCTGGCAGCTAGCGATTTTCGCACTGCTTTCACCGGAATGTACGCCGGAGATGTTTTCAATTATAGTAGCGGTCCCCCAGGAGGTGGCGGCGGGACGTATACCTTTTTATATCGGGATACTTTTGAAGTGACCAAGGTATCCGGAGACTCTATCGGCATAGCGGTAGACGGCAATACTTTTTCCAATATCTCGCAGAGAGATAGCGCATACATCTCATACAGCGGCAACACCATGGCGCAATTCAGGCAGGATAGTGTGAGAAAATGGCATTTGTATTATATATTCAACTTCAACGGATCTGGTATTCATCCCGATTATGATCAGGTGAATGCTGATAAAATACGCTAAAAGGTATCTTACATACCACTGATCACATCCGCTCCCTATACTTATTCCACACCTTCTTGTGATGCGGGGTGAAGAGATATCGAGGCTGGTATTTTAAAATACTGCGCGAGGGTTTCGGGGGTGAGGTTCATGTGATTGTTGATTTTTGATTTGTGATTGCACCTCACCCATCTGCCTTCGGCATCTTCCCTCTCCAAAGGAGAGGCAAGAACCATGTGGGCAAGTGAGGTTTGTATTAAAGTCTCTCTCCTTTGGAGAGAGATTTAGAGAGAGGTGCTGTATTATTTTTTTATCTTTATTGAAATGATCTATGTGAATACCTATCTCAAACATCTTTTCTGTTTATCTCTTACTGCTGTACTGTTGCTGGGCGGGCAGGCGTGTAAGAAGACGGCTGCCGGTGCTCCGCGCATAGAGTTTCGCGATAGCTTCATTGGGCGATATTATTGCGAGAAGCATGATACGCATACAGGCTATAGCACGACATACGACTCTTCAGGCCAACCTCATTATATCCATTATAACTCGGATACACTCATCGGCTATGATACGGTGACCGTCAGTAAAATAGCATCTGATACTAATGCATTGTCTATAGGCGGAATTCTTTTTACTGTCACTTCCAGATCGGCTACGGCTGTCGGACTGAGGAGTGATGCGTCATACTACCCTTTAGGGGGTAGTATAGTGGCTGATACGCTCTATGCACAATATTCTAATCAGTACATCGGCTTGGCTAATGAATATACCAGCTATTATAAAGGCATCAAGATCCACTAGCCTCACATCCGCTCCCTATGCTTATTCCACACCTTCTTGTGATGCAGTGTAAATAAATACGGTAACCCCAGTTTTTGCTTGAATAAATTATTGTAGGCTGTCACTCTGGCTTTGATGCGCTCGCGTAGCATATTGCCGCCGAGGGAGAAGGCGAGGAAATTCCTGGTGACATGGGTGTACCAGTCGTGCTCTTTCTCCGCATAGCTCCAGTAGATGCGGATGTAGTAGTCCCGATGCGGGTAGTGCTGTAGCAGCATCATGGCGGTGCTAAAGGCAAACTCATCCGACAGGCCGGTGTCAAACTGCGTAGCGCGCACAGGCGGCGCATCATAGATCCGCTTCACTTTGTCAAAGAACTTTTTGTTGGCCTTGTTCTTTTTGAAGTAGACCAGCTCGGAGTGCAGGTTGTAGTAGCGTAGCGGCTGCTCGCTCTTCTTGATCTCTGTGGAGAAGCAGGTGCGCAGGTCCTCTACATTGCACCAGACGGAGTAGTCTGCGAGAGATTTCTCAGTAGACAGATCAGCATAGCCGCGGTTCTCTATGGTAAAGTCGCACTGAGTGGCCAGCTCCTCCATCAGGGCGGCCATGCTATGCCCCGGCAGGATCATCGTATCCACATCGAGAAACAACGTCTCAGCGTATGGACTCAGGTCATACATCCATGTCTTGGCGCGGATGTATTGGATTGGGTTGGCAGGTACGGGCTGGCAGGTGGCGGGCATGGTGTAGGCATCCGGCGGGCACAGCTCCATAGAGCTGAAGAGTGCACGATGCTCCGCTGCCAGGTGCGAAACACTCTCCTCCGTATGCACGAGATGGATGGGCAGGTCGGGGTCATTGTAGCGGATAGAGGCGGCGAGATTGGCGGCGTAGCAGCCGTACTGCGGGCTGCCGAGCGCGATGAGCAGGATGCCGCGAGGAGGTGTTTTCATAGTGGATGATTAAGCCCCTCCCACCTCCCCAAGGGGGAGGCATAAAAGAGGCATTTGTGATAAAATTGGTTTTTTATATTGTTCGTTTGGGGGATGTATTTAAGCCTTCCCCTCCGGGGAAGGTTTGGATGGGGCCTAGCAGTTATTATTATACAGGTGCACTGGCTGCGCATTGAGTAGTTTGCAGTTGCCTTTGCCGAAGGCAGAGAAAGGTCCCTTCTGGTATTCTATCTCAAAGTTTTCTTTCTTCTGAAAGTACTTTGCCGTATTGACACTGTCATACGAGCGGGTATTGCCGTTGTCTATTTTCACAGAGTCATGTGAGAGGGCGATGTCCAGTGCCTTCAGCCAGGTGTAGGGCATGCGGTCAGTCTCCAGCATATACTGCTCCTCCTTGCGCTCATAGAGTTTGATGATGGTGCCATCAGAGCGCGTGTACACCTTTGTATCATCGTTCATCACCGGGTCGCGCAGGTAGCAGGGCAGCTCTATTCTATTCTCCAGGTGTATATCATCGCCATAGTAGTCATGCAGCTGATAGGTAAACCCAAACGAGTCTGTCGGGTCGCTGTAGGTGATCACAGAGGTATAGCAGTCGCCTGCCGTGCGCACAAAGCAGCCGATACAGCCCGCCACCTGGCGGAAGAAAACCTTGGTGCCATAATATTGGTCATCGTGCACTACATCCAGCACGATGGCCAGTTTGAAGCACTCGCCCACAGCCGGCGCAAAGTTGGTATGTGCGGAGGCCTGGCCGATATTATCATTGGCAGAGAGTGTGGCGAGGTCTATATTATCTCCTGCGTTGAAGTACGCATTGCAGTATGTGTCTGCGCCATCAGAGAGTAGTGCGAAGTATTGCGCCTTTATAAATGTGACCAGCGGCACCATGCCGGGACCCAGCAGCACCGTCTCTGAGGTAGACTGATTGATATACGTAGCAGGGGTGCAGTCGTAGTCAGGCGGCACCACGGCCAGGTAGGGCAGCAGTGATATCTCCGGGTCCTCACCCAGGTAGGTGGTGATCATATCATAGTCTATACCTTTTATGGAGGCATAGAACCTGAGGTGCTGATTGCTGGAGAGGGGCAGGCACTGTGCGGGATCAGGGTAGCAGTCACCGGTCAGCGGCGGTGCGCTCTGGATAAAGGAATAAGGCGGAAAGGAGATACTGATAGGCATGATCGATAGGTTTTTTGAGTGAAATAGATTGTGTTTATATAGCCGGCCTGAGGGTAAACTCCGCCATACCGCCAAAAAGGTCATACTTCAGGTCCAGTATATAGCCGTACTCGTAGGGGCCATCGTTGACATTGTATTTGATGCGGCCATACTTGTTGTTGTCAGTATTGATGTGGCGCCACTGCTCGTAGCTCATCGGGTACTTAAACTTCACTACCTCGTTGCGGTATAGAGGCGCAGTGATCAGCGGCCCTGCGGTATCGAGCATATCGAGTGTGAGCGTCTGGCTCTCATTCACCGGACTATGCTCTATAGCGCCTGTAGCTACCTGCCCCTGGGCTATATAGTTGCCATCACCGGCTGTGAAGACCAGCTTGCCGTCTGCCCAGTTTTGATAGGAGTTGGCGATGTAGGGCAGCCAGCGCAGGGCGTTGCGCGCAGGGCTGATGCGGTAGTTGTACACCGTGTCCGGGCTCAGTATGCCGGTGGGTATATTGGATGCAGCGGTATTGTTTATCATCCCACCTGACTCAGACATATAGGCCGGCTCATCAGGGTGGTCTGCATCTGCTGCCGTATTTTCTGCCAGGCAGAGTACAAAGATGTCATTGTCATACCGCCAGTCTGTGGTACTCGTACCATATTTGCGCCGGGTCACCTCTATGGCGTAGCCGGAGGCTACATATTTGCACTGGCGGTCCAGTGTTTTGCGCAGGGTGCGCAGGGTGGTGCGGTACTCCCGTTTGGATAGAAATTCATCCAGGCCATTAGCTTCTTCTGCCTCCCACTTGGTATAGCCGGTCTTGAAGATCGAGATCGCATCACCGGCGCTGGCATCGCGCTCCAGTGTCTCTACATTGTCGCACTGCATAAGCGTCAGGGCATGGTCGTAGAAATAAGAGATAGGCTCCACGCGCACCAGGTAGTGGCCATCGTTTCTGATCGTGTCATACTCCAGCCCGAAGCCCACGGCATGGATACAGTTCAGCGCCTCTATCATTTCCTGAAAGGATACAAACATCGGTGCATGGTCAGATAGCATCCAGCTCTTGTCGCCTACCTTGGTCAGCAGCAGCTGGGTATTGCGGCCTCGTGTCTGTATGCCTGCAGGTGCGGATAGTGCGACCCCTGTGTCAGGCAGTATATATGCCGGACCGGGTCCTGACTGCTGTATCAGTATCTGGGCTCCCACGGGAAATGGCGCCAGTGTATCATCAGGTATCAAAATGATACCGCCAGAGGCAAAGTTGGCAAAGATGATGGAGCCCATATTGGGGCTGTAGTCGTCTGCTACGCTGATCGGCGTCAGCGAGTAGCTGATCTCCCGCGACTGAAACTGCCCCACACCCATGTAGTATGTCTGCAGCGGAGAGTAGCCACGCAGCAGCAGCCCATTGCTCAGCGCTGTGAGGCCGGCAGGCCCGGTGACGGGTGTGCCGTATGGCAGCGAGTGCCGCGCCCCCGCCCTGCCAAAGTAGTCACTGTATACGCGCAGGCTGTCATTGGTCGTCAGCTCTACTGCGCGCGATAGTGCTTCATTGACCATATAGACCGGTGCATTGGTCGCCTTGTACTCCGAGTCAAAGGTCAGCTTGATAAAGGAGGCCGGGGGAGGAGCGAGCCTGGCACCGCTGCCGGTCAGTATGGTAGGGGCATGCAGGTCCTGTGTCACGAGCTGAGGCACTGTGAAGTCAGTAGACCGGGTGCCATCACCATTAGTGACGTAGTAAAATGTATTTCTGTAGGTGTAGTCTGAGCTGAAGAAGACCACGTGTACATCGCGGTCCTCACTTTTTTGTATCTGGAAGACCAGGAATAACTTCTCTCCGGGAAAGAACTCAATATCCTTTGAGAAGATATACCTGAACATACAGTAATCTGCCCGCGCCGGGCCCGGCGCATTGCCATGCGTATCGAGGCCTTCTATGATATGATTGTACAGCGTCACAAACCCTGACCGCTGGTAGCCATCAGAGTCTACCATATAGGCATATGTCTCCTCTATCAGGCAGCCACGCTTCCCCTTTGAGTATGGCACAGTACGGTGGCTTTGTGCGTCCTGCCAGGTGAGCCCCTTGAGCAGGTATACGTCTATGTGGTCTACCGACAGGTCTGAGTCATTTTGGTTAGAGAGAAATACTGCACCTGATATATCAATATCTACGTGGATCGTATTATTCTGAAAGGGGATATCAGGTGTGTACTGAAATATCTCATTGGCATCAGACAGACCGCCGATATCTGTATCATTGGCCTGGTCTCCTACACCTCCGGGAAACTCTCCAAACTCGCTGCTGCGTATATGAGTATACGGTGTGATACAGCTATTGGACCCATGCTGTAGCAGAAACTCATTGTTGCTGGTGTCAGTGATATTGTCTTGAAAAACATCAAAAAAGGAATAGTATGGTGGAGTTGGATAGTATCTAGCAGCGCCTATTCCGTCATATTGAGGAGTGTTATTTGCATCTCTAACAGCAGCCGCAAAAATTTTACTGCCTTCCCCTGAAGTATCAATTGTAGCATAGTTGAGAAAGCGAACCATTTTGGGATTGAGCTTTACGTCTTCTCCCAAAGCCTTGTAATTGGATAATGCCGTTTCTATGTCAAAACACTTTATCGAGTCAAGACTTAACTTCTGGTTCATCCTGCTGCGAAACGTCAGAAGGTCATTGCCGTTCTCTATCGCACATTCTATATAGCAGCCGCTGGCACCTTTGATCTCCTTGTATTGCTCAAATGAAAATTTCCCCACGTAGAGTGTATCGTAGACCGCCGTATCAGCGCATTGAAACTCTATGGTCAGCCTCACATCGGCATCTACGCCATCAGTGTTGTAAGCATCACGTAGCAGCGTGTAGGCATCCCCATAAAACTGGAAGGTACCCAGAGAATCATCCACTGCATCCAGGAAACCGTGGTAATTATCATCCCGCTTCATATGGAGCGAAACTTTGTCCATGCCCACAGGTTCGTCTATTACTGTGCTAATGCTACCAGCGGTATTGTGTAAAGTAAATCTGAAAGCCATTTTTTTATTGAAATTTGATATTAGATTTGTCGAAAACAACTAATCATGAGGAACCTTTATTTGATTTTGATAGTAATGAGCAGCCTTATACTGTATTCATGCAAAAAGGATGCATCTCAGTCTTACTGGAACTTTGAGAACACCAAGTACGAGCCTTCTTATTCATCTTATTCTCAATTGTCCGGCGGTATCACATTTGATCAGCACTACTATCTGAGCTGCCGTTCCTCAGCGAATAATTCGATCCTAACGATTGTATTTGCTAATACAACAGGGACTCCTCCCTCAGGGCAATGTCAGGTCATCACCTATGACTCACTCAATCCACCGTCAGGTAATCAGGTTTTTGTAAATATTGCCAATGGCCCTTCTGGTAATCAAACTCACTACTTTCCCACTGGCAACTCATCTGATCAGGTGCAGGTGTACATGAATAATGGCAAGGTGGCCGTGAAAGGCACCGGCATACATCTGGTCAATGCCCAGAATGCCTCAGACAATGGCACCCTTGATTTTGATGTGACCCAAACCAATTAATTTTTATCTTCTTCTGTTACCTGATTTCTATAGCTCAATTGGTCATTGCAGGGGCCACCGCCTTACGGTATTTCAGGTCCCTACTATGAGATGCGCTATCATCACCTTTAGGTCTACCGCTATACCATGTGATCAAAATTTCATCCTGTCATTGTAGCTCGTGATGCGCTGCCCGCGGCTCACCACTGATTTGGTAAATCCTTTCTCATCTATGCTCACATGGAGCTGCTTCATATTGATGCGGCGTGCCAGTACCTCGCCTATCTTTTCATAGTCTATTTTCTCAGCCTGAGCGCGGTGGCCGGTAGCAGTAGCCACCTCCAGTGCCCTCACATCCGGCATCTGTGGCAGCGGCATATAGCGGTCCAGCGTGCCGGCGTTCATAGCCTCCAGCAGCGGCTGGTAGCGTCGTGTGGCGCTGGCAGTGATCACACTCTCACCGCGCGAGAGATAGGCGGGTATGCTATCTGATGTCTCCGTACCGGGACCCTCCAGCGCCACGACCCCCTTGGCAAACTTCGGCGGTGTCTTGCTCATGATGATGCCCGCCTGTATGCCTGCAGAGGCCAGCGCGATGGCCGCATTCACATAGTTCATAGGCGGCGGCGAGGAGGCCAGTGCAGCGGTGAAGGCCAGCAGGCCATTGATCACTGCCTGCTCTGCTTTAGCCTTCTGGTCGGCCTTCCAGGCTTTTTCCTTTTCGTGGGCTTCTTCGCGTTTGTATTTTTTCTCTATGGCCTTGCGCTGAGCGGCGGTCAGGGTCGCATTCATCAGCTCGGCATCTTTCTGAGCATCCAGGTGGTCCAGCTTGTCCTTCAGCTCATTGTCGCGCTTCTGTTTCTGGTTTTCAAAGATCGCATCACTTACCTGCCTGGCCATCTCTATCAGTTTCTGACCTACCTGCTTGGCTATATCTTCCTCCTGCTTTCCTTGCTCCTTTGCGTATTCTTTGCGCTTATTGCCTTGCTCCTTTTTATTGGCGGTGATTTTATCTTCTATTGCCTTGCTGTCTTTCAGGTACTGGTCCTGCAGTTTCTCCATGGCCTGCTCGTCCTTCTGCGCAGCAGCTATATCGCTGGCATACTTTTTATTGAGCAGCTGCATCTCCTTTTGGAGCGATGCCTCTACTGAGCTGTAGTATTGCTCTCCCAGGTCCATCTTGGCTTGGATGCTCAGCTTTGCGTTAGACAGGTCTGCTTCGTATTTCTCTTTGCGGTCCGACAGGATTTTTTCCTCTGCGGTGATGCCGGACTTGTATTCGTACTCGCTCACCTGCAGGGCTATGTCCAGCTTCTTCCTGGCCTCGGCCTGCGCAGCGGCGAGACGTGCCGTGGCGGCCTCTTTTTCCTTTTGTGCCAGCGAGTCGTTGAGCTGCTTCCATGCCGCATCTTCCTGCGCATTCACCTGTTTGAATAGCTCTATTTTTTGCGCTGCCGAGAGTTTGTCATTATTCGCTATCGCAGCGCGCTCGCGGTTTAGTATCGCCATCCTGGCATCGTACTTTTCCTGATCAGACTTCTTCTCATCTTTCTCTGCCTCTGCCAGCGCTTTCTGGTAAAATGCCTGTATCTCCCTGGCCGTATCCTGTGCCAGTTTGAGTTTGATCAGCTCCACCTGCGTGCGGGTCAGCCTGGTATTATTCAGCTCCAGCGCGCTATCAGCCTTCATCACATCGAGGTGGGCCTGTAGCTCTTTATCGCTGCCCTCCTTGGCTACGGAGAGGCGCAGGTCGGCAGTTTTCTTAGCACTCTCCAGCGCCCTGGCATAGGCCTCTTTAGCCTGGTCAGCATCATACTTCTTGTGCTCTTCCATGGTCTCCTTCAGCATGTTGGTCATCAGGCGCGCCTGAGCTTCGAGACTCTTGTTTTGCTCATCGGTCAGGTCCTTGCGCAGGCGCTCCTGTGCTATGAGCGCGATGCTGGCGCGGATCTGGTCCTCTTTGGCCTGGTATATCTCGCCTTCTGTCTTGCCTTGCTTCTGCATATCACTGGCTATACCCTCTATCACGCTTTTCTGCTGGCCTAGTATCTCTACTGTATTCTTAGAGATCTGATCGCGTAGCTCTGCTTGCTTCGTAGCGTCTTTCTCCACCTTCAGATGGTCTATCAGCGCGTTCTGCTCTTCTTTCAGCGCCTCTGCACGCCTCTGCGCGATGCTTTGTGCACTCATGCCCTCGGCCTCCAGCAGGTCGGCCTGCTTCTTGTACTCTGCCGACATCTTTTCACTTTCTTTTGCAGCTTTCTCCAGGCTGTCATTCAGCTTGTGCAGCTTTGAGTCTTCTATCAGGCCGCCGCTGAAGAAGCTGATCACATCGCGCGCCTTGTCGGCAAATTTGCTCAGCGCCGCTCCCACAGCATCTATCACCGGCTTCACCTTTTCAAAGACGTGAAACTTTTCCTCTACTACTTCCACTACTTTTTTGCCTACGGTATACATCACCGCAAACTGTGCCACTGCCGCTCCCACGACCACTGCCACAGCACCCACCGCAGCTATCACAGGCGAGAGTGCCACATCGAGGCCGGTGGTCGCTACCGTGGCTATCTCAGTGGCGGCTGTCATAGCCTCAGTAGCGGTAGTGGCTATGGTCTGCGCAGTGGTCAGGGCCTGGAGTACCTCTGCCGTTTTCTGACGGATACTATTGGCGTCGCGCTCGCTGCCGGTGGCAGAGGCGGTGGTCGCCGCCATCTCACCGAGTGCTGACACGAGTTTTTTAGTATGGCCTATCAGCGAGCTAAATGACTCTGTACTCTCCTTTGCTGCCTTGCTCTGCTCACCAAATTTCTTATTCGCCTCGCCCAACTCTTTGTCCACCGCAGCGACCTCACCTTTCAGTGTTTTTGATTCTTTACCCAGCTCAGCATAGCGGCTTTTGCTTTGGTCTGCTGCCGTGCCGGCTATTTCCATTTTCGTCCTGACTGTATCATACTGCTCTGCCAGGCCGCGGTTGGTCTCGCCCAGCACGTGGATCTTGGCGGCATTGTCTGTGATCGTCTTATCATTTTTGGCGATCTGGCTTTCCAGCTTTTCCGCAGCGGCCACTAGTTTGTTGTAGCTAGCGCTGCCTTCTTCGCTGGTACCATTCATAGCAGTGATGCTTGCGCGCGTCTTTTCCAGCTTTTCGTTCAGCTCTATATTTTTGGCTGCGGCTTTGGCAGATTGTTCGCCGTATCTATCCATAGAGGCCGCTGTGCTGTTCATGTCCTTCTCCAGCCCTTTGGCTTCTTTACCTAGTGATGCATACGCGGCCTCAGCGGTTTTGATCTCGGTTTTAGCTTTAGCCATCTCTGCGGTTACTTCGGAGAGCTTTTGCTTCAGCTCGCCTTTTTTCACACCAAGTTCTGCTACTTCCTTTGCCCAGTTTTTAAAGTCCTCCGCCACAGCCTTCACAGCGCCACCGCTGATAGCCTGCGAGAGCGAGGAGATGGCCTTCACACTTTTCTCTGCAGCGTCACCTGTGCCCTTGATAGCAGTAGCAGCTTCCTTTGCGCCTTCGGCGAAATGCTTCGCAGCCGTATTTGCTTTTTCAAATGCCGCGATGGTGTCCTGCGAGCTTTTGCCTAATCCGCGCAGTGCGTCTTCTGCGGGTTTGAGTCCCGACGGGTCTCCGATAAATTCTATAATGATCTGGTCACTCATGGTTCAAATGGATTTTCTTGTTACTGGATGCTGGTTACTGGATATTTGATACTTCCTACTTGAGACACTGGATTGCGTGTAGGTGTAAGGCTGCCTGGGTAGGGACAGGTCGCGACCTGTCTCTACAGCACAAGGATCATTTCGATGCGCTCACTGCTTGAGTTGCATTTATCTAAATACTTAATACTAAGTACTAACTACTCGTCGCTATTCTTTCTCCCGCTCTTTAGCGCGTATGATCGCATCATTCAGCTGCGAGAGGTAGTCGTAGATGCCGGTATGCTCTATGGCTGGCTCTCTAGCTGTATCTCCTCCGAGAATAAGGCCTCTGTAGAGCCGGACGATGCTATCTTCTGCGGCCGGGGCAGCATCGACAAGATAACGTCCAACTGGCTCCGGGTCAGCTCGTCTACCTGCCGGGAAAAGCTCTCGAAATCTAGCGGCGCATCTTTTAAAAACGGTATCAACGTCGCTATGGGCTCGCGCAAAAAAAAATCGTTCACGCCCTCATGCTTCTTCCAGTGCGCGATCTTCTGCGCCGCATATTTCCAGTCGTAGTCATTGGGGTTTTCCGTCTCGTCAAAATACCGCACAGAGGCGAGTTTGTACACGTGGTCGGGAACGATGATCCATTGTACGCGTTCGCGCAGCTGTGCGGTCAGGGTCTTTATCTTCAGCAGGCTCTCTACGTTAAACCGTGTGCCCTCCAGGATGGCGTCCATCGCCTCTATGTGCTGGTCCAGGTAGTGGCGGTCGCACTTCATGTCCAGCTCTTTGTAGATAGTCAGCGCCTTCAGCGCGCGGCGATAGGGCATATTCATTTCATCTACATGGCGGTAGTAGCGTATGCCACCGCACTCAAAGGCAAACTCTATTACCTGCTTGCTATCGGGAAAGGGGTTGCGCCGCTGACGGCTGAATAGTTTTCGTAGGAATTGTTTCATATGTGTCGTTGATGTTTTAATGGATAATATAAATGGGATCTATCATCAGAGCAGGTTGAGGTTTTGCAGCACCTGCTCCAGGTCTGCCAGCGGACCCACCTGTACCAGCGCACCTGCACGAAAGATCTTGTACTGGTATACCGATGTCAGTATCTGCAGTTCATAGTCTGTGCCTATGCGTTTGTACTTGCGCCGCGCAGTGCCACCGCAGCTACAGCCACCCAGCGACTGCCAGTGGTCAGGTGTGATCAGATCGGTCCAGCTCATCTTTTATGGAATAGAGAATAATGAATAGTGAACAATGAATAGTTTTTACTATTGTATTAAAGTCCCCCATTGGGGGATTTAGGGGGCTGTCTCTGCATGATGCGCTATCCACATCTGCAGCGCGTAGCGCACTGCATGGCGGTCAGGATAGTAGTCGCGATGCTGTCTAAAAACCAATCGCGCATTCTCCGTAAACTCCATGATCGTATCCAGGTGGACGCGATTTGCGATCAGTGCCCAGCTATGATTGATATTACTCTCTCGCTGGTCGCGTATCCGAAAACTGCGCTCAGACTCACTATAGAGCAGCTTGTAGTACTCGGATATCACCGGCCACTTTTTCTTCTTCGCCATGTACTTCGCCAGCCATTTTGTAAACAACACTTTCATCTCGGCAAATGGCAGATCGTAGTGATACTTCTGCATCATGCGATAGGCATAGGGCACGAAATCAAAGGCCACAGTCTCCTGTATCTTATTGACCAGCGCCGGGCTACTCTCGTATCGCGGGTCGGTGATCTCTGCGATATGCAGATGGTTGTCTTTTACGCAATATTCCAGCCGGATATGTTTGTCAGGAGCACAATACATAGGTTTCAATTTTCAATATCAATGATGAATGCATTTTTGTATTCATCTAAATACTTACTACTAACTACTTAATACGCGCCTCGCCTCAGCATCCATAGTCACTCCACCTATCCAGCGCCACGCACAGGAATGTATTGATACCTGCCACTGCCGGTATCAGCAGCAGGAGCAGCCCCAGGCTCTGCCACCAGGTAGCCTGGCCGGTCATGGCCGGTACGGGCATGAGGTGGCACACGCAGCAGAGCGAGCCGAGCGTCAGGGTCCAGATACTGCTCATGCAGATCGGGCAGTTGTACAGAGGCTTGGTGAGCATGTAGGGGAGGAGGGTGTCGAGTTTCTCTTTCACCGGGCGGAAGATCATGCCCGGCCACTGAAAACTCACATAGATGCCGAGTATGGCGAGCGAAAAGAGGAATGGTATTTCTATCAGGTTCACGATGCAAAAGTATGTAAAATGCGCGAAACTTGCTGCATGATACCCGCCCTATAGTTATTCACCAAAATGTCATTAAATATTTCCTCTCAGATGCTTGCATAGCTCAAACCGCACCTGCATTTTTTATCGTGGTATACGATCATAGATCCCCGCGCGTGCACGCGTTTTTTTGTTTATACCATACGGAGTATAGCAAACAGCAAAATGCAAACAGCAAACTGCAATGTCATCGGTTGGTTTTGAGCAGATGATGACCACCCTTATCTAAATCTTTGAGTATAAACGCCCTCCTGGTATCAGGGTAGTACTTTTATTCGGCCAGATTGTAGACCTTGCTGAAGAGTTCTTTGCCATCTACCGTCACTTTGATAAAGTACTTGCGGCCCGGCTGCAGCACCAGAGAGGGATCTTTCTTCTTGTCATTGACCTGGAGGATATCTGCGGGTATGGCGCAGTCGCCCAGGCGGCTGTACTCACGCTGGTAGTAGGCCAGCACGAGGTAGCTGGCGGGCAGGACGTTGCGGTCCACTATGCGCGAGATAGGGTAGTACTGCCGCTCGCCGCCCAGAGAGCGCCACGTAGCGCGGCCACTGTGCAGCTCCGTACGCGGCGTGATGATGTAGTAGTCATAGAGGCCATAGGTGCCCGTGTCTTTGCCGGTGTGGCGCATCATCAGGCGGCTGCCGTCAGCATGAGCTATCAGCATAGCATGCTCAGCCGGCGCATAGCGGCGGTACAGCCGATAGTCAAAGGCCTCGCTGCTATGCTCGATCAGAGATGTCTGGTCTACCACTACCATCGTATCCTGCGTCAGGTAGCGTAGTACCTTGCCCATATTGATGTGAGAGGAGCGGCTGCCGTGACCATAGCCACAGTAGATGATGTAGTGGTCTATGCTATCGCGCAGCAGCTGCTGGTAGATCTGCAGCGCCTGCGTCACATCGCGTGCCTCGTCGTGCGTGTAGTATGCATCCAGCATAAAGCTATCTGCCATGACCGGCACCCAGCCAGGGTAGCCAGCCGCTACGAACATCAGGCAGCCCTCGCGCGTAGCTGTATCGATGCGATATGCATTGGCCTCATACGGATGTATACGGATGCTATCTGCCATGAGCCTGCGCAGCAGCTCTGCATACATCACCTCACGGCTGTAGTAGCCTGTCTCCATATCCGGGTAGCCATACTTGTCTCGCAGTGTATCATGCCAGGCCAGCGTCTCCATAAAGATATCTCCATAGCCCAGCTTCTTCAGCCCATCCAGCAGCGGTATCAGGTTCGTACGAGAGGTGGGCATATTGTGCGCCTCATTGATCACCAGCGCGTGCCTGCGCTCCAGCAGTGGACGCAGCGTAGGCAGTATCTCCGTCAGCTGCAGCTGCTCCGTGGTATCATAGTCAAAGGGAAAAATATCCCGCCACTTATACTTCGCACCACCGTCTGCGGTATCCTGCAGCCATATGGACTCCCGCTGCGCACCGTCCAGAGACAGGTACTGCGCCGCATCATGGCCGCGCAGGTGCTCCTTGTAGTGGTCATAGTCATAGTAGAATGTATCGCACTGCGCTGCCGCGCAAAAACAAAAGAAGACCGATAGGGCGAGGAGGCAATGACGCATCACAAAGCTTTGGATGAAGATAGTGATTTGTGCTGTGATGCCATCGCCGCAGCACTGCTATGACCATATAGCTACGCCAGATCCGTCTGTGAGATGGAGATATTTTCAATTCTCTATTAGTAGGAGATTCGGTGCATGTCTTTGAGTACAATGGTGGCCTGAGCAGCCACCGGTACGAGCTAAACAAATAGAGTCATCTCGATATCCGGCATTCGTCGTTTTTGTTTTGCTTCAATGCCCCTTGCCATACTTCCAGCCGTCATAGATCAGCGCGCCGGCCAGCACCGCAGAGGCTATGAGCATGGCATCCAGGCCTATGAAGGAATAAGCGATGCCTCCAGCCGTACAGCCGCTAAAAAACGCTGCGATGATGGTAAACCGCAGGCCTACGGAGGCGCGCAGCTTGCGGCGCTTGTCAGCTTCCTTGTAGAAAAAGAGCTGCCCCACCTCTATACCCAGGTCAGTGAAGAGGCCCGTCAGGTGCGTAGTGCGCACCACCGCGCTGGAGATGATCGTCACCAGCGAGTTTTGCAGGCCCATAGCGAAAAGCAGGAAGCATGACAGCTCGGTAGTATAGGTGAAATTGTGCTCCACGGGCACCAGCGCAGCCACCGTGATGATCGTGATCTCTATAGCCACCGGCACGAGATATACAAAGCGGGCATTGCGCCGGGAGATGATCTCTACCAGCACACTGGCAAAGACAGACCCGAGAAAGAACGCCACGATAAACGCAAAGTACTCAAAGGCCACCGCATAGTCCCGCCGCAGCATGCCCTGGGCAAAGAAGGCAAAATGACCCGTGACATTGGTAGTGAGCGTCTCTACGGCAAAGAACCCGCACACATTCACTACGCCTGCCACAAAGGATAGCAGGCCTGCCAGTTGCAGGTTGTGGCGCAGCGTGCGCGTATGGCCGTGATGATGGAGCATGGAGCTAATTTAAACGATTTGCCTTTTCCTCAATAGTCATTCATCATCGTTTATCTGCATGCGCCCTTATTATCTTTGCGTTTCCGCGTTTTTGCGGTTGATTTTTGTTTTTCTCATCGTTTCAGGGCCTTTGCGGTTACACTGTATTCCTCAGTACTTCTTATTCTTAAAGATCGTCAGCAGCATCCGAAGCCCCAGTATATTGGCCAGCACAAAGCCGATACCGCCCGGTATAGAGATGTGCAGGTACAGCGGCGGAAATTTGACCGCTATCAGTATGGCGCTCGCCATCAGTATACAGCCTATGATAAAGCCTCCTGCTATGCGGTTGCTGGCCAGGTCTATTTTGTGCGTGAGGTCATTGAGCCCCTCGTGCTCTATGGTCACTTTGGTCTCGCCGCGTTTCAGCTTGCCCAGTATCTCACGCAGGTCACGCGGCAGGTTGGTGAGCAGGGTAGGGAGGTCCTTAGATGCTTCAAAGAGGTTCTTCATCAGCTGTGCCGGTGTGAAGGCCTGTCCGAGTGTCTTCTTGATATGCGGCGTCAGCTCGTCTATGATGTTCAGCTTGGGGTCCAGCCTGCGGCCCACCCCCTCTATGGTGATGAGGCTCTTGGATAGCAGAAAGTAGTCCGGGGGCATGTGTATGTTATACTTATTGACAAAGTCCAGCAGCCGGGTGAAAAGCTCTGCCATATCCACCTGGTCTACGGGCAGGGCATGGTAGTCACTGATCAGCTCCTCCACCTCGTATTCAAAGGTCCTGCTACCCTCAAACTGCTGGCTTATGGCTATGTTTTTCAAACCCCATATCAGGCTGGCAGAGTCGCGCGCGGTGACACCATATACGATGTCTGCAAAGAACTCCACGTCGCTCTTCAGCACCGTGCCCATCATACCAAAGTCTATAAAGCAGATCTTATTATCCGGCATGGCAAAGATATTGCCGGGGTGCGGATCTGCATGAAAGAAACCATGCTCAAATATCTGCTGGAAGAGCGAGTAGATGCCATTCTTGGCCAGCATATGCGGATCATCACCTATGCGCTCTATGCCCTTATTGTCATATGGATGCACACCATCTATATACTCCATGGTCAGGAGCTTTTTCGTAGTGTAGGCAGGGTAATATTTCGGTACCAGCACTATCTCGCTATTGCGGAAGTTTTGCGCGAAGCGCTGCAGGTTGTAGCCCTCGTGCAGCAGGTTCAGCTCCTTGTAGATCGCATTCTCAAAGGCCTTGACGATACCTACCGGGTCGAGCTGCTCCATGATGTGCCGCTCAGCCATTTTGCCCGCCATGTATTTCATGATGCGGATATCCAGCTCTATGGTCTCTATGATATCTGGGCGGCGCACCTTGAGTATCACCTCTTCGCCACTCTTGAGTGTGGCCTTGTGTACCTGTGCTATAGAGGCACTGGCAAAGGGTTTTGAATCAAAGTGGCTGAATACCGTATGTATCTTGTGGCCTATCTCTTCCTCTATGATCTCACGCGCTATCTCTCCGGGGAATGGCGGTACATGGCACTGCAGCTTCTCAAACTCCTCTACCAGCGCTACGGGTATCACATCGGGCCGGTTGCTCAGGATCTGGGCAAACTTAATGTAAGTGGTGCCCAGCTCTTCTACTGCCAGGCGCATGCGCTCCCACTTGGTCTGTGAGTGGATATGCTCTACGGTCTGCTCAGAGAGAAAGGCCTCGAGCACCCGCGCCTTGAGAGATACGCCTGCATCTGCCAGTATATCCTGAAATCCATACTTCACCAGTATGTTCACTATCTCGCGGTAGCGGCGTAGTAGTTTGAAGTTTAGGGACATTGTCAGCAGTCAGATCGGGAGTTAGGTAATTGTGACAAGACAAGATTAATATATCAAATTTATCTGACATGACCTTCAAAATACCTGACGAAAGTCATAGCGAGGGCGGTTGTTGTCATGTTTCTGCCGTAGCGGCCTGCCTATTTTGCGGCAGCAAAAAAGCGTAAAATGAAAAAAAGGATCATACTGGCTTTGGAGGGGGATCGGATCTCTACCTCAGCATTGCGTCACGCCATAGAGATAGCCAAAGGTTCAGGCTCTGTGCTCATAGGCGTCTTCATGCGCGACCTGAAGTATGCCGGTTTCTCCTATGCCACGATGCTCGGCACCAGCACCTCAGCCTATGCAGTAGTGGGCCAGGCGGAGAAAGCAGCTACGGCGAAGAACATCAAAACCTTTCAGCAGAAGTGTAGTGCCGCGGGTGTGGCCCACCACGTGCTGCTCGATCAGGATGCACCCATAGGAGGGCTGATAGAGGAGAGTGCCTTTGCAGACCTGATCATCACAGATGCGCGGATGAATATAGCCAGCCTGCTGCCAGATGTGCCCAGCTCCAGCCTGCGCGATATACTGGTAGAGGCACACTGCCCGGTACTGATCGTACCGGATACCTACCACAGCATACGCTATACCGCACTGTGCTATGATGGCAGCCCCTCCAGTGTGTATGCCATGAAGATGTTCCGCTATATCTTTCCCGAGTGGGCAGACAGGCGCACCACGCTGGTCAGTGTGATAGACCAGAAGGAAAGCACGCACCTCAAGTCAAACAACACCGTCCGCGAACTAACGGACTGCCTCTATCCCAATATCAAATACCAGGTAGCCAAGGGCGACCCTGCTACGGCTATCAGCAAGTATATGAAGAAGGAGGGCGCCGGCTCTGTGGTGGTGATGGGTGCCTATGGCCGCCATGCCCTCTCGCGCCTCCTGCACCAGAGCCTATCCAACGCTCTCATCAAAGACGCCAAAGTCCCCGTCTTCATAGCGCATCAGTAGGAGAGGAGGCGTAAAGTTTTAGCGGTTATCCATTGTCATATTTCGCGTTGCGAAACATCTTTATGCGTGACTCAAAGCTCCTGCTTTATGTTGCTTAGGCATATCTCTGTACGCTCACATCTGGCATCAGCATTCTTTCCTTATTTTCACCAGTGGTGATAAACGTAAACATGACCGATAGATCGCGCACTATATTTTCAAAGAGCAATAGGATCATATTCTATCTCATCGTGATCATAGCTATCATGTTATCTGCCTGCACCGTCAGCCGCATAGATTACAAGAAGACGATCATAGGCACCTGGAGTAACGCTCCATTCAATGGTATAGCAATAGGCCGCGATAGCATTTATGATGCAGAGCGTTTCACTACTACATCCTATCAGGTCACAGGAGATTCCATTTTTATCTTTTATCCTGATCAGGAGGTCCGGCAACGCTTATTTTTCTTCGACCGCGACTCCTTTTATATGGGGATGCCCTCAGGCTCCACCAATCCTCCCTTTATCAGGACAAGGCATTGATACCGGTAGCTTGCGCCTGCTGTATTTCTATGTCTCTATGTTTCTATGCGGCAAGAATGTATTTAGATTTCCTCTCCGCCTCCGCGGTAAATAATGCCTTTCTATGTTGCAAGAAATGTATTTCGCTATCTTCATCAGAGTAAACCCAGCGCCACATGCCACAAGACAGACTCCCCGGTATACCGCCACAGTACCAGACCGTCATGCCCTACCTCATCATCAAAGATGCAGCGCGGTTCATCACCTTTATGCAGACAGTCTTTGCTGCCGAGGAGACCTACAAGGTCCTCCGCGATGAGCAGTCCGGCATCATCATGCACGCCGAGATCATGACCGGTGGCAGCACCATCATGCTGGCCGATGCTACAGACCAGTACCCTGTGCGCACAGCGGGCCTCTTCATCTATGTGGCCGATGCAGATGCTACCTATGCTGCTGCGCTCGCCGCCGGTGCGCAGAGCATCATGCCGCCGGCAGATATGCCCTATGGCCGCTCCTGCGGCATCACAGATGCCTGGGGCAATAGCTGGTGGCCCACCACGCCTCCTAAACCATAGCCATGCACATCAGCCGCATACTCCTCTGGGTGCTTATATTCTCGCTCGTGGCCAGCGGCCTCATAGGCATCGCTGTCTTCCTCTTTGCCGACTTCAACCCGCGCGAGATGAAGATACTCTTCAGCACCCTGGATGTGGGCGCCTGCAGCCTGGCCGGCCTCTGCTGTGCTACCATATGGGAGACCCGCTACAAGTGGTTCTCCATAGTGGGCATCAGTATAGTGACCATCACCATGGGCCTGCTGCTCTATACCATCTGGTGGTGGGAGCGTCTGGAGAACTTCAACATGGTGCTCACCTTTGTGATACTCTCTGCTACCTGTGCGCATATCGCGCTCACGCTGCTCACGCGGCATCCCACCCGGCTCGTCTCCTGGGTGCTGGGCCTCACGGTCTTTTTTATCGCGCTCCTCGGCCTCATGCTCATCGTGCTGGTGTGGTATGACGATACGATCAGTGAGGCCTTTTACCGGCTGCTGGGCGTCTGCGGTATACTGGATGTGCTGGGCACGATCATCTCGCCCATCATCAGCCGTGCCCAGCGCCTGGAGGACGTGATGGAGTAAGCTTACATGGCAATTATCCATTGCACTGGTTTACCTCTGACCTGTGCTGACTTACCTCACTTTTTTGGTGGCCGTCATACTTATGCTGACCTTTGGTCTATCGCCCGGGGTAAGGCGGGCGTTAGTTCTCGTTTTGGTAAAGATAAGTAGGCGGCCCCGCGCCGCCAGTAAGTTTTCAGTGGTTATTTATGTGTAAAGGGCCGGCGCCGAAAAGCGCCGGTCTTTTTTTTGCCCCCGGAGACCCCTTTCCCGCCATTTGCAGCCCTGTTTTTCTGCTTATAGCTATCGAATAGTTTCGATATGAATATGCCAAAAGGCTCATTATTGAAAATATTGGCTCTAATAATCAAATAGTTGTAATTTTCATTAGTACTTTGTATTGCATAATACAGGTTAATGAATATATCTTTGCATTAGAAATTATCATTCTAAACCAACTAAACACCACATATCATGAAAAAGATACTGATCGCGCTCGTTTTCGTAGCCACTACCGCCACCACCGCCTTTGCGGGCACTAACCGCACTACACCTGTCCTCACAGCCGAGCAGCGTGTCACCTATCAGGTACGCTCGCAGCTCAGCATCCCTACCGTACTGATGGAGGTACCGGGTGAGTATCGCGCAGAGGTCCACTTTCACCTGGGGCAGGATGGCCGTGTAGCCATAGACGATATCGTGTCTGACAATGGCACCCTGAGCCGCAGCCTGCGCAACCAGCTGAAGGGCTATGAAGTAGATACCACTGGCCTGGAGCCCGGAGCAGGCTACAAGGTCAACGTGACCTTCCGCGTCACTGAGCCTGACATGAACTGATAAAGCTATACAAGAACCATAGGAGAGTGTGGTACTTGTTTCGTCGGGATAGGATTACGACGGGGCGCAGCGAAAGCTGCGCCTTTTTTGTTTCTCTCTGTACTGTACTATCTTGGGATTTATAATTGACAGATGAATTAGTATGAGACCTCTGATACGAATATTTTTTATTGCGACGTTGTGGCTGTGCATCAGTTCCGCCGAGGCGCAATATTTCAGCAAAAGGTACCCATTTCGGCTAGGTAGTTTTTTCAATAATGTACTCGATGCTGATACTTCGCTTTACATTGTAGGTGCTGCGGTTGATTCCGATAGATATTATTTCTTGAAACCGTACGTGGCAGAAATTACTTACGAAGGGGATATCAAGCGGGATAGATTTTATGAGTTAGACACTCCCATTACCTATCAGCCCGATAATCATTGTGCTCTCTTGAAGAACGATGGTATTCACATAAGCGGCGGTGGAGGTCCTAACAACAACGGAGAATTGGGTTTCTATTCTCACATTTCACTTGATTCTTTTGCTCTAACTATTCAGAAGTATACAGATACGTCGTATGTGAACTTCAGCTTCCAATCGGGGATCAATCTACCTTCAGGGAGTAGAGTTTTCGCTGGCACCTATGCAAGATCAGCCAATGCTGTCGGTTACTTTCTTTTGAAGACAGATGTAGTGGGAAATGAACAATGGAGAAGATACTATCCGTTCACGGCAAACTGGCAGCTTCCGGGAACAATGATCTTTTTGAGTAATGGTAATTTATTGATTGGTGTTGAAAGAATAATAGCTCCTGCCAATTGGACATTTGCTTCTAACGATCTGATGGAAATTGATACGATGGGAAACCGGCTCTCTATGTGGGAAGATAAGGTCAATATTGGTAAGACATTTAAACCATTCGGAATGACCGAGCTAGACGATCATAGCATAGTATATTGTACGAGCTATGTTGATACCAATATTCAGACTGGATCAGGGCTTGACGCGCTGAACAAAGGTATTATAGTATGCATGGATTCTGCAAGGAACAAGGCCTGGCAGATAATTTCTGGAAACGCTTGGTACAATACCAAGCTAAACCAAGTAAAGCAACTGCGAGACGGAAACCTTTTGATCGTTGGGCGAAATGATTCTGTTTCAGAATACGGGGAGCCCAGAGCGCGAGGGTGGATCGTCAAGATAAATAGGCAGGGTGGTGTAATATGGGATAAGAAATACTCAGGCACGGATTCCGCCAGAGCGGATAATGAATTATTCGACTTCGTAGAGTTAGACAATGGAGATATTATTGCCACAGGTTACTGCGTGGACTATACCCTTCCGCGCGTCAATACTCAGGGTTGGTTACTGAGGATAGATAGCAATGGCTGTTTCAATGATCACTGCATGGCTAGCATAAACGAGACAGAAGATGACGAAGCTTTGACTATATATCCTGTCCCGACTGAGGATATGATACACATTGTCAGTCCGTACAGTCTGGGGGCTAGCTATACTATCTACGATGTAGTGGGGCAAAAAATACTATCTGGCGCCTACCCAGGACATGAGCAAACGCTTAGCCTCAGAGAACTTCCCACAGGCCTCTATTTCTTTGACCTATCAGCAGAAGGCCATCATTCCATCAGGAGGATAGTAAAAGAGTAGCGAACTGATACGACCGGAGCATTTTCATTTCGATCTCATGTATCCCCTCCGCGTCTCTCCGCCCTTTAGTTTGT
>JAFDYN010000015.1 GCA_018267385.1 Bacteroidota bacterium | reverse complement strand
AATGAACTAAGTTCCGAGCCAGTAGAGGTTTAAGCACTATTAGCATTTGCTTTTAGGGCATTAATCAAATCATTCATTTTGCGAATACCAGTATCGCTACCATTAATTAAATCAAAACCTCCGAACATATATTTTAAGCCCGGCAAAAAATTGAAACGTTCTCCTGTGTAGAAAGTTATAGTGTAGGTATTAAATATATCCCTTTCAATAGATTTAAAATTGTCTATTCCGAATTCGCAAGTTTTAAAAATCCCCAGGATAACTAATCGGTCATCTTTTATTAAAACTCCTTTTGATATTACCCCTGGATAAGAAAGTAATGCTATCATTATCATCATAACAGAAAGGAGTAAGACACCCCAAACTTGAAAGTTACTACATATACACCATAGAATAAGTAAGACAGCAATGACCGATGCTGTAGTTCCAATAACAAAGGAAGACCAATAGATTAAATAATAAAATTGATTACTTATATAAATCGGCCTGGGCATTTCGCTATTAACCATAATATTATTGAAACCAATATCACATTTCGCCTCTAGCCCGTTTCATACGTGCCGGTAGGTCAGGCCGCAGAAGTGCAGTGCGCGAAACATGTGTAGATAAAACAAAAAAGGCTCCGAAGATCGGAGCCTTTTGCTGGCGGAGGAACAGGGATTCGAACCCCGGGTAGGCTCATCACCTACGACTGTTTTCAAGACAGTTGCAATCAACCACTCTGCCATTCCTCCGGGGTCAAATATAGGAGAGTCCGCGAAATTTCACAAACGGGCATTAATTATTTGAAAAATAAATGGATAGCCCCCCGCCTGAAACGTTGTGGCGGCGCGGCTTTGGTCACAGGAAATTTTTAAGCTCGCTGAGCGCGGCTATCTCGTAGGTGGCTTTGTCGCGCGTCTTTTTTCCCAGCGGATTGAAGAAGACCTGATCCATGCCGGCGGCCTTGGCACCCATGATATCGGTGGCCATATTGTCGCCTATCATGAGGGAGTCCTCCGGTGTGCCGCCTGTGACCTCCATGGCGTGCAGGAAGATCTCCCGCTCCGGCTTCTGGTGGCCCACGCGCTCTGATACGAAGACATGGCGGAAGTAGACCTCCAGCCTGCTCTCGCGGATCTTGATGTCCTGCACCTCTGAGAAGCCATTGGTGATGATATGCAGGGTGTATTTTTTAGCAAGATAGTCCAGCACCTCCAGGGCATCGGGAAAGATAGCCGTCTTGTACGGCGAGCGGTCCAGGTATTGCTGCGCCATGGTCTCGGCCAGCACCTCATCGTCTATCCGGAAGCGGCGCAATGTTTCCAGGAAGCGGCCTACACGCAGCTCGTCTTTGGACAATAGCTTGTGGTGATAGCGGGCCCAGTACTGAGAGTTGATAGGCAGGTAGGTCTCGTGAAATACCTCAAAGGACGGGATGCCGCGTCCGTGCAGGCCCAGCTCGTCAAAAAGCTCTGAGAGGGTAGCGCGCGAGTTGGCCTCAAAGTCCCACAGCGTGTGGTCCAGGTCAAAGAATAGGTGCTTATATTTTGATATTGTATCTGGCATTGGCTCTAGCGGATATCCTGGCAGAGCTCTATGAGCACACCATTGGCGCTTTTGGGGTGAAAGAAAAAGACCAGTTTACCATCAGCACCCTGCTTGGGCGCTGCGCTGATTGGCGTGAAGCCCTCGCCCTTGAGCCTCTTGATCTCGGCCTCGATATCCTCTACTGCAAAGGCGATGTGATGGATACCCTCTCCCCTCTTCTCTATGGACCTGGCTATGGCGCTATCCGGGCCGGTGGCCTGCAGCAGCTCGATCTTAGACTCGCCTATGCGGAAGAAAGAGGTCTCTACCGCCTCGCTCTCTACCCTTTCGGTCTTGTAGTGCGGCGCGCCGAGGAGCCGGGCGTAGGTCTCATTGGCGCTCACTATATCCCTGACGGCTATGCCTATGTGCTCTATCTTGTACATGGAGAGGAGGTTTTGAAATGTAATGACGGCCTGTCCGTCTAATAAGCTGCTATCGCCGCTGAAACCGGCGGGCAGGTGCAAATCAACAAATTTGCCGTAACTTTGTAATCATAAATCGAGACCAATATGCTTTTCGTATCAGACAATGCCAGCACCAAGATCAAAACCATCATGCAGGAGGAGCATATGACTCCGGAGCACTTCGTACGTGTGAGCGTGCTGGGTGGTGGCTGCTCAGGCCTGTCATACAAAATGGATTTTGATGACAAGATCCAGTCTGATGACCAGGTCTTTGAAGATAAGGGTATCAAGCTGGTGACTGACCTGCGCTCCTTCCTCTATGTGTGCAATACTACCCTGGAGTACTCAGATGGCCTGAATGGCAAGGGCTTTGAGTTTAAAAATCCCAATGCTACCCGTACCTGCGCGTGCGGGGAGAGCTTTGCTGTATAGTTCCTTTATCAGAATCAGCATCTTGACCAGAATTTTCAGAATGCCTTGAATAACTCAGAATTGATACAAAAGACCTTTTAATGACTGGGTTTGATGGGGAGGATTTTCAGGATGTCACGTTTGAGAAGGTAGATTATTCTGAGAAGCGCCTTTCGGGCAAGACCTTTTCCAACTGTACTTTTGTCTCCTGCACTTTTACCAAGACCATTTTTAATGCATGTACTTTTGAGGAGTGTACTTTTGACAAGTGCGACCTGAGTATGGTGCAGGTCAAGGGTAGTACCTTCTCTCAGATCAAGCTAAACGGATGCAAGGCGATCGGGATACTCTGGTTTGACATCCGCATTCCTTTTGCGCGGCATGCCTTTACCATAGCCTGTGCGGATACTAATATCAGCTACAGCAGTTTCTTTGGGATGAACCTCAAGAAGGCAAAGTTTACTCAGTGTGTGGTCAAAGAAGTCGATTTCTCTGAGTGCCATATGCAGGAGGCCGAGCTGAAGGGCTGCGATCTGGAGGGCGCACGATTCTCCGGTACGGACCTCACTGGCGCTGACCTGCGCGGGGCCAGGGACTACCAGATCGACATCCACGGCACCAAGGTACGCGGAGCCAGATTTAGCCTGCCTGAGGCCACTGCCCTGCTAGATAGCCTGGGCATCATCATAGATTAGTTGCGGCGGTTCATCTGGCCTACTACAAAGTAGAGGATATCTGCCGGGGCCACTGCCGGCAGATCAGGAAACTCCCCTTTCTCAAAGTTCTTGCCCAGGTAGTCTGAGGCGGCGATAGTAGTCTCACTCATGAGCAGCACCATAAAGATCATGATCTCCTCTGCACTCAGCTTGTGGCCGTCTTTGGCCTTCAGGTATAGGTCATTGTAGAATGTGATGATGGTCTGCTCCCCGTTTGTGATCGAGAGCGCATAGCCGGCCTTTACCTCATTATCCGCACCGAAGACGAGCTCCGGCATATCCAGCCAGGTACCGGTCAGCTGGGTCTTGTCTCCCTCCTCTACGAGCAGGTCATGCTTCTCATACTCGTAGTCTTCTATATAGTAGTTCATAGCACTTGTATTTACACTGATACAGTGTTAAATCCGTGCCAAGTTTTCATTATGGCGATGCCACAACACTTTTTTAGACATCCGTCCAAATGCTGATTTTCAATCACTTGCAAAGGTGTTATAAAATTTTAGTTGCGAATACCTTGGAATATCCACAGCGAAACTGTACTTTTGCAGTCCTTTTAGAAAAAGACTAAAAACACAATAACAAGTGGACGCATTAAGTTACAAAACCAAATCTCTGTCTGCCAGCGACGTGACTCGCGAGTGGTATATAGTAGATGCAGAGGGCAAGACCCTCGGCCGTATGGCCTCAAAGATCGCCTCTGTACTGAGGGGCAAGCATAAGGCAACCTTCACTCCAAACGCTGACTGCGGTGACTACGTGATCGTGATCAACAGTGGCAAAGTAAGGCTGACCGGCAATAAGATGAATGTAAGGGACCGCGACCACTACACCGGTCACCCGGGTGGCCAGCGCCACCGCTCTCCAAAGGAGATCATCCAGAAAAACCCTAACGAGCTCATAGAGCTGGCCGTGAAGGGTATGCTGCCAAAGAACTCCCTGGGACGTCAGCAGTATAAGAAACTATTTGTGTATGCAGAGGCTGCGCACCCGCACACTGCCCAAAAACCTAAAGATATATAATCATGAGCAAGGACAAAATAACTGTAGGCAGGCGTAAGGCAGCCGTAGCACGTGTAGTACTGCGCAGCGGCAATGGCACCATCACCGTAAACGGTAAAGACTATAAGGACTACTTCCCTCTGGACTTCATCCAGCAGAAAGTAGAGGCTCCTCTCAAGACTGCTGATGCATGGGGCAAGTTTGACGTGACTGTCAATGTATTTGGCGGTGGCGTGAAGGGCCAGGCAGAAGCTATCGTACTGGGTATCGCCCGCGCACTGGTGAATGACAACCCTGAGGTACGCCCGGCGCTGAAGAAAGAAAAATTCATGCGTCGTGATGCACGTGAGGTAGAGCGTAAGAAGACCGGCCTCCGCAAAGCACGCCGTCAGGAGCAATTCTCTAAGCGTTAATCGAAGAGGGACAGATTTAATAAAACTTATAATCGAAATAAAACAATGGCTAAAATATCTCATCAGGAACTGCTCGACGCAGGTGTACACTTCGGTCACCTCCGCAGGAAGTGGAATCCAAAGATGCTCCCATACATCTTCGCCGAGAAGAAAGGCATCCACATCATAGACCTGAATCGTACTATAGATAAGCTCGACGAGGCTGCCGCTGCTGTCAAGGCTATGGCTAAGGCCGGCAAGAAGATCCTCTTCGTAGCTACCAAGAAGCAAGCAAAGGAAGTAGTAAAAGAAGCTGCTACACGTGTGAATATGCCTTATGTCACTGACAGGTGGCTGGGTGGTATGCTGACCAACTTCCCTACTATCCGCAAGAGCGTAAAGAAGATGCAAAGCATCGAGAAAATGCTCGCTGATGGTACCCTGGAAAGCGTAACCAAGAAAGAAAAGCTCGTACTGAGCCGTGAGAAAGAGAAGATGGAGCGCGTACTGGGTGGTATCGCTGCTATGAATCGTGCCCCTTCGGCTGTGTTCCTGGTAGACATCACTCATGAGCACATCGCTCTGAAGGAAGCTCAGCGCCTGAACATCAATACCTTTGGTATAGTAGATACAAACTCTGACCCCACTAAGGTAGATTTTGCTATCCCGGGCAATGATGACGCATCTAAGTCTATCTACATCCTGACCAACTTCATAGCTGATGCTATCGCTGAGGGCCTCGCAGAGCGCGCTACAGATGGCAAGGACGAAGCTGAAGAAGAAGACAGCAACGCTGACAACTTCGAGCGTGTAGCTGGCCTGGAAGATGGCGGCGACGGCAAGAAAGAAGGTGGCCGTGGTCGTGGCAGGTCTGGTAGCGGCGGCGGATCGGGCCGTAGCAGGATCGGCGGCGGCACTGGCAACAGGGGCGGCGCAGGTGCACCTAAAAGATAATATCGATTTAATCGTCTCCTGATATTACTTGCCAAGTTGCCCAGCATCTTGGCAAGTCTTTTTAAAGGAGTACAGGAAATATGAAAACGTAGCAAGAAAAAGACTCTAATTTTTAAAACCAATAATAAAAGGATAATCAAAATGTCAACAATCACTATCACCGCGAGCCTCGTAAATGAGCTGCGCAACCTGACAGGAGCTGGCCTCATGGACTGCAAAAAGGCACTGACCGAATCAAACGGCGACGTACAAGCTGCCGTAGACTACCTGCGCAAAAAAGGCGCTAAGGTAGCCGAGAAGCGTGCCGGCCGTGACTCTCTGGAAGGCTGCATCGTAGCACTGACTACAGCAGATGGCACACGCGGTGTCGTATCATACCTGTCTTGCGAGACAGACTTTGTGGCAAAGAATGAAGACTTCCGTGGCCTGGCTGAGGCTATCGCCAAGGCGGCACTGGAGGCTGATGCCAAGACACTGGACGAAGTACTGGCGCTCCCTATGGACGGCACTACCATCAAGGGTAAGGTAGAAGAGAAAGTATCTGCTATCGGTGAGCTGATCGCAGTATCTGCCTATGAGACGCTGGCAGGCGAAAACATCGTAGCCTACAACCACGCAGGCAACAAGATCGGCGTACTGGTATCTCTGAGCAACGCGAAGAGCGATGCAAACGCAGTAGCAGGCAAAGACGTAGCGATGCAGGTAGCGGCTATGAACCCACTGGCTGTAGACGCATCCGGTGTATCTCAGGAGGTGATAGACCGTGAGGTAGCTATCGCAAAGGAAAAGGCTGCTGCATCAGGCAAGCCTGAGAATATCCTCCAGAAGATAGCTGAGAGCGCTGCTCAATCATACCTGAAAGAGAACACCCTCAATACACAGCCATTCGTAAAGGATGGTAGCAAGACGGTAGCTCAGCACCTCGGCGAGGTAGAGAAAGGTCTCGCAGTGAAGGCTTTCAAGCGTGTAGCACTGGGTCTGAAGTAAGTACTAAGTAGTTAGTATTAAGACAATACAGAATACAACTTCAATAAAAAATGGCGGCTCCGGATGGGGCCGCTTTTTTTATGGCAATAACTGTAGCTTTGATGTATGTACAGCCACCTGATAAAGCATATCAGAAACTACGTGCCGCTGAGTGATGAGCAGGCCGAAATGCTGTGCGTACATATCCGACCGATAGAGCTCAAGAAAAAGGAACACTTGCTGCAGGAGGGTGAGATATGCCGGGCCAATTACTTTGTAGAGCAGGGTGGGCTGTGTATGTACTTCAACCATGAGAAAGGAGTAGAAAAGTTGACGCAGTTTGCTATGGAGGGCTGGTGGATCTCTGACTATATGAGCATGGCTCTGCAGAAGCCTGCTACCTTTGGTATCAAGGCGTTTGAAGATTCGCTGGTGCTGGCACTCGACGTGGAGGCTCAGGAGAAGGTATATGCAGAACTACCGCAGTTGGAGCGCTACTTCCGGCTGATGATGCAGCGTGGCTATGCAGCGCATCAGACGCGGCTCAGATACATAAGGGAGCGGACCGCCGAAGAGACCTATCTTTCCTTTCGCAGCCAGTTTCCGGATTTCGTACAGCGCATACCACAGTATATGCTGGCATCATACCTGGGGCTCACACCGGAGTACCTCAGTGAACTCAGGAAAAAAGATAGCACCCGCATTTCTTAAACCAGCTTAAGAGTCTGCCGCATGGTGCCCTGTACCTTTGCTATCACAAAAAAACAAATAGCAATGGAAAACAGACTGAATATGTCAGCACTACAGCCAGCAGCCTATCAGGCTATGATGGCCCTGGAGAAATACCTGCACACCACCCAGCTCGCGCCCCTGCATAAGGAGCTGATCAAGATCCGCGCCTCTCAGATCAATAAGTGCGCCTACTGCCTGAATATGCATACCCGCGATGCACGCAAGCTGGGTGAAACGGAGCAGCGCATCTATGTGCTCAATGCATGGAGGGAGACTGCTCTATTTGATGAGCAGGAGAAAGCGATCCTGGCCCTCACTGAGGAGATCACACTCATCAGCGAACACGGCGTATCAGATGACACGTATCAAAATGCAGTAAAACAACTGGGCGAGGTATGCGTAGCGCAGGCTATCATGGCCATCATGACTATCAATGCGTGGAACAGGATGGCCATATCACTACAGCTGCAGCCTGACTGATCCGCGTCTATTACAGACTCACCTGATCAGCGTCACAGCCCCTTTGCTATGCGTGGTGTAGCCATCATTGAAGGTGGCATCTACCAGATAGACAAATGAGCCTGGCTCCTGTACCCTGCCCCGATAGGTGCCATTCCAGCCTATGCCGGGGTCAAAACTTTCAAAGACCTTCTCACCCCAGCGGTCAAATACTTTCATATTGAAATACTTTGCCCCTACCGGGTAGGCATAGAAAATGTCATTGGTGCCGTCGCCATTTGGTGTGAAAGCATTGGGTATGTAGAGCAGGTGCTCGCTATATACTTTCACCCGTACCGTATCAGTGAGGTGGCATACACCGTTATAGCTGACCATGATGGCATACTGATAGGTGCCGGCACCTGACTGAAAGACCGGCTCCGCACAGGTACTGCAGTTGATCCCTGTAGCAGGCTCCCAGGTATAAGATACCGTGGCCGGCGCAGGTGAGAGCAGGCTCGTGAAATAAACTGCATCGCCCTCTCTGATGAGTGTATCTGCCGGTAGCACCTCCAGTGTCACAGCAGGTGGTTCGTGAATGGTAAAGCTCATCGTACCGCTGCAGCCCGCAGGATCGGTCACGGTGAGTGAATAGGTACCCGGGGTCAGGTGTGTGAGCACTGAGTCGCTACCTGCGGGGCTCCACTGATAGCTATCATGTGTAGAGTTTGATATGCTGACTGATATGTAGCCGTCATCAGATCCGAAGCAACTAATGTCTGCTATGGAATCCTGCACAATATTTAGCGGCTGCAGCACCACACCTATCTGAGTGGTAGCGGTGGCCGTACATTGATTCTGATCAGAAACGGTGACTGTATAGGTGCTGCCTTCATACAGATGGCTCAGCGTATCAGCAGTAGTATGCGCGGCGTCACTCCAGATATAGCTGTAGGGCGGTGTGCCTCCTGTAGGCTGAGCTATAGCGGCGCCATCACTATTGTAGCAGGTGGCATCTATCTCCGATGCTGCAGCAGATGGTCCGCTCACCGGTGTCACTATAGCAGTATCACTCACCGCTGGGCAGCCGGCTATGCTATAGGTTACGCTGTACGTCGTAGCTACCGCCGGCGATACAGAGATACTCTGCGTAGTAGCAGCTCCCGGCGACCAGCTGTATTGCCCGCCGGGAGGACTGACAGATGCCGTGATGGTCACCGACTGCCCGCTACAGGCTGCCGCATCATCTATCTGCACCTGAGGCATAGTGATCACTGTCACGACCACCGTGTCGTACACTACCGGGCAATGGCTCTGCGTGTAGCTCACTATGTATGTGGCAGTAGCGCCGGGAGAGACGATCGTATCCATAGCGCTGCCGCTACCGGGCTGCCAGCTATATGTGCCGCCGGGCTCGGAGGCAGCAGAAGTCAATAAGACAGATGAGCCCGCACATATGGCAGTATCATTGCCTGCCTGCAGTGTGGCACAAATCACAGGTGTGCAGGTGTCTATGATATTAAAACTGAAACTGCGGCTGATGCCACAGCTATCATAGGCTATGATAGAGTAGGCACCCTGAGCCCCTGTGGGGAAGTAGCCGGTATTGGAATACAACATCACTGTGTCTACGCCCGGCATCTCGACAGTATATGGCACCAGCCCCCCATAGATATGATACTCCGGCAGAGAACTGCTGCCACAGCTATACAACACATCTGAGTAGGGATACGGCACAGAGCCATAACCCATATATACATTGCCGGTATCGATGGGGCATATCGTGTCATACTGCACGAGGGATGTATCCCCAGTATATGACGTGGCGTACAACTCGTAATGGTACCAGCCTGAATCTGCCACCTGCAGGTCTAAATCTATCTGGCCTGAGGGGTAGATATTACTGACGAGCACGCTATTATTATAATATACCTTCAGCATTAGGTTATTGCAGTATAGGCCAGGTGTATCGGCTATATGGAGGAATTGCCTGCCGGCGCAGGTACGGTAAGAATAGGCATAAGAGCCGACAGAAGGCACTGGATCAAAGGTAGGCGTCCAGGTACAGCCGCTGTCAGATACGAGCGTATAGGCGCCGGGATGCACATTATAAAAGTTGACTACCGGCTGGCCGCCTCTGATGCCGGATATAGCCGGTACTACCCCGCCGGCTGCATCAGTGAGTGTATAGTGCTCCGCAGAAAAAGGCGTAATGCTATACTCCCAGCCTGACTGGCAGGTAGCATCTTTCATAATGTAAGAGCAACTCGGCGGCAGGTGAGGCAGCGTGACCACCGTCTGTGTAGGTGCGAGACATGCACGCGGTGCGTAAACTATGACAGTATAAGCGCCTGCCGGAAGGCCGTGAAAGATACCGGTATTATTGACTGCTATAGTAGTGTGGGTAGAGAAATCTACCACCACAAAAGAATCGATCAGGGATAAACTCACCGGGCCACCTGCGCTAGAGAGCACGACTTTAAAACTGTTGCACCCGAGGTAGGTGGTCTGTATATTGCCTGAGGCCAGCGCCGGTGTGAAGTGCGCATATATCGTATCGCCTCCACAGTCAGATGTCACCACGGTGATAGCATACGACTGCCCAAGGCCAATATGCTGAAACAAGGGCGCGCCGGAGGGTGGATTTGTGATAGACTGCGCCGGAACACAGTTGGTACAGATATAGGTCACAGATGCTGGTGTAGGTAGACCGGTCGCCGGTGTAAACCGTGTCAGATAGATGCTGCTATCAAACGGGCAATGACCTGTAAACTGCACCGAAGCCGGTGAGAGCTGGAAAATATCCGTCTTGCCGCAGGAGTCTGTAATGGTGAATGCACCTGAGTAGCCATGACCCAGGCCGGTAAAGGTACCGCTGCTATTAGTTTGACCGGCGGCAGTATAGGTGTAGGGGCTGTGGCCGCTCTGTGCAGTGACAGAGAGCGTGCCCTGCGTGAAATTGACACACTGCAGGGTATAGCCTAGCACATACATAAAATTGATACTGCTCGTATAAATATTATTGCAGGCGTCCTGTACGCGCACCCAGTAGGTACCCGGGCACACACCACCAAAAGTATTGGATGATTGATATGGACCAAATCCAGTATTGGCACCGCTATTGGATATGGCGTATTGATAGGGTGGCTTACCGAGTGTGGCATTGCAGACTATATTGAGACCTGACTGAGTAGCAGTACAGGAAGGAAACTGATAAGTACCGGGCACAGCCGCATTGGTAGTAGCCGTGGCGCCGGTCGCATCTGTAGCCTGTACCACATAGACTCCTGAGGGCAGATTAATAAAGGTGTTATTGCCCGTGGCCAGTGTGATGGGATAGGTCACCGAAGGTGCTGAGGGCCCTGAGAGAATGGAATATGTGTAAGGTGCTATTCCCCCGCTGGCACCGGCTGTGATGGTGCCGTCATTGGCACAGATAGAGGCCGTACTGGTGTACGTGACAGTGACTTGTGCTTCGGTTTGCCATCGGCACAGCATCAATAGAAAAATGAAACATATGCTTGTAAAGCTTTTCTTCATAGAAACTTTTACCGGGTGTGGTCTATAAATGTAGTGCTATTATCACTGACATTGTGATGTAAGACGCAAAGACGGCTGTTGTGCGTTGGGCGTCAGTACATAAAAAAAGAGCGACCCGTGTGAATCGCTCTTTCTGAATCTGTTATAAAGTCGAAAAATTTACCACTTCAGCAGATACGCAAAGATCAGCGGCGCTACGATGGTAGCATCTGACTCTACTATAAACTTAGGTGTAGTGATATCGAGCTTGCCCCAGGTTATCTTTTCATTTGGCACGGCACCGGAGTACGAACCATATGAGGTAGTAGAGTCACTGATCTGGCAGAAGTATGACCAGAACGGTACATCATGCCACTCCAGATCCTGATACATCATAGGTACCACACAGATCGGGAAGTCTCCCGCTATGCCCCCTCCTATCTGGAAGAAGCCTACACCTTTGCCCCCGGAGTTCTTGCGATACCAGTCTGCGAGCCACACCATGTACTCGATGCCTGACTTCATGGTCGTAGCCTTCATTTCTCCTTTGATGATATACGAGGCGAAGATATTGCCCATGGTAGAGTCTTCCCAGCCCGGCACTACTATAGGGATGTTTTTCTCGGCAGCAGCCAGCATCCAGCTATTCTTTGGGTCTATCTCATAGTACTGCTGCAGCTCACCAGAGAGCAGCATCTTGTACATGTACTCATGCGGGAAGTAGCGCTCTCCTTTGTCGTCTGCATCTTTCCATACTTTATGGATGTGCTTCTGCAGGCGGCGAAAGGCCTCCTCCTCAGGGATGCAGGTATCTGTCACCCGGTTGTAGTGATTCTCCAGCAGGTCCCACTCTTCTTGTGGCGAGAGGTCGCGGTAGTTTGGTACGCGCTTGTAGTGCGAGTGCGCTACGAGGTTCATGATATCTTCCTCCAGATTGGCACCGGTGCAGGAGATGATCTGTACCTTGTCCTGACGGATCATCTCTGCCAGAGAGAGGCCCAGCTCGGCAGTACTCATGGCACCAGCGAGTGTGATCATCATCTTGCCGCCTTCGGCGAGGTGTGTCTCATAGCCCTTGGCTGCGTCTACGAGAGCAGCAGCGTTGAAGTGGAGGTAGTGCTTGGTGACAAAGTCACGGATAGGAGTAGCGCTCATGTCTGTATGTCTGAAATTTGAACCGCAAAAATACAATTTGCGGCTAGAGTGCAAAACGTTTACTACACAGAGGGCACGGAGATATTTGTGAAGCCTGAGGTCACAGAGAAATGTAGAGAGCAATGACCTAAGGCAGCGGCTTCCGCTTGGTGATCTGCCATAGGTGAAATACGAGCAGGCCGGTATACGCAAAATACAGACTAAAGAATGGCAGGATAAAGTACTTATCCTCTATAGGGCGGAAGAAGATGAAATAAGATACAAATGCAAGCGAGGCGAAAGACTTGATAGCAAATGCGGACCCAAATGCCATCATAAAACTGGAGTGGTCTTTGATAGCCAGTGCGCGCAGGAATATGAGATACACCAGTGCCGTGACCCCAAACATAAAAGCAAGGCTGATCCATACAAAACTTTGGTAGGCGGCAAAGAAACCCTGGGACTGCAAGGCAAAAAGCACCAGACCGGATAAGGCAGTAAGCAGCACCAGCTTTAGAAAAAATCCCTTCATCATATACTGCAAAGTTAAGCCTATTTCGCAGGCTTTATGAAATCTTTGATCACAGCGTATAGTGCAATGCCCACGCCTGCCACAGACAGGCCTATGGTCCACCACTGCCTCTCGATGTGGTAGTGCTGGTCTATTTTGTACCCTGCAAAGGCGAATATCCCGATAGTAGCGGCCATCTGAAATGCCATACCGGAATACTTCATATAAACGTTGATCGGTCTCTTGTCCATATCAGCTATAGATCAAGTTCTATTCCAAATAAAATCAGGGACGAAACGCATTACAAAAGATGCGAGGGCCCATTTGGCCGGGATGTAGGCTACTGTCCGCTTTGCCTCTATAGCATCAGCTATCAGCCGCGCTGCATAGGAGGAGTCGACCACCCAGAACATCCCCTTCTGCCCCTTGGTCATGGGGGTATCTATGAAGCCGGGGCGGATATCCGTGATGGTGATATTCTTTTTCTCGGCTATGGCCTTGTGGCGCTGGCCCTGCATATAGTTCCACATAAAGGCTTTGGTCGCACCATACCCTATGGCATATCGCGAGCCGCGGGTGCCCGCCACTGACGATACCCCTACTATCTGCCCCTCTCTCCCACTATCGCGGAAATACTTGAAAGCATAGTTGGCGATGGCCGCAAAACCGACCGCATTGATCTCATGCATCTGATGTTCCTTCTCCCACTTGCCACTGCTCTCACCTATACCGGCATTATAAACGATGATATCTGCACCGTCCATCTCCCCTATCAGCTCGCCCAGTCTGGCCCTCGCCTCATCGTGCTTAGCCATATCTATCGTTTTGATATAGGTCTTGCCGCTACATTTCCCTGCTACCTCCTGTAGCATCTCCAGCCTGCGGGCAGCGATCCCTACCTCGTAGCCGCGTTTAGACATTTCTACCGCCAGGTCGCTGCCTATGCCTGATGAGGCACCGATGATGATGACTTTTTTCATTTTTCGTGAGTATTGAGTAGTGGGTATTCCCTGATGAAATAACAAATGGTACTGATGGTAAGCAGCCCGTAACATAAATGTAACAATGTTACATATAAAATGGACAGGGAATGTTAGCCCGCTATTTGCTACTTTTGCACCATGTTTTCTGTAGCAGATATATTGACCATCACATTTACGCTCTTTGCGGTCATAGATGTGATAGGCAGCCTGCCGGTCATCATCAGCCTCAAAAACCGTCAGGTAGAGTTTCACCCCGGTATCTCCACACTTTTCGCAGGCTTTCTGATGATCGTCTTCCTCTTTGTAGGCGAGCAGCTCCTGAAGCTGATGGGTGTAGACGTACAGTCATTTGCTGTAGCGGGTTCTATCGTGATCTTTATCCTCGGCCTGGAGCTCGTGCTGGGTATCAATCTCTTCCGCACAGATCCTGACCTGGGCCGGTCAGGTAGTATCGTGCCCCTGGGCTTCCCGCTGCTGGCGGGGTCAGGCACACTCACTACTATCATGTCCCTCCACTCTGTCTATAGCTGGCAAAATATAGTAGTGGGCATCCTGCTGAACCTCGTGGTGATCTATATCGTACTGCTCTCTGTAGACTGGCTGGAGCGCAAGATAGGCAAGTCTACCCTCGGCGCGTTGAAGAAGTTCTTTGGCGTGATCCTCATAGCTATCGCAGTCAAGATCTTTGCCGCAGCCATCTATCAGTTCAAACCACACCACTAATCATGACCAACAAAAACATACTTATCGCTATCTGCGCCCTTGGTTTCCTGGCGGTAGCCATGGGGGCTTTTGGTGCGCATGCGCTGAAGCCATACCTGAACGACTACCAGGCACGCATCTGGGAGAAGGCTGTAGCGTATCAGTTTTATCATGTGCTGGCCGCTATGATCGCCTTTGTGCTATATGATGTCAAGGGTGTGCGCTACCTGCTCACTGCGGCTTACTTCTTTCTGGTGGGGGTGGTGCTCTTCTCAGGATCTTTGTATGCGCTGGCTACCGCAGATATGACAGGCCTGCCCAAGGAGGTCTTTGGTCCCGTCACACCTTTCGGGGGATTATTTTTTCTGATGGGCTGGGGCACGATGATCTTTGCGGTCGTTAAATACTCCAAACTCTCGGAGAAATAAGGCATATTTGCGCGTTTTCAAAGACGCATGGAGATCAGTCACGAACTTATCATGAAAGGAGTCAAGTTTGCCGTAGTGGGGGCTACCTCATTTGGCGTTGACTTTGGTACACTGTACGTGTGCAAGGAGAAGTTTAAGATCAACAAATACATCTCCAATACGATCTCCTTTGTCCTGTCTGCTTCTGTCAATTTTTGCCTGAACCGCGCATGGTCTTTTGACAACCATGACCCTAATGTGGGTACGCAGGCCATGAAGTTTGCAGCATCTATGACTATCGGCTTCCTGATCGCTACTGGAGCATTATACATCTTCTCTGACAAGATGAAGCTGAACTTCTACTTCTCCAAACTGCTCTCTGTAAGTATTGCCATGATATGGAACTTCTCCATGGCCAATCTGGTGATCTTTAGCAAAACCTAGTAGTAACAAAAATGGCCGGTATCTCTACCAGCCATTCATTTATTGTCTTAAGTCTTGTTTCTTGACTCTCGTTTCTCCTAGTCGAGGATCAGCATTGCGTCACCATAAGTGAAGAAGCGGTACTTCTCTTTCAGCGCTACTTCGTAGGCCTTCATGATCAGGTCATACCCACCAAAAGCTGCTGCCATGATGAGCAGGCTGGACTTAGGGGTATGGAAGTTAGTGATCATCGCATTGGCTATCTCAAACTCGTAAGGAGGGTGGATGAAGAGGTTTGTCCAGCCCTTGTACGGAGTCAGGTAGCCCTGAGCGGATACACAGCTCTCTACCGCGCGGGTAGTAGTAGTGCCTACAGCGCATACCTTCTTGCCCGCATCTTTGGCAGCGTTTACGATCTTGGCAGCCTTGTCACCTACCTCTATGTACTCAGCATCGGTCTTGTGCTTGGACAGATCCTCCACATCTATCGTGCGGAAGGTACCCAGGCCGGTGTGTAGTGTCACCTCTGCCAGTTCTATACCCTTGATCTCAAAGCGCTTTAGCAACTCGCGGCTGAAGTGCATACCGGCTGTCGGGGCTGCTACGGCACCTTCGTTCTTGGCAAATACGGTCTGATAGCGCTCTTCGTCACTTTTCTCTACATTGCGCTTGATCTGCTTTGGCAGCGGGGTCTCACCCATGCTGTAGAGTATGCGCTTGAACTTGTCATAGTCACCATCAAAGAGGAAGCGGATCGTACGGCCACGGCTGGTAGTATTGTCTACCACCTCCGCTATCAACTCGTCATTGGCACCGAAGTAGAGTTTATTGCCCACGCGGATCTTGCGCGCCGGATCTACCAGTACATCCCAGAGCAGGGCACTACGGTTCAGCTCGCGCAGGAGGAATACCTCGATCTTTGCGCCTGTCTTCTCCTTGGTGCCATACATACGTGCCGGAAATACCTTCGTATTATTCAGCATCAGTACGTCGCCCTCGTCAAAATACTTCAGGGAGTCTTTGAATGTCTTATGCTCGATCTTGCCGGTCTTCTTATGTATCACCATCAGGCGTGACTCGTCACGGTTAGGTGTAGGATAGAGGGCAATAAGTTCTTTGGGGAGATTGAAATTAAAACTGGAAAGCTTCATTTATAAAATTGAATTTTACGGAACTCAAAGAGGCATTTCTGCCGGAATGGAGAAAATCGAGGGGCGAAGATAATAAAATATTTCAGCCCTGCGTAAATTTGACCTATAGCCTTTTGCGCCTACCAGCCCTTCATGGCTTTGAATATGAAAATGGCATTGAGCAGCACATATGCTATCAATACACCGCGCCTCATGAACTGGTTGAAACGGAAGGCTTTGGAGTGCTGGTTTAGCTTGCTATATCTCAGGTTGACGGCATTGCCTATGATGGTCAGGATAATGAACAGCAGGGTGATGCCATGCAGCAGGTCTACCAGCGTGAAGGTGACAGACTCCGGCAGCGAGGCGTCTACGATGTACTTATTGCCCACTACTGCAAAGAGCCCTCCTACGCTCAGGCTGAAGCGGGAGTCGGTATTATCTATGTGAATGTAGAAACACATATAGGCCACGAGAAAGGCCATGTACATACCGAGAAACAGCTTCATGAAAAGGCCAAAAGCATCGCGGCTCACGTCTATTCGTACCTTGAAAGAGCTATACTCCATATGCGGCTTCACGATCCTAGTATCACCGAAGTTCGTCTCGTATTTACGCGTGCCACTTAGTATCTTCATGGTATCTATATTCCACCCGCGTAGCGTGAAGCGTGGATCAAAAGATTTGCCCACCGTATCTACGGCAAAGACCATTGCCTTGGCATCATACTGGGAATTTTCTACCGAGAAGCGAAGTGTCTGCGCGTCAAAAGGGAAATTGCCTATACGCCAGGAATCCTGCATCACGCACTGCAGTTTCATGAGCAGGTAGAGGTCATCGCCACTGGAGTCCAGAGTGGCAAAAGACTTCGTCACTGACTTGGCCTGCGGCACCTCCAGGTTGTTGTACAGATCGAGAGCCGGATTGCGGTACCGCATCCAGAGCCACATGTCTATAGTGTACTCATTCTGCTTGAAGTCTATGTCATGGATGCTCGTGATATAGACCCCGGTGCGGACGGTGTCGCAGTGCGGTCGCTGGTCTATGGCCGGCGCTGAAGTATCTACGGCTGTGGGTGCCAGTGCGGCGGCGCACAGGCTGCTACACAGTATAGACAGTAAAAAGATTTTTCTCAATGGGGATCGTTTATATATGACAAAACCAATAACCGTACCGCAAAATACATAAATGTACTGTATAGCCGCTCACCGATATTTATCCCTTGCCGGGCCTGATGTGCCTGTATAGCAGGTGGCCTTGTCATTTTCTATGCTTATCATTGCCTCATGATACTACTGAGATGCTACCCACGCCTCACTGACTGGCTCAGCGATATACTCCATGTGAACCTCCACTGGATCCCCATACAGAGCTACGGCTTTATGGTGGCTTGCGGCTTCCTGGCAGCGGCCTGGGTGATCACACGTGAGCTGAAGCGCCGCGAGATGCTGGGCTGGATGCCCGCCCTCAGCCACAGGCAGGGCCACACCGAGTGGACCTCAGACCTGGTGGGTGACCTGGTGATCATCTGTGCCATATTTGGCATCACAGGCTCCAGCTTTTTCAACTACCTGGAGAGCCCCGAGTCGTACAGGGGTATGTTTGACCATCCTACGCCATACTCGCTCATCAGCACGCTTTTCAGCGGGCTGTCAGTATTTGGCGGTATGATCTGTGCGGGCCTGGCCCTGCTGGTATACAGCCTGGTCAAGAAGATCCGTATTCCTCATATGTTTGACGCGCTGGCGTATTGCTTTATCCTGGCTGTAGGCATAGGACGCATAGGCTGCCAGCTCTCAGGAGATAGCGACTGGGGCATACCTCACCCCGACCCCAAGCCGGCCTATATGCCCCAGCTGCTATGGTCAGATACCTACGCTCATAACATAGCCAATGAAGGGGTGCCGATACCCGGCTGCGTAGAGGAACCCTGTAAGGAGCTGCCGGTGCCGGTCTACCCTACTCCGGTATATGAGTTTCTGGAGTGCACGGCCATCTTTCTGATGCTGCACCTGCTCCGCAAAAGGCTCACAGACAAACCGGGCAGCCTGTTTTTTGTCTTCTGCATCCTGACGGGCATACAGCGCTACAGCATAGAGCAGATCAGAGCAGTATCTGAGCGCGATACCTATCCGCTGTTTGGCCATTACTTCCGCCAGGCTGAGCTGATCTCTATGGCCATGGTGGTGATAGGCATACTGGGCTTCATCGCTCTGCAGATCTACTATGGTCAGCACCCCGCCAGGAAACCCGCTCCGCTGGAGATACCGGCAGAGGAAGAATCAGCCCAAATAGACGCCACGAGCGGACAGTCCGGCGATTGAATGTTTATCACGGAGGGATATACGAGGGTACTCAGATTCGTTACTTGCTACTTTTCAGTAGATTAAGGCGTGTTCTTAAACTATTTTTAGAGAAAAATTTTTGTGGATTGGGATAAGTTCTTAGTTTTAGCCACTAGAAACTAAACCCTTTTTATGAAGAATACTTTACGCAGTATTACCCTTGCTGTATTGTGCGCAGTCGCATTCACTACTGCAAAGGCTCAAGACCCTCACTTTAATCAGTACTATACGTTCGCGTCACAGCTGAACCCCGGCCTCGTGGGCAACTATGATGGCAGCTACCGCCTGGCAGTGCTCTACCGCCAGCAGTGGACGTCGGCGCTGGGCCAGTCATATGGCTTCCGCACGGTAGGCGCTGATGCAGATGTATCTCTCCTGGAGGGCTACCTGAAGCATGGCAAACTCGCACTGGGTGTAGGTTTCCTGGATGATAAATCGGGCCAGGCAGGACTCGACTACCTGAATGCTACACTGTCCCTCGCCTACCATCAGGGCTTTGGCAAGGATGGTGCCCACCGCCTGTCTCTGGGCCTCCAGGGTGGCTTCATACAAAAGCGCCTCGACCAGCCTACCTTTGCGGATCAGTTTGTGAGCCATGACCAGACACTCACTACTACGCATGAAGAGTACGTACGTGGCTATACTGCCGGCGATTTCAACGCAGGTCTCTACTGGAAATCAAACTTTCATGACAAGGTACGCTTCGGTATAGGTGTAGCAGCCTATCACCTGATCCAGCCTAAGGAGATACTGGTGAATACCGGTATCAGCCACGGCAACCTGTACCGCAAGATCACGGTAGACTTTAACCTCGAGGCATTCCTGGATAAGAACCATAAGATGAGTATCTCTCCTGAGTTCCTCTTCCTGAATCAGGGCCCTGCTCGCGAGATCACTCCGGGCCTGTTCTTCTCCTACTACTTCCAGACCGGCTTCCGCAAGAATAATACTATGAGCATAGGCCTCCGCTACCGTGTAGGAGATGCTGTAGTGCCTATGGCCATGGCAGAGTTTCGTAATATCCGCCTGGGCTTCGGCTATGATGTGAACGTATCAGGCCTGTCTACTACTACCAAGAACCGTGGTGCCTTTGAGCTCAGCCTCTCCTACATAGGTGAGAGCATCAAGTCGTACAAGGGCAGCAGGTCACTCCCTAGCAGGAGGTTCTGATATGGGCAGGCAGGATACTGAGATATGAATCCATAGACAGAGGATGCTAAACCATACTATAAAACCTGCAAGCTCCGGCGAAGCAGGTTTTTTTATAAACCCAAACTAATTGCCCGTTAAACTAAACCCATGACCAGAAGAAGTTTACTCATGATACTGCCGGCTATACTGATGACACTGTCAGTATACGCGGGGGACCCGCTCACCAAGCGTGAACTGCCCAATGGCCTGACCAAAAATGCTACGCTCAGGCTGGCAGACAGGTACTATGCCGAGTCTACCTTCTACACTGCAGCGGAGAACTATAAGCTGTACCTGACCAAGAAGCCGGATGACCGCTATGCACGCTACTGGCTGGCTATGGCACTCTACCAGGCCCGCGACTACAAGGGGTCGGAAGAGGCATTTGAAGCATTCTACGCTATCAAACCGAGCGGGAAGAAGAAAGAAACCACAGAGACATTTGCCAAGCAGGATAAGGAGTTCTTTAAGCTGGGACACCTCTATTATGGCATGGCCCTGCACCGCAATGGCAAATACGATGAGGCACAGGCAGAGCTGCGCAAGTTTCGCAATACCTACTACACTACAGATCCTGCCGAGGAGGCGGCCCTCATACGCCTGGCCAAACTGGAGACCGAGGGCTGTGACACGGCCCGTGCCGCTATCAAAGCCAAGATCAAGATCAAGCGCCTGGGCGAAGGCATCAATAATCCTTACACTCAGGCAGCACCTTTCCTGATAGATGCGGACCACCTGATGTACACGAGCCTGGACCAGAAGGACCTCGTGACCTATGACGATATCAAAAACAAGAAGTACACCTCTGTCTACATATCTAAGCGGGAGGGCAAAGACTGGCCCAAGGGCGCACCACAACCAGCCACGCTCAATGAGCCAAAGTACTTTACCGGCAATGGCACCTACAATGAGGACCGCAGCCGCTTCTACTTTACCAAGTGCCTGGAGATGGACGATGACCGCTCACTGTGCAATATTTTTGTAAGCGAGGTCAAGAACGGCAAAATGGGCGAGGCCAAGCGCCTGCCTGAGGGTATCAACTTTGAGTCAAAGTACACTACTACCCAGCCATGCGTGCGCCGTGTCAATGAATTTCGCGAAGCAATATACTATGCCACTGACCGCGAGGGCGGCAAAGGCGGACTGGATATCTGGTACACCGTGCGCAAGAGCAGTGGCGAGTTCATCGCTCCGCAGCCAGTAAAGGGTAAGATCAATACCGTAGGAGACGAGGTGACGCCATTCTTTGATGATAGTACGCAGACGCTCTACTTCAGCTCTGACGGCCTGCCGGGTTTCGGCGGCTTTGATGTATTCAGCGCCAAGGTAAAAGAGGATGATGATAACAGTTATGAAGATCCCGTCAATATGGGCAAGCCCCTCAATACCGGTGCTGATGAGCTATACTATACCCGCGCCAAAGATGAGACTTATGGTTTCCTCACATCTAACCGCGAAGGCTCCGTACCTCTAGCCGGTATCTCTACTGCCTCTGACGACATCTACTACTGGGAGAATCTCCACTATGCTGTAGAGGGTGATGTGACCAAGAAGAACGACCCGCTGGCCAATATGACCGGTGCGAGGTTTAACCTCTATGTGATCAAGGACAATGGCAAGAAAGAGCTGGTGTCTATAGACTCTACGGGCAAGAATGGCTCCTACTTCTTTAATCTCAGCCCTGACAAGGACTATGAGGTAGAAGTGGAGAAGCCGGGCTTCCTGCCTACTACCACGGCCCTCACCACCAAAGGCCTGGATGATGAGGACACACTGAGCAAGAAGCTGCAGGTGGCGAAAGATGCCTTCATAGTCTACGGCAAGATATATGAAGACGACTCTGCCCGCATGCCGGCTATCATGAATGCCTCTCTGCTGGTCTACGAACTGAGGGATGGCCGCGAGCTCCTCTTCCGCGAGCTCAGTGCTCGTGACAGCATGTACTATACAGTGCTGCCTACGGAAAAGGACTTTAAGATACTGGCTCGCAAAGAAGGTTTCTTTGCCGGCAATACCCGCCTATCTACACGGGGACTGGCACCTAATATAGACTCCCTGCGGGCAGACATCAAGCTGAAGCGCGTGATCGTAAACAAGGAGTACAAGCTGTCAAACATCCTGTACGAGTTTGACAAGGCTGCGCTGACCGAAGGCTCTAAGAAGGTACTCGATACCCTGTACGATATCATGAGGGAGAATCCAACCTTTGAGATAGAGCTGGCCTCGCACACAGATGGCAAGGGCTCTGACCCGTACAACCTGCGCCTCTCACAGGCACGCGCCCAGAGCTGTGTGGACTACCTGATCAAGAAAGGCATAGACCGCCACCGCATGAACCCTATAGGCTATGGTATGCGCAGGCCAATAGCGCCAAACAAGAACGAGGATGGCTCTGACAACCCTGACGGCCGTGCGCTGAACAGGCGTACAGAGTTCAAGATCGTGAAGCTATAACCCACAAAGACATTTAGCTATTCAGAGCCCGGAGCACACAGCTACCGGGCTTTTTTTGTGCCGCTCAGTGCGTATAGTAGGGCAAGTTTTCCGACTGTATGGAAAATGGCGAGGGGGCGAGAGAAGGAGACTAATGCGATACAAACAGGAGCGATCACAGCAAGTTTTCCGACTATAGAAGAAAGATCATATATTTAATTATCAATTAATTACAAGTTTAAATAAATCGACAACTAAACTTTCTTGAAATCCTTATCCTCTGTCAGAATAGTCAGCTCCATGAGATCATAGACCTGCTGCTGGAGGTCGTGAGCATCATCCAGATGCAGGTCGGCGGTGGGGACAGCATCCAGCACTCGCACACGTACAGTACCCGGGTAGAATCGGTAGCTATGTACCGGCTGCAGTGATCTATGATCCAGAAACAGGAATGGCTGCACAGGCACCTGTGCCAGGATAGCTGTACGGAAGGCGCCACTATAAAATTCCTTCAGCGGCTTGACCGTCTTATTGCGCGTGCCCTCGGGAAAGATGAGGATGGAGAGGCCCTGCTTCATCAGATTTGCTACCCGCTCTGTGGTCTGGCGCCGGCTCTCAGGGTTAGAGCGGTCTACCAGCAGGCTGGTGGTGCCGAGGAGGTAACCCAGGATGGGTACATACTTCAGCTCCTTTTTGGCCAGTGACTTGTAGTAGTGGCGGAGAAAGTAGCCGCCCATGGGCAGGTCGAGCATATTGGTATGATTGCAGACGAACATATAGGTCTGCGTGGGGTCGATCTTCTCCTCCCCCTCTATCACTACCCGGTAGCCACACAGGAGGAACCATGTACTGGCCACAGCATGGGTGATCTGATAGCAAGCCAAGGTGCGCCTGCGCTCCGGCAGTACTGATATGGCTATGAAGCCCAGCATCTGAACGAATATCACGACAAAGAAGATGACGATGCACCAGGCGCTGTAGATGCGGATCGCTATGTAGCGCAGTATGCTCATGCCTCAATGTAATACTTTTATAACATATAAAAATCATGAGGTATTTATAATATCAGGCTTCATTGCTATTTTAACCGCCAATCAACACGATACTATGAAGAACTACGAAGTGCCCACCTGGGCCAAATGGATGGTGTATACATTCACTGCCGGGCTGGTGATCGGCTCTATAGTGCTGGGCTACTATGCATGCCAGGATAGCGAGGCGCGCAAAGTAGCACTGATAGCTATACCTATCATGCTGACCATAGCAGGGGCGTGCATCATAGGCATGAGAAACTGGCGCCTCACGGTGACCGAGGACAGCCTGATCTATTGCGCCTTTATCAAAACAAAAGAGGTAAGTCTAAAAGATATCACTGGCTACCGGCTGGATGATAAATATGCGGTGGTAGAGACGAGCGACCCGAAGGTGAAAAGTATGAGGATCAGTATCGGGATCAAGGACAAGGAAGAATTCCTGGCATGGCTCGCGACGAACTACCCCGACCTGAACGCACAAGACTATGCGCGAGAGGAGGAAGAGATCATGGTGGATGAGACCTTTGGTGCGGATGAGGAGGAACGCGCTGTGAACCTGGCCCGCGCACGCAAAGTAGCCTCCACACTATCTACTATAGGCGGTGGCCTGATGCTGTGGGGATTCATCTATCCGCGTCCATATGAGTTGGTGCTTGGACTCAGCCTGCTGCTACCGCTGGTGGCGCTGGGCTTCTACAGGGTATACGGTGGACAGCTGCGCCTCACTACGGGTGAGAAAAGCGCCTACCCGTCTCTGGCCGGTGCCTTTGCTCCGGCACCGCTGCTACTGCTACGGGCGCTGATAGATTTTGATATCTGGGAATACAAAATGCTTTTCATCAGCACCGCACTGATAGCTCTGCTGGCAGTAGTAGTGATCATCGCGGATCCCAGGAAGGTATACAAAGTAGAGCCGAGCTTTAATACTCTGCTCATGGGCATCGTAGCAGTCGGCCTGCTGTATGGCTATGGCGCGAGTGTACTGGCCAACTGCTATCTGGACAACGCTCCCGGCCAGACCTATGCGACAGAGGTACTGGATAAACGTATCAGTAGCGGCAAGCACACTACGTACTATCTGAAAGTAGCTCCATGGGGACCGCAGCTGAAAGCTGATGAGATCACTGTGGATGGCGACTTCTACGAGGGTGTGCCTGTAGGAACACAAATACATGTCACGCTGAAACCGGGCAGGCTGGGTGCGCCATGGTATGTAGTATCGCTCTAGCGGTCCGTGATTTTTGATTCGGATTCACCTATCAATCGCCAGCGGGTCGCCTTTTTGTGACCTGATCCAGACTACTTATTCTTGAAGAGCACATCGTCCTTGCGCAGCTCGGCATCTATCATGGCGCGGACGCGGTCGCTGAGTGCCTTGGTATCGGCCTCTGTCATACCTGCACAAGAGATAGGCTCGAGAAAGCGCATGGTGACCCGACCAGGATAGATCAGGTTTGAGTCTACCGGCTGCAGGTGACGCAGATTGATCAGCACAAATGGCGCAATATTGGCCTGAGCCTCGATGGCTGCCTTGAAGGCGCCGTCGTAAAACTCTTTGGTCGGCTCAGGAGTTCTATTGCGCGTGCCCTCGGGGAAGATGAGCAGCGAAAGGCCCTTCTTCATTACGTTCACCATCTTATTGTAGGTAGCGTGGCGGCTCTCGGGGCTTTTGCGGTCTACGGAGAGCGAGGTCATCTGCAGCAGTGGGCCCAGGATAGGAGTCTTCATCAGTTCCTTTTTGACCAGTGGCTTGTAGTAGTGGTCTATGCAGGAGGCAGTGAAGGGGATATCCAGCATATTGGAGTGATTGCAGACGAAGGCGTAGGTCTTGTCGTCCTGTATCTTCTCGCGGCCCTCTACTTTCACAGTGATGCCCACGAGATTGGACCATATCCACTTGAGGAAAAACTTATTCAGGAAATAGATGATCCTCATGCGGGTACGGTCATTGCGGATCAGCAGCAGCGGCACATAGAGAATGAGCATGATGATGAGGCATACCATAAAGACGATGGCTACATAGCCGAAGTAGATATAGGCAAGGAGCTTTTTCATAGAGTAAACTTAGGTGATAGTTTTGGGACGGGCAAAAGGAGGGATTTATTGCGGAGAATTGCATCTGAATGCTGGGGGCGGCTCACAATTGTGATAGGCGAGTGAGGTGCTGGCGTTACATAACACTTTAGATTCAAAGTTCAATTTCCTTATCTTACAGAAAATAAACTATATGCCTATAACATTTCTAAAACCTCAAGAATTTGCTATACCTAATGGAGAGCTATTAGCTGAGTTAAGTATAGATATCTTTCAGGTTAAGCAGTTTGGATGCGAACTATCCATACCAATTACAATAGCAGCTCTTTCAAAAGATTTTGCGGGCGGACAAAAACCGCAGATAAACGTTGGTGATTTAAGTATGGAAGAGTTACACCAGCGATATTACGATATAAAAATGTTGACTTTCCATTGCGCATGGCTTGGTGAAGTATTATTAGAAAGACTGAAAGGTGTTAATGATTTTATGATAAGTGGTCCTTCAAACAAAGCAAGTGTCGCCAAATTTTTAGCGGATAAGGGACGTCAATATGAAAAACTTGACTTTATTGCTCATAAGGATTTATTATGCGCTGTGCTTAAAGAAAGAGAAAAGAGCATAGCCTTATCATTTGATCGAAAAACCTTTTGTACATTATTTGATGAAATAATTGTTCAACGAAATAACTTCATACACGGAAAGCTTTTCATGCTACAAACATCCGCTGGATACCAGACAATATTACATTCCGATAAAGGATATCAAATAATTGAAAAGGATACATTGAATTCTTACAATGAGTGTTATAACAATATCTCAGCAATACTGTCTCAGTCTAGTCAGTTCCTAAAAGATCATCCCTGATTTTATGAGCAAATCTTCACAGGGTATAAAGTTGGATTTGCCTTTCAACAATAAATTACTGATACAATTCAAGCTATACAAAGCCTTTTACCCACAATTTCCCTGATTTCCATAAAAATATTACCTTTGCGCTCCCTTAAAATGCGGGCGTGGCGAAATTGGCAGACGCACTAGACTTAGGATCTAGCGCCGCAAGGCATGGGGGTTCAAGTCCCTCCGCCCGCACTACCAGATGGAAACGAGTACTGCAAAAAGTACTCGTTTCCGACTTTATTGAATAACTGTATTGGTCTTAATACTAACGACTTACTACTAAATACTAAGATGGATATCACACAAGAAAAAGCAGGCGATCTGAAGTCAATCGTTCGCATCAAGCTGAAGAAAGAGGACTATGAGCCTAAAGTGACCAGCGCGCTGAAAAACCTGGCCAAGAAGGCCAATGTACCGGGCTTTCGCAAGGGCATGGTACCTACCGGCATGGTAAAGAAGATGTACGGCAACTCGGTACTGGCTGAGGAGATCAATAAGAACCTCAACGACGAAATGTGGAAGTACCTGCAGGATAATAAGATCGACATCCTGGGCCAGCCTATCCCGGCAGAGAGCCAGGACCTGCTGGACCTCGATATCAATAATATGAAGGATGTGGACTTTGCCTATGAGGTAGGCCACGCTCCTGAGATAGACCTGGGCTATATCACCCAGGCACCAGCCTTTACCAAGTATAAGATAGCAGTAGAGGAGAAGATGATAGACGAGGAGGTAGACCGTATCCGCAAGCGCTTTGCTACCTATGAGTATCCTGAGAATGTAGAGGCCAATGACATCCTCTCCCTGACCATAGAAGAACTGAATGCTGACGGTAGCCTGAAAGAAGGCGGCGTGAGCACTGTATCATCTGTGATGATGGACCTGATCAAACCTGACCACCAGGCGGCATTCCTCGCACTGACCAAGGGTGGCTCTCTGGAGGCAAACGTATGGGACATAGTAGACCGTGACAAAGAAGGCATAGCCAAGAATATCCTGAATATGAGCGACCTGTCTAAGATAGATGAGGTAGGCACTAAGTTTAAGCTGACGCTCAATAACATCACCCGCTCCAAGCCGGCTGATATAGATGAGGAGTTCTTTAAAAAGGTATATGGCGAGGAAGGCCCTAAGACAGAGGCTGAGATGCGCGAGAATATCAAGAAGGAACTGGAGTCATACTTTGACGGGCAGGCAGATGGCTACCTGATCAACGACCTGTATAAGGCCGTAATAGAAAATGTAAACGTGACGCTGCCGGATGACTTTATGAAGCGCTGGATCAAGCTGGCCAATGAGAAAAAGGTGACAGACGAGGAGATAGAGAAGGACTATCCGCGTTTCGCCAAGCAGCTGCGCTGGGACCTGATCACGCGCAAGATCGTACGCGAGAACAATATCCAGAATACCGCCGAGGAAGTACGCGAGCGCGTACGTATGAACACGATCCAGCAGCTGTATAGCTACGGCCTGCGTGATATGGGCGGTGACTGGGTAGAGCAGTTTATAGACAAGCAGATGGCTGATAAGAAGAACCTGGAGCAGACAGGAGAGCAACTCCTGATAGACAAGGTGATGCAGCACATCAAGTCTCTGGTGAAGACCAAGGAACAGCCGATCTCTATAGATGAATTTAAAGCACTGAATGAAAAGGCTGCCGCAGAGCAGGAAGCCAACGCATAAATTTTTAAGATTGATATGAAGAGAAGCCCCGGTCAAAAGCCGGGGTTTTCTATTTGAGGTTAGTTACCCGCAAAAACGCGAAAACAGAAAAGACCGCGCAACCGCAGAGGCGAAGTGATGCGGAGTAATACAAATGCTTTGACGCAAAGACCCGCAGGCGCAAAGTCAGATACTTGGCTATCGCTGTATGACCAGTTTTCTGGTGTAAGTATGATCATCAGCTTGTATACGGACGGTGTAGATACCTTCTGACACGGTGGCTACATTGATATAAGCATCCTTTGTGCTGGCCTCCAGTGCTGGCCTACCGCTGATATCGATGATGGTGATAGACGCGTCTATATTCTGCCCATCTATAGTGACATGTAGCTGAGAGGATGCAGGATTGGGATAGAGAGTGAGGGTACTGCCCGCTATATCTGCTACGGAGAGCGTCATATCCGCTACACAAGTGGAGTCTGTGATGGTACAGCCGTTATAGTCTGTGACCGTCACCCTGTAGCAGCGCGGAGAAAGCCCCGCTATGATAGCCGTCGTACCGGTGTTTGACCAGAGATAGCTAAATGGGCTCGTGCCACCATTGGCTATTGCGGTGGCCGTACCATTGCCAAAGGCATTGGTAGACCCTGTAGAAGAAACAGATAGTGTGAGGGCAGGTGGCTGGCTGATCTGTGTGGTGGCCGTCACGCTACAGCCATTGGCATCAGTGACAGTCACGGAGTAGTTGCCGGCGGGCAGGTTTTGCGCCTGCTGGGTATGCTGCACTGGGGTGCTGCCCCAGTCATAGGAGTATGACGGGGTGCCGCCGCGCGGATAGATAGTGGCAGCGCCAGAGGCGGTACCGTAGCACCGGGCATTGTCATGCGTGAGCGAATCCAGCAGAAGCTGGTACTGCGGCGCCAGGACGGTATCTGTGAGTGTAGCCCGGCCTCCGGCAGAGTCGGTCACTGTGACAGTATAGGAGCCGGCAGCCAGATGGTCTATGGTGGAATCTGTACCACCTGTACTCCAGACATAAACATATGGCGGTATGCCACTGGCGTGTACCGTGATAGAGCCGGTACTATCACCCCGGCAGTTACTATTAATGACTGAAGATGTCAATACCGGAGGCAAAGCCGCAGTATCTCTGACCGCAAAAGAATCCAACTGCAGCAGCCAGCTATTGCCACTATTATTTGTAGCTACGATCCTGAACCTACCCGAATTACCGTTAGCCCAATTAGGTGCGGGTACTACCACCTTTATATAATTCGTATCGGTATTCTGATTGCTACTGGTGATCGGATACTGTGGGACCAACAATTGAAAATTGACATCAGCTACGTAAACCTCGGCACCATCGCTACCAGTCAGCGTATATGGCGTAGCCACACCACCTACGTACTTTATGATTCGGAAATAAAAACTGGCAGCGGAACGATTGGTCAAGGGGCCGATAGGCGGGCTGCTCAGGGAGTCCTTCCTCGCGGAGGTCATCTGAAACTCAGCACAATTTCCCACTATGCCGTAGGGAGTCACATAGACGTGCGCAGAGGCTGCGAGGCCACCACTACCGTTGAGCGGCTGACCAGCAGTATAGCTATCAAATGCATCTCCATAAGGGAATATGGGTGCCTGCGCGATCGCCTTTACAGAAAACAGTGAAGAGCAGATAAAGAGAATTGTAAATAATCTTGTCATAAACTGTGTGATATTAGAGACTGAGTATAATAAGGTGCCTCACCTCAATTCAAAATGCGCAAAAACTTTTCTCACGTAGTCGCCCAGCGCCGCTGAGCGCTCTATGTCATAGCCTGGATCTTTGTACTGAAATGTAACAGAGAGGACGTATGTCTCGTCAGTCTTGTCAGCATATACTATCAGAAAGTAGCGGCTATAGTTGCTCACCTTGCTGCGGCGATAGTAGCGCGTGTGTAGCAGCGTGCCTGACTGCCCGGTCTGGATAGTAGCTGTGGTTGTATCAAAGTTATAACCCGGCTCTGTGACACGATCATAGAAACTGGAAAACTCCAGCTGGCACTGCTCCAGGGCCTGGGCCTCCTTGTGGCCACTGAGGTGAGATACCGTATAGAAACCATACATAGGCGCACCATTCACGGTAGCCGGCAGGCCTACTCCGGAGAAATCAAATTTGAAATCAGTGCCGGAACCCTCAGGTATAGAGACCCTCTTGAAAGCGTCGGGAATATTGATGATATACTTATTGGCTTCTACCTTCTGTATCGTGCTCCATATATCAGCCTGGGCAGAGGCCAGCAGCGCGCAAACGGACAGGTAGATAGTAAACAGTACTTTTCTTTTCATCTCGTGCAGTTTGTCTTTATATCCAAAGAATGATGCCAAAAGAGGCAATCGGACCTGAAAATATGTTAAGCGGCCTGCTTAAAGATAATGATTACTTTGTCCTCTGCAGGCGGCAAATGTAAAACCCGTCAAAGCCGCTGTCAGCAGGAGAGATCTTTTTCTCATCGAGCATGGTAAAGGACGCATGATCTGCCAGGAATGCCTGCACCTGCTTTTCATTTTCAGACGGGAAGATGGAACATGTGGCGTATACCATCACTCCGCCCGGTTTGAGCATGATACTATAGCGGCGCAGTATATCCTGCTGTGCCGTGATATACTGATCCAGGAGGTCTGCAGATAGCTTCCACTTAGCATCAGGATTGCGGCGTATCACGCCGGTGCCAGAGCAGGGCACATCTAGCAGGAGCCGGTCTGCCGTACCCTGCAGTGTCTGCTCCAGGCCGTCAGTATACGGAAGCGTGCGGACGATCTTCGCATCGTTGCGCCGGGCGCGCGACTCCAGCTCGCGGAGCTTATCGGGATAGATATCTATGGCTGTGATCCTGCCCTTATTCTGCATGAGAGCTGCCAGGTGGAGGGTTTTGCCACCGGCACCGGCGCAGGCATCTATCACCATCATGCCGGGGCTGACATCCAGTGCCGGCGCGACCAGCTGCGACGATACATCCTGCACCTCAAACCAGCCGCTCCGGTAGGCGTAGCTGGTGCGCAGGTTCTTGCGGCTATCTATGATGATGGCATCAGCAGCAGTCTCACTGAGTGTGAAAGGCACCTGCTCCGTAGTCAGAAAATCTATGACGGCCTCGCGCGTAGCTCTGAGGGGATTGACACGGATACAAAGGGGCGCCTGGGTATTCAGGGCCTTGACCTCTGCTGCCCAGTGACTGCCTAGTTCTTCTTCTCCCCTCTGCTCCAGCCAGTCAGGTATAGACTCTGCCAGGATGCGATGCGTCTGTGCCGCTGCGAGGCGCGCGTGTACAGTATCGGCATCTATCCCGGCCCACTCCGGCCAGTCGGGCAGCTCATGGCCGGCAGAGATCAGATAGGCGCCCAGCGCCTGCCAGGCAGTGCCCGGAGTATCTATCAGATCTGCACCTGCGGCATACCCGTAGAGCCGCTGGTAGCGTATGAGTGTGTAGATATGATCTGCTATGAAATTGCGGTCGCGGGCACCCCATTTCTTATTGGAGCCCAGCAGTACATCTATGGCATAGCCGGCGTGTGCGCCCTGTATCAGTATCTGCTCCAGCCCTGCCACGATGGCCTCACAGAGATTGCGGTGTAGTCTCAATAATTGTTACTTTATGATGATCACTTTCTGGTCATAGGTATGCCCCTGTATATCGGCAGCATGTAGTACATACGCACCGGCAGAGAGACCCGCTACTGATATAGTAGCCTCCTGGGCCATACCCTGTGCAATATCGGCATTTACCCTGTGACCCAGTACATCATAAAGCTCCACATAGGTGAGGCGGTCCTCAGCTACTGCCAGGCGGCATACTATCCTATCCCGTGCCGGATTGGGGTATACCTGCAGCGCTGTGGCAGCGGCACCAGGTACTTCGTCTACAGAGACCTGTGCACCATTGCCCCAGTAGGCATCTGAGAATAGCATCATGCCCCCGCGTATATTGCCTGTGAGATAGTCCTTCCGACCATCATGATTGATATCTGCTATGCTGATCGTAGACCTGAGCCCTACACTGATGCCTATCAGGTCAGAGTCCAGCACTTGAAATGTGCCACTGCGCAGGCTATCCTGGTTTATGAGAAATTTGAACACGCGGCCCAACTGGGAGCCGGAGTACATGACCAGCTGGCTACCCTCCTGCCGGATACACGGCGCGGCAAAACCCGGCAGCAGGCCCAGGTGGTAGTCATATACGCGCGCACCGCCAAAGAATGTGTTGACAGAGTCACGCGAGAAAAGCGGGTTGGTACGCGTACCAAAATTCCAATAGTACTGAATATTGCTGCTGCGCGAGCCGATCACGAGGTCCGGCAGGCTATCGCCATTCACGTCATAGATGAACGGCGCAGCATTCTGCGTCACGCTGATATTAAACCAGTTTTGCTGCGTCAGTGATGGAAATTTGAAAGTATCAGTGGTGGATGTGTTTTTGAAGAAATGTATCTTGCCTGTGTAGTCTCCTACTACCATGTCCGTCTTGCCATCTCCATTCATATCACCAAAGGCAGGAAAAATTCCATTGACATTATAAGCACTCAGGCCATACCAGTCACTGCTGGCCTCCTGATAGACGGGCATCGTATCCGTACCGATATTGTGATACAAGGTAAGGCTCGACTTAGAGGCACCGGAAGATTGAAAGCGGCCATAGTTGCCTATCACGATGTCCATCAGGCCATCTCCGTCATAGTCCAGAAAGACCGGGTGAGACTCCGTACCTACGTCTACTATCTCACGCATAAATGTCGAATCATCTACGAAATGGTATTTCTCCAGAGAGTCATTGGCTATATTGTGATAATACTGTACCACCTTCACATCTTCAGACTGACCGGGCTGGTAGGCATTGGATGCAAACGGTGAAATAAAAAGATCTTCACGCCCATCATTATCAGCATCCAGACCAAATGGTGCCGGGAAGAGCGGCAAATTGACAGAACGGTCATAGCGCGGAAAAATAGAATCCGCATATGTCATTTCGGCCTCTGATGTATCGCCCCGGTTTTCCAGAAACTTTAACGTATTGCAATAGATATCGGCCAGCAGCAGGCTGACCACAGGTGAGTTGGTACGATAGTGGATACCATACAGCGCACCACCCTGATGGCGTGCACCCTGCTGCGAGGGCTGTACGATGAGGCCATCTGTCTTGCAGGATGCCAGGGTCACACCGCAGTCGTTGGAGTTTTCTATAAAGTGGCCCCAGCAGTTGCTGACACGTACAAACACCATAGAGTCTGCATTCATACCGCCCTCTACCGCCTGATTCTGATAAAAATTGAGCGTCGAACCTCCGGCTATATCAGAGGCCAGGACGTCCAGGTCGCCATCATGGTCTATATCCTGCATGATGGGTAGATTGTCCATAAAGGTCCAGATATGATCCGGCTGGAAACCGGGTATAGTGTAGTTCAGCCTGTCGTATATCTTGGTATAGCCGAGGCCATAGGTGGTGCGATAACCTTTGAACACCATGATATCGCTATTGGACGTAAGGGCAAAGATGTCTCCCACACCGTCACGGTTGTAGTCCCGGATCACAGCCCAGTCGCGCAGCTCGCGGGGAAACATGTAGTCATACCTCGGTGCATAGGTATAGGACAATGCTCCCGTGCTGCCGGTATTGATAAATGCCTGCGCCTTCCAGCCGGCCTTGTCATACACAAATAGGTCCATGAGGCCGTCCTGATTGATGTCCAGGGGGGAGAAAAGCGGATTGTTATATCCACCCACCCAGGGATTCTGCAGGGAGCGGCCGCCCCGGAGCACATTGATACCTTCTATCTGGGACTTTTGAGCAGATAGTAGCAGGGGTAGCAGGCAGATCAGGAGTGCGATTTTGCGCATCGTTTCATTTTATAAAGTAAGACTGGTAAATCTACGAAAAGTTGCGCCGTGCGAGATGGCTTCTCGGTAAATGGAAGGTTTTAACTAAATACGCGTGATGATAAATAAAAATGGGCTGCAAACACTTTTTGCAACCCATTCTATATCAAGTGATCCCGGTAGGAATCGAACCTACGGCCGATTGATTAGAAATCAATTGCTCTATCCGCTGAGCTACGGGACCGTCCAGTCACAGGCGGCGCAAATATATCCAATTCTCCCCTATCATTCTAACGGCCATTTACGGCATAGTAGGACACCTAAGGGGCCTTTGTGGAAATTTGAATGGAAAATACAGGACGTTTATTTGAAAATCCCTTATTTTTGCCTCACATCAAATCTGTAAACTAAGATCATGAAAAAACTATTTACCCTATTATCACTCACACTTTTCTTTGGCGCCAGCTACGCCCAGTATTGCGGCAGCTCACAGGTGTCTACCATCAATCCCGGCAGCGGCTATGGTTTCCCAGACCTGGATAGCATACCATGTATCATACAGGGAGCATCTACTACGCTGGATATACCATTCAGGACATATACGACCTTCACAGCTCAAGGTAATACCGTAAATATCTACAAGCTGAAAATAGATGTGATGGACAACCTGCCGTGTGGCCTCTGCTGGTCTACTACCAGTGCTACTAATGAGTTTAGCCCTAATGCCTATGGTACTTTCCGTATACAGGGCACCACTAACGATGCAGTCGGCGAATACAAGATCCACCTGCTACTCTCTGTGGCTACTCAGAATGCAAATAATTATGACATAGACAGCATAGACGCTGATGCCGGTAGCGTATACCTCTACCTGCGTGTGAAAGCTGCCGGTGGAAACTGCGATCCGGTCAATACCAATGTACCTGGCCTGACAGCTACTACCGGTCAATGCCCTACAGGTATCAATGATATCAAAGCTACGGTGTCTGCTCTCACTGTACAGCCTAACCCTATGACAGCTGAGGCTAATGTGACCTTCACCTCTGAGGTAGCAGGTACGAGCAAACTGACCATCACAAACATAGTAGGCAGCGTAGTATACCAGTCTGCTATCGCTACCAAGATGGGCGAGAACACTACTACGATCAATAAGGGTAACCTACCGGCAGGTATCTATATCCTGAGCGTAGGCAATAACAAGGCTACTGCATCACGCAAGTTTGTGATAGCTGAGTAATTAAGATTTTTTTAGATAGAAAAGTCCCGTCGTTTGGCGGGACTTTTTTGTTTTTATGCTTTGTGGGTTAGCTTTGCGCGCATTGGCATCTGATTTGCAATTGCCTGAGCTCTGCATCACCTCACTAAAACCAAAAACATAGAATGAAAAAAAATGCGCTTCTGCCTGTGGCCCTGCTGGCTGTGCTCTGCCTGACCATGACGTCTGCTGCACCTCCCGCCAGCCAGACCCGCCAGATAGTAGATAATATGCTGAACACGATAGCCCACCACACGGGAGCCACATTCACGATGAATGCGGCCGAGCGCATAGTGGGCAAGGGCAATGAGTTTAACAAGATGTCGATGTTCACCAAGGTGAATGTAAACCCGCTTAAGATCTATGCCAAGGTGCTGAGCGACCCTAATAAAGGTACCGAGCTACTCTATGTGACCGGACAGCGTGATAACAAGATCCGTGTGAATCCTGGCAAGTTTCTGCCGTCTCTCACACTGGCCCCTACCAGCAACCTGCTAAGCAAGAACCAGCACCACACGCTGCTGACATCCGGCTTTAGCGTAGTTCGTGACATCGTATCTGCCGGGGTGAAGCGCGCAGATGCACAGGGAGGCTTTGACAAAGTATTTACCCTGCTGGGCGAGGTGAACTATAACGGCCGCAAGTGCTACAAGCTACAGATAGAAGACCCGACCTACGCCTATGTGAATGCGACGGGCCAGAACGGTGAGACTGTAAACTCTATGGCAAAGCGCCTGCTGGTATCTGAGTACCATATCATGGAGCTGAATCCGGCCTACCGCTCACTGGATGCGAGCGTAGCCGGCAAGACGCTGAAAGTACCAAGCTCCTACGCCAAGAAGAGCATCATGTATGTAGATGCCGCGACCAATATCCCACTCTATCAGGAGATGAGTGACGAGAAGGGTATCTTTGAGAAATATGAATACTCCAATGTAGTGCTCAATCCGGCCTACAAAGCCGATGAATTCACAGAGAAATTTTCCGAATACGGTTTCTAATATACAAGCCCGGCACCTGCCGGGCTTTTTTAATACCCACACCGATGCGCATTCTGCTTTTCGCTTTTTGCTTTGCTACCCTCACTGCTGCTGCACAATTGCCGGCTACTTTCTCCGCTGCTGACCAGCCTGCTGCTCCCGACTACACACAGGATAGGTATTGGAGCGCCCTGCCCTATCGCCAGGATGCCGCAGATGTGATACCTCCTGATGAAAAGTGGATCAGTGACTCACTAAAGGAGGTTGATGTATTTTATGTCTACCCGACACTTTATTCAAAAGGTGAAACTTGGAACGCAGACTTGGCCAATAAACGACTCAATAAAAGGATAGACAAGCTGCCGGTGCGCTTTCAGGCGGGCGTATTCAATGCGAGCTGCCGTGTGTATGCGCCACGCTACCGCCAGGGCAATATCAAGTGCTACTATGACAGTATCAATGGCCCCAAAGGGCTTGATTTTGCCTATCAGGATGTCAAGGCAGCCTTTCAATACTATCTCGATCATTATAATCAGGGACGCCCCATCATCATAGCGTCTCACAGCCAGGGCAGCAATCACTCCTGGCGGCTGCTGAGGGAGTTCTTTGATGGCAAGCCCCTGGCAAAACAACTGGTATGCGCCTATACTGTAGGGATGGGTGTAGATACGACCTGGTACAAGGTACTGCGGCCATGTGGCAATGCTACCGAGACAGGCTGCTATGTGACGTGGTCATCCTTTCGCACCGGCTATGACCCGCACAAAGATGTACTGCGCAATCCGATGTGTATAAACCCGATCACCTGGCTGCGCGATACTACGCTCGTACCGGCATCAGCCTCTCTGGGCAGTATCTTCCTGCGCATACGCCGCCACCGCTGGGAGCATGCGGCATCGGCACAGGTCCATCAGGATTATCTCTGGGTCAAAACAAGGCTGCCGCTGGTAAGGAGCTGGAACGTACTCCACCTCGTAGACTACAATCTCTTCTGGTACGATATCCGCAAAAATGTGGCAGACAGAGTTCACGCCTATCTGAAAAAGTGATTATGCCTTGGCAGTAGCGACTGTGCTGTCGATCTTGCTGACCAGCCCTTGCAGTACATTGCCGGGGCCTACTTCTGTAAAGTTTGTAGCGCCATCTGCTATCATATGGCGCACGCTCTGCGTCCAGAGCACAGGCGCTGTGAGCTGGGCTATCAGATTAGATTTGATCGCAGCGGGATCTGTCTCCGCCTTGGCAGTATAGTTCTGGTAGATAGGACAAACAGGTGTGGCAAATACCGCCTGCTCTATACCCGCTGCGAGCTCCTCTCGCGCAGGCTCCATCAGTGGTGAGTGGAAGGCACCGCCTACTTGTAGCTTCAGCACACGGCGCACACCTGCGGCGGTCAGTTTCTCCATCGCTATGTCTATACCTTTGACCGATCCTGATATGACTAGCTGGCCGGGACAGTTATAGTTTGCCGGTACGACCACCTCATCTGTGATAGATTTACATATCTCCTCTACCTGTGCTTCGCTTTCATATTTCAGCACGGCAGCCATGGTAGATGGTACGGCCTCACAGGCTTTTTGCATGGCCAGAGCCCGGATGCTCACGAGGCGCAGGGCTTCTTCAAAGCTCATCGTCTTATTGGCTACGAGGGCAGAGAACTCTCCTAGAGAATGACCTGCTACCATATCAGGCTTGAAGCCGTCTATCAGCAGGGCAGATATCACAGAGTGGATGAAGACAGCAGGCTGTGTGACTTTTGTTTGTTTCAGGTCTTCATCAGAACCTTCAAACATGGTGGATGATATACTGAAGCCGAGTATCTCATCAGCCTTTTTGAAATAGTCTTTTGCGAGGTCAGACTGCTCGTACAGGTCCTTGCCCATACCTTTGAACTGGCTACCCTGACCGGGGAAAATGTATGCGTTCAAGTGTGTAATAGATTTGATTAATAATACTAGCTCAGCTTTGCTGATACAAGATTGATAAACTCATTTCGGGTGCTCTGATTCTGAAACTCTCCGGTGAAGGCAGAGGTGGTAGTGGTGCTGTTTTGTTTCTGCACACCGCGCATCATCATGCAGAGGTGCTTGGCCTCTACTACTACGGCTACGCCCAGCGGCTCCAGCGTCTCCTGTATGCAGTCGCGTATCTGTATAGTGAGGCGCTCCTGCACCTGAAAGCGGCGCGAATACACATCTACTATACGGGCCAGTTTGCTGAGGCCTACGATCTTGCCATTAGGTATGTAGGCTACATGCGCACGGCCATAAAATGGCAGCAGGTGATGCTCACAGAGCGAGTAAAGCTCTATGTCCTTTACGATCACCATCTGGTTGTGCTCCTCGTGGAATATGGCACCCCGCATAATGGCATGAGCGTCCATCTTGTAGCCTGACGCGAGGAAGTGTATCGCCTTTGAGGCGCGCTGCGGCGTCTTGAGCAGCCCCTCGCGTGTGATATCCTCTCCCAGTCCCTTCAGTATCTCCTCATAGTGCAGGCTGATCTTTGCTACCGAGGCTTCGTCAAAATTCTTTTCCATGCTCTTATTTTTATTCGCCGTAGTATTCTACGTAAATATTTTCTGTCTCCACCAGCTTCACACAGTGCAGCTTGCAGTCTGTGAGGTGCGGCTCCATCCATTTCCATATCTGTATGGCCACATTCTCAGAGGTACCGAGCTTATCCTTAAACTCGGGCACATCGAGGTTGAAGTTTTTATGGTCCAGGCGGTCCACTATTTCCCGCTTCATGATCTTGCTCAGATGATGGGCATTGATCACAAATCCCGTCTCGGCATGAGGCACAGCCTTCACCGTGACATAGACATCAAAGTTGTGCCCGTGATAGTGCTTATTGGCACACTTGCCAAACACCTCCCTGTTTTTCTCTTCAGACCAGGAGTTGATATACAGCTTATGTGCGCCGTTGAAATGTTCTCTGCGAGTAAGGTAGACCATGACTATGATACCGGATCTTTTGTCTCCGGTCTCTGATGTGAAAGTAATACAACTGCTGCTAAATCAAAGCGTCCTGTTGCGCACCCATTTGCTCTCGGCGGCCGGTGCCGCAGGCTTAGACGAAGTGGCGGCTTTGGGCTTACGCTCAAATACATGAGCCGCTACCAGCGCGGCCATCTCCATTTCGGCCGGATCTTCTTTTTTCAGGTATTCCGGCTTGAAGTGCTTTGCCACAAAGTGAGTATCAAACTTGCCACTTACGAAATCAGGGTGCGTGATAACGAATGCTCCAAACTGAAGGGTGTTCTTGACACCTGTGATCTTGTACTCCTGTATGGCGCGCAGCATGCGGTCTATGGCCTCCGTGCGGTCTTTGCCGTAGGCTACGAGCTTGGCGATCATCGGATCATAGTAGATCGGTATATCCATGCCCGTCTCAAAGCCATCGTCCACGCGGATACCGGGGCCTTCCGGCTTTTGGTACTCTACCAGACGGCCTATATCAGGGAGGAAGTTATTGGTCGGGTCTTCGGCATAGACGCGGAGCTCCAGGGCATGGCCACGGATAGATAAATCTTCCTGCGTGAAGGAAAGCTTCTCGCCCCTCGCCACTTTGATCTGTTCTTTCACCAGGTCTACACCAGATATCATCTCGCTGACCGGGTGCTCTACCTGCAGGCGGGTATTCATCTCGAGAAAGTAGAAGTTCAACTCCTCATCTACGAGAAACTCAACGGTGCCTGCACCGATATAGGCACAAGATTTACCTACCATTACCGCAGCCTCCCCGATAGCTTTACGCTTCTCAGGTGTCAGGCAGGAGCTAGGTGCCTCCTCCACCACCTTCTGGTGGCGGCGCTGCACGGAGCACTCGCGCTCGAATACATATACTATGTTGCCATAATTATCACCCAGGATCTGCACTTCTATATGCTTCGGTGAGCCGACATATTTCTCTATGAAGACACTGCCATCGCCAAATGCCGATAGCGCCTCACTCTGTGCGCGCTGCATCTGCTCTGCGAGTTGGTCGGCGCTTTCCACTACACGCATACCCTTGCCGCCGCCGCCGGCAGAGGCCTTGATAAGGACGGGATAGCCTATGCGGTCACATAGTTCGCGCACTTCTTCTGCGCTATGTATCGCACCGTCGCTGCCCGGCACCATCGGTATGTTAAATTTCTTTGCCGCTTCCTTCGCAGACAGCTTATCGCCCATTACCTCTATGGCCTCCGGTGTCGGCCCGATAAAGGTGATGCCATTCTCCTCTACGAGCTTGGCAAAGGCGGCATTTTCTGAAAGGAAACCATAGCCGGGATGGATGCCATCTACGCCGAGCGTCTTGGCTACCTCTACTATTTTATCTCCGCGCAGGTAGGAGTCCTTAGACGCAGGCGGGCCGATGCAAACGGCCTCGTCTGCATAGCGCACGTGCGGTGAGTGGCGGTCTGCCTCGCTGTACACCGCTACGGTCTTGATACCCATCTCACGGGCAGATCGCATCACGCGGAGGGCTATTTCGCCACGATTGGCTACGAGTATTTTTTTCATGATCGTTTATTACCGCTAAAGCGCAAAAACGCTAAAACTTCTTCTCAAATATAGGAATGAATCGGTCTTTTGCTATGGTCATGCTTCTACCAGCTCTCCCTCACTCTTTGCAATGATTACCGTCGCCAGACAGTTGCCCAGTACATTCACAGACGTACGTGCCATATCCATGATAGAGTCTACGCCAAAGATGACATAGATAGGCCACTCCGGCAGGTGAAAGGTGGCCACAGTACCCAGGAGGATCACAAAGGATGCTTTGGCCACGCCGGCTACCCCCTTGCTGGTGAGCATGAGCGTGAGGAGGATATAGAGCTGTGTGGAGAGTGGCATATTGATACCTGCCGCCTGCGAGACAAAGATGGCTGCGAGTGAGAGGTAAAGTGTCGTGCCATCCAGATTAAATGAATAACCCATGGGCAGTACAAATGAATACACCTTCTTATGCACGCCTAGCTTATCCATTGCGCTCATGGCTTTGGGCAGGGCAGCATCTGAGCTGGCAGTGGCAAAGGCTACAGATACCGGCTCCTCCACGGCCTGCAGGAATTTCTTTATGGGCACTTTGAAGTAAAGTGCGATAGGTAGCAACACGCCAAAGAGGAAGAACAGCAGTGCCCCCGCCAGCGTGAGCAGCAGCAGGCCAAAGTTCTTGAAGATACCCAGCCCCATAGTACCTACTGTATAGGCTATGGCGCCGCCTACGGCTATCGGTGAGAAGAGCATCACAAGGTTGGTCAGCTTAAACATGACCTCAGACAGTATTTCCGCAAAGCGGACGACAGGCTTTTTGTATTCCTCTGCACACATAGAGACAGCGATAGCAAAGAGGATAGAGAAAACCACTACCTGTAGTACATTGTTTTCAGAAATAGCCTTAGCGATATTCTCCGGCACTATCTCATAGAGTTGAAAATGCTTGCCTGCATCCGGCAGGGCATCGGGCTTCTCTATGGTGGCTGGTTTGGCTATGCCCGCGCCCGCCTGTGATAGATTGATAGCCGCCAAACCGATGAATAAAGCTAGTGTAGTAACAACCTCAAAATAGATAATGGCCTTGAGCCCCATGCGGCCCACCTGCTTCAGGTCAGAGTGGCCGGCTATGCCCACCACCAGCGTGGCAAAGAGCAGCGGCGCGATGATCATCTTGACCAGGCGGAGGAAGATCTTGCCAAAGACATTGAGTTCCCGGGCTATACCAGGGAAGTCTACCCCTAGTACCACCCCGGTGATCATCGCTACAAATACCCAGATGGTCAGTGACCGCGCCTGCCACCCATACCAGAGCAGCGGCAGCAGACAGGCCAGGCGCACAGATGTGAATATGACCGGAGGCAAGTCTACTATGCCGGCTACCTGCAGCCAGGTAGCCAATACGATCAAAAGTCCTGCTAGCAGGGCTACATTGCGCCAGAGATGATGCTTCATCCGCACAAAATAGGAAAATCTCCTATCAGAAACCGCCCGCCGCAAAACATCCGCGAAAAATACCTGTTATGGTGTAACTTCACATCATGATCATACCAGGTATACCCGGCAGATTGACTCCCCTACGGCAGGCATTGGCTTGCTTCGGGCTTTCTATGGTGGGGATCGTCATCTGCCACTTTGCCTTTGCCGGCACGGCCACGGAGTTTCTGGCGGCATTCAGCGGTATCATGTTTTACTCGCTGATGAATCCGATCCTGTCCATTTTTCACGAGTCTTTTATCAAATACACCTGGCCTTCGTGGATGTACTACATTGCGCTGCTGGTGCTGCTACTGCTGGCGGCACGCTACATCTCAGGCACCAGTATCTGGGCGCTGCCGGAGTACCGCATGATGATAGGGAGCATTGTAGCATTCTATATCATCACCAGCCTGATGGTGCGCGTCATACGGGGTATCTGGGAGTTTGCAGAGAGTGATGAGGGCTAAATGCTTCTTTCTAGCCCCTCTCTTGATTTTTTATTATCCTTACACTCTATAGTTTACCGGATATGAGTGTGATCGTCGCCCCTTCTGTTTTGTCTGCTGATTTTGCCCATCTGGGCAGGGATATAGATATGCTGAATGGCAGCGAGGCGGAGTGGATACATATAGATGTGATGGATGGCTCCTTTGTGCCGAACATCTCTTTCGGTTTCCCGATACTACAAGCGATACGCAAGCAGACCCGGAAATTTTGCGACGTGCACCTCATGATCGTGCAGCCGGAGCGCTATATCAAACAATTTAAGGATGCCGGTGCTGACCACCTGACCATACACCTGGAGGGCAATGTACACCTGGACTCCGTCATACGTGAGATCAAGGCTCAGGGCCTCTCAGCAGGTGTGGCCATCAATCCTGCTACCCCTGTGAGCGAACTGAAAGAGGTAATAAGCCTCATAGATGTAGTGCTGGTGATGAGTGTCAATCCCGGATTTGGCGGACAGAAATTCATACCCAACGCACTGAACAAGGTACGCGAGACCCGCGACCTGATAGCGCAGGCAGGATCCAAAGCGAAAATAGAAGTAGACGGCGGTGTGGGACTGGAAAATGCCGGCAGCCTGATAGAGGCTGGTGCTGATGTGCTGGTAGCAGGCAATGCGGTCTTTGGCGCCAGCGATCCGGTCAAAACTATCTCTGCTATAAAAAATGCCGCCGCGAAATAAAATCACCATATAGCCGTTTCAGCCACGAAAATGTATTGCAGACTCTCTTTATTTATCCTATGCCTGCTGGTAGCTATCGGTGCATATGCGCAAGACATAGCCACTATCACGGGCGCTGTGGCCGATGAATATGGCAAACCCCTCGAGCTGGTAAATGTGGTGGTGAAAGAAAATCAGAAATTCTTTACTGCTACAGATTCTACCGGGCGCTATACGCTGCGCGTACCTGCCGGCAAGCGTATCACTATTGTATTCAGCTATCTGACCAAAACGATCTACTCTACCACTATCCTGCCGCTAAAAAATGATGAGAAGCAGATATCCTTTCAGGTGCAGAGCTCGGTACAGCAGTTTCATGAGGTAGAGGTCAGGGACCAAAGCGGCCGCACAGAGGAGATATCCAATATCAAAGTACATGAGATCATGATACCCAATCTGGACGGCGGTATCGAAAACTACCTGGCAGCGCAGTCTCTCGGTGTCAATAAATCTAATGAACTCAGCTCAAACTACTCTGTACGCGGGGGGAGCTATGACGAGAACCTGGTGTACGTAAATGATTTTGAAATATACCGCCCGTACCTGATGCGCTCCGGCCAGCAGGAGGGCCTTTCCTTTGCTAACCCCAACCTGGTGAGCAATATCAAGTTCTCGTCAGGCGGCTGGCAGGCAAAATACGGAGACAAGATGTCATCAGTGATGGATGTGACCTACAAGCGGCCTACCACCTGGGGCGGCTCTGTCACGGCTAGCCTGATGGGCTTGGCAGCGCATGTAGAAGGCGCCTCAAAAGATCCACGCAAATTTTCTTTCCTCTTTGGTATCAGGCAAAAAAGCAGCCAGTACATACTCGGCACGCTGGATACCAAAGGCCAATATTCGCCCAGCTTCATAGATGCGCAGTTCTTTGCTACTACTAATATCAGCAGCCAGGTCTCACTGGAGATCATCAGCAATGTAGCACGCAATCAGTTCAAATTTATACCTGATGACCGTAGTACGAAGTTTGGCACCGTGAGCACTGTAAAGCAACTGGAGATGGCCTTTGAGGGCCAGGAGCTGGATCACTTTATGGCAGTGACCAATGGTCTCTCTCTGGTGCTGAAGCCAAAGGAAAACCTGAAGATCAAATTTCTCGGGTCAGTTTATAACGACCTGGAGCACGAAAACTTTGATATACTGGCAGACTACCGCATAGGAGATGTAGAGAGTGACCCTAGCAAGAGCAACTATGGCCAGGTGACCAACTACAGCGGTATAGGTGGCATACAAAACTGGGGGCGCAATACCCTCTACATAGATGTCTATACTGCTGCTACACGCGGTTCATGGTTTGCGAAACACCATAATGTGCAGTGGGGCCTGGACTACAAGCACGAAGAAATACAGGATAAGCTCTCTGAGTGGGACAGGCTGGACTCGGCGGGCTATTCGCTGCCATTCACGGCCGGCGGGCAAAAGAATTTCTACGGCGATAGTGTACCGCTGAATGACTACGCCGTGATAGGCATGGATCGCCTGCTCAAAAGTACATTTCACCTGAGTAGCAATCGGGTCAATGCTTTCATACAGGACACCTGGAGGTTTGGAGACACTTCGCGCTTCAGCCTGAACTACGGTGTACGCTTCCAGTACTGGGATGCCAATAAAGAGCCCATCGTGACGCCCCGCGCGCAGCTCTCTATCAAACCATCTGTCAAAAAAGATATCATCCTAACCTTTGCCGGCGGGCTTTACTATCAGCCGCCTTTCTACAGGGAGATGCGCGACTCCTCCGGCCACGTCAATACCCACCTGCGCGCGCAGAAATCCGCCCACGCGGTGATCGGCTTCAACTATGCCTTCAAAGCCTGGGGACGTCCCTTCAGCTTTGTGATGGAGGGCTACTATAAGTACCTCTGGGATATCGTCTCCTTTGACTATGACAATACGCTCATCCGCTACTCCGGCCTGAACAATGCCAAGGGCTACGCAGCAGGCGTAGATATGCGCCTAAACGGAGAACTGGCCGAAGGAGCAGAATCGTGGATCAGCCTGTCACTCATGAATACACAAAACGTAGTACAAGGTGCTACAAAGACAGTCTACCTAGACTCATCGGGCAAGCAGGTCAGCGTGGTCAATAGCGTGACCAAACCGACGATAGCAGACACTGTGACCAGGTCTGTAGGCTGGCAGCCGAGACCTACTAATCAACTGGTGACTTTCAATTTATTTTTCTCGGACTATATCCCTAAGTGGCCTTTCATCCGATTCAACCTGAACCTGGCCTTCGGCTCGGGCCTGCCGGTCAAATCACCCACTACTGATTACTATACTCCTAAGTTTACCTTGCCCTTCTACAAGCGCGTAGACATGGGGTTTGCAGCGCAGCTATGGAATCCTAAATGGGCGAAGAAACCGACTAAAGCCAGTAAGGCCTTCAAATCTGTCTGGCTGAGCCTGGATGTGCTCAATATCTTTGACATCCAGAATGTAGTATCCTATCTATGGATCAAGGATTTCTACAATAATCAATATGCAGTGCCCAACAACCTGACGGGCCGCAGGGTAAATCTCAAGGTGGTATTCAACTTTGGCAGCTAGAGCACAGCGCCCAGCCGCTTCTGCATATGGTAGTGCGGTATACCCACCTCTACAAACTCATCTCCGATAGTCTCATACCCTAGTGCTTTGTAAAATGGTACAGCCACCGCCCGTGCATGGCAGTGTATGAGTGTAAAACCTTTCTTCCGTGCATATTCCTCCGCGTAGAGTGCGAGCGCCTTGCCTATGCCGCGGCCCTGCACAGCATCATCTACTGCCACCTGGCGCATCTGCACTGCGCCATGACCAGAGTCGGTCAGGGTCAGCGTGGCCAGTATCTCCTCTCCGCTAAAGGCACCTATATGCACGTCTGCCCTATCGCGCGCCAGATCTGCTGCGCTGAAAGTCAGCCCCAGAGGAATACGCAGTATACGGTACCGCAAAAGTAAAGCCAGCAGATAGGCTGTATCTGACTGGCTGTAAAGTTTGATCTCCATGACGTGACGATCAGAAATAGGCTACAAGCTGTGCCAGGTCCTTGATAGTGACGATACCTGTGAGCTCGCCGTTGTCTACCACCGGCAGACACTGGATTTTGTGATCAGTGAAAAGCCGGGCTGCTTTCTCTATAGTTTCTGTAGATGCTATCGTGATCGGATCAGGAGTCATGATATCGGTGAGCTTCAGAGAGCTATCTATTTCTGCTCTATTGAATGTCAGGTTTGTGAATCTGGGATCATAAAACAACTTCAATAGATCACTCGTGCTGATGATCCCGATGAGATGATTCTCGTCGTTTACTACAGGCAAGTGGTGACGGCCATGCTGCGAAAACAGCTCCAAAACTTCGGAGAAATGGTGAGACTGATTGGCCACGATGACGGGGCGGCTGATGATGGTGGATACTGGATCGTTGACTTCCATTGTGAGAGGATTAAATTGTGATTTAAGATTAACCTGAAATTAAAAAATTCCACTTAATATAGTGCACTAATTTTCGTCATGCCATTTATAGACACAGACTTTCCGGGGCTCAAAATATTTGACCCAGCCGTATACAGTGATAGCCGTGGCTATTTCGTAGAAACCTTTAATGAAAACACTTTCAAAGCAGCCGGTATAGACGTCCGCTTCGTACAGGATAATGAATCCAAATCACAGTACGGCGTGGTCCGCGGCCTCCACTACCAGCTCGACCCCCACGCCCAGGCCAAACTCGTGCGTGTGATCTATGGCGAGGTGCTCGATGTGGTAGTAGACATCCGCAGGGGTTCCCCTACCTATGGTCAGAAATATGAGGTGCTGCTCTCCGGCGAGAACAAGCGCCAGCTCTTTATACCACGCGGGTTTGCTCATGGGTTTTCTGTCTTGCAGAATGATACGGTCTTCAGCTATAAGTGTGACAACTTCTACAATAAGGCATCGGAAGGTGGCGTGCTGCTGTCAGATCCTGACCTGGCCATAGACTGGCGCATACCGGCTGATAAAATGGTCATTTCTGACAAGGATAAAAACAATCCGCTGCTGAAAGATTGCGTCAACAACTTCGAATACCGTCCATGAAAAAGATACTGGTCACAGGTGCATCTGGCCAGCTAGGCAGCGAGATCAGGTTTCTGTCGGGTGGATACAGCCAGTACGCGTTTACGTATACAGACTCTGCCGAGCTGGATATTACTGATCGCGCAGCAGTACAAAAGCAGGCTCAGGAAAACGGCTACTATGCCATCATCAACTGCGCAGCCTATACAGCCGTAGATAAAGCGGAAACAGATAAAGAGAAAGCCTACCTGATCAATGCTACCGGTGCGGCCAATCTGGCTGCGGCTGCCGCAGCTACAGGAGCTAAATTTGTGCACGTATCTACCGATTTCATTTTTGACGGCACACACAGCCAGCCGATATTGGAGGATGACCAACCCAATCCGCTAAGTGTCTATGGCGCATCGAAGCTGGAGGGCGAGGTACAGGTACTCAAGGCAAACCCTGACACGCTGCTGATACGCACCTCATGGGTATACTCGAGCTATGGGGCCAACTTCGTGAAAACGATTCTGCGCCTGTGCCGCGAGCGGGACAGCCTGAATGTGATATTTGACCAGATAGGCACACCGACCTATGCCCGCGATCTGGCAGCTTTTATACTATCAGCACTTGATACAGCTACAGAGCAAAAGATCGGTGGGGTATTTCACTATAGCAATGAGGGGGTGGCCTCCTGGTATGATTTTGCCATAGCCATCCGGGACATAGCCGGGCTCAAAACAAAGATCTCGCCTATCGAGACATCTCAGTACCCTACGCCGGCTGTCAGGCCAAAGTACAGTGTGCTCAACAAGGGGAAAATAAAAAAAGCTTTCGGCATAGTGATCCCATACTGGCGTGCCAGCCTGCAGAACGCTATGGAGATCATACTGAAAGAACAAGCATAACATGACACATCAGGATATAGATATTGACTTCCTGCTCTCGGTCACGCGCAAAGCGGGAGAGGCTATCATGGAGGTTTACAAAAAAGACTTTGCAGTAGAGTACAAAGACGATAAATCCCCGCTCACTGAAGCTGACAAACTGAGCAACGCAGTGATAAATGCAGCACTACTGGAGCGCTATGCCGGATCTAATATCATCTCTGAGGAAAATAAGCAGGTACCCTATGAGGTGCGCAAATACTGGCGCAGCTTCTGGCTCATAGATCCGATAGATGGCACCAAGGAGTTCATCAAAAAGAATGGCGAGTTTACGGTCAATATCGCACTGGTAGAGGACGGGGTACCTACGGCTGGCTTCGTATATGCGCCTGCTCTGGATGTGCTCTACTATGCCGTCAAAGGTGATGGCGCGTATAAGATCATGGATGACCGCAAGGTAAAACTGGAGCCGTGCCCATCATGGCGGGATAAAGCCGAGGTACGTGTAGTAGCCAGCCGCTCACACATGAGCCCCGAGACGCTGGACTTTGTAAAAGCGATAGAACTATCGGGCAAGCAGATCGAATTCATCTCCTCGGGTAGTTCCCTGAAGCTCTGTATGGTGGCCGATGGTACGGCAGATGTGTATCCACGCTTCGGCCCTACGATGGAGTGGGATACAGGAGCGGCACACGCCATAGCCCTCTATGCAGGCAAAAATGTGATCAATGCAGAGACGAAACAGCCGCTTGTTTACAATAAGGAAAACCTGCTGAATCCGAGTTTCATAGTGGAGTAAAGCAAATAGTAACAATACGGTAATACTCCACATGACGCTCAGTGTTATGTTTGAGGTGGACATTGAAACACCTGCAGAGAATACAACAGCAAATCTATATTTAACCACAAACACACCCACATGCAGACTAAGATGGTCGTCTTTGATATGGCCGGCACTACTGTAGAAGACAGTGACAATGTACACCAGTCCTTTATGGACGCCATGAAAGCCAAAGGCTACGAAGTGACCCGCGATGAGGTCAATAAAGTGATGGGCTACCCAAAGCCATACGCCATAGAGACCATGCTCGATGAGAAGTTTCAGCTGCCTGCCGGCGATGAGCGCACCAGACTGACTCACGAGATACACGACATCTTCCTGAATGACATGGTGAATTTCTACACCACAGATCCATCTGTCAAGGGCAAGCCAAACGTAGAACACATCTTCACCGAGCTGAAGAACCGCGGTGTGAAGGTGGTGATAGATACAGGATTCTCCCGCCCGATAGCGGATGCAATATTTAACCGCCTCGGCTGGAAAGACAAAGGCCTGTACGACTATAGCGTGACGAGTGATGAGGTGGAGCGCGGGCGTCCTTATCCAGATATGATACTGAAGGCCATGAGCCACTACGGAATGACCGATAGCAAAGAGGTGGCCAAAATAGGAGATACGCCATCAGACCTGATGGAGGGCATGAGTGCCAACTGTGGCCATGTGATCGGGGTGACCTGGGGTGCCTACCGCCGCGACCAGCTCGAAAAAGAGAAATATACCCACCTCATAGATGATCTGACGGATATACTGACCCTACTCAACTAATAATGCAGATCACTCAGCGCTTCTTTCAAAAGCAACTCCGTGGCAATAAAGTATTGCTCACGATCTATGCCTCCATTGTCTGCTTCTGTACATATTCGTGCATGTACGCTTTCCGCAAGCCCTTCTCAGCGGCGCAATACCAGGTAGGAGATGTAGACTTTAAAGTGATACTCGTCATCTCACAGGGTATCGGGTATATGATCAGCAAATTTGCCGGTATCAAGATCATCTCTGAGATGCGTGAGCGGGGCCGCGGGCGTGGTATATTGATACTGACAGGCATCGCAGCCGTAGCCCTCTTCTTTTTTGCTGTTACTCCTTATCCGTACAATGCGGTGTTCATGTTCATCAATGGCCTTCCACTCGGCATGATCTGGGGCCTCGTATTCGGCTATGTGGAGGGTCGGCGCAGTACAGAGTTTATCGGATCCATGATGTGCGTGAGCTTTATATTTTCCTCAGGATTTGTCAAGCAGGTGGGCTCCTGGCTGATGAAAGACTACCACGTCAGCGAGTACTGGATGCCCTTTGCCACCGGCATGATATTCCTGCTGCCCATGGTTTTCTTTGTGTTCTTGCTGGAGCAGATACCACCACCGGATGCAGATGACATAGCCAACCGTACTGAGCGCAAACCTATGACCGCAGATGACCGCGCTGCCCTGGTAGCCCAATTCCTGCCAGGACTCATCGCACTGATCATCACCTATGCGCTCCTCTCTATAGTGCGCGACCTGCGCGACCTTTTCATCGCCAATATCTGGAAGGAGAACCACTACGATAATGTGAAGGACATCTTCACCAGTACAGAGAATACGATCTCGGTGATCGTGCTTTTTGCCATCGGCCTGATGATCGTGATCAGAAATAACTTTGCTGCTTTTCTCGTAAACCATATCATGGTGGCCATAGGATTTGCGTTTGCCGGTGCTTCATCCTACATGTTTGCACAGGGCACTATCACAGCGTACAATTGGATGCTATTCGCCGGGCTGGGCCTTTATCTGGCCTATGTGCCGTTCAATGCGCTTTTCTTTGAGCGGCTGCTGGCAGCCTTCCGCTACACCGCCAATGTCGGCTTCCTGATCTATATAGCAGATTCATTTGGCTATCTGGGTAGCATAGGTGTTTTGTTGTTCAAGACCTTTGGCCTCAGCCATGATATGCAGTGGAGCAGTTTTATGTCTGTGCTGATCATGGGCACCAGTGCAGCAGGCCTCGTAGGCATCGCACTATCATTCTCATATTTCAACTGGAAATACAAGAACGAAAAAACAACCCTCTGATCCGGCCACGATTTCCATCCAGCCACTTCCTCTCCCCGTCGCAAAATCAAATTCTCGATCAGCTATTTTAAAGTCCATAAACCCCTTTGCATTAAGCCCCCAACGGGGCGACACGCCTCTGGCGCAGGGCATCCCCCTACGCTAGATCCAGGCGCTACTTTTGTGAACAACTCCTCCGCACAAATTCGCCCTTTTTACGCATCTTTGCATCACTGCAAACGGACCTGTTTCCCCCGCATTTCTATGTGATCTGTGCGTTCTATGTGGTTTAAAATTGTATTTCTGTATGCCTTCTGAAAATTCTAAAATCCTGTAAATTCTGATTCAGACATTGTATAGTATTAAAGCCTCCCTTCAGGGAGTCCCGAGGCTTCGGGAGTGAGGGCTGTATTGAAAATTCCCTCCGCGCCTCTCCGCCTCTGCGGCAAAACTGTATTTCATTTTAGCGTTTCCGCGCTTTTGCGGTTAATCCGTATTCATCACTTCAAAATAAAACACCTATGTCAGCACCGACTGCCAATCAAAACGCCTCCAAATGGACCCGCGAAAAGACCCTCCAGCTCCTCGACAAAATAGAAGCCATCGGCACAGACGAATATGCCATCTGCGACACCCTCTCCCAGGCTCTCATCAAAGCCCGCTGCTACAAACAGATCTGGAGCTATTGGAAAAAGAAATGGGAACTGGACGAAGACATCATGGACCGCATTTATTTCATCGAACAGATCTTTATCTCCAAACTCGAAGACGGCGGCCTGTACAAAACCCTGAACGCCTCCACCTGCCATTTCATCCTTAAGCACAACTACGGCTACAATACCAAAGGCGAATCAGAACTTCCCTCTCACCTCCGCCACGAATTTCCCGAACTCGTTGAAAATAAACCCTCCACCGGTTCAAAAACAAAAAAAGAAAAGGAGCCAAAACCACTCACCGAGGAGGAAATTTACATACAGGAATACATCAATGACCCTGCCTACAAAGATTTCAGTCCAAGAGATACAGATGACGAGGTCCTGGCCAAGCTCCGCGCCGACGCGGCAAAGCACCCACACCTCTACACTGCCAAGCCACCGCTCGATTGCAACTATATCAAATTTGCCGAAGACCTCTTTGCGCCAAATGCCTAGCAGAAGTTAGTCTGTCGACTAAAATCTTATCAGCACATAGCACCCTAATCGTAAAACCGGTATTTTTGCCACATGGCAAAGAAGATCGATGCAAACCTGCTGCGTAGCTACATGATGGGCGCTGCTGATCCTGTGAAGGGGGTCAAGAGCAATGCCTCCATGTTTGGCGAGGAGGTGGACCTGCATGTCGATAGCAGCCAGTTTCGCGGCGGCAAGAAGGAAGAGAAATATGCCATAGAGTACCAGATAGACGCCCTGCACACAGCGCTGGATAATGCCATCATGCGCGGCAAACTCGAGCTGCGCATCATCCATGGCCTCGGCAAAGGCAAACTAAAAGACGAGGTACATAAGATACTCCGCTCCCACCCTCATGTGAAGTCCTTTGAAAATGCCTACCACGCCCGGTATGGCTGGGGCAGCACGATTGTCCACTTTAAGTGACAGCGCACAAAATCACTGTTTACTGACGCTTATCCACAACTTTTCCACAAACTATCTTTGTAGTCTAAATACAAGTGATTATGAAATGGTTTGCAAAATGTATGATCGCCCTCGCAGTAGTCTGCGCCGGTGACAAAGTATCAGCTCAGATGGTAGCCGATGGCGGAATGGAAAATCCTAACGTGCTGGCCGAGGCCAAAGCCCCTAGCACCTCTATCCAGAAGGAACTGAGTGTAGAGCTCAAAAATGATTGCGGCAAGCAGATAGCTATCTATGCTGGTGACAAGAAAGAAGTCTTTGGCGGCCACGCACAGACCTTTGGCGGCATGAGCAAAAATACGATCTACGTAAAGGATGGTGATGTGGTATGCATCATGAATGACCCCAAGACCATCCAGGCCTGCTCTATCGTGAAGCCGACTACGACAAAGATCGAAGTAAATCCGGGAGGAAACGGCTTCGTGAAATAGACTAAGATTTTAAGAGAATAGCAAGGCGGCCCGTGACTATTCATGGGCCGTTTTATTTACAGCCTATAGGAACTGCCCCACAGAGCGCAGGTAGGCAAAGATCAGGTCACACACCTTGTGTATCTTCTCCTCCGGCAAAAAGAGCATCACACGTGAGCGGCATTCCTTGAAAACATGCTTTTTGATATCCTCCTCGTAGACCAGTTTGCCGGCTGACTCGTCCCATATCTCTATGAAGAGATTAGTGATGACATAGGCCTCATCTTCTGAAATATGAAACTCGAGATGCTGATAGATATAGCGGATCGTCTGCCAGTAATCTGGCTTACCCGGCACGTTGAGCGCAGGGTTATAGATCATATTTGAGGTGGCTTGGTTTGTCCTCATTTTTGGGGAGAAAAGGAGGATAAAGATAAGACATTCCTTCACAAATCGCCTATCAGTCACGCACTATTTTCCGCTATGAAGTCATAGCAAAAAAGAAGGGAGCAACCAGCAGGCCACTCCCTTATATCATGAGATGAAATGTTCTTTGCATTATGGAAACTTCGGAAACTTGCTCCAGTCCGGTTTGCGCTTTTCTATAAAGGCATTCTTACCTTCCTTCGCCTCATCGCTGAGGTAGTAGAGCAGCGTAGCATTGCCAGCCAGTTCCTGTATGCCTGCCTGGCCATCCAGTTCCGCATTGAAGGATGACTTCAGCATACGTATAGACAGCGGAGATTTCTCCTGTATCTTCTTACACCACTCTACGGTAGTATCTTCCAGCACCTCCAGTGGCACGACCTTATTCACGAGACCCATATCGAGCGCATCCTGAGCATTGTACTGATCACAGAGGAACCATATTTCACGGGCTTTCTTTTGACCCACGCAGCGGGCGAGGTATGAAGCACCAAAGCCACCATCAAAAGAACCTACCTTAGGTCCTGTCTGGCCAAAGATGGCATTCTCTGAGGCGATAGAGAGGTCACATACTACATGGAGTACGTGGCCACCACCGATCGCGTAGCCATTCACCATCGCGATCACAGCCTTAGGGATCGAGCGGATCTGCTTTTGCAGGTCGAGTACATTGAGGCGCGGCACCTGGTCCTTGCCTATGTAGCCTCCATTGCCGCGCACATTCTGGTCACCACCGGAGCAGAAGGCCATATCACCCTCACCGGTGAGTATGATCACCTCTATCTCCATACTATCACGGCTGATATTCATCGCATCTATCATTTCCTTTACGGTGAGTGGCGTGAAAGCATTGCGGTAGCGCGGACGGTTGATCGTGATCTTTGCTATTCCTTCGAAGAATTCAAACCTGATCTCTTCGTATTCTTTGATGGTCTTCCATTCTCTGTTTGCCATGGGGCGGATATTTAGTAGTTAGTATTAAGTAATAAGAAAATACAAGATCAAATGTTCTCCGTCAAAAACCGGAAATAGTCTTTGTATACCTTCTCACTGACTGCGCCATCTGTTTTGATCTCAAGGATGGCCGGGCGGCCCTTTTGTGGTTTATAAAACTGGCCCAGCACAAACTCCAGATCATCGGCGCGGTCGCAAAAATAATAAGGTATCTGATACATCTGGGCCAAATGTTCGGCACCGAGCTGATGCTTTGTTTCAAAGAAATCTGAAAAGCCCTCTACCCGCTGCGGACCATCTATCAGGCGGAAGATATTGCCACCGCCATTATTGATCACGATGATGCGCAGCTGTGAGGTGAGATAGTTGTTCCAGAGTGCATTAGAGTCATAGAGGAAGCTGACATCACCCAGCACGCAGATCGTCGGCCCTGTGTAGTGCAGCGCCGCTCCGGCAGCCGTACTCATAGATCCATCTATACCGCTCGTGCCGCGATTGGCATTGACAGTAGTATCTGCACGATGCCGGAAAAATCCGGCGTAGCGGATCGGTGAGCTGTTACCGTATTGGATATGCGCATCCTTTGGGTATGTGCGGACCAGCGTCTGAAACACCTGCCAGTCGCTGAGTGGCAGAGCCGCTCCGTATCTTTCGGTATTAGCGATAGCCTTGCGATATAGCGACATCCAGCTATTGCGAAAGGCTACATCCGATGATCTCGGTGCAGAAGCAGACAGTGTGGCTACAGTGTCACAGATTATATGATGATATTCTTTTGCACCGAGGCCATTCCACTCTCCTTTGTCATCAGAGAGGTGGTAGTGGTGCGCAGGTTGCACTTTGCGCAGGAACTGGCGGATACGCTTGGAGACGACCTGCCTGCCTATTGTAATGACAGTATCGGGCGCGAGTAACTCCATGTCGCTCTCTGTAGCCATCGCCAGGGTTGCATCTACATTCGCAATGGTATCGAGCCCATGCAGATTGGCCAGCGGCTCGGTCATGATGACGAGGCCGGTCGTAGCAGATAGTTTGCGTATCACTTCATAGAGCGCCGCATCCGGCTCATGCATGCCACAGATGAGTAGCGTGCGGGGGGTGATCGGCACCGAGGCTACAGGTAGCTTTGGCAAAGCCGGTGCCGGCGCGGTAACCGTCAAATTTTTCTCCGACTGACCATAGAGTGGCTCACGCAGCGGGATATTGATATGCACAGGGCCATGACCGCTACGAGTGGTTTCTGTGATGGCTTTTGCCGCGATGGTCGCTGCCTCTGCAGGCGTCTCTGGTAATGTATAGCTGGCCTTAATGTAATTGCGGTAGATATCCGTCTGGTTGATGGCCTGATTTTCGCCGATACCGATATAGTCAGAAGGACGGTCGGCAGTCAGGGCCAACAGCGGTACCTGTTGATAATATGCTTCACAAATAGCTGGCGTAAAATTAAGCACGGCAGTACCCGAGGTGCAGACGATAGCCACAGGGCTACGCTGCTGCTGCGCTATACCAAGGGCGAAGAATCCTGCTACGCGCTCATCTGGCACCACCATACACTTCACATCCTTCAGCTTAGAAAAAGCTAACACCAGCGGTGCTGATCGTGAGCCCGGAGCAAAAACTACGTGCCTGATACCACGTATCCGGCATACTTCTGCGAGGGCCTGTATATTCTGTTTATCTGTGGTCAAAATACTATAGTGTCATAAGACGGGGCAAACATAATGAAAAGCATTATAGCAGGCTTTTGAGGACAGCTATTTTGCGTTCGCTTTCCTCCCACTCTTTGGCCGGGTCGCTATCTGCTGTGATCCCACAGCCGGCGTAGAAGATCAGTTGCGCGGAAGTGACCTCCATGCAGCGCAGATTGACGAATAGATCAGTACGCCCATTGCGATTGACAGGACCGAGATAGCCTGCGTAAAAACGTCTATCAAAACCTTCCTCCGTCTGTATATATTTTACTGACCTGGCCTGTGGCATACCTGATACCGCCGGGGTGGGGTGCAGTGACTTTACGACCTGCTGCCAGATGGCACGCCGTGGTGCCGTGACAGTGAAGGTAGTAAGCAGATGCTTCAGGCTGCCGGCTTCTCTCGTTGCCGGGCCTTTGGCGGTTATTTGCACGTCGCGCAGTAGCTCCAGCTTCTTTCGGATAAAATCAGTGACGATCGCCTGTTCTTGTTTTTCTTTTTCGCCCCAGGGAGTCTTGTCATTTATCGCCTTGGTGCCGGCCAGGGAGTAAGTAGTGAGCTTCTCACCCTGCTGTGCAGCCAGTACCTCAGGGCTCGCGCCTATCCAGAGACCCACACCCGGTATCATGGTGAGAGATACAAACGCTTTAGGGTAGGTAGCGCATAGCTTGTCAAAAAATGAAGGCGGATCAAAATCTGATGGCTTTGAGATAGACAAAGCACGGGCAGCTACGATCTTGCCGTAGGTGCCAGTGCGAATCGCGCTGCTGATATTCTTGACCAGCTTCATAAAGGATGTTTTGCTGGCTACCTTTTGTTTGCCGACAGGCGGCGGAGGCATTGTCGCGCCCTTGCCATTGACGATGTAGTATGCTTTGGCCTTGGGGTCGAATGGCGCGAAGGCGAAGCCCTCTTGTCCATCCTTTAGCTTTCGCACTACACCGCCTGAGATATGCTGTACCGTGCGGGTGCCGGGCAGGCGATATAAGGCTATCGACTGCCCTGTGCGCAGGGCCTCTTCATAGAGGGCGGATGTGTCTTTGCGTGACAAGGTTATTAATGCTTACCTGAAATTGTATCTTCACCACGAAAGTATTTAAAAATAAGAAGCACGCCCGCGTCGCATCTATTCTTATGATAGAAAAAGAACTCTACTTCATACGCCACGGACAGACTGACCACAATAAAAAAGGCATCGTACAGGGCAAGGGTGTAAACCTGCCCCTGAATGAACTAGGTCAGCGGCAAGCCAGAGGTTTTTTTGAAATGTACAAAGGAGTGCAGTTTGACAAGATATACACCTCTACCCTGCTCAGGGCGCAGGAGACGATCTACCCTTTTCGTGAGCTAGGTTTTGATTTTGAGCCGAGACCGGAGCTGGATGAGATCAGCTGGGGTGCTATGGAGGGCAATGCCACGGTGATGGAAAACAGCGACGATTTTCGCAATCTGACAGATCAATGGAAAGCCGGAAACGACCACGCCAAGCCGCAAGGCGGTGAGAGCCCGCACGACCTTCAGACCCGCCAGCTACACTTCATAGAGCATCTAAAGACCCAACCCTACAAAACGATATTGGTCTCCATGCATGGCCGCGCCATACGCTGCATGATGTGCACGCTCACTGGCACGCCTCTCCGGCTCATGGAGGATTTCCCCCATGTCAACCTATCCCTCTACAAAGTAAACCTGCTACAGGGAGGCAAATTTGAGATAGAGAAGTTTAACGACACTACCCACCTGGAAAATATCTGATAGCCTAGCTCCTGCTATTTTCCCAGTCTGCCGTCTTTTTGGCTAGCTGCTCTGCAAAGGCCTTCACCTCGTCCTTCACATATGGGTTTTTTGTGGCTTTCTGGTAGGAGTCTGCCATAGACAGCAGCGTCTGAAAGAAATGCGAGTGCATCTCATCTGTGGTCATCTCATTGGTCCACAGGTCTATTTTGAGGGTTTCCTTGCTAGCGGCATCCCATATGGATACCATGATAGACTTGCAGTCACGCAGTTCCTGCGTCTTGGTATCTGTGGCCTGCCACTTGATATCTACGGGCACATTCTGCTCGTCGAGGCCTATTTTGAATCTTATCTCTGATTGTTTAGCGATCTTAGACATTCTTTATTTTTCTTGTTTATTGCAAATCACCAGTGCTCCGATCACTCCGGGTACCCAGCCGCAGCAGGTGAGGATAAATACGATCAGAATAGATCCGCAGCCTTTGTCTATCACCGCCAGCGGCGGAAAGAAAATACAGATCAGCACACGCATCAAACCCATGATCAGCTATTCCATTTCTTGACCAAATCTATAAATTCCTCCTGTATGCTGCGGGTGGCATCCTGTGCATACCAGGCGTGTATCATGCGCACTTTATCTCCAAATGAGATATCCGTGCGGTCTTTATCCTCCATGACTATCTGCTGGAGCGCCTGTGGGCGGGGTCCCCAGGTACCCAGCTCCTCTCCCGTATCTGTGCGCAGGCAGATGAGCTTAGGTATAGAGCGGCTGCCGCCGGTAGTATAGTGATCCAGTACCTGTGGGTGGGAGTCGCTCTGCAGTATGCGAAAGTCGACCCGGTCACTACAGGTAGAGATAGTGTACAGTGCGGCGATCTCCTGAGATACATCTCCGCACCACGGCTCTGCCAGTACTACCCATGTCCAGTGGTCGGTCACTGCACTCAATTGATTATACAGCTTTGACTCGATATTGATACTCGAGAGCACATGATCCATGCGCTTCAGATTTTCTGCCGTGTATCGCAGCATCTTCTCCTGCCGGTATAGCTCGGGGCGGTCATCGCTATCTATATAGTGCTTTACCAGGGCATAATACTGCTCCCAGCTCAGTGTCTGGCCCAGTATCTCAGGTGTGATATAACTCTGCATACAGGGGATGAAAATACATGATTTTATGCATCGCAGGCACCCTTCTGCAGCTTGATCAGTATACCGGCCCCGCACCGGATTTTACTCTTAAAAATTTACAACCAGATCCGGCAAATGGCGGCATAGTCGTACCTTGCACCCGCTAAAACACCACCACCCTATCATGCTGAGAGTAGACTGGACCAAATTTGAGACCTATAGCGAGCCCATAGCTATCATCATCATATCCTATGCTATCGGCAAGCTTCTGAGCCTTCTCATCCGCAGGTATATCCGCAAGTCGGCCAATGTGATGCACTTTGACCCGACCAACTATAACTTTCTGCAAAATGCGGTCAGCTTCATCGTTTTCATCTGTGCTACGCTTTACATCTTCTGGCGCATACCCACGCTTCACAGCTTTGGCAAAACCCTCTTCGCCGGTGCTGGAATAGCCGCTGCGATCATCGGTTTTGCCTCGCAGGAGGCATTTAGCAATATCATCAGCGGTGTCTTTATCGTGATATTCAAACCTTTCAGCGTAGGCGACTATATCAAGCTACTGACCAGCAATCAAATAGGCATCGTAGAGGACATCACCATCCGCCACACGATCATCAAAAGCATAGAGAACCGCCGCATCGTAATACCCAACTCGGTGATCAGCCGCGAGGCCATACTCAATAGTACGATCAAGGATCCGCGGGTGATGTTTAACCTGGAGGTGGTCGTGGTATATGAGAGTAATATAGACCGCGCGCTGGAGATCATGCGCGAAGAGGCCCAAAAGCACCCTGATTTCATAGACGGGCGTACAGACGCAAAAAAGCTCGAGAACTATCCGCTGGTGGTCTCCAAGGTAGTAGCGCTGGAGGATAACGGCGTCCGCTGCCGGGCCTATGTCTGGGCACCCAATAATGATGCTGCGTTTGAGATGAAATGCGACCTGCTCAAGGCGTTAAAGGAGCGCTTTGACCAGGAAGGAATACAAATATCTCACGCTCAGCGTCTGATGGGCCTGAATACAAAGAAAACCATGTAACCTTCTACTCCTGCCTTACGTAAGAAACTGTGGACAACTTCGTCCAAAAGCTGACAACATCCCCGCTCCCTTTCTCGTAAACACAACTAAACGACGGATTATGCGTGCGATCATCAGCATCTTGACATGGGCCTCCATCTTTGCGGTCATAGCACTGCTGAGCAGCTGCTCCAGGACCAATAGCCACGCCTTTCAGCTATATTTCTACACTACCAATGCCACCATGCCTAAAGTATATGTGATACAAAATGGCAGGAATATGGGCGAGGTGCCGCTACTAGAGGCAGATCCTGCAGGTGTAGACTCTGCACACCAGCTCATGGTATCTACCCATGACGCCTCTACGGAGATAGATCTGGCCGATGCTCAGGGACATGTGATCGAGATGATCACTTATAAGTTTCATGATGACGGCAGCTTCAAAGAAGGTGGTGGTGGGTATCTGCTATATGATAGCTGGCAGAAGCAGCCATACAACCTGCTGCTGCGCCTGAATGGTCAATTTAAACTCTAAATCTACTCATACAGGAAGGAGCCATGTGCCGTAGCCAGGGCCACCTGATTGCCCTCAGACGCCTCTACATACCCTATGACCTGCCCATCGATGCCAAAGGAGCGGGCAGTATCTATGACCGCCTGTGCATCTTTTTCGTCTACATAGACTTCCAGGCGTGTACCACAGTTGAGCACTTTATACATTTCCTTCCACCCGGTGCCGGACTCAGATTGTATGAGGTTAAAGATAGGAGCGATAGGCAGAAGGTTATCCTTCACGATCCGGAGGCCTTCGATATAGTGCAGCACTTTGGTATGCGCCCCCCCGGTACAGTTGATCAGCCCGTGCACACGGCCGGGCATCTCTTGTAGCAGCTTTTGTATCACTGGCGCATAGGTACGTGTAGGTGAGAGCAGCGCCTGACCGACGTTGAGCGGCGTCCCCTCGAGCGCATCTGTGACTCTCTTTGATCCACTGTACACGAGACTAGCATCTATATTCTGATCAAATGTCTCGGGATATTTCTCTGCGTAGTATTTACTCAGTACATCGTGACGGGCTGAAGTCAGGCCATTGCTGGAGATACCTGAGTTATAGATTTTCTCGTAGCTGGCCTGGCCTGATGATGCCAGTCCTACTATTACCTGGCCGGGCTTGATATTTTGAGTCAATACGAGATCGCTCCGCTTCATGCGGATGGTCATGGCAGCATCTACAGTCACCGTCCTGACTATATCACCGAGATCTGCAGTCTCGCCACCCATGAGTTGTATCTGCACGCCAGCGTCATTCATGGTGTCTATGAACTCCTGTGTACCAGCTATGATCTCAGCTATCACCTCTCCGGGTATGTAGTTCTTATTGCGATTGATCACCGAGGTGAGGAGAAATTTATCTGTAGCGCCTACGCATAGCAGGTCGTCGAGATTCATTACGATAGCATCCTGCGCTATGCCACGCCAGACCGATATATCGCCCGTCTCGCGCCAGTAGAGATAGGCCAGGATAGACTTGGTGCCGGAGCCGTCAGCGCTCATCACATTGCACCACTGCTCATCACCGCCCAGATAGTCTGGATAGACCTTGCAAAATGCTTTTGGGTAAAGGCCGTGATAGAGGTGTTTTACAGCTGCGTGTACATCTTCTTTGCTGGCAGATACGCCCCGCTGCAGGTATTTGTCATCCATGTGCGCTTATCTATATTTGACAGCGCCAAAGAAACGGACAAAAAACGATAAACCTAAAAGCTTTCATCCACATGCAGGAGCTTCCACATTTTGATAAACTCTGGGATTATGCCGATCCCGCTGCTACGGAGCAGAGATTTCGCCAGATACTGGATACAGAGCCTACGCTCACGGATCTGTCCTATCATCTACAGCTGCTCACCCAGCTGGCGCGTACCTACAGCCTGCGACGGATGTTTGACGAGTCGCAAAACATACTGGATGAGGTACGCTCTGCACTAGGCGATGAGCCTACCCTGGAGCAACTACGCTACCACCTGGAGCAGGGCCGTGTGTATAATTCATCTGGCAATAAAGAGCGTGCGCGCGAGGAATTTGATAAAGCACTAGCCATCTCTGATGCAGTCGCTGCAGATTTTCATACGGTAGATACGCTGCACATGCTGGCTATCGTATCAAAACCGGACGAGGCCATAGAGTGGAACAAAAGAGCTATGCTCAAAGCCGAATCCTCTGCCGATGAGCGGGCGCAAGGCTGGCTGGGGTCACTATACAATAACCTCGGCTGGTCATATTTTGGCAAGAAGGACTTTGGTACAGCGTTGGACATCTTTCGCAAGGGGCTGGACTGGCAGCTGGCCAAGAACCGCCCCAAGCAGGCCAGCATAGCCAAGTGGTCTGTAGCCCGCACCCTGCGTGCTATGGGTAAAATGGAAGACGCGCTGGATCTGCAGCTAGAGCTCGAGCAGGAGAACAAAGAATCTGACGGATATAACTACGAGGAAATAGGTGAATGCCTACTGGAGCTAAATCGTAAAGAAGAAGCTAAGCCATACTTTGCCAGGGCATATGACGCGCTGAGGGATGACCTGTATCTGAAAAACTCTGAGCCGGAAAGGTTAGCCCGGCTCCAAAAACTTTCTTAGATCTTACACGATCCTTCTACCCACAGCATTCGCCACTGCATCCATGCTCTTGTATAGTGCGCGGAATTGCTCAAAGTTCAACTGCTGATCGGCATCGGACTTAGCTACTTTAGGATTAGGATGTGTCTCTATCAGGAGGCCGTCTATGCCCATAGCGATGCAGGCGCGGGAGAGGTCCGCTACACCGTAGGCATATCCTATCGCATGGCTAGGATCGAGTATGACGGGCAGGTTGGTATACTGTTTGAGCCAGGCCACGCCGCATAGATCGAGGGTGAAGCGTGTCTTTGTTTCAAAGGTGCGAATACCGCGCTCACAGAGCATCACATCAGGATTGCCACTGCTGAGTACAAACTCAGCCGCCTGCACAAACTCCTGTAGTGTAGAGCCAAATCCGCGTTTGATCAGTACCGCTTTATTGCTCTTGCCGCATTTGCGCAGGATACCCTGGTCGTACATAGCCTTGGCGCCTATCTGCACGATATCACTGTATTCTATCACCTCATCCACATGTGTGCTATCACGCACCTCAGTGATGATCTTGAGGCCATATTTGCTGCGCATCTTGTCCAGCAGCTTCAGCCCCTCCAGCCCTAATCCCTGAAAGGTGTAAGGCGAAGTGCGAGGCTTGTATGCGCCTGCACGGAGAACTTTCACTCCCAGCTCTACGCACAGCTGCGCTGCCTGCTCTATCTGCTCCTCGCTCTCCACAGAGCAGGGACCAGTGATCACGGCTGTATGGTTTGTCTTACCACCCAGTGCCACTGTACCGAGGTCTATGGTGCGCACATCGGTCATATATTGCTTGCTGGCCAGCTGTATGTCAGAGTCAGTAGCGTATGTAGCCTCAGCCTGCGCCTTCAGCTCCGCGTCTGCTTCCTTCACTTTAGACGAAGTCACGAGCACATACTGCTTCCCATTATGAAAGACAATAGCCTCATAGCGGCGGCCCAGCTCATCAGCTTTCTGCTGATCTATATTACTATGGAGATGTATGATCATTTGATTTGTATTTAGAGGCTGTCTTTAGCCTCTCGTCAGGTTATTGAGTAGTACTGCGCCCAGCAGCCTGCCGGTGCTGTCTACGACCGGCAAAAATAATATAATGAAATTGAGTTCGTTGATCACAGATAGCATCTGCCCCAGATCGGCGTCTCCACTGATCCGTACGGGGTCCGTATTGATCATCTCGCGTACGTCTACGCTGACCAGGTTGTCCAGCTGGCGTATCAGCCCGCGGCGCAGGTCTGCATTGCTGATCACGCCTTTCAGTTTTCCATCCTCATCCTGTATCAGCACAAAACCTTGCCTGTGATCTTCTATGGTATGTAGCGCCGTCTCAAAGCGCAGGTCTTTTTCATTCAATATCGGCAGGTAGCAGGCAGGGGTCATAAAATCTTTCACCTGATAGCTGCCACCTACAGGGTCCTTGTACAGGCTGAGCATGCCCGAGCCGATGCTGTAGTGATTCATGATAAAGGAGCCGGACACGATAGAATCCACTCCCAGCAGCCTGAGTATATAGGCCACCTCATCATTCACACCGCCGTCCACCTGCACCTTGAGCTTAGGATAGCGCTGCCGCACCTCTATGATCCTACGGAAATTATCCTTGCGGAAGCTACCACCGCTCACACCCGGTGTAGTGCACATGAGCATCACATAGTCATATCCTACGGCCTGATCCAGTACTTTGATGTCCGTCTCTGACTGCAGAGCAATACCAAACTTGGTGCCCGGTATCTGCGGTGCAGCCGGTACGCTTCCCATGTCTTCATACTGCAGCGATACATTTTCTACCTTGAGATCACGTATCAGTGCTTCGTACTTCAGTGGGTCTTTGGCTATGATATGGAGATCCAGCGGTGTAGTGGTCAGCGACCTGATCTGCCGGATATCATCAAATACCTCCGGCCTGTCTGCACAGTCTATATGCAGCATATCTACTCCATGACTACTGAGCTGGCTTACGATGTCGCTCAGTGGCTTTTCGCGCTGGGAATAAATGGAGGCAGATATTTTCACAGATGCAAATTGAAAGTTTTTGAGTGGAAATACAAATGGCTGAGTGGCCGCAGTAGCTATACATAAGATAATTGCCCCGGAGATGGCTATTTTCACAACTATTAATACTCCGTATGTCATCTCAGCACCAGTATACCAACGCCCTCATCCACGAGACAAGCCCCTACCTCCTCCAGCACGCGCACAATCCTGTGAACTGGATGCCCTGGGGCAATACAGCATGGGATAAAGCCAAGGCAGAAGACAAACTGGTAGTGGTCAGCATAGGCTACTCTGCCTGCCACTGGTGCCATGTGATGGAGCATGAGAGCTTTGAAGACAAAGTGGTGGCGGATATTATGAATGACCACTTCGTCAGCATCAAGGTGGACCGGGAGGAGCGCCCGGACGTAGACCAGATATACATGGATGCCGTGCAGATCATCACCGGCCACGGCGGCTGGCCGCTGAATGCGATCTGCCTGCCGGACGGACGCCCGATATATGCGGGCACCTACTTTCAGCGCGAGCAGTGGAAGCAGGTGCTGCTCTACCTGACAGATTACTTTCATAAAGATCGCGATGATGCGATGGAGCGCGCAGCAGAGATCGTACGCGGCATCAAAGTACTCGACACTATCACACCCGCTGGTGACGGCGCTTTCGACTCTGCAGACCGCAATGTCATGTTTCAGCGCATAGACCAGGCCTGGGACTATGAGCTGGGTGGCCGCCGTGGCGCGCCTAAGTTCCCCATGCCGGTCACGATGCAGTACCTGCTGCAAAATCACTTCTACACCGGAAATGAAAAAGCACTCCGAGCCGTGACCATCACGCTGGACCAAATGCTGGCAGGAGGTATTTATGACCAGATAGGCGGTGGCTTTGCGCGCTACTCTGTAGATGCAGAGTGGACCATCCCGCACTTTGAGAAGATGCTGTATGACAATGCACAGCTGGTCTCACTCTACTCTGCAGCTTACCAGATCACGGGGAATACATTTTACCGCACTGCTGTCTATGACACTGTCAGTTTTATCAGCCGTGAGATGACAGCATCCGGCGGCGGCTTTTACTCTGCTCTGGATGCAGACTCAGAGGGCGTGGAGGGCAAGTTCTATGTGTGGACCTATGACGAACTGAAAAACATATTAGGTCAGGACTTTGATGACTTTGCAAAATACTACGATATCACACCCGACGGGAATTTCGAGCACGGCTATATCAATCTGCGCCGGCTGTCACTGAGCATACCTGACACCACTCAGGAGGCTAAGGTCAAATCGTGGGCCACAAAGCTCATGGCTGTGAGAAACCAGCGCATCAGACCGGGCCTGGATGATAAAATACTAACCTCGTGGAATGCCCTGATGCTGAAAGGCCTCATAGACGCTTACAATGCTTTTAGCGATGACAGTTTCCTTGAATTGGCTTTGTCCAATGCTGTCTTTATCAAAAAGTACTGCATCAAACCGGATCACAGCCTCTATCGCAGTCACAAAGAGGGACGCTCCACCATCAATGGTTTCCTAGATGATTATTCATTTACCATCGAGGCGTTTATCGCCTTGTACCAGGCCACTTTCGATGAGCAGTGGCTGACCACTGCCAGAAACCTGGCGGACCACGTTATACAACATTTCTACTCATCGGAGAAAGGCGTCTTCTTTTATACCTCCATCATAGACGACCCGCTCATAGCGCGCAAGACCGAGACCACGGACAACGTGATCCCATCGTCAAACTCCAGCATGGCCAAAGCACTCTATCTGCTGGGCCATCTGCTGGATCAGGAGCGCTACCTGCGCATAGCCCGCCAGCAAACACTGAACCTGAAAGAGAATGCACTGAAGCATGCAGCCTTCTATGCTAATTGGGCGATGATGACTGATGCCTTTATCCATGAGCCATATGAAGTGGCCATCTGCGGAGATAAAGCACTGGATATACGAAAGGAGTTAGCAAAAGAATATCGGCCTGATGCAATAGTGCTCGGCTCGGTAAAAGAAAGCTCTCTCCCGCTGCTACAAGGCAAGACGCAGGCAAAAGATACGTGGATATATGTATGCAGAAACAAGACCTGCCAGCTACCTGTCAGGACAGTGCAGGAGGCCAAAAAGCAAATGTAGTATCATACGCCGGCCTCCTGCAGCAGCAGTGCCCAGATCAGTGGATAGTATTTGCCCACTAGTGAGCGCATTTTGACCTTATCAGCCCAGAGTACTTGCTCTATGTCTTCTTCTGTCTGGGGCACGAGCTTATCCTGACCTTCTTTTGCAGTCATGTGGTACCAGTGCGTTTCTTTGATGCAGTTCTTTCCTTTCAGAAAATAACAATGATAAGTCACGATAGCCGGCTCCAGCTGCGTAGCGATCTGCACGCCTGTCTCCTCCTCTACCTCGCGGCGTGCCGCGTTAAATATCTTTTCGCCTTTCTCCACTTTGCCCTTGGGCAGGTCCCAGTAGCCTCTACGAAACATGATCAGGACCTCACCTTTTTCATTTTGCACGATGCCCCCGGCAGCTACGATACCATCGGCATAGTTAAATATTGACTCCAGCGCCTCCTCTACATGCGGTGTGACGAGGAGGATATTCTTATTATATTTTTCATCAAAAAGCTCCTTAGGCTCCATGCGAAACTCAAAGCCGCTCTCATCATCTGCTATGACCCTCTGGTAGTTAGCACGGTCTATGTCGGTATCAGAGGTGATGAGCAGATGTTGCTCATTGAAAAAGACCTTTATATTGTTCATGTAGTTTGATAGTTTTGCGGCCAAATCCTGCCGAATGATCTACAATAACGTCGTAGCACGCGAAGTTGCCGAATACTTGCTTGAAATCAAAGCTGTGGTACTGAGTCCTGACCAGCCTTTTACCTGGGCATCCGGTCTCAAGAGCCCGATCTACTGTGACAATCGCAAGACGCTCTCCTATCCTCGCGTCAGGACATTTATCAAGACTGCCTTTGCAGAGATCATATCCGAAGAATTTAAAGGCGCAGAAGTGATAGCCGGCGTAGCTACAGCGGGTATCCCTCATGGTGCGCTGGTAGCAGACGTACTGAATCTACCATTCGTCTACGTGCGCGACAAGCCTAAGGGTCACGGACTGGAAAACCAGATAGAAGGCAAACTGGAGCAGGGTCAGAAGGTGGTAGTAATAGAAGATCTCATCTCTACCGGTGGCAGCTCACTGAAGGCTGTAGAAGCACTCCGCGCAGCTGGCGGGGATGTCATGGGATTAGGTGCCATCTTTACCTATGGCTTCGACAAGTCCGTGAAAGCCTTTGAAGAAGCAAAGTGCAAGTTCTTTACACTATCAAACTATGAATCCCTGCTGGATAAAGCTGTGGAAAATGACTATGTAAAAGCCGCAGACAAAGATGAACTGATCAAGTGGTACAAAGATCCCGAGGCCTGGGGCAAGTGATCAGCTGCTGAGCTTACCCACCCGATAGATGTGATAGCTCCTGATAGCAAAGATCGCAGCTATCAATATATTGGCTAGCAGGAAATGCTGCGGCAAAAGTTTCCATCCTATCACTATGATCGAAGCCAGCACAGCAGAGACGAGAAAGTAATATTGCACCCACCGCCTTCCCCTGACAAATGGCGCCAGAAAAGCCATGAAGAGATGGGTAGGTAGCGCCCACAGAATATTCAGGTTCCACTGGGTAGTAGTATGCTCAGTAAATCCTCCCAGTAGCAGAAACTGCCAGCCAAAGAAGCCCGCGAGGAACAACAGAACAATATCGATCGCATAAAAGTATTTACCTCTTTTCACCTCATATATAGTCACAAGCACGATCAGTAGTAATAAAGCACCAAAAACCATGACAGGAGTGATCTTCTGATCCAGCGTTTTTTCGCCAGAAGGCTTGACATCCAGGAGGGTCTCTCTGGGCCCTGCCAATGGCCGGCCTCCTATCGTGGCGTGGGCAAAGGCCTCGCTCAGGTAGTCGGGGAGGAAGGTCTCCTCGCGCGGTGTAGCGGTGCGGTCTACCGGCAGCCCTATCAGCAGCCCCATACCAAACTGCTCCCAAGGGTGCTCTTCCGAGTAGTCATTGATGAGCGTACGAAATGACTTCTTATCCGTGAAGGTGCTATAATCAAAACTGACACCGGGAATATTCTTTTCAAATACATCGCGGATACGCGTAGCACAATTGTCCCAAAGAAAATCGTACCTGTAGTTCCGGTTTTCGGGTTTCGCATTATTCACCAGAAAGTCAAAGATCCTGACCCGCTGGCTATCATTCAGGTTTAATACCTGCTCATAGACACTCCTGCCTTCGTACACATAAGACTCATAAAAATCTCTATAGCTGTCCACACCTATCATATAGATCATATGGCCTTTCAGGAAGTTGAGATAGAAGTTTGGCGCTCCGTAGTCAAATGTGCCATAGTTGAACACCACATCAAACCCCTGCCTGTAGTCCGTGACTCTGATGCCGCTGTGCCCGAAGCAGGAGTACAATTCATTGCCCGGTGCACAGGTGAGCAGACTCACACGGGCCGAGTCTGATAGCTCCACGGCCAGGGCACAGGTAGCACTGACAATAAAGTATGCAGCTATAAATACGCGCAGAAAATATTGCTTCATGAGGTCTAGTTGAGATTGGGATTTTCGGGGTAGCCGGCCATGGTCTGGTAGATCCCTCCCATGCCATTCATTATTTTGCGCCAGAGCTGGTCAGGGTCGCTATCAAATACATATTCGTGCCTGGCTTGCGCTATGATCCAGGAGTTATCCTTGATCTCGTCTCGCAGCTGCTGCGCCTCCCAGCCTGAGTAGCCGATATAGAAGCGCACATGATTTGATGTGATCTCTCCCTGGCGTATCAGCTTCTTGAGCTGGTCAAAGTTGCCTCCCCACCAGAGTCCCTCAGCCAGTTTGGTACTGTCGGTGATCTTGTGCCCCATTGTATGCACCATCTGGATCATATCGGTACCTACCGGGCCACCCAGGTATAACCTACCTCCGAAATCCTTGGGGAAATTATCCAGCAGGTCATCCAGACTGAGTTGCACGGGCTTATTCAGTATCACTCCTGAGGTACCCTCTACGCTATGATGCCGGCAGACGAGGATGACCGTGCGGCGAAAGTTCTCATCCGGCATAAAAGGCTCCGAAAGGAGCAGACTGCCCGGCTGTATGGCCTTATCCTTCTCGTACTCGTAGCTCCAGATAGTATTTTCACTTTTACTCACCACTCAAACCTACGTGAAAAATCCGATTCTTTCCATATTTCCCGCCTCTCAACGGTATCCGCTTTTTACCCGTCTAAGTATATAAATGAATGCTTAAATTAGCGTCAGTATGAATTCAAAACGTTTTCTTCTACTCCTGTGGTCACTGCTGGCCGCCGCCGGGGTGGTTTTTGGCCAGACCACCTATTCATTTAATGTGACCATAGACACGGCTATAGAGGCAAATGCTACAGTCATAGCCGGATATGTGAGGGCCGATGTAGCCCCTGCCGTAGATGACTCTGTACAGATCGCCCTGGTGGGAGCACTGCCCCGGGCATCTCACATGAATCAGCAGTCTCTATACACACTGTATTTTCCTGCGGGCTCAGACTCTCTTCCTTTCAGCATACAACTCTACGATGATACCTTTCCGGAAAAACCGGAGCACGTACACTATCAGCTCAATGCATATGGCACAGCAGATTCTATAGGAGCCAATAGCACGATGGTTTTTGTTTTAGTAGACAATGACCTGCCTGCTACGATAGGGTTTGTGATAGATACAGGCTCTGCCTATCTACATGATGGTGCATTTTCTGTGTGTGAGACGATCAACAACCCTAATCCGTTTTATGTAAGGTACCGCCGGTATACTTATGACGGCTATACGGATAGTTCCTTTTATCACACTACTGCGGGCGGTGGGGTCAATTATTTTTATAATCGGGACACAGTATATGCACCTCCCGGTATCAGTACGCTATGCCAGGATATTACAATTGTGCCCAATTCGAATCTGGATTCAAATAAGACTTTGGTCTGCGTCTTATTTAACATTGACGCAAATGACATCAGCGACTCATTGTTTTTCTTTACTATCAAAAACGATAACTTCTACTATCCTCCTTCTGTATCTTTTGATCAAAGCGGCGTGATCATCCAAAAAGACACGGCACTCATCATCGGTGTCCCCCTGACCACCATCAATCCTAATCATTTAGCCTTCTCATTTCTCGTAGATACATTTTCCTTTAGTTCTACATCCTCATTTGACAGCGCCGCTCAGTATCACATCTATCTAAACAATACTTATTTCAGCCACCCTGGTGGCACTTGGCATGACACGATGCGCATCAACATACTAGATAACCATCTGGTAGGTGACACATCAAAAATTGTACTCAGGATAAAAGGGGTGAGGCAAAATACATCTGCCGATACTTTTTATACTATGACTATTATTGATACCGGTGCGCTATTCATTTCATTCAAAGGGGCCGGATTTGCACATCTGAAAACTGACAGCATAGGCTATGTGCAGGTTTATAGCAGTGCACCCTCAAAATTTCCTATCTCTGCAGATATAACATACCTCAACGGGGATGCTGTGCCTGGGGTTGACTTCCTATGGCTAGACACGACTGTGATATTTCCAGTCAATATGTTTGACACCATTTCACTACCTGTGATCATGCTCAAAAACCATATCCACGACGGCAATAAGCAGATCAACTTTTCACTATCCAATGTACAGCCTTCTTCGGTGATGACCGATATTGTCCAGTATACATATTTCATCATAGACGACGACTCTAATGCTGCATATCCGGCGGGTCTCACAGAGAGTAGGCAGCAAGAATACAAGATCTATCCCAATCCGGTCGAGACGACCCTATTCATCTCATCAGAAAATGACATACAACAGGTCACGCTATATAATAGTATCGGTGAAGTAGTAGCCAATCAGACCGCTACCGGTCACCGTACTATGATAGATACGCAAGCTTTGCCTGCCGGGATGTACTACCTCAGCATACAAGATCACAGTGGCAGTTTCGCGCGGAAAATAGTTAAAGAGTAATTACTATTTTTTGAATGTAATAGCCTCCTGGTATTTAGCCCTGACATCCGACCAGCGCCAGTCCTTGCCCTCCCATGGATACTCGTAAAGGGTATTGAGACGATAGCTCACAAAGAGGCCTAACGTCACGATAGCGATTACTATTGCCTTCGCGAATCTGCCATTTGCAAAGCTCCAACTGAAGAAAGCGCACAGAGGGACAGCCATAAAAAATAAAAAATCGATAAAAGCCCTGTGGCCATAGCTACCTCCATACCACCAGCAGGACCAGCTACCAAATGTATACGTCGCCAACGATAATATTATCACCGACAGGTGCATGTTGAGACGCCTGTCGCGCCACCCCACTATCATACCAGGTATAGCCAGGAGCATAAGTGGAGCATATGTAAAGAATCCATTTTGATGGCTAAATAAAACCTCTGCAATGAAGGGTCTCTTCCAATAAAAAAAGCCTTCTCCAACATAAGAAAATAAAGCCCAATGGCCGGTGATAAACTTCCAGTAAACGAACTGTGGAATAAATACGAGCATAACAATGGCAATAAAAAGAGGTAGGAACCGGATATATTTCATCAAATATAAGAACCGCTGTCGCATATCTGACCATGACCACACAGAATAAAACATGGGATATATGAGCACTATGCCATTGGTAGGGCGCACTAAGGCCAGCAATGCAAAGGTAAGAGCAAAAAATATAATACGACGTACTGATAGTGCAGCGTACAGACCAGGAGTCTGATATACGAACAAGGCAATAAGAAAATAAGAAAAAACATGCGAATTGCCGGGATTAAACGATGTATACTGAATAAAGCTGGTCCCCATCCATATACAAAGCAGTGCGCAGAGGACGATCATATCTGAGAAATAGCTCCGCAATATCCTCCAGGATATATACAGGCCACCAGTGAGATATGATGCAATGGCGATAAGGAAAAACAACATGTATATCTCAGAAAAGCCATCAGGTGTGTATCGCGCTGGCATAAGATGCGCTAGGCTGTGGCCCGCCAGCCAAAAAGGAAGGATTAGCAATGCCTCTCCGCAGGTATACTTCGTATACACCTTTTGCGTACCAGGCCATTTCTGCAGGTATGGTTGTTGCGTTTCGGGTATGATCGTCTGCGATGGTATCCCCTCAAAGCCATGGTAGATGAATACAGCCGGAAGATAAATATAATAGCCCTCGGTATCCCATACAGCTATTTTGTAGTGCTGCGGTTTGTATTTACTTATCGAGGTGAAAAGCGCAAATGCAAATACGAAAGCGAAAAAACCGTATGTCAATATTATCTTGAACCGGGCCATTTGTGTGCTATATCGTTATTGTTTATCACATACACAAACTCACTCATCATAATGGCGGTAGCGCCCCATATCACATACTTATCATAAAGGTATGCGGGTACTTCTACCTCCGTTTTGCCCATTACTTTGATACGTGTGGTAGAGCGGCTCTCTTCTTTCATGAAAAAGTCCAGCGGTATCTCTACGATCTCAGCCACTTCATATTCCTGCGGTGCGAAGGTTGCAGGCCCCTTCAGTACACCCACGGTGGGATACACCAGAAAATTGCTCGGAGGTATATATAGCTCGCTCAGTGCTCCTATCACATTTACGGTCTCACGCTTCACTCCTATCTCTTCTTCCGTTTCCCTCAGCGCAGTATAGGTGATATCCATATCGCCTTCTTCCCTCTTTCCTCCCGGGAAACTCATCTGCCCGCTGTGCGTGCCATTATATTCTTTGCGCAGCGTGAAGACCACCGTGTATCCCTCAGGTGCAGGGTTGATCAGAAGGAGAACACCACCGATGCGCGGATTAAATTTCATCACCTCCTCTGCAGTATAGTCCGGCCTGTATCCCGGTGCCATCAGAAACTGTGCTTCCTTGCCGGGCAGAGGCCGCCTCAGAGCTGCCTCTATATCAGAAATGTCCATTTTCTTTTATTTCTCCAATATTCTTAAATTCGCCTTCCCTCATAAAAGGTGAAGTTAATGCAATCAAGATTTATCACAGCAGGCATTTTGAAAGACGAGACCGACGTGGTGCTGGCATACGAGCTCAAGGAGACCGAGTTTCGCCTGGACCTGCATGTCATTCCCAGAAAGGCGCTGAGCAAAGAAGCGTTTGAAAAACTCAGTACAGGCTGGGTAAGCGGAGAAGCGTTTGAGTTTCCTGAGGGAACAGAACTGATCAACCCTGACATCAATGCCGACAGCATCCTGCCGGATCAGATCAAATCTGACAAGACAGGCGAGATACGCCATAAGCAAAACGAATGGGCCGTACAGCTACTCACCAATAAGCTGTGGGAGAGCTACCTGATAGAGCTGGACAAGCTCAAGAAACGTGCAGCAGAACTGGCGCATTATGACAAGTCACTGTTTGATGATGCCAAGTCATACTGGGAGCGTGTGCTGGAGCATAAGAAAGAAAGGAACATCACTCAGGAGCGCCTGGATAAGATAAAGGAAGATGTCAATGCTATCTTTGAGCAACTCAAAACCTTCCGCAAGACCGAAAGCGCTGAGTTTGAAAAGGGGTCTAACGGCATCCGCGAGCAGATAGTAGAGAAGCTAAACCAGATCAAGGCCAAAGCTGATGAGAAGGCAAACTTCAAAGCGCTGCACGATGAGATCAAGGCACTGCAAAATGAATATCGCAGCCAGCGCCTGCTCAAGTCTGACGAGACCAGCGTGCGCAAGGCCTACGATGATGCATTCCACTACATCAGCGAGCAGCGCAATAAGTACTTCTCTGACAAGTTTGAGTCTCGTATCTCGGGCCTGAAGGATGTGATAGCTAAAATGGAAAAGGGCCTGGAGCGTGACCGCAAGGACCTCGACTACTTTACCAAGAAAGCCGAGAGCCCGCGCATACAGTCGCTGGAGCTACAGCTCCTCAAAGTACGGCTGCGCCAGATCAAGGAGACCATCACCTCCAAGGAGGATAAGCTCAAGGACATCCACAAGACGCTTGACAGCATCCTGAAGCAAGCCAGCAAGTCCGGCAAGGCTGACAAGGGCACCAAAGAAGGCAGTGATGAGAAATCAGAGCAGCCATCCGAACCCGCTACAGATACTCAGGTATCAGAAGAGCAAACAGGTGCACCAGCGCCGGATGCCGCTCCTGAGGCACCCTCTGAGCAATAAGTATCAGATCATATAAAAGAAAGCCCTTAGGATGACTAAGGGCTTTTATTTTTCGCTAAGGATACGTCCTATTTAGCTACAGTGATCCTGGCTACAGCCAGTGTCTGATTAGCAGTATTCACTATCTGCACGGTATAGTAGCCCGCATCTACACCGCTCAGGTCCAGCACAGACTGCTGAGCACTCAGAGCAGTAGCGCTCACCATACGGCCCTGCATATCGTAGACACGTACCTCGCCGCCTATGATCTGACTGCTCCCGGTGATATAGAGTTTATCCTTCGCAGGATTAGGATAGACGCTCACAGAGGCATCGGCCCCTAAGGCAGAGATACCGGTAGTACAATTAAGTATATAGAAGCGAAGTAATGATGCCCGCGCGGTACATCCGTTATTATCAGTATAAGTATACGTCAGTGTCTTATTGCCGGTAGATGTATTAGCAGGATAGAAGATACCCTGCCTCACCCCGTTGCCTGTGTAGGTGCCTCCAGAAGGACTGCCTCCAGTCAGTTCTACCGGTGCATCACTATTGCATAGCGTATCGAGATACCCGGTGAAGGTCACAACGGGCAGCGGATTGACCGTCAGTGTGATGGTATCAGATACCCAGAGTGCATGATTGTGAGTGACGAGTACATTGTACTGGCCCGAGGTATTCACACGGATCTTGTAGGTAGTATAGGGCAGCATCACACCATCGCGAAACCACACATAGCTATCTCCCGCTATCTCATCGGTACGGATAGCTATCGTATCTCCCTCGCACCTGACCTGGTCTGTCTTAGGGAAAAGATAAGCCTTGAAGATCGTGTCATATCCCACGAAGCGCATATTATCCATCCATAGCTGGCCACCGAGCACGCCCTGACCAAAGGTCGTAGCACTCGACTCTACCTGCATCTTCAGCGTATCAGGATTGAGAGCGGAGTAATACGTGATCTTGGCCTTGATCGTAGAGAAATTATTGGTTGGATTGAGATTGATACTCGCAGACCCCACGGTCACCGTACCATCATGAGCGGTAGCATGTGTCAGGTTTACGATCACCGTGCCGTGATCCTGCCCTGACGGCAGCTTATATTTATACGTAAACTCAATAGAATCCGGCCTGTCAGTGTAGGCTACTCCACCCAGTGTCACCTGAAAGGAAGTCAGCCCCTGCGGCGTGAGCCCATAATTGCCGATAGACATGGAGCCGGCAAAAGTAATATCACCTACCAGCGGAAAGGAAACACCCTTGGTAGTAAGCAGAGCCGAAGAAGAGCCGGAGGCTACATTCGCGGGATCTGTCTCCTGTACTACCAGGTTCTGAGACTGCAGGTTAAAAGGGAGTACCGTGAGCACATCATCTATGGTCTTCCACCGTGTCGGATTCTGAGCACCATTCAGAGAGGTCCACGTCTCAAAATCACCATTGGGGATCTGTGTCTGCGCCGTGGCGGACAAAACAAATGCACTGAGAAACAAAAAGGTGTACACTTTTATCATGCAAAAAGGATTTACTGCTAAAATAATCAGGTTTTGATATTCCTCGCTTATAATTCATCTAACATATGTCAGCTGCCGGTATCTGCCTGCCTACCTCAGGTCCACCACTTTTGCGCCGGGATATTTCTTAGCATCGCAGACAAAGAATTCATCACTGAGGCTGGCCGCGCTATTGAGCTTATTGATCTTATAGATGTAGCGCACCCCTGACTTTTCGTAGATCTTAGATTCTATCACATCATTGGTAGCATCATCCAGTGCGACATCTATTTTGAAATAGGAGACTTTCCTATTCTGCGGTGCCAGCTCTATGACCGTCACATTTTTACCGGCATAGGTTTTCTTCTCTTTGATCTGATAGCTATAGCCCTCTTTGTACACAGAAAATATCTTGGTCGGTGAGAAGGTCTCCTGGCTCTCTTCGTAGTCGTTTACCTGTATCTCTTTCGTCTTGGGGTTGTAGCTCCATATAGTTTTGCCATCGCAATAGATGTCTACGCCATTCATCGCTATCTTAAACTTATTGCCCTTCATATACAGCTTGCCATTATCATTGCTGGTGTACTTACTGTCCGGCTCATCGGGCTTCAGCTTTGGCCGTATCGTAGTGAGTGTAAAGTCCACATCCACACTCTTGAAAGACTTAAAACGTGAGGTAGCTTTCTCCAGCATAGCGCCGGCCTCCGGATCAGCCACGGCACTGCCCTGCTGCTGCGCAAAACCCGCAACTACCATAGATACAACTGCGAGAAAAGGAAATAACTTCTTCATAAAGTATTTTGAAACGGAATAGTCAAAGGCTGCGCCAAAAATAGAAGAATAGCCAGCCACAGAGGTGTGCCGGCTATTTGTTGTATTTTTTTATCAACCTTTCAGCTTTTGTAAATACTGGTCCAGCTCCACTTCGGTCTTAAATTTGACCTCGCGGGCCTTGCTGCCCAGGTTTTCACCCACTATACCGGCCTCCTCCAGCTGGTCCATCAGGCGGCCAGCACGGTTGTAGCCCAGCTTGAGCCGGCGCTGTATGAGAGAGGTAGATCCCATCTGGTTTTGTACGATGATGCGGGCTGCATCCTCAAAGAGGCCATCCTTTTCGCCATCTATGAAAAAGTCCTCGCCTCCGGCATTCTTATCATTCGGATCTATGTACTCAGGTAGCTGGAATGCCTCATGATAGCCCTGCTGATGGCTGATAAAATCTCTCACCCGCTCTACCTCCGGCGTATCTACGAATCCGCACTGCAGGCGTATCATATCGCTACCCTGAGAGAGGAGCATGTCACCGCGGCCTATCAGCTGCTCCGAGCCACCTGCATCCAGGATAGTACGCGAGTCGATCTTAGACGTAGTCTTAAATGCGATACGCGCAGGGAAGTTGGCCTTGATCGTACCTGTTATGATATTGACCGATGGGCGCTGCGTAGCGAGTATCAGGTGGATACCGATGGCACGGGCCAGCTGTGCCAGACGGGCTATCGGCATCTCTACTTCCTTGCCCGCTGTCATGATCAGATCTGCAAACTCATCTACCACCAGCACGATATATGGCAGGAACTTATGCCCGTTCTGCGGGTTCAGTTGCCTGTTTGTGAACTTGTGGTTGTACTCTTTGATATTGCGCACTTGTGCCTTCTTCAGCAGGTCATAGCGCTGATCCATTTCGATGCAGAGCGCATTGAGCGTAGTCACTACCTTCTTGGTATCTGTGATGATCGCATCCTCCTCATTAGGCAGCTTGGCCAGGAAGTGCTTCTCGAGCATTTCGTACAGGCTGAGCTCTACCTTCTTTGGATCCACCATGATGAACTTCAACTGCGATGGATGCTTTTTGTAAAGCAGTGATACGAGGATCGAGTTGATACCTACTGACTTGCCCTGACCGGTAGCACCCGCCATCAGCAGGTGCGGCATCTTGGCCAGGTCAGCTACGATGATCTCGTTTGAGATAGACTTGCCCAGGCAGATAGGCAGGTCTGCCGTAGAGTTTTGAAATTTCTCCGAGGCCAGCAGGGAGCGCATACTCACTATCTCCTTATTCACATTGGGCACCTCTATACCGATGGTTCCCTTGCCCGGTATCGGTGCGATGATACGGATACCGAGGGCTGCGAGGCTGAGGGCGATATCATCCTCCAGGTTTTTGATCTTAGATATCCGCACGCCCGGCGCAGGCACGATCTCATAGAGCGTGACCGTAGGCCCTATGGTAGCTTTGATCTTAGATATTTCTATCTGGTAGTTATTGAGTGTAGAGATGATCTGGTTCTTATTGCGCTCCAGCTCCTCCGGGTCGTATTTGATCTTCTCTGCACTATGCTCATCCAGCAGGTCCAGTGATGGGAACTTGTAGTTGGACAGCTCCATAGTCGGATCAAACTCTGACCCTATACCTCCATAGGTAGGCACTACCTCTACTGCAGCCTCCGGCTCCTCCTTAGGCGCCTCGATATCCAGCTTGAGACCGGACTCCTCCGGCTCATCGTCGCCACCGTAGCTCTCCATATCTACCGACTCAAAGTCTGTGACCAGCGGTGGCGTAGTCGTGGCAGGTACCACAGCAGCGGCTGCGGCTGCCTCCACGGCCTTATTGGTCAGGATGATCTCATCGTCATCATCGCCTTCCATGCTTTCTTCTTCCGGGGCTTCTTCATCTGCCGGGAATGCCTCCTTTACATCTGTGAGATTGTCCTTGGCAAAAATATTTTCGCTCTCATCCCTGAAGACGGGCACTGCCTCCATAGCCGTAGCGCCCGTAGCAGCTGCCGCCATAGCCGGTGACGACTCCCTCCTGGCAAATGGACGCAGCAGGAAGTCAAAGCTGAAATTGTACACCCAGATACCAAACGCGATAGCCGTGCCTACGAGTGTAGCCGCGGTACCTGTAGTGCGGAGCAGGCCCATGATCTGGCCACTCTCACCTGTCAGGTAGTCGCCAAAGGCTCCGCCCCAGGCGATGGCCGAGGCAGGATAGATCAGATAGTTGGCAAAGCTCAGCGCAGATGACAACCATATCAGTCCGAAAAGGGAATAAGCAGATACCTTGACAGCATTGAAGACTTTCTTTTGCGTCAGCATATTGAATCCCACCACAAAGAATACGATACAGAAAAAGTAAGATGCAATACCAAAGAGCTGGTCTATGAAAATATGTGCCAGTACCGCACCGAGCCTGCCGAGGGCGTTATTCACCTTGAGGGAGTTGTCCATCAGTGCGCCGGTGGCATTATTCAGCAGGTCAGATTGATCATCAGATGCTGTAAAAAAATAAGACGTAAAGGCTACTGCCAGCACAAAAGCGAAAGACAAAAATGCCATCCCGCCCAGTTTGGACAGGCGGCCATCGCGCCACCACTGCAGTGTCTCCTCGCCCTCTGAGGCAAAGTCAGCAGGCGCAGCCGCTTTTTTCTTGCGTGCCGGTTTTGCTTTGGGTTCGTCCTTCGGCGTATCCTCCATATCCTGTTTCTTATGCTTCTTGCTCGCCGTGATAGGCTTAGTCTCTTCCATTATGCCCAAAGGTCTCAAAGTCAGCCTATACCTTATTAATGTGCTAACGCATTTTTGTGCACAAATAGTGTGAGGCTGTCTAATCCTCGCCTCGAAAAAGGGACAATCGGGCGCATACCAAACTTTTATCCTTCATTTCGCGGCATTTGTGATAAACATCAGCCCAGGGGGTCCTTTATATGCCTGAAAACTAATATCTTGAGGCCACCTAAAATCCCCTGCAATGGCTGTACCTAAAGTCCTGCAAGTACTCAAAAGCATGAGCCGCGACGAGCTGGCAGACATGGACCAGATAGTAGCTGCACAGAAAAAGCAGAGCATCAAAAAGCTCTACAAGCTGCTATGCAAAACCACCCCGGAGCAGATGGACAAATTGGACAAGGAACTCGCCTTTATCCAGGTGTTTGGTAAAAAGTATACCGCCGACAATGACTACCTCTGGCGAAACGAACTGCGCATGCTGCTGGATATGATAGAGGAGTATGCCGCCATGAAAATGATGCGCGCCGAGATGGCCAGGTCAGAGCGATTGAGAGCGTCGTATTTCCTCAGGTACCTGATAGAGAAAAATCTATTCTCTCTCATACCGTCTGAAAGTGACCGCCTGAAGGAGGCCTCTCTCAAAGCCTATGACTATAGCACAGTGGTATCTATCTGTGGCCTGATGAATCCCTTCCTGGGCAATTTCTCATGGAATGACATCAGCATGCAGGAGCGCCTCGCTGCCAATGCGGAACTGTATAAAGAGGCGTCCTGCCGGCAGTTCCTCCAGACCTTTCGCAAGGCGCAGATATCTATCACGGCCAGTCAGTTGTTTCGGCAAAAAGGTGAATTCAAAGTTCAGCAGCCTGAAGATGATATTGATGCCCATTTTACCGCCTTTGAAGACCCCTATTCACGTTTCCTTACGCTGCGCATGGAGACCTTTGGCACGCCGGAGAATATGGACCCGGAGAAGTACCGCCTGTGCCTGGCCCATCTGGCTCAGTACCCCGACATACCGGAGCATGACAAAGAGAGCTTTCTGCTGCTCAATAACCTGTCCGGCTACTACTTCTTCCGGCATGAATATGAGCAGGCCTTTCAGTATAATGCGGAGCTGATCAAACTGGTAGACGCGCTGGAGCCGGTGTACGGTATAGCCGCAGTCTACAACTATATGAGCAACCTGGCCCACCTGGAGCGCTATGACGAAGCGCTGGCCACAGTCCACAAGTATGACACACTCATCAGGCAGTTTCCTAATCAGGCGGAGCGCTTTGCATATATCGAGGCGAGCTGCTACGCACTGAAGGGTGACCGTGAGGCCTTTAATGCCTCGCTGCCGAGGCAGTTTGACGAGCTGAGCAAACTCATCCAGTACCACTATCGCTTTCTCATCGCCCTGAGCCACTTTCTGGATAGAGACTATGCCCTGGCCATCACTGAGGCGGTCAATATCGAGCGCAGCATCAAGGCGCTGAAATCAGATAAGCTGAACTACTACGACGAGATCGTGTCAGCCTCAGAGCACCTGAGTACCTTCTTTGAGCTGTACCAGGAGTATAAAATGGATGGCCTCACTCCCCGCATCAGAAAAAAGATCACCGCACTGAACGAAAACATACAAAATTTCATCCAGGCAAACCGGATGACATCCGGGCTGCTATTCTACAGGTGGATGGTGATACAGGCGCGCCTGCTGGCCGAAAAAGCAGCGGCGGGTTAAGCCACTTTCAGTGATTCGCGCAGGATGCTATCCACCATTTCCTTTGACTCATCTTTGAAGTCGATCTTCACTGCCTTGCCAGCAGTGAGCCAATGGGCCGTAGCCACGGTATCCAGATCTTTGGCCACCGTGATGCCCAGCTCTTGCAATATCAGCGCATTGCACTGCTGCTCATACTGCTTTTTGATAGGAATGCACAGTAGCTTCTTGCCCAGGTATAGCGCCTCTGCTGTAGTCTGGAAACCACCCGCCGTGATCACACCGCTGCAGGAGGTAATATCCTTAGTGAAGGCCGCTGTGTTCAGGGCCTTTATCTCTACATTCTTGTATTTGAAGTTTTGACCCGTATTGGTGTAAACTACAAATTGCTTCTCAGCAAATACGGGCTGGGTAAAGAACTCCAGGAGCTGCTCCTGGGTATAGGAAAGCAGGTATACCAGCGTAAAGTTTTCATGAGATACTCTGGCATCTCTGATCTCGCTGCGGATGATGGGCGAGAAGATAAAGTTGTCAAACTTGTGATAATGCATCGCTACCTTTTGATCTACCGGGCAGAAGATCTTTGTGAACCATCTCGTGATGCGGTGCGAGCCGCTCATGCGCGGAAATTGTTTAGACGTAGCAGAAAATATATTGCCCAGGCCTACGGTATGTATACCGCGCAGCTTGGCACCCCAGGCGCTGATAGGCTCATAGTCTGATATGATCAGGTCATAGCGGCTGAAGCGCACGGCCAGGATGCCCTTGATACATGAAAATATATTCGCCTTCAGGAAGGACTTGAGGACGTTGATCTTTCCGCCTTTGCCATAAGAAAAACTGATACCGCTAAACTGGTACTTGATATCAAAGGGCACATCGATTTTAGAATTATTGCCGCTGACCAGTACATCTATCTGCTCTACTGCAGGATTTTGCTTAAGTAGATTGTACAGCTCTGTGGCGCGGCTCAGGTGCCCGTTTCCGGTGGCCTGTATACCAAATAAAATTTTCATACAAATGAAATTTTAGGTGATGTAATAAGAATACTAAAAGGTATCTGTCGGGATCATGCTACTTTGGTCAGGTGCTTCTGGATCTGGTCTTGCAGTTGCATCATAGACAGGCTGCCATCCTGCAGGTCTTCGTCCTGTTCCTGATTGAGCTGCAGGTCATGGTAGCGTACCAGCGTCCAGGCGCCATTGTTATATTCCAGTGAGGTGAGGTTTTCTATCCAGTCTCCTGAGTTGAGGTACCTGACGGCACCGTGTGAGGTCACTATCTCCCTCATAGCCGGCTCATGTATATGTCCGCATACTACGTAGTGATAGCCATTGTCTATCGCTATGGCTGCTGCTGTCTGCTCAAAGTTGCTGATGAATTTCACTGCACCTTTCACGCTATCCTTTACCTTTTTGGAGAGTGATATGCGCTCGCGGCCCATCCATTGCAGAAGATGGTTGACTCCCCTATTGATCAGTATGAGCAGGTCGTATCCTTGCCCTCCCAGCTTTGCCAGCCACTTGCTATGCTGCATACTGACATCGAATACATCTCCATGAAAGAACCAATGCTGCTGCCCATCTATATCTATGAGCAGTTTATCCTCTATACTGAGGCCACCGAGCTGCATACCGCTGTAGCGCCGCAGCAGCTCATCATGATTGCCAGTCAGGTATACTACCCGCGTACCATTAGACAGCATCTTCATGATGCGCTGCAGCACCTTGGTATGAGATGCGGGGAAGTAAGACTTGCTCAGCTGCCAGATATCTATGAAGTCACCATTGATGATCAGCAGCTCCGGGTCTATCGACTTCAGATAGTAGTTTAGCTCCTGTGCGTGGCACCCGTAGGTGCCAAGGTGTACGTCAGATATGACGGCCACTTTGACTTTCCGCTTAGCCATGTGATTGGTTTTAGCAAAAAAAGGAGAGTAATGTGAAGCGCCGGTTGCGTATACATTATCAAATCTGTCCGTAAACACAGACCTGATGTGTAGCGTTCAGAAAACAGGATACATATGATCGGTATGCTTTGCCATACACTATCTCAAACGTATACTGTCTTGAAAAATTGGAAAACACAGGGAGCGATAGGCCTATGACCTGCGGAATTTATTATTGCTTAACAAACTGCCTGTGACAAAAAGGTAAGCACCATACTATTCCAATTGCTTGAAGATCATATCCTCAGCCATGGTATGAAAGTAATGAGGCTTCACCTTGCGCCAGTTGATATTTTCGTAGTGCTCGCCCATATTGACGTAATAATGTAGGCGGTGTTTTTGCATCTCTGCTATCACATGTGGGCGAAAGTTCATAGCCATGATCCAGCCGTCATCATCTTTGATATCATCGTACCACTCCTCGTAGTAGAGATCATCTGATCCGTGAAAGTTGAGCACATTCTCCCCTATCAATACGAAGCGGCGGATGCCCTCATCTATCATCGGCTCTATGAGGCCGCGCTTGAGCTCCATGATGTCATTGTGCACGGCATCATTCCACTCACCCATCAGCTCTATCACCGCAAAGCCTTTGTCATAGTTTACCCAAAGCACCTTGCAGTAGAGGGTAGAGGAGCCAAAGGAATCCCACTGCGGGTGTATCAGGTGATCATAGATACTATGGGTGTAGTGAAACTCACTGTACTTGCGGCGATAGAATGGCGATAGCTTGTCATTGGCCGCTATATAGTAGTCCCTCCACTGAAAAAATGGCTCTATCTCATGCATACACTCTCCATAAACCGCCATCCTCCTATATGGTGGATTTGTCTGCGATTTTTATAGATTTGAAGATAGAAATCAATCAGAATGAAAAGAAAGCTATCCCTGATATTTTTATCGGCTATACTACTGCTGGCTGCAGGATGCAAGAAGTGCTACTACTGCCACAATAGCTGCAAGGTATGTGAGGATCAGCACTTTTACATACAGGTACAGTCAGAGGTACTGGGCACTACTTATTACAACATGTATATAGACTCACTGGAGGGCCTGGGCTGGACCTGCCGCGATACTACATTCAATAGAGACATGCAGGTATGCGCTGAGAAAAACAAGGTGAACAATACCATCCTGCTGAAGGAGGAGGCAGGCTACACCTGTACCCCTGTAGATTAAGCTTAATAGACTTTATATAGTAGCAGAGCCGGAGCATTCCTCTCCGGTTTTGTCATTTACATCCCGTTTTATTGTAGTATAAACCTTATCGTCCGACGCTCGCCGCGATAGGTTTCTATCTGGCAGAGGTATATGCCCGTACTCCAGCCAGCTACTGCTACATGGTGTGCCTGCTCTGCGGTACCAGAGTATATCATCCGCCCACTAAGGTCGTAGAAACTTACCTGTTTGACTATATCACGAGCATCACCAAACTGTACATTTATAGTACCATTAGCCTGTATAATGTACATCTTGGCCAGGGGTGCCTCATCTATACCCAGCGTGCGGGAAATATCTACGTGGATATGAAGCGTATCTGCAAACGGCTGAGCGTGATATGAGGGCCAGATAATAACGCCATTAGGTCCCACCACAAAGTGCGCACTGGTATCACCAGTAGGTAAGCTGATCGAAATGAGCTTATAACTACCTGGCGTGGTATCGAGAGCCGGACTGATCACAGCCGAATCCAGCAGCCTCGGCGTACCCCCATTGATGCTGCCATTGAAATATACCGTGCCTGTAAATGCCCCGCCTCCCAGGTTTCGAAGAGAGTCTACGGCGGTAAGCGTTTGTCCTACAGTGTCTATGGAGACATTAGTAAAAACCAACGAGTCGCGGAAGAAGACCAGCTGCGATTGTGCCTTCGCGCAAAAGGAAAGCGCAGATATGGCTACTAAAAGATAGAGTCTACGAAGCATAGATTTTGTATTGTAATACATAGATACTAAAAGCAAGTGGCTGTACATACATTATTTAATTCTATCTTACTTATTCAAAAGTTAAAAAAAATGGACACTCTATACAGCCTTATACATTCACTCAATAAAGAGGAAATAAGGTCCTACAAGTTGTACACCCAGCGCTACAGCACCGGCGGGCAGGGCCTGAGTGTGACACTTTTTGACCTGATGCGCAGCCAGGCCGAGGAGCAGGATGAGCAGCTTATTTTTGAAAAGATCTATGGCCCGTCTGGTGACAAGAATACCTATTACAGATTAAAAAATCGCCTCCAGACTGATCTATGTGATGCGCTGACCGTGCTCCATTTTGACAAGCATGCAGCCAATGACCTGCACAGGTATATGTGCATCTACAATATTTTCTATGCCAAGAGCAAGTTTGAACTGGCTTATTACTTTATCAGACAGGCGGAGAAGAAGGCACAGCAGACTCAAAATCTGGAGCTGCTAGACCTGATCTATGCTGATATCGTAAAACTCTCTACTCACATCATATCTATCAATCCGGAAGAATATGTGACCAAACAATCTGAAAATGCCGTGCAGCTAAACCGTATGCGCCAGATGGACCAGGTACTAGCAGTGCTCAACTATCGTATCAAGGTCACGCAGAACTTCCAAAAAGGCAATGAAACCCTGCTGAAAATGGTGGATAAGACCGTCAAGGATTTTGCGAAGGATAAAAGCATCAGTGAAAACAAAAATTTTCAATTTAAGATATACAGAGCTATCAGCCAGGCCATGATACAGAAGCGGAGCTATCGCGAGCTGGAGGTATACCTGCTCAAGACTTACGATGAGTTTCAGAAAAAGGGCTGGCTGGATAAAGAAAACCATGATGTGAACCTGCAGATGCTGGTCTATATCACAAACTCCTACCTCGCGCAAAAGAAATATGACCTTGCTCTCCAATATACCAAAGTGCTGGGGCAGCAGATGGCACAATACGATAAATTGCTTTATGACAAATACCTCTTCTTTTATTACAACAGCCTGGTCATAGCATACCTCAATATAGACTACGACCGGGCTCTGGCAGCTATCAATGAGTTCGAGCATATTACCCGGAAAAGCGCTAATAGCTACTATGAACAATTCGTACACCTGAACAGGGCGGTCCTGTACTTCTTTATGAAGAAATATCCGGATGCCGTGCGCAGTATCATCAAACTATATGTGAATGACTATTACAAGCAAGCGGACAAAAGTTTCAAATTTAGCATAGAGATAGCGGAGGTGATCATGCAGTATGAAGCAGGCGATAGCGACACTGTGGCCAAAAGGGTAAAACAGATCAGGAAAACATACAAAGACCTACTGCAGGATGATACCTTCCGCCACGAAAAAGCGATACTGGATATCGCACTAGGCCTAACCGAGTCTGATGATAAGAGGCCCAATACTAAAACCGCAAAGAAGATCAACAATGTGATAGATGAACTGATCGAGGACAAAAACCCACCTGCACAAGTGATCAACTATCTACCCTGGCTGGCAACTAAAGCAGGACTCGATCCGGTAAAAATAGGTGACGGCCTGAAGGTCGAAATAAAATAACCTTTCTTATCAGCACGGCTTATTACCTTCGTATTATGAGACGATTGACTCTTGTCCTTATTGCAATCAGTGTGGTGCTTTGTTCATTTCGCCCGGCACAGGAGAAGCCGCTGAAGATAGCGCTGCTGAAGTACAATGGCGGTGGTGACTGGTATGCCAATCCTACCTCGCTGCCCAACCTGGTGAAGTACTGCAATGAGAACCTCGGCACTAACATAGAGACCGACCCGCCTACAGTAGAGGTAGGCAGTGCGGAACTATTCAACTATCCATTTGTCCACATGACGGGGCACGGCAATGTGGTGTTCAATGAGCAAGAAACCGACAACCTGCGCAACTACCTGATAGGTGGTGGCTTCCTGCATGCAGATGACAACTATGGCATGGACAAGTTTATCAGGCCGCAGCTGGATAAGCTGATACCGGGGTCTAAGCTGGTGGAGCTGCCATTCTCCCACCCTATCTTTCATCAGAAGTATGACTTCCCTAAAGGCCTACCCAAGATACACGAGCATGATGGCAAGGCGCCTCAGGCCTTTGGGCTATTCTATCAGGGCAGGCTGGTAGTGCTGTACACCTATGAGTGCGACCTGGGTGATGGCTGGGAAGATCAGGATGTGCACAAGGATCCGGAAGAGGTCAGGCAGAAAGCGCTCAAGATGGGTGCCAATATCATCCGGTATATCTTCCAGTCGAGCTAGACTTTATATTCCTTTTACATGCTTCCTATTTCGCAACTGAGCCAGTCGCCGGAGTCGTTTTTCGACTGAAGGGAGGGATAATTTAGAGATAACAATCTTCACAATTAATTATTTATCAAATAAAAACGGAGATTTTTATTTGCAATCTATTATATAATTAAATTAATACTGAAAGCAATATTAAAACACGATAGCATATAATATTATACTAAACTATCAGGGCTTTATTGATAGCTGATATGAGTGCCGGGCCGGCATAAATAAAGCCGGAGTAGAGCTGCACCATGGCGGCACCGGCGGCGATCTTGTCCAGTGCATCCTGCGCGGTCATGATGCCGCCCACGCCTATGATGGGGAAGCTACCGCCTGACTGGCGATGCAGGTAGCGGATCACCTCGGTAGACCGCGCTGTCAGCGGCCGGCCACTCAGACCGCCCGCGCCAAAGGCTTCTATCTCAGACGGCAGATAGTGAGGGAGTTTCTCGCGCTCTATGGTAGTATTGGTAGCTATCACGCCCGCTATCTGTGTATCGGTGACGATAGAGACAATATCATCCAGCTGCTCATGGGTCAGGTCCGGCGCTATTTTGAGGAGGATCGGTTTAGGTTTAGCCCGGCCCTGGTTGATATCCTGCAGGGTGTGGAGTATCAGCGCCAGGGAGTCTTTGTCCTGCAGCGCACGCAGGCCCGGCGTATTGGGCGAGCTGACATTGACCACAAAGTAATCTACGTAGTCGTGCAGTATCTGGAAGCAGGAGCGGTAGTCGTTTACTGCCTCCTCATTTGGCGTGACTTTGTTCTTGCCTATGTTGCCGCCTACTATGACATTGCTCTTGCGGGCTGACAGGTTCCTGGCGGCCTGCACGGCGCCGACATTGTTGAAGCCCATCCGATTGATGATAGCCTCGTCAGCCCTGAGGCGGAAGAGGCGTGGCTTTGGATTGCCGTCTTGCGGCTTGGGTGTGATGGTGCCGATCTCTACGTAGCCGAAGCCCATCTGTGCGAAACCATCTATGACCTCCCCGTTTTTGTCCAGGCCGGCTGCGAGGCCTACGGGATTGGGGAAGTCGATGCCGAATAGGTTCCTGCGCAGGGACGGGTGCTCTACTTTCTCGCCAGTGGCGAAGGCGCGGAGCAGGGGATTTTTCAAAGCACCGATGGTGAGGTGGTGCGCTTTTTCAGCGTCGAGCTGAAAGAGGAATGGCTTGGCTAGTGGGTAGAAATTCATGTGATGTTTGGGCTGGGCAAAAGTAAGAAGTTGGAGGATATTGGCCCTCCTAAATCCTCCCAAAGGGAGGACTTAAATAAAAGTGGGCAATGGGATATGTGAAGACATGGTTCATATCTCAAAAATCGCATGGTTTAAACTGCTGTCTGCACTAGCTTATTCCACTAAATCAGCGTACTTTCGCGGCTTATGGAAAACATCAGGAATTTCTGCATCATCGCTCACATCGATCACGGTAAGAGTACCCTTGCAGACCGTCTCATAGAAATGACGAAGACCATCTCCGAAAGGAACATGATGGACACAGTGCTGGACAATATGGACCTGGAGCGCGAGCGCGGCATCACAATCAAGAGCCACGCGATACAGATGGACTTCGTACGCGGTGGACAGAAGTATGTGCTAAACCTCATCGATACCCCGGGCCACGTGGATTTCAGCTACGAGGTATCCCGCTCGCTGGCTGCCTGCGAGGGCGCGCTGCTGCTGGTAGATGCCAGCCAGGGCATACAGGCGCAGACCATCTCAAATCTCTACCTGGCCGTGGAGCAGGGCCTCACCATCATACCGGTGATCAATAAGATCGATATGCCGGGCGCTAACCCCGAGATGGTGGAGGACGATGTGATGGCCATGATAGGCTGCAAGCGTGAGGATATTCTACGTGCCAGCGGTCGTACGGGCGAGGGCGTGGACAAGATATTTGACGCGGTGATAGACCGCATACCAGCGCCTAAGGGCGACCCGACAGCGCCACTCAAGGCGCTGATCTTTGACTCGGTGTTCAACTCTTTCCGCGGTGTCATAGCCTACTACCGGATATATGACGGTACGATCAAGAAGAATGAAAAGGTGAAGTTCTTTAATACCGGCGCGGTGTACAATGCTGATGAGGTGGGTGTGCTGCGCATGGACCTGGAGCAGCGCCCTGAGGTGAAGGCTGGTGACGTGGGCTATATCATCACCGGTATCAAGAATGCGAAAGAGATCAAGGTAGGTGATACGATCACTTCTTTTGCCAATCCGTGTGCGGAGAGCATACATGGCTTTGAAGATGTGAAGCCGATGGTATTTGCCGGTATCTATCCGATAGACAATGATGACTATGAGGACCTGCGCGACTCACTGGAGAAGCTGCAACTGAATGATGCCTCTCTGGTGTACGAGCCGGAGACGTCTATCGCACTCGGATTCGGTTTCCGCTGTGGCTTCCTCGGGCTGCTGCACCTGGAGATCGTGACAGAGCGTCTGGAGCGCGAGTTTGACATGACGATCATCACGACGGTGCCGCAGGTATCGTACAATGCCTACCTGACAGATGGCGAGGAGCTGGTGATCAATAACCCTGCAGACATGCCGGAGATACAGCGCATAGAGCGGCTGGAGGAGCCGTATATCAAGGCGGAAGTTATTACCAAGCCGGAGTATATCGGTACGATCATCGGTCTCTGTATGGATAAGCGCGGTATACTGCTCAATCAGAAATACCTGACTGAGGAGCGCGTGGAGCTGACCTTTGAGATGCCGATGGCGGAGATCGTGTTTGACTTTTATGACAAGCTGAAATCTATCTCGCGCGGTTATGCTTCCTTTGACTACCATCAGATAGGCTACCGCCCGGGCGACCTGGTGAAGATGGACATCCTGCTCAATGCAGAGAAAGTGGATGCCTTCTCAGCCATGATCCACCGCAGCAAGGCGGAGGACTTTGGCCGCCGTATGTGCGAGAAGCTGAAAGAGCTGATCCCAAGGCAGATGTTCATGATACCGATACAGGCTGCGATAGGCGCGAAGATCATAGCCCGCGAGAGTATCTCTGCGATGCGCAAGGACGTAACGGCAAAGTGCTACGGCGGTGATATCAGCCGTAAGCGCAAGCTCCTGGAGAAGCAGAAGAAGGGTAAGAAGAAGATGCGCCAGTTTGGTAAAGTGGAGGTGCCGCAGGAGGCGTTTATCGCGGTGCTGAAGTTGAATGATTAAAATGTAAGCGTGATCTATGAGGCACCTTTGGACTGTATGTTTGATGACTCTGGCTTTCTCCTCTATGGCTCAGCAAAAGGAGGATTCTATTGACATCAGACTACAGAAGTGTATAGACGCTGACGGCAGTACCATGGGAATGATAAACTGCACTGACGGGGCGTATGACGAGTGGGATAAGGAGCTGAATAAATACTATAAATTGCTGATGGGTGTTTTAGGCCCTGAAGCAAAGGCCAGATTAAAGGCGGCGCAGGTCAATTGGCTGACATATCGTGACAGTGAATTTGCATTTATCAATAGTGCATACAATATGGATGGAACGATGTGGGGCGTGATCAAAGCCTCCGGCCGGATGGAATTAGTAAAAAAGCGTGCCCTGGAGCTAAAAGAACACTATGGCACGATGACAATGCACTGATAGATAAAAAAACAATTCAAAATATGTCAATGGAACTAACAGGCAGGCTGATACAAGTGCTGCAGGAACAAGGAGGCGAAGGTAAGAACGGCAAATGGGCCAAGTGTGATTTTGTGATCGAGACCTCTAATGAAAAATATCCTAAGAAGGTGTGCCTGACGGCATGGAATGACCTGATAGGTACTGTGAAGGCAATGCCTATGGAATCTGAGATCAAGGTGTCTTTTGACATCAGCAGCCGTGAGTATAATGGCAAGTGGTACACTGATGTGAAGGCATGGAAAGTAGAAGGTGGCAGCGGCGGTGGCCAGCAGTCATCTAACCGTGGCGGCAATCAGAGCAACAACAACCGTGGCAACAATAGCAACAACTACTCTCAGGAGAATAGCTACAGCGGTCCACAGGAAGGTTCTCAGGAGCGTTATGTTTCTGAGGATGACCTGCCGTTTTAAGCACCTCATCCATCTGTCCGCCGCGGCGGACATCTTCCCTTTCCGATGTAGAGGGAAGAACCTAGTGTGTGGGAGGCAGTCGATGATTTGATTTTGAACCTGCTTTGTTACTTTTCATCATCTCAAGCATTATAATCAGCAATGGCAGACGCTACAGCGACATCGTATCAACTACTCGACGGCAAGAAACTGGCCGATGAGATCAAATCAGAAATAGCAGCAGAAGTAAGCAGCATCACTGCCACGGGCAAACGTGCGCCGCACCTGGCGGCGATCCTCGTGGGTAATGATGGCGGTAGCCTGACCTATGTAGGCCATAAGGTGAAAGCCTGTGAGCAGGTGGGTTTCAAATCTACTTTGCTGCACTTTACGGATACGACGATCACGGAGGAGTTTCTGCTGAATGAGGTGAAGAAACTCAATGAAGATCCGGAGATAGATGGCTTTATCGTGCAGTTGCCTTTGCCGAAGCATATCGATGCGGATAAGGTACTAATGGCCGTAGACCCGGCGAAGGATGTGGATGGCTTCCATCCGGTGAATGTGGGTAAGACGACACTGGGGCTTTCCTCTTTTGTGTCTGCTACGCCGCTAGGCATCACTAAGATCCTGGAGCGCTATAATATCGAAACATCAGGCAAGCACTGTGTGGTGATAGGCCGTAGTAATATCGTGGGTCGTCCTATCAGTATTTTGCTGAATGGTACTGGTAAGACCGGCAATGCTACTGTGACGGTGTGCCACTCGCGCACGGCTAATCTGAAAGAGATAACCCTGCAGGCAGACATCATTATCGCGGCATTGGGCAAGCCTGAATTTCTGACCGGAGATATGGTGAAGGATGGTGTGGTGATCGTAGACGTAGGCACCAGCCGCGTGGATGATGCTACTGCCAAGGCTGGCTGGAGGCTGAAGGGCGATGTGAACTTTGCCGAGGTGTCTAAGAAGGCCTCTGCTATCACCCCCGTGCCGGGCGGCGTAGGCCCGATGACGGTGGTCTCTCTCCTGCTCAATACGCTCAAAGCATACAAGCAACACGCATGAAACAATACGGATGGATCATAGGTGCCGGGCTCATGGCGCTCAGCCTGCAGTCGTGCAACAACCAATCTAAGAACAGTATCCCGGTCAATGCAAAGGAGGAATTTGCAGACTCGGCTATGTCTGTAGTGCGGCAGTATACCGATGCGCAGGGCAAGAAGATCCTACAGAAAGTCAATACCACCTACGACATCGTTGAATTCACTGACAAGGAGGATGTAAAGAAGCTGCTGGTCAAAGTCACTAATACGGAGACATCTTCCGTCGACTCCGGTGTGACGGACAATCACTACACTGTGAGTGTGACCGGTATCACGGATCCAAAGATACACTGGAGCAAAGACCTGAGAGGTGCTGATATGGACTATACCTATAAGGTGCTGGTAGTACACTCTGAGGGCAAGAATGCGAATGAAGAAGACACCTACGAGCAATACTCGCTGCAGACCGGTGAGAAGCTCATGACCTTCACCTACAGCTCGCTGATGGCGCAGATAGTCAATACGTCTAATAAGCGCTTCTTTGGCTACCTCTCCGGTCAGTCTGCTACGGCAGATAAGCCCGAGCAATATGCCACTATCAGCTATGTAGGCAGCAATGAAAGGCTGGACAAAGTGAACATCAAACTGAAAGCCGGAAAGACCCTGCCAAACTACACGCCGGAGATCACTCTGCTGGCCTCACAGGAATCTGGCAATACCGTAGCGTCTGAAGGTAAGGTCGTGATCCTGGCGCATACAGATCGCACCTTCAAGGCGGAGGACATCAAGGGCTTTGCTATGAAAGTGACCTATCAGCTACCAGATGGCAATCCTAGCGTGATACTGATCCCCATACGGCAGGACCGTATAGACCTGGAGAATGCTACTTACGACAAATCGATCTTTGAGATCGCAAAAGCTAACTGATCTACAGCGGCATTTTGTCAGGCAAAAGCCGTTGCCTTGTCGGTTATGTTGTCCACTATTTGCCAAATAGTGTGAATAGGTTTATTCCGCTCATTTGTGTTTTGATATATCTTAGGGATATGGTTATTAGAAAACTGCTTGCTGTCCTCGTTGTTTTTGCTTCCCTCCAGACAGCGCAGTGCCAGATAGCCAAAGGAACCATCATGGCGGGCGGCAGCGTAGGGTTTCAGTTTACCACAAACCATGAGCTGTACGCCAAAGACTTTACCTTTCACTTCACCCCCCTGCTAGGCGGCTTTATAGCTAAAAACGTAGTACTGGGAGTAGCGCCTTTAGCTGCCTATTCTACGCACTCTGTAGTGACGCCAAACAATATCCGGGTCAAGGACAACGTCTTATCATTGGGCCTAGGCCCTTATGTAAGGTACTACGTGAATATCTCGTCCAAGGCATACTTCTTTGTGCATGGATCGCCGTCTGTGATGGCCTCGTGGGATAGTTATATCACCTCCAGCTCTACCACCACCACCAAAACAGTAAGTGCCAACTGGACGCTGGGGCCGGGGTTTTCGGTATTTGTCACCAAGGCAATAGCAGTAGAGGCCAGTCTCTATTATAATGGTATGTGGCACCAGTCCAGCCAATACAATAAGGGAAACCTGATCAGCGAGGGAAATAAATACGTAGACCATGGCATGCTTTTGAATGTAGGTATGCAGGTATACTTTGAGCGCAATAAAAAGGCAAAGACCACGACACCCTGACAGAGGTGGGCGTGGGTACTCATGATAGTAGTGCTGCTGTCTGATGTTCTTTATATACCTTATTTTTTAACCCCCTAAATATTATCCTATGTCGGAAAATGAAATGAACGACCCGTCTTTTGGTGAGCTGATGGATGTGATCAGGAAGTACGAGGATGCTGAGAACTCCCAGCAGACGCTATTTCTGGATGAGGAGACATACCTGCGCATTATAGAGTTCTATATGGACAATAGGGAATTCAAACGCGCTAACGGGGTAGTGGAAAACGCACTGGAGCAATACCAATACTCCTGCGAGCTCTGGGTGAAGAAAGCAGAGCTCCTGGCCGAGCAGAATAAATATGATGCCTCTCTGGCAGCACTGGAGAGCGCCGAGAACCTGGATAAAACAGAAATAGCCATCTACCTGCTGCGCTCCGATATCTACCTGTCTCAGGGCAGGCATGACGAGGCGCTGGATGTGATAGCACAGGGCCTGCCGCTGGCAGACGACCCGGATGATCTCTGCGACCTCTATCTGGAGCAGGCAGACATCTATGAGGATATGGGCCTGTATGCAGAGGTGCTGGAGTCCCTGCGCGACTGCCTGAAGAGCAACACCGAAAATGAGGAAGGGCTGAACAGGCTGTGGTTTTGCACGGAGCTCACAGAGCAGTATGAGGATAGCCGCGCCTTTCACAAGATGATAGTGGATGAGAATCCGTACAACCATCGGGCCTGGTTTAACCTGGGCCATGCGTATGCGGGGCTGAAGCAGTATGATGAGTCTATAGAGGCGCTGGAGTTTGCGGTAGCGATAGATGATAGCTACGACCTGGCCTATGAGATGATGGGCGATGTATATTTTGATCAGAAGAACTTCGCCAAGGCGCTGGAGTGCTATCATGACTCCATCCGCTCCGGCAAGCCTAATAAAGAGACGCTGTGCAAAGTAGCAGAGAGCTACTCGCAGCTCAAGGACTACCACAAAGCGCGCGGCTATTTCCGCAAGGCGCTGGCCATAGACCCTAACTATGATGAGGCATTTTTTCTGGTGGGTGAGACCTACCGCGCCGAGGGCAACTATGCCAAGGCGGTAGAAGCCTACGAGCGTGCGGCCAAGATCAGCCCGGAGAACGTAGACTACCTGAATGCCCTGGGCGATGCCTGTATCATGAATGATGAGGTGGATGGCGCCATCCTGGTATTTGAGCGGGTACTGACCCTCAGCCCCAATATCAAGCAGCACTATATCAACCTGGCTACGGCACACTACGGCATGGAGAACTTCCGCCAGTGCTTTGATATCCTCACTGAGGCATCAGAGAAATTTGACAATCCGGCGGATATCTGGTACATCAAATTCGTATTCTACAATCAGATAGGCAATAAGAATGAAGCGCTGGTGAGCCTGCAGAAGGGCCTGCTGACCTCTTTTGAGGAGCATAACCTGATCTTTGAAATGGATGAGCGCCTGGCTAATGACGAAACGGTGCTGGCTATCATCGAGCAGTTTCGTCCGTAGGCTATGCTTTAAATTTCGTTTGAAAAGTCAATCCGAGCAGCTTAGCGCGCTGCTTGGCCAGATCGGCCTTGGGGCCGGCATAGAGCTCATCTACAGTTTCTGAGAAGGTCTGCACCCAACGGTCAAAATGCTCCGGGCCGATGGCCAGATGGCGATGCCGGTCCATCACATTTCCTTTGTATCCCTCCATATCCAGCAGGATAAATGCCCAAAAGGCAGTGATGCGTGGCAGGTGAGCCTCCAGATCCAGCCCGTGGAAATGCGGGGCCATCAACGGATCAGCCAGCAGCTTGCCGTAAAAGGTACGGATCAGCCGGTCTACATCACCATATACAGTTATATCAGTTTTATCGCTCATGGCGGGGTATAAAAATAAAAAACCCTCCGTTGAGGGGAGGGCTTTTTATTTTGCAGAAGGGTAGAATTACTTCTTCTCTTCTTTCTTTTCAGTCTTAGTCTCAGTAGCAGCGGCTGGAGCTGTAGCTGTAGAGTCAGCTGGCTTAGCTGTAGTGTCTACTGGAGCTGTAGTTTCAGTTGTAGTTGTAGTAGTCACTGTAGTGTCTGCCTTAGGAGCATCACCTTCAGCTGGCTTGTTGTTGCAAGCAGTCATTGCGAGACCAGCTACAACTGCGAACGCGAAAAATACCTTCTTCATTTTTTTCTTGTTTATAGTTTTTGGTTAATTAATTGACGTGCAAAACTATTAATTTTTATATGATTTTACCAAATTTTTTGAGCGGTTTTTTATTTTTCTCTGAAAAATATATTGATAGGCACCCCCTTGAAGCTAAAATGTTTACGTAGTTGTTTCTCCAGAAACAGGCGGTACGGCTCGCGGATATATTTGGGATGATTGGAGAAGAATGCAAAGGCCGGCGTCTTGGTAGGGAGCTGGGTCACATACTTGATACTCACAAGTTTGCCGGAAACGGCAGGCGGATGATACCGTTCTATCTCCTTGAGCATCACCTCATTAAGCTCTGACGTGGCAATCTTAGTGGTTAGGTTTTTGTAAACCTGCTCTATGGTCTCTATTATCTTGAAGATCCGCTGGTTTTCCAGCGCCGAGGTGAAGATGATAGGCACATCGTTAAAGGGTGCCAGCTTTGCTTTGATGCCATCTTCGTACTCCTTGGCCGTATTGGTGCTTTTCTCGATCAGGTCCCATTTATTAACAACTACCATGATGCCGCGCTTCTTTTTGACAGCTAGGCGATAGATGGCCAGGTCCTGCTGCCCTACCCCCTGGGTGGCATCGAGCACGATCACAGCTATATCTGACTCGTCCAGCGCATTGATGGCGCGTATCACAGAGTAGAACTCCAGGTTCTCATGCACTTTGGTCTTGCGCCTGAGGCCGGCTGTATCTATCAGGATCAGCTCCTTGCCAAACTTGGTGTACCGTGTATGGATGCTATCGCGCGTGGTACCGGCTATATTGGTCACGATATTGCGGTCCTCACCGAGCAGCGCATTGACGATAGATGATTTGCCTACATTGGGCTGGCCTATGATACAGACCTTAGGGATATGGGCCTCGTCGGGGTTCTCCTCCATATCATCAGGTATGCGCTCTACCACGGCATCGAGCAGCTCACCGGTACCGCTGCCACTCACAGCAGCTATGAAGAAGATATGCTCCATGCCCAGGCTATAAAACTCATTGGCCATGTACATCCGCTCCTGATTGTCCACCTTATTGACTACCACAAAGACGTTCTTCTGGTGCTTGCGCAGGATATTGACGAAGTCAGAATCCAGATCTGTGATGCCGGTAGAAGCATCTACCATGAAGAGGACCAAGGAGGCCTCATCCAGTGCGATCATCACCTGCTCGCGGATATTGGCCTCAAATACATCCTTGGAATGGGCCACAAAACCACCCGTATCTATGACGTTAAATTCCTTGCCGCCCCAGTCAGACTCACCATAGATGCGGTCGCGGGTCACGCCGCTAAAGTCATCTACAATAGCCTTCTTCATCCCTACGAGACGGTTGAAGAGCGTACTCTTGCCCACATTTGGCCTGCCCACTATCGCTACTGTGAAACCCATTTGATTACTGATCTTTTATTTGGCTGCTGCGCAGAAATACCCACGGCAGCTCGGCGCGAAAGTAACAAATTAGGGCCAACTGGGCCTCACCTATCTGCCTCCGGCATCATTCCTCTCCCAAGGAGAGGAAAGAACCTACAGCATTAAAGCGGTATTATATGCCTACCAGATAAAACTTAAAACGAGCCCAAAATGATTGAATGCCGGATATTCCTTGCATCTCCATTTTAAGCATTTTGACTATATTCGCGCCCATCATACGATGAAGCCACGTATCATACTCGACAGCAGCAAATTTGCACTCACCGTAGAGCGGCTTTGTCATCAGCTCATAGAGCAGCATCGCGACTTTTCCCAATCCTGCATCATAGGCGTACAGCCGCGCGGCATCTACCTGGCCGAGCGTATCCACAGCAGGCTGCAGGCTATCCTGAAAAAGAAAGACATTCAATACGGCAAGCTGGATATCACCCTGTACCGCGATGACTTCCGCCAGAAGGGCAAACCGATGACCACTAACGAAACGGATATCTCATTCTCCCTGGAGGGCAAAAATGTGGTGCTGGTAGACGATGTGTTATTCACCGGCCGTACTATCCGCTCCGCGCTGGACGCGCTGCTGGACTATGGCCGGCCTAATGATGTGGAGCTGCTGGTACTGATAGACCGCCGCCTGCAGCGCCACCTGCCTATACAGGCCAAGTACGTAGGCAAAGTGATAGACTCCATCACCACAGAGAAAGTAAAAGTAGAATGGAAGGACCTGGACGGCGCAGATAAAGTTTGGATCACCTCAGATAACAACGAATAACCATAATAAATGAGCGCACTCAGTCAGAAACACCTTATCGCCATCAAGGATCTTCAGAAATCTGACATTGAGCTTATTTTTCAAACCGCCGATACCTTTAAGGAAGTGCTCCAGCGGCCTATCAAGAAGGTGCCATCACTGCGCGATATCACGATAGCCAATCTCTTTTTTGAAGACTCTACGCGTACCCGCATTTCCTTTGAGCTGGCAGAGAAGCGCCTCTCGGCTGATACGATCAATTTCTCCGCATCCGGCTCCTCGGTCAAGAAGGGCGAGACGCTGCTCGATACCGTAAATAATATCCTGGCCATGAAGGTGGACATGATCGTGATGCGCCACTCCAGCAGCGGTGCACAGGCATTTCTCTCCCGGCACATCAAGGCCAATATCATCAACGCCGGTGACGGCACTCATGAGCACCCTACACAGGGCCTGCTGGATGGCTACTCTGTCAGGGAGAAATACGGCGAGCTGAAAGGACTGAACTACCTGATCATAGGTGACATCAAGCACTCGCGCGTGGCCGGCTCTGACATACCACTCATGACCAAAATGGGCGCTAAGGTCAAAGTGTGCGGCCCTCCTACCCTGATACCAAAATATATAGAAGAAATGGGCGCCACCTATGAGCCGGATCTGAAGAAGGCGCTCGAATGGTGCGACGTGGCCAATGTGCTGCGCATACAGCTGGAGCGGATGGACATCAAGTTTGTACCATCGCTGCGCGAATACTCCCTCTTCTATGGTGTGAACCGCGAACTGCTCGACTCTATCAATAAAGATATCACTATCATGCACCCGGGTCCTATCAACCGCGGCGTGGAGCTGAACTCAGACGTGGCAGACTCTAAGCAAGCCATCATTCTACAACAGGTAGAGAATGGCGTAGCTGTGCGCATGGCTGCGCTGTATCTGCTGGCGGGGAGAGCATAAATCATTTCGTTTATTCGATAAATTTCTCTGCAGTCTAGTGTTATTCTATGTTAGATAAGTGGGCATTAGTCATGGTAATTGATGTATTTTTCTATTTTAGCAGGCTTTATATTTAAAAAAGTTGCTATCCTTTCTCACATATATCATCGTCGGCCTGATAGGGCTGATGATGGGTACGGTGTACAAGCGCTCCTTCTCCAATCTGGAGATACTGCGCTTCCGCCCCTCGCGTATAGCGCGCGTATATGCCATCACTACTGTGATAGGGGTGAGCATATGCCTCTTCCTGAGCTATAAATGTATCCACGCCTTCTCTGAGCGCGGCATGGCCGAGGATAAGGCACACATCTTTGAGGACTACCAGAGCATGCTCATCTACTTCCTCAACCTGGGCTTTATCCTCATGATCATCTTCTCCAATCTGCACTCCATGGCATCCAAGAAGGTCACCTGGGTACTTTACCTGCTTACGTTTGGGGTATACGCGTCCTTTGCGGTGATAGATGATTTCTTTCTGGAGGATACATTCTTCCACTTCAAGAAAATGCACCAGCTCTGGCAGGGTGAGTTTTCACTGGCCAGCATCTCAGGCATCCTCAGCCTGACTTTCAGCGCTGCGCTCACGGCATTCAACGCCTATATGACCAGCTGGGGCCTGAAGAAGTAGCGCCAATCGCTATCTTTGCCCGCACATATAAACCACAAGCTCATGACCAGATACATCCTCTCAGGCCTGTTTGCCATAGCCTGCACTTCTGCTATCGCGCAATCATTGCCCGTCAAAAAGATCAGCATTTTCAAAAATGGTACGGCGATGATCGTGCACGAGGGGAGTACGCCGATCACCGGTGGCAAGGCCACGCTACCTGTGCCATCGCGTGCGATCTATGGGAGCTACTTTCTCGGAACTGGTAAAGACAATACCGTAAAGAATATCGCGATCAAAAATGATACGCTCAAGAAGCAGGAAAAAGCAACCGCCATCTGGCAGCTAATAGCCGGCAATGTAGGCAAAAAGGTAGCGCTCAATTTCTCTCCGGCAGGCAAAATAGATCACCTGGTATCGGGCAAAATACTGAGCTATAACCAGCAGTCGGGCCTCATAAGAATACTCGGCGACAATGGTAAGACGCAGGTGCTCAATGCTACTGATGTATACATGGCAGAATTTGCAGAGGAGGAGAAGCAGACCTATCTGGCGGATAGCATCCAGCGCAGCCTGGTGATCACACCGGCGAATACCTCCGGCAACCTGAACGTGCAGGAGGTCTACCTGCAAACGGGTATGAACTGGATGCCGTCATACTTTATGATACTGAAAGATGAAAAGACGGCTCGCCTGGAGATGAAGGCGACGATAGAGAACTTTGCTGATCCATTAGCTGATGCTGAAACGGAATTGATAGTAGGTGCGCCGCAGATGACAAATAGTGACAAACCAGATCCGATGACCTACGACTACCAGACAGTTGAGGGCTCCATAGGTTACGGTAGCGGCTCAGGAGCCGGCCTATACTCCAATGCGATGCAAGCTAAAAGTGTGAATTTTGGCGGCGCAGCGCCGTTGACATATATGTGGAGTTCAGACTTTGCTACTGCCGGAGAAAAGAATGATGATCAATACATCTACAAGATCGGCAAAGTATCTCTGGGTAAGAACACAAAGGGCGTCTATCCGATCTTTGCCGGAAGCATAGAGCACAAGGACAAGTACGAAGGAGTAATAGAAGACCGCAGCAACTATGCTGAGTCACGTGCCGCTAATAATGATGAGACACCGATAGATGTCTTCCACTCGCTGGAGATCAAGAATACAGCTAGTGTACCACTGACCACTGCTCCGGTCACGATCATCAATGAGAAGGATCAGTTCGTAGCGCAGAATGAGATCACCTATACGCCCGCAGGCTCTACCTCTACTGTACGTCTCTCCAAGGCTATCGATATCATCATGAAGAACCCGGAGGAGGAAACAAACCGTACGGATAATGCCAAGAAGGTGGGTAAGCAAACCTATAACTCGGTAAAGATCAAAGGTACTGTGACGCTGGAAAACTTCCAGAATAAAGAAGTGACTGTCGCAGTGACAAAGAACACCAATGGCGAAGTAAGCACCGCCTCAGATGGTGGCAAAATAACACGCCAGAAGACCTACTCAAATATCAACCCGCTCACTCAGATCAAGTGGGATGTAAAGCTCGCTGCTAATCAGAAAAAGACGGTGAGCTACGAGTACGAAGTATTTTTCCTGCCGCAGCAGTAAGCGATCACTTATATAAGACAAAAGCGGCCCCGCCTAGTGTGGGGCCGCTTTTGTCTTATATACATCTCATGATCAGATATCCAGGTACTCGGCATCAGCTGCTACATGCACGCGCATCAGCATCTTGATAGCCTTATCAAAGTCGAAGCCGTCAAAAAAGACTTTGTTCATGATCTGTAGCAGCGGTGCATTGGCATGGGTATGGTCTACGATCAGCTTGCCGATCTTCAGCGTGCGGATACCTTCGGCTACTTCCGTCATAGAGGCCAGCACCTCTTCCAGCTTCTCCCCTTTTGCCACGCGGTAGCCTACGGAGTAGTTGCGCGACTTGGGTGAGGAGCAGGTAGCGATCAGGTCGCCGATGCCGGCCATACCGAGGAAGGAGCGCTTGTCAGCACCGAGCGCCTTGCCTATATAGATCATCTCTCCCATGCCACGGGTGATGAGCAGGGCACGCGCATTCTCGCCATACCCCAGGCCGCTGAGTGCACCCGATGCGAGCGCGACGTAGTTCTTTAGCACTCCTGCCAGCTCTATGCCCAGCAGGTCACGATTGCCATAGACCTGAAAGCGGTCACTACGCATGGCATGCTGACCCTCGTGTATCACCTCATCAAAGCGGCTGGCTATGACCGTAGCGGCGGGTTGGTGCTCGGCCAGCTCTGCGGCCAGGTTGGGCCCGGCCAGGCAGCCTACTCGTACCACACAGGTCTCCTCGCGGATCAGCTCACTCATGGTCTTGATCTGCTTCAGCTTCAGGTCTTCCGGCTTCATCGTGTCTATATCAAACTCGCAGTGGAAACCCTTGGTAGCATGTATCAGGATATGATCAGGACGCAGCCAGGGAGAGAACTCCATGATCATACTCTTGAAATACTGAGAGGGCACCACGGGAAATATCAGGTAGCAGCGTGATGCCACCTCCTCGAGTGATCCCGTCACCTCTATATCGCCGTGCATGACATGGTTGCGGTTCTTGCCGTCACGCAGGATAGCCTCGCGCACTGACTCACTGCGCTCATAGAGCAGCACTTTGTTATTCTCTGCGAGCAGGTTGGCTATGGCAGAGCCAAAGCTCCCGGCACCTATCACGCCTATCGTTCTCTTCTCAGACATATTTCTCCAGTTTATAGCCGTCCAGCCTGTTGTGGTAATAGTAGAGCAGCTTCAGATCCTCCGTATAGTAGTAGCCATCAGAAGAGCGCAGCAGCGGTGAGCGGGAGTGGTAGAGGTTGATATTATTCATACCATGCTCTATCACCTTCTCATCTGTGAAGCGCAGCTCAAGTGAGAGCAGCACTTCATTATTCTTATTCATCTCCTTCAGCTGGTCTTTCACACGGCCTATGGCGGCTATGAGGTCATTCTCGTTGATGTGTATATCCTCTGCAGGGGTACGCAGCAGAGTGAATATATCTACGTAGTTATACTTCTTGCGTATCAGCTCAAAGGCACAGAAGCAGACGAGGTGCGAGGTCAGCACCACATTGTGCTTGAAGTACTGCGACACGATCTTCTCGCCCAGCATCTTGGTGTATTCCTCCTCGCGCTGCTGATTGTCTGTCAGCTCGCCGTGGTTCATAAAGTAATGCCGCACGCTGATCTTTTGAGAGAGATGGTTGTAACTATCTCCGTTTTCATCCACACTATTGCCCAGCACATCCATCGGCGTACCAAAGGACATTGCGAGAGACGAGCTGGCAGAAAGGAATTTGAAGATGAACTTCACCATCGCAAAGGAGGTGGAGTAGTCGTCATTCTCACGGATAAACTTTTCCTTGCCGGTCTCTTTCAGGTAGTCATTGATCAGCGACTCTGCCTCCAGCACAAAGTGATAATTGATGATGAGCGGCACCACGTAGACTCGCGGTGCGAGGTCATCAGGAAATTTCTTGAAGTTATTTTTCTGCGCCTCTACTGCAGTACCGAGCAGGCCGAGCTTTAGCCGCTTCTCCAGAGAGCCGGAGCGCGAGCGCGTACCACCCGGGAAGAAGATAGAATGCGCCCCGCGCTCTATCGCCTCACGGGAGTAGGTTTTGAGCGTCTCGAGATAGACGCCGTTTTTCTTGCGGCGGTCTACCTTGTAGGCGCCGAGATTGCTCATGAAGTAAGAGAGCAGCTTGATGGAAAAGAGATTTAACCCCGCACCATAGGTGAAAGCCGGCAGGCCGATCTCATTCAGCACCCAACCCACCATGATCGAGTCCATATTGCTGAAGTGTGTAGGCACTACGATCACCGTGCCTTTGCGCGCCAGCGATCGGATGTGCTCTATATCTCCGGTGATAGGTATTTTCTCATGGATGGTCTTTGCATTTGCACTCAGCGTCTTAAACCATTTGCCCGGTGCAGCATTCAGCACACGACCAAAGAATATAGGGAGGATGCCCCTGGCAAATTTAAATGCAGCGGGATTGAACTGGCCTACTATCTCATGTACATAGCGGTGCACGATCTCGCGCAGGATATCCTCCTCAGTGGTCATGGCATCTGCCTGTCCGGCATTGGCATCGAGCTTTACGATTCGGCTCTTGATGTTATTCCAAAACTGGCGCTCGTCCTTAGGGTCGGCCTTCCACGGCGTCTGGGTCAGGCGTATGCGCTCCTGATAGAGCACACGCTCCAGCTCATTCTTCAGGCCCTCTTTGCCGTGATACCTGTGGATCAGCTTGTCCAGTACGGCCTGCTGCACTGCAGCGGTAAAAGCCTCAGAGTCTGTAGTGAGGCGCGCTATAGGCCACTGGGTGGTATCCTCTATGATGTATGGCAGGGGGTAGTCCTGCGGGGTGAATACTCTATAACTCATATCTGCACAGGGGTCTAGCACCTGCCTGTATAAAGTTAGAAAAAAAACAATACCAGCATCTGCGGCGTGGAGGCTCCGGTTGTATAATGTTTTGTAGTTTGCACACGCACTGATGGAGGTAGTACACATATTCGGCTATATAGGCGCACTGCTCACCGGCCTCGTGCTGGGCCTGCTGGGCGGTGGCGGCGCGGCAGTCTCTATTCCGATATTGGTATATGCCTTTGGTGTGGAGGCGTCTGTCGCTACCGGGTACTCGCTGCTGATAGTGGCCTTCACAGCACTGCTGGGCACAGTACAGAATATCCGCCTGGGCCATGTGCGCTACGGTGCTCTGGTCAAGTGCGGGCTGCCGGCCCTGGTCGCTATTTATGTGATGCGGCGTTTCCTCATCCACTCTATACCCACCGTATTCTTATCTGCAGGCGGCTTCACACTGACCAAAAACTCCTTCATCCTTTTTATCCTCTCCGCCTTTATGATCATCGTGGCGCGGAATATGATCTGGCCCAGGCAGGCAGATACAGCCGTAAAGCCTACGCCCTACTGGTGGATATTGGTACAGTCTATCGTCATTGGCTTATTCACTGGCCTGGTGGGTGCCGGTGGTGGCTTCCTGCTCATACCGCTCATCCTGTCAGTAGAGCCGATGGAGTTTCGCTATGCTACTGCCACCTCTCTGGCCCTGGTCACGCTGAACTCAGGTATAGGATTCATAGGAGACCTGCAGTCACATCAGCACATAGACTGGAGCTTTCTCGGCACCTTTGCAGTGCTCTCGGTAGCGGGCGTACTGGGCGGCATAGCCATAGCCAATAAAGTAGATAATGTAAAGCTGCGCAGGATATTTGGGTACACGATGATGACCATAGCCCTGTATATCCTGATCAGGGAGTTTGCAGTGCCATTTCGCTAGCCTCCCTTCTTCCTGGCTTTGTAGCCGGCCGCCTGCAGGATGGTGAGTATCTTATCGCGATTGTCACCCTGTATGATGATGACGCCATCTTTCACAGAGCCGCCTACACCGCACTTTGTTTTGAGCATCTTGCCGAGTAGCCCCAGATCGTCGCCTGTGCCTATGAAATTCTCCACTACGGTAGCCATCTTGCCGCCGCCGTGCCTCTCCAGCACGAGGTAGAGGTTTTGCTGCGCAGGCGGTAGTGTGGCCTGTAGCTCATGCTCCTCTTCCTGGCGAAAGTCGGGATCGGTACTATATATTATCGGGCGGTTGTTATCTTTCTTTGACATATTCGAGACGTGAGATGTAAGATATGAGATAATACAAATTAATACGCGTCGAGTTCCTTTGGAACGATAATATTGAGTGCATTGGGCTCTACCTCCATCTCCAGATCGTCATGCCAGATGAAGTGATCGCCGTCGAAGTGGTATACGCGCTTGGGGCTGCCGTATATCTTGATCTTCTTAGCGCGAAATGACTCCGCCTCCGGCACCAGGTCCGGCCGCTTGAATAGCATAGCGAGGAATATTTTCACGAGCCTTTTCAGCGGGAAGCTGCGCACCAATATCACATCCATGATACCATCATGCATAGAGGTAGCCGGGAATACGCCGAGCTTGTATCCGAACTGACTGGAGTTGAAAGCCGTAAAAAGATAGGTCTCGCGCTCCACCTCTATATCGTCTATCTGTATTTTGGCGTAGGAGGGCCTGTAGTGGTAAAAAACCTCGCGCGCACTAGCCAGGAAGTAAGAGAAGAATCCCCTCATGACCTGAGATTTGAAGCGGCGGGCCGCATGCGCATCAAAGCCAAAGCCACCCGTACTGACGAAGTGGCCGGCATTGGTCCTGATCAGATCGAGCTTGACTATTTTGCCGCTATTGAGTACCTCAAGGGCTTTCTTGGCGTTGCGTACAGGCATTTTGAGGTGGCCGGCCATACCGTTGCCGGAGCCGTAGGGTATCACCCCGAGTGCCACATCGCTACCCCTGATACCGCGTGCTACCTCGTTGATAGAACCATCGCCGCCTACAGCCACTACTACACTGTAGCCGTCCAGCACAGCCGCAGCCGCCAGCTCGGTGGCATGGCCGGCATACTGTGTATACTGGATGGTAAAATCATACTTCACGTAGTCCAGGTACTTGGCTATTTTCTCCGGGATGCCTTCTTTCTTGAAGACCCCCGATATGGGATTGATGATAAAAAGGATTCTCTGTCGGGACATGGTTTCTTTCACTTTGTCAAAAATACGGCACTATACCTGACGAATATATACGAGATGTATTGAATCGGGCTGAAAATTCAGCGACTAGAACTTATCGTTCCATTTAGGATGCTTGGGATCGAGCAGGTAGCTGAAGCGGATGGAGACTATATTATTGTACTCTCCTTTGACGCGCGAGCCCTGTACGGCATCCCGCAGCTTGAGGAATGAATACGCAAAACGCACGCCTATGCCTATCCTCCTCTTGATAAAAAAGGTAGCGCAGGCCTGGCCACTCAGGTCTATTTTACGCGGCTGCTCGCCATTGGGCTCGGGATTTTTGGTGATGTTATTGCCCGCAGAGTCGGTCTGGCTGTAGCGGGCCAGCACGCCGAGCTGCAGGCCGAGGCCAAACATGACTATCTTTTTATCGTGTATATTGATACTCACCGGCACATTGATATAGTCCATAGTAATATCATATTTGTTCTTAGTACCGTCTGAGTAGGTGGCATAGTGCGGCTTGGCACCCTGCATGGAGTAGATCAGCTCGATGCTGGTAGAGAAGCGCTTGCTAAATTTGATCACCGTGCCTACGCCTACGTGTGCACCTACCTTGCGGTAACCCACCTCTGCATCTCCATCTACCTGAGATAGATTCAGCCCACCTACAAAAAGCGCCTTAAAAAGAGACTCATTATTAAAGTTTGGCTTCGTCTCATCAGGTATAGGTTGATTTTGCTGATTAGGGTTTGTAGCCCTTGCTTTTACCGTTTTTTTGGGCTTTGGTTTGTCTTGCACCACTGTGCCCTGCTGGGCCCAGGCAAGCGCCGGGAGCAGGATTATTATCCACAGTGTGAGTTTCTTCTTCATCCGGCAAATGTAAACAAACTAATTTCGTAGACAGATCAATGACGCGATTCTGACAGGAATATGATAAAGCACAACGCAGCATTTCAGAAAAAGGTAGAGGACATCCTCGGCGAGGGTGGCTATGTGGTACGCTATGAGAAGGGCAACTTTAACTCAGGCTTTTGTGTGCTGGAGAAAAAGCGCGTGGTAGTGATCAATAAATTTCACTCACTGGAGGCCAAGATCAATAGCCTGGTAGAGATCCTCAGCATCGTGGACCTGGATCTCAGCGAGATGTCTGACGCGTCTAAGAAGCTCCTGGGTGAGCTGACGCATACAGAGGCTACACTCCTCTAAATCACCTCACCTATCTGCCTTCGGCATCTTTCCTCTCCGAAGGAGAGGAAAGAACCTACAGTCCAAGATTTACTATTATTAGTCGTACAAGAGGAAGATCAATCGTAGTGTAGAATATCCGTAATTCTAATTTTTTACTTTACATTTTTCAGGTCAAATATAGCTGCGCTCATCACGCCGGCTGTCTCCGTGCGCAGTCTGCTGGTGCCGAGTGATACGGGCATGAACCCTGCGAGCCGGGCTGCGGCTATCTCCTCTCCGGTGAAATCTCCCTCAGGGCCTATCAGCACTATGATACTCTCTCCGGCCGGGAAGCGGTCCCGCAGGTGGTGGGTATGCTCCTCGCAGTAGCCTATGAACTTCAGAGAAATATCTGACGGCACTTCTTTGACAAACCGATCCAGCGCCACCGGCTCGTGGATGACGGGCAAGTGGAGGTGCAGGGACTGCTTGGCTGCGCTGAGGGCTACTTTCTCCAGCCGGTCTACGCGCAGCTCCCTGCGCTCAGACCTACGGCAGATGATGGGCGTGATCTGGTGTACACCTATCTCCGTCGCTTTCTCTACAAACCACTCCAGCCGGTCCATATTCTTGGTAGGTGCTATAGCTATATGCAGGCGGGCGGCAGGTGCCGGATCGCGCCGTAGCAGGTCGCCTATGGCTATGATGGCGCCCTTTTTAGTCATGCTATGCACCGTAGCCGTATACAGCCCTCCTACTCCATCAAAGGCGTGCAGGTCCTCCCCCACTTTCATACGGAGCACCTGCAGGTGATGTGATTCATTGTCATCCAGCTCTGTGATAGCACCCGGGCTGGCATGGGGGGTATATACCAAATTCATTATGTGAAAGTAAATGTCAGCCACTGCATTTGTATAAGTGTGAAAGAAAAAAACAAATTTTTTGTATCTCAATCGCTGTTTAGCCGTATAAGTGAGTGTTGGACTTATTTTATTCTAAAACTCTAAGTATCAAATGAATCTCTCACCCAAGATCGCTTATATAGCCGGAGGATCTACCGGTATAGGGCTATCTATAGCTATGAAACTGGCACAGCAGGATTATGCTGTGTGCATTTTTGCCCGTGACCCATCTAAACTCCACCACGCTCAAACCACGATACAACGTGCAGGTGGCAAATGCTACTCATACTCTGTAGATGCTACTGATGCCGGTGCCGTGGCGCAAACCATGGCCTATGCCATACAGGAGGCCGGTGTGCCTGATATCCTCTTCAACTGTGTAGGTCGCGCCATCCCCCATCGATTTGAAAATATCAGCTCAGGTATGCTGATGGATACCCTGCAGGCCAATGTAGGCAGTACCTGGCATGTGACCCAGGCCTTGCTGCCATATATGAAGGCTAACGGAGGTGGCCGTATCATCAATACCTCCTCTATGGGCGGTCTGCTGGGAGTATATGGGTATACTGATTACGCAGCTTCAAAATTTGCCCTGATAGGTTTCTCTGAGTCACTGCGCCAGGAGCTGAAGCCTCACAATATCACTGTACAAGTGCTATGTCCACCGGATACCGATACGCCCGGCCTGGCACTGGAAAACCGCACCAAGCCGGATGAGACGCGTGAGATATGCAATGCTGCCGGCCTGATGACCGCAGACGAGGTAGCAGCGTATGCCGTGCGCCGTATGCATAAGGATAACTTTATGATCATACCCGGCATGGATAGCAAGCTGACCTGGATACTCAAACGGATATGGCCACAGATCACCCATATGCTCATGGACCGCATGGTGAGCAGGGTACAAAAGCAGAACATCTCGGGCCCGGCTGTGCACGAATACCCCCGCCATCTGGCACGGGCATAAATCTACTTGCTAATACCACTCAAATTGGCCTAAATTGCCTGCGATAAAATCGTGGTATATGGCTATTTCAAACAAGATCATTTTTATCACCGGTGGCTCTACAGGCATCGGCCTGTCTATCGCGCTGGAGCTAGCGAAGAACGGCAATACATTCTGCCTCTTCGCACGCAATGTGGCCAATCTGGAGAAAGCTAAAACACAGGTCGCCGCAGCAGGCGCGCAATGCCGCACCTACTCTGTAGACGCGAAAGACTACAACAGCACCAAAGCGGCTATAGATAAAGCAGTAGCAGAGACCGGCGCACCAGACCTGCTCATCAACTGTGTGGGACGCGCCTATCCGGAGCACTTTGAGAATATCACCGCGGCGATGATGGAGGACACTATGCGGACCAACTTCAGCAGTGTATGGAATGCCGTGCAGGCTACGCTGCCACACATGAAGGCGAAGGGTGGCAAGATCGTCAATACATCCTCTATCGGTGGTTTTGTAGGGGTATTCGGCTATGCTGATTACTCGGCGTCAAAGTTTGCCATCATTGGCTTCTCAGAAGTATTGAAACAGGAGCTGGCTAAATACAATATCAAGGTGCAGGTACTCTGCCCGCCCGACACAGATACACCGGGCTTCGCAGAGGAGAATAAAACCAAACCGGAGGAGACCAAAGAGATCTCAAAGACCGCCAAACTGATGACCTCTGAGGCGCTGGCTAAAGAAACCGTAAAAGCACTCGAAGGCAATACCTTTATGATCATACCGGGTGGCGATGGCAAGCTGACCTACTGGATGAAAAGGCACTTCCCATTCATCGTGAATATGGTGATGGATAGCGCGATCAGGAAGGTGCAGAAAAGTTAGTAGTTGAGGCTTACCCCTTCAGGTAGCCTATCTGCTTGCCCACTTTCTCAAACTTATCCAGGATAAACTCGAGGTGGCTCTGCTCGTGGGTAGCCATGTAGCTGGTGCGCAGCATCTGCATGCCCGGAGGTGTGGCAGGCGAGATAAATGCATTGACAAAAACGCCCTCGTCATACAGTTTGCGCCAGAAGAGGAAGGTCTCCTCATCGCTACCTATGAATACAGGCACGATAGCGGTCTGTCCCTCCGGTACATTAAATCCGATACTGCGCAGGCCCTCACGGATAAACTGAGCATTGGCGGAAACCTTCTGCGCCAGCTCCGGCTGCTCTATCAGGATATCTAGTGCCGCATCAGCCGCTGCTACAGAGGCCGGTGTAGGCGAGGCGCTGAAGATCAGCGCGGGTGATTTATGCTTGAGATAGTTGATCACCTGCTCATCTCCGGCTACGAAACCGCCGAGCGAGGCGAGTGTCTTGCTGAAAGTACAAACGATCAGGTCGGTATCTTCTTCCACACCAAAGTGGAACGGAGAACCCTTACCCTGGGGGCCCATCACGCCAAAGCCGTGGGCATCATCCACGAGCAGCGCTGCACCATATTTCTTAGCCATCTCGCTGATGCCATCCAGGCTGGCTACGGTACCGAAAGTAGAGAACACGCCGTCGGTTACTACAAACTTGCCGGCGTCCTCCGGCAGTTTTGCGAGCTGCTTCTCCAGATCGGCTACGTCGTTGTGCTTGTAGCGGATGATCTGTGTACCGAGGCTGGCGGCGAGCATATTGCCGGCCTGTATAGAGGCATGATTGTCACGGTCAGAAAGAATGTAATCCTTGCGGCCTACCAGTGGGAAGATCACTCCCTGACCCGCCTGGAAGCCGGTGCTGAATAGCAGGGCAGATTCCTTGCCCATAAATTTTGCCAGCTTGTTTTCCAGATTGATGTGCAGGTCTATCGTGCCCGTGAGAAAGCGGGAACCTGAGCAACTGGTACCATACTTCTCCAGTGCCTGGCGGGCTGCCTCCTTCACCTTAGGGTGGGCGGTCAGGCCGAGATAGTTGTTTGACCCGGCCATCACGACCTGGCGGCCCTCCATCATGACCACCGGCCCCTCGCTCTCCTGGATAGGGCGGAAGTAAGGGTAGAGTCCCGCCTGCTGGACCTCATAGTTGCGGGTATATTCAGCGCACTTATCGAATAACGGTTTCCTGATCTTAGTCACAAGCATAGCTTTTGGGAGTTTAAAGCATAAAGTTGGCCATTATTTCGCTTGAAAAATAATACCGTTGACTGAAACAACGTTAATCACCGACCAAATGGGTCATTTCATGGGTGAATGAGCCTGGGAGTGACTATCAAAGATCATATATATGGAAAGGGTTGAATATTAAATACTAGTGGAGCCAAGGGGCACTTATCTACCTGATCCTGATGCGTTGACCTCGCGCTTAATACAGAAAATCAGGGCGTTCATGTATTTTTTGAGGGATAAAGTCAGGCATACGTAATGTATTTTTAGAGCAAATAAATTTTACCGGAGAGCATCGTGTCCAGGAGGGCTTACGTCTTTGTTAAAACCCGACATCCCGATAACCACCATTTATGAAGTATCTTCTATACCTGCTTGTCATTGTAAGTTCATTTTCTGCAAAGGTTCAGGCGCAGACCTTTCCTAACCCGAGCACGCTATCTACAGGACAGGGCACACCGGGCGGCTATGATCCTATATGGACCGTGTCTCAGTGGTACTCTACCAATCCGCCCAACCCTATGGGCCTGACCTATACGCCCGCGCTGATCAATAACAACTGTGCGCCGGGATCATGGGTAGATCCGGCCAGCCTGACACCTCCGGCCAACAATGGCAACTGGATAACAGGTACTACTACCTCCTGCTCTAACAACTATAACGACGGCTACCTCTACTTTCGCCTCACGCTGAACCTACCTACCGACTGCAATGGTAACAGCGTGACCACTGCGGGAAACTACGTACTATACCTATCCGGCTATGTAGACAATCAGATCACGGACATATTTGTCAATGGCGCCAGTACCGGTATCAGCGGGGGTGGATTTTCTGCCGGCTCACAGCTCAATATCACGCTACCCGGCCCCTGGATACAAGGAACCAATTATATAGATGTGCAGGTGTATAACTATCCTAACGGTGGCAATAATAACCCCTATGGCCTGCTGCTGGTAGCCAATACACAAGCCAGTAGTACAGCTGACGGCGATGGGGACGGTATACCAGACATCAATGATCAGTGTCCATGTACACCGGGCCAGGCGCCGAGTGGCTGCCCGCCTGCATCTATCTCAGGCAATACGACACTATGCGCCGGCGAGAGCACCACCCTCACGGCCAGCGGTGGCGGCACCTATACCTGGAGTACGGGCGCCACGACTGCTGCTATCACTGTCACGCCGGGCAATAGTACTCCATACAGCGTCACTACTACCCAGAGCAGTGGCTTTACCAGCTCTGCCGCTGTCAATGTCACGGTCAACTCCCTGCCTACACAATCCATCACTCCTGCCTCGGTAGCGATATGTGCAGGCAGCAGTACTACACTCACAGCGGGTGGAGGCACAGGCTATGCATGGAGCACCACAGCTACTACAGCGGCGATCACAGTATCACCCGCCGGGACGACGTCCTACACAGTGACGGTGACAGACGCCAATAACTGCACCGCTTCTATCTCGCGTACCGTTACGGTCAACTCCCTGCCTACGCCATCCATCACGCCGGCATCGGTAGCGATATGTGCAGGCAGCAGCACTACACTCACTGCTAGCGGAGGCACAGTCTATGCCTGGAATACCACGGCTACAACAGCGGCCATCACAGTATCACCCGCGGGGACGACCACCTATACAGTGACGGTGACAGATGCCAATAGCTGCACAGCATCCACCTCGCGTAGCGTGACGGTCAACTCACTTCCTACGCCATCCATTACGCCGGCCTCGGTAGCGATATGTGCCGGCAGCAGCACTACACTCACTGCCGGTGGTGGTACTAGCTATGCATGGAATACCACGGCTACTACAGCGGCCATCACAGTATCACCGGCGGGGACAACATCCTACACGATAACGGTGACAGACGCCAATAACTGCACGGCTTCTACCTCGCGCAGTGTCACGGTCAACTCCCTGCCTACACCATCCATCACGCCTGCCTCAGTAGCGATATGTGCAGGCGGCAGTACTACACTCACTGCCAGCGGAGGCACAGGCTATACCTGGAATACTGCTGCTACTACAGCGGCCATCACAGTATCACCCGCGGGGACGACCTCATACACGGTGACGGTGACAGATGCCAATAACTGTACAGCATCTACCTCGCGTAGCGTCACGGTCCACTCCCTGCCTACACCATCCATCACGCCTGCCTCGGTAGCGATATGTGCCGGCAGCAGTACCACGCTCACTGCCGGTGGCGGTACAGGCTATGCCTGGAATACCTCTGCGACGACAGCGGCCATCACAGTATCACCCGCAGGGACGACGTCCTACACAGTGACTGTGACAGATGCCAATAACTGCACTGCATCTACCTCACGCAGTGTCACGGTCAACTCACTGCCTACGCCATCCATCACGCCTGCCTCAGTAGCGATATGTGCCGGCAGCAGCACTACACTCACTGCCGGTGGTGGTACTAGCTATGCATGGAGCACCACAGCTACTACGGCTGCTATCACAGTTTCGCCAGCCGGGACGACCTCCTACACAGTAACGGTGACAGACGCCAATAACTGTACGGCATCTACCTCACGGAGCGTCACGGTCAACTCCCTGCCCACACCATCCATCACGCCGGCCTCAGTAGCGATATGTGCCGGCAGCAGCACTACACTCACTGCCGGTGGTGGTACTGGCTATGCATGGAGCACCACAGCTACTACGGCTGCTATCACAGTTTCGCCAGCCGGGACGACCTCCTACACAGTAACGGTGACAGATGCCAATAACTGTACGGCATCTACCTCACGGAGCGTCACGGTCAACTCCCTGCCCACACCATCCATCACGCCGGCCTCTGCAGCTATATGCCCCGGCACCAGCGCCGGCTTCACCGCGAGCGGAGGTGTGAGCTATCTATGGAGCACCGGAGATGCTACAGCAGCTATGAGCGTCTCTCCATCTTCGGCGGGCACGTATGATGTGACGGTGACAGATGCTAATAACTGCTCTGCTGCTGCCTCAGCATCCGTGACCATCAATCCGGCACCTGTGGCATCTATCACACCAACCGCCACCGCCATCTGCGCCGGAGATGCAGCGACACTCACAGCTGGCGGGGGTAATAGCTACAGCTGGAGCAATGGTGACATCACTGCTGCTACATCCGTATCTCCATCCGGCACTGCTACCTATAGTGCTACTGTGACCGACGCCAACAACTGTACCGCCAGCGCTACGGCTACCGTCTCCGTGAATCCGCTGCCCGTACCGGGCATCAGTCCCGCCTCACCGGCGGTATGCACAGGTAGCAGCATCACCCTGACTGCATCCGGTGGCACAGCATATGCCTGGAGCACCACAGATATGACCGCTGCTATCGCCGTATCGCCATCAGCGGCGACCGCGTACTCAGTGACGGTCACCGATGCCAATAACTGCAGTGCTGTAGCCTCGACTACTGTAGCAGTCAATCCTCTCCCTACCGCAACGATCAATCCGGCTGCCGTATCTGTCTGTGCAGGATCAGGCACGACACTGACTGCAGGCGGCGGCACGAGCTATATATGGAGTACCGGCAGCAGCAGTGTATCTATCAGACCTGCACCGGCGGGCACGACTACCTACGATGTGACCGTCACGGATGCTAACTCCTGTACGGGTACCACCTCCGCAACTGTCACTGTCAATCCGCTCCCCGTGCCGGCTATCACTACTGCCGTCTCTCAGCTATGCGTGGGAGGTACTACCACGCTGGATGCGACGGGCGGCACGAACTACGTCTGGAGCGATGGCAGCACGACAGCATCCGTTTCCGAGTCTCCCGCTACTACGACCACCTATGTGGTGACCGCGACAGACGCCAATAATTGCTCGGCGGCGGCCTCGCAGCTTATTATAGTCATACCGGCCATGAACCCGCTCGCTACTCCCGCTATGGTGACCTGCAATGCGGGCTCAGATGGCAGCATCACCCTGACCATATCAGGCGGACAAGCACCGTATACATACATCTGGAGCAATACTGCCACCTCTCAGAATATCAGTAACCTGACCGCAGGTAGCTACGCGGTCTCTGTCACTGACAATGCCGGCTGCACCGCTACTACAGGTACTACTGTAGCTGAGCCGACCGCAGTCACGGTCACACCTGTCACGACTGATCCGCTGTGTGCGAGCCTGGGAGATCAGGGCAGCATAGCCCTGACGGCGGCAGGCGGTACGCCTTCCTATACCTATCTATGGACAGATGGCTCTGTAGCTGCTGCCCAGCAAAACCTCGGCCCCGGCACCTATGATGTCACCGTGACGGATGCACAGGGCTGCTCGGTAGCTGCGTCTGCTACCCTGGCCTACGTGTATGACTTTACCATTCAGGCCACACCGGCTATCCGCATAGACCTGGGAGATAATGCTACCCTATCCTATGCTGTGACAGGGCACTCGGGTACACTGAGCAGCCGGTGGACACCGGACTATGGCCTGAGCTGCTCAGACTGTGCAGCTCCTGTAGCGGCACCGGGGCAGACCACGCTATATCAGGTCAAAGTTTCTAATGATGCGGGCTGCACTGCCAGTGATACTACGACTGTGATAGTCGTAGCCAACTACTCAGTATTCATCCCAAATGCTTTCACACCAAATGATGATGGCACCAATGATTACTTTGAGTTTTATGCCAATAAAAAGTCTATCAAGTTTGTGGACGTCGAGGTGTTTGACCGCTGGGGTGAGACAGTTTTCCGCAGCAATGATATCAACTTCCGCTGGGATGGTACATTCCGGGGTGCGAAGGTAGAGCCAGGCAGTTTCGTCTGGCAGATGAATATCACCTTCATAGATGGCCATAGCACTGCAGTAGAAAAAGGCTCGCTGACCGTGATCCGGTAAACGAGCCTTAGCTTGTAAATTCTATTTTTTTCAGCTTACCTCCTACGTGTAAAGATCGAGATGTAGTAGAGCAGTGTGACCAGCGAACCCAGCGCAGCTACCACGTAAGTCATAGCAGCCCATGTCAGGGCATCTTTGGCCTGGGCGTGCTCAGCAGGCGAGGTAGTACGACTGCTATCCAGCCATGCCAGGGCCCTGTTAGAAGCATCAAACTCTACAGGCAGTGTGATAAAGGCAAACAGCGTAGTAAGCGCAAAGAGGCCGATGCCTATAAGCAATACTGCCACGCCAAATGCACCGGCAAAACCCAGCAACACTGCACCAGCCAGAAGTATCCATTGCACCCAGTTGCTGGCAAAGGTGACCAGCGGCACAGTAGAGGTACGCAGGCCGAGCCAGAAGTAAGCACGGGCGTGCTGCACGGCGTGACCGCACTCATGAGCAGCTACCGCAGCAGCCGCTACACTATTGCCGCTATATACCTCCGGCGAGAGATTTACCGTCTTATCAGCAGGGTTGTAGTGGTCGGTCAGTTTGCCTTCTACAGACTGTACCGTCACATCATAGATACCATTGTCACGGAGCATCTTCGTAGCCACGTCTGCACCGGTCATATTGCCAGCAAAAGGAACACGCGAATACTCTTCCATTTTAGATTTCAGCCTCGACTGCACCAACCAGCTTACACCCAGTATCAGCAGCAAGATTATACCGAAAGAACCCATTGTTTTATTGTTTTTGATCTAACTGACAAAACCTGTGCTAGGGCATATTTCCTGCTCATTTGTCATACTATTCAGACGAAAGATGCCCTTGAAAATTTCTTGACTCTACTAAATGTCTGGTTTTTAACGGCTTTTTAGGAATGTTGCGTCACAATTTCACGATGCGCTGTGTCAGTGTTTTATGCTCCGAGGTTACTTTTACCACATACACTGCAGCCGGCAGGTAGCCGACCGATGTGGTGAAGTAATCTCCGCTGCCCTGCGGCACATCTTCTGACAGGACTTTTTTGCCACCCATATCATACAGGCTGATGGACACATGATTCAGGTTTCTGGAGTCATACCAGATGGTCATCTGATCCCTGACAGGATTGCTCAGCACCTGCATGAAATTTTCAGCATCTGCAGCAGGTAGCTTTCTCACAGTGTTGCCTGCAGAGATCAGCCACAGCTCAGGATCTATCTGTATAGAGTCTATAGCAAAACCCACAGCCGCCGTAAACTCCTGACCCGAGCTGGTGTGGTCCAGTACGATGGTAGTATCCTGTTCCTTGCCGTACACTTTGACCGGCACTTTCATTTTGAAAAACGGGAATGCCGGATTACTGGATGCCTCAGAGAGTTTCATGCTCAGGCTGCTCCCCTGCTGCGACCAGTCCAGCGCATATGAGGGATAGCCGCCGGTGTGATACCACTGGTCAAAAAACCAGGTGAGGTCCTGTGCGCTCTGCGCTTCAAAATGCGACTTCAGGGCTTCAGTACTTGAAAAAGAGTATACCAGTGAGGTATCGGCCGCATAGCTTTTCAGTGCAGCAAAGAAAGCGCTGTCTCCTACCTGCCATCTCATCATATGTAGCAGATAGGCACCCCGGGAGTAGCTCAGAGAGTTATTAAATATCCGCGCTACCGAGTTGGTGTCATCGCATATTACAGTCCCGTTTTCGCCGCTGATGGTCCTTCTGAGTGTAGTAGCGCGCCACGCATACCACCACTCCGGCGCCAGCCGCTCGTAGCAGATACCTGACAGGTAGGTGGCAAAGCCCTCATTGAGCCAGATCTCTGACCAGCTCTCACAGGTCAGCTTGTCTCCAAACCACTGATGAGCCATCTCATGATTGATCAATTCGAATTCGGGTTTCACTATGAAACTCATGGTCTGGTGCTCCATGCCACCACCCCATCCAAACTGGGCATGACCATATTTCTCCCTGATAAAAGGATACGGGCCAAACAACGCTGAGTAGAGCTGGATAGCATGCGCCACATTGCTATCCGTAGCCAGCCAGTCAGCCTCCTCTTCCGGGAAGAAATAATTCAGCAATGTGATATTACCATAGGGAGAGGCTACCTGAAACGTGTGCTCCTCATAGTTGCTCACAGCCATACCTATGAGATAGGTAGCTATGGGGTACCTGTGCCGCCAGTGATAGGTGACTGTATGGCCTACTATCTCACTATCAGTCATGAGGCCATTAGATCCGGCGTGAAATCCCTCGGGCACATTGATATAAAAATCCAGAGAGTCTATCTTGTCTGTCAGGGTCATTTTGCTGGGCAGCCAGTCACGCGCGCCATAGGGCTCAGAGAGTGTCCACAGCAGCGGCACCGTATCGTCATGGGTACTCGTCATGAAAGATCCAAAACCATTCTCAGGAGGCACTCCGCTATAAAAGACGACCACAGAATCCAATGATGATACAGCCGCCGGAAGATCGATCGTGATCGCATTGCCGGTATGCATGAATGTGGCCAGCCGTGCTCCGTGGTAGTAGATAGAATCCACTGCCAGGCTATCTGTGAGGTCAAAGGCCATCTCTGTCAGTGATACCAGCGGCCGGAAATAAGAGGTGACACTTCCTGCTATATATCTGATGGTGGGGTCTACCTTTACACCAATGCGGTGATACACCAGGTCATAGTTGCCGGTAGGTGCCAGTCCGATCGAGTCAGCACTTTCGGTTTTGAAGGAGCGGTGCGTATAAGTGCCGGGCTCAAAAGAATGGCATATCTGTGCACTGAGGCCGGCGGCCGTGAGCAGCGATACTACCAGAAAGACCAGAGAAAAAGCACCGGTACGAGGCATGATTAAAATTAATCATTACCTGCTGGATATTCAAAGTAGTTGCGCTCTGTCTCCCAGAGTTTAACTTTCAGGTCGTACTTGCTATCCAGTTTGGCGCGTATACGGTCATAGACTACTACTACTATATTCTCCCCGGTCGGGTTGAGGGCTTTAAACTCTGCTATATCTTCATTGAGGTTAGAGTGGTCCAGTGGCTCCAGCACCTCAGTGCGCAGTATCTCATTGAGAACGGCAATATCTATCACAAATCCTGTCTCCTGGTCTATCTCTCCGGTCACCTTTGCCTCTACATAGTAGTTGTGGCCATGATAGTTAGGATTACTGCACAGGCCAAAGACCTCTTTATTCTTCTCATCACTCCAGTCCGGGCGCGCTAGGCGGTGAGCCGCATTGAAGTGCATTTTGCGATAGACGGATACTCTCATGCCTCAAAAATAGCAATTAAACATTTCCTTCTTTGTCCGGTGCGGGAGGTGCTTGTATCACCACTTCCGGCGCAGGCTCAGCCAGCGGCTGCAGGATGATCTCCGGCGTATCATCTATATACTCGCGGCGATATATCTGCAGCAGTATCATAAAGTACGATATCAGCAGCGGTCCGAAGATAAGCCCGAGGAAGCCGAAAAGTTCTATCCCGATCACGAGCCCAAAGAAAGTGACCAGCGGATGCGTATTGCCAAATTTCTTTAGCATGGAGAAGCGTACGAGGTGCTCTACATTCACCAGCAATAGCCCGTTGTAGATAGCCGCGCCGATACTACCGCCCGGCTTGCCGCTGATATACATATAGATACAGACAGGTATCCATACCACGGCCGCACCTATGATGGGGATCATAGAGGCAAAACCGGTGATCACTCCCCAGAAGAAGGGCTGGTCCATACCAAATATCCAGAAACCGATCCATGCTATACCCGCCTGTATCACGATCAGCACCGGTATACCTATCACATTGGACATGGTCTGTATCCGCAGTTCTTTCAGTAGTATGAGTGTATTATCATTATTGAAAGGGGAATACTGCAGCACCAGCCGCTCCATACTGCGTCCCTCCATCATCATAAAGTACAGCAGAAAGTAGAGCACTGCTATCTGTGTAAAGGAACTCAGTGTGGCAGAGAGCAATACCGGTATGAATTCAGCGCCCGCAGCAGTCACCTTGCTGATAGACTCCTGGGAGATGAGGTTGACGCCATAGCCTGCTGAGAGGCGCTCATTCCACCCCTTCACTATATCGAGAAACTCGGCATAGTGCTCCACGAGGTACTGCGCCTTGGACGATAGCATAAAAGATAGCAGCCCCACAGGTATCAGTACGACGATCATAGACACTACTATCAGGGCTGACACTGCCAGTGCTTTGTGCCAGCGGCGCTGCTCCGTGAGGTAGTGCAGCGGCTGCCGGAATACGATGTACAACGTAGCTGCTCCGAGAAAAGAGCTGATGTAATCCCTCAGCATATACCCCAGTATGCCAGCCAATATGGTGAGCACCGCGAGGAAGTAAAACTGCTTTACGCTGTCGTTTGAGAATCCTTTCATGCGCATTTTCAGCTAATATACATCAGTTTGCGCCAGCCTGCTGTGGATAGGTGTTTGTGTATTTTTCCTTACTTTGCTGCAAAGGCTGCTGCGTGCTGCAAAAAAAAGATGCCATAAACTTTCTGTTGTGCTTCCTGATCCTGCTATCATCAGGATATGCCTTTTCATTGGAAACGTATGGCGATGACAACCCATACACGGGATACGACTACACCCGTCTGGACTCCGCTATCCAGAGTACCAGGGCCCGCTATGCGCGGTATCCTGCCAGCGCCACGCTGATCCGCCAGCTCGCAGACCTCTATACCGCCACATCTGAGACAGACTCTGCACTCATCTACTGGCAGCGCCTGGCTCTCCTGCAGCCTGCCAATGACACTCTACCCTACCGGCAGGCACTCCTGCTATATGACGACAAACGCTATGACAGTGCATATGCTGCTGTCAGAAGGAGCCTCTCTCTCCGCGGAGACAATCTGGACTACCTCACGCTGGCGGCTATCACGGCCTATCGGCTGCATCAGACAGATTCTGCACTGGTCTGCAGCAGGCAGGCACTGGCCATAGACCCGCGCAATATCAATGGACTGCTGATCTCCGGCCTCTGCCTGCGTGACCAGCATCGCTACGAGGACGCGCTCATACAGTTCAGCCACTGCCTGGAGGCAGACCCGTCTAATACGGATGCGCTCATACACCGGGCAGAGATATTTGTACTAGCAAAAAACTATGACAGCGCCCTGAGGGACTACTCCGCTGCACGCGCCGACCTGAGCGAAAATGCCGACGTGATCAATAACATAGGCATCTGCTACTACCAGTCTGGCAGCTATAGCCAGGCCATAGGTTTCTTTCAGAAAGCAATACAGATAAACAGCCGCCAGCCGGAGGGCAACTATAACAAAGGCATCACCAACTATAAGCTGCATCAGTTTGACTCGGCATCGGCCAGCCTGCGTACAGCAGGCATCGTGTGGGACTCCTGCCAGACAGACAGCTGCCACGCACGCTACCTCGATGCCATCTACTACCTAGGCATGTGCTACAAGAAAACGGGCAAACTAACCGAAGCGCAGCAGCAATTTGATTTTCTGCAGAAAGAGCAATACAAGACCGATCTCACAGATGAGATACAGCATATCCGCTATGCACTGTACTTTTCCAGAAACTGGTACTATATCCTGCTGGGCGGCATCATAGCTATCGCGCTCATCATAGCGGTGATCCGCATGCTGCGCCGGTAGCTTTCTCTCCGTTACTTACTGCTGCGCACTCTTGGCATTCAGACGAGCCTGATGCCCTTGCTGCTCCTTGTGTAGTTTGCGTGCATATACCAGCTCCAGTATGATAGGGAAAATAAGCAGTGTAAAGATAGTATCTGTGACCAGGCCACCGATCATGACGCGTGCCAGCGGGCGCTGCGTCTCAGAGCCGATACCGGTGCTGATAGCAGCAGGCAGCAGGCCTATGGCTGCCATCATGGCTGTCATCACTACGGGGCGGATACGCGTGCGGACCGTGCTCTCTATACTATCTACCAGAGAGTATCCCATCAGCATATACTCGTGGAAGCCCGATATGAGCAAGACCCCATTCTGCACGCAGACTCCGAAGAGGGCGATAAAGCCCACACCGGCAGAGATACTGAAGTTAGTACTCGTGAGTAGCAGCATCCATATGCCGCCTATGAGGGCAAATGGCACCTTGAGTATCACGAGGCCTGCATCCTGGAAGCTGCCAAACGTAATGAACAGCAGGATGAAGATCACAGTGAGGCTGATAGGTACCACCTGGCCCAGGCGCTTCTGGGCGCGGACCTGGTTTTCAAATTCTCCCTTCCACTCCATGCTCATACCTTTGCCGAGCTTGATCTTGTCTCCTACTTTCTTCTGTGCCTCAGCTATCGTGCTACCCAGGTCACGACCACGCACAGAGAACTTCACGGCACAGAAGCGCTTATTGCCCTCGCGATAGACGAATGCTGGTCCCGTCACAGTATGGATGCGTGCTATCTCTTTGAGCGGCACCTTGGTACCTGTCAGTGTAGGCACCATCAGCATACCTATAGCACTCTCGTCTTCACGATACTCGGGGCTGTAGCGCACACGTATATCAAACTTGCGCTCGCCCTCATAGATCTGTGTAGCACCCTTGCCACCTATGGCCATCTCTATCACAGCCTGAGCATCTGCAGTAGCTACGCCATAGACGCCCATCTTCTCCTGATTGAGCTCTACACGCAGCTCCGGCTGGCCTATGAGTTTGACCACGCCGAGATCCTCTACCCCCTGTACATGCTCCAGTATGTGCTGCGCAGAGTCTGCCAGCTCCTCCAGCTGGAAGAGATCTGTACCATATATCTTCACAGCCAGAGACCCCTTCACGCCGCTCACTGCCTCTTCCACATTATCCATGATAGGCTGGGAGAAATTGAACGAGATACCCTGAAACTCTGCAAAGCGTGCCTGCATCGAGTCTATGAGCTGATCCTTGGTGATATTCCTGGTCCACTCTTCCTTAGGCTTCAGATCTACGTGAAACTCTATATTGAAGAAGCTGGTCGGGTCAGTACCGTCATTAGGACGACCTGTCTGCGACATCACTCCCCTGATCTCAGGATATGACACCATTATCTTCCTGAGCTTTTTGGTCATCTCTACAGACTGATCCAGAGAGGTGCTGAGCGGCATATTGGCGCGGATGTATATCGCACCTTCATTGAGGTGCGGCAGAAACTCCGTACCTAGGAAATTGAAGCTCACGAGCCCGAATATCATGATGGCTGTAGCTACAGCCAGGCTTGTTTTACCGTTCTTAAAGGTAAAGCTGAAGCCCGCGAAGATCTTATTCTGGATAAATTCTACGAAGACATTGTGTTTCTCTTTTACATTCGTATTGAGCAGGATGCTGATCAGTACCGGCACCAGTGTGAGGGTAAAGATCAACGCACCCAGCAGTGCAAAACCCAGTGTCCATGCAAGTGGAGAGAACATCTTGCCTTCTACCTTCTGGAAGGAGAAGATAGGCAGCAGCGCCGTGATGATGATCATCTTGGAGAAGAAGACAGCCTTTGCCTTTTCGCCACCTATGCGCTTGATCATTCCGAGCTTGGACAGTTTATTGAATCGCTCCGGTCCGTATTTATGCGCCAGCTCATCCAGCGCCACAAAGAGCCCCTCTACCATCACCACCGCACCGTCTATGATGATACCAAAGTCTACGGCACCCAGCGAGAGGAGGTTGGCCGTCATGCCTTTCATCTTCATACAGAAGAAAGCAAAAAGCAGGGCCAGCGGTATGATGATGGATACGATCACCGTGGTGCGCCAGTCCAGCATAAAGACAAAAACGATCACCGTCACGAGGAAGATACCTTCCAGCAGGTTGTGCAGTACGGTATGGGTAGTATAGTTGATCAGTGTACCGCGGTCGTAGAAGGTATCTATTTTGACATCTGCCGGTAGTATCACATCGTTGAGCTCGCTTACCTTGTCGCGCAGTGCCGCCAGCACCTCACTCGGGTTCTCACCCTTGCGCATCACTATGATGCCCTCCACCAGGTCGTCTGTAGAGTCGCGCCCTATATAGCCCAGCTTTGGCAGGCTGGACTCTACTACGCGCGCTACATTTTTCACCAGGATAGGGGTATTGTTGCGGCTGTCTATGATCACATTTTCTATCTCATGTATATCATTCAGCAGGCCTATACCACGCACTACATAGGCCTGGTTATTTTTAGTGATCACATCACCACCTACGTTCACGTTGCTTTTGCTGATGGCGGTATAAACATCGAGCGCTGTCATGTTATACTTGGCCAGCTGGCCCGGGTCTACGCTCACCTCATAGGTCTTGACCTGGCCACCAAATGATACCACATCTGCTATACCCGGCACGGCCTTGATCTGCCGCTCTATGACCCAGTCCTGTATTGTCTTCAGCTCACGTACCGATCGCGTTTTGCTCTTGAGTGTATACCGGAAGATCTCACCCGTAGGGCCATATGGTGGCTCTATCTCAGGGTCTGCACCATCGGGCAGGTTGATGCCCTGTAGCCTGTTGGCCACTTCCTGCCGTGCGCGAAAGTCCTCCATGTCATCTTCAAACATGATGGTGATGACACTAAGGCCAAAAAGGGAGATGGACCGCAGGGATGTTTTTTTAGGTACGGAGTTCATCTCGATCTCTATCGGGATGGTCACAAATTTCTCCACCTCCTCTGCGCTACGGCCGGACCACTGGGTGATGATGATGACACGCGTGCTCATCACATCCGGGAAGGCCTCTATGGGTGTATTGATATAAGAGAAGGCACCCGCTATGATCGCCACTACGGTGATGAAGAATACGAATACTTTATTCTTGAGGGCAAAGCCTACGACGTTCCTGAAGAACTTATTCATGAATGAGTTTATTTAAACTTTGTCCAATCGGTTACTGACGAATAGCCTGATAGATCAGCAGCGCTGCCTTTGAGATCACCTTCTCTCCCGGCTTGAGCCCAGCAGAGATATAGGTGCGCGGTCCCTGTGCATCGAGTATCTCTACCTCACGTATCTCCAGGTTATCTTTGTCATGATAGACCACTACATAGTTGCGGCTCTTGTCAAAGACGATCGCCGCACTAGGCACATTGGGCATTTCCTTGTCCTGCTCTTTGAATCGTACAGACACGCGGGCATACATTTCCGGTTTCAGTTCATAGTTAGGATTATCCAGCACTACGCGCACCTGCAGGGTGCGGGCTACCGGGTCCAGCGCATTGGATACGAGGTCTATCCTGCCGTAGTACACATTGTCAGGATGCGCGAGTGTGTGCACCTCTACAGAGTCGCCCACTTTCACCTTCTCTACATCCACCTCATATACATTGGCCAGTACCCACACGCGCTTCAGGTCTGATACTGTGAAAAGCGGCGTAGCATCGTCAGAGCGGATGGGCTGATTAGGATTGAGCTTCCGCTCTACTATGAACCCATTGTCCGGAGAGGTGATCGCCACGACAGCCCCATTGCCTGCCGCGCTGGTACCTATCAGAGAGAGCTGGCTGCTCACGCGGTTCAGATCGGCCTCGGCCTTGGCCAGGTCCTGCTGCGCCTGCAGCAGGTCGCGCTGGCTGGCTACCCCTTTATCCATCATAGACTGGGTCACCTCCAGGTTTTTCTTAGCCAGGGTTTCTGCGGCGCGGGCATTGACCAGGTCGTTTTGCAGGCCCATGGCCTCTGCGCTTTTGATCGTAGCTAGTGTCTGGCCTTGCGTCACGCGGTCTCCCAGATTTACCTTCACATCCTGGGCTATGCCGCTCACCATAGGCATCACCCTGATCACATTATTCTGATCGTAGCTGATATCGCCATTGAGGTTCACTACTCCATCCACTTTATCCAGCGTCACCTCATCTACTTTGATGATCTTCTGCATGGTATCACTGAGGACGAAGTTCTCGATCTTGGTCTCTTGTTTTTTATCCTCGTGGTGGCAGGATGTCAGGCCGCCCAGAGCCAGAGAGAGCGCTGCTACAAAAACTGTTTTTCTTATCATATATATTTAGCGATATGCTTATTGATGGGTTGATTTATCAGAATACATCCTTGCCCAGGGTATAGTTCAGCTCATAGACGCCCTGGCGGTAGTCAGAGGTGAGCTGGTTCAGGTTTCTTTTAGACTCGCCATAGCTGTCAAAGAAGTCAAGAAACTCTACGAGGCCTATCTTCCGCTCTTTGTAGAGGTCTACCATGCCCTGAGATACCTTATTGAATGACTTATTGTAGTTCTGGTCAAAGGTCTTCTGCATATCAGTGATGTTGAGCATCTTCATGAGCGCGCTGGCCACGTCTGTGGTCAGGCCCAGGTATGCATTGTCAGAGCTGTACTGCGCTGCCTTGATGCCGGCCTTGGCAGAGCGGATATTACCCTGATTATGATTAAACACAGGCAGGTCTATACTGACACCGAGGCCGGTATAGTTGGTATACGAGCTACCAAAGCGGTCATACTCGAAGAATAGCGACGGGTCAGGCACGCCCTGCGCACGCTGCAGTCGCAGCTGGGTATTAGCTATGTCTACACCCAGTTTCGCGGCCTTGACATCATAGCGCTCGGTCAGTGCTATGCTATTCAGAGAGTCTATTCCTATGCTTCTGATCTGGGTAGATACATCTCTGGCCTGCGGCAGGTCCGGCACTATAAACTCATTTTTGCTGAACTTCAGCATCTGCTTCACATCGCTCTCGGCATCCAGCAGGCTCTCATAGTTGCTGCGCTGCGCACTCTCCAGTGATAGCAATACATTCTGCAGGCGCACGGACTCCTTTTCACTTACATTGCCGCTCTGTACCTGGTAGGCTGTGGCATCCACCAGCTGCTTCACTATACCTATCTGCTGGCGGTAGATATTATCATTCTGCAGATAGAGATCTATATTGCTCAGGTCTGTGAGCAGCTGGTATTTCAGCGCGCGCAGCAGGTCGTAATACTGATACTCTGTGAGCTGGGTATTGTACTGCGCCAGTTTGATCTGGTTTTTGCGCTTGCCGCCTATGCGGATCAGCTGCGTGAGCTGGGCGCTCAGCTCGCCTTCGCCATTATTAGGAGATACGGAAAACCACTTCTTCGTATTAGCATTATAAAAATTGTGGGTGTAGCTGATATTCGGATTGTCAAAAAGCCGGGCCTGTAGCTCCAGCGCCTTTTGTACATCTATATTGGTCTTGCCGATGAGCAGGGTCAGGTTGCTATCCAGAAAGCGCTTCTCAGCCTGCTCTATAGTGATATGTAGGGTATCGACGCTGTAGACAGCCTGGGCTCGTACAGATATGAGAAACAGGGATATAAAAAGGTAAAACCCTTTCCTTAGCATGGGGGAGTGCATTTTAGGCAAATTAACTATCTCAGACCCTGAATAGAGGGGCCGGCTTAAAACAGCAGGGAATATTAACATTCATTTAGACTTTAGTGCTGGCCCACAGGATCGGGCGGCGCAAAAATAATACATATATAACCATATCACATATTCATCAGAGAAAATCTAAACCTCACCTTTTCGTCATAAACTTTAATATACTTTTACTACCTGCTAAACTGAACATACCTCTCCATGGCCGAGCAAGAAGAAAAAAAGAGCAGATTGTCCTTTTCACAGATATGGCATTCGCTGCGCATCTATAGATTCGTTCTCCCCTACAAGTGGCACTTTATAGTAGGGATGCTCTGCCTGGTAGTATCGTCCGGCATCGTAGCAGTGATACCGGGTGGCTTCGGAGACCTGGTCAATGCCGCCCTCCCATCCAAGGCTGCTATAGACAAGGTGACCAAAGAGATCCGCACCGATCACGCCGACCATGAGAAAGTAACACAGATCACACAGCTGATAGACCAGATCAATCCTGCTGATAGCCCAGAGAAGCTCAAGCACATAGGCCTGCTGCTGGGTATCGTACTACTGGTCACCGCTGTTTTATCGTTCTTCCGCATTTACCTCTTCGAGTATGTGGGTCAGCGGTCCATGGCTGCTATACGCAATGCGCTCTACGAGCGCATCATCACCCTGCCTATCCAATTTTTTGAGGAGAACCGCGTGGGAAATCTCACCTCGCGCATCTCCGCAGACGTGTCACAGCTGCAGGACGCCCTGACCAATCAGCTTGCATTCTTTGTACGTCAACTCGTGCTGCCTATCGTGTGTGTGCCATTATTACTGGCCGTCTCTATCAAGCTGACCCTGATCATCCTCGGATTGCTGCCCGTGCTCGTAGCTGCGGCTGTGGTCTTCGGTAGGTTCATACGCAAGATCAGCCGCCAGGCCCAGGACAAGCTGGCAGAGTCTGTGACAGTAGTAGAAGAAACCTTTCACAGCACAGATATTGTCAAGGCCTATACTAATGAAGGCTATGAGACCCGCCGCTACTCGGTGATCAACCATGCAGTGGCAGATATAGGCATGTATGCTGCCAAGTACAGGGCTGGCTTTGTATTCTTTATCATCCTCTCCATGTTTGGGGCTATCGTCTTCATAGTATATAGTGGCCTGAATGAAGTGGCCAATCATCAAATCGAGATAGGCGACCTCATCAAGTTTTTCCTGCTCACCATCTTCATAGGCAGCTCGCTGGCGGGACTCAGTGAGAGCTATACAGTGATACAAAAGACCATAGGCGCATCGGAGCGCATCAATGAAATACTGGATGAGAAATCTGAAGTCTCCATTGCAGATGAAAAACTTTCTTCACCTGTATCCGGCCGTGTAGAGTTTCGTGGGGTAGGCTTCAGCTATCCTACACGTAGTGACATACCGATCTTTACAGACCTGACCTTCTCTGTGCGCAGTGGTGAAAAGATAGCACTTGTAGGCCCCAGCGGCTCGGGCAAGTCTACCATCATCAAGCTGCTCTCAGGTTTTTATCCGTTTCAGCATGGCGATATACTGATAGATGGCAAGAGCATCCAGGACTACAACCTGACTGCGCTACGCAAGAACATAGGCCTGGTGCCACAAGAGGTCATACTCTTTGGCGGCTCTATCCGTGAAAATATAGCCTACGGCAAGACCAGTGCCACAGACGAAGAGATCATAGCTGCTGCCAAGAAGGCAAACGCCTGGGATTTTATCAGCGCCTTTCCGGAGGGGCTCGATACGATGGTGGGCGAGCGCGGCCTGAAACTCTCCGGGGGCCAGAAGCAGCGGGTAGCGATAGCGCGTGCTATCCTGCGTGACCCTAAGATCCTGATACTGGATGAGGCCACCTCTGCACTCGACTCAGAGTCAGAGCGCCTGGTCAAAGATGCACTGGACAAGCTGATGGCGGGCCGTACTACCTTTATCATAGCACACCGGCTCTCTACTATCCGCGAGGCAGATACGATCCTCGTGATCAATAAAGGCAAGATAGTGGAGCAGGGCGATCACAATACGCTGCTGCATCTGCCAGATGGTCTCTATGCCAACCTTCTCAAGCTGCAATACGAGACGGAATAGCATACAGCTTTACGTACTTATCCCACCATTCTTCTGATTTGTTGTTTCGTAAAACAACCTAATGATGTCGATCATATACCTATAAATGGGTATATAGCGCCTACTAGATACTACGACTGTATTTATTTATGGTCTCAGGTGGAGCAAAATTTCTTTGTCTTGCAACCCCAGCAGCACTTCACAATGTCTTTATTGTCACTAATGGCTTGATTTCCGCCAGGATGGCTATTATCTTATCAGAACCCAAAAGCCATAATAGAAAACGTAAAACCTCCATAAAAAAGCTAATCCCCTTTTAATCATGCATATAATTTCATGACCTTATCGAATTATGGTCATGAAAAATCTATTTATTTACTAAATAATAATATTTGATTTAAATATAATTCAACAAACGTTCAAATAACATACACGTAACATTGGCATAATAGTACAATCGGATTTATCTTCACTCATATAATTTACAACTACTACGAACCATCCCCCCTCATGAAGAATTTTACAAAAGTGGACTTGGGACGCCTTCTTTTTTCATTGTCCATCCTGTTTATAGTATGGCCCTCCTTTACCAAAGCACAAGTGACTGTGACTGATGGTTTTGAGGCTACTACTTCGTTTACTGTATCCAGTGCTACTTATCTCTTTACTACCGGAGCAGGATCTAACCCTACAGAAACTGCGCATGGCGGCAGTACACAGGTAGAGTACAATAGCTACAGCGCTGCCAGTGGCAATACCGCTACACTTTTCAGTCCGGTAGTAGACTGGAGCGGACGGGGTGCCAGTACACCCACCATATCCTTTTGGGTCTACAGATATGGCAATGCCTCCTCTACCTATACCGGCGCAGACAGCCTCGGCGTATATGTGAACACCAGCGCCTCTCTCACTGCTGCCACCTTTCTGGGCAAGATTCCGCGCCGGATAGATCAGGCCACAGTGGCCGGTACAGGTATTACATTGACGGGCACCAGTTCGCCCTCCTCTGCAGGATGGTACCAGTATAGCGTCACCGTCCCTTCTGGTTTCAATACAGCCACGAATTACTTCATGCTGAAGTTTACCTCAAAGAATGGATACAACATCTTTGTGGATGATTTCTCCTGGGTCACTTATCCCTGCACTGCCCCGACTATCACTACGCAGCCTTCCAGTGGCTCACAGTCACTGTGTACGGGTGCTACAGCCACTGCGCTCACAGTAGCTACGTCAGCCTCATCTCCTGCCTATCAGTGGTATAGCAATACGACCTCATCCAATACAGGTGGCGCCAGCATCACCAGCGCTACCTCTGCTTCCTATACTCCGCCTACTACTGCAGCGGGTACTACCTACTATTACTGCAAGGTCACAGCTTCCTCATGCACGACCACCTCATCTGTATCCGGTGCCATCACGGTCACGGCTGCTCTGACGGGAGTAGCATCAGCTCCATCACCGTCTACCGGTGCCACAGGTACGTGCTATAGCGGTACAGGTGCTGTCACATCCGTCAGCTGGACAGCCCCCTCAGGCACCGTCAGTTCGTACGATGTATATTTTGGCGCCGGTAGCCTGCCTGGCACAGTGACCGCCAATGTGACTACCACTTCATACACCTGTGGTACATTGCTACCTAATACGACATATTACTGGAAGGTGGTACCTGGAAACACTGTCTGTGGCAATACATCCGGCTCACCAGTCACCTGGACATTTACCACAGCATCTGCTCCATGCTACTGCACGCCATCTGGGGGCACCTCTGATGGTATATCGGGCGTCATATTTAATACGATCAGCAACACAGGTACGGGGCTGAATGGCTATACCAATTACACAGCGACTCAATCCACTACTGTCACTGTAGGCAGCGCATACAACCTAAGCGTATATGTCAATACCGGTGGCAACTATACCAACTCTCAGAAGGCATGGATAGACTGGAATGGCGATGGCACCTTCAATACTACTGCCGGATCTGCTGGCGGCCTCGGAGAGGAGTACACCCTAGGTACAGCCACCAATGTCACTAACGGACTCAGCAGCCTCTGTCCACTGAGCATCACTGTACCTACAGGTGCTACTACGGGATCTGTACGTATGCGTATATCGTCTAAATATAGTGGCTATACTACCTCCTGTGCTACTGGCATAGATGGTGAGTTTGAAGACTATACAGTAGTGATAGCTGCACCGCTAACGCCGTGCACCTCGCCTACTGTGGCACCTACGGCCCTGACTGCCACCAGCTCCGCCACTACCCTTTCAGGCTCATTCACTCCACCATCCACCCTACCTACCGGCGGCTATCTGGTGCTCTATAGTACGGCATCTACCATGTCTGCGCAGCCAGTAGCTGGCACCTCCTATACCATAGGCAATACTATAGGTGGAGCTACAGTGATAGGTGTCAATCCTGTAGGTACCAATACATTCTCCTATAGCACCGGCATATCGGCCAATACGCAGTACTACGTATTTGTCATCCCCTACAACAAGCAATCAGGAACCTGTAGCGAAGGCTATGCAGCTACAGGCAGCCAGCTGACAGGCAGCAACAATACCTGTCCAGCTGCCCCTACTGCGCTGAGTGTGAATAACAGTAGTATCACAGCTTCGTCAGCTACAGTGAGCTGGACCGCGCCTTCTGGTGGTAGCCTGCCTATCACCTATACAGTACAATACCGAGTAAATGGCAGCGGCACCTGGATCACGGCCAGTACCAATGCAGCATCTCCCTACACGCTAAGCGGCCTGACTGCTAATACTACCTATGATGTACAGATCTTTGCTACTAACGCCAGCTGCTCAGGTACAGCGGTGAGTACCAACTCGCTATTCTTTACCCTCTGCAGCGCGATCGCTGTCAATCCGGCTTTCCTGGAGACATTTGATGCTACCAGCACCACTGTCAACTGCTGGACTATCACCGAAGATGTATCAGGCGCCAGCTACCATTGGAGTACTGCCACAGCAGATGCCACCCACGGTGCTGCCGGGCCACAGGCCAGTACGAGATTTGCGTTTCTGGATGTCTATGATGCTTCGGATCTATATAACTCTTATTACCTGAACTCTCCTCTTTTCGTACTGGATGCCACCCCAAAAAACCTGACCTACTATTACCATCTGGGCAGCGCGGGATATCAGGGCACTGCGCCTACATCCACGGACCCATATCCCTTGATCGTGCAGATCAATGTAAATGGTACCGGCTGGAACGATTTGTACAGCCACAGTGCTGCCAATTCTACCTTCTCTACCGGTAGCTCAGGATGGTATCAAAATGTGATAGATCTCTCCTGCTATGCTGGCCAAAGTATACAGATACGCTATAAGGCTAACTCCAATTATGGAAGTGGATACTGCAACATCGGTCTCGATCAGGTATCCATAGCAGACCAGACTACCTGCCCAGCTCCTACAGGCCTCGCTGCCAATCCTGGTACTACTTCAGCTACCGTATCATGGACTGCATCCTGTGCTGCCAGCAGCTATGATCTGTACTATAGCACCTCTGCTACGGCGCCCGGTACCGGTACCACCCCTAGCTATAGCGGGGTAGCTACCAATTATAAAACTATCCTCGGGCTGTCCACTACTACTACTTATTATGTATGGGTACGTAGTAACTGTGGTAGCGGCTCACTCAGCGACTGGACAGCATTGCCTAGTTTCACGACTCTGGCCAAGAGTGCCATCATAGGCATTCCTATCGCTTATTATGACTTTGAAAACAACACCACACGCACCACCTTTGAAAATCAGGTAGAGCAGGAAATAAACACAGGAGGTGGCAGTGCCATGTCTGTATCATCTGGTGTCACCTCTACTAATGCTAACGGTGCCGGGCTCTTCAGTACCTACGGTGTAGCCAATGGCAAAGCATTCGCGTGGTATCCGGGTGCTACCACTACTACAGACCCGGGTACAGCTGCTACCAGGTATTTCCAGTTTAAAGTCAGCACCGCCGGATTCAAAAATCTACAGCTGACCTTTGATGTATATCCAAACAATGTCAACTCTCCATACTACGGCGTGCTCTATAGCACCGATGGTACTAACTGGAACTTTGTCTCTTCCGTAGATAACCCTGGTACAAACGATGATGTGCCATGGAACTCCGGTGCATGGAATTATGCATACATCAACCTTCCAGCCGGGTGTAACAATCAGGCAAACCTCTATTTCCGTATCTACGGATACTATGCACTAGGCACTGGATCAAATGCCAATACCCGCTGGGACAATATCACAGTGCTGGCACAATCTACTGTGCCTGGCAAGGTATTTACGACACTGGATGGCACAGCCATCTATACCTCCACTACATCCGGTGCTACGGGTTATCAATTTATTGACTACAATTTTACAGCAGATGGTGTAGGCACTGTGATGTCTATCTACAATAATCTGGCCCTTGATGAAGATTTCATTGTATCCAATAATGCAACTATCAATTTTTATATCGGTACTACACCATCATACTACACAGACCTCGGCGGGGGCAACCTGACTGTCAATGCGGGCTGCACACTGAATATCACCGACCCTGATGGTATCACATCTGTAGGTACTTATGATGGCAACGTGCAAAACTCGGGAACGCGTAGTTTTAGTCCAGGTGCTACTTATAACTACACCGGGTTTGCAACTCAGACTACAGGAAATGGCCTTCCCGCTAACCTCACCGGAACTGGTTCGCTGGGTATCAATAATAGCAATGGTGTCACATTGACGCAGAGCACGACGGTATCGGGCACAGGTGCATTGACTTTCTCCAATGGCAAACTCACTACCGGCAGTAATACTATGGCAATCGGCACTAGCGCATCTCTGACAGGATACGGCAGCAGCAAATATGTGATAGGAAATCTGCGCCGCTATATCAATAGCAGTGGAGCCTATGACTATCCTGTGGGCGATGCATCTCACTATGAGCTGGGCAACCTCAACTTTCACAGCCAGGCAGGCATCGGCAGTGTACTAGGCTACTATACTACCGGCCAGTCTGGCACCGCACCTGTATCTACTACCTGTGTGATCAATCATAGCTCTATCAATGATTACCTCAACAATGGCTTCTGGACCTTCACACCGGACGCACCGATCAGCAGTGGCAACTATGATGTGACGCTGAACGCCACCGGCTATACTAATGGCCCGACTGATGCAGGCCGTATAGGTGTGATCAAACGAGCCAATGCCTCCTCACCGTGGCTCGGCTGTGGCAATGACCTGAACGGAAACCCCCAATCGTCTACCCTGGGTACCCATACATACGGCACACAGAGTATATCCGGTGGTGTAGCCACAGCAGAACGAACTGGTGTAGGTGCTTTTTCGGATTTTGCCATAGGTATCGGAGCCAGCAATACACCGCTACCCGTTACCCTCTTATACCTGACCGCCACTGCCGTAGACAATAGCTACCTGCGCCTCGACTGGGCTACGGCATCTGAGATCAATAACAGTGGTTTTGAAATACAGCGCAGCACGGATGGTATCAGCTATGAGACCATCGGCTGGGTAGATGGCCACGGCAATAGCAACACGAAAATAGACTACAGCTATGATGACAAGACAGTGATACCAAACAGCATCTACTACTACCGCATGAGGCAGCTCGACTTCGATGGCAAGGATGACTACTCCAACATTGTATCCGGTACGATCATCGGCAAGAATGGTTTTGTAGTAGAGTCCCTGCGCCCTAATCCGGCGTCCAGCAAGGTAACTGTACAGGTCGCTTCCTCTGCCGGTCAGTCTGCTACTGTGAGCCTTGCGGACGCCCTCGGCCGTGAGCTGCAGACACGCGAGTGGGAGATCTATGAAGGCTTCAACGGCATAGATCTCGACCTCACACCGTATGCAGCGGGCACCTATACCATTGTGGTCCGCTCACAAAATTCATACTTCACGCGCAAGCTCGTGATAAACCGATAACCCTTCACCCTGAAAAACCACCAACCCTGAAAGGCGCAGCTAAAACCTGCGTCTTTTTTTATGCCCTTGCTTATCGTATTTTGCAGGCATGAAGATCACCGAATCCGAATCACTCTACCACGACCTGGACAAGATGCCAACCCGCGAGCTGCTGACCAGCATCAATCAGGAGGACCGCAAGGTACCACTAGCTATCGCAGATGCTTTGCCACAAATCGAGGCACTCGTAGACGTGATAGCAGATAGAATGATGGCAGGCGGCAGGCTCTTCTACATGGGCGCCGGTACCAGTGGCCGCCTTGGTATAGTAGATGCCTCTGAGTGCCCGCCTACCTATGGTGTACCCTTTGACCTGGTCATAGGTCTCATAGCAGGTGGAGATGGTGCCATACGCAAAGCTGTAGAATTTGCAGAAGATGATATACAGCAGGGCTGGAAAGACCTCGAAGCATACAATGTAAATGCACAAGACGTAGTCATCGGCATAGCCGCATCTGGCAGCACACCGTATGTGATAGGAGCTTTGCAAAAGTGCAGAGAGCACCACATCACTACCGGCTGTATCGTGTGTAATGGCCAGTCTAAAGTGGCCGCTGAGGCAGACTATCCCGTAGAGGTGATCGTAGGGCCGGAGTTTGTCACAGGCAGTACACGCATGAAGGCCGGCACCGCACAGAAACTAGTCCTCAACATGATCTCCACCTCAGTCATGATCAAAATAGGCCGCGTACAGGGCAACCGCATGGTCAATATGCAGCTCACCAACGACAAACTCATAGACCGCGGCACCAAGATGGTAGCCCAGCTCACCGGCCTCGATGAGGAGAGAGCCAAAGAACTCCTGCTAGAGAAAGGCTCCGTAAAAGCCGCCGCTGATTTCTACAATAACAGTGAGTGGTAGAGTATATTCTCTGATCTTGTATTGATCATTGTATCTATCATATCAATCCTGCAAATCACAGTTAAGACTGTCCCCAAATTTCCCCACTTTTTACTTGGCATAGATTTTACAATACCCTCATCGTGATTGTGATTGTTTAATCAAAAAAACCAAGTGCTATGAATCTCAACTATGGATATGACAAGGACGCCCTAAAGGCCCTCGTCGCTACAGCAGATACTACGATCGAAGAACACAATGTGGTCATAGATTTCGATGGTGAGGTGATCATCGACCCCGAGAAATACTTTCCTAATGTACCGGTAGCAGCCTACAAGTTTGCCGCAGTAGTGGCAGACAAGGTCCTGCGCAGTGGTATCATGATAAACGCCATGTACGACTCACTGGAAGATATTTTCTTCAAACTCAGCCGCACGGCAGACTATGACGATCAGCTCGGCATGGCAGCATAAAAAAACTCTACCTCCATATATATCAAAATGGCACCGTGGCCTCTGACCACGCAGCCATCATAGAAGCCCCGGCATTGTCCGGGGTTTTCTGTTTTCAGTCTTTACTACACAGAGGGCACGGAGCTTTCGCAAAAGGCACAGAGAATATAGGATAATACAAGAGAGACACAGCATAATATCCCTCCGTGCTTCCTCCGTGCCCTCTGTGTAGTAGCACCCCTTCACAACAAACAACTTGTATCTACTCGGCAGTCGTACTATCTATTATAGCACATCCCATATTTAAAATCCTACTTTCAGTCACAAAGCTGACAGCCTATGGCAAAGAAGAAAGTACTGATCCTCGGCGGTGGCGTAGCCGGCATGAGCGCCGCACACGAGCTGATAGAGCGGGGCTATGAGGTAGAGGTCTATGAGAAAAACCCCGTCTACCCCGGCGGCAAGGCCCGCTCTGTAGATGTAGAGGGCACAGAGAATCCTGAGACCAGACAGTTCCTCCCCGGTGAGCATGGCTTCCGCTTCTTCCCGGGTTTTTACAAGCATGTCACGGATACGATGAAGCGCATCCCTTTCCGCGCAGCGGATGGCAGCCTCCACTCCTGTTATGACAATCTCACTCCTACCCACCGCATCCTGCTGGCCCGCTACGGCGAGGCGCCGCTGATCACATTGGCCAACTTCCCCCGCACCTGGGCCGAGGTCAAGATACTAAGGCAATTCATCCACGACTTTACCCACTGCGGCCTCACGCCGGAGGAGCTGTCCTTCTTCAAGACCCGCGTCCTCGAGCTGATGACCAGCTGCCGTGACCGCCGCAAAGACCAGTACGAGAAAGTAGGCTGGTGGGAGTATATGGAGGGCGGCATGTTCAGCACGCTGTATCAGCATCTACTAGTTGGCGGTATGGTAAGGACTTTGGTAGCTGCACAGGCTAAGACCGCCAGCACCAAGACCGGCGGCAATGTCTTCCTACAGCTGGTCTTCAACATGATGACACCCGGCATAGACACCGACCGCGTGCTCAATGGCCCTACCAACGAGCGCTGGCTACACCCCTGGTACGAGTACCTGATCTCAAGGGGTGTCAAATACCACCTCGGTCACGAGACGCTCAGCTTTGAGATGGAGAAGTATGCCATCAAGTGCGCCAACGTACAGACACCCGATGGCACGATCCTCAACCTCACCGCAGACTACTACCTCCTCGCCACACCGGTAGAGGTAGCCGCCAAGATCACCGAGCGTAGCCGGGGCCTCTGGGAGGCAGACGATACCCTGGCCTACCTGCCCGACCTCGCCGTGAATGTGAGCTGGATGAATGGCATCCAATACTACCTCAATGAAGACGTAGTAGTCAGCCAAGGGCACGTGATCTACAGCGATAGCGAGTGGGCCGTGACGAGTATTTCTCAAAAGCAATTTTGGAAAGGCTACGATCTCAGCCGGTGCTACAACGGCAAAGTAAAAGGTATCCTCTCCGTAGATGTCTCTGACTGGCTCACGACCACCTTTGATGGCAAGCTGGCCAAGGACTGCACGCGCGAGGAGATCAAAGCCTACGTCTGGGAACAGATGAAGCGCAGCCTCAATACCGGTGGCCAGACCATCCTGCGCGATGATATGATAGAGTTCTACTACATCGATAGTGATATACATGATGTACCGCCCTCCGAGACACCACAAGACATGGTAGCCAAAGGCGACGACGACATCCCCGACAAGTACTTTAACCTCGAGCCGCTGCTGGTCAATACCGTCCACTCATGGACCCTCCGCCCCGAGGCACGCACCAATGTGTCGAACCTCTTCCTCGCTGCCGACTATGTGCGTACCAATACCGACCTCGCCACCATGGAGGGCGCCAACGAGGCCGCCCGCCGCGCGGTCAACTGTATCATAGACGCCTCCGGCAGCAGCGCCTCCTATTGCCGCATCTGGGACTATAAGGAGCCTTGGGCGCTCCTCGCCTTCCAGTGGTACGATGCCTACCGCTACCGCATGGGCCTGCCACACGCCACCAAGCCCCCATGGTACATCTGGCTCGCCAGCGTCCCTTTCATCATCGGCTACGGCATCCAGTGGCTCCTCACCGCCATCTGGAGCGTCCTCTTTTTCAAACCTCAAAACAAATGAATAACACTACACAGAGAGCACAGAGTTTACACAGAGTGATTACAATACTCAATGTCTCTCGTGCATTAAACCATATCCTCTGTGACCTCTGCGAAACCTCCGTGTCCTCTGCGTAGTAAAAAACAAAACAAATGAAAACCACTACACAGAGAGCACAGAGTTTACACAGAGTGATTACAATACTCAATTTCTCTCATGCATTAAACCATATCCTCTGTGACCTCTGCGAAACCTCCGTGTCCTCTGCGTAGTAAAACCTAAACTCTAAAACTTAAAGTCATGATACCACTCATCGAAGTCTCCCCCTACACCGTCAATATCTTCCAGTACTTCCGGACGCCGCAGCCCTGGTTCAATACCGAGTACTACACCATCCCGCAGATCGTGCTCTTCACCACCGGCGCCGTGCTCTGGGTCATCGCCTACATCAATACACTCATCTGGATCCGCAAGCGGCAGGTACTCGACATCCCCGCCATCGCCATCATCCTGAACTATACCTGCGAGGTCACCACCGGCTTCTTCTTCCTCCCCAATATGGGCCTCGTACTCGTCATCGCCTACTGGGCGTGGATGGTGCTGGACACCTTCATCGTCATCTCGCTCTTCCGGTATGGATACAAGCAGATGCGCGTAGACTTCTTCCGCTCACACCTGTCCGTCTTCCTTGCGGTAGGGCTCGTGGTGTGCTTCGCCACACAGTGCACCTTCATCATCGCCTACGACCTACCCATGGCCCCGCTAGATAGCTATATCATCAACCTCGTCATGAGCGTCTGCTTCATCTACATGTACTTCATCCCCGGCTACGAGGGCAACCGCAAACTCACCGCCTGGACCAAGGCCCTCGGCACCGGCCTCATCAGCATCATGTTTCAGATGCGCTACCCCGGCAACACCTTCCTCACCACCCTCTACCTCTCCTGCGCAGCGTTTGATATCTACTACATCTGGCTCCTGCACCGGGGTCCGATGCCGGCTGTCAAAAGCGCGTAAAACACTTTTGTCATCCCTCAAAAAGCACGTCGTTCCGACGCCTTACATCCATACAAAAAATAAACGCTACAAGGCGGAAGGAATCCCCAACCACAACACGACGTACAGCCGCCCTCTCTTTTGTCATCCCGAGCGACAGCGAGGGATCTATACCCAAGACAAAAGCCCCCATCACCACCCAAAAATCCCAACAGTGCCAAACCATCTTGGCTCTTGACTCTTGCCTCTAAAAATCTCTGAAACGATGGCGGCAGCCGGGCTATCCGCTCCTAGTCCTCGCGGCAGCATATCCCCCGCTGGCGGGGGCAGGGGGTGGAGCCGCTGCGGGCTATCCGCTACTATCCCTGCCGCGCTGGCGCCGGAAGAGGACGTATGGGAAAATCTAAAGTTATAACCGATGTGTTTACCCAGCTAAATCTTACTTTCATTTACAAATAAGTATGATGCCTTAAATAAATTTTGAAGGAAATTTATAAGTTTGAACAGTAACCTAAATATACACCGATGGTACTTTTTGTCTTAGCCATTATCGTAATTATCATTATTGCTGCTAGCAATCAAAAAAAGCCTCAGACCGTCACTAAAACTCTAGCCAAGCCCAAACCGACACCTGAACCCAATATTCGGGTTACCATAACCAAAAAAGATGAATCCATAATAGATGTTTCAGGTCAATCGCAAAAGCTAGATACTTCAAGCTATCAATCAAATAGTACCAATTCCAATACTCAGTATTACCAACCTCAATATCAAGGATATAATCAAAATGATTATCGCCTTGGCAACGTTTACAAGTCAAAACTTCTCCTATCCGCACAGGAGGTTAGTTGGTTAAACAAATTTTGGAATCCTAACAACGTTTTTCTTTCAATAGAGGGTTGCTGCATAGAGACAATAAAACTGTACCTAGCTACCCTCAAAGAGTTGAACAAACACCTAAAAAAGAGCGAAAGCACAATAGCTAAAGAAGTTGAGACTCTGCTTAGCTTAATAAAAGGTACATATACTGGAAGCACCACATATTGGTCCTATGACAAAGAAAACTATGAGGCCGAAATGTTTTCAGTAATTTTCAAAAGATGTGAAAGTCAAGTCAGGGAAGCATGGGGCCATAAAAGGAAGATTGCAACAGATTTTTCCAATTCCAACTCATCGGTATTAATAGCTTTTAATACTAAAATCGGCAATCCTGTCGATGCCATACTTAAAGAAATTACCGGTTCAATTTCTAATCCAGATTTAAAAACAGAAGAACAACTCAATATACAAAATACGAGTCGCTGGAAAATAAAATTTGATCAGTTAACTAAATCATTTGTAGACAGTAAAAAGCAAGACTTTATTGACGGCATTTTTGAATTAGAGAAAAGGAACCAGAAGAATCCCAACATAGAAAACATCTTTTTTGAATCATCAAAATTCATTTCAAAATTCGATAAAAAGGAAGCTTTAAAATTTTACATCTACTATATACATTACGATTTAAAGTCTACGACTTTTGATAACAAGCAATTGACAAAAACCATTCAAAAGAGTTTATTTAAAAATCCAGAGGAACTAATAGGTTTCGAAAAAATCATTTCCGACTTAATCAAAACCAAAAATCTACCATTAGCATTAGATAGTCTCAAGCAGATTTATGAGCCTAAGCGAAAGAAGATCAATTTAGATGTCTCAGCAATTAAGATTGTTCAAGCACAAGACAAAAATACTGTTGATCTTTTAAGTGAATACCTTGAAGACGAGCCAGCAAATCAGGAGGAAATCGCATTAAGAATAGAAGTTGAGCATCAACCACAAACACACCGATATTTTAAAGACTTCAAACTAAATGACAATCAAATAGGCCTGTTGAATTTATTTAATGAGAATGATCTTAATTTACCCTTCTCAGAGATGGATACTTTCTGTAAATCAAAAAGCATTTTTAAAAATCAATTAATTGAAAGTATAAATGAAGTTTGCTATGACAAACTTGACGATGTTCTAATTGAGGAAGGTGATGGCCATTATGAGATAAGCGAAATATATTTTACTAAAATACTAGACCAATGATAGAAAATTTAAAACCCAAAGAAGCTACAGCTATTGTAAATTCCTTACTAGGTGGAGTAGTGCCTCGCATAGGCGTTCAGCACATTACAGTAGGTAGATCTGAAGAAGTAGAAGCGTTTATAAGAGCACTGGACGATGTGAAAAATGGGCACAGCATGGCCAAATTTTGGATAGGTGATTTCGGTTCTGGCAAGTCATTTATGCTACATCTTTTGAACACAGTAGCGCTAAAGCAAAAATTTGTCGTTGCAACTGCCGATTTCACTCCGGAGAATCGTTTATACTCGAATGATGGAAAAGCAACAGTACTTTATTCATCTATCATGGATAACATTGCTATTCAAACAAAACCAGAAGGTGGAGCACTTTCAACACTTCTGGAAAAGTGGATTGACCAAATTATCGCCAAAACTGCGGATGAAAATCACATAGCGATTTCTGACATACGGAATGCTCAATACGTTCGTCTTATTCAAGACAACATAATGAAGACCATAAATGAGCTTACAGATGTTGGAGGCTTTGACTTTGGACTAGTAGTTGTGAAGTATTACGAGGGATATATCAATGATGATGAAATATTAAGAAGGAACGCACTAAAATGGCTAAAGGGTGAGTATAAAACTAAAACCGAGGCCAGACAAGATTTAGGTGTTCGTGAGATAATCAACGATCTGAACTATTATGATATGCTCAAAAACTTTTGTCGCCTTTTTGTGAGTATGGGGTACAGTGGTTTTATGATAAATCTTGATGAAGCAATCAATCTCTATAAGATATCAACCGCCGTAATGAGAGAAAAGAATTATGAAAAGATCTTGACAATTTACAATGACTGCTTCCAAGGAAAAATTAACAACCTCTTCATAAACTTTGCAGGCACGAAGGATTTTCTGGAAAATGAACGAAGAGGTTTATTTAGCTATCAGGCTTTAAAATCAAGGTTGGAAAGCAATAAATTTGAAACTGCTGAAATTCGTGATTTTGCGCAGCCGGTAATAAAGCTCTTACCGTTAGACCATAATGAGATCTTCGTCCTTTTAAATAAACTAAAATTTGTTTTCGACTTTAACTATAAAGTGAATATTGACATCTCTGATAACGATATCCAGGCATTTATGGAAGAGATATTCAATAAGCCAGGTGCAAGTGAGTTTCTAACACCACGAGAGGTAATTAGAGATTTCTTGAACATCCTAAGCATAATCCGCCAAAATCCGAATATTGATAAGCGTTCCTTGTTCCAAAATATTGAAATCAAAGACGAAAGACCTGTAGAGCTGGCCTTAGATACTATTGAGGAGTTGTAATGTCATTTGAATTATTATCAGAACCGATTAGGAAATACATTCGTGAAAAACGTTGGGATTCTCTACGTCCTATTCAAGTCGCTGCCATAAGCAGAATTATTGGAACTGATAGCAACTATATTCTTGCATCCCGGACTGCATCTGGAAAGACAGAGGCAGCTTTCCTTCCGATTTTATCAAAGGTAAATTTCAATGAAAAGGGTGCGCAGGTCTTATATATCTCACCGCTTATCGCACTAATTAATGATCAGTTTACTAGAGTAGAAAATCTCTGTAAAAACCTTGATGTAGAAGTAACGAAATGGCATGGCGAGGCTAGCAAATCGGAAAAGAATAAACTAGTGGCCAACCCCAGAGGCATTGTTTTAATAACACCAGAGTCACTGGAAGCGATGTTTGTCAATGCTCCTTACAATGTCAAAGAGCTCTTTGGCAATCTGAAATACTTAGTAGTGGATGAGATTCACTCATTCATTGGGACAGATAGAGGCATTCAGCTAAAGTCACTTATTTCCAGACTTCAGCAAATCAACTCCGCTTCATTTAATATCATCGGTCTATCTGCTACAATAGGTGATTTTAATGAAGCAAAAAGAATGACTGGTGATGAAGCAAATACTAAGGTTCTACTAGACAAGACTGCTAAGGAAATCACAGCAAACTTCTACTTTTTTGAGTCTGATAAAATGGAACTGCCTGATACGTTATTAGACGATTTATATGGCAAGACAAAAAACGCTAAAGTCCTAATCTTCCCAAATAGCAGAGGTAGAGCGGAGGAAATAGCAGTTAAACTTCAGAAGATATCCAAAAGGGAAAAGGGGCATGCCTTTTATTTCTCTCATCATTCGTCCGTGGATAGAGAGCTCAGAGAGTACATAGAGTATTTTGCGAAAAACAATCAAAGAAATAATTTCTGTATAGCATGTACATCAACTTTAGAACTAGGAATCGACATAGGAACCGTTGATCAAGTTGTTCAGATTGATGCTACAAGTTCCATTTCGTCATTAATCCAAAGAGTTGGAAGAAGTGGGAGAAGGGAGGGAGAAAAGAGCTCTTTATTACTGTATGCCACTGATGAATGGAGTTTATTGCAGTCACTTTCCTGTTGGATTCTCTACCAAGAGGGATTTATTGAACCTTCCATAACTTCTGAGAAGCCCTATGACATTTTATTGCATCAGATACTGTCAATAGTCAAACAGAATTCCGGCTGCAAGCATAAAGATCTTAGAGAGAAAATACATTTAAACTTTGCCTTCCGCAATATTTCGGCAGATGATGTTGAAATAATTTTAGCCGAACTGGTAAGGCTCGACTTTCTTGAATTGCTGCAGGACGAATATATAATTGGAATAGAAGGAGAGAAAATCGTAAACTCAAGAGACTTTTATACTGTTTTTAAAACTGAGCCAAATCTGAAGGTTGTTAACGCTGGCAAAACTATTGGCGAGATCCCATTTTCTCCTCAAGTAAAGATCAACGAAAACATACTTTTGGCAGCTAGAATTTGGAAGATAATTGACGTTGACCCCAAATCAAAAAGAATTGAAGTTGCCCCTGCCAGAGATGGTAAAAAGCCATTATTCTTTGGTCGAGCTGGCATGGTTCACTCTAGGATAAGACAGAAAATGCTTGAGGTGTTGTTAAACTCCGTAGAATATTGTGAGTTAGACGAACTATCGACAACAGCTTTAAATACTATTCGTAAAGAGTTTTCGATTTATCCAATTGAGATTATTGACGATGATAGGCCTCTTTTACATAAGGCTGGAGAGACATTATGGTTCACGTTTCAGAGCACAAAGGTCAATCGTTCTTTACATTTTCTATTAGATAAGGCTGGGATCAATTGTGTCCTTGATGATCACTCTAGCTGCTTGGAACTCCCTTTAGATTGTCCAAGGTTATCAATCTTAAAGGACGGACTATATAAAGTCCTAGATGAAATAGATTTTCACCTAGAAAATATTATAAGATTGAATCCTTCAATAATGGAGTTCTCTAAATGGGGGGTATTCCTTCCAATACAATACCAAATACTTCTTCTTAAAGAGCGCTATTTCGATTTTGACCAAACAAAGGCATTCATTGATAAAGTGAATTTTATAGAGCCGTCAGCCTCTTAGTGCTTTAACTTCTGAGATTACTGTGGTACTCCTCTGGCCTAAGCTTCCAGCTTAGACCTACCCATCAATCAAGCTTTCAGCTTAACCCTACCTTTTGCGTTTTCGCGCTTTTGCGAGCCATCCTATTTACACACGTACCCCATGGGCACACAAAGATCCTTCTCCGCCTCGGCGGTTCAGGATGACAAAAGCATGATAAAATCAGTTATTGCAAAACAGCCCCAAAGATCACTTCGTAGATCACAAACTTGCCTCTTAAAATTTTGAAAGCCACCACCCATCGGCGGAAAGTGATGCAGCTCATACCCCTGCGCGCCAGGCACTGATGATGACAGAGGGGATAGGTGACGGATGGCCGTGCATAGCTCTCTATGCGAGAGAGAAACCTATCGAGCCAGCGGCTACCAGAGCCGGGAGTATTGATGGTATCAAGATAGTCGGCGATCTCAGACAGGCTCTTGAGCGCCTTTGTTTTGATCTCTATCTCCATCAGCCCTTTTTGTCGTGCTTCTTGCTGAGTTTTGCTTTGAGATTGGCGATAGCCTCTTTGAGTGGTACAGATTTACCATACGGGCGGGAGAGGTAGTCCTCTATCTCCTCCTCGGTCGCCTTGCGGCCTATACCGAGCGCGATATCCCGCGCAGTGAGCCGGCGCGGCACATCGGCAGGTGCCAGCGGCTGCGGTTCATGATCACTAGATGTTTTGCCCGTACGAAGCATACGGTGAAAGTAATAAAACCTTGGCAGACTTCATGCTCATCAGCCCCATTTGAGGCTCCGGATTCCTTCCCGACCCGAGGTGCGGGACAGGCCCGCCTTACCGCGTCTATTATTCAGAAAAGATGATCCCGGCTCAGCCGGTATGAATGACGCGGGGCATTGTCATTCCGTCGGCTTGCGTAGCTTGCCAGAGGAATCTTGTATCGTCGGGCTCACGTGCCGGTACAAGATGTCTTCGCTCCGCTGCGACATGACAAGAAGCAACACAGTTAATATATTTACAATATATATTATACTTACAATCAAAACAATAAGAATCTCCCTCAGTCGAAAAACGACTCCCCTCACCGGCCCATCTCAGCCCCCACAGCCACCCATACACATAGCCATATCACCCATATGAGCCCAAGCCCATATAGTCGGAAAACTTGCCCCTAAAGGTCATGGATTGTCCGTGGTCCGTGGTCAGTCGTCTGTGGTCCTGAGGCCCTAGATCGCCTTGCTCATCGGGCGGACGTCGTTGGTGGTGGAGGTCTTGGTGTTGCCGCTCTCGTCCTGGCGGGATACCTGGATGCCCATGGTACACTTGCCGTTAAACTTGGCACCCTCCTCTACTACCAGCTTCTTGATCACGATATCGCCATTGACGAAGGAGGTCTTGCTGAGGATGAGCAGGTCTGCCACTTCTACCTTGCCATTGATGCGGCCCTCTACGTAGGCGTTCTCGCTGCGTATGTCGCCATCTATCTGGCCGGTAGCGCCGAGCACGATCTTGCCCTTGCTGATCACATTGCCGCGTACGCGGCCATCTATACGGATATCTGCGTCTGAGTTGATCTCTCCTTCTATCACGGTGCCCTGGCCGAGCTGGTTCATGGCCTTGGGGTTGAGGGCTGTGGTTCCTTCCTTCTTGCTGAATACTGACATATGGTGCCTGTTTTCGGTTAGTTAAAGATCACGTAGTCACGTGGGTTCAGGCTGGTGCCGCCGTGCCATATCTCAAAGTGGAGATGGGGGCCGGAGCTGAGCTCGCCGGTAGAGCCGACGGCCGCGATGACATCGCCCGCATGGACGAAGTTACCAACATTCTTGAATATTTTAGAATTATGCTTGTAGATGCTGACAATGTTGTCTTTATGCTGTATAGCTACCACATATCCGTACTCGGCAGACCAGCCGCTGCTGATGATGGTGCCGTCCAGTGTGGCCTTGACGGGGGCGTCGGCCTTGGCGGCCACATCTATGCCGTAGTGCTCGGCCTGCGGGTCATACTCCTCTGTGACATACCCTTCCACGGGGCTGAAGAAGTGAAACTGCCCCAGCTGGGCGCCGGCACCGGACTTCTTGTCCTTATAGTTCAGCGCGTAGCTCTCCTCCTCGTCTACGTCCTTGCGCAGCTGCATCTCGTCCTCGCTCGGGGCGCCGATGGTGCGGCTGGTGTCGGTAGAGTTGAGCCTTTTGACCGGAGGCACGTGGCCGGAGGTGTCGGGGCTGCCGCTGACGACTTTGGCTATATCGTCCAGATAGAGGGCGCGCTGCTCCAGCTGCTGCTCCAGTGAGTCGGTGCGAAAGGTGAGGGCCACGATCTGAGAGCGGTAGTTGTAGTCGCCAAAGCCGGGGATGAAGTACTTGAGCGGGGTGTAGATGATGGCGCTGGCGGTGAGCATGACCAGCACCACCGCTATGGTACTGATGAATACCCAGACATTCATACGGGTGAGCGTGAGGGAGAACTTCTCCTCAAAGGTCTCGTCATTCAGCACTACGAACCTGAACTTGTTCTTCAGGGTACTGTCGCGGCGTGTTTTGATGCGGTCGGCCATGTTTATAATACCACAGCCCCCAACCCCCAAAGGGGGCTTAACAGCCAGCCCCTTTGTATTAAGCCCCCTTTGGGGGTTGGGGGCCGAAGGGGCCGAATTCGGCTTATTTTTCGGTCAAAATGTAATAAATTTGTTCTTTTACAGTTATTCACTGAACCTGCAGGCTATAGGTATGTCCCTATGTGCCGTTTGGCTTATAAAAGACTTAAAACTTTGCGCTTCACGAAAGTAGTAATATTTGCAGCATTTTGGGGGTTGCTTTTGCTGGCCGGGTGCTCTACGACCAACCATGCTCCGCTCCCATCGATGGTGTATCACGATATCACGGGGCACTACAATGCCTACTTCAACGCCAATGAGCGGCTGAAGGCGGTCTACGTCACTATGGACAAGACCCACAAAGACAACTACAAAGAGATACTCCCCCTCTACACCTACTCCGACCCCAAGGAGGCCAGCGCCGTATCAGGTGAGCTAGATGAGATAGAGAAGCACCTGACCAACTCCGTGCAAATACACAAGGTGTCAAACTGGGCTGATGATGACTTTCTGATGATGGGTAAGGCTGTCTATATCAAGGGCAACTATGAGCGCGCTCAGAGCTTTTTCAAGTATACTACCACGGAGTACAAAAACGGTGTAGACTACGTAAAGGAGCGCAAGAAAGAAGGCAAGAACGCCAAGCCTACGCTGAAGAGGAAACCGGTCAAGAAGCCGAAATTTGTACAGAAGCTGGACGAGAAGGGCAACATGATACTGGTGAAAGTGGACGAGCGTCCATCATACACCCTGATGATACACGAGCCCGCCCGTGCCGAGGCGCTGCTCTGGCTGGCCAAGAGCTATGCTGCGCAGAAGAAGTTTGTAGAGGCGGCATCGGTGATACAGTTTGCCCGGTCGGATGATAAGTTTTACAAGAACCTCGACAAGGAGCTGGAGGCTACCGAGGCCGAGATCTTTCTCCGTCAGAAGAACTACCACGACGCCATCAAGCCGCTGGAGACCTACGTAGGCATGGAGAAAAAGAAGCTGAAGAAGGTAAGGCCGCTCTTCATCCTCGCGCAGCTCTATGAGCGCAGTGGCGACTACAAGAAGGCCTCAGACTACTACCGGCTCGTGCTGAAGAACAGGCCTAACTACGACATGGAGTTCTACGCCAAGATCAACCGCGCCAAGCTGGGCAGCAAGGGTGGCAACTCCGACGATATCCGAAAGCTGCTCACACAGATGAGCCGCGATGGCAAGTACAAAGACTACTACGACCAGATCTGGTATGAGCTGGGTATGATAGCCCTGACGGGCAATGACCGTACACTGGCACGCAAGGATTTCCAGAAATCAGTGGCCCTCTCTACCAAGAATGCAGACCAGAAGGCCCTCTCCTATCTCAAGCTGGCACAGATGGACTATGAGGACGAGGCCTACGTGACCTCAAAGTACTACTACGATACGACCATGCAGAATATGGCCAAGGAGGATACCTCCTACGCTGCCGTAGAGAGCCGTGACAAGACCCTGGCCAAGCTGGTAAAGCAGATAGACATCATCACCACCGAGGATAGCCTGCAGCGCATAGCCGGCATGTCTGATGCGGAGCGGCTGAAGTTCATACATAAGCTGCTCGATCAGAAACAGAAGGAGGCTGACGCCAAAGAAGCCGGCAAAGGCATCAAGGGTGTCAACTCTGATTTTATCAAGCCGGGTGCCGGTCAGGCCCCGCCGCCTACAGATGACCCGGCCAATCAGTTTTACTTTTACAACGTGACAGCCAAAGGCAATGGCTATAGCGAGTTTGTGAGAAAGTGGGGACGCCGCAAGCTGGAAGACAACTGGCGCCGCAAGGACAAGAGCATCTCCAGCGAGACCACAGACGCCACAGACTCTGCCAAGGCGAAATCTGACTCACTGGCAGCTACCATCACACCGGGTTCTGAAGATGACAAAATGCTGGCCGGCCTGCCCCTCACACCGGAGAAACTGCAGAAGTCTAACGACAAACTGGTAGATGCCTACTATCAGGTAGGTACGGTGTATAAAGATGACCTGCAGGCCTACCGCAAGGCGATCAATGCCTTTGATGAGCTCAACAGGCGATTCCCGGGCAATAAGCTGGAGCTGGAGAGCTGGTACCAGCTATACCTGCTGGAGGGCAAGACAAAGAATAACAACAAGGCCGAACTCTATAAGAATAAGATACTGGAGAAATACCCAGACAGCAAGATAGCCCAGTACCTCAAGAACCCTGAGTACCTGGCGCAGGAGCAGAAAAAGCAGAACTCGCTGAGTGACTACTACGATGCGGCGTACAATGACTATGCTACCGGCATGTATGCCTCTGCCGAGCAGAAGATAGCAGAGGTAGATGCACAGTTCAAAGAGAATCAGATCAGGGCCAAGTTTGACCTGCTCAATGCACAGGTACTGGCCAAGGAAAACCGCCTGGGAGACTACGTGCAGGCGCTGAATAAAGTGATCACAAAGTATCCCGGCACGCCTGAGAAGGATGTAGCACAGACCTGGCTGAATAAACTCAACAGCTCCAAGCTGCCACAAGTGGATATCAGCAAGCTGCCAAAGGACTCGCTGGATGAAGCAGCGGAAATGGCCAGTGCGCCGGTATTCACAGATACTACGGGCAATGCAGACTTCCTCAGCAAGGTGCAGTCTCAGCGGCCAAAGACCGATGCCGTGACCGCAGATGCTGCGACCAAGCCGGGCAAAACTGCCGGCAAGCCTGATACTAAACCGGCAGCAGCGGCAAAGGACACCACACCTGCCAAACCATATGTACCGCTTACCAAAGCAGAGGCTATGGACAGCGCTATCAAAGCCCGCAAAGCGATACAGGACTCTATCATAGCAAAGAACATAGCTGACCGCAAGGCCAGGCAGGACTCACTGGCTGCTTTGGCTGCCGCAAAGAAGGCCGCACAGGACTCTATCATAGCGCACAATATAGCTGTGCGCCAGGCACGCCAGGACTCCATAGCCGCCGCCAATGCGGCCAAGCAAAAAGCGCGTGAAGAAGCGATCGCAAAGAATATAGCAGACAAGAAAGCACGGCAAGACTCTATCGCTGCAGCACAGGCTGCCAAATCAGGCGCTGCGGGTAGCAAGACCGGAGCCAAGACCGGCAATACTGCTGCACAGGATTCGCTGAATGCACTCATCGCTGCGCGCAAGGCGAAACAGGATAGTATTATAGCGCATACCGCTGCGCTGAAGAAGGCTGCACAGGACTCTATAGACCGCCACATAGCCGCCCGCAAGGCGCTGCAGGATTCGCTCAATGCGGCCAAGAATGCGGCTATCAAGGCCCGGCAGGATTCTATCAATGCAAAACTCGCTGCAAAGAAAGCTACGCAAGACTCTATCGCCGCAGCTAAAGCGGGTATAGATAAAGCAAAGCAGGACTCTATCAATGCAAAGAAGGGTATCAAGCCTGCAGCTACACCTGCAGAGACCCCTGCAGCCAATAGGCCTAAGACACTACAGGAGCGCAGGGACTCAATGCTGGCTGCCAGGGCCAAGGACTCCATAGAGCACAAAAATACCGCCGGCAGGCCCAAGACCCTGCAAGAGCGCAGGGACTCTATGCTCGCAGCACGCGCCAAAGACTCACTCGAGCGCAAAAATGCGACTGGTCATCCTAAGACGCTGCAGGAACGCCGGGATTCTATGCTGGCTGCACATGCTGCACACCTGAAAGACTCTATAGACGCTGCTGCGAAGAAGCCGGCTACTAAACCTGCTGCCAAGCCTGAGACCCAACCAGTGGTGAAGGAAGCTCCGAAGACTACACCTGCCACTGCGCCTAAGACTACTCCAAAGGATACTGTCAAACCTGCCGCGCCTAAGGCACCGGCTACTCCGGTGGCGCAGAGACCAGCCTTTGATAGTGATACGACGGCGGCCATGTACGGCAAAATGGATAATGCGCCGCATGGTGTGGTGATCTGGTTCCTCGATCCGACAGCGTACAATAGCTCCGTGAGCAGCGCGATAGACAAGTTTGATGCGGAGAACGGCTATACCACCACTACTACACGCGGTGTAGACATAGACAAGGACAGCAAGCTGATCAATATCAAATCATTTAAGGATAAGGATGCGGCCATGGCATACGTGGCTGCACTGCGTGCGAAGATGAAAGAAGTGCTACCTGCCCTGAGTGATGACCAGTACTTCATCGGCGCTATCTCTACGCTAAACTACTCCACACTCGTAGGTAGCAAGGCGATCAATAACTATCGCCACTTCTACAGTGAGAATTATAAGTAGCCGCTCGTTTATTGCCGATCTGCTCAGTCAGAGAAGCATCTTTACCCGGCAATAGCGCGTTTATTGATATACATCTATAGCTTCAGCCACAGGCTGAGCGCTTCTCACACTCGCTGGAGGCGAGCGAGAGTATAGTTGTTAGTAAATACATTTAGCGGCTGTAATACTTTTTTCGGTATCCCTTTTATCAAATGGCAAATCCCCGGCCTGGTTGCCTTGAGTATGCAATCTTAGAAACTTAATGCCATACTGCTTTATTAAATCAGCCTGATTTTGGGAAAGTAGATATTGCATTATATACAGTGAATAAATAGTAGCTCTATTACCTAAATTAATCACTGAAGTACTTGGACTGACGTCTGCAAGAGATGAAAGAAAAAGTATAGAGTCATTACCCAATTTTATATCAATTAGGCTTCCTGTAGCTATTGTAAAATTCTGCTCCCCAATCAGATTTGCCAAACCCTCTACATAAAGGCTATCTCCTTGCCTAAGGAAATTGACTGAGATGGGATGTCCCAATTTTACAGCAATGGCTTGTGCTTTCTTGCCCGTAATAGGATCTACTTTATCCAGTTTGAAATTGCATTTCTGGCCAAAGGATGTCCATACAGTTAGCAAGCAAAATAGGAATGATAGAATCGTATTTTTCATAGTAATAGATAAATTAGAACTCAAACACATTTATTGCTATAGTCAAATCAGGTCAGCTCACTCAGCCGGGTCAGCTTGTAGTCTACCAGCAGGCTCTCTACAGCATCGCTATGCTCTTTGTCCGTCACCATAGCGGTGTACATGCCGGCATTTCTGCCAAACTGCATATCAGAGATCGAGTCCCCTACTATCAGTGACTTGGCAAAATCTATCTCCGGGAAATCCTGCTGCGCCTGTAGCGCCATGCCGATGCGTGGCTTGCGGATACCCTCCGGATCATTGTCTGCCATGACCGTGGCGGCATAGATAGAGTCTATGCGGCCACCTGCGGCCTCTATCTCACTGAGCATATTGAGATGGATATTGCGTAGCGTATCTTCTGTCATTTTGCCTTTGGCCACGCCCTGCTGATTGGTCACTACGATGATCTTGCCAAATACCTGAGACAGCCGCACGATCGCGTCTATAGCTCCCTCCAGAAAGAAGAACTCATCCCAGGTCTTGACATAGTCTTTGGGATAGTGCAGGTTGATCACACCATCCCTATCCAGAAATAGCGTCCAGGTCTTGTCTACTTTCAGTTGGCGCAGTATGCTCACGGGTGCAATAATAGGAAATCCGGAGCGAGTATTGAGTAATGAGTAGTGCGTAGTGAGGTAACACGGTTGCAACGACAGCAGAAATAAAAATGCCCTTCGGAAAATTGAAGGGCATTCATTGGATTATTTAATTAAAAATAGTTACAGATTGCCGCGCAGCTCCTGTTCTCTCTCTATGGATTCAAAGAGGGCTTTGAAGTTGCCCTTGCCAAATGATTTGGCACCTGCACGCTGAATGATCTCAAAGAAGAAGGTCGGACGGTCCTGTATCGGCTTTGAGAAAAGCTGAAGCAGATAGCCCTCATCATCACGGTCTACCAGGATATTGAGGTGCTTGATCTTGTCCCGGTCCTCTTTGATCACGCCTACACGGTCCCACACCTCGTCATAGTAGGCATCAGGTACTTTCAGAAACTCTACGCCGCGTGACCGTAGCTCGGCCACAGTAGCGATGATATCATCCGTAGCGATGGCCATGTGCTGCACACCTGAGCCATGGTAGAAGTCTATGTACTCTTCTATCTGCGATTTCCTGCGTCCCTCTGCCGGCTCATTGATAGGAAACTTGACATAGCCATTGCCATTGCTCACCACCTTGCTCATCAGGGCCGAGTATTCAGTTGAGATATCCTTATCATCAAAGGTGAGGAGCAGCTTGAAGCCCATCACATCTTCGTAGAACTTTACCCACTCATTCATCTGGCCCAGCTCTACATTGCCCACGCAATGGTCTACATGCTTGAGGCCTACAGATTTGACCGGTACGCTTGACTTCCACGCCTGATAGCCCGGTAGGAAGGCACCCTTATAATTCTTTCTCTCTACAAACTTATGTATCGTCTCACCATAGGTCTGGATGGCAGAGATCACTACCTCGCCAAACTCATCGCTGATCTTGACAGGGTTCATCACGACCTTAGCGCCGCGCTTTGTTGTTTCTTCAAAAGACTTCGTAGCATCGTCTACCCAGAGGGCGAGTACTTTCACGCCATCCCCATGCTGTACCTGATGGGCAGCTATCTCATGGTCCGGCTGCATGGCTGTGGTGAGCACGATGCGGATCTTGCCCTGCTGGAGTACGTAGCTGGCGCGATCACGCACGCCGGTCTCCGGACCCGCGTAGGCTACCAACTCATAGCCCCAGGCAGACTGATAGTAGTAGGCAGATTGTTTCGCATTGCCTACATAAAACTCTACGTGATCCGTACCGAGCAGCGGGAGGAAATCCTCGGTAGCCGTAGCGGCTGGTTTATCTAATGTCTGTGTGCTCATTTCTTGTCTGATTTTTGTAGGGTAAAGGTATAAAGAAATGGATGATGCCGTAAATGAGGGATGTCAGTAAAAAGGAGACGATTTACTTGCTGACTTACATTGACTTGCACGGCGATAAAGATTCTTCGCCTATTTGCACGCTGACGATATAATCGCCGGCCAAAAACTGCATCATTTCAAGCCATATTTTTATTTGCTATCCTCCTGCTCCTTTGCCAGTAGTGCAAAGTAGTCTCGGATACGCTGCTTATTGCCCTCGGCAAATTGCCGGTACTGGTCATAAAAATCCTGATGAAAGCAGCTGACCATCACGTAGCAATCCAGAAATCCTTTCTCCTGCATCTTACGGGCAAAATTGAGATCCGGGTCCTGAGACTTGCTCAGCATATACTCCCAGCAGTACACCTCCAGGTAGCGCTGGCGGGTGATATCTCCTATGCCTGACAGAAGTCCGTGCTCATCATAGTGGCCCACTATTTTACTGCGTGCCTCGCTATAGTATTCCCATGGGCCGCCCTTTGCCGCGCGGCGGTATGGCATTTCATCTGTATTGACTGACTCCAGTGCGGCAAAAGGGCTGACCGGCAGCACCCCTCGTGCTATCCTGTGTATGGCAAAGGCATGTTTGTCTGACTCTGCAGCATCAGCCAGTTTGGCCAGCATAGAGAGGTCGGGATACATGATCACGGCATCCTCTGCCGTCTTATACGCCTTGTCATAGACGCCGGCGCCATAGTAGGCATCGCTGAGGTATTTGAGCGGCTCCTGCTGCTCAGGGTGCGCTGCGACCGCCTCACGAAAGGCTTCTATAGCCTCGCTATAGCGCTTGGTAAAATAGTACACGTCGCCCAGGTAGAGGCGTGCCCTGTAGATATTGGGATCGGCTGCTATGGCTTTGCGGTAGTCCTCTGCCGCCTTATTGTAGTTGCGGCTCATAAACTCTTCTTCGCCATCAGAAAAAAACTGACGCGCCTCTCTGTTTATATTAGTATCTGTCGGAGCATCTACGTAGTAATTGCGCAGCCTGATAGAGCAGTTCCAGGCAGATCCGCTGTTTATACATGCCAGGCGGCAGTCCAGCAGCATTTTATCCAGTGCTATTTTGGAAGGCTTGAGGTCGCTCAGCAGGCCGGCCAGGCTATTGGCCAGTGAGTCATTGGCACCTGCTGCTTCAGAACCGTCTTTGCTTTTTGAGGTCACGGTCATATTGCCTCCCAGCAGTTTATCCAGCTGGCGTGCCTGATTGTACTGTATGATCCGCACATCCAGCAGTTTGTCCCAGCCCTTGCCATAGCGGGGATATTTAGCGAGCAGGTCCTGGAGCTCTGTGACAGCCTCGTCATATTTCTCTTTCTCTTGTAGCTTAGTGACCTTGCTCATACGGTCAGCCACCTCGGCTTCGGGATCTTTGGCGGCAGTGGCACTTATAGAGAGTGCAAGGAGTGCATAAACGGTGAAGAAGATAGTTTTCATGATCGTAGCATTTTAGATAAATGTAAAAAAGAATTTGTGAGCATCAATAGCGGGCGGCATCCCATCGCCTCCACTCACATACGCAGCGGAATCCGGTCCACGCATTAACACCATTGGTCTCCACTACTGGCTGCTGCAAGATAGTCCTACCGCTATCCTTCCAGCTACCTCCGGCTGCCATATTGTTTTCCGCTACTCACTCCCGTACATTGCCGTAGAGGTCATCTGGGCTTTTTGCATTCTCTATGTACTCGACTGCACGTGTGGGAGGAGTTTTTTTATCAGCTCTGGTGCAAGGGTTTATATCAAAGACCTGCCCACCAGAGCTGGCCGACTTGTACGTGAGAGAATCCAGACGCGCCGCTTCGCGCCACTCGGCCACGGTAGGCAAACGATAAAAGGGGTAATACATGAATGCCGTATCGGGTTTTATACCCTTATACTGCCCGGTAAAGTATTTTTCGATGGTGAAATACTTATTCCTATTTTGTGAGGTATCTTCTTCTATCACATGGTGTAGGACTAGCTCCCGCTCCATGACTCTGTCCGAGCGCCACTTTGCAAAGGCCTCTGCCTGTTTCTTGGTGAGGCCGAGCAAGGGAAAGTATTCATACGCAGGATGGCCCAGATAAAGGTCCGCGTATACGCTCAGACAGCTATCAGCCTCTGACCAAACCGACTGATCGGGTAGTGCGGCCTGGTACTCTGCTGAACCTTCACTAAATACCTTCCTGGTCCAGTAGAGGTATTCGCGCCAGTGTACATTGGCCACTTCTGTCTGGTCGTAGTAGTAGTTCTCCGAGATACGTATCACGCCCGGAGGAGGCTTTTGCCAATAGCCGCGCTTGGGACCCCCTGCCATAGCTGTGAGGGAGAGCAGCAGGATCACTGGCACGCTGCTATGCTTGTATACCTTTCTCATAGTTAGCATAAAAGTATGCAAAAGCCGTCATCTGGCTCTGACCAGCCCCGATTTACAACTTCCTACCCCATGGACGTCGTTCCTCCCACTTCCTACCCCGTCTTTAACCCCTTTTTAGCCGATTTCTCCAGTTCCCCAAAGGCTGAAAAGTTTAAAACCGGCCCCTTTCTGTGGATAAACTGTTAAAAACCATATGGAGAAAGCAACAATAATCCACAGCAAATCGTTTATCCACTATATCTACCACTTTTTACCACCTCTGAAACCGTTGATTTTACTCAGTTATCTGAGATTTTTTGATGTGTTGAAAAGAATTTGTATAGTTTTGTGGTAAGAAGTGGTGAGTAGTGGGAAATACTCATAATTTTGGTGGCATAAATCAGTAAAAGACCCAAATGCGCTTTTTAGGCGAAATAAACTGCAGTGTAGACGACAAGGGGCGTGTCAAAATGCCCGTGTCGTTTAGCCGTCAGTTTGCCGAAGGTGACAAGGGGAGGTTTATGATCGCCAGAGACCTGGATGACTGTCTCGTGATCTACCCCCTGGAAACCTGGAAGGCGCAGGAGGAGAAACTGAGGCAGCTAAAC
>JAFDYN010000014.1:58949-236249 GCA_018267385.1 Bacteroidota bacterium | reverse complement strand
CGGTGCTACGGGTCCTCAAGGTCCAGCAGGTATAGCTGGTCCCACAGGTGCAGCGGGTACGAATGGAACAAATGGTGCTGACGGTGCTACCGGTCCACAGGGTCCTGCAGGTGTAGCTGGTCCTACCGGCGCAGCAGGCCCTGCCGGTCCTATCGGCTCTAATGGTGCAGACGGAGCAACAGGCCCTACTGGTGCAGCAGGTACCAATGGCACCAATGGCGCCCAAGGGCCGACAGGCTCTGTGGGACCTACAGGTGCAGCCGGACCTACAGGCGCTACGGGGCCGGTGGGCTGCTCTACGCCAAACCTCGTACTAAAATCTAACGGCACCGACGCTATATGCAGCATCATCTATGATGATGGCACCTATGTGGGTATAGGTACTTCTGCTCCGGCATACAAGCTGGATGTGAATGGCAATACAAATGTAAATGGTAGTCTCTACCTGATCAATAACAATGGCACATCTGCTAACAAGCTTTATCTCGCCGGCACAGATATTAATCATTACATATATTCTCTGGGTAGCGGGGGCGATCATACCTACTTTGGCGAATGGAATGGTCAGTTCGACTTTTACAATACAGCCACCAGCACTTATGTAATGAGTCTCTCAGGTATAGCTGCTCTGATGGATTTGCGAGCCAATGCGTTGATCCGTGGCAATAATACAAATGCACCATTGTCACAAGTGAGCGCTTTGGAGCTTTTATCCGGTAGAGGAAGCGGTGCATCTCTGGTAGGTGGCCAGAGCAATGCTGATATTGCCATCCAGTATGGCGGCGGCGGGTATAGGCATTTCATCTCTACGAGACATAATAGTGCAGTAGGCAGCAATCTCAATGCGATAGATTTTTACTTGAATAATACTACCACAGCCGCAGGCTCATCTGCACCTGGTACAGGCAATGTACTGGGTATGAGCATCACTGCTATAGGTGTAGGTATAGGTACTAATGTGCCGGCCAGTGCACTGGAGGTAGTAGGTAATACAATGACCACAAACTTTCAGATGACCAATGGCGCTGTTAACGGGTATATTATGCAGGGCAGCGGTACTGGTGCGGGTAGCTGGGTAGACCCGGCTACGATCTCAGCAAAAAATATTTACAACTCTGATGGTACCCTGACTGGCAATAGGACCGTGACCATGGGAGCTAGCAATATCACCTTTGCAGCTTCAAGTGGAAACTTCTATTTTACCCCTACATCTAATGGTCTCAATCAAGGTAATATAGCCATGGGCGCCGGCTTGACCTCCACAGGAGGTTGTAGTATTGCTCTTGGGTCTAATAGTATATCATCAGGCAATCAAAGCCTTGCAGCAGGCCTGTTTTGCAACGCTACGGGCAATCAAAGCTCGGCAATAGGATACTCTAATACTGCTAACGCCTCTTTCAGCACAGCGTTTGGCTATCAGTCTAAAGCTACAGCCAATCAGGCTTTAGCTGCCAACTATCAGACAGTGGCTAGCGGAGCATCCAGTACTGCATTTGGAGGTATAGATACTGCCAGCGGCGTCAATGCCTTCGCCGCCGGACAGTATAATAATGCAGCAGCTACGGCATCCGCTGCTTTTGGATCTAATAACAGGGTCTTTGCGCAATATGGTATAGCAGGAGGAGCGTCAAACTACGTGAGTGGAAATACTGCTGCGGCTCTGGGATATGGCAATACTTCTACAAACAATTATAGCATGGCCTTCGGCCAAAACAACAATGCTACCGGCATCGTTTCAGCTGCTATAGGGTATGCTAATACTGCTTCAAATAATGCTGCTATGGCTTTTGGCACCACCAATACTGTGGGAGGATTTGGAGCAGCGGCTATAGGCGGTAATAATACAGCGAATGGCAACTACAGCATTTCTGCCGGACAGTATAATAGCGCCCCGAATACAGGGTCTGTAGCTATAGGCCTGGCCAATACCGCAGGTGGTACTGCTGCCACTGCCATGGGCCAGAATAATAGTGCCAGCGGCAGCGTGAGCACCGCCATAGGGCAAAATAATAATGCCACAAACACCGGCGCTGTAGCCATAGGTCTGGCTAATACTGCCAGCGGAAGCGCTGCCATCGCAGCTGGACAAGGTAGTAATGCTACTAGTTCTGGTGCAGTGAGTATAGGCTATTTTAACACGTCCAGCGGAGTACAGAGTATTACTTTTGGCAGTGGATTGAACGCTCCTTCAGAGGGAGAGCTAGTAGTAGGCTCGTATAATACTACATATACACCATCCTCTACTACAAACTGGATAAGTACTGACCGTCTGTTTACTATCGGCAATGGCAATCCCGGTTTTTACTCTGCTGATGCTATGGTTGTACTGAAAAATGGTAATGTTGGAATTGGCACATCTACCCCTGGCTATCCCCTGGAGGTGGCGAGTACCGTCACGACGAACTATACCGGATACGGATATCTATCTAGCGGCGGAGCCGGCACTGTAGGAGGCAATAGCGGCTCTGTGCCGGTGTCTATACACTCTGTAGGCCGCATCCTCTCTGCCGAGGTCAATGTACAGAGCGACCGTCGGATCAAAAGAGGGCTGAGCTATCCTGCTACCGCATCCCTGCTCGATGTGGCAGATCAGCTGGAGGTCACCAAATATCAATATATAGATTCTATCCAGAGAGGCAGCCGCTCCAAGACGGGCTTCATAGCGCAGCAGGTAGAGAGCGTCTATCCTACTGCTGTCAATAAGAATAATGATGTCATCCCTACCGTTTTTGCCTTAGCTGCATCTGTTCGCACAGATGCTGGTATGCTGATCATCTCGACAGCAGCCGCTCATGGTTTTGAGCAGGGAGATGAGGTATTGCTCTATGATCAGAAGAATACAGCACATCCTGTCAAGGTGACTGCTGTAGAGAGTGATCACACTTTCCGCTCTGAGAGCTGGAGCGGGCAGGAGGGCAATGTCTTTGTATATGGCAAAAAGGTAAATGACTTCCGCACGGTAGATTTTGATCAGATCACGGCTCTCGCCATAGGCGCTATACAGGAGCTGAATAAACAGCAGCGTGCAGACCGCGAGATCATAGAGCAGCTGCGCTCCGAAAATGAAAAACTCAAGGCGCAGACAGCCACTCAGATCGAAAACTACAACCGTATCAAGGCCCAGGTAGATGCTATCAATGAGCGTCTAAACATGACCACGGGTCGCTAATTAATTGTTTATCAGGGTTGAAAATCAGGGGGCTAACTGGCCCCCTTTTTATTTTTAAGAATACTTTAGTAAAATATCAAATTTGTTTTAAATAATATTAACAAATCTTTTTGACACAGTGATTTTACAAATCAGCACTGGATAGGTCTAATCCCACATTTGTTAATAACCAACGGATATGCCGTATTCACCTCGGTAAATCAAGGCTTTGACTAAAAAAAGTTATTTTCTTTTGACTACGCTGATATGTTTATGAACTTTCGCCCCGCAATGACAAATAAAATCAGGTGCATCAGGCATCATAGTTTCTCCCTTTTGTCGGCCAGGTCGGTTTCCCAGTTCTGTGTCATTCTTTTCTTGGGTATCGTTTTTTGGGGTGGTCAGTCAGCAGCATTTGCTGCGCAGTCTGAGCAGCCTCTGTCATTGCAGCCATCATATACCATTCCGGTTTCTGCAGATCTCACAGGTTCCTCTTCATATGTATCACTGCCTCCTGTCATATCCCGGCTCATGCACGGGCAGCTCGAGGTATTTGATGAGATAGGCGACAACGATGACGCGCCGGAGGCGGGCCTCGGCAAAGCCATAGAAGAGACATCGGCAGACCGCCGGTTTGATTTCGCCGCTGTAGGCAATATTTTTGCCTCCTATACAGAGGTATCGCAGAGCTGTGCTACTGTCTGTCTATTCGTGCTCCACCACTCCTGGCGGAGCTTTATTTCCTGATCATACTCTCCAAACGGGCGCCACCCAGTGCTATGTACATCGTGGCTTCCGCACATCTGCAGTGCAGGCATGCCTGTGAGGCAGAGAGCAAATAGCTCATTAGTCCGGTTTTCCGAAAATCATCAATTAATAAATCAAAAGCACCATGAAGAGGATCGCAATTCTCATCTGCCCAGTTATCTTGTTAGTCTTAGCCAGCTGCCACCACAATGAAAAAGAAAAGGAGGACGCAGAGGTATTTCCGGTCACCACGCCGATCCAGAAGGATACGATCATCTACAAAGAATATGTAGGCAAGATCCACTCTATACAGCACATAGATATCAGGGCTATGGAGCAGGGCTACCTTCAGAATATCTACATAGATGAAGGTCAGCATGTACACAAGGGCCAGCTCCTCTTTCAGATCATGCCTATAGTCTATCAGAATGAAAAGCAAAAGGCAGAGGCAGAAGTAAACTTTGAAGAGATAGAGTACCTCAATACCAAGAGCCTGTCTGATAGCAATATTGTATCTCCAAAGGAGATGGCGCTGGCAAAGGCAAAACTCGACAAGGCCAAGGCTGAGCTCGGACTGGCTCAGGCGCATCTGAGCTTTACAGAGATCAGGGCCCCTTTTGATGGTATCATAGACCGCTTTATGGTGCGGATGGGTAGCCTCCTGGACGAGGGCGAGCTGCTCACGACGCTCTCTGACAATAGTAAGATGTGGGTGTACTTTAACGTGCCCGAGGCAGAATACCTACGCTATATCACCGACAAAAAGCAAAACGGCCTCGGCAAAGTGAAGCTGAAAATGGCTAATCAGGACATGTTTGATGAGGAGGGCACGGTAGAGACGATAGAAGCAGACTTCAATAATGAAACAGGTAACATCGCCTTCCGCGCTACTTTCCCTAATCCGAAGGGCATACTCAGGCATGGAGAAACCGGAAATGTATTGATGCCGGTCTCACTGAAGAATGCGATCATCATCCCTCAGGGTGCCACCTTTGAGGTACTGGACAAGAAATATGTTTTCGTAGTAGACAAAGATGGTACAGTGAAGTCGCGCCAGGTGACTGTAGCGCAGGAGATGTCTCACCTGTATGTCATCTCTGAGGGCCTCAGCCTGACTGACCATGTGCTGCTGGATGGCCTCCGCAAGGTGAAGAATAACGACAAGATCAAGTTTGAGTTTGTAGATCCTCAGAAAGCGATCTCCGAGCTGAAGGACCTGCACGCAGAATAAATGTAAGTACTAATTAAGAAGAAAAATGTTCAGCAAATTCATACATAGGCCGGTGCTGGCGATAGCCATCTCACTTGCCATCACATTCCTGGGTTTACTGGCTATCGGCACGATACCGATCTCTCAGTTTCCGGATATCGCACCTCCCCGGGTCATGGTTTTCATCAACTTCCCCGGTGCAAGTGCAGACGTACTCGTGAAATCGGCACTGATCCCGATAGAGAGAGCTGTAAACGGCGTACAGGGTATGCAGTACATCATCTCTGATGCGACGAGTGCCGGTGAGGCCACTATTCAGATCGTATTTGAGCCGGGTACTGATCCCAATGCTGCGGTGGTAAACGTGAAGACCCGTGTGGATCAGGTGATGAACAACCTGCCACCACTGGTACAGCGTGAGGGTGTGATCATCAGCCCGCTGCAGCCGAGTATGCTCATGTACGTTAATCTCTACAGCAAGGACAAGAATGCTGATGAGAAATTTCTATACAACTATGCCAATGTGAAGCTCCTGCCGGAGATACAGCGTATACGCGGCATGGGCCGTGCACAGATACTCGGTAGCCGCCAGTTTGCCATGCGTCTGTGGCTGAAGCCTGATCGAATGAGGGCTTATAACATCTCTACAGAAGAAGTGATGGATGCCGTGAGCGAGCAGAGCGTGATAGGCCGCCCGGGACGTATAGGCCAGGCATCCGGCAAATCTGCCCAGTCCCTCGAATATGTATTGAGCTACAAGGGCCGCTTCAATACCCCTGAAGAATATGCCAATATCATTCTACGCGCCAATCCTACCGGTGAGAGCCTGAAGCTGAAAGATGTGGCTACCGTAGAGCTGGGTAGTGAGTTCTTTGATATCTACTCCAATAAGGATGGCTATCCGGCAGCATCTATCGTACTGAAGCAGAACATCGGTAGTAATGCGAGCAAGGTCATAGAAGAGACAAAAGAAAAGCTCAAAGAACTAAAGAAGGACTTCCCGCCAGGCATGGACTATGAGATCAACTATGACGTATCAAAGTTTGTGGATGCCTCTATCGAGAAAGTACTCCACACCCTGCTGGAGGCATTCATTCTCGTGGCTTTGGTGGTGTTTGTATTCCTCGGTGACTGGAGGTCTACACTGATACCGATCCTCGCAGTACCGGTATCGCTGATAGGTGCCTTCCTCTTCATGCGTATGTTTGGCCTCACGCTGAACCTCGTGACACTCTTTGCACTCGTACTGGCTATCGGTATCGTGGTAGATAATGCGATCATGGTGGTAGAGGCGGTGCACGTGAAAATGCACGACGACCATCTCTCACCATACAAGGCTGTACAAAAAGTACTCGATGAGATCAGTGGTGCCATCATCGCCATCACACTCGTGATGACAGCGGTGTTTGTACCGGTGGCATTCATGTCGGGCCCGGTCGGTGTGTTTTATCGCCAGTTCTCCATTACGATGGCCAGCTCCATCGTACTGTCTGGTGTGGTGGCGCTGACGCTCACTCCGGTACTCTGCGCCATGATCCTGAAAAATACACATGGGCAGCACAGGCGCAAGACACCTATCAATATGTTTATTGACTGGTTCAATGCGACATTTGAAACTGCTACTAATAAGTACACCTCTTTCCTCCGTATCATCACAGATCGCAGAGTAGTGACTTATGGCCTCTTTATAGGTTTTGCTTTTGCCATCTTCTTCGTAAATGAGGTGCTGCCGTCAGGCTTCATCCCCAATGAGGACCAGGGTATGATCTACGCGATCATCCAGACGCCTCCGGGCACTACGCTGGAGCGTACTAATGATGTAGCGCGCAAACTGCAGCAGATAGCCATGAAGGTGGATGGAGTGCACTCCGTATCCTCTCTCGCGGGCTATGAGATCCTGACCGAAGGTCGTGGCTCCAATGCAGGTACCTGTCTCATCAACCTGGCCGACTGGTCTGACCGCAAGCACAATGTGAAACAGATCATCGCTGAGCTCGAAGAGAAAACCAAGGATATGGGTGCCGTCATAGAGTACTTTGAGCCGCCTGCTGTGCCTGGTTATGGTTCGTCAGATGGTTTCTCTCTGCGTCTGCTGGACAAGGGGTCTACTGTAGACTATCAGGAGTTTGACAGGGTCAATAAGGATTTTATGGCAGCGCTGAAAAAGCGTAAAGAGCTCACCGGCCTTTTCACCTTCTTTGCGGCCAACTATCCGCAGTATGAACTGGTGGTGGACAATGAACTGGCAATGCAGAAGGGTGTCACCATCGGCAAGGCGATGGATAATCTGGACATCCTGATAGGTAGTACCTATGAGCAGGGTTTCATCCGCTTTGGCAACTTCTTTAAGGTATATACCCAGTCAGCGCCTGAGTACCGGAGGCTGCCCGAAGATGTACTTAATCTCTTTATCAAAAATGATAAGGGAGACATGGTGCCATACTCTTCCTTTATGAGTATGAGAAAAACCCAGGGGCCTAATGAGATCACCCGCTTCAACCTGTATACCTCCTCATCTATCAAGGGTGTGCCGGCCAGTGGCTATACGAGCGGTGACGCGATACATGCCATCCAGGAGGTAGCCGACCAGACACTACCGCATGGATATGGTATAGCCTGGGAAGGTCTCTCCTATGATGAGGCACGCCGGGGCAATGAGGCGATCATCATCTTTGGTGTCGTACTGATATTCGTATATCTGGTACTGGCTGCGCAGTATGAGAGTTTCATCATTCCGATGGCGGTATTGCTTTCCCTTCCTCCGGGTGTATTTGGTTCGTTTCTCCTGCTGAAGGGTATGGGCCTTGCCAATGATATCTATGCACAGATGGGTCTCATCATGCTCGTAGGCCTCCTGGGCAAGAATGCCATCCTCATCGTAGAGTTTGCCGTGCAGAAGCACCTGCAGGGAGCTACAGTACTGGAGGCAGCCATAGAAGGTGCCCGTGTGCGTCTGCGTCCTATCCTCATGACATCGTTTGCATTTATTGCGGGTCTGATACCACTCGTGGTAGCTACGGGCCCGGGCGCGGTGGGCAATAAGACCATCGGCTCATCGGCGCTGGGCGGCATGTTCTTCGGTACAGTATTCGGCATCATCTCGGTGCCCGGTCTCTACTTTATAGTGGGCAAGATGACTGAAGGCAAGAGCCTGATCAGGGATGAGGATGCCAGCCCGCTGAGTGAGGACTTTGTAGAAAGCCAGTCAGAGGCGGCGGTCTCCAAGAACATCAAGAAAATATTAAAGAAGATAACAGGCAGAAAAAATGAGGAAGACAAAAATGCATAAATACATCGCAGCCACCCTGCTGCTGGTATCTATAGCAGGCTGCAAAATTTTCAAGGAGCCGATCAGGACAGAAAACAAGACTGTCCCGTCTGCCTACAATGGAGCTACGCAGGATACTACCAACTCTGCCAATATCAAATGGCGCCATTATTTCTCTGATCCGGAGCTGATAGCGCTGATAGATACTGCGTTGAAAAATAATCAGGAGCTGAACATCACCATGCAGGAGATACAGGTGGCTCAGGCAGAGGTCCGCGCACGCAAGGGAGAGTACCTGCCTTTTGGCGGTCTCAAGCTGGGCGGTGGAGTAGAGAAGACGCCGCGCTATACGCCGCAGGGTGCTGTAGAAGACCAGCTGGAGGTGCAGCCCGGCAAGAGGTTTCCGGAGCCGATAGGAGATATAGCTGTCAGTGCTGCATTCTCCTGGGAGCTCGATATCTGGAAGAAACTACGCAATGCCAAGAAAGCCGCAGTGAGCAGGTACCTGGCCAGCATAGAAGGCAAAAATTTTATGGTGACCAATCTGGTGGCTGAAATTGCCGAATCTTACTATGAGCTGCTCACACTGGATAATCAGCTGGTGATCATCAACCAGAATATAGACATCCAGAAAAATGCCCTTGGTATCATCAGGCAGCAGAAAGACAATGCCCGCGTGTCTCAGCTCGCTGTCAATCGATTTGACGCGCAACTGCTCAATACGCAAAACCTGCAATACGAGATACAACAGAAGATAGTAGAGACAGAAAACCATATCAACTATCTCGTGGGCCGATTCCCGCAGCCGGTCAGGAGAAATCCGCTCACCCTGAATACAGTCAGATTTGACTCGATCTTTGTGGGTACGCCGGCGCAGCTGTTTGAGAACCGCCCCGATATACGCAAGGCGGAGCAGGAGCTCGCTGCTGCCAAGCTAGATGTCAAAGTGGCTAAGGCAAGCTTTTATCCTACTATACACCTCTCGGCAGAGATCGGCTTTCAGGCTTTCAATCCTGCCGTGTGGTTCAGGCCGGAGTCGCTATTGGGCGCGCTCTTTGGAGATATAGCAGCACCACTCATCAATCGGAATGCGCTGAAGGCTGCCTACTTTACCAGCCGGGCGAATCAGGTGAAGGCTGTCTACGGTTATGAGCAGACCATTCTCAAGGCTTACGTAGAAGTTTCGAATCAGTTTTCGGCTATAGACAAATACAGCAAGAGCTACGACACCAAGTCTACGGAGGTAGATATACTCACGCAGTCTATCACCGTGTCTGACAAGCTCTTCCGCTCAGCACGTGCTGACTACATGGAGGTACTCCTCACGCAGCGTGAGGCGCTGGAGTCGCGCATGCAGCTGATAGAGATCAGAAATAAGCAGCTGAAGGCAGACATCAATATCTACAAGGCCCTCGGCGGAGGGTGGAAGTAAAGATCCGAACATATCAGTATGAGAAAGGAGCGCTGCGGTGCTCCTTTCTCATTTGAGCAAGGCATGCTATTTGCGGCATCAGCATAGCTGGTATCAGCAGTCATCATGATGCGGATATATACCATAGTACTGATCACCATAGGTCTTGCGGCGTGTGAGCCCAGGCACAATAGCGCCGATACCTCTGCTGCCACAGATGGGTCGACTGGTGGTGCAAGGCTTTTTGTAGACAATTGTGCGCAGTGCCATCAGGTCACAGGTCAGGGAGGCCCGGCGCCGGGTGGTCTGCCGGCACCAGATATCCGCCAGCTCACCAAAAGCCCTGCAGAGCTGCGTCAGATCATCACCTTTGGCTTCGGCAAAATGCCCTCTTTCAAAGATTCCATATCAGATGCGCAGATCTCAGAGATAGCAGATTATGTAGCAGCTCAGGTAGAGCGCCATGCGCAGTAGCGCTGAAGCACCCACACTGCGCTGCACCCGCGATATTACATTTGTTCTTTTATGCCCTTTTTTATCAGCAGCCAGTTCATGGGGTATGCTGTGAGAAACCCGATGATCATGGCTATCTGCATAGCAAACCAAAACAACGGGTCAGAAGCAGGTAAGCGATGGCCGATGATCACAAAGAAGCAGATGGCCATGGCACCATACATGCCCACTTGCCAAGCTATGAGCGACAGGGTGTCCGCTTTCAGCGCAGCTAGCAGGGCTTCGTTTGCAGATATTTTTCTCATGGGTTTGATAGCAAAGTACTGAAACAAGATCCCTATGAGAAAGGCAAAGAGAAAATCTACGGTCCACGCTCCGGCCAGCGCACTATGCCAGATCTCTACAGGTATGACCAGCAGGAAAACCTCCGCCAGCATGTCTCCTAGCGTGCATCCGCTACCGCAGTGCAGTGTACCAGTTACGACACTTTGCCAGAAAGGTTTGTTGTGCTGCATATTGTGACCAGCATGAGACGTATGCATCCCATCAGGTCCTTTGCTTTTTATGTCTTTGCGACCTATGGTAAAGTAGAGCAATAGGGCAAGTGGCCCGGCATACAGCGCAGTGACAGGATAGACGACATGCATGATGGCCATTTGCTGTCTGTGCCCCCGCACCATATCTGCTACGATCACGCAGCAGCATACTATACCCGTGACTATAGATACAATAGAGATGAGATGTAGCGTATTCATCTTGGGCATTTTTACCTTGACTAATGTAGAATCTAGAAATAGCGGGGGATGGAGATAGAGGAACAAACTTAATGCCAGCGCAGGCGATTGTACCTATTCCATCGTGATGTAAGCGGTCAGACCTTACAAATAAAAAGCGGCTAAAGTTTTGTCTCTAACCGCTTGATTTTTATGCTCCCCCTCGAGGGCTTGAACCTCGGACCCCATGATTAACAGGCTTATCAAAGCCCACGTTTTTCGTATCTTTGTTGTGTGTAAATAATTGAACTACAGCCTTATGTGTTCATTTGGACAAATTTGGGCCCATATGGAACGGGCGGCCACATGCGCAATACTTGCGCATGAATTGCTCACCATTAAAACAACAAAGAATGAAGACTTTCGTAGTGCTATCGCTCGACACCCGCAGGCCCAAGAGGGACGGAACCTTCCCCGTCCTCCTGCGCATCTCCCACTTCGGCAAGGTCTCCTCGATAACGACCGGCATCTACGTGAAGGACGCCGACTGGGACGAGAAGGCGCGAGCCGTTAGGGCGTCCTACAAGGGCACGCAGTCGGTCGCCCGGCTCAACAACTTCCTCCAGAAGATGAAGTCGGAGGCGATCGACATCGTCACGAGGCTCGACGAGAAGAAGGTGCTCGGCACCCTGAGCGCGGTCCAGGTCAAGCAGCTCGTCGAGCGCAAGTCGGAGTCGGGCTCCTTCCTCAGGTTCGGGGAGGAGCTCGCCTCGGAGTTCGACGAGGCGGGAAGGTACGGAAGTGCCCAGGCATACCGAATCACGCTGAGGGTGCTCTCTAACTTCTGCAGGGGCGGGAACCCGTCCTTCCGGGACATCACCTATTCCTTCCTTTCCAAACTCGAGCAGTACCACCTCCAGAAGGGCGGGGCGCTCAACGGCCTCGCGGTGTACATGCGCACCGTACGCGCCATATTCAACGAGGCCATTAGGAGGGGGCTCGCCGAGCAGGACGCCTACCCCTTCAAGTCCTACACCATCAAGACCACCAAGACCCGCAAGAGGGCGATCAGCATGGAGGCGATCAAGAGGATACAGTCCCTCGCGCTCGCGCCGGGTCATCCGCTCTACCATGCCCGCAACTACTTCCTCTCCAGCTTCTACCTCCGCGGGGTTCCCTTCGCGGATTTGGTCCGCCTGAAGGTCGGGGACATCGTGGACGGCCGCATAAGGTACGACAGGCAGAAGACCGACAAGCCTTACGACATCGCGGTGGTTCCCGCCATGCAGGAGATACTGGCACTGTATATCGAGGGGAGGTCCAGTGAGGACTACATCTTCCCCGTTCTCACCGCGAGGGAGGCCGACAGGGAATACCGGCAGGTCAACGACGCCCGCAAGCGGTACAACAGAAAGCTCAAGGAGATCGCAAAGCTCTGCGGGATTGAGGAAAGCCTCACCAGCTATGTAAGCCGCCACAGCTTCGCGACCCAAGCAAAGAACCTCGGCGTTCCAATCGCGGCCATTTCCGACATGCTGGGTCACTCCGACACCAAGACAACCCAGGTGTACCTCGACAGCCTGCCGAGCGACATCATGGACGATTTCCACAAGAGGATTTTGGGTGATCTCTAACCGCAGCAATGCGGTTTTTTTGTTAGGACAATAGTCCACTAACGCCACGGCTATGCATTCAGCCAAAATGGGAACCCGAAATAGTCTCCGCGCTGAAGGGCCTGCTCGGCACTCCGTCAATCATCAGCTTCAGGTAGATCGAGTAGTTGGGCAGGTTGATGAGGTTCTCGACGCTGAAGCAGGGCTGCATCTCACGCGACAGTAACTGTGCGTCCTCGGTGCCGACCCTGAACGAGATGAGAGTCCCCACGTTTCCCAGCACCGCCCTGCGGAGGCCCTCGTCCATCTGGTGGAGGTACTGGTTCGCGAGGACCAGTCCAACCCCGAACTTCCTCAGCTCCGACAGCATGCCCATGAGCGCGTCCGTGGTCATGTTGTGGAACTCGTCGGCGTAGACCATGAAGGGAATCCGATGCTCCTCTCCGGTGTCAACCCTGCTGAACGCGGCGGAGTTGACGGAGCTGAAGAATAGCGCGCCGAGGAGGTGCGCGACGTCCTCACCCACGTGGCCCTTCGAGAGGTTCACCAGCACGATGCTGCGCTCGTCCATGGCCTTCCTGAGATAAACCTCCTCGGGGTTCTCCACGAGCACCCGCCTGATGACCGGATGCGCCAGCATGCCGCCGAACTTGTTGAGCACTGGAAGCAGGTCGTAGCGGGTGTAGTGCGGGAACTCCCGGGCCCAGAAGAGGCTGACGCTGGGGTTTTCAACCTGTGCCAAGCAGGACGCCCTGAACGTACGGTCGAGGAGGATCTTGGGGACGTCCGCAAGCGTGGCCGACGGCTGGTCGAGAAGCGTCAGTATGGAATAGCGGAGAATGTGCTCCAGCTTCACGCCCCAGGCGTCCGCCCAGAGCTTCTTGAACACGTCGATGATGCTCGATGCCACCAGGGACCTCTTTTCTTGCGACACCCGCTTGAACGGGTTGTACCGCAGGCCGAGCGCCGGATCCGTCAGGTCGAAGTAGATTACATCAGACCGCCTGTGCTCTGGAATGGAGCGGTAGATGCTGGTAACGAGGTCGCCGTGGGGATCGAGGAGGCATCCCCCCCTTCCTGCCGCGACGTCCTGTAAAAACATTGTTCTTATCAGGGTGGATTTGCCGGTGCCGGTCTTGCCCACTATGTAGGTGTGCATCCGCCGGTCCTTTTGCCGGATACCGAAGGTCTTATCCTGGTGACGGAAATTAGTTCTTGCAAAGTAGGTGATTTCAGAATCCATATATATAAACATTTGCATAAAACCTGTGGGCACCCAATGGCGTGGATTATACATACCTGACAAAATCACCTACACAAAAATCCCGGTTAATGTCGGGCCTACTTAAAGGGTATATCTGAGTAGATGGAGCGGATATAGGATTGAGAGGAGGTAGGTTGCTTTAGTTGCAGGCTCGCTTCTATTAATATAGAGAACTAAGTGTTTAGCATTTTCATTACATCAGGAAAGTCCATGATGTCTATCTTGGTCTTACCGGTTGCTACGAGTTCATCTTGATACACGTACTTAAAGGAATCTTTTTGTAAAAAAATATTGGCAAGATTGCTGCAATAGTCTTGAGGCGATTTTTCTGCGTATTGCGCTGGAAAAACGTAATTATAGCCGTTTGTCCGTTTGTCATCCTCAACAGACAAATATCTTATGCATTGCAATTTATTGGCATTAGCGAATATCTGCTTAAACCCACTGAGAAAAATGTCCATGATGAAACTTGGCATCACATATTCATGATGAAACGCAGCCCACGTTCCTGTATAGTCAATTTTAGTGTGCAGGCTTAATATTAACGGATAAAGATAGATATATGACAGGAAGGTCCCCACAGTTTCATTTGAGTAAACTTCATTAAAGTCTCGTAGACTTAAATCAATATAATCGACGTCAATGCTGTTTCTGAAAAGTCCAACGTTAAAATAAGCTTCCTGGTCAGTTGTAGCGAATTTAAATTTACCTGGAGACTTTACTTCCCTCCATGCTATATAAAGATCGTCGGCACAGTAAAAGCATGGTATACCATGTGCGTTAAACCTATTATTGCTTACTAACCTGCGCTTACTGAAAGGGATGTGGAAAATGGCGTGCTCATTTTTTTCAATAGGCTTAATTTCATTTGCTCTAAATCTATAGAATGTGCTTTTAGCCAGAAGTGTCCCGTAAAGACTTTTGTTTAGAATAAAGCCACGGTAAGTCCGGAAATACTTCTTTAGTTTTTCTATGGCGGCTAGTCTATCCCGATAGGTGTATTCTTTTAGTATTTCGATAATGTCCTCCTTCGATTGGTTTATCCTCTTTAGATAAATATGGAGGTCGTCGCTTGGAATTTTTCCAGAAGAAATGAGTTCACTTATCCACTCATTAGCCTTTACAACAAATGCATCTAGGTGTTTATCGATAACATCAATATAATTGTCGCCTGGATTAATCGAAGTTAATGGTCTATTGAATATATCCGGAAAGTCCAAGGTTCAGTGGAAGGGTTAATTATTAAGCAGTTTGTTCTTGAGATCGCCAGCCAGACAAAACATCCGCCACCACCCAGCATTGGTAAAGATAGGAAGTGTTGGATTATCAATTGTGCTATATGCAATAGTGAAAACATGCTCAACACCTATCATCATCGCATCCGCCGTCCTTCTTTCTACCGGCTCTTTGAATTCATAGAGGAATGTCTTAACCTTGCCATCCCCAAAAATTCCTTTGTACCCGTCCCATTCTTTAAGGATATTGATTGCTGTTTGAAAGGCGCACTCGGCATTCAATTCCATTTCTGTGTGGAAAATATCCTTTTCAACCTCGTAATTAACGGGCAGTCCGTCCTTCAAAATAAAAAACGGCTTTACGCTCATTATTGCATATTCCGTTACGGATAGTATCTTATATAAGTCCACATATGTCTTAAATGTCTTCGCTTTTATCCGCGGGCGAACAAAACTTTCGATGAAATTCCAATAATAATTGTTGATCATTTCATCTGCATTTTCAACTAAATCAACCGAAATTCCACTACCAAGGCGACCGAAGTCAGTTGCTGTTTGCGCCTTTAAAAAAGAAGCGCAATTTGCCTGAAATATGGCTCTGCGCTTCTCTTTGGCTTCCTCGAGGCTCATGCCCTCGCCGCCTTCCTCTACATTATCTGCCATACTGATACCTTAGTTTAGAGAATTGGTCAAAATCATAAGGAGCAGTTTGGGGATTGTAATTGCCGGCATCTAGAGCGTGATATACGCTCTTTAGACCAACCCAGTGCGGTGTTTCATTGTTTTCAAAGATTTCTAGCACGCGGTTAGTCAATTCAGTATTGGTCGCCGCACGCTCGGTAATTTGCCTCTCGAGGTACTTTTCTTGATAAACGGCTTTCGGTATGGACATGTTTTTCAGTTTTTATTATTGAAAGGGGTACCCAATATAGTAAAAAACAACTTGCCAACAGCTGTTTAAAACTATTTTAAGTAGTGTACACTTTTAAGTGCACTCCGTAAAGGGAACTTCCCGCTGAGCTTTTAACTATCTGGGGCAATTATCGTTCCCTACCTATTTCAATTGGGGCTGCAAATATACAACCCCTTCTGAAAATAAAAATCCCCTTTTTGGGGTATTTTTTATGAAACACCGGTCGCACTTGCAAGATTTATTTTCATACGGGGAAAAGCAATATGTGTTTTCAACACAGTGTGTATCAGAGTCTTTTTTTTAAATCGGAAGCCTTGGAGTAGAAACAGAAAAAGGCGGATTACTCCGCCTTGTCGCCTACGCCAAGTATGTAGTCGAGCGCCCTCTGGGCGCTCACGGACGCGTGGATAAACGCATAGCGCTCCTGCTTCAACTTGCGCATCCATCCCGCGATGTAGGCGGCGTTGTTTGAGAAGTTGTCGGGTGCCATCCCGCAGTGGGAGAGCAGATAGCATGCTCCCATCTCGGCGACCAGCTCCTCGAAGGAGTACTCGGACGATCCGAAGCGGATGGTCTCGGTGATGCCCTTGCGGGACAGCCGCGTCTTGTGGCCCGTGCTGTGGACCAGTTCGTGGAACAGCACCGAGTAATAAGCCCCGGTGGACTCGAAGTGCCTGCGCTCCGGCACGTTGACTACGTCCGTCCTGGGGTCGTAGTAGGCCTCCGGGTCAAGGAACTGGATCATCGGCAGGTCTGCCATGCCCTCGACGACCCGCTCGGCCCTGTCGCTGGGCGGAACCTCGCCCTGGAGGGACGGGAGCGCCAAGGGCTCGATCCCCTCGCACTGGGCAACGTTCCAGACGGTGTGGTACTGGATGTAGGGGTACCGCGAGAGGTCCTGCTCGATCTCGGCCTGGCCGTCGCGCTCCGGCTCGATCCACTTCCAGAACACGACCATATGGCCCCTCTCCCCCCTGCGAACGCTTCCCCCGAGTTCCTTGGCCTGCTTGAACGAGACGAACTCGCCCGTTGGGTAGCGGAGCGTGTTGAGCAGGATGTGGTTGATGCCCCGGTAGGGCCTCCCCGTTAGGCGGTTCACGGGCCGCCCCTTTCCGATCCACGTCTGGCGCCAAGGCACCACGCCGCTCTCCAGGTGACGAAGGATGGTTTCGTTGACGGCCTCATAGATGTTCTGCCTGTGATTTTCCATGTCGCTATTTTTTTGGTGATGAACTGGTGACAGGCTATCATCTGGTGCGGACAGCGGGCAGTGCCCAGGATTTTCCGTCGCGGCAAGAAGCGCCCCCTGCATCCTCAGGACGCGCCTGGCATAATTCCGGAATGGCTGCATTAAGGGAACTCTTCGACGAATACATGAGCGAGTGCCAGTACGTGAGGCGGCTGAGGCCGGCCACGCTGCGGACGTCCATGGAGGCGTTCAAGCACCTTGCGTCCTTGGTCCCAGAGATAGAGGGTGCCGAGGACCTAACGCACTCCCTCCTCACCGTCTTCTTCAGGCGTCTTCAGACGCGACACCGCGTGGTCGGGAAGGGCAAGGTGGCAACGGGGATCAGGGACTCCACGATGCTCTCCTATGCGAGCCGCCTTGGCACTTTCTTCAAGTGGCTTAAGTGCCGAGGCCATATCGGCGCCAGCCCGCTGGAGGGCATAGCCCTGCCGAAGCCTCTGTTCGTTGACAAGAGGGCGCTCACCGGCGAGGAGATACGCAGGATCATGGGCGCGGCGGCGCAGATAGCACCGAACGCGTTCCTCCTCAAGCGCGACATGGCCATGATTGGCGTGCTCACATTCTGCGGGCTGAGGCGCAACGAGCTCGTTTCCCTCGAGGTCCAGGATGTTGACCTGTTTAGCGGATTTATAACCGTGCAGCCGGAGACGTCCAAGTCCAAAAGGCTTCGGAAGGTTCCGATAAATCAGCACCTTAAGATGTACCTTCGGGAGTACCTTGAGGAACGCAGGCGGAGGGGATGCAAGTCTTCATATCTTTTCGTCGCCAATGCCAGGGACAAGAAGTTAGAGCTTCCGGGTATCAAGCATTGGGTAAGAAGGCTGTCAAAGGCATCCGGGATTAAGTTCCATGTGCATCGATTCCGGCACACGTTCGCCACCAACCTCGCCATGCGTGACGTGGGTGCCATCAAGATACAGAAGCTGATGGGCCATATGGACCTTAAGATGACACAGACCTACCTGCGCTCGGTTTCTACGGAGGAAATGGCTGAGGATGTAAATAAGCTCTCCTACGAAGGCTTGGCATAATGAAAAAGCCATAAGGTTTCGCATACACCCGTCACCTTCTTTTCTAATTTTGCGTAGAGGCTTCTTTTTAACCTTCATTCTATCTCCGAGATATGTCAAGACATAATTCCCTTAAGGACCTCAGTTATGAGGCTTTATCTGAAACCCTATGCGCTGCTGAAATCCTAATCGGGTACGACAAAGGCAGTATCAAGGGCAGATGGAGCGAGGGCGATAACGGAGGATTGGGTTACCCGGCGGCAGTGCTACTCTTCTCTTTTATTGAAACGGTGGGATGTATATGGATCAACAAGGGAAAGGGAAATTCATTCAAAGTACTCAGAGAGCCAATTTTCGGGAGCCAGCCACTTTCAGAACACCTCTGTACCATGGTGTACGCGACCTATAGAAACAAACTAGCGCATAATCTTGCTTTGCCACAAAATGTCTACTTGCAGATAGATGACAAGGATCCGCGGGCATTTAACGTGACCAATACTGATAAAGGGGGAAAGGAGGCCGTGAATGCGATAAATCTCCATGCCTTATTAGTTATTTGCAAAAGAGCTTTTGAGTCGTTGCCCGAGGTGTTTGATGAGAAGTTCGGCAAGGCAGATCAAATGAAATACATAGGCGCAAAAGATTTGGAAAAATCAGAGCCACCCTTTGCATTTATTCGGAATCCTTCAGGATATACCTCCCTTGAATAATCCGTTTTCCATCTGGTATACTTTTATAGTCCTGTCGCACTTATACAACTAATTTTTCGGACGGTCCGTGGGCTTCTATCGGGGAGCAAACAGGACATTGCGGCGGCATTGGGAATACAAGGAAAAATCAGATTGTATTCATGATTTGCAAGGCTTTTCCGGGAAACCTCCAAGTAATCTTTATTACGAACAAAGAGGTCTATCCCTATTACTGATAATAGTATTGCTAATTATAGGCGAATCTGATAAAGTGGGCAAGCGACGACCTCTTCTTGCACGAAAGGGGTCATGCAGACCAACTTGACATTACCAGGCCGTTGTAGCTCAGTCGGTAGAGCAATGCTTTCGTAAAGCATAGGTCGCCAGTTCGATCCTGGCCAACGGCTCACGCTCCGTCCGATATCCTTTGAAATATGGATATCCAACTACTGGCCCGCAGGTTCTGCGAATACTCGCTCCATATCCGCGGCTATTCGCCTGACACGATAAAGAGATACAGGCAGATCATCGCCTGCTATGCGAGACGCTCGGGCATCATTTCCATCGGACAAGTGACGGAACAGAGTCTACGGGACTTTTTCCTGGACGGTCGCGTGTCCAGGGGATGGAGGCCAAGGACCTTCATATCCTTCTACCAGTCGCTCACAGTCTTTTTTAGGTGGTGCATCTCAAACGGCATGCTTGCCGACAACCCTCTCAGGGATGTCGAGCTGCCGAAGGTTGACAGGAGGCTGCCCCAGAAGCTAACGAAGCAGGATGCCATGAGGCTGATGGAGGTGGTTTATAACCTCCCCTATGCCCTTAGGTACGAGCGGTACAGGAACCATGCAATCTTTGCCATGCTCCTTTTTGCGGGACTGCGCCGGGGGGAGCTTCTGAGGCTTAAGTTTGCGGACGTGGACGTGGTTAATCTGACCATATTCGTCAGTCAGGGCAAGGGAGCCAGGGACCGCATCATCCCGATGAGTTTTACGCTTGCAGAGACACTGAAGCGATATCTTGTAGAACGGCAGCGACTTCAGAAGACGTGCCCTGAATTCTTCACCTCCCTTTTAAGGAACTCACCGCTATCGCGAATCGCGCTGAAGAGGCTCGTTAACAAGATAAGGCAGACCTCAGGGATTCACTTCACTGCGCACAGACTCAGGCATTCGTTTGCCACGCTTATGCTAGAGGGTGGCTGCGACATCTACAGCCTCTCGCGAATGATGGGGCACTCCGACATCAAGACGACCACCATCTATCTTTCGGCCTCGGTGGAACACCTGCGCTCGCAGGTGAGCAAGCATCCGCTGAACGACCTTGTGCGACCATGAAGTGCCGCGCGCTTTTTAGGGCGGAGGCCAATCGGCCGTCTCCTACTTGTCTCCGCGTGGGAAAGCGTAGCGGCGCAGGTCGGAAATGCAAGTTGAAGGCCAGGTTACCGCTTCGCAAAAATTTGTCGAATCGGACATAATCTAGTTTCTATTTCCATAAGGAGGTTGAGCATACAATGAGTATGCGCGACTTAACGCGCACTCATTACACTATGTTCATTCATCATAACCTGCTGAGGGTGGTCAGGAAGCGCTCACAACTGACGCAGCACGACCTCGCCTCAATCCTCCAACTGTCCGATTACTCAAATGTCTCACGCTGGGAGGCCGGTATGCGCACCCCGAACGTGGAGGTACTACTGACCTATCACCTGCTTTTCCAGGTTCCTGTTGAGGAGCTTTTCTTCAGGCAACGAGCTGAGATCTGCAGGGTAATCCTGCCGAGGCTTAGCGCGCGCATTGACCACCTAAAAACTCTTACCATGGATCCTAAGCTAAATGGCAGGATTAGCTACCTCGCCTCAGCCGCAGAGCGCTTGGCGGCCATCCTATCATGAGCTCAGAATCTCCGGTGATTCTTGCCCTCCATACCTTCTCAGGCGGGCTCGGCTATGCCTGCATCCAGGTACCCGAGCGCCTCCTCGACTATGGCGTGACCAAGATAAGCCCCGTTTCCAACAATAAGGCGCTCTCGAAGGCGGAGAAGTTCATATCATACTACCGCCCACAGGTCGTCCTCATGCGGGATGGGTCAGGGGACCCGAAAAGCGGCAGGTCCAGGAAACTGAGGGACGCAATTGAGACGCTCGCCGGCGAGATGGGAGTGGATGTGTACCGCTACACCAAGGAGCAGGTCGCCGAGACCTTCGAGGTGTTCGGAGTCACCACGAAGCACGGGATCGTGAGCAAGATCGTGGAGTTCCTGCCGGAGCTCGGCCACAGGACCCCCAAGGAAAGGCGATGGTACGAGAAGGACGACTACAACATGCCGATCTTCAACGCCGTCGCGCTCGCGATCACCCACGCCCACCGGCGCTGCTAGCTTGGCTCTCCCAGATATCGAACCTGAAAAATGTATGAGCGGCTATTTGCCGAAGCCCTCCTGGAAGAACTCCGCTGGCGTGACGTTCAGGGCCTTCAGTATCTTCAGGAAGGTGCTCATCCGCATGTCGTTCCCGTTCTCATACCTTCCGTATTGGACGCGGTTCAGGTCGTTCTCGTACGCGAAGTTCTCGTAGTTGGTATACCTCTCCTTCCTGAGGCTCTTGAGCCGCACACCAATCTGTTCGAGCGAGATACCCGTCTCACCGCCGTTCTTTTTTGCCATACAGCAAAATAACGAGAGGGATACCTATTGGCTTACCTCTCAAACTGAGGTTACTTAAAAAAAGGACACTAATAAGTGTCTTTTTGAATTATCTTTTTTTACATTGCAAGCACAAAACAAAAAATCACATGAAACAAGCCCTAACATTCAACCTGATGATTCTTTCCTTGCTCCTCGGCTCCTGCAAGAAGGACGCATCATCCGACTGCCAGTGGAACGACAGCCTGCTGGACGGAAAGATGTACCGGGTCACCAGAGCGATTCAAATAAGGTCGTACGATACGACAGACATGACCGACCAGTACACCACCGGCGCGTGTTCCGGAGCGCGCATCTCCTTCTCCGGGGGCACGGCGACGAACGGCTCCCCAGGATGCGACCTAATATTCTACTATTCCTCGTTCCAATACTCCGCGACGGTGAGCAACGGACAGTGTTTGCTGAACATGGTCCAATCGCCCGGCTTCATGGTAGGCCAGAAGGTCTCCTCCTACGGCTGCGACTCGTTCACCATCAAGGAGGAACTTAGCGGAAATACGGAGCAGCACTACGTCACCTACACTAGGCAGTGACACCGCCAAGGATGTATGGCGAGGAAGACCCAGGTCTTGGCGGAGCCGCATGGCGTGCGCTGGAGGGCATGGCGTGCTCAGGCGCCGCCGCCCTCCGGCTCTCGCTATGCGAACGCATAGATGGCTCGGGTCGCGAACGGAATACACTCTTGCTTTCGGCGGGCGAAGGCTCCTTCTGAAGCGAGCTTGGCTGCTTGCGAGCGGAGTATGGTGCATGAGCTTTCATTGGCTTTGGAAAATAAAACTACTGCGCATATCTATTGCGTAGTGGTAAGTTATGTTTGTATTGCCATTTTGTAAAAGCAACGACTGGGCGCATTTATGACAAAATGTATTTTGCTTTATTGAAATGTATGCTTACTCTTGCAACACTTAAAATTTTGACTTATGTATATGAAACTAGTAAACGTAGCTATCTGCATAGCCATTTCTCTCACCTCTCTTGCTCAGCAATGTTCAAACGATAGTTTGCAGTTTTATCCTGCGGGAGACATCAACTACCAAGGGGCCGGTTTTGCCGATCCATCCGACCTTCCATGCGTAACTATCGGTTCTTATTCCGAAATTGTTATTCCCTTTGCGCTATATAGTGGCGGGGCGCGAATACTCTTAGCCCTAGACAGCTCCTCGGTTCCCGTAAGCCAGGTCTATGCCGTTCGGATTGATGCCGTTGCTGGCCTACCATCGGGTATGTGCTGGACAGTTCGACAGCCCACATCAAGCAGTGCTGCTGCACTTATTATTAAGGGAACTACCTCATCGGCTTCTGCCCAATATCCGCTTGATGTGACACTGGCCATTAGTACACAAAGCGGTGGCGCTTTCAATTATACGAGCCTCCGTCCCTATAACTATAAGGCCATCCTGGGTCAACCTGTGGTAAGCGTTGCCGATGTAAATGGCAATTGTCCTACCAACAATTGATGCTGAACCTATTTTCAAAAATCATTCAACCCAATACTATGTTTAACAAGGCTTTGAAAGCGCTTTTCCTAATTGGTGCTCTTTTGTTCACCATTCAAGGTTTTTCCCAATGTTATCATTGTAGCGCACCTATAGCTCCGACAGAATTTGGTGGTACTTTCAGTCTGACCATGTACAAAAACAGTACTGTACAACTTTGGGCAGCGAAGCCTGTAGCGGCAGTGGATGGACGGCAATGGTACCGGGTAAAAAAGGCTGGTGATACAACCTACGTGGGAACTGGCGACACAATGGTTTTCGTCATGGACACTACAAGTAAATTTATTTGCCGGAACGTAAACAATTGTACGTGCGGAGGAACTTATTACAGCACTTACACGCTGATGTCTAGTATTACTGTGGTAGATTCACCAGTTATACCTCAATTCTGGTTTACTTATGATTCTGTTATATGTAGCGGCACACCGACGAGTATCTTCACTTATACCAACTCTTCACTATCTAGTTTAAATATTCAGTACCTGCGCGATGACACGCCTAATGTAACCGGATCCGTCTCTGGGAGTGCCCTCCTGGGTCCATTGGGAATCACGTTAACCAATACAACCGGCAGTGCACAACTAGTCAGGATTCAATTGCGGATGTATAGGAGTTCTACCTATTTCGAAACAAGGAGTATTTACGTAAAAGTTCTTCCGGGGACGCCGGCAACAGGGGATCTATGCAGTTTCCCTGTCAAACCGAAAACTTGGCCCTTTGCAACACCTGATGCCGTCACCTACGCTAAAGGTGCACACATCCAATATTCCGTCGATACTACGGTTATGGCGTCGAATGCATATTGGTACAAGGTCTTGGGTTCAGATACTGCCTTCGTAGACTCCGGTTATACTATAAATATTGTTGTCGATACACCGTGTAAATATTTAGCCCGAAATATAAATCATTGCACTTGCTCTGGCTCTCATTATTTTAGTGCATATACGCTTATAGGAAATTACAATGTAACGACTGTTCCAAGGATGCTCGATTGGACGCCGTTGAACTATATGCCTACTCTGGCCTCAGGAACTAGTATTGATGTCGTACCAACAGCGGATACATTTCTCTTAGGATTCACGCTAAATCGCGACAATGCCCTAGTGTCAGGCAATACGTCTTCAGTAGGTAATTTCACTTATTTTTCGCAGCCGCAATTGGGTGCAGTATTGACAAATACAACCGGTTCAAACCAACGGGTAAAATACTATATACGAGCGAGCTATTATGGGGTTTATTACAATACCTTCACAGGATATTTTACTGTCCTGCCCAATACACTCACCTCTCCTTCTCCTGACCACTGTATTATACCCAAGCAGCATAAGGGACAAATTCAGCAGAATATATGGGTCTTAAAAAATGCAAACCTCGTCGACAACATGTTGGAGCAGTACGGTACTTTATATGGGGGAGCTCCAATAAATTCCATCGATACTGTAGATGCAATTGACTGGTATAAGACTAGGTGGCGGGGAGATACTACTTTTCTTGGATCATCCGTTTCTCCGGCAGACAAACCCATCTATTCCTCCTCGGATACAGGCTACAAGATATTGACGGTTTCTAGAAATGTATGCCATTGGTCAGATGGCAGCCAGCATGAGTACAAGAGTGGCCTAGGGCTTTTCGCTAGTATCGCTATTTCTGCAGGAACGATGACCAACATAATCGGTGTCAATAATACACCCTATATCGCCAGCGGTGGCATAACTAATATTACATTAACAGGAACGCCCAGCGGTATTGTGAAAGGAATGAACTGGTACAGAACTAATACCACAAAAGTAAGTGGTGTCACCTCCTATGGAAGCACTAGTCCTAATAGCGTGGTCATAAATGACACGCTGATCAACAATACTGACACACCTCAAAAGGTCTTTTTTGTATCGAATTCGAACAGCAATGTGTATGGATGGTGGCAGGGAGAGAATCACTTGGATTCCGTAATTGTTTATCCGCCGTGCAACAACTGGTCTGGCTTGGGTACCGCTATTCATTCGCTCAAAGATTCTATTTGTCCAGGTGACACTGCCACTCTGACTGCGGATACTGTTCCGGGAGTCGGCAGCCATTATCTATGGAGCACAGGAGATACAACCAAGACGATCCACCCAACAGTTGCAGGTACTTATACGGTGACTGTGACTAATTCATTCGGGTGCAGCGCGATGGCATATCTCACTCTAATTCTCCTTCCAGTACCATCTGCAACTATCTTGAATGACACAGTCTGTCCAGGTACTTATGGTGTTTTAAGCGCATTGGCGGGCAAAAGCTATCTATGGTCGACTGGGGACACATCTCAGTACATAGTCACGGCTACACCTGGAACATATACTGTGAGAGCCATAGATTCATTCGGTTGTGCGTATCAAAGTATAGGTTCAATTATCTCAACTCCACAGTGGCAAATTTTTATCTCCAACGACACTATATGCAATGGTGATACAGCCATTTTAAGCATATCTGGAATAGACAGATGCATATGGAGTACCTACGATTCAACGACTATAATCCGAGTTACTAGCCCTGGGACCTATTTTGTTACTGCGTTAGATAGTTCGGGTTGTAGTAGATCATTCAGCGCGAATGCTGTACTTTTCCCAGCCCCACAGATAACTATTTCCAGCTATGCAGCCTGTTTGGGAGACTCTGCAGAGTTGATAGCTTCCGGTGGGGCCTCTTATAGTTGGAGTGATGGTTCATCATCTTCAATTTTAAAAACTACACTTTCGGCTCTATATACAGTGACAGCTTTGGATGCTTTCGGATGTTCAGCGACGGCAACAGAAATATCAGAAATTGATACGGTTAAACTCAAGGCTAGCAATGTCTCAGCGTGCTTTGGTAGCATGGCAACCGTTACAGCCAGCGGTGCTAATCAATATTTATGGAATACTGGCGACTCTATGCCAGTCTTTCAGACGCTGATGAGTGGAACGTATATAGTAACTGGAACAGACGTCAATGGATGTAAGGATTCAGTAGACGTCATAGTATCCTTTCATGGCCCGGTTGTGTCGGCCACGAGTGATTCCATCGCCTATGGCGATACTGCAGTATTAACGGGCTATGGGGGAACCATTTATCTCTGGAGCAACGGTATGAACACACAGTCTATAATCGCCACAGAGGGCGGAACTTATGATGTTACTATTACGGATTCAATAGGCTGCTCCGCCGTGTCCACAGGCGAAGTGTATGTCGATCCGGCTACCATGCCCAAGGCCTTAAACGACACTATTTACGAAGGAGATACTGCCGTTTTGGAAGCAGATGGAGGAGTATCGTATGTCTGGAGTACGGGAGATACTACGTCACGACTGAGAATAGTCCCCGTTAACACTACCACTTATAGTGTAACTATTACAGGCCTGAACTGGACCAAAACTCTAAATCCAGTGGCACTAGTTAAATGCCGTTTCGAGGTTTCTTTGCGCGATACAAACGTTTGTTACGGACAACTTGCGCCCGTCACTGCTCAAATAAGTGGAAGTTACAACAGTTTGAGTTATTTGTGGAGCGACGGTGATTTGAGTCAAACTACTATCGCGAACTCGGGCGGGGCATATACAGTATCGGTTACTGATCAGCATGGATGTACTGCCAGTGCGAGTGCGGTGGTAGGAATATCTATTCCTGTTTCAGTGAATAGTGTAAGTATATTCCCCGGAACTACCGCAACATTGGTGGCTGCTGGTGGGTCAACTTATGTTTGGAGTACTGGTTCACAAAATGATACGATACACACCGCTTCATCTGGAGTGTACAGTGTTACTGCTGTAGATACCTTTGGGTGTACTAGCTCTTCTCAAGGGACAGTCACGGTCATTACAATAAATTCATCTAACGGGGGGGCTGGCCAATATGTTTCTTTACAACCCCTAAAATCAGATATACCTTCGTTGAATACTGGGCTTCCTGTTGGCTTAACACCTGGCTACTCTGAAGTTACGCCTTTGGGCGCAGCTTCCTATAACATTCCTATCTGCCTCCCTCCTGGAACGAGTAATTTTGCACCTAAACTAGCACTTGATTATAACTCCAACTTTGGTAATGGTTACATGGGTTGGGGTTGGAACCTCAATGGTCTTTCGAGTATTACAAGAAGCGGCCATAATAATTTTATCGATAACGAAGTTGGTCCGATTACCTATGGTAATAAAGATCACTTTGTCATGGATGGTCAGGTGCTTATTCCTACAAGTGGTTCAAATGGTATGAGTGGAACTACATATGGGAAAGAATGTGAAGACTATTCCGTTATAAAATCCTACGGCAATATTGGTACTTATGATGGACCAGAATGGTTCAAAGTAACAACAAAAGAAGGGCTGACAATTGAATATGGCCACACTGCGGATTCGAGAGTGCTCGCCAACGGCCCTAATCTTCCCTCTGATTTGGTGTTTACATGGAGAGTCAACAAAATGTACGACCAAGATGGTAATTACATAACTTTCAAATATGAAACAGGACTTTCAAGTCCTAAAATTACAGAAATAGATTATACTGGAAACGATGCGCAGGGAATATCCCCTTATAATAAAATTATTTTTAACTACCTATCAAGGGTAGACAAGAACGTTACATATGCCGCGGGATCAAGCTTTAACTCCGACTTTCTTCTTGGTGACATCACAATAACGGGCGAGAACGGGGCCGCATACAAGAAATATGAATTCGATTACGGTACTGATGACATCTCATCATACCTTTCCCAGGTTACTGAATATGGTTCTGATGGTTCGCATTTGAATCCGACAAGATTTACTTACGGTACTGCAGACAACTTTAATAGTTATAATACATCTTCATACAATTTTCAGGATGATATAAGCGCTGCTGCAAAAAGCACATATGCACTGATAAACTACCATCTGATGAGCGGAGATTTCAATGGAGATGGTTTCTCCGATATGCTTACAATTGGAAACGCAGTAACTCCCAACTCTGGAACCCATATATCAAATAACGTTCTGTCAATGGTCCATTTTATGGATCCATCAACTAATCAATTCTACAAGGTTAGCGAGGACGACAAATCTGTAACTGACGACACCTACCGGGAAAACGGATTTACGTTGGCCTGGGAAACTAACCCTAGTTATTATTGGGGCCCCCCAGCCTCTCCTTATACACATGGCGATTACAATTATTATGTTGGAGATTTCCTGGGTCAGGGTCATCCAGGCATACTAGAAATATCTAGAAAATTTTATGGGACAGGGTTCCAATATACTAATGGTTATGTTTCGGGATGGCCAGAAGAGCGGATTGGTGTGGACGTAGTTAAATTTACGACTTACGATAATGCCGGATCACCCAGTAATCATTTTTGGCCGGCCCCTCCTCTTGCCCATGATCCCGGAATAGCTCCTGAACAATGGTTCTATCAAGGAGACTTCGATGGTGATGGAACAGAAGACTATATTATATCTACGATTGATAATGCTTTTATAAATTTTCCTTCGAAGGGGATTTTCAATCAAGTTATTCAGAATAATATGACCGGAATGGGAACCATAGCCCTTAGTAATTGTGAATCTCTAATGAATCCCTGGTGTGATGTTAAAAGGATGATTCTGGACTTTGATGGGGATGGCAAGTCAGATATGATGATTGTAGATAAGCTTTTCACAAAAATTTTCTCCATTCAAAAGAACTCTTCTGGTTTATATTCATTTGAGCTCCTGAGTGAATCAACCCAGATGAATAACACTGACTATAACGGTTTCTATCTGGGGGATTTTAACGGTGATGGCAAAACTGACGTTTTGACCAGGAAATACAGCAACCAGAATATAGAGCCTATACTTGATCCTTTCCAAACCGGCCTCGTCTACTATAATTTACAGAGCAACATACCTCTACTCGGTGGCAGCACGCTTGGGGCTTTACATGTGAATTGGGACATTTGGTACTCTACAGGCAAAGAATTTGAACAAAAACCTTTCAAATCCTTTGCAATGGATCCTCGGGCACCGTCATTTTCCGAAACAGATGGCTTTGATAACCCCTATTCTGGAGGATTCTCTTCCGGTGAATTCGATTATGAAAAGGCAAAAGTCAGAGATGCTTGCGTCGGAGATTTCAATGGTGATGGCAAGAGTGATATACTTCTGAGCTCAAACCTTGTCGCCAAATTGGACAACGAACACTGGTTCTATTATGGATGTGGTGATTTGACAATGTATTATTCTGCAGGGTCTGCTTTCAAAGAATACGTGATTGCGAAGGGATTGAGTCCGATGAAGGCGAATTATTCAGTCCTAGGTGACTTCAATGGTGATGGCAGGACGGATCTATCTTTTTATCACGTAGTCAGCGATTTATGTACCAGTCTGCCCAAGACCCATGGGAACTACGACGACTACTTTCAATTTTCATTTAACCCGAAATCTTTACAAAGGTTTCTGCTTACTGTTACTGACGGGTTCGAACAAACAAAGACTTTCAATTACAAGCCCTTGACAAACTCTTTCGGTCCTATTCATACTAGGGGCACAAGCTCGACATATCCCCTTATTAGTGTTCAATACCCTTTATTCGTTGTATCAAGTGTTACAGAGCCCAGTGGGGCGGGAGGCACTATAACGACGAATTACTCATATGAAAATGCGCAATTCCACTTAGGAGGAAAAGGCTTTTTAGGTTTTTACTCGATAAACTCCACGGTGCTTCCTTCTAATATCGGAAATTCGTCTTACTACACATTCAGCGCACCTTACTACGCTTCCAACAATCTTTTTGTAAGCTCGTATCATGCTGGTTCTCTTGCTCCAATATCTGGCGAAGACCGCAACTATAATTACATCTCATTGGCGCATAACAGGTTTGCGATCCAGAAAACGCATAACCTATATACAGATTATATGACAGGAAGCTTTACGGAGAGCTTCTTTTCATATGACAATCACGGTAACGTGACGCAAACACAGAAAAATATCAACGGCATTACGCTGCAGACAGTCCAAACGCAATATACTCCCTCTGCTCCTTATCTGCCAGTCCAAATATTCACTCACAATGAGCGAACAGGTTCCGCCCAAAGCTACGATAACGTAGGGATATACTGCTACGACAATCATGGACATCTTATAGAGAGCCTGGATCATGTGGGGAAAGATTGCGAAGCTCTCACTCAGTGTACCTACAATTCCTTAGGCAATATATTGACGAAAAGCTCTTCATTGGCAAATTCACTCCAGAATCAGCGCTTGGAGAGATTCACATATGATCCGCTCGGAAGATTCCCGATAGTTCACACAAATACCTTGCTTGAAAGTGAATACATGCAGTACGACCCATTGTGGGGTAAAGTCATATCCAAAACCGATATAGCTGGTTTGAATTCAAAATGCTGGCTAGATGCCTACGGGCGCATTTCGTTGCAAAAGTCTGTCAGGGGTATTTACGGAAGCGTCAGCTATGCATGGGATATCGGTAGCCGTACGAATACAGCTATATATTCCACGCTGACTCACCAGCCGGGATCTCCCGATGTCACAGAGTGGTTTGATGCCAGAGGGCGCACTGTGTCCATACAGAAGACAGGCTTTAATAATTCGGATTTATCCGGCTATACTTATTACGACCAAACAGGAAAAGTATCTATTGAGATGCAGCCCGTATACACTGGAGAATCAGGAAGAGTCAGTATAATTGAAAATGATATATACGGTCGTCCCACTGTGATAATCGATCAATTTGGCACCACCTACATAGACTATTCCTATCCTGGAGATGGCACTATAGTGACAACTACAACGGACCCTGCAGGGCGACAACGGAAGGTAACCAAAGATCCTACAGGCAAAGTTGTAAAATCAGTGGATGACGGGGGCACTCTTACATTTAAATATGATGGACTGGGTAACCAGACACAAGTACTTATGGATGGAAGTGTAATTCAAACCATCGCGTATGATGATTGTGGATACAAAAACCAGGTGGAGACTCCCAATAGCGGTACTACTAAATATACATTTGATGGATTCGGCCAGTTGATTTCTGAGACGGATGCTCTAGGTCACAATCATACAATGTCATATGACGCTGCAGGAAGAGTGCAGTTCAGATATGGTGCTGAAGGTACTACCGCATATACCTATAAGACACTTGGCCAGTACGGCGTTAATCAAGTTGCGACCATCAGCGTAGCTGGCTCGCTCAGTAAATCTTTTCAATATGATGCATACGGAGCTAATACACAGCTCACGGAAGTCATAAATGGGCACACGATTGTCACTCAGCATCAATTCGAGCCCAATACCGGTAATCTGCTGCGCGAAATCTACAACTCTGGAATATCTATCAAATATACGCATGATGCAAATGGTTACCTGACGAAAATAACGGACGAATCTACCGGCAATATTCTGTATAAGGTAAATAGTATGAATTGCTTCGGTCAGGCTACTTCTTATGATTTGGGCAACGGTCTCACCTCGACATTGGAAACGAATTTTGGGGTACCGACGAGGTATTACACCCCGGGATTTCAGGACCTGAAGATGACATACAATTGGGCCACCCAAAATATGACTCAACGTCAGGATGCAATAGCGAGTCTCACAGAGAATTTCACTTACGATTCAAATGACCGGCTGTTGACTTCCCAGGTAGTTGGGCAGAGCGCTATGTCTTTCTCGTATCAGCCCAATGGCAACATAGCCACGAAGACTGATGTTGGTAGCCTGACCTATGATCCGGGCAAGATTAATGCGGTGAGGCATATTTCCAATCCTTCGGGACTTGTAAGTCTCAATGAGCAGGATATCTCTTATACTTCTTTCGGCCAGCCAAGCGTGATCACTGAGAATGGCAATGAATTGACATACCTCTATGGCCCGGAATACGCGCGCAATTATTCTACGCTCAGACAGGCCGGCACAGCAGTAAGGTCAAGGCTCTACTCGGGAAATTACGAGATTAACTATGACCTTGTGGCGAATACCTCAAGTGAGCAGCATTATATCTATGGCAATAACGGATTGGTGGCAATAATCGTCAAGCCATCCAATGGGCCGGTCAAGGAATATTATACATTATGCGATCATTTGCAGTCCATACTTACAGTTTTGGACGACGTACATGCCATCGCCGCTCAGCAGAGCTTCGACGCGTGGGGCCGGTACCGAAATCCTTCCGATTGGTCATATAACAGTATACCTCCAGTAGGCACAAGTACGATAGTAACATCGTGGATGTATAGGGGGTATACGAGTCATGAGCATTTGCCTGAATTTGCACTGATTAATATGAACGGCCGCATGTACGACCCGCTTTTGGGACGGATGCTTGGACCAGACAAAATTATACATGATCCGCTCAATACTCAATGCTACAATAGTTATACTTATGCTAACAATAACCCACTAAAGTATGCTGATCCAAGTGGATGGGATTATGATGGGCCGTATTCTTTTGAGGTAACTAATGTTGACGGAGATTATACGACGACAAGCATTACCGTTGGGTACGGTGACACTTATACTACCACATCATATACCTACTCCGGAGATGGCACTCTAACCAATTTCGGCACTTCCGTTACTATAAACGGAGATCAAATAGGCTCTGGAGAGCTTTCCCAAGACGGCATTTTGAATGGTAGTGGCATCCTATTCAATATTAATGTGGTATTGGGAGCTGGTGAGGGGGTGTATTCTATTCTTGAAGGATTTCAAAGACTTGGACAGCCTAATGCTATACCTATAGCAGCAGAAAATCTGGAAAACAATTTCATTGCCTTAGTGCAATTAGAACTTCCATGGAAAATAACGGACGATCCAGACGTAGCTCTTGCCAGTGAGAGAATGGGACGTTCGTACGTTAGTTTTATTAATTCAATCCCTGAAAAGAGCTATGCAGAGTGGGGAAATCTGATAGGTAAGGCAGTTCCTTTCGCTGCAAGTATTTTTACAGGCACCGGAGAGGTTAATACCGTAGAAGTAGGGGAAATTAGCACGTCAGTTGAGGCTGTAAGTAATGAAGCCGCAGGCGCAGTCACAAAACCTGATGCCTTGGCGCTATATTGGCCCGCCAATGGTGGAGCATTGGGTTCATGGGAAGATATAATGGCCAAACCAGGGCAAGTGTTCGATAGATACGGAAGCCCCGGGGGGACATATATGTCTGATGTTGGTACTCCAATCGAAATGAGAGCGTTATCTTCGTCGACGCCCCTGGATATGTATATGCAGATAGAAGTCTTAAAATCATTTCCAATGCAACAATCTGTTATAAGCCCTGCTTTTTATCAAATTGGCTTGGGAATGCAATACCAGACTCCAGTTTCGCTCTATTATCTGCAAGAACTGGGTTATATTAGAATGTACTAAAATATATATATCGGTATGGATTTAAAAACATTAAAAGAAAACCTAGCATTATATAACGTTCCTGAAAGATGGTATTCTATAGATGATGGATTAAAACCTGGCGCATGTATCATTTACAAAAATTATGCTATATGGGAGTGCTTTTATTTAGACGAGAAGGGGAATCGAAATATGTACTCTGTATGTAAAACCGATGAAGATGCATATGATTGGCTATGGGATAAAATGAAAATGAATTTAAAGTATAGGAAGAGTCCGCCAAAGAGATAATTAGGAAAAACTGAAGTATGAAAAAAGTAAGCTTGATTTTAATTTTTTGCAAAATATTTGCTCTTGGATGTTATGCGCAATCCATCCCACTCGTTGATTGCGGTCTGACTTATTTCTATGATGCCAATGGCAATAGGATAATCAGGATGTTGGTACCATGCACGGGAGGAAATACTGGAAGGATGAGAGACACCACACAGACAGCCAATGAAGATCCATCTACTGGATTGAAGGATGATACACTCAGTGATTTCCAGATCATTCTCATGGCGCCTAATCCTACAGGTGGTCCCTTCAAGGTCACCTGCAATCAGGAACTAGTCAATGCGGTTGTTTCCATAACAGATCTTCAGGGTAGAACGGTTTCCCTGGCTACTGTCAGTGGTTCGGAGGTCCCTTTGGACATCTCACACCTGGCGGCAGGCACTTATGAGGTGGTTGTGACCACGAGCTACGGCCGGACCGGTAAGAGCATCGTAAAAGCATCACAAAAATAGAATCCTACTAGTAGATCACGAAGCATCGCCTTTCTGGAAGATTGTTCCCATCCGAAAAAATGATCCAGTATGCGCCTGGCAGAAAGCTCGATACGTCGATCGTCTGCGCCTCTTCACTCGTCCAGTTGCCAAGAATCTGACCGATCTCGTCTTGGATTCGGATAGAAAAAGCTTTAACGACCTTGGCAGATCTTACGTGCAATATACTATGTGTGGGATTGGGGTAAACTGAATAGTTTTGCACTTCGTTTTCTAATACTCCGAGATTGCTTATCACATATTGGAGAGATGTATCTATACATCCCCTATCGGCTGAAACGATCACCCTATAAGCTCCATCTACAGATATGGGGCAAAAGTAATTGATAGCGCCCTGTATAATGGAATCATTGAGTAGCCATTGGTAAGATAATCCATGACTGAAAGTAGTAAATAGGTTATAGCCATTTCTAGTGACTGGAGGGGTGGTAAATATTTTTAACGCCAGATCAAGTATCACGAGCGAATCACATGCATCAGGCGATGAAGCAGAAAAAAGGAAAGTGTCTACAGTCGGCTGTGTAAATGTACGATTAAGGAAAGTATATGTATATCCAGCACAGAAAGAATCAATGATATAGGTCGTGGGATTGTCTCTCCTGCGGAGCAATATCGAGAATATAGTATCACACGGCGATCCTGAATGAGTGGTATCGATGGCGTATAGCCTATCACTATAAAAAGTATCTCCCCGAAATATATAGCTGCCATTTACCCTGCAGATAGAATCAAAAAGGTTGATCCAGGCAAAGCTTCCTATTTCCAGATAAAGCGCTTGCACGCTATCGCATCCGAGTATTGAGGAGAGGGTATCATAATAGATACCCGGAGTATCAAGTATCCGGCCATTAAAATTATAAGTATATCCAGGACAAATCGCGGTATATATAGGTGGTATGATAGGTTCCCAATATTCTAGATCGAGCACGATTGTAGTGTCACAGCCATTTGGTCCGGGTATCGTATCGTAATATCTGAAGGGCTGAGTAAGAATACGTCCCATGAAGTCATATGAGCCATTGGGACACATGTTAGCTGTAATATACTTCGTAACTTGACAGTCCGAGGCCGAAACAAATAATGTGGCGCAAGCCAGGAATGAACAAAGCAGCAGCCTTTTCATGCGGTATTGATTAAAGCGAAGCTAGCAAGTTTTTCTAATGAGGTGCATTTGCCGCTACCAGGGATTCCAAAGGGTCTCCCTTTGGCAAGATGCAGTTGGGCCATTTTGCATAAATAGACAGGCCAACTGCAATCTTGCAGCAAGCGCGAGAACTAACCAAAAAGTCTCTGTCCAATTCCATTTTGTCCTTTTAAATAGTTTGATTCAGACAAGGGAGTCCTTAAAATCCTGTCATGTACTTGACACCTTGTTTGCCTTATCTTTGTATAAAAAAGTTATGAGTGATATAAAAAGGCTGACGGAGGCTGCAATAAAATTTAGAGAAGAAAGGGGTTGGAGCAAATTCCACACATCTAAAGAACTTGCGATCGCAATAAGTGTGGAAGCCTCGGAACTTCTGGAAGCTTACTTGTGGAAGTCGGAGGAAGAAGTAAGGATTGAAAAGATAGAGGAAGAATTGGCGGACGTCTTAATTTTTTGCTTTATGCTGGCGGACAGGCATGGGTTAGACATTCCTGAGATCGTCCTTTCGAAAATCGAGAGAAACGGCGAGAAATATCCATTGAGCACTTCACAGGGAAGGATAAATAAGCCCTAACGCTTCCTGTGTACACGATTGGACAATTCTGTCATATAGAAGATGAAGTTCTCGTCCTGGCTCTTTTTTGCTTTACGCAAGAGGTCTAGAGCCGTCTGAGCTATACTTAGGGCTGTCGCTGGCGCGAAGGAGAAACTAAGAATATTTACAGCTGTATCCCAAGCGCTTCTGCCTATTGGAAGCCCTTTGCTTTTGATTGCCAAATCGTTCAAGTAGGTATCAAATTCAAACTTCAAATCCTCCAGTTTGCGATCTATATGTGACGAGCTAAGAAGCGAGAACGACAGGGCGTCTGTTTCAAATAAGGTGTCAATTTTATTTTGATATTTTGCGCTTAGCTTTTTCATCTCAATAATATCCGAAACCTCAAGGGTTTCTATTCCGGCAATGTGAAATTTTGAGTATACCCTTTGAGTTATTTTCTCGTTTATTTTCTCAAACTTGTAAAATTCTGTACCTAATATGCCGCTTGGCGACTTCTGATAAATGATTTGGTTGGAATTGCAAAGGCTGCAGAGGCCGAGGGTCCATAGCTCTTGGCGATAGTCGATTAGTTTGGATGTTCTCTCTACCTCGGCGCCTCTATTATTGCCAATTTCTTGTAGATCATTAAGCCGGGCATCATACTTCAAAGCCTCATACAGTTCCAGATGCTCCTCCTTTGATATTATCCGATCCTGTATTATGTCTCCATCTGAGGGAAAGGCTTCTAAATCCCAAAATTTCACCATCCCCAAAGTAGCAAGCTCCCTGAGCATGTTGTTAAAGCGCTCAAACGGATAACTGCCGAGACTTTTCGTGAAGTGCGTGTCGGCACGTAGCCAGACTTGGTCGCCGTAAGTAATAAGATTGGAAATGATGACGACCCACTGATCTGTCGACAGTTCGCTAGGGCCTGCGTAGAATAAAATCCTATTCCCTTTCATTCAAACGAGTTTGAAAAACCCTTTCCGCCTCGACAATATCTGTCTCATAAATATGGTAGCTTGTGGCAAGGTGATTGTAGCTGCCAACGGGTACCTTCAGTTTGCCTGCTACTTCTATTTGGATTTTAACGGCTGACAACATATCTGGCACTGCCGCCATCCATGCATCATTACTTCTGAGAACAGCTGTAAGATGCAATTTACTGTCTCTAATGTAGAATTGCATGGTGACCATGCACGGGGGGTGCGTGCTTTTATGGTCAGACTCTACATTCCATAAAGAGACGGTAGCTCGTCTGCTGGATGGGTCTTTTTTTAGAATGCGGACTACATTTTTAATTTGATCGAATCTCCCTTCGTAATTGTAGAGCCTATCTTTGATAGAGACACCTTTGTAACTACTGCTCAAGCTTTCTGTATACATCTGAATGAAGCCTTCGCTAAATGGATAAGCGCCACTAATCTGCATCGAATCTGCAGGAGCTGCAATGAGAAATAGCACGTTCTGTAGTTCCAGGGCGTTCATTCCTCGTTGTGTTGGGACTCTGTCTCCCTTGCGCAAAAGATGTACGATGCTCTTTTCCCAGGCATCGATAATGGTTGCACCGAGGACTTCCATTACGCCGCAGTTTTTCTAAACGACTCCAAGGCCAAACGTGTAGTAATCGTAATATTGGCCGGCAGAGAATCTAGGCTGAACCATTTGAACGTGGAGTGAGAATCGGGTTCGCAATTCATTAATTCTCCAGACTTGTATTTCAACTCAAAGGCAGGCGACAGCCAATGCACCTTTTTGTCTTCGAGAATATGATTGGTCACCCTCAAAAGCCTGACGATCTCCACGCTGATGTTCAACTCTTCTTTTACCTCTCTCTTTATAGCGTCTTCAACATCCTCCCCGAATTCGACGCGCCCGCCAGGGATAGACCAGCATCCCTTTTCCGGATTCTTATTCCGCAGAAGCAATAGAATCTTGTGTTCGTCGTTCACAATGATTCCGCCAACTCCGACGCCTATATAGTCCCTTCCTTGGTGTAGTTTAGGCATACATTTGATTCTCTCCTAAAAATAGGGTTAATAGTGTGGATCACCAGTGAACATATTAACAGGATGTTCCCATCTTGTACACTACCAAGAGGTTGGTTTGTAGTCCTTTAGGAATTTGCCGGATTCGTTCACTCCCGTCCTTATTCCAGTGAAAATGGGATCGCAAATCCTAGCTGCGCCATCAATCACATCTAAGGGCGGAAAGAGCTTTTTCTCTGCCATTTTATCTGCGATATGGGACGGGTTTTCATTGGTAATCCACCCGGTGTCAACACTGTTCATGAATATTTTAGACCGCGCATAATCTTCCGCTGAAGTTCGCGTCATCATGTTCAAGGCGGCTTTGGCTAAGTTGGTATGAGGATGGTAGATTGATTTCTTTCTGTTGAACTTTCCTTCCATTGCAGAAACGTTGATGATGTACCTGCTGCTAGTCGCACTGCGCTCCAATAGAGGCTTTAACTTACTATTAATCATAAATGGAGCCACAACGTTTATTAGCAGAACTTCCAAGAGTTCTTGTATAGAAACATTTTGAAGTTTGGTTACCCAACTGTTGACCTTCCTATTGTCGACCTGTTGGTCAAATTCATCATATATGTTAGGCGGGAAAGCTAGGTCAATGGATCGAAGGGCGGCTAGGTCGAGAGACGTCTGCGGACGATGGTTGTCGTTTTGAAAATAGCTAGAGCTACCGAGAAAAGCGTTCTTATCACCAAGGGCCGCACTTTCTATTTCAGCGAGATGTTTGTAGTATTCTCTAGGCTTCTGAATGGTCTGGGCAGCGTTGTTTATTATGATTTCAAGGGAAGTTAGACTGTCCATGAGATAACTAATGAAAGCGGCGAGCTCATTCAGCTTAGCGAAGTCAACCGCGTAAACCACTAGATTTGAGTGCCAGTCCATAAAGTCGGGCATTTGGGAATAACGCCGGTAGGTATCCTTTGGAAAACGCGATGTGACAATTGCCTTACAGCCGCTCCTTAGCAGCTTTAGTGATGTCTCGAATCCAATTTTTATTCTTCCTCCCGTCACTAGCGCTGTATAACCGGACAAGTCTAAAGATTGAGTGCGCTTCTGGTAATTAAAGTTCCCGCATTTATTACACATCCTCTTATAATGAGCATGGGGAAATCTAAGTTGACATTTGCATATGTAACAATGCTCGTAGAAATTTTTTTTGGGCATTATAAAATGTTAGGTACAAAAAAAACACAAGGTGAATTTACATATAATAGCGCAAAAGAGTTTTGACTAAGGACGTGAATTATGGGGTTTTACGAGGTTACCCGAAAATAGTCACCGTTCTTCGTAGCCATGTAATTTCGGCAGCAGGTGTCAGTTTTAACACCTTCTCCGGTCGGGGCTTGAATTGCCGTTGCGGCTTAGCCGATCTAAAACGAAACGGCTGAATCCTAGTGTCTTGAATCTGTACTTGCGTTTACCAGATATGCCTTGAGGCTCCCCATTCCTCCGATAAATCTTGAAGCCATGACCCGCCAAGGCGGTCTCAACGTGTTTAAGGTCGCTCTGGTCAGCTATGGCTTCTCTAAAAGCCCGGACTATGTTGCTTTTTTCTGAGCTAAATTTAGTTTTATCAGGGTCAGGTAATTCACTGGCATTCTGGAGAGGCCGCCTGAATTCGACAACCGAAAACCTAAGCTCGGGGAATCTTTGCTCTTGGAAGCGTTGAAGATCAATTTTCATGTTGTTATACTCCATTCGTGTAACGCGCAGTGTTTTGCCGGTCCGATACTCGATACCAGAAACGGCAAAATGAAGGTGGATATGGTTTTTGTCGCCATGAGCAGTGATCAAACCGAGCGCATTTAGATTTCGGAGCCGTATGTATTCGCTTGCAACAGACCGAAGCATTTCTTCAGAAATCTTATCCCGATCAAGGCTATGGAATGAGACTATCTCGTGATAAATAATGTTGGCGTTCCTTTTCGCATGTAGCCGCGTTGCCTCATTTTTTAGAAATTCTCTCTCCCACTCGTCTATGCTATTACCTCTTAGGTTGTGACGCATAATGAAAGGTTCGCCGTTGGCGCACCTAAGCAGGGCGCTATCCTTCGTAATGTATAATAGCAACTGCCTGACATCCTCAGGCTTCTTCCTTCCCTTTGATTTTATTATCATGGTGCTGGATTATTTCGATTATGAGAGATCTTATGTGCGGCATCTCTTTAAGGGCTTTCCGCAACGCCTGTTCGAGAGGCAAGGGCCTGCTGAGAAGTAGCGCTATGAGCTCCTCAGAACGAAGGATGCTGTCTAGCAGCGGCCTTGTGTCTTCATGCCCGGAAATGGTCTGCCTGTCCTGTATCTCAGAGTAGCAAAGGGACAGCAGCTGCTCTATCCTGCGCAGCTCTTCGATGTTCGGGAATATGAGCGCCTGTTGTACGTACGCCGCCGCCGCTTGGCCGATGAATGCGGACAGGGCAAGCCCGTGGGCTTTGGCCGCCCTTTCCAGGATGGTCGCCTTCTCCGTGTCGAGGGAGATCGAGCATTCCCTGTTCTTCTTCCGGGCCTTGCGCTTGTGCTCCTTCCTGTAGTTCCTCCAGTACGCCTCCTTTACCTTCCGTATGAGGGCCTCGTCCCCGCTTTCATAGGCTCCGGTGGCCTCAAGGTAGGCGGCCAACCCCTCCTTCGCCTTCACGCTTGGCCAATAAGTTTAACGCGGGCCTCTTTGCCGAAGCCGGAGGGCGGCTTGGTCCGCCTGCTCGAGCGCAGCTTCAGCCATGGCCGGTCGTAGTAGGGCGTCAGGTTCGCGAGGATCGGCTTCTCGCTTCCCGCGACGATGATGGCCTTGCGGTTTCCCATCATGCGCACCTCGTCGGCCTCCATGAGGTTCCTGACCGACCTTCCACCTGCGCCATTCACGTATTCGTAGCGTCCGAGAAGCGACTCCAGGGTCTTGGCCGTCTCGTGCGACTGCTCCCCGAAGTAGACATGCGCGTGGCAGTTGCCCAGTATCGTCGCGGCGTCGTTATCGTTGTAGGTCTGCCTCAGCTGCTGGACGGACTGCAGGCCGACCATGCACCCAACCCGGTACTTGCGCAGGTGCGCTATCGCCTGGCTGAACGATGGCATCCTGAGCCCGCTTGCGGCCTCATCCAAGAGGATGTAAATGCTCCTCGCGGACCTTTCCGGCACCGCGTCCATGAGGGTCGAGAAGAGCTGCTCGAAGAAAATCGAGGTTATGACGGAGTAGTACTGCTGGCTCGACACCTTGTTCTGGATGAAGAGGGCGATCCTCCTCCTGCGCAGGTCCCTCAGGTCGAGGGTGCTCCGGGAAGTGACGAGCGCGACGCGCTCGTCACCGAAAATAGAGAGCGCGGCCTTCGCCGTGGCCAGGATTCCGGAGGCCACCTTGGCGTCGTTGGAAAGGAACGACTTGAAGGACGTGAACGTCTGCTCGTCTGCGTGCATGGCAACGAGCTCGTCAACGGCCTTCGGCGAGGCACCCATCAGCTTTATTATGTGCAGCACGTTTGCGAGGTTCCTGTGCTCCTCGCCGAGCCGGAGCGCGAGGCTGATGACCGTTTTGATGAGGTCCCTCGCGCTGGCGTCCCAGAAGGGGTCTGATCCTTTAAGGCTCGTCTGTACGAGCTGCGAAGCCAGCTTGTCAACGTCGCTCGGGTGCAGTATATTTTCCATGGGGTTGAACCCGATGGACCTGCCCGGATCGTCCAGATCCATGGCGAGGATGGCGTAGCCGTGGCCTGCCAAATGGCCTCCGGACAAGGGCTCCAGCTCCCTTGAGGTGTCGTGCACCACAAGGGAGCTTCCCGAGGTGTGCATGGTGAGGAGGGACGGGATGAAGGTGGACGTGGACTTGCCGATACCGCTTTTGCCGATTACTACGGCGTGGCGCAGGCTCTCGTCGAGCGAGAGGCTCCTGCGGCCGTCGAGGCAGAAGCCCTCGTGGTATACGGACAGCGTCTTCTGGTCGGTAGCGAATGCCGCCCTGAGCGAGTGGTCCTTGGGTCCCGGCTCCGCCATGGTGAGGCCGAGGTGCAGAAACTCGAAGAACGCCCTGGTCAGTGCCGTCAGGAGATTAATGAGGATGCCCATGCTATTGGTTTTTCTTTTGTTCCAAAACGCGCTTGAGAAGCCTGTTGGTCTCCGAGAGTATTACCTCGACCAGACGGCTTGCTCCCCAGAATATGTATATCGCTACCTTGGCGGCGATGGCCGCTGCGCCGAGGAGGATTCTTATGAGCTTTCCAGTTTTTTCCATGGCCGCGTTTTAATGGGTGATGATGTTTGATCCGATGATGACGGTCGCACCCCTGCGTTCGAGCATCGACCGGTACATGGACGCTATGGCGGAGAACCTGCGCTCGTCCGCATTGCTCCTTGGCCGGTACACGAGGTATACCGTAAGACCGTGCAGGTCCGAAAGCGGCACCTTCCTGTTGAGCGCCGCGATGACATTCTCGGGTTTGGCGGTGATCCTGGCCAATTCTGAGGCGCTGTAATAGTTGCCGTCCTGGGAGTTCTCCGTCAGGTCGGAGTAGATCAGGCAGGTTTTTGTGTCCGCCGCGGGGTGGTTGGCAAGCTGGTTCAGTTCTTGGGCTATGGTGGCGTAGAGGACCGAGTACGGCTCGTCGGAGGACTTCTGCCTTGCCGCGCTGTCGATCTTGCCTTGGACGGCCTTCTTGAAGCGGCGTATCGCGGCGACCCTCCTGATGTCGTCGCCCGTTAGGCTGTTTTCCGGGGGTATCGAGGCCTCGAACACGTCGGTCAGGTTGACTGAGCTGAGACTTCTCATTCGATACGTGTAGCCGCAATACAGATGGTCGTTTCTGATCCCCAAGAGTCCAAGTACCTCCTCGCCCTGCGGCCTGGCCGACATGGGACCGGTAAGGTCCCAGAGGACCGTGACGTGGACGGAGGGCTGTCTGGCGAATATGTTGGCGGAGCCGTCGCTTCCGCATCCGGACGAGGCCGCTAGGATAGCAACCAGGGAGAAAATGACATTGATACCAAGTTTCATGATGTTTGGAATTAAATTGTTATGAAATCTTCATTTCAAGGTCGGCGACTGGGGCGTCGAAGCACCTCGGCCGCTGCCCGTCGCTCCGGTAGGTTATGTTTGCCTCGATAAAGGCCCCCACCGCCTCCTTGAAGAAGCTGTTTACCTTCTCGTACGCTTCCCTTCTGCCGGCGGTGTTCTGGGCCGAGCGTATCAGGGAGTTCTTCTCCCGTTCCGGGATTGCCGAAAGCTCCGCTTCCCACCGCTCGATCTGTGTCTCGAGCTTGGCGATGGCGGACTCCTTCTTCTCGAGCGCGTACTTGTTCTTCGACTGGGCCGCCGTCGGGAACTGGTGCGCAATGAAGTAGCCTATGACGAGGAGGAAGGCGTTTATGCCCATGAAGTACCAGGGGCTTACCGTAATCCCCTGCAGCGGTCCCAGCCCGTCCTCGATGCTGAGCGCGGCCTGGGAGGCCAGCAGCTTCGCCCTGAGAAGGCCGAGGACGTAGAATCCTGCGCCTATAGCCAGCACAGGAATGGCGTTGAGGAACCACCTGAGTGACATCGCGGGAGTGTAGTCCTCGTACCACCAACGGAGGGCCTTGGGTAGAAGCGTGAAGGCGACCGTAAGCGATACCATGAGGAGGGCCAGGGTTATGTGGTTGCCGAGGTCGAGCATGGTGAATGACTTGTAGCTGAACATGCTCTCCACTAGGGCGACAAGGAACGCCGCCCCCCACCAGGGCCAGACCGTTTTGTGCCGCGCGTCGTCCTGGTCCATTTCCGTGAGCTCGAGCTGCTCTCTCCGGAGGCGCGCCCGGCACTCCGAGAGCCGTTCGTTAAGGTTGACGCTTTTTTGTTCTGCTGACCTGCCTTCGATCTCTGCGATGTCGGCATGGTTGGAGGGAATCCTACCCATCTCCTGTCCGAGCAGGGACGAATAGGGGCCGCGGATGCTTTTGATGTACAGCTCCATGCTTTCGTCCTTTCCTGCGGAGGGCAGCAGCGTAACTGCGAGGTTCTTCCCCATTTCCCGCGCCTTCTCGCGCAGGGCTTGGTGCTGCTCTTCCGCCGTCTTGGGGCCTGTGCCCTTTTGCTTGCTTGTTTGAAACATGTTTTTTGTTTTGGTTAGAAAATATCGTCAGCGCGACCGTTCGTCTCGGTCCCCTCGCTGCTCCCGGATTTCGGATATTTCGCCTGCCCGTTCCTTCTGTTCGGCTGCCGGTTCGTCCTTGGAGGCGTCCTCAGCGGAGGGGCTCGTACTCGCCGCGCCTGATTCCAGGACTTCGGGGACAGAGGCTTGAGAGTCTTGCGGGTCGCTACTGATGGGGGCTTCCGACTTCTCCGCTTGGCCATCGGCCGTATCCATGTCTGGCTGATCCTGCTCGTGGGGCACATCGGGGGCGGATCGCCTTGAGGCGGCGAGCTCCTTCATGCGACGCTCGTACGGGTCCGTCTTGAAGTCCTTCACGAGCTCGGAGTCGATCTCATCGTTCCTCCGCCTCTTCTTCTGCTCGTCCCTCCTCAACTGCTGCTTGTACTCGACCTCCCTGCGGCGCTCCTCGGCCCTCTGGCGGTAGTACTCCCGGTCGTCGGCGGCCTTCCGTTTGGCGGCGGCCTCCCGCTCGACGGTGGTTTCGAGCTTCTTGTTCGTCCTCCCCTGTACCTGGCCGTGTTTTAGGCCGAGTAGGAAGTCCGGCGGCATGTGGGAGAGGCCGTCCATCGCGCGGGAGAGGATATGCGGGGCGTACGCCTCAAGGTAGTACCCCATGTTGAACCCCCTCTCGTAGGTGCTTGCTGTCTGTGCCATGGTCAGAATTTTTCCCTTGCGTGATGCTCGATGTACTCGATGAGAGACTCCCTGTCGTACAGTATCTGCTTCCTGGTCGGCTGGCTGTACCGGATCTGTCCGCTGTCCCTCAGGGACTGGAGGGTGGTCGAGCTCTGGACGCTGAGAATGCGCTTGGCCTCGTCGGAGCTGACCCACCTGTCCTCGGCGGGGAGGAAATGGTTCTCCTTGATGTAGCTCAACATGGCCTCCACGAGCCCAAAGAATGCGCCCGTATCCATTCTAATTATCTTTTCTTCCATACGTTTCAGTTTTGATGATTAATACCTTTCCTTCTTAGGGGTGGCTGTCACGGCTAATTCGAGGGAGCAAGATATGCCCATCATTGCCCACGAGATGCTCCAATGGCCGCCGCAAGCGCTGACGGTATGGTTTTCCAATATCCTGCACGAGGAACCCAAGAGCATAAGGGATAGCGCCAGAAAGACTAGTGGCCCGCGCAGGAGAAATCTTCGCTTTCTTGGCGTTGCAGGTGAAATGCCGGAGGTTTCTTGGGTGCCGTTTTCCCGGGCGGAACACAGCACATCGCGCGGGAGAAGGTTGAGTTTGAGGTGCCGCCTGCGGCTCGCCTCCGAGAACCGTAGGGCAACCTCGCCGTTTTGGAAGGATTCGTTTTTTGGGAAATTTTCCATTTGGCCTTTGTTTTAAATGGTTAAAAACAAGACCCGCGGCATAGAAGAGAGGTAAAAAACTCGGCTTGACAGAATCAGGCGTCCCGTGTATACTGTCGCCGAGGATTTGTGTCAGGCTGTAACGTAGCGTGTGTCGAAATTCACTACACTCAGCCCCCTTTCTCATCCTCAGGTCGGACTCGTCCGGCCTTTCTTGCTGCGGAAAAGTGCAGCGGCCGTTGAATCTTGACGACAAAGGAACTCGTCACCTAAGCGATGTGCAAAATATGTATGTAGAAAGGGCGAAATGTAGGTTTGAGGTGCTCGTATGTAGGCGGTTATCGAAGGAGCATCTCTCTTTTCCGCTGTAGAAACTTCATGTGGTCAGGATTTGTGACCTCGTATTGAGCCCAAAGTCCTAGACCTATATCGAAATAGATTACCCATCCGCTTACGTAGGCAATCTTCCTTATGTCGACTACTAAATTGCGATCAATGAAGGTATAAAATGCAGGATTAAGATCATGGACCTCCACAAAGCTCTGGAGCGTATGTCCCCTTGCCTTCTCGCCGTTGTCGGTCGAATATATCTGTAGAAGACACGCATGATCTTTTACAGATCGATTGACCATGGCCTGCGTAACCACAATTGAACTGCCATTCTCAGTACAGGCACGGCAAAGCGCGATCTTTTCCTGCCCTCTCTCATCCGATTCTATACGCAGGGCGCTCGTCGAAATGAAGTTTATGTCCTTGACCGGCACGTCTTTCTTCCTACCGACATTTACAAACGTCGGATAAATTCCACTTCCCCGCCTCTTCACGAACCTGTCAATCGCGATCGATATATCCCGGCTATCGAATGCCCCTTCGGAAGCCTTAGTTATATAACTGTAGATGATTGCATCAGTCTCATTATAAATGGATATTGCAGGACTCGTCTCTATGCTAATCACAATATATGCGATATCAGGGAATTTGCGGCACAGTTCAATTCCCTTAGCCCTACCCTTAAGGTTTATGTCTAAAAAGATAAGATGGGGGCAATCATCTGTCTTTTCCAGGCATCTAATGGCATCCTCGCCGTATTCAAATTCATAGCGAACCTCCACTCTATAATTCACTGAGGTGCTATTGAACTTCTCTATACCCTTCTTTATGAGATTGCGGGTTCTTGTGACGTCCTCCACTATGAAAGCTTGGATTGTTCTCATTTCATCTTGATTTTAAAGGTTACTTTGGTGCCGTAGACTACTCCATCTCTTATAACGTCGCGGGGACCTTCCTTGTCCAAAAGGGATATGTAAGCGTTTTTTTGTTTCAGCAGCTTCAGCATCTTCATGACTCTTTTCATGCCTGTAGATTTGTGGTTTAAGTCCTTCTTATACAGCTCGGCCTCCTCCCTTCCTATCCCGTTGTTTTCTACCACCAAGAAGCAGCATCCCTTCTCACCCTTTACCGCGACTTGTCTTGCAATGATTTCCCCGCCAGCCTTGTCTCCTAGATGCCCGTGCTTGAGGGCGTTAGAGTAGATGTCAAGCAGGAAGAAACGCGGCACATTTACTGTTTGAGCCCAATTCCTGTCCAACTCGTTTCTGCATGTGACTGGATGGTCCTCGCCAAGGGAAACGACCTGGGCGTATCTCTCGTTCTGCTCAATCTCATGAAGGAGGTTGGTCGGCTTACCCAATCCTAATTGGAGATCCCTATACAGTATACTTACTTCCTTTACAATACCACGTGTGGATTCGATACTCTCGGGGGTGTCTTCGTCAAGTAGACCGACCAAATGCTGAAACGTCCCACCAACGCCGTGGCCCAAGTAGCCCGCCATGATGCTATCCATTTCGAGCGTCCTTCTTTGTTGCCTAATGAAGCGTCCCCTGACCAAGACGAACAATACGGTAATCACAAGCCCTACTATCGCAATAATCATAATTGTGCTTATAGTTCGCTTAAGAGCATCGACCTCTGTCTTGTTTCTGAACTCTTGAAACATTAAATTGGTCTTGGCTGCGTTGATCGAATCATTCAGGATTTTACGAGTGTTTTGATTATTCACGCTATCCTTCATTTTAATGATCTTTTGCTGCTCGCTTAGCGTTCTTAGAAAAAAGATGCTGTACCTCAGTGAGTCATCCTTTACGTCCCTTATGAGATCTGAGAGGAAACTTGCATTTCCGGCAAAGTCGTATGACCTCTTGTCTCGTAGCTTTTCATCGAATTGGCGCACTTTTTGCAACATTTGCACGTCATTGGTAGCCATCGAAATCTTTTCATAAAGCTCAAGTGCTTCGTTTGCGTTTCTGAAAGTACGGTCGTGACGATATATCACCATGCTCTGCGTGTCTAGCTTGTGTAGCATATCGCTAGCCTCAGGGTAAGCGCCCATGGAGTAAAACATCCGAGCAGTATTGAGAAGATACTGGGCATAGAGATAGTCTCCTTTGCCGCACGACTGTGAAAAGACATGCTGGTTGATCGCCATCGCCTGAGGCAAGTTGTGTCTCTCCATACTCGCGTTTATCAGTTCCTCTATAGATTCGATTATCGTCGCATCCTTCAGATTATTCTCGACGATATAATTTAGATTTAGAATCGCCGCTCTCTCGGCAAGGCCCTTTTTGCCCATCCGCCCGGCCCATTTCATGTATTTATAGATGAGATAAGATACATCCGTGGCAAGCAACTCTTTCCGGCCCCTCCCCAATTCACAGGCAAGCATGGCAAGAGCGTCTGTTTCCGTTCCAAATCCGTATTCAATCCCCAACCTCATGTTATGAGCAGCAAGCTCTCGTATCGGTACGGATGTCCTTTGGCTTGCCCTTGCTTCACCGTACTTTGCGTACGTCTCGCTTCTCGGTGACTCCACCATGCAAGTCTTGATGATTTTCTCCTTTAGGCGGGCGTTCAACATACACCACGTTGAATCCCTGCTTGTCCGGTACAATAGAGAGTGGGAATAGTTATAGATGTTCAATGCATGTCCCAGGAGGCCATAGTTTCTGTAGAGGTCTCCAAGGCATTCATATGTGATCACCCTTTCTCTGGCTGAATATGACAATGCACAGGCATTAACGAATGCCGTGATCTGGTCAAATGATTCCAGGAACTTGCTGCGGCCATCATTGGGAAAAACCATGTTCATCTTTGATCCGAAAAACGGATCAATAAGCGTCAGCTGTATCCTCGCGATAGCTTTACTCTTTGACCTGGGAGGGATAGAATCATAGATTTGGCGGGCCTTCTCTATCCACTTTAGGTAGCTTTCATCATCAAGTGAAGCGTTATAGGCACAAATGAGAAAGCGGTTATATCGCGGGTCCGTACCGTCATCGAAGTCCGCTGTTATCAGACTTTCTTGCTTAAGAATATGTAACGAATTAGTGACAAGGCGATCTATGTCTGTATCGATGGGGTTTGAAAGAAGAGTTCCTTTGAGGCCTTGGAAATAGGTGTTGACCTCAGCAGCACATGCCCCATAAATGTCCATGGCACCGTCATCCATCGGAGCGTATCTTCCACACGGTAAGTAATCAGCCTGTTCTTGTCCCGGTAAGAAGTGAAAATAATAGGAATGTGACGTACCCCAAAAGCTCTGTTTAAGGCAAGCAGAGGATCCCTGGCCAAAACTGAAGTTATAACCCAAGCAAAGAAGTGCGGAGTAAATAAAGCTCTTCATAGGCTTCATTCATTTAGCCTAATAAAGATATTGATTTAAATTTCTTATCGAAATTTTGAATATGTAAAAAGGGGTTTACTTTTAGGCTATATCACACTCCCAAATTTGAACTGTGGCAGATCTTCAAAAACTATTTCCAAATTATTTGCGCTAAGACGGAAGACGAGCTGGACGGAATTGCAGCATTGGTTGAGAAACTGACCAGCTCCATGATTTCCACAAGAAGATTATCAGCGATCTTTGAACCGCAGGAATGCGGTTTTTCGGCGTAAATAAAAAACTTAGCTAAGCACGATATTAGAAAGTAGAGTATTTATCTCAGAGAGCATAAAATCCAGTCCTTCATAAATTCTTTCACAGGAATCAGCATAGTTATTTGTTATCGATCCGGATTGTATACCGAAGTTATTTAGTGCTAATTCTAGTTTTCTTGAATCGGTATTCTTATGTGCGTCAAGCTGACGAATGCTATTCAATGCAAAAAGCCTCGATAGAGAGGAGGCCCCTTTTATATCCAGAGCTCTTTGAACGATTACCGCTTTATTCCTAATTGGGTCGAGGCCACTTTCATGTGAAATCGAAATATATTGAAGCGCAAGCTCAAGAAGCTTAATTCCCCTATAGTCTTCTGTTTCTTCCACGGGAAAGCCAAGTGTATTAATGATTTTTCTGAGAGACTTTTCCTTTAGATTTTCGCCAATCAAAATATATAACTTCTTGCAGCGAGAAATGAATTGCTCCTTAGAGAATGAGTGGAAATTGATATGGTGTGCTATAGAGTTGTAATCAGAAAACTGCGACCAGCCCGTATATTCTATGGTCTGCTCGTTCAAGGTGATGATATCGCATGCTGAAAACTGAAGCTGACAAATATCACTAAAGAGCTTACTGAAAATGCGGCCAAAAAGAAAATATTTTTGGGTTAATCGTTTCGCCCTTTCGGCAATGTTTTCGCCTTGAATTATCTCGGATAAATCTATAGAAAATTTGTTCCAATAGTCAATTACTTCGTAGGGCGTGCCTTCGTACAATCTTTTAACCTCTATTCTTATTCCGTTTTTACCAATCCTTTGGCAGTGAGTAACAGACCACTGATTTCGGTAGTGTACGGATGCTGAGCTTGGATATACCTCATAACCTTCGTCACTCTCATATTTAGATAACACCTCGTCTAATACATAAACGTATTCGGATGGCAATTCGTGTCTTGCCCTTTGATGGGTAACGATTCCTTCTATTCCCTTCCAATAATGCCCCACTAGTTCTTGCCTTTTTACCATTACTCCTTCTTCTAGTTCGAATAGTAATTTGTAGCCATTGACTTCCAGCCTTACTACTTTATCGCTACTTTCAAGTTTTCGAAGACGTATATTATATTGTTTGAACTCTTGAGAAAAATAATCTTGGCTGCCTAGTAGCCTTAAGATGCTATCATCGATTTGAATGTCTTTCTGTATGACAAAAATCTGTATTGCGGACTTTTTTCGCAGATATAGGTAGTCTTCCAAGTAATTTTTGTTTATCCTAACGTACGCTTCTGAGTGATAAGGGAAGTCGTACCGGGACAGTAACTTATTTTGAACAATGTCATATTGAGGTCTTGTGAGATCATCCCAAAAAACTCTATCCTTTGTTAATCTCGGCGTTAACTTAAATGTGCTTAGAAAATTTTGATCTATGGACAAGGTTGTATGGTTCCCTGAACACCAGGATATAACAAGCGGCTCAGCTTTTTTCAGCCCCGAGCTTGGCGATATGTATAGCCAAGAATTCGGATTGTATATGAAATTAGGGTCATAATTAACGCCAACTTGTTCTGTACAAGGATTAAGATGTGAAGGTTTTATTTTCCCTATGAGATTGGCTGAGATAATAGCAGTATTTGTGTCTATTGTTTCAAGATACCCATTTGCTTCATGCGTGTTTAGTTCAGCTACAGTTATATGTCCGTCAGTTGAAATTTCAGTACGTAGAATTTTGTCGATGAGGCCAGGAAATATTTCTTCGTTTGTCATTCTTGGGTTTGAAACCTATCAAAAATATTCTGTCTGTGATATTTAATAGCTGTTGAGCTTATTTCGTAATTCTTCGGTATTGCTATTTTCCTTCCATGGATTTCTTTCAAACACTTTTGTGTTTGAAAGCTCAGAGAGCCTATCTTGGGTGTGATTATTACCTCCAAACTGTCGCTGAGGGTAAAAAAACCTTTGTCAAACAATCTGTCGTATAGTATGGAAAGACACAGGCCATTATGAGGTGACAGACGGGTTTCAATTTGAGCGGACCAAGGAATAATATGGCTGGCAATGAGTAAGGACTTTTCTGTTATCTGGGTAAGGCAGCACTGTCCTTGGAAGTTCGCTAGAACCTTGTTTCTAAATAATGATTGATTGATTCTGATCAATATTTCTCGTTTTGCATTCTCTATCGCGTAATCAGTATCGCTCACAGTATCCAGAATAGTCTGCGCCTTGTACAAGTTAGGAATGAAACTATGAAATTGAGAAACATTCAATCTGATTCCTGAGTTACTGAAAACAATTTGATGATTAATGATATTTCCGATCCAGCGTTTTCTACTACCAGTTTTAGGAAAGTTGCTTTCGCTTAATAAATGCTTTATTTCTTGATAGGGTATAACGTAAAAATCTGTTTCAACCACCTCATCACCGTAAAAGATAATATTAAAGTCTCCATTAGTAGATTTGTCATATGCCTGTATCTTACTTTGGGATAAATCAAGCCAATAATTGGTCTTAGAATCCGCTTTTCTAACGTAGTTTTTCACAGAAAGCTCTTTCCTATTCGCCTTAACCCAATTCATATAAATTGTGATTCCAAAATTTGGCTTAAAAATCCTATAATTATCAGTGTTGCTTCTTCTTCGGTGCTCTTTCCGGGTTCAGTTTCCCTCTCTTTTTTTCTATGTCTGTTAAAGTGATAGGAACCTTTTTGTCCATTAAGGCTTTAGTAAAGTGCTTATTCATCCATACCACCTCAGTACGTGAATGGCTATTGCCTTTCGTATCTTTGGTTGTCGTTTCAATTTCCCTCTTTGACCAACCGCTGTTTGCAGTAAGAATATTGTCATATAATTCGCTGCCATAACCACTAATAAACACCATGCATTTAGCCTTGCAAACCAGATCAAGGAGTTCCTTATGGAAATCCTCATTGTTGGCATCATTGCTGTAACCATGAGTTCTATCTCCAAAATAAGGAGGGTCAATGTATAATAGAGTGGCTGGTCTATATAGGTACCTTTTTACTATTCTCCGGGCATCTTTTTTTTCCACTCGTACAGATTTTAACCTCTTAGCTACCACGACCAATCTATCCGGCAAATTATTCCATCTGTTTACTCTTGCATCGTGCCCTTGCCTCGAATAGGAGTCAGAATAAGAAAAGCCTCCCTTCTCCTTTCCGAAAACTCCGTTAATAGCCATCATGGATTGTACCAGGAACCTTCTTGCCCGCTCCAAATTGGATAGATTGGGTGCGGATACTCGAGCGAGGATGAGTTCTTCTTCAGCATAGGGGGTAAGTTCTACAGCTCTCTGCAATGCATCGCTGTTGTCTCTTAGCTGTTCGAAGAAATTAGTAATATCCCCGTCAATATCATTGATAACTTCAATTGGTGATGGGGCTTTGTTTAACGTCAGTGCAGCCGATCCGCAGAATACCTCCACCCAGCAATTATGCGGTGGTAATTCTGTGCAAAGCTGTAGCGCAATCTTATTCTTCGAGCCAAAATATCCAAACGGCGCATTTATCTTCTTATGCGCAGTTTTTTTTATCGTTTTAATGGAGTCGTCCAGTTTCATTCAGCACTTCAGTATTAAGCCCATTTAAAATAGAAATATGCACCGCAACCTATTTGCGCTTAGATGGTTTAGTTGCTTTTTTGCGAAAAAGTCTTTCGTATGCCTCGACATCGCCATCCGAATCAAACATGTTTAGAGAGTATATTGCGTAATCCTCCTCAATAATATCAAACATCTTCCGCGTTTTATCATCGATATTCTTCCTGATATCGGCATCAATGGTATTTTTGTATTGCAAAAAGTGATAATTGGCCTCAATCCATTCCGACCCCCCAACACGGTGTATTCTGTCCAGCGATTGTAAGTACTGAGCGCAATTATAGGACAAGTCATAGTAAACTGCATTGTGACATGTCTTGTGCAGGGAAATAGACTCAGCACACGCAGCGGGGTTGGCTATGAGGATATCCAATCCGCTCTTGGGGTCAACAAACTCATCCCGGATCTTTTCTCTCGTTTCTTCATCCTTTAATGATGTTCCTTCAACTGGGGTACTCCCATAGATTTTTTTACAATTGAAACCGTTCTTTTTCAGGTTGCTTTCTATAAGCTTAATAGTTTCAATGAAATTGGACCATATCACAACCTTCAACTTTCTTTTATGGAGCTGCCTGACAAGCTTTATGAGAAAGGAGATTTTAGCCGGGGTTTCAAGAGAGTCATATTGCCTGATCCGATAGCGCAAGTCTTCCATGTCTTTAAAGAGTCTCTCATCATAGTTTTCAATTGCTGTATTGAGCAACCGCGGATATGATACTGATTGCCTAAGTCTCATTATTCTTCCCTTTCCGACAGAGTTAATAAATTCAATATTTTTAAAGTATTCTGTTTTTGAAAAATCCGAAATACGCTTAAACAAGGAGTCATAGATGAATCTTTCGTGCCTTTTCATCTCAATTACATGAGGCTCGATAAAGTTCTGCCCCTTTAAATTGAGATCGACTTTCCTTACCCTGTAGAAGAGAGGTCCTATGCTGGCATCCAAGATATGTTTAACAGAATGAGTATTCCCCTTTTCTTCGTTGTGCTTTATTAGCGCTTTATCATGCTGTGATATGGGATTTTGGTTTGGCCACAGGAAGTCAAATAGGTTAAAGATATCAGTGTAACTTTTAGGCATAGGCGTTCCTGTAAGGACACATCTGTAAGTAGCTTTTTCGGCCTGTTTCATGATAGCCTGAGCCCAATTACCTTTAATCTGCTTGATGTAATGCCCCTCGTCAACAACTACAAAAGCTTTCACGTGCCTCATTTTTAAGAATGAGGTGACCTCTTTTTGGTCCGACATAAGGGAGTGAAACGAGGTGAGATACAATTCAGCCTTATTCTCCGGTACGTCAGAATAATGCTTGTGTCTAACTTTCTTATCCCCTCCGGCAACTACAATATGCCTTGGAATACGGCCTAAAGTCTCGGCAAACTCATTCTTCCATGGCCCAAACGAGGAAGGTGGTCCGATAACAAAAAGAGTGTTCACTTTTCCTTCCAGCCGTAGTTTTTCATACACTGTCAATACCACAGATGTCTTGCCACTACCGGGTACTGAAAAGTTTGCACCATTTCCTAAAAGATATAAGTGGTAAGCAGCCTTGAGTTGGTGAATTTTTAGTGGCCTAAATATGCTTTTAACTGTGAAATTATTGAACGCCTCGAAGCGGTCAAAATCAAACTTGCCATCTTTGTAAGATGCAGCGATTCGTTTTAGGTCTTCAAAGTTTGACCTAGATGTTTCTTGAGCGTCGTAGAATGATTTAGCCACAGCGCTAAGGCTGAATGGCAACTCTTCCTTTTCAAAGTATTTGGTTACTTTGAAGAATAGTTGTGAATCCAAGGGTGCCGAGAATGAATTCGTTATAGGGTCGTGCCTGAAGCCCCAAAACGACAATTGGCTACGTCCTACGGCATCGATTGAGTTGGCTTTGTCGTACACTACTAACCTATCATTTTCTAATGCTAGAGTCACTTTCTTGTTTTCTTGTTCTTGAACTTATTGTTAAGCTTGCCTTTATTCTTCTTTAGCTCATAAAAGGCATGCTCGATCTCATTAGCCTTAACTTGAATATCCCTCGTTAACTTCATTGCCTCATCAATTCTACCTAGCTCTACCGCCTTGACATCCATATTGCCATGATTGAGTTTATCCAAAGCGGCATTCAGAAGCTCTATTGGCGTATCTTGGTCTTTTTTCTGATCGAAAAAATCGTAGGCTTTCTTAACATGCCATATCACTTCCTTTGCATACTTGTTGCCCCAGATTATATCCTTCGTCTTCTCGTCAACAGGCTTCCCCTCCTCATCAGTAGCTTCTTCCTTTGGCAAGTCAAAGTCGATTTTAACTAATGTAAATAGCTCTTTCTTTGCTTGAGCGTTGCCGAGTAGCTTTGGCAGATCCCTCATTATCTGGTGAGCCTTCTTGTCCAGGCCGCTTAGTTCGCGCTTCCTGATGATCTTGAACGCGACGTTTTCAATTTTTCCTATCTCGTCCTCCTGAATATTCAATTTAATCCTCTGCCTTTCGTCATTCAGCTTTTTATATACAATCCTGTAGTAGTCTAAGAAGGCCTGCCATCTGCCCTCGCTATCTCCTCTACCTTCCGAGATAGTGTTGTAGTGTCCGGGTCTTTTAAGGTATTCTAGATATTTGTCTATGCATTCTAACGGCTTCAAGTATTCGTCCTCGAATTCCTGTATTTTCCTTTTTAGCGCGTTGCCGGTTAAGGGAAAGAAGTTGGCGTCATCCTTTAGCTGTTCCTCCAGGGTGATCCCTAAGTCTATCTTGCGCTTAATTGACAAAGCTTTATCGAAATTATAGTACTCTGCTTTCCCGGTTCGTATAAGCTGGTACCTGTTTTCTAATCTCTCAATCTCAATATTGGTGGGCAGGGGCTCATTGTCCTTTGGACCCGGTAGGATTACAACCTTAAGGTATTTGTATTTTTCGTTGCCCTTGAACTTTTCTTGCAGGTTGTCGAAGACCATCTTCCTCCGATTGCCGTTTATTAAAAAGCCGTCAGCAGTAATGACCGCCATCTCATCCTGACCATCTTTTATAATCAGGTTCGTAAGATCCGTCGTTGGCTCAGGGTCCTTAAACTCCAAAAACCTCTTCAGAAGGGCTTGCCCGAAATCGGTGGTTTCGTTGAGTGGCCCTTTGCTGTTTTCCCAAGTAAGGACATCGGAAGCAATGCGGCCATTGTCCTTTCTGAAGCGTAGTAAATCAATGGGCACTTTATAGGCCTTCCTCACCTTGTTGGACTCCTTGTCGTCTCGAAATGGGATGGGCTTATCGTTCGCAATTTCAATTTTCGCCCCGGCTATCTGGTCAGCGAATTCGATTATGATAGGCCGAACCTCATTTTTGATGTCTCTACCCATGATTACTTTATTTTGAATTTTGATAGTACCTCAAATGCGAAAGCGCTCGCGTTTCTTGCCGCGATATCCTGGTATCCGGCTGAGTCCGTCTCCGATTTATTTACCAGTAAGTCTGAAATCCCACGGACAATTAAAAACTGCAAACCGTCATTCGCATGGCATGCAGTATAAAATCCGCTGCCTTCCATCTCAATAGCTACAGTGTCATTGTATGAGCTGCGTATCAATTCATAAACTTCGGAACGTATCTCAGTTAGCACTTTCTCCCCTGCGGCGATAGGCTTTGTGATAACCTTTAAATCGCTTCTTCTTTCTTGTTTGGGAAGCCTTTCTTGCCACTCATTTTTTTTTGCTTCTGCCTTGGCTCTTTCAAATATTGCGTAGGACGACATGCCTACTTCTGGTCTCGGCAATAATCCCGATGCGGTGATTTTCCCTTTTTCGTATCCGTATGCTTTCTCGGGAGCTACAACATCCCCCAGGGCCAAATCCTTTATTCCCCCTGCAATCCCTACGAACAACACAACTTCGGGTTTGAAAAAGTTTATCGCTCTCTCGGTCTGTAGTGCACACGTGTTGTTTCCTGCCCCAACCTCAGCGATACCAACATCCCAGTTGTGGTATAAGCCTTTAAATTTCCCGTCCTCGTAAACATTCCCCTTGGGATGAGTTACTTCCTTCACATCAGTTATGTGCCCCCTGACCGCATTGTATTCAAGCGGTATTGCCGTTAATATGACTGTACGAGGATTCAAGAGTACTATTTGATAAGTTCTTCAAACCTACATATTATTTATATTTAAAAAATACCCTTTTATGGGTATGATGCGTGTATATGATTATTTGTGATATGGCGGGGTACGCTACGAAATTGTAAGGTACGTAAGCAATGTCGAAATATCTGATCCGCTCGGCTATTTTGCCTATGCCTCTTTCAAAACCGTATATCCCCAACGGCTCAAAGAGCTCGACCAACTCAACGATGTTAAGCAGACAAAGAAACAGTCCCAGGAAGAGTTAGAAAGGATTGAATACCTAACAGAGTGACTCTATAAATTATCATTTAAGATTTTATATCTTGGATTCAAAAGATGTCCCTATGGCAAAATCTCAAAATGCTTCTAAGTTTTCCAGTACTGCCGTTAACAGCACACTCACTGTCATATCGATAATTGTTACTGTTATATCCTTGTACGCAGCATGGAGCGCAAAGGAATACAGGGATGAAGTGAAGATCCTCATAAACTCTACCACCGACAACAGAAATGCCAACCAGAGTTCAACAACCGGACCGGCAAGAAGTAACACCTCCAGCAATATATCGGGCAACGGCACTTCTGGTCAAGGGTCAGGGAGTGGCGGTTTAAATCAGGTGAAAGGTGACCACAACACAATCGTAAACAATCGGGACGTGAATACTCAGAATTTCAATGCGGAAAAGTAAAATCCTACGCCTATGAAGCGCATAACACTTGTGGCGGCACTTACATGCCGATTAATGTTATCCTTTATCTCTCAAGCATACTCGCAGGTACCTGCGGCCAGGCTCACGATTACATCGCCTCCATCGCTGTCACACTCCACTGGCATCTTCGCAGGAGGTATCGGAACCCAGAACTTCTACAACACACAGCCTCTCGAATCGACTCAGATAGAGTTTGACTCCGTGGAATCAAAGAAGCTCAGGGAGGCGTTTGCCGCGATGCCCCGAAAATGCTACAAGGTCCTTATCATGCCCGACAAGATACATGCTCGCCACAATCTCGTCCATGTAAAAAACATCATCGAGGAGTTCGCCTCGCTCATGCGCCTGCAGGTCTGCGTCTACGTTTGGGACGAGAATATACGACTAAAGTACTACTACGCAAACTCGGACAATGCGCAGCTAGCGCCTCTGGTTGGCGCGGACGCCGTCCTCACAACCTCATTTGAGCCACTCAGTGACGACAGCGTCATCACTCATGTGTTCTATTCATGCAAGTATGCTGAGGAGGACCATTACGACTCAACCGGTGTCTCCACCATGAAGGTTCCTGCGTCATGCGATACATGTCCAGTTACTATAATTAAGACCGTCTACAGGAATCACTACGTCGTCCCAAGAAGAGCATGGAGGAACTTCGATGCAAACATCCTCTCCAAACCCGACTTCTACAGAGGGGCGTTCCTTAATTCCTTTAAGTTTGACCTCACTTCCTTCTTCCTCGGAAAGGGCTGCTGCGCCGACTCCACCCATGACGCAACAATGGCCCTTGCTGACCGGGCAATCTCTTTGTACCCCGAATACGTACCATTTTACCTGTACAAGAGAAATCTGATCTCAAATGATCACAAACTCAGCCAAGAGCAGATAAACTCGCAGTTCTCCCAACTCGCATCTACGATACTACGTCACGACTCAATGGACTTTTGGGCAAACTACTTCCGAGCCACCGAACTGATTTACCATTACAATACGAGCGGAAACACATGCCACTGCTACAGTCCAATTTTCGACTCCGTTGCTCGAATAGTCGATAAGCTGGAGCTGACTCACGGCATCGACACGCCGTCCTTAAACCAGTTACAGTACATGTATATCAGAATGGCGGGTGACGAAAAACAGACGATAGAGTCAATCCACAGACGCAAAGTAGACTCCTGTCAGCTGTGCGGCGGCGCTACAAGCGAGATTTTGCAGCAATTCAATAGCCTGTACTCTAAGGAGACCAATGAAGCCGAAAGGAAGGATTTCCTCGACAGTAGCTATCACTACGCTATACAAATTATGAAAGAGCTGACTCAGGATGACGGAGGCTATGGACCGGTCCACAGGAGCAGGAAAGACTATTCGCTTTCACGCTTCTACCGAAGCATGACGGCTGCAACCGCCTTCTCTTACTTCGGAGACACGGCTATGCTGAGGCTGTCGCTGATGCTGTGTGACGCCTTCAATCGGAATTCAAGGCGCACCGAAGTTGACAGCCTAGTCTCATCCGGAGCGATTGAAACGCCATCCTTCGCGCATACGCTGAGACTTCAGTTTAGCCCCATGGACTATGAATATGCGTTTGGGGGAACGTTTTTCAGGCTCAAGTATACCTACTACTACAAGTGCAACGAGTATGACAGTGTTAAGAAGTACCTTGATATCATAACTGTCCTTCCGAGAACACTCTTCGCCCCGCGCGACGTGAACGACAGCCTAACGATAGAAAACAACTTCGCATACCTATATGAGAGCATGGGCGTATCTGATCTGATTTTAGATTTTGGCATGTACAGTTACGAGATGGCAAGGTACGATGATGCTTACGAGGCCCTCTCTTGGTATATGGAAAATTTTCCCGTCGACAGCGTTGCCCGGAACATCTTCTCGGACAGTTATTTTGACAGGTACATGATCGGGCTTCTCAGACTCTACAAAATGAACTACCAAGATCAAGGCTGGCTGTACTGCATCAATAATATAAACCTTCGGCTATTGCCTTTCCTCGAAAGTGAACGCCTTTTAACTTATGCTACCTTCAACAATTGGTACAATGAATTTGTAACACGGAGCCCGGCGTTGAAGCGGGCATTCCCGAGGGAGTACCGGCGAATTCTGAAGGAGTTAGAGTCCTTCAAGAAGGTAACCTACGCCACTCCCTATGGCTGGCAAGAAAAGGACTTTACTTATCAACCTAAATAATGAAACTTTAGACTGCTGGAGATACACATGCGTAATACATGCGCAAAAATAAAAAAGCGACTAGATTTGACTCTAATCGCTTGATTTTTAGCTCCCCCTCGAGGGCTTGAACCTCGGACCCCATGATTAACAGTCATGTGCTCTAACCAGCTGAGCTAAGGAGGAATTACCCCGTTTGGGGACGGCAAATATAGGATTCTGTCCTGTTTTTCACAATACCACGCCATTTTTTTCTTGAAAAGGCGTACCACCTCAGAAAGCCAGCGGGGAAACTGTCTGGGGGATAGGTTTCTGTTGCAGTTTGCTGTCTATCCAGATGCCTACGTCTAGGTAGCCCAGATGGCGCTTATTCATCGGCTCCGTATAGGAGTCCAGCAGCTCCGACCGCAGCTTGTCAAAGGCAGGTAGCAGCCTGCGGGAGCTACTGGCTATGTCATGATGTTTCTCTATGAAGCGCAAGATCAGCTTATCTGCCGGCAGCAGCGATAGCTTGCTCTCAAAGAAGCTGCGCGTAGACTTCACCTCCGGCAGGACCAGGGCCTGGTAGCCCATCTCCCAGTAGGTGATGGCCAGCAGCAGTTTGGCGTAGCAGTAAAAGTCCGGCCGCACCCCGTTGCGCGGGTTGTTCAGCATCTCATTCAGCATGTCTGATACGCGGCTGTAGTCGCCGTGGTAGAAGTAGATCATCGCTGCCTGCAGCTTGATCTGTATGTCATAATTGCGGCTCTCAAAAAGGCGGAAATTTGCCGGTATCAGACTCTGGTCTATGATCCGCTTCAGCCCGGCAAAATCATGTGCCGAGCGTAGCAGCATGACCTCTAGCAGCAGGGTATAGTAGCGCCAGTAGGGTATATCTGCACCGGAGGTACTGGGCAATGCACTTTTCTTCAGCTTCTCCAGGTGGTGGGCCGCCTCTCCGTACAGGCGCAGCCCCGTCTGGCTCTCTACCATCCGGGCCAGGGCGTGATGGTACTGATGGCGGCGGTTCTCTACACGCGCCGGATCCTGTTCAAAGAGAAGGAGCAGTTTCTGATTGGCCTTGTAGCCTTTCTCCACCTGATCGGTGAAATTGCACATACTGTGCAGCAGTAGCAGGTAAGCCACCTGCACCGGGAAGCTCTCACTGGATGAGATACCACTATCCTCATAGGCCCGGATAAAAGATTCAAAGCCTGCCTTATGCGCGGCATCAGCCAGTGTGCCGCGGCTGGTATACAGGTGGTCGTATTGCGACTGAAAGCGATACACTGAGGCCAGGTCGTAGATGTTCTTGAGATTGGCGGCCAGCCGGCTGATAGCACCCTCTACATCCTCCGGGCGCACATCCTGAAATTTTCTGACCTTCCAGAGTGCTATACGCTTGATCAGGATATCCGGCATCAGCTCGGTTAGCTCGTGTTTTTGCGCCAGTTGCTCTGCACGGTCCAGCACTTTCTCTGCCTGCGCGTGCAGGATCTTCTGGACCAGTATCTCATATTGATTCAGGCAGCTGCGCACCTCTGCTGCGGGCCGCGCCGCGTGGTACGCCTCCAGGCTTTTCAGGATACGGTCATAGAGAAATGCTTTAGCTGTAGAGAGATTGTAGTTAGTCTTGCCTTTGGCAAATTTGCGGAGCAACGCCGCCTCATCATATTCGGCCTGCCTGTCTATCGCATCAAAAAGACTGATGTAGCCCGCGTTCTCTTCTTTGGAATATATAAAGCTGAACTTCTTGAAGTAGCCCTTCTCATTTCTGGTCAGCGACCGGATCAGCTCATGCAGGCGATCTGTCTTTTTCATGCTTTGAGTAGAGATGGGCTAAAGGATGACTGAATGTAATCAAAATGAGCAAGATATCATGCTGCTGTGGGCCTATCCTCACGCTCCATGCGGCGGCAGATCAGCTGCTGGATGGCCATATTGATACGCAGGCTCAGCTCCGTCTCCTGCCCTGTGGCAGCGCTATGAGATACCTGCGCCAGTATCTTCTGCCGGGTGTGGCTATCCAGCTGTATCCATCGCAGCAGTATGCGGCAGACGGTGTCCTGATCAGATGCATCAGGCAGACCGAGCATGTCGCTGCAGATGCGCCGTATCTCGGCTTCGTCATAGCTGTTCAGCTTATCGGCCAGTATGAGTAGCAGGGCTCCTTCTTTTTCCATTATATTATAAAAATACTGCTGCCAGCCGTTCCGGTTTTTCGCATTTTGCCTGACTATTATGACTCCGAAGCCCATCATTATTTTTATCAAACCGTGTGGTAGCAATGGTTTTGAGCTTCCGGCCCGGGATTTTTGAAAGCACCCTATATTCTATCTATTTTGCAGCCCAGTGTGATAGAGATACCCGTTTTATATGAAGATAAATACCTGCTGGTGGTCAGCAAGCCGCAAGGCCTGATGTCAGAGCCAGACGCTGCCGGCCATGAAAATGTGGCGGACAGCCTGATAGCACAGTTGGGTCCGCTGCGTGGCAACAATATTTTGCGAAACGTACACCGGCTGGATCGTCCCGTCAGCGGAGCGCTCCTGCTGGCGCGCAAGGCCGCCGTGCTCAAACTGCTCACTGCTCAGTTTGCAGCCCGTCAGGTGGCCAAAAAATACTGGGCGGTGGTGAGCGCGCCACCCTCCCCGGCTAATGCAGAGCTGCGCCACTGGCTGGAGAAAGATAATATGCAGCACAAGGCTGTGATATATGACAAGCCTCGAAAAAAGGCCGATGAGGTGATACTTTGCTATACCACGCTGCACCACACTGCTGGTAGGTCACTCCTGGAGATAGAGCTGGTCACCGGCAAATACCACCAGATACGCGCACAGCTGGCGCATATCGGGAGCCCGATCATCGGTGATGAAAAGTATGGATCAGCAGAAAAATATAAACCTAATGCTATCGCTCTTCATGCCCGGTCTTTGAGATTCACACATCCCATAGATGGTCAGGTGCTGGAGGTCCTGGCGCCCGTACCGGTAGATAGCCTTTGGGCAGCCTTTGGCTGAGAAAGACCTACAGGGATATCTCCTTTCGTGGCATTAGCAGATTATTCACATATTTGCCGCCAAATCTGATATACCCATGTCATTACTTACCGTAGGTACCGTAGCCTTTGACGCAATAGAGACACCATTTGGCAAAACTGACAAGATCGTAGGTGGCGCTGCCACATACATCGCCTGGTCAGCATCCTATTTTTCCAAGAAAACAAATATCGTCTCTGTGATCGGAGATGACTTTGATATGAATGAGCTCGCGCTGCTCCGCACCAAGGGTGTAGACACGACGGGCATAGAGGTCAAAGAGGGAAAGAAGTCCTTCTTCTGGAGTGGCAAGTACCACCTCGATATGAATACCCGTGATACGCTCATCACAGACCTGAATGTACTTCTGGAGTTTAACCCGGTAGTGCCTGATAGCTACAAGGATAGCGACATACTCCTGCTCGGCAATATCGACCCGGCCCTGCAGATAAAGGTGATAGAGCAGCTGCCTAAGCGCCCTAAACTGATCGTACTCGATACGATGAATTTCTGGATGACGGAGCCATTTATCGAGACGCTGAAGAGTGTGATTGCCAAGATCGACGTCCTCACTATCAATGATGCCGAGGCGCGCCAGCTGTCAAATGAATACTCTCTGGTCAAGGCTGCGGCCAGGATACTGGAGATGGGACCTAAATACCTGATCATAAAGAAAGGCGAACACGGTGCCTTGCTGTTCCATGATCACCATGTGTTCTTCGCGCCGGCGCTGCCACTGGAGGAGGTATTTGATCCGACAGGTGCGGGCGATACTTTTGCAGGAGGCTTCTGCGGCTATCTGGACAAGACACGCGACATCTCCTTTGACAACATGAAGCGCGCTATCATCTACGGCTCTGCCATGGCGTCTTTCTGCGTAGAGAAGTTCGGCACTGAGCGTCTGAAGGAGCTCACTCACCGCGATATCGAAAACCGCGTCCGCGAGTTCATCGACCTCGTCCAGTTTGACATCGAGATAGAAGATTAATTATAGCTTATATATTTAGGCGATTTTGTTTTTTATATATTCTTCATATATTTTTTGCTTTTCCTTTTCAGAATTTAAAAGCCTCTCATATAGTTCAAATATTTTATCAATTGAATTTATCTGGGCTAACTCACTTTGAGATTCATACTGGTTACTTTCAAGGATAGAACGAAAAGCAATGTTTTCAGAAAAAACACGAATTGCGTGGCTGGAAACACCTAAAGCTTTCGAAATACGATCCAGCGTGGCTTCAGCTACTTGTGGAGTTCTTTCGATTTTCGATATCGTTTGTTGAGATTCACCTATTAGGGAAGCAAGGACGTGTTGCTTAATGTTTTTCAACTCCCTAATCCTCCTAATATTGTTGCCAATATGAATGTTTTCTATAGCAGGGCTAGACATGGTTCATGATTTTGTTAGCTAATGCCTTTTGTAAATCACGCCTTGGGATGCGTATTTTACATCGATAAGATTTACAATCTTCAATTAAAAATACGATACGTTTGTATTCGGTTTAGCTTTTTAACACTGCCAGATAAAATTATTAACAAACTAAAATTTTGCCTATTAAACATTCGGAGAAAGATCCCCTTAAACTACGTTATCAATTGTCGAGTAATATCGCCTTGGTACTAGTGTACTAAAAGGCTTTAAAAATTGAAACTTTTAAGCGCTATACATAATTAGTATAAGCGTACGAATTAGAATATATTTTAAAACTGAATCATGAAAAATAAAATGAAAATTTTTGGATGGTCATTGCGTTTCATTATACTAGGTTATTTTTGTATGGCAGCATCATGCAATAACCTAACGCTTGATTGCGGAGGTCTCACCCATATAGATGCAATATTTGGTATGGGGGGGAATCAGAATTTCGGCTGCTATTATGGCAATCCGGCCTATTTAGTACAAAACGGTCAGGCTGTGCTCACTTTTAGCGTAATAGGCCCCGCCTGTAATAGTTATTATAAGATCACTAGTGGCAATTTTAATTCGTATTTTCAAGGATCTGATGCCTATATTCCAGTACCTGTTGGAGGAGATGTTCACGTGAACATTCAAATGCAGGAATTAGGATGTGGTGCCCCTGATGCGATAGATGGCAATGGGAATTGCCATACATGGACACATTCCTCGGCATTTAATTTGCCTTCGGGTACGACTGGTCCATTTGCCCATGGATCTGTAAGCCTATTTGATGATTATCTTCAACCTTGTATTAACTAAAAAAATATAAACATGAAAAAGGCTATAATAATTTCATTTGTGACAGTAATGGCGATGTGCTCAAGCTGTCAGAAAAACAACAACATTAATCAACCGTTACAGAGAAATATCCTTAAAGATGCAAAAACTTTAGATGGTTTAATATCGATGTTCTCTAACGTTTCTTCACAGCAAGGTCTTGTATACATCGAGGCAGACAATACACCTTACAGTGCAGCCAAAGGTGTGAAATCGCAAACGACTTTGCAGGGATTTGTACAAGGAGACGCCAATACTCATAATTATATTTTTCAAATAGGTGATTATCCTACGATAACTGCCAAACCGCAGGCAGACAAAAAAATATATCAATTCCCGCAGCCCACTACTGGCCCTAAAGATTACACAGGTTTATACGGAACCAGTACAACCTTTTCATTGAAAGATGATTCCAAGCAAATCATTAGTGGTACGCTGGATATTCCCAATATCATCAATGTAGACCCCGTGAATCGTAAAACTCAGAACAGGTCTAATCTAACTATAACATGGAATCAAGATGCGAAAAATACAATTGGGGTTATTATAGTTGTTAATGTGCATGACGCCAATGGGCATACTATTGCTGTTAACTCAAAATTGGTGTCTGATAATGGCAGTGCTTCCATTTCTGATCTCCTTTCTCCTTATCCTAATTCGAATTCATTTGAACTTCAAGTGACTAGAGGCACCTATAGTCAGACCACAATGCCAGATAATTCTATTTACAACGTGGTTGTTTATTCTCATTCTGACCAAGGTCTTGTTTTTTAAGGATCAACTTTAAATTGATTTTTTCAGGCACGGAATTTTAATATTCCGTGCCTTTTATTTTGTAGTTAATTGTGTTCCTTTAACTTAACTATACATACACTTTTCGCGCAAAAAATTATGCTAATTTGTTATTTGAATTCCGTCACCTCTGCCACCGCTGTGCTGAATTCCTTCCAGGCCTTCTCCTTCTGCTCCGGCGTGCGGCTCAGCACATGAGAGAAATAGCTGCTGATAAACTCCAGCTGCTTATCCAGCCGCGCCTTGTCAAAGTAGATCATACCCGTGCGACGTATCACAAAGTCCAGTTCTGAGGTCACCATTTCATTGTAGTAGCTATAGGTGATCTCCGCTGCCAGTGCCAGTTGCTCCGGGTCGGCATAGGTGGCCTTCAGCTCTTCTGCATTGCGCAGGATCGCCTCTGTATTGCGGCCATAGCGGTAGACCCAGCGCTCGCGTATATCTACAGGCAGCCAGGTGTAGTATGGATCAGTAGTTATCCTCTTTGCAAAAGCCTTCAGATCCTCATCTGATGCAAACTCACCACCACTGAGCTGGTATTCTTTCGTCGAGGTCTTTTTGAAGCGCACTTTGGCCAGCAGTTCTTTGGATACCAGTTCTGCTATCTTCTCAGCCATCAGTCGGTAGCCGGTTAGTTTGCCGCCGGCTATGGAGATCAGGCCCGATGGAGAGATGATGATCTCGTCCTTGCGCGAGAGCTCGGAGGGAGATTTGCCATCCTCATAGATCAGTGGCCTAAGGCCCGCCCAGCTAGATACGACATCTGCTATTTTCAGGTTCACAGTAGGGAACATCGCATTCACTGCATCTATCAGGTACTGCACATCATCTTTAGTAGGATGCGGGCTGTCTATATTTTGGTTGTATACCGTATCTGTAGTACCTACATAAGTCACCCCATTACGCGGTATGGCAAATATCATCCGCCCATCCTTCACATCAAAGTATGCTGCGTGATGTAGCGGCAGCTTCTCATATGGAAATACAATATGCACGCCCTTCGTCAGTTGAAGGCGCTTGCCATACAGAGACTCATCACTCTTGCGCACCAGGTCCACAAATGGTCCGGCAGCATTCACCACCTTTGTAGCTTTTATATCAAATGACTGCCCTGTCAGCTGGTCCGTCACCTTAGCGCCGCAGATCAGCTTTTGCTCATCATAGAGCGGTCCTGTCACAGCCACATAGTTCAGACAGATAGCCCCATTAGATACTGCGCTTTTGGCCAGCTCTATCACCAGCCGGCTATCATCCGTGCGGTACTCGTAGTAGAGGCCGCCTGCTATTACTTTATCAGTATTGAGCAGGGGCTCTTCACGGAGCGTTTCTTCGCGGCTCAGCATCTTGCGCAGCTCTTCCTTTTTGACACCCGCCAGGAAATCATACACGCGCAGCGCCATAGAGGTAGAGCCACGGCCCAGCGAGCCATTTTTGATGATAGGCAGGAGCATCTTCTCTGGTATCACTACATGCCGTGCATTGCGGTATACTACGGCGCGCTCAGATCCCACGTCGTGTACCAGTTTTAGCTCAAACTGCTTCAGGTAGCGCAGGCCTCCATGTATCAGTTTGGTAGAGCGGCTGCTGGTGCCGGAGGCAAAGTCTGCCTTCTCTACCAGCGCTACTTTCATGCCGCGCAGTGCAGCATCCAGCGCTATGCCGCAGCCGGTGATGCCGCCACCTATCACCAGCATATCAAACTGACGGGTAAGGAGGTCGCTGAGGAGCGAAGGACGTGAGCTGAGAGAGAATGCCATCGTTAGTTGTCTGAAAATTTAGAATCCTGTTTTGTCTTTTTCTTTTTGAGGATCGTGATATCGGGATTGGCTTTCAGGTCTTCATAAGAGGCCGATATCACACGAACCTTCTGAAACTCTGCCCTGCGAAAGAGTGACGCAGCAAAGGCAGCATCTTCTATGGTCTTGCCATAGATATAGTAGCTGGCTGCAGTGCTCAGTGCAGGCGTATTCTCCTCTATATCGCTCAGTGGTATACTCTCGGCATATTCTATATGCTCTGCCTCATAGTCTTCGTCTGGCCGCGTGTCTATGAGGTAAAACTCATCAAACTTATAGTCTATGGCAAACTCCTCGGCATCTATGTCTATGATGATATCTGTAGCACCCCCGGCAGCGGTCCAGGCCTCATAGCCACCATCTATATAGCCTGCTACGGAGACCACACCAGTTTTGATGAAGCTCCTGCTGGCGGTCTCCTCCTGTCCGGCCTCGGCTATCAGGATAGCAGTATACTCCGGGTCCAGGGTGAGCTCTGCATAGGCGCTGAGCTGATCAGATAGGGGAATGTGAAGTGAGCCGGGCACAAATCCCGACATAAAAACAGCCGATGGCCGTGTATCAATGACTATGGCTCCTCCCTCTATGAGAGAGGCAGCCTCTTGTGTGGAGAGAGGTTTCATTCAGACTTTTCTGCCGGAGCAGCGCAAATTTAATTCAGTCTGATTACTTATCCATGTATTTATGGAGATTCTGGTTGATGTGCTTCACCTTGTCATAGTTTACGGAGTAGTGCTTTTCCTTGCCATTCCGCTCATAGTTGACCAGGTCAGCGTCACGCATGATCTTGAGGTGCTGTGAGGCTATGGACTGGTCCAGGTGGAGGGACGTGTAGATGTCATGCACCTTGACGGACTTCTTATTGTCTATAAAGGCGAGGATCTCGAGGCGCAGCGGGTGCGAGAGGGCCCTCATGACAGATGCGGCGACTTTTGACTTTGAGAAATCGATCGGGAGCGTTTGCTTTTTCATGTTGTCTGTGTGTCTAAAATATATGTACGTAAAAAAAAGTATTCCGATTCATTTGCTCCGTTTTCAGATAGGTGATCCCGATCATGTAGTATAAGACAACTTTCGCCTGCCTTATAACGCAAAAGACCCACTCTTTTCTTCAAAAGGTGGGTCACAGGTTCTTTTTAGGTATTCATAGGCAGGTAGCTTACTATTGTGCCAGCTTCTCTACCAGAGCTGCTATCTCTTCCATCCTCTTTGCATTGATGGAGTAGTAGATAAACTTGCCATCTCTCTCAGTAGTCAGAAGGTCAGCCCTGCGCAGGATAGCCAGGTGCTGTGATGCTACTGACTGCTCCAGGCGCAGCTTGATATAGATCTCTGTGACCGTCATTTGTTTTTTCTCTTCTATCAGCTCCATTATTTCTTTACGCAGTGGATGATTGATAGCGCGAAGTGTCAGGACAGCTTTCTTCAGCGTGGCATACTCTAGCTTGATAGCTTCGTTTGTATTCGGTCTCGTCAGCACCAAAACGTCCTTGTTAGATTTTACAGCCATTGGGTGTGGTCTTGTTTTGTATTATAAAAATAAAAAATTTATTTGGTTTTTATTCGTCCTTCAAACTCTTTCAGATAGAATGGTTCGAAATAGGTCAGATCCGAAAAGATCTTCCTCTGATAATGCTCATAGGATAGCATTGAGATATTAGACGAAATACATTTAACATTTTCAATAACTGTGCCAAACTTCGTATTTGAAAAAATATTTATCATTTTATGTGATGCGGTCCCTCCGAAATATATGTTTGAATCATATAAACGCAAAAACCTATCATATAGATGTGTATCTACCGTCACAAAAGTGTCTTTTTCTAAAAGATTGAGGTGGGCATCGTATACAGCGATATAAGCATCGTCGCGCCGGGCATCTATCATAGGTACATATATGCCGCTGACATCGGTCATAGTGGCAGCCATCTGCCAGGCCATGCCCATGAGCGTGGGTATGGCTATGAGTGGCAGATCCAGTCCGTAGCACAGCCCCTTGGCCAGGCTGGTGCCTATCCGCAGGCCTGTGTAGGAGCCGGGCCCGCTGCTCAGGGCCACTCCGGAGAGGTCACGCGCGGTCAGGCCTGCCTCATGCAGGGTGTCTCGTACCAATATAGCCAGGAGCGAGGCGTGCTGGTTTCCGGTCAGGTCGTCTCTGTGAGCTACTACCTGGCCGCGATCCGCGATACAAACCGAACAGACAGGCGAGCTCGTATCTATATTTAATATGAGCGCCATGATATGTAATGCGAATAAAATATTTTACTTTGACATTGCAATTACCCGGCCCCAAGCTGCGCTATGTCTGTGTATGTTAATATAATATATATGGGCACAGGTAGAACGTTGTACAGCTTTTAACGTATAAACCTAGACACAAAACCCGGTCAATGGGGGGCGATCCACACATAAGCCTGCAAGATGAGGTAAACCGCATCCGCGAGATGCTGCGCCAGCGCGAGCCTGACGTGCGCGAGGCTATAGATATGGCCCTCACCCGCGCAGAGACGGCACAGGACCGCGACCGGATAGGTGACCTGCTGGTCAGCTACTCAAACTACTACTCCCTGATCAAACGCGACCCGGACAGATGCATAGAGTATGCCGAGCGAGCGCGGCCTTACTTTGATATGTCCATACCACGGCGTGCCTCCTACTACTATGGCAATCTGGGTATCAACTATCACTTCTTCTTCCGGTTGCCGGAGGCTCAGGCAGCCTACCTCACTGCTATACAGCACATGGAGAGGATCGAAAGCCAGACCGAGACCGAGTCAAACATGCTGGCCACGATCTACTACAATCTTTATATACTTTTCAGCTTTACTGATCTGGCCATACTGGACCGCCGCTATCTGGACAAGGCGCTGGAGCTATACAAAAAAAATGACCACACGCCTGGCATCATATTCTGCTACGGCGCTATCATCAATGACCTGGAGAAACAGGATAAAATAGAGGAGGCGCTGCAATACTCGCTGGAGCGCCTGCGCCTGGCCGAGGAGACAGACAATGAACTGCAGACCGGCCTCTCGGCCTCGCTGACCGGTATGCTCTATGCCAAGCAGAAAAACCGCGAGTTGTCACAGGCTTATTTTGCCCGTGCACACGATATCATCTTCAGCAAGAACGTACCAACCTTCCAGGCCAGCTACTATGACGAGAGGGCACGTGCCCTGCTGGCACTGGGTGACTGTGAAGAGGCAATTGTGTTTTTTCATAAGGCCCTGCAGCAGTTTAAGACCACTGTACCTACAGCACTCAACCTCTCTAAGATATACAAGCTGATGTCTGAGGCCTATGAGCGCTGCGGTAAACTGAAAGAAGCGCTGGAGTACCAGAGAAAACACAGCCAGACCCTCCTCGATAACTTTAAAATGGACAAAGTACTCTATATGGGTGCCGTCCAGAAAGACTTTGAAAGGGAGCGTCAGGAGAGAGAGACAGAGATGCTGCGGCAGAAAAACGAGGAGATCCAACTCTACGTAACCCAGCTGGAGCAGTCTAATGATGAGCTGAAGCAGTTTGCTCATGCGGCCTCACATGACCTGCGCGAGCCGGTGCGAATGATCGTATCCTATGCAGAGCTGCTGGAGATGAGTCTCAAGGATAAAGTCAATCCCGAGCAAAAAGAGTTTCTGAGCTATCTCAAAGAAGGCGGCAAGCGTATCAATGAGATGATAGCCGGTATACTGGCCTTCTCTAAGGTGCACAGCCATGATGAGCTCACAGAGGTAGACCTCAATCAGACACTGCAGCGGGTCAAAGAGAACCTGCGCATGGTCATAGCGGCACGCCATGTAGAGATAGACTGTGCCCGGCTACCGGTAGTGCGGAGCAACTCTGTGTTGATGATACAGCTCTTCCAGAACCTGCTGTCAAATGCGATCAAGTATAATCAGTCGAAAACGCCGCGCGTAGCCGTGACTTATACGCGTGAAGGTGGTTTCTATAAGTTTTGTATCTCTGATAATGGTATCGGCATAGATGACAAATACCGAGATAGTATCTTTGATATGTTCTCACGCCTGCACAATAGGGAGCACTACTCCGGCTCAGGTATCGGCCTGGCCATCTGCCGCAAGATAGTAGAGCGCATGGGCGGCTCCATCTGGAATGCCTCTAATGCGGAAAATGGCACCGATTTCTGCTTTACTTTGCCTGCACGGTAGCATAGGCGGCCAGACCACAGTCCAGAAAATCTCTGAACTTCTTAGGGTCCGCATCATATCCCTTCCATGAGTTATTCAGACGCTTCTCGTCAGGGCTGATCAGTACATACTGAGGCTGCGTATTGGTATTGAAGCAGACAGCCTGAAAGTCACTCCACTTATCTCCATAGGTGGTGCGCTCATCACCCGTCATAGGAGAGGTGTAGGCCATGTCGGCAGGCAGTTTCCTCCTGTAGTCATCTACGTAGAGCGAGACGATCACATACTTCTGGCTGAGGCGGCGATATACCTCTGCATCTGTCCAGATTGTTTCCTCCATTTTGCGGCAGTTAGCACAGTTGTATCCGGTGAAGTCTATAAAGATCGGCTTGTTACTCTTGCGTGCGTATGCTACCGCCTCATCGTAGTCGTGAAAGCAACTGAGGTCATCCGGACAGTCAGATTTCTTTGGGAAGATGGAATAGTAGTCCGGTGGTATGAAGCCGCTGAGCAGCCGCACCTCCCTGCCACTCAGGCCATAGGCACAGTATGCGGTGAAAAGGAATATCACCGCAGCTATGATCATACGGATCGGAGACCTGCTGGTCATCGGCGCCTCTGATTTGAATTTGATGATACCGATCAGATAGAGGAAAAGCGCTGCGCCAAGCAGCACCCATACGGCGAGGAATATCTCTTTCTTCACCACGCCCCAGTGTCCCACGAGGTCCGCATTGGAGAGAAACTTCATAGCCAGTATCAGCTCGGCAAAACCAAAGAACTTCTTCACCGTATCCATCCATCCACCGGAGCGTGGCAGTTTCTTGAGCAGACCGGGAAAGAAAGCAAACAGCGTAAACGGCAACCCCATAGCAAAACCAAAGGATGTCATACCGACCACAAGATTCAGTTTGCCATTAGCTCCCCCGAGGCTGGCCAGCAGGGTGCCTATCAGTGGGCCAGTACATGAGAAGGAGACGATCACCAGCGTCAGTGCCATGAAGAAGATACCGATCATGCCACCGGCATTGGAGGCTGAGTCTACCTTGGTAGCCAGTGAACTGGGCAGTGCGATCTCATAATAGCCAAAGAAGCTAATGGCAAAAACGATAAATACTACGAAGAAGGCGAGGTTGTACCACATATTAGTGGCTAGTCCGTTCAGCGCATTGCTGGAGAGATTCAGAAACAAGAAGGGCAGTGACAGCAGGAAGAAAATAAGCATAATACTGAAGCCATAGAAAACAGACTCCCAGCGCCCGCTGTTTTTATTTTCACCCCGCTTGATAAAGAAGCTCACCGTGAGCGGTATCATAGGGAAGACACAAGGCGTGAGCAGCGCAGCTAATCCGCCACCGAGGCCAAAGAGGAAGACGAGCCAGGTGGTCAGTGGCTCTTCTTTGGTGCCGCAGTCACTGACCGGCTTCTCAAATTTAGACTTGTCAAAGAAGTTCTGGTAGTAGCTGGATAGGCCTGATGTAGAGGCTGCTGCCTCTGTGCCAGTGGTGCTGTCTTTCTTTGCGTCATTCTCGCTATCACCGGCATTGCTGTCATTTGTATTAGCGCCAAATGCAGATGACAAACCGCTTTTAGCCTTGGCTGTATCTGCCTTAGCAGGAGCGGCGCCTACAGCTATCTTAAATGTCTTGGTCTCCGGAGGCAGGCAGGATTTATCGTCGCAGACCTGTGCTGTCACAGCACCGGTCACTACTGTCGCTTTTTTCAGCTTGATACGCTGGGTAAAGATGGCCCGGTCCTCAAAGATCTTCATTTTGCCACCGTTGAGCGCATCATCTATCACATGTACATTAGGCCCACCCTCCGCAGTGGCACCTATCAGCTCTATATCTGCGTTTTTGTCAAAGTCTATAGACGTAGGTAGTGGCGCATCGCCGTCTACCTTCTGGCTGTAGCCGTGCCAGGGCCGGTCTATATCCATGGTCAGGATCAGGTCATATTGGTCATCTTTCACATGCTGTGCACGAAAGCTCCAGTGGCGCGGGGTCAGGACTTGAGCAAAGGAAACGGTACTAAAAAGAAGTAGGACGAGAAGTGTCTTGATCTGATTCATGACAGGTATAGATGTGGGTCAAATATAAGAATCTGCCAGTTGGACGGGCAGACGGCTAAAGTATTACAGCCTAAGGGATCACGATCTCAAATTTTTTGCGCTCGGGTGCCAGGCAGGATTTGTCGTCACAGGCCATGTACTCCAGCGTGCCGGTCACCTTTGTGCCTTTTTTCGCCTTTACCGTTTGCTCAAATACTGCCTTTTCTTCAAAGTATCTTAGCTTGATCTGAAATACATCATCCATCGCATCCTTCATCTTCGGGCCGGCCTCTGTCATCTTGCCTACCATCTGCAGGTCGCTATTCTTATCATAGGTGAAGCTGGTCCTGACCGGGCCGCCATCCGGTATATTGATGCCGTAGGTATGCCACGGCTTGTCTATCTGGGCGGTGAATACCAGTTTGTATTCTCCTTCTTTTACCTTTTGGGCCTGCCAGCTCCAGTGTACTGGTTTTACGATCTGGGCAAAGGACGAGAGGGAGATCAATAGCGCAGCGATAAGAGCGGATAGACGAGACATGATGCAAATAGTTATACCCCAAAGGTAGGATAATCCCGTCTGCCTGCGAGGCATGGGTAAATTGTTAAGTTTTTTTGGATTTCGGAACAGATAGCCTGATAGTGGATACTTTACATGTATATTAATTTTAAAATCCGGATGGAGCGCTTATCTTGTACAGAAATAACTTATCCGAAACGATCCGATCTGGGCTGGTTCACCCATTTATGATTCATCTACTCCCGTGAGCATGGCATAGTAAAACCATGCCGGAAAAAGCCGAAACCGTCAGTGTAGGCATTCAATAAAACCCAAAAACAAATTATTATGGCAGGTGCACTATTATTCGTAGTTCTTATTTATCTGGCGCTCGTAGTTTTTATGGTAGCGACCATGTGGAAGATCTATACAAAGGCCGGCAAACCAGGCTGGGCAGCTATCGTTCCTATTTATAACCTGATCGTCCTGCTGGAGATAGCGGGCAAGCCGCTGTGGTGGATCGTGCTGCTGTGTATTCCGCTGGTCAACTTCGTGATACTCATTATGGTCATGATAGCCCTGGCCAAGTCTTTCGGCAAGGATACAGGCTACGCTATTGGTCTGATCTTCCTCGGTATTATTTTCTTTCCTATGCTTGCCTTTGGCGATGCTGTATATGTAGGTCCGGGTGGCGCTGCTGCTCCGGCTGCAGCATAGTCGGGAGCACTGATATGATTGAGGCGGGCCTGGTGCCCGCCTTTTTTATGCCGAGCTGCCGGCATCCAGCCACGCCCGGTAGGTGCGCTCCATCTGGCGGATGTGTACCGGTATGTGCTCCTCATAGGTGCGTAGCCACTGCTCCATACTCACTGTGCCGGCCTCAGAGTGCAGCACTGTAGCAGTGTGCCACACATGATCGGGCTGGTCCTTTATGAGCTGCCAGCTCGACTGCCTCAAGGCTTTAAAGAGGTCCAGTGCCTCATCTGTAGACCGGCTGTGGTAGTCCAGTACCTGTGCCCATTTATTCTCGTCATAGCCGTAAACTCCGCTACCCGGTTCGGCTATCAGCCTGCGGCAGCGGATATAGGAGTTGGCCTCACTATCTGCTATATGGATGATGATCTCATGGATGCTCCACTTGCCCGGCCCGGGCTGCCACTGCCACATCTCTGTAGGAAACTGCCAAAGTGCTGCAGTCAGCGTTTCATAGGCTTTGCCATAGGAGGCTATCAGGTCTCTGCGCTCTGGTGTGGTCATTACTCGATCTTTGCCGGCAAAGGTAGTGACTTTGTCCAGTAGTTATATTTAATATATAATTAACTAAAAAACAAGTGTTTGATGTTTTGTGCTTAGTCGGAAAACTTGCATGGGCGATACGCAGGCATACCAGCTATACAGTCGAAAGACTTGGTGAGAGGTATAAAAAAAGCGGCCCTCAAGAGCCGCTATATATATAAGGTTGTGAGTAGATTAGTTGAGGATCACGTCACTCTTTTTACTCTTTTTAGGCTTAGGAGCCTTGCCCGTCCATGGGTTGATGCTACGGTCGCCAAACTGGAAGATACGTGAGATAGTAAAGCCAAGGCGGAAGCCACCTTTGGCCCAGGTGGCGCTGGTATACGGCAGGAAGTCATTCTCCATCAGGCCTTGTGTATTGGTCAGCGTGATGGTGAATACGTGGCCTCCGGTCTCTACCTCATAGCCCAGGTTGAGGCACGGGAAATAGCCGGCATTAAGGTGACCCCTCAGCATAGGGAAGTACTCTCTGTAGGTAGCTCCGCTACGGGTGATAGGGAGGAAGTACTCAAACACAATAGCCTGGCGCTTGGTCATCTTGGCGCGGGCAGAGAGGCCGAGGAAGAACATGCCATTCTTGTCAGCACCGAGGCCGGGATAGGAGCCGGGTCCTACATAGTTTCTCCAGACAAAGGTAGGTGACAGCTGCACGGAGAGCCAGTCTGTAGCCTTGCAGGCTATGAGCGCCTGCAGCACATAAGAGAAGCGGTGCATAGGTGAGCCATAGGTAGTGGTGACGCCGGTAGTGGTGTCGGTCGTACTGTACTTCCACCTATTGCCGGTGAAGGGATCATTCTTCATCCCCGATACAGCAGCATTGCCATATAGCGTGATGGTGAATGGTATGTGAAAGTCACTGGTCTGCTTCAACACGCGATACTTAATGTGCGCATTATATAGTTCTTGCACCGGCCCCGCCCCCTTGGCAAACTCGGTACCTACTGACAGATCTTCGGTGACACCATAGTCAAACGAAAAGAGCACATCAGAGATAGCATAGAAGCCCGCCAGCGTATGGCCTGCATTTTTGTCTGCTATATTGCCGAAGCGGTGAACCACGCGAAAGTCAAGGGCGTTCTTCTTGGTCATTTCTATAGACTGGCCGCAGATGATATGTGTACTCTTGAAGGTGTACGCCACATTCGTATGCTTAGGCGCCTCTGCGCTCATGATATCATCCAGCACAGAGGCAGTAGAGTCCTGAGCATATACTGCAGATACCAGCATGGCAAAAGCAAAAGCGAGATAAAAATTCTTCATGTATATAGCTGTGTTTTATCAGATCAAAGCGGGAGCTTACTTCTTCTCAAATTTCTCGTAGTTGAAGTTGACATCCACGTTCACGCCTTCAGAGATATTGGCTCCCAGTAGCGATGGTATCCTGATCTTGTAGTCAGACAGTTTGATCCCAAATGCCGCAGTGGCACTGGCCGGAGCACCATTCTTGATGGTCAGTTTGCCTTTGACCTCCTGCTCGTGCTTCACACCATGTATCTCGAAAGTGCCTTTCACAGTCACGTCATAGACGCCATCTTTAGTGAAGTCTATGGCTTCCACTATGGTACCGTTTAGCACGCCGTATGGATACTTATCGCTCTCGAGGTAGTTCTCATTAAAGTGCTCCTCCATGAGCTTGTCTTTAAACTTGAAGGTGATGATAGGTATTTTGGCTACCACACGCTTGGATACAGTGTTAATGGCCGAGCCGGCAGAGTGAGTCGTCGCCTCTATATTTTCGATAGTTGCTTCTGAGAGAAAGTGTACCGTACCCTTCTTGTCTACATACTCCTGAGCGGAGAGAGACAGGCATAGCACCAGCGTGAGCGCTGTGAGGATGCTTTTCATTCTTGTATTATTAGTGTGATCTGTCATATTCAAATAGCACGCCAATTGCCCTACTTCTATTGGCAATCGTAGAATCCATCCGCCTTCCAATTTACAAAAACGGCTTTCACGGTATCAGCCAGCGGGGGCAGTCCCTGCGGCATACGTGCGCCACAGAAAGACGTACCCGGAGCCTGTATACGGCACAGGATGTTATCTATATCGCCCTTGGTCACTACATAGCTGGTAAAGTCATTTTGACCGCTGCCGGGGCTATGACATGACGAGCCAAGGCAAGTAGATGATATGATCGGTGTGAGGTCTTTAGTAAAATTAACTTTGGTGGTATCACAGTTGCCGCTATTGACGGTGGGAGCCGGAGCTGTATCTTTCGTACACGAATACCAGAAAAAGGTCATAACCAACAGAGAAAGCACTACCCAGATTTTCTTCATTACAACAGATTGTGTTTAGACAGTAATGTATCAGGATTTAGCCGTCAAGGTCCGCTTTTTCGGTAAACCCGTTAACAATACTATGAAAATTAGACAATTGAAAACGTTAAAGTTTAACGATCTGTAAGGTTCTTTCTCCGCTTGCCGAGGTGACTTTTATCATATAGATACCTGCAGACGCGCCGCTTAGATCAAAAGCTTTATTCATCGCCCCCACAGATACGTGTCCGTCAAAGAGTGGCTTGACAAGCCCGCCGGATAAGGATACCAGGGATATAGTGATATCCGCCTCCTCTTTCACATTCATTTTGAGATTCAGCCCGTGAGTGAATGGCAGCGGATAGGCTGTGATAGCAGATATCTCTGACAGCTCTGCTATGCCTACATTTACCTCCGGACCGGCAGTGATCATAGCGGTGCCTGAGTAGACAGAGTCTCCCGGCAGGTACTCTACACCGTCGCCGTTGGCCATATTGCATGTGTAGTAGAATGTGACAGCACCCGAGTGCGGCGCCTTCCATTTAAATGACCAGGCTTTGGTAGTAGCATTAGCTGCTTTGTGGCCTACATATTTCCTCCCGGTTTGGCTGCTCGACTCCAGAGAGGTATTGGCGGTATTGGTCAGTGTAAACGTGCCTGCCAGGTTATTGGCAGAGTCGAGAGCTGTGATCTGAAATCCGAACCTCGGCGTACTGCCATTAGTGCCGTTCAGCTCCAGGGATACCCACTGAGTCGAGTCCGGTATGTACTGTGTGGTACCCGATACGACATTCGCACTACCTACCAGGCCGGCAGAGTCACCAGCCAGTTTGAGTGTAAACTTAGTAGCATCTGCGCGGGTATTGCCGGCATGGCAGTGGCTGCAGGTGGTCTGACCCGGATCTCCGGCCAGCCCCTGGCCCGGTGGCTGCGGAGGTTGAGCACTATTGGATACCAGGCGGGAGCTGGTCAGGAGGACTGCGCCCAAAACAACAAGCACAGATACAACGATCGTAACGTTCCTTTTCATTAAAAACCGGATTATCCTCTAAAAATAGTGAATTGCTATTACTCAGGCGTTAATATTTGAGCTGTAGCATTGGCGCTATCCACTTTTTCTATCACACGCTCTATTATACCCTTTTCATTTATGACAAAAGTGGTACGCACGATACCCATAAACTCCCGACCCATGAACTTCTTGAGGTGCCATACGTCATAGGTATCGATCACCTTCCGGTCCTCATCTGCTATGAGCGGGAATGGCAGGTCGTATTTTGTTATAAACTTCTGGTGCTTCTTAGGCGGGTCCATGCTTACGCCTATCACCACATAGCCCTTCCTGCGCAGCAGGGCAAAGTTGTCGCGGAAATTGCATGCTTCCTTAGTGCAGGTAGGGGTATCATCAGCAGGGTAAAAATAAAGTACCACTTTTTTGCCTTTAAACTGGGCGAGCGTGATCTTTTCGCCATTTTGATCTATGGCATTGATAGCAGGGGCCTTCTGGCCGGGTACTAGAGAGGTCATATTCAATTCTATTATGAGTAGTGTCAATAAAGAAATTTGGCGGTGTATTTTGATCTATTGCCCCGCTCGTCTGAAACAGTCAGACGGAAAACATGTTCGCCGGGGCTGAGATCATGCGGCAGGGGCATTTTGAGCGTTGCACTTTTGCCATCCAGCTCCATGAGCTGCCACTTGTCATCTATATATGCCTTATAGTCATCGAGGCCGGATAGTGCATCGCCTATACGCATATAGATAGCCTTGGCCGCGTGCATGTTCTTACCGGAGGCTATGTTGACCGGGGTAATACGCGGAGGGGTGGTATCCAGCATGACATAGTAGCTGCCTAGCTCCCGGGTGCGGGTAGTCAGCATGGGGCCATCCCATTTACCTCCCTTGGAGGCTGTACCTCCACCGCCCGTGCGCCAGATGATGAGCGCTTTAGGCTTCAGTGCATCAGGTATGTCATTTGGCCGGATGCTGATATTGAAATAACCCAGTAGCTGATCGTGAGAGTCCCCCAGCTTATAAATGTTTGACTGCATAGCAGGTCCGGCAGGCGGCGAAACCGCGTAAGTGATAAACATAGAATCCAGCAGGATCCGGCCCGGTATAGTAGCGCTGAAACCATCGCCCTGTATAGTGTTTTCTTTGGTGGGTGAAAGCACCTTGTTATAGCTGAGTAGCTTAGGCTTGAAGACTGTAGCTGCAGCATCATACTGTACCTGTGCGCGGAGAGTAGAGAGATTGCCATTATAGTCGCGTACCTCTATTTTGATCTGATGTATGGCCCCATCAGACAGGTCTATGATGCCATGATTGTACACGTGATAGTAGGAGGATGGCATTGTGTTATTGACCCCCTGATAGCACCGGTGAAAAGACCGACTGCCCTCTTTCAGAAAAACAGGGTAGTCTACCTGTGCAATGACATAGCGCGTATAGTCAAAGGAGATGCGGTCTACCCTATACTCGTGGATGATGGAGTCGCCATCATACGTACGGATATCGTAGATGCCGAGCGTATGTGTGGTGCCTTCCATCTTATCATAAGTATTGACGGACAGTGCTACCATTTTCTCATTGACCTTGATGAGGCCCGCTTTGGGAGTATAGCTGCCATCACTGAGTACCAGCGCAGTACGCCAGGCCTCCGCAGTATACTTTTTATCGCCCATAGGATATAGCTTCAGTGCGCCTATGGCAGGTTTGACATGATCGCTCATTTTGTACCCAAAGAGCAAGGGATTGATAGGGCGCTCAGACTGGTCTCTGATCTCAAAATGTACATGCGGGCCGCCGCTGGCACCTGTATTGCCACTGTACGCTACGACCTCACCCTTCTTTACATTGAGTTCATACGGCTTTAGCATGATGTCCACGGCAAACTTCTCTTTTGCATATTGCTCCCTCCGCACTACCGCGGTTACTTTGTCGCAAAAGCCCTGCAGGTGCCCATAGAGCGAGGTGAAACCATTGGGATAAGTGATGTAAAGGGCGTTGCCATAACCGTAGGGCGATACACCTATGCGCGATACATAGCCATCTCCCAGCGCGTAGACAGGCAGGCCCTCGCGCTCCAGTGTCTGCAGATCCATACCCGTGTGAAAGTGCCCGGCACGAGGCTCGCCAAAACTCCCTGCCAGCAGAATGGGATTGTCCAGCGGTGTGCGGAAACCCTCACGTGGATAGGCGGGTATCGTGTCCCCCTGCGCGAAAGCGCCTGAGCTGAAAAGCGCAAAAAAAAGATACTGGATATAGTTCATGGAAGGACCTCTGCGACTAGCGCCAAAAATAGTAACACTATAACGGCGAATAGCAGGGATTTGTACACCGCTGGCCGAATTAATTGTACGGCATGACATACACTTCAAGAACTTTGCTTCCGATCAAATCAAACCTTCACTATGAAAAACATCATCTGTACGATAGTACTGTACCTGAGCTTTTCTTTGCTTTATGCGCAGGACACAGCCCGGCATACCCTCGCCATACTGAATATAGACAGGGTGCATGAGTATGCCACCGTGGACTACAACAATGGAGAGCAAACCGACCTCTGGAAGCTGCTGCATCTCAAAATGAAAATGTCGCGGCACGAGATCACCTTCCGCTGCCTGGAGTTTCTGATCAGGAGTGGATATGACCTGGCAGGCGGGCCGATGTGGACAGCCGATCTGGTACCGTCACAGACATTAGAGTACACACTTGTCCGCAAAAAGACCAATTAAAAGTTCGGCTTCAGGTCTGCCTTCTTGTAGTGCGCGCGGATGATTTTGACCACCTCATCAGGATCATCTGTGACGTGGAAGAGGTCGAGGTCCTCCGGATTGATATTGCGCTCGGTGAGCATCGTGGTCTTGATCCAGTCCAGCAGGCCGCTCCAGTATTTTTTGCCCATCAGGATGATCGGTACGCGGGCTATCTTGCGCGTCTGCACGAGTGTCATCACCTCAAAGAGTTCATCCATCGTACCAAAGCCCCCCGGCATGTAGACAAATGCCTGTGCATACTTGATGAACATCACCTTGCGCGCAAAAAAATAGCGGAACATAAAGATCTTGTTCTGGTCCACGTATCTGTTTGCGGCTTCTTCTTTTGGCAGTACGATGTGCAGGCCCACTGATTTGGCTTTCATGTTGTAGGCGCCACGGTTGCCCGCCTCCATGATGCCCGGGCCACCGCCTGTGATGATGCCATAGCCCTCCTTGCCCAGCTTTTCGGCAGTTTTGACCGTCAGGTCATAGTACGGATTTGACTCCTGCGTACGTGCAGAGCCGAATATAGAGATGCACGGACCAAAGCGCTCCATGCGGTCAAAGCCATCTGCAAACTCTGCCATGATCTTAAACATCCTCCAGGCCGCATCGCCATGATGGGCCGTCCATTTCTTGTCTTTCATTTACTTTCTTTTTTACTGATCAATAATAAACCCGCCAGTGTGATCACCACATTGACGAAGGCGGATTCAAATCCCATCTGATAGCCGCCAAATAATTCTTTAGAGTACTTATCTACGAAAAATGTAAGCACAGGAGCGATCATGCACACCAGCGGCACCCACCTCTCTGAAAGCCTGCGGCGCGAATATAGCCCAAGCCCAAATAAGGCCACCAGCGGGCCATAGGTGTAGCCCGCTATCTTGAGTATCATATCTATCACAGACTTTGTGTCGATCCACTTGAATGCCAGTATGCAGAGCAGGAAGACGACTGCTACGGAGAGGTGCACCGTCTTGCGCGTGCGGGTCTTTTGGCTCTCTGATATCGGTCGGCCATTCAGGTCCAGTATGTCTATGCAAAAGGAGGATGTAAGTGCCGTGATAGCTCCATCTGCACTGGGGAAGAGCGCAGATATCAGCCCGAGTATGAATAGCAGCCCTGCTACAGGCGGCAGCATACTGAGCGCTACAGTAGGAAAGACAGCATCGCCCGCAGGCATAGCGGCTACAGGGTGCGCATCGAGGTACAGGTACAGCGCTCCACCCAAGGTGAGGAAGAGGAGATTCACCACCAGCAGTATGACACTGAAAACGACCATGTTCTTTTGCGCATCGGGGAGTGTCTTCACGGAGATGTTCTTTTGCATCATCTCCTGGTCGAGGCCCATCATGGCTACGGAGATAAAGATGCCGGAGAGGACTTGCTTCGCAAAGAAAGACGGAGACCGCCAGTCGCTATTGATGATCTGCGTATCACCTCTCTCAGACAGGTGGCCTATCAGCCCGCCTACTGAGAGGCCTAGCCCATCGCAGATATACCAGATGGTCATGACCAGCGCCAGCAGCATAAAGGTGGTCTGCAGGGTATCGGTCCACACGATAGTCTTCACCCCACCCTGAAAGGTGTAGAGCAATATCATGAGCAGGATGAGCGCGGCGGTAGCGATAAAAGGGACACCCCACTGATCCAGGATGAAGATCTGCAGCACATTCAGCACCAGATAGATACGGGCCGAGGCCCCCAGCGTACGCGACAGGAGGAAGAAGGACGTGCCAGTACGGTGGCTCACCCTGCCGAAGCGCTCCCCCAGATAGCTATAGATAGACGTCAGGTGCAGCCTGTAGTAGAGCGGCAGCAGTACATAGGCCACGATCATATAGCCTATGAAGTTGCCCACTATGAGCTGAAAGTAAAAGAAATGGTCCGTGTGCACCTTGCCGGGTACACTCATAAAGGTGACCCCCGATAGAGAGGTACCTATCATGCCATAGGCCACGAGGTACCACCGGCTATCCCGCTGGCCTATGAAAAAATGGCTATTGCCCGCACCCCGGGAGGTGATCCAGGCGATCACCAGCAGCGCTGCGAAGTATATGGCGACTATGGATGAAATGATGACACTGCTCATATAGCAGAAACAAATGAAAGACTAATGCGGGCTAGTGGTCGGGTGACTTATAAACAGAACAATGTGCGACTATAAGGCTCTGAATAAGCACGTCATCAATATGTAAAAAGCATCCAATGATGCATCGATTTCTGTTAAAATTATATAACATGTCCTTTTAGCACATTATATTTGGGAGAAGTGATCCTATTCATCATTTCTTAATCTAAACGAAACAAGTATGAAGCAAAAACTACTCTCCGTCTTTGTCATACTGATCGCGTCCTTACAATTTGCTTATAGTCAACGGACTATATCGGGCACGGTCACGTCTGCCAAAGACAAACAACCGGTGATCGGCGCAGTGGTACTGGCTGAGAAAACGGCCATCGGCACCACCACCGACATAGATGGCAAGTACAGCCTGCAGGTGCCGGACAATACTACCAATCTGGTGATATCCTACACCGGTATGAAGTCTAAGACAGTGGCTATCACCGGCACTGTGATGGACATAGCGCTGGAGGAAAATGAAAAACAACTGGATGACGTAGTAGTCACGGCACTGGGTGTGAAAAGGGAAAAGAAAGCACTGGGATACGCCACTCAGGAGGTAAAGGGCGATGATGTCAATACCTCCAAGGATGCTAACCTGATCAATAATCTGACCGGCAAAGTAGCCGGCATACAGATCTCGGGCAATAGTAATATCGGTGGATCGTCCCGCATCACTATACGTGGTATCAAATCTCTCACTGGCAATAACCAACCGCTATTTGTCATCGACGGTATCGTGGTAGACAACTCGAACTACTCTACCACAGATGTAGATCGCGGAGCGCAGGGATACGACTATGGCAACGCCATCTCTGACCTCAATGCCGACGATATCGAGACGATCAACGTACTGAAAGGTGGCCCGGCTACCGCACTCTACGGCAACCGTGGTATAAACGGTGTGATCCTGATCACTACCAAGAAGGGGCACAAGCAGACAGGCGAAAAGGGAAAATCTCCGATAGGAGTCACCGTTACGGAAAACATGATGTTCAATCAGGTCTACGCACTGCCACAGTACCAAAACGAATATGGTGGCGGCTATGGCCCATCATTCGTGCCGGATGAAACTGATCCTACGCAGCAGCGTGTGCGCCTGGAAGATGACGCCAGCTGGGGGCCTAAGATAGACGGCAGGCTGGTGAGGCAATATGCTAGCTACAATCCTACCGATCCTACCTATGGCAAGGCTACCCCATATATAGCACATCCTAATAACGTAAAAGACTTTTTTGAGACAGGCTATATGGCCAATACGAACGTGGCAATGGATGGAGCCAATGATAAAGGTAGCTTTAGGGCTTCCTTCTCAAACCTGACACAGAAAGGCACGGTGCCAAACTCCAATCTCAGGAGAAACACGATCAGCTTTAATGGCAGCTACAACTTCACAGACAAGATCTTTGCAAATGTCAATGCCACCTATGTACATAATGAAGGTACAGGCAGGCCGCAGGTAGGATACAATAGTATCTTCTCAAACTTTACACAATGGTTTCAACGCCAGCTGGACATCAAGGACCTGAGAAACTATAAGAATCCTGATGGCACTCAGCGCGCATGGAACCTCGCCCCCAACTATGATGATAATGGTAATTTCCTCGGCACCTATAGCCCATACTTCTGGGACAATCCGTACTGGAGGCAATATGAGAACTATGAAAACGACCACCGCGATCGTGTATTCGGCGTAGCAGAGCTGGGCTGGAAGCTGACCTCATGGCTCACTGCCAAAGGTAAATTTACCACCGACTTCTACAATGAGATAAGAGAAGAACGAGTAGCTGTAGGTGCTGCTACCGCCAGTGGCAGTACGCCTGGCTATAGCCTGGAGCAGATAGCAGTCATGGAAAACAACTATGAAGGTACCCTCACCGCGCAGAAGGCATTTCGCGATATCTTTGATATCTCTGCCATGATAGGCCTCAACAGGCGCGACCAGAATAGCCGCGACAATATCAGCGCGACACAAGGCGGCCTCAATATCCCCGGCTGGTATATGCTGGAAAACTCAAAGGATAAAATAGCGGTAAACAACTTCCGTAGCCAGAAAAGAGTAAACTCTGTTTTTGGTGCCCTGTCACTGGGATTCAAGCATCTGGTATATATAGATGTGACCATGCGTAATGATTGGGCATCCTCACTCTACTCACCTACCGTACCTACCAATAAGATGAGCTTCTTCTATCCGTCTGTATCAGGTAGTTTTGTATTCAGCGAGCTGCTGAAAAGCAAGAAGGTACTTAGCTTTGGCAAGATACGCGGCGGATGGACAGTAGCGCAGAACGACCCGTCGCCCTATAAGACTTCTACACTGCCGGGTGTAGGTCCCAGCTTTGGCAGCCTGCCTATGTATGTAGTACCTAATACTTACAACAATCCAAACCTGAAGCCTGAAAAGGTAACATCATGGGAGGTAGGCCTTGAGCTCGGATTCATACAGGATCGGGTTCATATAGATGCTACATACTATCATACTGTGACCAGAGACAACATCTTCACAGTAGAAGAGACCGGGGCTGCGGGCAATACCTTCAGGTATACCAATGCCGGTACCATGCAAAATCAAGGTGTAGAACTGGCCACTACCTTTGTACCGGTCAGGACCAAAAGCGGCTTTGAGTGGAGTGTAGGATTCAACTGGGCGAAGAACTACAACCTTGTGAAAGAGTTGTACAAAGACGCAGGTGGCAACGAGGTCACAAGCCTCAACCTTGGTACCGCGCCTTTCGCGGCTACTCTGGAGGCCCGTCCGGGTATGGCCTACGGACAGATCGTAGCGACGGACTTCGTCTACGACTCTCATGGCAATAAGATAGTAGGGCCCGATGGTCAGTATCTCGTATCTCCTAATGTAAAGCCACTCGGCTCTATCCTGCCTGATTTCACAGGTGGTGTATCTACTACTCTCTCTTACAAGGGACTGTCACTCTATGCGCTCTTCGACTTTCAGAAGGGAGGAAAGCTTTTCTCCATCACCAATATGTGGGGTCAGTATGACGGCACACTCGCTATCACAGCAGCCAATAACGTGCGTGAAACAGGACTCATAGTGCCGGGCGTGAAGCAGGCACTGGATGGCGCGGGCAATCCAATATTGGACTCAAAGGGCAACCCAACCAGTGATGGTACACCAAACGATGTGCGCGTATCAGCCATAGACTACTACCAGAATGGTACAGGTAATGGATACTTCGGCCCTGCACGGCAGAATGTTTATGATGCCTCATTTGTTAAGTTTCGCGAGCTGAGGCTGATGTACCAGCTTCCATCCAAGCTATTCCAGAATACGCCTATCAAGGGAGTCTCTATCGGTATCATAGGCCGCAACCTGGCCATCCTGAAGAAGAATGTGCCAAACGTAGATCCTGAGGCGGCTACCAATGCTGGTAATGTGCAGGGATTTGAAGGTGGCACTAAGCCGACAGAAAGATCTATTGGTTTTAGCGCAAGCGTGAAATTTTAATTAACCCCAAAACAGTCAAGAAAATGAAAAGGATAACTATAAAAAGTCTCATTGTATTGAGTGCCGCGGGTCTGCTCTTTGGTCTGTCTGCTTGTACCAAAGGCTTCGACAGGATCAATACCGACCCCAATAATCCTCAAAGCGTACCCAATAGCTATCTACTCAGTGGTGCCCAAAAAGGCCTGATGGATAACACCTGGGACCGCTGGTGGAATGGCTCCGTAGGCATGCTCCTGGCGCAATACTACGCCGAGAATCAGTACACAGATGAAAGCCAGTATCAGTTTCGCGAATCAGTCATCAAAGACTACTGGAATGCATTCTACTCAGGAGCTGTGCCAGATCAGTATTCGCAGAGCAATACATTCTTCCCGGAGGGAGGACTGAAGGAGCTGCAGACGATCATAGATAATTGCAAAGCGGATAGCGCTAAAGCCAATGCCTCTGGCTCCGGTTATTACAGAAACCAGATAGCTGTGGCTGCTATCATGCAGGTATGGGTGTATCAGAATATGACAGATACATGGGGGGATATACCATTCTCTCAGGCGCTGCAGGATATCAAAAACACACAGCCTAAGTATGACAAGCAGAGCGATATATATCCTGCCCTGCTGGCCAAACTCGATACTGCTCTCGCCATGATCGATGTGAGCAAGACGGACCTGGCGGGTGACCTGATCTACAGTGGAGATATGATGGCCTGGCAGAAGTTTGGCAACTCGCTGAAGCTGCGCGTAGCTATACGGATAGCAGATGTACTGCCCACTCTGGCATCTACCAAGATACAGGAGGCTGTGGCAGCTGGTGTATTCACATCTAATAATGATAATGCCCTCTTCCGCTACATAGATGGCTCACCAAACTACAATCCTCTCTACTATGATCGCCGCATCACAGGCAGGCGCGACTTCTGCGCGGCCAACACAATGGTAGATGTGATGAATGCCCTGAACGACACCCTCCGTCTGGCAGTCTATTTCAATAAGGCAGGCAATACAGGCACCTTTGTAGGACGTCCGTATGGTCAGAGCTCCTCCAATGCCGGCAATATCGCACTCGGAGATGTATCGCAACCCGGTACAGCCACTATCAGTGCCACCTCGCCTGGTATCTACCTGGATTATGCCCAGGTCGAGTTTATCCTCGCAGAGGCTGCAGCACGCGGCATGGGCGGTGTAGCAGATCCTGAGGCACACTATCTCGCCGGTATCAATGCATCTTTCAATTTCTGGACAGGGGCAGCCGCCCCGGCCGACTATCTCGCACAGCCGGGGGTGGCCTACGCTACGGCCGGTACAGACTGGAAGCACACCATAGGCAAGCAGAAATGGCTGGCGCTCTATATGCAGGGTGTACAAGGATGGATAGAATATAGGAGGCTTGACTTTGGTATACTGCAGGCCACGGCAGATCCACAGCTACAGGGTAATGGTGTACCGGTACGTATGAAATACCCATATAGCGAAGCGTCCCTCAACCCTAGCGGATATAGCGCAGTGTCAGCATCTGACAATCTGACCACAAAAGTGTGGTGGGATGTGAATTGATCAAACTAAACTAAGAGCAACATGAAAAAAACATCAATCATAGTTATAATAATAAGCCTGCTGGCTGTAGCAGCATGCAAGAAGGATAAAGCAGTAGATGGCGGCTCATGGTCGTTCAAAGGGACGACGTATAACGTGACCTCCGGTATCGCCAGCGGCGTCTACACCGCCACAGAGATAGATGATAGCTTTGTGACACAAGACATGAATGGTCATGACAGCATGGTATACGAGACATACGATAATGTCTTTAAAACACTGACCCTCGTGAGCAGTGGCACTAACACCTATTCTCATCTCATATTCACCTTCTGGGATCTGCCTACCGCCAGTGGCCAGTATACCTTCACTACAAACCAGCTACCAGACTCGGCCTCTACTCAGATCGGAGTAGACATGAGGATTACTACGGGGGCTACTTATGATGGCAAATCATATGTGCCCAACTCCAATACTGTCACGGCAAACGTGAGTGTAAATAATGGGCTCATCACCGTGAGCTTCCAGGATCTGGATATGGTCAATGTCAACGACCCGACCGATCACTCTACGATCTCCGGCACAGTGAAGCAGACACAGGGTCTGTAGTAAACATCTGAATTAAACCGCCTGGGCCCGCCGATATTCGGCGGGCTTTTTTAGGTAAACGCACAATCCGCATCCCCATCTTGTATCCGAAGTGATGCATGGTCAGAGAAATGAGCATCGAGCGTTTTGGTGATGATGTAATTTCTTTTGATGCTTCTTTTATAAACAAAAGGACTGCTATGCTTTTGCAGGTAGTTCACGATAGATGGATGCAAAACAGTCAGCATATTGAGGCATTGGCCGATCATCAGGTCATATATATGCTCCAGCGCATCAGGAATATGTTTGTCAGCTAAAAACACGTAAGGGATCTTAAGGTGATTGTCACGGATGGTGAGATGCATAAAGCCCCTTAGCGTTTCGCCTTCCATCACTTTGATAAACCGATTTTCAAACCGCGTAGCATTGACAGAGAAGTGATACTTCTTGCTTTCTTCTTCAGCTCCGGTCACGAGCCAGGGGTATTCCTTGATCCAGTTTAGTTCTGCTCTGTCTCTCCTCTCAAAGCTATAAGGTGAGTACGACTGGATAAGCGCGGAGATCTCTTCATCTACATTCGCCACAGGCTCAAATATCAATGAAGATGTACGTGGCGAGCGAGCACGAAGCCTCATATTGATAGAAATATTAGCTAAAGCATCGACCACAGCTAATACAGGTACAAGTTTTTTATACCGCTCGTTCTTTTTAGGCAGCACCTCGTGGAGGTTAAATCGCAGATAGCAGCGTAGCCCATCATTTGTACGCAGTGCATTGAAGTGCCCGGACCTGTCGTACAGCCCCTGTGCCTCAGGTGTAAATTCTGTCACGAGTATGTGATCATGGTAAGTGTCAAACGCGGTACCGATCAGCTTCTTTGCAATACCCTTGCCACGCACCTCCGGGTCTACCCACATACAGCTCAGCCAGCCGCACCTATGCGCTTCACTTCTTTCATTGAAAATCTTGTCAGGCAAGACACCCAGATAGCCTACCATACGGCCAGCGTCTCTGGCTATGATCAGCAGCACATCGTCTGACTCTGCGCGAGGATTGTACATATGTGATATAGCACGCGGCGTACTGATAGGGATGACAGGCATAGAGCGAAACTCATCCGATCGGATGAACTCATGTAATTGTGCCGCATTGTATGTCGTGATCTCCATCCGGTCACCTTTTGATGGTGTTTTTCATCAGGGGCATCCTGAGCAGGTAGTAAAGATACTCGGATTTCAGTGTTTGCTCAGCGCCAGCTGCCCATCCTTCCATAGGTATCCGCTGCATTTGTCGCGGATGTATATCATTCTTGATACCGGCTCCGCCGAAAGAGAAATCGATACCTTTCTCCTTAAATATCTCATCAAAAAAACTCCACGATACCCCATGATCGGTAAAGGGAAAGGCGAAGAGTTTTTGACTGAGACCAAAGTCTCGTACCAAACCATTTACAGAGTCAAAAGTCTCCTGCAGTTGTTGCTCTGTCGTGAGGGTATAATAATAGGGATGGCTACAACTATGTGCCCCAATGGCAAAACCCTGTGATATAAGGTCTGCGATCTGTTCCTTGCTCATATATGGCTTATAGCTGAACCTGAAATCTTCAAACATGGCTGCTGTTTCCTTTGTGACTTCAGCCATCACCTCCTGATCGTTTTCGGCTATGACGAGGTTATACTGATCTACAAATGCATCCCACGCCAGACTGGCCTTATACCGAAACATCAGGCCCTTATTGTCTATAAAATCGTTATTCAGGAAAAAAACTGCAGGAATGCCTTTGCGCAATAGGATGGGAGCGACCACTTCATACATTTGCCGTAACCCATCATCAAAGGTCAGAAGCATGATCCTTTTGCCCTTATATTTTCCGGCTAATACGTCATTTAAATCTGAGGCTCCTATCGGCGTATATTCTGAGGTAAGGTAGTCGAGGTCCTGCTCGAATTGTTTAACATTTTTAAAATCATAGAGGTGCTGGATATGCGGACAAGGCTCATCACTGACTATATGATAAAAAGGGATAATAAAATGATGTCCGGTCAGTGTTGCCAGCGCATTAAGGGATAGCACTCCCGTGAATGGCGAAGTAAGGGATATAAATCTCTTGCGGACTGACATAGCAGCCTAAAGAAACTAATAATATCTCACTCTGAGCGCGAGTGTGATCAATAGTTGTATTTGCCGGACTCTATGGTGAGGCGTATGCCGGCTTCTATCGGTATTAGCGGCCTGCCGAGCAGTTCGCGCATCTTGCTGTTATCCGGTTTGCGGCGGGACATGTCTCCCTCCTTTAGAGGTGGCAGGAAGACGATCTTTGACTTTGACTCCGTCACCTGTATGATCAGCTTTGCCAGATCGAGAACCGTGGTCTCAAAGTCGCTACCGATATTGACAGTATCGTTCACGATATAGTCATTCACAAAGGCATTGTAGCAGGCGTCTATGTTATCATCCTTATAGCAGAAAGTACGCGTCTGCGAGCCGTCACCATAGATCGTGATATCACGACCGGCCAGCGCCGCATTTATAAACTTAGACATCACAAAATCCTGGCTTTGCTTAGGGCCATAAGTATTGAAGAAACGGAAAATGGTATAGTCAAGGTCGAATTCCTGCTTGTAAGAGCGCAGAAAAGCCTCACCGACGTTCTTCACCACTGCGTACGGCAGGCGGGAGTTGAGCGGCGTGGTCTGCTCATTCTGCGGATGCTCAAATGGCTCACCATAGACCTCAGATGAAGAGGAGAAAAAGACCCGTTTCACCCCAGTATTCTTGCACAGGTCCAGCAGGTATTTGAACCCGTTGATATCCTGCAAAACAGAGACGGGATTCTGCAATGTGCGCTGTACGCCCACTACCGCCGCATAGTGGAAGACATAATCAAACTGATAGGCCATCATCACCGCAGAGATGTCGCGATAGCCGTTTACATTGCACTTGATAAATTTCCAGCGATCTTTGTGCACCTCCGGCAGGCGTGTGATATTGCCCGTGGAAAGGTCGTCTACTATTACTACAAAATTATCGGGATCCTCTATCAGGCGATCCACCATACAGCTTCCTACAAATCCGGCACCACCTGTGACGAGTATCTTTTTAATCATGCCTTTTGATCTTGGGTTTGGGTCGTTTCAGTTATGTTGTCAAAAGATCCATGAGATATTTTCCGTATCCGCTTTTCATGAGTGGCTCGGCCAGTGCCTTGAGCTGATCATGGCTGATAAAGCCCTGGCGGAAAGCTTCCTCCTCTATGCAGCCCACTTTGAGGCCCTGGCGTTGTTCTATTACCTGTACAAACTGCGAAGCCTGCATGAGAGAGTCAAATGTGCCTGTGTCGAGCCATGCCGTACCGCGGTCCAGGATACCTACTTTCAGTTTGCCCTGACGCAGATATTCTTTGTTTACATCAGTGATCTCATACTCGCCACGAGGGCTCGGCTTCAGTTCTTTTGCGATCTTGACCACCTCATTGTCATAAAAATAGAGTCCAGGCACTGCATAGTTTGACTTTGGCTCCTTGGGTTTTTCCTCTATAGAGATGGCCTTGCCATCTTTGTCAAAATCTACTACACCGTAGCGCTCAGGGTCGGACACGTGATAGGCATACACCACGCCGCCATCGGGATTATTGTTGCTCTTCAGGAGCTGATCGAGGCCTGTACCGTAGAAGATATTATCACCAAGTATCAGGGCCACTTTGTCATTGCCTATAAACTCCTCGCCCAGCACAAATGCCTGCGCAAGGCCATTGGGCACTTCCTGTATCTTGTATGAGAACTTACAACCGTATTTTTTGCCATCACCGAGCAGCCGCTCGAAGTTGGGCAGGTCTGTAGGGGTCGAAATGATCAGTATCTCATTGATCCCGGCTTTGAGCAGCACAGACAAGGGATAATAGATCATGGGCTTATCATATATCGGCATGATCTGTTTACTGATCGCATATGTGATCGGGTAGAGACGCGTACCGGAACCTCCTGCGAGTATTATTCCTTTCATTCAAATAGTTATACCACGCAATTTAGCCAAATTCAGTTTTTGTGCAAGCGGATAAAGTAAAAATGCCACCCGTATGGATGGCATTTTCTGCTTTTTACGTCAGTTTAAATTATTTGATATTATTCAGCTTGTCCTGCGCGGCTGCCACCTGGGTTTTCTGAGCATCTACATTGCTGCTGGCCGGGCCTTGGTTGTCCTTTGCTTTTGCGCTGTTTGCTGTTTCATCTTTTATCTTGTCCTGCAGACGTTCTATGCGCTTGTTATTGCTCTTGATGTTGTTTTCAGCCTTCTCCTGGTCTTTGATATAGCCTTCGAGCTCTTTTGTGTGCTTTTTCTCAGCATCTATATCTTTTTGTGAGCTGGCAGTGCTTATGTTGGCCTCCTTATTAGCTTTTGCCTGCTTGATATTGCCTTCCTCGTCTATGTTCTTTTGCTTCAGTTTCTCTATTTCCTTCTGAGCATCAGTCACTTCCTTGTCGGCTTTTTTCTGGTCTTTCACAAATCCGTCATAGATCTTTTCCAGTTGCTTTTGTTTGTCCTGCTGGTCTTCGAGCTGCTTTTTTGCTACAGCTTTGTATTCCTGTACACCAAAGTCGTGCAGGTATTTTTGTACGGCTGTACTCTTGTCTGCTGAGTATCCGGTAGAGATGAATGAGTCTCCCTCCATCAGCCAGACCGATAGCTGGATACCCTCTTTGGCCTCCATCGTGCGGCTGTAGATCATGAGCGGCACACCCGAGACAGCCTTGAGCGTGACCAAAGATGCTTTGACCTCTGACTTATTGTCTTCTATCTTTCCCTTTGCATCTTTTTTGATCATTTTCTGCCAGTCATTGTTCACGTCTTTGAGGCTGGCCTCCGGTATGGTCAGTACGTATGAGTTTTTATTGCCGCCGCTGAAGTCCTTTGAGGTCTCAGTAATAGTGATCTCCTGCTGTGCAAAGGACAGCAGCGGAAGAAGCAGGCCGGTAAAGCTTATGAGTCGTTTGATCATCATGGTTGAAAATATTTAGTGTTGGTCAAAAATTTAGTATGACATGCGCTTTCGCAAAACAAATGCCAAAGTAGAGAATGTAGCACACAAATGTGCTGATAAACTTCATGTGCTCATCAGCTTTTCATAAAGAGCCAGCGGCCTATCTCGCGGAAGGATGTTTTCTTGCCATACATGAGAATACCCGTACGATAGATACGGGCTGCCAGCGCTGCACACACTACAAATCCACCGAATAATAATATCAATGAAAGCGCTATCTGCCATAGGGGCGGATTGGCAGGCATGAGTGACGGCATGATGATGGGTGACGAGAAAGGTACCAGCGAAGCCCAGAAGGCTAGTTTGCCATCCGGCTGGCCGAGGATATTGGTCATCATGGCGATGGTAATGATGATGGGCAGGATGACGGGAAAGGTCAGCGACTGAGAGTCCGTCTCGTCTCCGCCCGCAGCGCCTATAGCAGCAAAGAGGGAACCATACAGCAGAAAGCCGCCGAGAAAAAACAAGAGGAGTACTACGATCATCGGGCCGTAATGAAAATCTTTCAATATGCTGATGACCTGATCTACAGTCTGCGGGTCCATCGTCTCACTGGCCGGCATGCGCTGGCCACCGGGTGGCCGGGTCAGGCCGAGGGCAGGCAGCAGAAATATGACAGACAGCGACATGAGGATGATCCAGAGGATAAACTGCGTGAGCCCTACCGCAGCGATGCCTAGTATCTTGCCCAGCATGAGCTGTATCGGTTTCACACTGGAGACCAGCACCTCCATGATACGCGATGATTTTTCTTCTACCACACCCTTCATGATCATCGTACCATAGACCAGTAGCAGGGTATAGATGGCTATCCCTATCAGATACCCAAAGCCCATGCCTACTACAGCGGTAGCGCCTTTCTTCTTATCCTCAGATAGCTTCTGATAGGAGAGCTCAATATCGGTATTCAGGTTGTCCAGTTGGTCCTGCGTGATATTCATTTTGCTGGCTCTGACCTGGCGCACCTTGTCAGAGAAAACCTTATTGATATATGTGCTGGCTATCATGCCCAGATTCTTATCAGAGGTGCAGCTGATAGCTATTTTTCGCGGGTTGTCTATATCATAGTTGGCCGGTATGCGGATGATGGCATCGTATTTTTTGCTTGTGGTCTGATCGCCTTTTATGTAGTGCAGTTCTACAGACCTGTCCGGCGCATCAGGGAAGGCCACACCACTAAACAGGCCGGCATCATCATATATAGCCACTTGTTTGGTACCGCCGGAGTAGTTAGACATCAGCACAGAAAACAATATCAACGCAAAGAAACCCAGTGGGGCAAGCAGCGTGGAGACGATAAAGGTCCTTTTGCGCACGCGGGTGATGTATTCCCGCTGCATGATGATCAAAATCTTGCTCATATATAGGTTGGCTGGTCTGCCCTGGATTTGGGTTCATTCACGGCACGTATAAAAATTTCATTCAGGCTGGGTAGTATCTCACTATAGCTACGTATTGTGATGTCCCTATCCAGAAAGTATTTCAGGATGTCATTGCTGCAGGAGCGGGAGTGTACCGTTGCCTCGTGCTCTGTCACCATCTGCACATCAAACGTTTCGGCAAAATCATCGCCCACCACTCCGTCAAAGGTAATGTGGTATTTATCTTCTTTGAAGCGCTGCTTGAGTTCTGCCACCTCGCCCTCCAGTATCTTGTGACCTTGGTCTATCAGCACTATCTGGTCGCAGATATCCTCTACCTGCTCCATGCGGTGCGTAGAGAAAATGATCGTTTTGCCCTGCTGCCTCAGTGCATATATCTCGTCTTCTATCAGTTTTGCATTGATAGGGTCCAGACCGGAGAAAGGCTCGTCGAGTATCAGCAGGTCCGGGTCATGCAGTACGGTAGCTATAAACTGTACCTTCTGCGCCATGCCCTTAGATAGTTCTTCTATCTTTTTTTGCTTCCAGCCGGCTATCTCAAACTTATCCAGCCATTGATTCACCCTGTTCGCAGCTTCGGTACCACTCAGGTTTTTGAGCCGGGCCAGGTAGATGAGATGCTCATAGACCTTCATCGTCTTATACAGTCCGCGCTCCTCGGGCATGTATCCTATACGGCTGGTGTGCTCCTCTCGCAGCGGCTCTCCGCCAAAGAGTACCTGACCGCTATCAGGCATGGTGATCCGTGTGATCATGCGGATGAGGGTGGTCTTGCCGGCGCCATTGGGCCCCAGCAGCCCAAAAATAGAGCCTCGTGGTATGCTGAAGCTCACGCTGGCAGAAGCGATATGATCGCCATATCGCTTCTCTATATTTCTTAGGGTTACCTGATCCATCTCGTATCTGCGATAAAGGTATGAAAACAGCGGCGTATGGGTGTAAGTTTAGGCTACTGTACAGCGTCTAAGGACAAAAGGCTATAGCTTGGTCATTGTTCTAAGACATTTTGTTCGGTTCAAAAACAATAAATTGCCAAATTGTCATTTAAAATTTAGATAAAAACGACAAATTGGCATAAAAATCTGGACTGGTACGGGCTTTGACTATTACGAATCATATTACTTAAACCAAAAATAAAAACAAGAATATGACACTCGTATCAGTAAAACCACAAGCAGGAAGGTTTGGATTTCCAAGGTTTACAAACTGGTTTGACACCTTCTCAGAAAATGAATTTGGCAACGACTTCTTTGAGGGCGTACGCACTCCGGTGCTGGTCAATACTAAAGAGACAGCAGATGGCTACAAAATAGAGATCGCTGCCCCGGGCCAGGCGAAAGATGCTTTCAAGCTGGAAGTAACAGATAATATACTAACCATCAGCACCGAAAAGTCTGAGGTCAAGAATGAAGAAAACGAAAAGTGGACCCGGAGGGAGTTTCACTTTGCATCCTTCAAGCGCAGCTTCACACTCCCTAAGACTGTGAATGCAGAAAAAATAAGCGCAGAATACAAAGATGGCATCCTTTATGTAGTACTGCCAAAGGTAGAAGAAGCGAAAGCAAAAGGACCTATCGAGATCAAGGTGTCGTAAATGGGTTTTTTCATAAATTGGGTTTAGGCCCCTCCGCTCGGAGGGGTTGGGTTGAAAAGGGACGGCTGCTCGGAAGGGTGGCCGTTCTTCTTTTATGATAGTCCCAGTAGAATTAACCCTTGGAGATCGTCTTCTTTTTTACAAACCCACCGGTATTGATACTCAGTGTAAACTGAGCAAGGGTGGAGTGAAGCGGCATAGGAGAGAGCGCTACTCCTACAGATATCTGCTTGACATGCACGCCGATGCCCGCCGAGAAGCCTGCTATACTCCGGCGGGTAGATTGCATCACCTCCTGACGGCGCTCATGATTATAAGACACGTCGATATAGACCACCTTTTTGATATTCAGCTCCAGCCCTACGATCAGGTGGCGAAAAAACTCATCTGCTGCAGCAGCGCTCTTTTTGGTCTTGACGGTATCTGAGAAAAGACTCGTCTGCTGGTCGGCGGGATTATTGTACCGTATGTCCCAGCGCTGCAGGTCGTGAAAGGTCACATGAAAACGTACAGGAAATCCTTTGAACTTGACAGAGAAGCCTGCCTGCAGATCAAATGGCAGCGGCTCACGATGACCACTGCCGTTTGAGTAGGGGGTCAGCTGTACACCGATGTTTCTGGCCACGATACTGGCTACTATGCCATGTGCAGTATCATTGACCGAGGCACCCAGATCAGCCGCCAGCCCAAACGACCCATAGTCTCCATAAAAAGAGCCGATAAACTTAGCATTGGCACCGACACTAAATATTTTGCCGAAACGGTAGCTGCCACCGCCATAGAGGTTTATATCATTGGCATGTACCTGTCCTTCGGTGGTAGCATACGCATCTGTCTGCGGTATATAGCCATAGGTCATATACTGCACGCCCCAGCCATAGGTGCCCTTTTTAGCAAAGTCATGCACATAGCAGGCGTTTCCATAGTTAGCTCCTCCGGGATATACAGAGGTACTAAATGATACCTGCCGCGACATCAGCGGATTGAGAGAGGCCGGATTGGATAGCTGAGATGTAGGATCGTAGTCTATCGTGGTGATATTGATCTCGCCGAGAGCTGTCTGCCGCCACGACGGCGCATTGCGCAGAAAGTTGAAAACCGTATTGCCGCCTACCTGCGCATGTGCGGCAGATACCAGTAGTACGGTCATTATAAGCAAGATAAACCTTCTCAAGGCATTCATTTTGTGCTAAGAAACGGCTTTTGTCTGATATTATTTTGAGAAGGCACGAAAAAACCGGAGTTTATTCAGACACTACTTTTGTGGTCTTCGTCTCCCCCCCTAGCTCAATACTTATCGTGTAGATTCCCTTTTCAAAGCTGCTCAGATCGAGCGTGCAGGAGTTTATACCAGTGACGGCCTTATAGTCCTGATACCATACCGTCCTTCCATAGAGATCGGTCAGCCGCAGTACACAGCCCGTATTCTCTACAGCAGAGAAGACTAACTGTGCTTTCTGATGCAGTGGATTGGGATATACCTTGAGCAGGGAGTTATTGGCAGTAGCCTCTGTCACGCCTGTGTGACAATTAGTATAGTGAAAGCTGAACGCGTCAGAACTGATACCATTGGCGCTCAGGTACAAAGAGTAGTCGCCGTCAGGTACATCTGAAGGGACAGAGAAATATGTGGAGTCACTAGCCGATAGCTGAAGGCCTACATGATTCCAGTCGTGTGTGCGCACATAGTAGACACGCGATCCTGACTGAAGGCGGATGATGGGATAGTTGGTAGCCATCTGCCAGTCATCTCCATATGCAGCACCCTGCGAGATACCATTAAACAAAGAGCCTGATATGACAAACTCACAGCCAGTAGGACTCACAGATGATATGAAGGGTTTGCCCGCGTCTATAGGAGGGTTTCCGGGTGTGTAGATGTAGTAGCGGTCATTATACTGGCTGGAAAACAAAATATTGCCATCCGGCAGATTCAGCATCTGACAGCCATAAGTAGCTACAGGAATGGATGGAGGACTCGATGGCATGAATGGCCCACCTACAGGAGCATCTACCAGTGTGAAACTATCCGTCAGGTAGTCGAACTCATAGAAATAAGTCGGCGTGTGAAAAATACTGTCGGGATCTGTACCATTGGGTACCGGTGATACTGCGCAGAGCACATGGCCGTCAGGCATCGCTGCAGCTGCGCCATCTGCTATACCATTTCTATTGGGTATCTGCGGCCCTCTCACCCATGAGCCGCGGGTAGTATCTCCGCTCGGCATATAGATAGCCGTATTGCTATTGGCACCGAGAAATAAAACCGAACCATCCGGCAGATTGACTGCGGGACCGGTTTCATAGATAAAGTTGTCATAGAGCATGACCGGTACATTAGCGTCATGTTTCCAGCGGCCCAGCTCAGGGATGTATCTATCCGTCTGATAGCTATGGATGTCTACAAAGAGGATACTATTGTCAGGGAGAGTAGCCCAGGCAGATTCATCTGCATCTCCTATGCACGATGGCCCGTAGGAGAAGGAGTTAGAGGCCGGATCATAGATCAGGTTTTTAGTACCGTAGTCTACCTGGTTTGAGTTGACGATATTCTGCATTACCCTGCCATCTGGTAGTAGTTGGGAGTTGGCGTCTGCTATAGAGTCTCCCGGGTCTGGGGTAGGTATAGAGGTCCAGGTGTCTGCTATAGGGTCATATATCTCGGCCTTATTCACACCACTGCCGTATTCTCCTCCCGCCACATACACTTTGCCACTGCGTAGCACCTGAGAGGAGAAGTAGAGCCTGTCATCTATCATGGGTGCTATGGTAGACCACTTGCCGTTTGCATAGCTGCCGGTGCTGTCAGGAGTGAGTTTATTCCAGAGGTTGCCATAGCCGAATGCATTGGACGCTTTGCAGATCACCGAGCCGTCAGACAGGAGTAGCATCACGCCGGTATTGATATCCGGGGCCGAGTCGCGTACCATGGTCCAGCTGCCCTGCGCATGCAGGCCGGGCGTATGTATCATATACAGCGAAATGCAAACAAGGGAGGTCAATATGCGCTTCATAGCAGACTACTATTTTGAGATGAGGGCGCAAATATCTCCAAATAGCACGATATTAAAAACATGGATCACACAGCTAGAACCTTTTAAAAATTTCGATTATCCTTGCTCACAAACTATGGTACGCTATGAAAAACATATCCTTCCTGATCTTTATCGTGCTGATGATACCGGTGTGCAGGGCACAGAGCTTTGTCTTGTCATTCGGGGGCGGAGGTGATGCTCCGATAGCACGCACCTACACCACCTCTTATCAGAGCCAGGTCTATAGCCCCACAGCCACCTATGTCACCCGGGTAGCTCCGGTATCTCTGGGCCAGGGGGGCAATCTGTTTGTAGCATTAGATTGGTATTCAATAAAAGATATAGGAGCAGGCTTAAGGATCAACGGATTTTTTGGTGCTCCCTTCAAAATATATTCTGAGGAGCTAAACAGTGGTGGTGTCGTGATTTATAATATTGCTCAGCAGGGATTCTCTGGGCAGTTCATACCGCATTTTAGCTTCAGGCATGAATTCAAAAAGGTAACACCGGTAGCAGAGATCGGTATGATGATAGGCCTGAGCGGTATCAAGGAAACGATCAATGGAAATTATAATAGCGGGGCGAGTACTATGAACTCTGTGATCTGGGAGAAGGGGGGCGTCTCTCTGGGGTTTTACTCTTCTCTGGGTATTCAGATAAAGCTGTCCAGGCACGTGAGCCTCTCTTTGGCTGCTGTGTGTATTGCTGCGTCATATAGTCCGACGCATTGGGAGAGGACATCCTACACCATAAATGGTACAGATCAACTTTCACAGCTGCAGGTGTCAGACCGCTATGGCAACTATGTGAAGGAGATAAATAGCGGAACAACACAATCCCCCACGTCTCCGCGCGTGAGCCTCAGGTATTCAGCACCGTTCTCAAATGTAGGATTGAATGTGGGATTTGCATTCCTGCTTGCGAAGCATAAATCAGGTGCATCAGAAAAAAAGAATGGTCAGGATGTTCATTCTTTCTAGCGGTTATAATCATTAGTTAGACGGAATTTGTCATGCTGACTCGCAGCGGGGTTTATATTTGCGGCCATGAAAAAGCTCCTTCTTTTATCTCTCACTATCGTCTTCTATTTCCTGTCATATGGCCAGATTGTAAAACACGTGGTCGTATTTGGTATAGATGGCTGTAGCCCCGATGGCATAGCTCATGCCTATACACCTAATATAGACAGCCTCGTAGCACACGGCAGCTGGACCTGGGAGGCCAAGGCGCAAATGCCCACCAGCAGCTCTACCAACTGGGCATCGATCATAGACGGAGTGCCGCCCAAAGTACATGGCATCTGGAGCAATGAGTGGCAGCGCTCACAGATCAGTGATATATCCTACTGCGGCGGCAAGAAGGGGCATGTGTTTCCTACCATCTTTCGCGTACTGAGGGAAAGCAATAAGAAAGCTCAGATAGCCTGCATCATGGAGTGGTGGAGTTTTCGCCGCTTGGTAGAGGACCACGTCTGCTCTATACGCCAGCGCACCATCTGGGAGCCTGTCACAGATGTGCGGGTGCCAACCGTGATCAGCGTACGCAAGCCGGAGTTCCTCTTCATACACTTCAACGATGTGGATGAAACGGGCCACAAATACGGTCATGGTACCAAGGAGTACTATGATGCAGTGGCCCGCGTAGATAAGTCTATAGGCAAATATATCGCTGCGGTCAAAAAGGCCGGCATGCTGGAGAGCACTGTGTTTGTGGTCATAGCAGATCACGGCGGTATAGGCAAAAATCACGGCGGCAATACACCTCAGGAGGTCAATGTACCCTTCGTACTATCCGGTGCAGGCATCAAAAAGGGCTATCATATTACTGCCCTGGTTAATAACTACGACCTGCCAGTCACCATAGCCAAAATGCTGAACGCCAAAATACCGGCCTGCTGGGAGGGTAAGGTGGTAAGCGAAATCTTTGAATAGGCTCAGAGGAAGCAGAGTCCATCTCTCAGACTCTGCGTAGTATCCTCTGAATATCTTGCACGGGCATCAGGCTGTCCATTTATAGTAGTGTACATCGCGGCTTACCGCGCCATTGTCATAAAAATTCATCACGGCAAAAGAAGGCGCAAAATGCTTTAGGTTGCCCTTCCACCAGTTGCCCGCCACTGCCCCATTACAGAAATATTCTACACCCAGGTAGTTGACGTAATCTATCATATGGATGTGGCCACTGAGGCACGCACGCACATTGCCTGCCTGGTAAAATAACTCTGCCAGTTCTTCAGAGTCTGTATGCATATTGCAGTCGGAGATATGCATATTCCGCAGATTGGTGATGTCTCTGTCAAACATGCTGCATACTGCCAGCACCGGTATGTGGGAGATGATACAGATGTGCCTGGATTTCGGTACAGAGGCCAGTTCCTTTTTCAGCCAGTCCATCTGAGCGTCGTCCAGCTTGCCCACATAGCCCGGTACAGCCTTGCGTCCATGTATGCTGTCCAAAACGATAAAGTGCCACACACCCTGCGAAAAGCTGTAATAAGAGCGGGAGAGCTGGTATTCGTCCATAGCCCACTTCTTACTTTCTGCATGATCTGCAGATGGCAGCAGGAACCCGAAAAGGTCATGATTGCCGACACAGTTGTATGCCGTCAGGTCATTATCACTTTTCATTAGTTTATGATAGCTGGCCCATTGATCTCTGACACCGGCTTTGGTCAGTGTGGCCGCATTCATGATGGCGTCTCCTCCATTCAGGATAAATGAAGGTTTGTTCTTTAGGTTGTTTACGGCGTTTAGAGCTGCACTCATACCATACTCAGCGGTGCGCTCGGGGCTGACATGTATATCCGTCAGGTGTGCTATACGCAGAGGCTGCCCGCCGATGGGTGAGGGCACCGCTTCGGTCCTGGCCATCTCGGTAGCGGGATGGGCCTGCACCTTGTGCTCCGCCAGCAGTACTCCGGCCCCCATCAGTCCGAGCGTACGTATGAATGACTTGCGGTCTTGCTTCAGCATATCACTTATTGCTGCCGCAAAAGTGCATTTAGAATACTACGAGCCTTTTATCGCAGCATTAAGAAAAAGATACAGCGGCACCGCCCGCTGTGAAATTGCGGCATTTTATATACAAGGTATTCCTGCTATCGCCAGCGCGCATAAAAAAGCCCCGGCGCAGGTGGGCGCACCGGGGCATCACAAACAAACCAATTTATTTTATGGCCGGACCATCTTGCCGGATAGCTGCCCCTGACTGGTAGCCAGGCGGAATATGTATACTCCCGCAGGGATATCAGTCTGGATGGATGTCATTTCTTTATTGCGTACTGGCGCCGTGAGTACTACCTGTCCGGCCATATTGATCAGCTCTATACTGCTGGCCTGTAGTTCAGATCCGGTCAGGTCTACTACCAGATTGTTTCCTGTGTAGTAGAGGCGCGCCTGCGCAGATGCCAGGTCATGGATGCCGATATTGAGTGAGTCCGTCACCGTGATCACGATGGCGACCGTACGTATGCTGTCGTTCCACCCGTTCACGGAGGTGCACTCTACATAGTATGTACCCGCCTGATCAAAATGCGGTGTATAGACGCTGGCGGTATCCCTCGGAGAGAATGAGACATAGTTTTGGCTTGCATTTCCATTGTATGCCCACTCACGTGTAGCAGGATGTGTCTCCGTGATGGAGATAGGGATGCCGTCATAGTGCGTGTAAGTATGCTGGGGCGCCAGAGATGACACAGACACTTCAAAAGGTATGACCTGCAGGTCACTGCCATTATCCGTACCGGTCAGTGCCGGGTCGGTAGATACTACGCGGATGCGATAGCCTGTGCCGGCCGGAGATGAATTGGGTATCTGGGCAGCTATAGCTGCAGGTGTCGTGCTGGCTACCTGGCCTATGTTTACAGCATTGGTAAAGTCTCCTGTGGCATCAGACAGTTGAGCCGTAAACGTATTGCCCGCGTTGAATACAGCATTGCTCGTGTAGTTTACGGTGACCATCACCATTGCCTTGTGAGATACCAGATATGGAGATCCGGCCACAGCGGAAGTGGTCAGCGTAGTGCCATTGGTAGCAGTGATCATGACTTCGCCGCTGGTCACAGTGTCGTGGTATTGATTGATAGAGCGGGCCACTACATAGTATGTACCCGGCAGAACAAACTGCGGAGTATAGGACGCGCCTGTCTGCGCCGGTGTGAAGCCTGTATATCCTGATCCGCTGGTGGTGGTATACTCCCATACCTGGGTGCTGTTTTGAGAGGCTGTCACTGTGAGCGGCGTGCCGGCAGTGTTGATCTGCATGGTCTGGCTCGCAGTCGGCGCGATCGAGTTGTGAAACTGGTCTACGGTGAGATCAGTACCATTGTCACTCCCCAGTATATTAGGATTGGATGACACCACACGTATACGGTAGCCGGTACCAGCGGGTGTGGTATGTGGTATAGTGGCAGAGATACTACCAGCAGTAGTGGCAGTGCGTGTGCCGATAGTCGTAGGCGCTGCAAATGAACCTGAAGCGTCTGACAGCTGCGCGGTAAATATGTTGCCGCTATTGAATGTGCCGTTGATGGTGTATGGCACACTCACGCTGGCATCAGGTGCCGATGGACTGAAAAGGAACGGAGAACCCGATACTGCTGAGGTGGTAATTGTGGCGTTGCCCACAGATACGATCACTTCATTGCTGGTCACGGTCACTCCGCTGATCACAGACCGGCAGACTACGTAGTAGGTGCCTGGTGTATTGAATAGCGGTGTGTAGGTCGCGCCTGTCTGAGCAGTACTAAAGCTGCTGTACGGGCCGCCTGATGCAGTAGCATACTTCCACTCACGGGAAGTGCCGGCAGGAGTTTCGGTCACGGTCAGCATATTGCCGGAGACACCTACCAGCAGGCTCTGAGAGGTAGATGGGGTGATCTCATTGCTTACTACATTGATCACTACCTCAGTGCTTGTGGTGGTCTGTCCGCCGGGGTAGGTAGAGACACATACTACATAGTAAGTACCCGCTGTAGCAAAGTTCGGCGTATAGGTACTGCCCGTCTGAGCAGTGCTGAAGCTGCTGTATGGGCCGCCTGCTGTAGTAGCATATTTCCACTCACGTGAGGTCGCTGCTGGTGATTCTGTCACCGTGAGCGTCGTTCCATTGGTATTGGCAGGTATGGTTTGCGCGGCAGATGGAGCGATGCTATTTGTAATAAGGTCGATCGTGATATTGCTGCCGTTATTAGCTGCGATGATGGCAGGTGAGCTGGATACTACGCGCACACGATAGCCGGTGCCTGTAGCTGTGCCGGCAGGTATGGTAGCTGCAATAGTGCCAGATGCGGTAGCTGTCACAGAGCCGATAGTGACCGGACTGGCAAAGGATCCGCTGGCATCTGACAGTTGTGCTGTCACAGTATTGCCTGCGGCAAAGGTACCTGTCATAGTGAACGGCACCGATATAGCTGTACCTTGTGATGCAGATACATAATATGGGCCGGTAGAGACCGCAGTGGAGGTGGTCAGTGTAGGATTGTAGATAGCAGTCATGCCATCTACCCACATAGTAGATCCTGATGTGCCGCCTGTCTGGTCACCGCTGCTGGTCATGGTCACCAGTATGTACTGAGGGGTACGTGCATCCACATAGGTGAAAGGTACAGATATCCTGGTCCAGCCCGCCACTGTATTCGCCGGGCCATTCCACAGGGCGCGCGCTATGATATTGACTGTGCTGTCCGGGTGGTTGCCATTTACAGGTGTCTCTGGTGCATAGGCATTGCCCATATGCAGACGCGTCTCGATCTTAGGGTAGTCGCTGCCAGCCTTGGTATAGCGATACCAGAATGCGATGCTATCAGGGCGGCCGGTGAATGCAGACGAATAGTTAGGGTCGCCAGCTATGGTATGGATATAGCCTTCTGACTTACTGGTAGAGGGGGCTTCTACTTTGCCCGTAGTGCCGGAGCCATTGACCACGATTCCGAAATAAGACCCCGTCTTGATCTTCATACAGTAGGAGCCGCCATTCAGTGTGCTCGTATCACGAAAGCAGGTTTGAGGCCCGCTGGTGGCAAAACCGCCACCGGTTTTATTGGAGTTCCAGTTGGTAGGTTCCTCGGTAGATTGGCCTACATTCTGCCAGTTTTCATACTCGCCATTGGGTACAGCAGTCTGAGCCATAGCGGCAAGAGAGAGACTGATCAATGTGAGCAGGGAGAATAATTGTTTCTTCATTTTGCCTGTTTGTTTACCAGCAAAAATGAGAAAAATCTATAAACGAACGGTTGTTTTGTGTAAACGAACGATAACTAATTGTCGGTCAATGCACTTAACCGAAATTTGATATGAAATTTAACATCTTTGATTGAGAAATGTACTGATAATCAGCAGCTATGAGGCTTATAATTCCAATTCTTTCATCGGATCCCAAAAGAGCTTTTTGAAATCTACCACCTGATCATTCTTGACCTTGACCTTCTCTTTTTCCAGCAGCTCCTGCATGAGATCGGGCGTTTTGAAGTGGTGCTTGCCAGTGAGTAGCCCTTGAGAGTTGACTACTCGGTGTGCCGGTACTTTCAGCTTAGACTTATCTACAGCATTCATAGCCCAGCCCACCATACGGGCAGACCTGCCGGTGCCAAGGTAGCGCGCTATAGCGCCATAAGATGTCACACGGCCTTTGGGCACCAGCCGGGCCACCTCCCATACGTTCTCAAAGAAGGAATAAGACTCCGGTGAGTATTGGACTTCTTTGGGTTTCTCTGGCTGCTTAGGCATAGCATGGTCTTTATATGGCTAAAGCTACGACTTAAAGCGGAAACGCAGATAGTTGATCTTGCGGCCATCTGCTATGTGCTGCTTCTCGTAGAAGGTCTTGATAGATAGCTCCTCGCGCTCTAGTGGTGCGCTGTAGATATCCTCCTGGTAGTAGAGTATCTCACCGCCATATGCCAGGGCGCTGTCACGCGTGTAATGGAACATATCCATATCATCCATCTTAAAGTTGACCACACCACCGGGCTTTAGCACCTGCTCATATTTGGCCAGAAATTCTTTGTACGTCAGGCGGTGCTTCTCATGGCGATCCTTGGGATAAGGGTCCGGGAAGGTGATCCATATCTCATCTATCTCACCGGTGCCAAAGAAATTCAGGATGTTCTGGATCTTGATGCGCGCAAACGCCACATTGTGCAGGCCCTGCTCGTGCGCCTGCTTGGCACCGGTGTGGATGCGGGGACCTTTGATGTCTACGCCTATGAAGTTGCGATCAGGATAGCGGGCCGCCAGGGCTACTGCATAGTCCCCTTTACCGCAGGCCAGCTCCAGCGTGATAGGATGATTGTTTTTGAAGACCAGTTCATTCCAGTGGCCCTTCAGGTCCAGCCGCTGGCCTGATGCGTCATAGAGCTGTGTCTCATGGTACTCCGGGCATTGGAATACATTGGGCAGGGTATTGACCTCTGCTATCTTTTTTCTCTTGTTCTTGCGTCCTCCCGCCATACAGGGTGCAACTTTAATACAAAAATGATGGACTGAAAAACCGCCTGTCACGCCAGCCTCTTATTTTGTATAACTTAGCAGGACCATGACAGAGACGACTCTATCGCTTTTCAAAGATGCCCGCCTCAATGAGGAGGTAGCCAAATACTGCCGGCCAAAACACCTGCAGAAGGACCAGGCTATGATGTCGCCGGGTGATGATATCCTCTTTGTACCCATCGTGACCAAGGGCGCTATCCGCATCATGCGGCAAAATGAAGATGGCAATGAGGTATTTCTCTATCACCTCTACCCCGGTGAGACCTGTGCCATGGCGCTGAACTGCTGCCAGGCTGGCCGCAAGAGTCCTGTGCGGGCTGTGGCCGAAGATGAGACAGATATCCTGCTGGTGCCCGTGCAGATGATAGACGAGTGGTCGCGCTACCCGGAGTGGCGCCAGTTTATCAATAATACGTACGGCAATAGATTCTCCGAGCTGCTATCGGTCATAGACCTCATAGCCTTTAGCAATATGGATAAACAGCTCCTGCACTACCTGCGCGAGCGTGCCAAAGCGCTCAATACAAAAGCCCTCTACATCACCCACCAGGAGATAGCAGATGAGCTGCATACCCACCGGGAGGCTATCAGCCGCCTGCTGCGCACTATGGAGCAGAAGAATCTTCTTAAACTGGGCCGTCATACCATCGAGCTTTCCTAAAAAAGCGGGATAGGTAACATTTGTTCCCGTCCGTGCAGTGCGGGCTTCGTTCCTTTGCATCATAAAATCAATGCAGATGAAAAAGAATATGGGAAACCTGGACCGTGTGCTCAGAGTGATCGTAGCCCTGGTCATCGTAGCTTTATATTTCGCCGGAGTGGTCAGCGGCCCTGTAGCCATAGGCCTGCTGGTAGTGGGCGGTATCTTTGTGCTCACCAGCATAGTGGGTACATGCCCGCTATACCTGCCCTTTGGTATCAATACCGGTGACAAGAAATAGGATGCGGCATGCTATCGCTATACTACTGAGCATCGGGCTAATCCTTGGCCTGCAGGGTTGCTTCACCGTGCAGAGTACGGGCACATTTACCTATCGCAAAGTGCCTCCTGCCGTGTATGACAGCCTGCTGCGTGCCGGTGGAGATCACTACCTGATAGATGTGCGGACGCCCGGCGAGTACAACCGGTCACATATGGATGCCGCGAGAAACTACGACTTCTTTGCCTTCCACTATGGCGAGGATGTAGATACGCTGGATCGGGGCACGACAGCATTTGTCTACTGCCAGACCTGTCACCGCTCACCCTTTGCGGCGCGTATCATGAAACATAAAGGTTTCCGCTGTGTCTATGACCTGCGAGGTGGCTATGCTGCCTGGCAGAAGGCATACGGTGAGATAACAAAATAAAAAGAGATGAGCCATCCCCTGCCCGTTTTGCATGACAAAATGGCCAGCGCAACTCAGGCACGGGATTGGTTGTTTGGATGCCGGAGGGTGAGCCTATGTGGGGTGAGCCATATGAGGAATAGGGTGATAGAATGACACCATGCAGGTGAAACCTCCGGCTCCAACTTTTAAAACAAAGACATAAAGACGCAAATATGGAAAAGAGCAATTTCTCAGATCTGATCAGCTCGGAGGTACCGGTACTGGTAGACTTTACCGCAGAGTGGTGCGGCCCCTGCAAGATGATGAAGCCCATCCTCTCCCAGCTCAAAGACATGGTAGGTGACGATGTACGCATCGTAAAGATAGACGTGGATAGAAACCCCTCTGCCGCCGCAGCCTATCATATACAGGGTGTGCCTACACTGATGCTATTCAAAGGCGGCAAGACCCTCTGGAGGCAGTCTGGTGTAGTACCAGCAGAGCAGCTGCGCCAGGTGATAGAGCAGCACAAATAGTCCCTGCCCTTCGGGCAAATAGCGTAGCTTAGCCGCATGAGGTATATCGCACTGTGTCTGCTGCTATGGCTCTCTGTGCCCACCCGGGCGCAGGATACAATGGCTGTAGAGCGCCATGATACAGTCCGCTTCGTCCATATGCCGTACGATACGTTTACCTCACTTGTCCGCTTTGAAAATAAACCATACATCATCCTCTTCACAGCTCCCTGGTGTGTGCCCTGTCAGCGCATCAAAAAAGAGGTCTTCACTGATCCGCAGATAGCCGCTCTGGTCAATAACAACTACCTCGCCTACTATATCGATCTGGAGAATTTTGACGACCTTGAGGTCAATAGCAAGGTCTTTCATGTAGAGCAGCTTCCTACCATCTATTTCTTTGACCCACGGGGCAGACTTGTAGACAAGGCTGTAGGCTTCTTTGATGCGCACTACATGTGGCGCAAGGTGAGAGAGCATATACCGCCCTCGCAGCGCGGAGCAGACTGGCAGGGAGAGGACTAGGCGATTCACACATGCTTTTCCAATTTCAGCAGATATTTTCCGTCTTTAGCATAAGATTTGCATATCAAGGCTGACATGAAAAACTTCATTCTCAAATTATTTATCAATTCCATATCCGTATTTGTCCTGGCCAAATACATTCTGACAGGTGGCGTGCATGTAGAGAGCTTTGGCTATGCGGTGATCGTGGCGCTGGTCCTGGCCCTGCTCAATGCATCCGTCCGTCCGCTGCTGGTGCTTTTTACCTTGCCGGTCACGGTGCTGACCCTCGGCATCTTTATCCTGATCATCAATACTGCCATGATACAGCTGGCTGCCTGGCTGGTGCCCAATGGCGGCTTTCGGGTAGATGGCTGGTGGTGGGCTTTCTTCTTTAGCATATTATTATCGTTTCTTAACAGTGTGTTGGAACGATTTGTGCGTAATACCACTCAGCCTTCGGCACCTGATAATGGCGTGCAGATATTTGACAAAGACGGCAACAGGATAGCCTAGGAGAAATCATTAAACTCTCCGGAAAAAATCCTGTCTTATGGAAATAACCGGAACTTATATACGTTTAAAGCGAAAACAATGACTACAATGAAATATATCCTGATGGCGGCTATCGCTATGATCACGATGAGCAGCTGCAAAAACCTGGTACCATACTCAGACGCGGTAAAGACAAAATATAATCTGAACGATGACCAGCTGAAGCATATACAGTTTTATGTGTCAGACCCTATCGTGCTGCAGCACAAAGTAGCAGACAATGGCAGCACTCAAATAGCCGACGGCAAGATCAAGATCATAAATGGTGAGAAGGTGGAGGAGATCATCATCCGCAGCGGTACGCCGGGAGTACTGGTACGCAATGATGACGGCAAATTTGAAGTCAGCTTTGAGAGGGGCGATGACCACTTCCTTCGCTTCGGTGCCAATCCCGGCCGCTATAACACATATGTACTGCTGGCCAGTGACTGGAAGGGCAAGATAGGCACCGTAAACTATGCCGGCAATAAATACTATACCTCGCCGGAGAGCGCTGATGCTATCTTGCTCATAGATATCCGCAAAATAGCCAACTACCAGAAGGATGAGCGCGTAGCCAAGGGCCGAAAGGTTAATTGAGACTACTCTATAAGGAAAAGGCAGTATCCCGCTTTATATCTATAGAGCGGGATTTTTTATTTGGAACGTTTTGGAAAAAACAGCATAAATCTCTAATATTCACATTAGAAACATAGCATATCGTCTATGTTTCATTATTTTGGTATTGTAGAGACAATAGTCGGCTTATGTCCTTGCTCAGATCAGTTTACAATCTTGTTTTTTCCTCCGAAAAAGAACTGATCCGCTACGTCCGCTCTGCCACCGGCATCACACCATCTAATATCAAACTCTACCAGCAGGTATTCAACCATCGCTCTCTCTTTGGCGACGCCAAAGACAACAATGAGCGTCTTGAGCTGCTCGGAGACTCGGTACTGGATATGCTGGTAGCAGAGTTTCTCTACAAGAAATACCCCTACAAGGAAGAAGGCTTTATCACCGAGCTGCGCGCCAAGATAGTCAACCGCAAAACGCTGAACGAGACCGCACAGAAGCTGGGCTTGCTGGACAAGATCAATCTGAACAAGAAGATCATGACCGGCATGCCAAAGGATATCGGTGGCAATACCTTTGAGGCATTGATAGGTGCGCTGTATCTCGATGCCGGTTTTGAGCCGACGAGGCAGTTTATCTTCAAGCGTGTGCTGCGTGACCTGATAGATGTAGATGACCTGGAGATCACAGACGTAGACTTCAAGAGCAAGATGTACCACTACATCCAGCGCGAGGGCAAGACTATAGAGTTTAAGGCTACCGAGGAGCAAAACCGCAACCGCCGCAGCTATTTCATAGTCGCTCTCGAGATAAATGGCCAGGTAGTAGCCAAAGGCGAAGGCTACAGCAAAAAGGTAGCCGAGCAAAATGCCGCGATGAATGCGCTGAAGGAATTAAAAGAAGTTTGATCAGGAAGCAGCCTTCTCCTCCTTATTAGCCAGTTGGCCACAGGCGGCGTCTATATCCTTGCCACGACTACGGCGTACGGCTGCATTCACACCATTATTGCGCAGATGCGCTACGAAGGCATCCCGCCTGTCCGGTTTGGCGCGACGGAGCGTCACACCATCCACGTTGTTGTACTCTATCAGATTGACAAAGGCAGGCACCTGCTTCGTCAGCTCTATCAGATGGTCTGCATCCTCTATTGAGTCATTGAAGTGATCGAAAAGAATGTACTCAAAGGTTACTTTATTGCCGGTCTTGTCATGAAAGTAGTTGAGTGACTTCACTAGCTCAGGCAGTGGATTAGAGCGGTTGATATCCATGATCTGATCGCGCTTTTCATCAGTAGCGGCGTGGAGTGAGAGCGCGAGGTTGAAATTCATATCCTCATCTGCCAGGCGCTCTATGCCACGGCAAATACCGGACGTCGAGACCGTGATGCGCTTCTGAGACATATGCAGCCCAGCAGGCGATGTGATCAGCCGGATGCTCTGCATCACATTGTCATAGTTCAGCAGCGGCTCGCCCATACCCATATAGACGATATTGGTCAGTGGCCTGCCGGTGGTCTCTATCGCGCGCTGGTTGATGATCACCACCTGATCATATATCTCGCCAAAGTCCAGGTTGCGCTCCCGCTTCAGCATGCCCGTAGCGCAAAAAGTGCAACTCAGTGAGCAGCCTACCTGTGAGGAGACACAGGCCGTATTGCGGTCCTGGTCGGGTATCATCACCCCCTCTATCATCCGCCCGTCAAAGAGCTTCATGCCCAACTTCAGCGTGCCATCCTTGCTCTGCTGTGTGATCTGCTCACTCACCGCGCGCAGCAGGTATTTTTCTTTCAGTTTTTCGCGTAGCGGCTTGGAGAGGTTGGTCATTTCATCAAAGGACCGTACAGACTTTTGCCAGAGCCACTCATATACCTGCACTCCGCGAAACTTAGGCTCGCCCATCGCCACAAAGGCAGCGGCGATGTCCTCTTTAGATAGTTTGCGTATGTCGGTCAGTGTGGTGCTCATGGCGCTGGCAAAAATACTAAAAACAAAGACGGGTCCCTATGAGGAGACCCGCCTGTATCATTTATAACGGTTGTGCTATTACTTCTTAGGAGTAGGAGCTGGCTGAGTAGCCGGAGCCGGAGTAGCAGCCGGAGCAGCGGCACCTGGCTTTTCTTCTACTACGCCATTGATCTGGAGTACTTCATTGTTGTTCTTAGCGTTAGAGCTTACAGTCACAGTCTTCGTGAAGTTGCCCAGACGGTTGATATCATAGTGTACCTTGATCTGGCCATCCTTGCCAGGCAGGATCGCCTCTGTAGGGCATTGAGGCACTGTGCAGCCGCATGAGCCGTGGCAGCTGGAGATGATCAGTGGAGACTTGCCCACGTTTTTAAACTTAAAGTAACGAACCGCGTTGTTTTCGTCACCCTTTACTACCTTACCGTAGTCTATGTTCTTGGTTTCAAATTTGATCTCAGGAGCATTTGGGTCAGCAGCCGGAGTGGCTTCTTGCGCGTGAGCGAAGGCGAATGTACCTACGGCGGCGAGCATTAGGATAAGCTTTTTCATTTTGTCTTTGATTGTTTTATTAAAGAATTTGATTGCGTGATGATCTAAACAAATCTAATGCCTTTTTGCATTCAGACAATTGCCACCACTTGTTTTACCTGCTATATTTAACAAATCTTTATGAATTACTGTAATCTATGCTATGCCCTCGCAGATGTACCTGTGAGCCTTTGTTTATCTTCATAGAGTGAAATACAGGCTGTTATTCTTCTTTTATGCTTTGTCGCTGTTACTGATATGGATATGGCAGCAGGTTTACCACCTGCCGTTCATATTAGTACCATTGCATATCGTGGTGATGGTAGCGGTGCAAACCGGCTCGCTGTTCGTCATCGCAGCGATAGCCACATGGATCGGCTCGCGCTATGCATCTGCCACGCTGCTGGGCCTGTATATTGTGAAAGTGCTATTCTTCTACGTGCTCATCTTTGGTAGTGTGCACTTCTGGGGAGACATCGTGACCGTCCGCATCCTGGGCACGTATTTCAGAGACCTTGATGGCTTCCTGCGTTCCTTGCCATTTTCATATAAAGAGGTAGCACTCGCTATCACAGTATTTATAGCTACCCCATTAGTGGCCTGTCTTATCTTATCCGGGTATATACACTCCGCACTGACAGATCTCTGGTCTGCCGTGATGGTGAGACGCCGGGTGCTCATAGCGCTCCTGGCTCTGGTGGTCATCACCAGTCCGTTGCTGCTCCGCGCCAAACGCTTCGCTCACCTGCGTGGCGAGCCACTCATGGTCATGCTATTCGATCATATGTGGGGGGTCAAAGACAATCCTCTTTTTAGCCAGCGGCGAATCCATGCCGGTTGGGTAGACACGAGGACGCGAGACAGCTACCGCATGACCGAGCACATCCCTGCACCTAAACATGTCATGCTCATCATAGTAGATGCGCTGCGGGCTGACCACCTCTCTGCATACGGCTATAGCCGCCATACATCGCCCTATCTCGATAGCATTATCCGGTCCGGTCACGCCGTGCGGGTAGATAAATGCTACTCTACCTGTGCCAGTACCCTCTGCGGCGTGACCAGTATCCTGCTATCACGTGAGTGGGAAGACTGCGCGGTGAATGGTTTCAATATCATCGGGCTGCTGCATGATCAGGGCTACTACACTTATACCTTTATATCCGGTGCACATAAGGAATGGTATAATATGGCGAAGTTCTACTCAGATGACTGTACTATGTACTTTGATGGCAAGGACTCCAGGAAGTATTATTTCAAAGATGACAGGGTGCTGCTGGAGGGCTTAGACAAAGTACCGGCCTATGGCAGCACACCATCCTTCTTTTACTTTCACCTGCAGTCTACGCATGAGACAGGTGCACTGCAGGATCGCTATGCTGTTTTCAAGCCCTATAAAAAGAGCCTCGCTACTCAAGGCATGAACGGACAGGCGGCGGTAAATGAATATGACAATAAAGTCATACAGGCTGACGACATCATCCGTCAGCTCATGGCAATGCTGGCGCAAAAGGGATACCTGCAAAACAGCATGGTGGTCATCACTGCAGATCACGGTCAGGGTCTGGGTGAGCATGGTGTGTCTGGCCACGTAGACTGGCTCTATGACCCGCAGACCGCCGTGCCGCTCATCATCATAGATGACAGTACGCAGGTCTATCAAAACAGGTCACTGGCCAATCACATAGATATAGCACCTACCATAGTGGACAGGCTCGGCCTGCCCGAGCCATCTACCTGGCAGGGGCGCTCGCTACTGCTACCGGATACTGCGCGCTATACTTTTCACGAGACGGGCAAAGACCAGCTAGAGACCGGTGAGGCAAAATACATGATCATCTACCGGCCGGAGGCAGACAGCGGGCATCTTTACAAATACATCTATACAGCCACACCGGGCAAAGAAGAACTTTATGATGTAGCCATCGATCCAATGGAGCTTCACAATTTGGCCTCAAGTAGACGCGACTTTATCGTGTCCCATTTACTGCCTTTAGTAAAGTCCCGGCCCGAAGCTAGCTACGACACAGTAAAAAATCCTACCTTTGACAAAAACCAAAACTAATGGATACGACATCGTATAGTCCTGCCGAGATCAAACTCGCGCAGTCTACCTTTATCAGCAAAGTATATTCATGGATGTCTCTCGCCCTGCTCATCACAGGTGCGGTGGCCGCCTATATAGCCAGCTCTGATGCGCTCATGGAGAGCATCGTGGGCAATAGGGGTGTATTTTATGGACTGCTGCTGGGTGAGATAGCTCTCGTATGGGTCATCTCTGCTGCTATCAACAGGCTCTCTGCTACTACGGCCACGGCGCTTTTCATACTATACTCCGTCATGAATGGCCTTACGCTATCGGTCATCTTTCTGCGCTATACGGCCAGCTCCATAGGTACCACTTTCTTCGTGACCGCAGGTACCTTTGCAGTGATGAGCGTCTATGGCCACACTACCAGGCGCGACCTGACCAGCTGGGGCAACCTGCTGCTCATGGCACTCATAGGCCTGATCATCGCATCAGTAGTCAATCTCTTCTGGCAAAACTCAATGTTCTACTGGATTTGCACATATGTAGGCATTCTGATCTTCGTAGGCCTCACAGCCTATGACACCCAGAAGATAAAAGAATATGGTGCACAGGGATTCAGCGACTCAGACAGCATGCAGAAAAATGCACTGATAGGCGCGCTTCAGCTTTATCTGGATTTTATCAATCTCTTCCTGTATATCCTGCGCCTGCTGGGCAATAGGAGGAACTGATCGAGATCTCAGACTTCGTAGTCATAGCGCTGGTTATTCTCCTTCAATATCTCTACCAGTGATTGTTTGATGTCGCTGGCGGAGGATATACCGTCCAGCCGCTTTTGTATCACGTCGAGCATCTCACAGACCGCGTCTCTCGCCTGCTGCTCCGTGAGACCATAGTGCTGAGCCATCCAGCTATAGTCGAAATCATCAAACATGATGCGCATCCTCTCCTTCCACACGCCCATGCCATACACAAATATGAGCGCAGCAAAGCCATCTACGCTCACCTCTCCGCTCAGCATGGGCAGAGAGAGCAGCACCAGTACACAGAGGCATGCATGGCGGTAGTCTTCTTCAAAATCCTGCCGGCTGTAGCCTTGTACACCTTTCGCAAGCAGGCACTCATAGTATTTGTTTTTTGAAGTTGCTTCTACCATTTTCCGATGACTCGATATAAGACTTAGTACCAGAAAGTATGCGAGATCAAAAGCAGCCCGGCCTTGCCTCGTGGCCTGCCAGTCTATCATCACATAGCGTCCGTCCGGCGCTACCGGAAACATCATATTGCCGATGCGCGAGTCACCATGCAGTACAGTTTGTCGCCGGTTCATCAGCGTCCAGCTTTTTACCAATACTGTGCGTGCAGGCGCGCTCCAGCTACCAGCCACCAGAGAGTCAAAAAAATACACTGTGATATCATCTATAGGCAGTACCCGCTTCATGCGCTCCGATGTATCGCCCCAGTACCGGGCGTGTAGCGTAGCTAACCCGTCCAGTGCCATGTCCAGGTGGGCCTCTGTGAGATTGTCATAGGCTGCCTCACGGTATTCTGTATCGCCGGTCATCAGCTCTGTGACCAGGCAGAGATTGCCTGTGGCAGCAGAGACTTTTGAGATAAAAACCCTCGGTGCCGGTATAGCATCCTGCCGGATAAAGTATTCATTGAACCAGCTCTCTTTGATGTGGTTTAGCTGGAGATTAAAAATTGTCTTGTTCCACACTGTGCCCATACTGGGTGCAAACTTTGCAAAGCACATGAGTGTCTGCTCCAGGCCATCTGAAGTATAGGAGATCGCTATTTTTGCCGCATCGGACCGGAAGATATTGGACTGATCCATGGGAGTCACTGTGCACGCCGCCACTACAGCGTCAGCAGGCAGGGCTGCATTCTTTTTCAGCTCTGCTATCAGCCAGTCTTTGCGTCCTTGTAGCTGGTCCACGTCGCGCGGGAAGCTCAATGGGAAACGCAATTTCCTGTCCAGCCAGGCTACCATAAAACTAATGCCGACCACGGGCAGGTAGATAGCCCAAGCCATGTATACGCGTATAGTGATCGAAAAGGGTCTTTTCATTTTTCAAATCTAATAAATGGTCCGGCGGCGGCGCTATGAGGCCAGAGGCACTGCCGGAAATGAAAAAGGCACATCAAAAAGATGTGCCTTTATACCAATAGTCAAATGTATTACTGTTTCCGGGGCTTCAGCGAAGCGTAAGCATAACCAGCTACACTTGCCAGCAGCATGATAGCTCCTCCGTCTACAGGCGCACCGGTAGTAGGTGGTGGTCCACCTGACCCTGATCCGCCGCCGCCGCCCGGTGGTTGTCCAAAGATGGTGCCTGTAGCGACTATCATCATCACTACAAACGTGGTCTTGAGCATTTTGCTTTTCATATCTGTATTTTACCTTTTGTGTTACTGTTTAGCACTTATGATTACCTTCTGCACAGTCACCTTGCCATTTTCATTCAGCTTCACTATCGCATACCAAGGCTCATTGGCGGGCATTTCAAATTCCGTCTTTTCGCTGGTACTCTTCAGTTGTGCTACTGTCTGGCCGAGCAGGTTGGTCACCTCTATATCTGCTGCATTGCTGCTTGTGCGCACAATATATATCTTGTTTTGGTAGGCGTATATATGCGCCTGATTTTCAGGGATTACATTTTGTACACCCGTAGCAGTAGTGCTGGCTGATTTCTTGAACACGACACTGTAGCGGCCTGTGTAGTATTGGCTGGCAGCCAGGTGCAGCACCGGTGCGGTGGTGCTCAGGTCGGCCAGTGTGCCACTTTGGTTGTCCTTCAGATAGGCGGTGAGGCCATCTGTATTGAGCTCGGTAGCTGTCAGGGTATAGTCACCTGCATCAGTTGCTGCTATCTTTAGCGGCAGTACGGTAACCTCTGTCAGCTGGTCCATTACATTAATGGCTATCTCCTTGGCCGGCATATCAAAGCTGAGGTAGACGGAGCTACCTGCGGCGATCTTCGCAGCATCATAGCCTGCATCATAGCCTGCAGTAGCATTGGCATCGCTATAGCTTACGATCTCATCAGAGTTGCCGGCACCTGTCAGTGTCAGGCGGATCTCGTCAGCCTGCGGGCCGCCAGCTGTCTTGAAGAATGGTGACGCAGTTGCCGCTACACGCACGGTGTTGTTTACACTGATAGTATTGGTAGCAGATGCGAGTACCATAAATGCCTGCGTAGAGCTGATCTGGTCCGTAGCGCCATTGGTGCCTACGGTACCGTTCCAGGTGGCCCAGTTGCCGGTATATTCTCCTGTAGCCTGGAAAAGGTAAGCAGAACCATCGGTCTTACCGGCGTTCAGTGCCTTTACAGCATTCCATGAGATAGGAGATGGATATGGGTTGCCTATCAGGTTCCAGCCATCTGCAGACGGATTGCTGGTGTTTGTCTTGGTGATCGTGGTAGACACTGTGCCGTTGCCTGGTGTACCTGTGGTAGTGATGGTCAGCGGTGCCGTATAGAGGCGGGCTGCATAGCCCCTCATAGGTGTAAGCGGGTTGGTGCCTGCCGTAGAACTGATAAAGCCGCCATAGTAGTCTGTAGTAGGAGTGTTGGTAGACTCACTGTAGTACTGCAGCGTAGGATATGGTGAGTAGGCATACCAGCAGTTGACACCGTTGGCTCCTGTCACTGTGAAGTCTGCCGCCCAGTCTGATACCTTGGCATTGGATACCGGTGAGCTGATATCGCGATAGCCTACAGTAGCATTTGATACGTAGCGCTCTACGGTCAGGTTGCCTGTCCAGGTGCCTGCCGTACCGCTAGTAAAATTATCTAGATAAGCTGTTCCGCTTCCGGTAGACTTCAGCGTCACCACACTGCCACTTCCGGCCGTTACATTGCCTCGTGTCAGAACCAGTGCGGTATTGACATTGACAGTACCACTGATGGTGGTAGTACCGGCTGTTTTATTTACAGTCAGGGTATTGAGTGAGGTATTGCCTGTGAAGGTCTGTGCTGTAGTGCCGTTCAGCACCACGCGGCCTCCTCCTGAGATCGTAGCTGCTGTGGTGGCACCGCCGGTCCAGTTGCCGCAGAGGCTCAGTGACTGGCCGCTGTTTACTGTGATCTGCGCGCCTGATGATATGGTCAGGTTGCTGACCTGTGCCGATGCTGTGAGCACCGGATATACATGGCCGCCGCTCACGGTCTGTACGATAGCCGGAGTAGAGCAGCTGTTTGGTACAGTGCCTGATGTCCAGTTTGATGCGGTGAACCAGTCAGAAGTATTGCCTATCCAGACGTTGCCGGCAGGTGTCAGTGTGAGTACCATAGAGTCTACTGCCGTACCTGCACATGGTGACAGCGGGTTCACTGTGAGCGTGATGGTCACATTGCCAGTCTCGTTGGTAGCCGGATGGTAGGTAGGTGTCAGCGTAGCAGTGCCTGTCAGTGAGCCCGCGCCGTTGCTAGACCAGGTGTAGCTGCTGTAGTTGGTAGCTGATCCACTCAGAGTGTATGTAGCAGTATTATTAATAGTAGCTGTAGGAGTTGAGTTGGCGGTCGCGGTAGCATGTTGATTAACTGTGACAACTGTCGTGGCTGTAGATGTACAGCCTGATGGATTGGCCGCTACCAGTGTATATGTACCAGAGGCTGAGGCATTAGGCACACTGTATACAGCAGATGACAGCTCACCAGATGCTGCAAAGGTAGGGACGCTTATACGGCCCGATGGTGTAGCCAGCAGTGTGCTGCTGCTGCTGTAGAGTACTACAGTCACATCATCCAAGGCGATGCCCATATCGCTGCCGGCATCGTTCAGGTCTGTCCAGCGCAGCCATACCGAGGAGCCGCTTGCCAGTGGGGTACCCAGGCTTACGGTGCCTGTCACTAATGATTGATTAGCGTTGCCGTTGAGCGCAGCACCTGCACCGGTGCCACTGGCTACAGTAGATGTATAATCGAGGGTTGGTACATTTGTATATGAGCCTGAGCCAATCGCCACCGCAGATGTACTATAGGAGAAGGTCAGTGAGTTTGCTACAGCTCCTGAGCCGCCATCGCGCCATTGCTCACCTGTATATTGTATGAAGATCCTGTCTATCGGAGCGCCTGTGGTATTGGTCAGGTGCAGGCCGTAGTTCAGTGTACCTGTACCGCTCGATGCCAGGGAGCCAAGAGCGCGGTCTGTAGATGATGTGCTACCAAAATTAAAGAGGTTGCCTGAGTTGCTGGAACCAGTACCCAGTACCAGGCCGTTGGTAGCGAGGTTGCTGCTGCTGGCATACCAGCCTGGTATGGTCGAGTTGTCGGTCCAGGTCACAGAGGTGCCTGATGATGGCAGGCTATTGAAGTTTTGCTGGTAGATCTGGCCGGATGTCGCACTGCCATTGCTCCACTGATAGGTCATGAAGTTTGAACCAGTGGCTGTCAGAGTGAGTGTATCACCCTGACAGATCGGACTATTGCTGGAGCCGCTCACTGTCGGCAGCGGGTCTACTGATACAGACAGGGTGCGCGGTGTACCGGAGCAGTTGCCATTGGTAGGTGTCACACTGATGGTACCTCCGGCAGAGCCGGCGCTTACAGTAATAGAGTTAGTAGATCCTCCGCCAGTCTGCGACCAGCCGAATGGGAGGTTCCAGATGTAAGTGATGCCGGATACATTTGTCACACTATAGCTGATGCCTGTAGCGCCTGTACAGACACTCGGGCTACCGCTGATAGCCGATGGCTGAGATGGGACAGTGACCGGTGCTACAGTGAGCGTAGACGCAGGGCCATCGCAGGTGCCGTTATTGGCCACTACACTGACAGTACCACCAGTGGTGCCGGTAGTCACAGTGATAGAATTGCTATTGCTGCCGGCAGTTTGCACCCAGCCTGATGGCAGGGTCCAGGTATAGGTCACGCCTGACGCATTGGTCACGCTATAGGTGATGCCTGCAGTAGATTTGCATGGTGCCGCCGGACCGGTGATAGCAGATGGCTGCGCAGGAGGCGCTACACCAGTACCATCGGCAGAGACATCTGCTGACAGGAGTGATCCACCGCCGCTCACAGGTATGGTGCCTGCATAAGATTGAACCAGCGTCGGAGAAAATTTAACATAAATAGCCTGGCTGAAAACGCCACCTCCCTGTGTGATGGTGAGGCTGCTGGTGTAGGTACCACCCGCAGTAGTACTGAAAGTATACCCTGTCAGCGGGCCTACTGTGATAGCTGCTGTGGTCAGGCTCACACCCGTGATGGTAAAGCTATTAGGACCACCGGTGCTGCCGGTACAGACATTGCCAAAGGAGCTCAGCGCGCTGGAGGTCAATATCGGAGAAGGGGAAGTGGTCAGGAAAGACTTCTCCGGACCGTAATAAGTGCCATAAGCAGTAGTCACGTAAGCATGATAGTAGTAGGTAGTACCTGAAGACAGGCCAGTAAGGCTGGAGGTAAAGGTGCCGCCGCTCATATTGCTGCTGGTCACCTGCGTGCCGGTACCAGTAGTGAAACCACTGGTAGTACTGTACTCTATACCATATGAAGTGAATGGGCTGCATCCTGCGCCTGTGACAAATCCCGTATCTATGGCAGAGGAGGTGGTGATAGTGCTGGCACCGCCGGTATTTACAGTAGGTGCTGTATTGATAGCTGAGCCTGTGGCCGCTACGTTGATAGAGGTAGCACCTCCGCCGCCTACTACTATATTACCATTGTATGACTGAACTAGCGTAGGAGTGAACTCTACGTAGACTTTCTGGCTGTATGCTCCCCCACCCTGGGAGAGCGTGAGAGAAGAACTATAAGGACCGGCATAAGAAGTAGCATAGCTGAAACCGGTCAGCGCACCTACCGTCACATTAGCCGTAGTGAGGCCTACACCTGTGATAGTGAAAGAATCCGGACCGAATGTAGTGTTGATACAGTTAGAAGTACCAAAGCCGTGCAGCGCCGTAGCACTCAGGTAGGTAGATGGTAGTGCGGTAGCATTAAACTGGATATTGTCTATCCGGTTATTGCCTGATGCCGAGGATGCGCCGGTAGGTGTGAGACGCAGGTAGGCATTAGTGGCATTATCCAGACCGGTGATTGTGCTGAGGGTTTTGAGACCAAAGGAGGTTGGTATAGATCCTATGGCCTGCGCAGTCGTCCAGGTAGTTCCATCCGTACTGTATTCCCAGGTCTGGGTGTTAAATCCTGTGCTGGTACCTTGCGTCGCGTAGCTGACCACGAGATTTTGATAGCCGGTCATGCTGAATTTGAAAATTATATACTTCCCGTTTGCAGCAGTGCCACCCGTACCACCTACTATGGCCAGACAGGCAGGGCTGCTGGTAGAGGTAGCAAAACCGGTACCGGCATTGGTAGCTGTGCCGGCAAAGGAAGTCACCTCGTTGCCGGAGGTAGTTGTGATCCATGTGCTAGAGCCGTTGGTACCATTCATATAGATCGTTCCCGATCCAAAATTAGCCACATAGGTGGTAGGAGCGCTAGGCGCTGCAGCCGCAGCTGTGCCTCCACCACTGGTGGTCTGAAAATCCCAACCCGCCAGGAGCGTCTGTGCACTCAGGTACTGGGTACAGGCTAAAAAGATTACCGCTAAAAATAAACGTGGAGATAAGTACTTCATATGTAATAGGGATTAGAGCGCAAATATCTGTAAGAAGTGTTAAGGAAAGATGAAGCACCATCGAAATTTCAATGAAAAGAAGTACACAATTCAGTAACAATCAGGCCTGTGTATCTGTTGATTACACAGGAGCCGAGATATTGGCTGACAACTATCATCTAGGTTAGGGCCTGATTTCTGATTTTGATCAGACTGATTATCTCGGTCAAAGGGAAGGCGGGTTCTAACAGTCGGTGGTGGATAGGCTGATACATACCCACATTTTCGCGGGCATCAGAGCGATTTGAGAAAGGCGATAAGGGCGTCCCGGTCTGCCTTGCTCAGCTGGGTGACATATGCTTTGGCACGGGCGGCCTCGCCGCCATGCCACATGATAGCCTCCATCAGGGTGCGTGCCCGACCGTCATTGAGGTAGTGAGGTGGCGAGGCGACCCGCTCATAAAGGCCTATACCCCAGAGCGGTGGTGTGCGCCACTCGGAGCCGGTAGCCAGATAGTCAGGCCGACCATCCTCCAGGCTGCCGCCCATATCGTGCAGCAGCAGGTCTGTATAGGGGTGTATACGTTGGTTTGAGATAGCCGGGAAGCCCACATCAGTCCCTGTGGTCAGCGTCTCTACATGGCAGCGACTGCAGGTAGCGGCTTTAAAGATCGCCTTGCCCTGTAGTACCTGTGCATCGGTCACATCTCTACGCGCTGGCACGGCGAGTGTATGTATATAGTAGTCCAGTGCATTCAGCACACTGTCCGGCATCTCGGGGTCATCCTTCAGGCCGTCGTCCTGTGGCTGGCCATAGCTGGTCTCTACCGGGGCCAGACGGGTGGTGATGCCGATGTCATTACTGAGTGCCCCTGCCACCTGGTTTAGTAGGCTCGATACGTTTGCCTTCCAGCCGAAACGGCCTAACCGCGTACTTTTCGTATCCGGGTCCCAGACATAATTAGGCCTCCCGCTGATACCATCCTGGTCGCGGTCGTCAGGATCTGCATTGGCCAGGATATCGCTCTCGGGCACGGCCTCCAGCATACCCAGACCCATGACCGGTAGCGGCACGCGGGCTGACATGAGGTAGCCACCCGGCAGTCCTGTATAGGTATTTGTCAGGGTGAAAACCGGCTTGCGTAGCTCATAGGTCTCTCCATCAGGAAAGGAGTAGGTCTGATAGTTGAAACTTATATTGACAGTCGCTTCCGGCTGCTTGCCTATGGGAGCCTTGTCCTCTATCTGCAGGCCGAAGCCCGGTACCGGCACCGGCCCTCCGTGCTCATCCACACCCGGCATACTGACCCGTATCAGCAGGGCAGACTTGGCGCCGCCGGCTGTCGGCTCTCCATTGGCGTCATTGTGATGGCAGGAGGAGCAGGAGACATTGTTGTACAGCGGCCCAAGGCCGCTATTCACAGGGGCAGGAGCGGTCACAAAGGTCGCTTCAAATCTGCTATCGCCCAGATCGTGCAGGGCAGCCTCTGCAGCATTCAGGCCGGGATACGCATTGCTAAATGCCCGTGAAGTCGCATCAAATACAGTATTAACACCGCCACTAAGCCGCTCGTCATATCCTGCATCAGAAAATGCTTCAGGCTTGCGGCACATGGTCAGACATAGCAGCACTACAAACGATACTATGATCGCTGCCGTCCTGCCTCTGTATATGTCAGATAGTTTCACTCTTGCTGTCTGATTTTCTTAGTCGTGTATATTTTGAATCACCCAATTGTCCAGGTCATTTTCCAGCAGGGACTGCAGCGTAGCCAGCTTGGCCTGTATGGCCATGATCTGTGTGCGCTGAGTGTAGATCGCCACTTCATAGTTACTGTTGATCGTATTGAAAGAACCCACAGCATCGTAGATCGCATTGCTGATCTGATTGTCCAGAGACTTATTGCTGGCGGCGACGAGCTCATGCAGGCTGTGGCCAGTTACACCATTATAGGTACAGAAGTAGACATTTTTGATGCCCTTTATGTTATTGGTGAAATCTGTAGTAGAGTTGTGAGAGAAGCTGGACTCGTCTAGTGTGGAGTCGGCCTGACCATTCTGGCCTAGTGGCGTTTCCATTTTGCCCGTGCCTACTTCGTCGCATATGTCTGCCATAGCAGCCACCACAGCCAGAAAAGCCGCCTTGCGCGTAGGAAATGCCGTACTTCCATTTCCCGCTTTCTTCACTTCTGCCGTGTAGTTATTTGGCTGGGTGGTATCCCAGCTATTGCGCAGTGTAGTGGTCGTATTAACTATGCTCTGCGTGAGCGAAGTCATGTAGGCCATCTCACGTGCAGACAGGCTGTCAGCGCGCTGCTGGCCTCCGACGCCAAACAATGTATACTCAACTGCGTGAAACCCTTTCAGGGCATCTGGTAGTGCATTGATATCGGTCAGGGTCAGGTTATTGCTACTGGCCAGCAGTGAGTCTAGCTGGGTGCGGTCCAGCGGCCATGTATCCATAGTGGGATCATAGCTCTGGTCTTCTACCGGGCCGAAGAGATAGGCTTCGCAGTTTTCCCATGGTGCACGGGTCAGGCGCCAGGCATTCTGGGCAGCGGCGAGACCAGCATCAGTGGGTGATGCACTGAGAGTAGCTACCGCCTGCTGGAGCAGTAGTGCATTAGCTTGCAACTCTCTGTAGTTTGGATTGACCAGCACATCGGCAAAGTCACGCAGCACATTCTCCTCGGTAGCTGTACCACCCTGGGTACTGACGGGAGGTATATCACTGGTCAGGTTAGTATTAGTTTCGGGCTTTCTGCAGCCTGCCGTGAGCAGCACTACAGCCAGGATGGCTAGTGGGAGTTTTTTCATGTTTATCTCTGTTGTATATGGTTGCTATCTATTGTCATCGTAGTGTCACGAGTTTCCCTATTTATACTTTTCGCAGACTATCTGGCTGCCCATCAGCGTACATTTGATCAGATGCGCCGCCGGATCACAGATCTTTTCCACTTTGACCCGGATGATCCATTTGCATGGGTCATCATCTCTGTCCTGCTCATAGCGCTCCTGATCCTGACTGCAGATGTAGCTGTGTGGTTCTTATTTTGACAGGGCTACTTCTCTTTTACGCTTCTGGTTTGCCTCCATCATCTCGAGGTACTCTATGGCCTTATTCAGCTCGCGTATCTGGCGCTGATAGTGTATTACCGCATCAGCGCTCACTATCATGCCGGGCACTCCTTTGATATTGGCCTCGAGTACTGCACGGGTTTTGCGCAGCACCTCTATAGGATATGTCGTCTGGCTCTTTAGCATGCTTTAGTCTTTTGCTATGATACCCATCCATACTGCTGCACCGAGGGCCAGCCAGGCCAGGCCCTTCAGCAGAAAGAAAAGAAAGACAGCTATACCTGACCGCTTCAGCCAGCGCAGCCGCTTACTCTTCTTCTCATTTTCTCCGGCAGTATCCTGTATCATCTGGCCAGTACAGAGTATGTTTTGAAAGATGACCTCATGGGCGCCTCCTTGCCTTCTTGTTTTGCTTTGGCTATATCTTCAAACCCTCTCTTGTGGCCCTCTCGGAAAGCTTCTGACCCGGTCCAGGCTTTAAAGGATGCCTCTGAGTCCCAATAGCTCACGATGAGAAAGGAGCTGCCGTCAGATGGCTTCAGCACCTCCATACTGCGAAAGCCCGGCATGGTATCTATATGATGCGCGCGCGTGGAGAATAGTTCTTCAAAGCGGGGCTTGTAGCTCTCATCGCAGTCTATATAGTTGATGGCTACAAAGGAGTGCTGTGTCAGATCGGTTGTCATGTTGTACGCATTTTATGTTTAGTCAAAATGAATGATCACGTCAGTTGCATTTACAGTGGTAGGATACTTCTTGAGATTGTACTCTGCCGGTCCTTGTGTCACTACACCCTCTCGGTCAAACATGCTGCCATGAAGCGAGCAGGTAAATCCATTGCCCGTAGAGGTGAGCGGATTGTCAAAGTGGGTACACTTCAGCAGCAGTGCCGAATAAGTGTTATCCCTTTCTTTGCGTATGGCCAGGTCATACTCCAGCCCACGTATGGAGGTGATCATCACATCTGACGCGGCAAACATGCTGAGAGGTATGGCGGCTTTGTGGTCTTTTACCTCTGCCTTGTAGATAGGTGTGTGCGAGCATGCTGCCAGCTCTGTGAGCATCCAGCCTGCGGTGATACCTATACAGGCCTGACATGTCTTTTTGAGAAATTCTTTTCTTTCCATGATTAGAAGCTATATCCTACGCCGAGGTTTAGAAATACGTTACTCTGCTGGTATGGTAGCGCCACCGGGCTGGGGTTGAATACCAGCGCGGGGTTTTGAGGACCCGTATGCAGAAATCTCAGGTCAGCTTTGATGATCACATTGCGGATAGGCAGGTAGCTCAGGCCGGTCACGATGTGCTGCTGGTCCAGTGTGCCATCTATGATACCGTTTTCCGGTATCGCAGCATTCATATTGAGCCGCTCGTAGCGTACAAAGGCGATGAGCTGGTGGCCGTCTGCCTTTCTGATCTCAGTCAGCAGGTCGTAGCCTACCTCTGCGTATGCGCCATATTCTGTCAATGGCATGTTATTGGCGTATGCCCTGTTGATAGAAGCTGCTGCCGGCATATGTACGATCACACCGAGTATCTTAGCTGTAAATCCCCGCAGGCGGTACTGCACATCGGCTTCACCCATCATGATAGGTGAGCCAAACATACCTGAGGTGAGCTGCAGGCTGTCTGCCTGCCGCGGAGCGGCACCGACAGAACCGCCATAGTAGCCGCTGAGTTGCGCTCTCAGTCCACCCTTATTGATCAGGAGTGCTGCGGTGATGGCTACATTGTTGAAAGACGCATGACGTCCCTCAAACATCGCCTCGCGCAAACCCGTACCATGCTCATAACCGGCGGCGTTCAGTCCATTGACCAGGCCGAGCGACCACGAGAGCGGAAAGCGCTTCATAGTACCGTAGTAGCCTATGCCTATCTCCCGCCAGGTAGACGGGATGATAAAGGTCTCTACCTGATTGCGCTCATTGCCATTAAAGCTGGTGGGCAAGTGGTTTTCATTCAGCGTGCCGATGCGCGGCAGGAAGAGGCCCAGTACAAAATAATGGTGGGCATTGACGTCAAACTTGAGATAGGCCTGCTCAAGGGCCAGTTCACCACCCCTGATACCCTTGCCATCTACTACGGCATCCTCTACCTCTGTCTCGCTAAAGAATGAGATGTTCTTGCTGAACCGGTGCCCGATAAATAATACGAAGCGCTCCAGATCCCCCTCAGAGTACTTTCTGTTAAAATCGCGCTGATAGAACACATTGCCGTAGCCGCCGATGGTCGTACCTTTCAGGAAAGCTTTAAACCCGGACTGCAGGGAATCCTCCTTGGTGCCACCGCTCTGCTGGGCCCAGAGTCCGGAGCTGACTAAAAGTAAACAGATAGTAAGGAGTCTTGCCATGCGCTTATTTGGAATCATTCTAATTAAGCGCAAATAAAATCTTATTTAGAATCAATCCAAACAAGATGCTGATATTTTTTTAATGATTATAGTCAGAGTCCTATTTTGTAATGTATATATCATTGTAAATAAGTAAAATAATTACCCGATATAGTCGAAAAACTTGGGTCTATAAAAATAGACGAGCTGGTACTTAGCGTATCAGATAGATAGTGACCGAGGTAACCGGGTTTCGCTGTACAGTCGAAAAACTTGGTGGCGGGCATAAAAAAAGCGGCCTCCATAGGCCGCTTTGATATGTTAAAAGGTCAGTTTTTACTTATTACCGGCACGCTTACGGTCATTCTCCTTCAGAAGTATCTTGCGCAGGCGGATACTCTTCGGCGTCACCTCTACGTACTCGTCCTCCTGGATGTACTCCATAGACTCCTCCAGGCTCATGATGGTAGGAGGGGCCAGATTAGACTTCTCATCCGTGCCGGAGGCGCGGAAGTTGGTCAGCTGCTTGGTCTTGCTGATGTTCACCACCAGGTCGCCCGGACGGATGTGCTCACCTACTATCTGTCCTTCATATATATCATCGCCATTAGGCAGGAAGAATTTGCCACGGTCGGCCAGCTTGTCCATAGCGTAGGTCACAGCCTTGCCGGTCTCCATAGACACCAGTACACCTGCTATACGGTTAGGGATTTCACCCTTCCACGGCTCGTAGCCCTTGAATCGGTGGCCCATGATAGCCTCACCGGCTGATACGTTCAGGATCTGTGTACGCAGGCCTATGATACCACGAGACGGTATCTCAAACTCCACATGCATCAGGTCTCCCTTAGGCTCCATGGTGGTCATCATGCCCTTGCGCATAGATACCTGCTCTATACATTTGCCCGCGACGTCCTCAGGAGCATCTATGGTCAGTACCTCTATCGGCTCGCACTTCACACCGTCTATTTCCTTGATGATCACACGCGGGTTACCTATGCAGAGCTCGTAGCCCTCCCGGCGCATGGTCTCTATCAGGATACCGAGGTGCAGTACGCCGCGACCATATACTATGAATGTATCTGCTGTAGCCGTATCTTCTACACGGAGGGCGAGATTCTTCTCCAGCTCCTTGTAAAGGCGCTCGCGTATCTTCTGAGAGGTTACAAACTTGCCCTCTTTGCCAAAGAAAGGACCCGTATTGACCGTGAAGGTCATACTCATGGTCGGCTCATCTATAGAGATAGGAGGCAGGCCTTCCGGCTTTTCTATATCAGCTATGGTATCTCCGATATCGAAGCCTTCGATACCTGCTACGGCGCAGATATCGCCGCACTCTACCTTGTCTACCTTCAGCTTGCCGAGGCCGGAGAAGGTGTATAGTTCCTTGATCTTAGACTTGACTATGGAGCCGTCGCGCTTTACCAGAGAGACAGCTTTATTGGTCTCTACAGTGCCGCGGGCTACACGACCTACTGCTATACGGCCTATGAAGCTGGAGAAATCCAGCGATGTGATCTGCATCTGAGTAGTACCCTCTACCAGCGGAGGGGCAGGTATGTGCTCCAGTATCTGATCCAGCAGATACACTACGTCTGAGGTCGGATTCTTCCAATCCGGACCCATCCAGCCGCGCTTGGCCGCACCATATACTGTAGGGAAGTTCAGCTGATCTTCGGTAGCACCGAGGTTAAACATAAGCTCAAATACACCTTCCTGTACTTCCTCAGGGCGGCAGTTTTCTTTGTCCACCTTATTGATGACCACGATAGGTTTTTTGCCCAGCGCGATTGCCTTGCTCAGCACGTAGCGGGTCTGTGGCATAGGCCCTTCGAAGGCGTCTACCAGCAGCAGTACGCCGTCTGCCATATTGAGGACACGCTCTACCTCACCGCCAAAGTCGGCGTGGCCCGGAGTATCTATGATGTTGATCTTGACACCCTTGTAGTCCACAGAGACGTTCTTGGCCAGGATGGTGATACCACGCTCGCGCTCCAGATCGTTATTATCCAGTATCAGCTCTCCGGCCTGCTGGTTTTCACGAAAAAGGGCACATTGGTGCATGATCTTGTCTACCAGGGTCGTCTTGCCGTGGTCTACGTGTGCGATGATCGCTATATTTCTGATATTCATATTCTCTCTATTAAAAGGCGCGCAAAAGTATCAAAATATCGGGGACTTTTGCTACATTGCCCTATCTTAAAAGGTTTCAAAATGATTATCAGTTTGTAAACTGAAATGTACAAAATGTGGATTTTTTGTTTATAAGTTTGCATTTTAAGAGAATTAACCTAAGTTTGTAGACTTATCAACCAAACCAAACCGGCCCGTCTTATGAAGAAAAATTTTCCTCTTCTGCTCACCACAGCCCTGGTAGTTTGCTCTCTTTTGCGTCCTGTAGGGAGCTCCGCTGCTATCCATAAGGTGGATGGTCCTGTGCTGAGCGAAGGCCAAATGCAGGCAGCAGACTCTACTGACAGCAAAGGCGGTAAAGGAGGCAAATCCGGCAAAAGCAAAGACTCTCAGAACCAGACCGAGTATATGAAGCCGGATATGGAGTCCAAGGATTATAACTTCTATGACCGCAAAAAGATCAGTACGCCGCTCATGCCACGCTATGATCTGGACTCTGCAGTCTATCAGAAGGGATTCAAAAAGAAAGAGGAACAACAAAAAGCCTATCTGCAAAACAAATACCGCTATCCGGCACGTCCAAAGGACCAGTGGGAGTTGGATCTTTTCGGTGGTTCTTTTGTGATACAAGGCGACATCAAGCCGGACTGGACCAAGGGATGGGGCGGAGGCATCGGTGTGCGGAAAGCGATCAACTACTTCTTCTCGATCCGTGGTTCATACCTCTATGGCTGGGACAAGGCCCGTGAGTTGCAACCTCGCTTTGATGTAGCTCATGATGGCAACCTCAACGGCACACTGAACAATGCAGACTACTACCATGTCAATGGACCAGGAACACCTGTAGCTGAAAAGACAATTTTCCGCAATTACAGGACCATGACCCATTCACTGCGTGTAGAAGGTCTGGTAAATCTCGGTAATATTCTCTTCCACAGGGAGCGCAATCTGGTCAATGTAAACCTGATAGCCGGTGTAGGTGCCCATATGTACCGCACCCAGATGGACATGCTGGACAAAAATGGCAATCCTTACGACTTCTCAGCAGCTGTAGCAGACTACAACAACCTCAAGGCCAATAATACACCTCAGAAAGACATCAATAAAGCCATCAGTCAGGATCTGGACAAGATCTTGCAAGGAAACTATGTGGTGGAATCAAAAGATCCGCTGAAGGGTGGTGCCCGCATTGGCCACTGGAATCTTGCGCCGGACTTTAATGTCGGTGTAGGTATCGATTTTCACGTATCCAAGTGGGTAACCCTGGGACTGGAGGAGAACTTTATCTTCAATAATAATAGTAACCTGGATGGTGTCAACTATCAGTCAGATGACTTGGGTGGTGCACTGGCACCGCATTATGACCACTATTTGGCCAGTATGCTACACGTGAAAATACACCTAGGCAAGAACCGCGTAGAGCCGCTCTACTGGCTCAATCCAATGGACTTTGCCTACAAGAAGATCAGCGATGCCAATCCTGACAAGATAGCCAATGACATCCTGAAAGATACAGATGAAGATGGCGTGCCTGACAAGCTGGACAAGGAGCCTAACACCAAGAAGGGCTGCCCTGTAGATGTGAAAGGCGTAGTGCTGGATAGCGACAAAGATGGTATACCTGACTGTGATGACAAGGAACCATTCTCTGCGCCGGGCTATCCTATAGATGCTAATGGTGTAGCTCAGATACCGCCTAGCCCATGCTGTGACAATGATACCTCTGGCCTCTATGGCGACAACGCACTGGCAGGAGGTGCCGGTGGCAAGGGTGGCCGCAGGAACCGTGGCGCATTTGACTGCTCTAAGGTAGAGATGCCGGGTGTGTACTTTGACGAAGACAAGTACTATATAGACCCAGCCTACCAGAGTGCACTGCATCAGGTAGCAGAGAAACTCCAGATGTGCCCTGACGTGAAAATGATAGTGACTGGTGTAGATGAATCCAGCAACAATCAGAAATACAATGAGCAGCTGGCCTACAACCGTGCTACCTCAGTAGTAGACTATCTGGTAGAGAAATATGGTATCTCCCGTGACCGCTTTATCACCAAGTACCAGGGTGGCAAAAAATCTAATGCTGCCAAGACACCTGCAGAGCGTAAAGCCTCCAGAAGGGTCGAGTTTGGCTATGCGGCTGATGGCGAAAAGGGTGAAAGCAATCCGCCGGCTCCGCATCCGGGCCTCAAAGCGGGATCTAACAAATAAGCTATCAAGCTAATAACAAATGGCCACTCCGCAAAGAGTGGCCATTTTTTCTTTTAGCCGGGCGCCTCAGCATCAGAATATCGCGCCTCGCTCACAATCTTGATATCGGGTTTTTATCTGTCACAAGGCTACACTATGTTTGCCCTGTCAAATCTGAATTTATATGTCCTCCTCTGCACGCAAATGGATCGGTCTTTGGCTTATAGCCGGTTGTGTCATGGTATTTGCGCAGGTGATCATAGGTGGCGTGACCCGCCTCACAGGTTCTGGTCTTTCTATCACTAAGTGGGATATAGTAGTAGGGGCCATACCTCCGCTCACAGAGTCGAGTTGGACAGCAGAGTTTGCGAAGTACCAGCAGACGCCGCAGTACCAGCAGATCAATCAGGACATGACCCTGAGCGAGTTTAAGTTCATTTACTTCTGGGAGTTTTTTCATAGAAACAATGCCAGGCTGATGGGTGTCATCTTCTTTGCCGGCCTTATCTTTTTTATCATCAAAGGCTGGATGAATAAAGACCTGGCCCTTCGTCTGGCATTTGTACTGGTATGGGGTATACTGATCGCTACGCTGGGCTGGATCATGGTAGCCAGTGGACTGATAGACAAGCCTTATGTCTCTCCGGTCAAACTGTCTATGCACCTGACCACTGCCCTCGTGATACTAGCCAACCTCGTATGGCTCACACTCTATGTGCTGCGCGACAGAAAGCAATACGGCGTCTACGCACCCAGGCAGAAGCGGATAGCTCTGGCCGTGATGATCCTTTTATTTATTCAGCTATTTCTGGGAGGCATAGTATCAGGTAGCAAGGCCGGCCTGGCCTACCCTACCTGGCCGGATATGAATGGCCAATGGATACCCTCAGCATTGACATCTCTGCCTGTGAGATGGGATGGCATCCTCTACTATGATGCCGGCGCGCACTGGGAGCAGACCTTTATCCAGTTTGTGCACCGCTGCACGGCATATGTATTGGTCATAGTCGTTATCTGGTTTTTCTTTCAGCTCAGAGGGCTGTCAGCGGAGCGCGTCTTCAGCACCGGTGTGTGGTTCTTTCCTCTTGTCGTGTTACTACAAGCCTCTATAGGCATTATCACCGTGTTGCATTGTGTGGGCCATGTGCCTGTCTTCTGGGGAGTGCTGCATCAGGCCGGCGCTATGTTGCTACTGGCCAATACCACTTTCATCTACTACCATCTCCGGGCATCAAAAGCCTGAGGCCGTTTACTTCTCTTTATCACAGAATCTTTTCATCTTGGGTCTGCATTGTCAATCTAACTTATCACTATGGCTGAGACCTCCCGCGTCAGACTGGCTGCTATCTTCACCCCTGTGGTGATAGTAGCTGCGCTAGGCTACTTTGTAGATATTTATGATCTTTTGCTATTCAGCATAGTGCGCATCAAGAGCCTCACCTCCCTGGGTTATACCAAGGCCGAGGCTGACAAGTATGGCCTCCTGCTCATCAATATCCAGATGATAGGTATGCTGGTGGGTGGCGTCTTCTGGGGAATGCTGGGAGACAAGCGTGGCAGGCTATCTGTACTCTTTGGCTCTATCATACTCTACTCACTGGCTAACATAGCCAATGGCTTTATCACAGACCTGACACAATACGAGGTACTGCGCTTCATAGCGGGATTTGGCCTGGCAGGTGAGCTGGGTGCAGGCATCACACTCGTATCAGAGTCGCTGTCTACCGAGCACCGCGGCTATGGCACTATGATAGTGGGTGTGGTAGGTGTGTCGGGTGCTGTTTTCGCGGGGGTGATCAGCCATGTGCTGGATGACTGGTGGTACTGCTACATTCTGGGAGGTGCCCTGGGCCTGGCACTGCTGCTGATGCGTATAGGTGTATATGAGTCGGGCCTTTTCAAAGATATGCTGGAGCACAAGGTAGACCGCGGCAACTTCCTCAAGCTCTTCACCCGCCGCGATACCTTTATGAAATACCTGAGGTGTATCCTCATCGGTATACCTACCTGGTTTGCAGTGGGTATCCTGATCACTTTCTCGCCGACCTTTGCCGGGCGGGACCTGCTGGATATACAGGGCACCATAGATCCGGGCTACGCTATTATGTACACATATGCAGGCATCACTGCAGGCAATCTGCTGTGCAGCTGGATGAGCCAGTATATGCGCAGCCGGCGCAAAGCCGTTCTCTGGTTTCTGATACTTACAGCAATTGGTTTTGTCATGTACTTTGCGGCGCACGGATGCAGTGCTGCATATTTCTATATCGCCATGGTGGTGACTGGTGTAGGCACTGGTTTCTGGGCAGTAGTGATCACCAACTCAGCAGAACAATTTGGTACCAATATCAGGGCTACGGTCGCTACTACTGTGCCTAATCTGATCCGCGCCTCGCTCACACCCATATCACTGATATATGCCTGGCTGTACGGCTATTTCAATAAACTGGTGAGCGCAGAAATACTGGCAGTATTTATCATACTTATACCCCTCGTGTCCCTCTACTATATGGAGGAAACCTTTACCAAAGACCTCAACTATCTGGAGGAGATATAGAGAGAATGCGTATTTTGCGCTATCTCCTGACAGCACAAATCAAACCGGGTGGTCCTACTTCTGGTCCTGATATTATACATCTTCTGGCGCGACTATATACGCAAGCCGGCGCATGCACCTGCACAGGTAGATGGCGGTCCGCTGACCATCTGGGATAGATCACCCGTACCTGATCGGGGTCGTATCAAGGCACTCGGCTATACTATCATCGGTCTCTATGCCATATCTGTCACGGGCTTGTATTTTTTCTGGTACAAGAAGACAAGGCTGAACAAGTTTCACTGGTTTGATGATCGCAAGGAGTGGAACCAGATAGATAAGGCCGGGCATATCTATGGTGGATACTTCCAGACCGTGTGGGGCTATGAGCTGCTACGCTGGTGTGGGCTGAGCAATAAGCAGTCTGCTGTGATAGCCGCTATGCTGGGTATCTCTATACAAAGCTCGATAGAGATCATGGATGGTTACTCATCTAAGTGGGGGGCCTCCTACAGTGATCTTGAGGCAAACTTCCTCGGAGCATTCATAGCAGCCTCACAATACTGGATGTGGGAGGAGCAGCGCATCATGCTAAAGTCTTCCTATGAGGGAGGCGACTATCCTAATGGTGAGCTGGGCGAAAGGTCCAGAGAGCTGTTTGGTACTGATAGTATAGGCCGCAGGCTTAAAGATTATAATCACATCACCCTTTGGGCCTCTGTCAATCCTTCTAAGTTTTATCCCGGCATGTATCCCGAGTGGCTTTGCTATTCTATAGGATACAGTGCGGAGAATCTGTATGGCGGCTTTGAGAATAAATGGATCGACAAAGACGGCAACAAGCACGATCGCACAGATCTGCCACGTCTGCGCGCGCTCAATTTCTCTCTGGATGCTGACCTGCCAAAACTAAGCAAAGGCAGTAAGGCCGAGCTGGCAGTGTTTAAGATGATGAATATCTTCAAAGTGCCATTCCCGCGCTATCAGTATAAATGGGAGGCGGATAAAGTAGTCAATCCAAATCCGAATGGATGGGGAAGAGAAGAGTAGCGAGGCAAATATTATGAAGCGTATCCTTACTGGCTTCTACATTAAGGAAATGAATAAATAGTTTCCATAGGGTAATCTGTACATTCGAATATGACATGGAAAGAAAAATATGGTACGCTTGCACTTATAGCAGGAGCCTCGGAAGGCATAGGGGCAGCCTTTGCCACACAGCTCGCCGCTGCAGGCATCGATCTGATACTTGTAGCCCGGCGGCCGGAGCCTCTGGAGAAGCTGGCTGCCGCACTCCGTGAACAATATCGCATAGCAGTGGATTGCGTCACATGCGACCTCGCTGATCCGCAGGCTGCACAGCAGCTGGTAGCTGCTACCAGCGGCAGGGAGATAGATGTATTGGTCTATAATGCAGCACTATCCTATATCGGCCCTTTTGAGAAAAATACAATTGCACAGCATACACAACTGGCCCACGCCAATATGATCACGCCGATGCTGCTCATCCAGCTGCTCGGAGAGCCGATGCTACAGCGCGGCCGGGGCGCTGTAATACTGATGGCCTCGCTGGCGGGATTCCAGGGCAGCGGGTTCCTTGCTGCCTATGCAGCGAGCAAGGCCTTTGACCGTGTACTGGCCGAGAGTCTATGGTACGAGTGGCGCGACCGCGGGGTAGATGTGATAGCCTGCTGTGCCGGAGCTACCTCGACCCCCAACTATATCAATACAAAACCTCAAAAGACCAGCATCTTTGCGCCTGCTGTGCAAAGTCCCGACGAGGTGGTGAGCGAATGTCTCCGCAGGCTAGGCACTACGCCTTCTTTTATCACCGGCACAGGCAATAAGCTAGCGAGCTTCCTCATGCAGCGGCTGATGCCGTGCCGATCTGCCGTCACTATTATGGGAGATAATACTCGGCAGATGTATCGGCTATAGTCGATACATCTGCCTACTCAGTAGAGTGAAATAGCAAAAGGCAGGAACTCAATACATATATGGTATGATGCGATACCTGACCCGGCTGAGATACTGCTCCCAGAGGGGGCCGTACTTGGCTGCGCAGCGCTTGTCGTCGTCTATCTGGCGGGGAGATAAAAGCACTATATAATACAAAGGATACAACCAGGGCCAGATGCAAAGCGGATGCCCTGCGGCCAGCACGATGCCTGTAGCCATGAGTATCTCACCGAGGTAGTTGATGTGGCGGCTCAGGCCCCAGAAGCCATTGACGAGCAGGGTGCGCCTGCCGTCTGTGATCGACTCAGGGCTGATGCCGAGAAACACTTTGCGGGGATCTCTTTTGAAATGATATTTCTGCAGGTTGGCACCACGGGATATGCTCCAGCCGGAGAAGAATACGAGTGCAGCGACGACCAGCGAGGCTACCGACAAATGTGCCGGCGACAGCGATACCGTAGCCCATAGTGGGATAGCGTAAAAATATGGATAAAAGGCGATGCAGCCCCAGCCTAGCTTGAAACCTACCCGCTCTGCAAAGAGATCATAAGTATACAGGTGTACCTCCTCAAAAGTGAGATAGTCTACGACAAAATAGGTGAGCAACCCTGCACACAGACATATGCCTGTCGAAGCCTCTGCACCATAGAGCAGATAGTGATGAGCAGCAAAGCTCAATACATTCAGCTCGAGCATGATGGCGCCGATCAGGTAGAGCCACATCTTGGCATCGATCCGGCCGCCCCACAGCTGCGGATTTTCCAGCCGGCCCAGATAGAAGTCTGCAAGGAAATTGCTTTTCACTGCCGGATACGGCACTACGATAGCTGCGGCAAATACCAACCCGAATGATACGGCTCCTGCCAGCCCCTCCCACCTATAGGTGTAGAGCCAGTCCCAGGGTAGCCAGCCCATATAGCAGGCAGCCGCCCAGCAGGCCACTGTGATAAAGAGGACCTGTATGCCGTTGAGCCGGTAGCGGAGCTTCTCATCCGTGCCGGTGCGTGTGGCATAGCCTGTGACCCAGCGGCCGGGTACAGCCGCATTCAGCACAAAAATAAATGCGTAAATCAAGATAGGTGCGAGAAATCCAGCGAGCTTGTCCATAGGATGAAAGTAGATAAAAGGCCCGTGTGTGGCAAGGCGTGATTTTACTTGCCAAAGTACTTCACTGTAAACTTCTTGTAGAGTCCTTTCTGTTTATTGTCCAGGTCTATCTGGCGTCGAGCCTTGGTGAAATGAGCTTTGAGTCTCTATAACTTGTGATGTACACGCTGGAGGCCAGGTATGATGAGAGTAATGTGCTGCTGATACAAGGCGGAAAAAGCAAAGTAGATAAGAGAGATGCGGATATGATTGGCGACTTGAAAATGATAGTTTCTAATCTAATATCCGCTGCCAGCATCTGAATCTGGTAGCACAAATAGCCTCCTGTATTGCTCTATCTGATGACCTAGCTTATCATACCTTCTGTTGCTAATGTTGTATTTCTTTCTTTCACCATCAAACAGGACAATCCATAAAAAGTTCCTGCTGGACTTGCCGTGCGGTTCGGATGCTATATATGTTTTAAAGATTTTTTGCCAGCTGTAGCAAGATCGATCCAGACAAATCCCTTCTCTTTTGAGCGTTATCTCTTTAGGAATTCTGACATCTAATACCCATTTTACGATGAGCCATATAGAGAATATAATACTAACGATCAGGATATCCGTCTCAAACAAAGATAGAATGACAATAGCTGCCACTAAAGGACCGACTATATAGTAAAAGAGGTAAGACCTTTTGAGTGTAAAAACCTCCGGCAGGTCAGGACCCATCCTGTACATAAACTCTTTGGTAGGCTCTACTTCTATATAGTTTTTGTAGAACATGAATTGCCTTCTGGTCGCTTCCTCTATCTCTAGCCGTATCGCTTCTATCTTTTCATCGGTCCTTTGCGGCATTACTTTCCAAAGTATTTGGCCGTAAACTTCTTATACAGCTCTTTCTGCTTATTATCCAGGTCCACCTGACGGCCATCTATAAAGGCGAGCGAAATGTTTGATGTGCGCATATCCAGCAGGTCACCATCAGATACGATAAAGCTAGCAGCCTTGCCCGCCTCTATGGTGCCGATCTTGTCGTCTAGCTTCAGGATCTTAGCGGGGTTGGACGTGATAGCTTTCAGCGCTTCTTCTTTTGTCATACCATAGGATGCCGCCGTACCTGCTTCAAACATCAGGTTGCGCTGCTGCCAGAAGCCATTCTCACTGATAGCATATAGCACGCCCGCTTTTTGCAGAATGGCCGCAGTCTTATATGGCTGCTGTATATCTTCGTCACTATAGGTGGGTAGCTCATGTGCCTTGCCGAGGATGACAGGTATTTTCTTTGCAGCCAGCACATCTGCTATCATATAGGAGTCAGCACCACCCATGATCACCACATTCACTCCCATCTCCTCGCCAAATGCGATCGCTTGCAGTATTTCCTTCACATAGTCTACACGCACATAGAGATTGGCCTTATCTGTGAAGAGCTTCTTCATAGACTCAAATCTCAGGTTCGTTTTATCATGAGCGGCGTAGGCGTATGACTTGGCATCATTGAATACATCTTTCAGCTCCTGTATGTTTTTGTCGTAGTCCTTATTCGCTTCGTAGCCATCCGGCTCCGCCCACCAGCCTTTCATGCGGTACATATTTGGCCAGGTGATGAAGAGGCCTTCATCGGCTTTGACGGCCGCATCTTCCCAGTTCCAGGCATCGAGCTGCACTACGGATGAGGTGCCGGATACGCGTCCTCCCTGTGGCACGATCTGCGCGTATAGGATACCGTTGGAGCGCACAGTAGGTGTGACGCGGGAGTCGGTATTGTATGAGATGATAGCGCGTACATCCGGATTGACAGAGCCGGTCTCATACATGTCGTTAGTCGCACGTACTGCCTCGATCTCTGTGAGACCGAGTACCGTATTGGGTGCTATCAATCCGGGATAGACCTGCTTCCCGCTTACATCTATGATGCGGCCCAGTGTTTCGTCCGTTTTGAGATTGGCATCAGGCATCACAGCGGTCACCTTCCCATTCTCAAATACTAGGTAGCCGTTCTCTATTACCTGGCCATTGCCTACGTGTATAGTGCCCCCCTTCAGGCACAGGCGCTCAGTTTGTTTAGGGGCTGGTACCGGCACGTCTTCCTGCGCCACGGCGCTATTGACGGCTATCGTACAGATGGCCAGCAGAGCAGAGTATGTCTTTATCTTCTTTATCATGACTGATATTTCGTACTGTTATCTATTGTTCGTCCTCTTATTCATTATTGCCACCGCAGCTATAGGCCTTGTTGGTTTTCTTAGCCGGATCCTGCGTAGGACTACCCGCCTTCTTATCATCCAGCATTTTTTGGGTCAGACGTGCACGTTCGCGCTTGATATACTCGCGCTTTTGCCCATCCTGCTCTTTATCATAAAAACAGATGCCGTCTACATAGGTCTTTTCTGCCTGTGCGTAGATAGAGAGTGGATTGTCAGACCAGATCACTACGTCTGCATCTTTACCAGGTTTAAGGCTACCCATGCGGCTGTCCAGGTGCAGCATCTTAGCGGGATTGAGGGTGACCATCTTCCAGGCGTCTTCCTCTGAGGTTGCGCCGTACTTCACAGTTTTTGCGGCCTCCTGATTCAGGCGGCGCGCCATCTCGGCATCATCGGAGTTGATGGCAGTATTGATGCCCATCCGGTTTAGGATATTGGCATTGTATGGGATAGCATCTATCACCTCATACTTATATGCCCACCAGTCGCTAAAAGTAGATGCATTTGCGCCATGCGCTTTCATCTTGTCAGCTACCTTGTATCCCTCCAGGATATGTGTGAAAGTATTCACCTTGAATCCAAATGAGTCTGCCACATGCATCAGCATATTGATCTCGCTCTGCACATAGCTATGGCAGGTGATGAAGCGCTTCTTATTCATGATCTCTACCAGCGCCTCCAGTTGAAGGTCGCGGCGCATAGGCTTTTTGGCCTGAATGGCCCTTTCATATTCACGGGCTTTGGTGAAGTAGTTGATGTAAGTCTGCTCTACTCCCATACGCGTCTGCGGGTAGCGCACGGTGAACTTCTCGCCCCAGTTAGACTGTTTTACATTCTCACCGAGGGCAAACTTGATGAAGCCATCAGCACCTTCTATTTTGAGCTTCTCGGGTGCATAGCCCCAGCGAAACTTGACCAGTGCAGACTGGCCGCCTATCGGATTGGCAGAGCCGTGGAGGAGCTGCGCGGCTGTGACGCCACCTGCTAGCTGGCGGTACATATTGAGGTCTTCGCTCGTGATTACATCGCCTATGCGTACCTCTGAGCTGGCAGCTTCGGCGCCTTCATTGACCCCCTCGCTGATGGCTATGTGGTTGTGCTCGTCTATGATGCCGGAGGTCACATGTTTGCCGGCAGCATCTATCACCTTGCAGTCTGCACAGGCCAGGCTACTACCTACAGCGCTGATCTTGCCACTGCGGATCACTACATCGGCATTTTTCAGGATGCCCTCCTTTTCATTGGTCCATACGGTAGCGTTTTTGATCAGGACGTTTTCTGCCTTTGGTAGTTCTTCATTGCCATAGCCATCAAATGGATATAGCACTTTGCTCAATTTACTGAGATCTATGGTGTCAGCCTTGGGCGGATGAGTAGTGTCTGGCAGTGTGCGCACAAATGTAGCGGTCCAGTCTGCCCACTCTCCATCCGGCAATTGCGCCTTGCCCTGCCAGGATCTGTCTGCCTGTATGATACCTGTCAGGAGAAATTTGCCGGGTTTATTCTTGTCAGGGTCAAATGAGATGGTCAGGTCATTATCCTTCACGGTGAGCTTGACGTCTATCTTGGTAGGGTCCCTGCTCATCAGGCCCTTTGGTGCGGCTTGTTCGCCCTGCACTTTCAATGACGGATAGTCATACGACTCTTTAGCACTTCTGATAGCGAGGCTGTATTCTCCACGTATATCTTTCGGGTCAAATTTTGTGATCTCATACCGTTTGCCCTGTATCCAGTTTTCATTGACCACGGCCTTCTCATCAAAGAGCGGCTTTGATGTGATAATAAAGTTAGCCAGTTTGCCCCTGTCCAGAGTGCCCACCTGATCCTGTACATTCAGAAACTGCGCGGGTGAAAGTGTCAATGCTTTGAGTGCATTTTCTTCGGTCAGCCCATACTTGACAGCTGTGCGCAGGTTTTTGAGAAAGTCTTCTTTTTTCTCCAGATCTGAGGTGGTGATAGCGAAATCAATGCCGGCTTTGCTCAGGCTGGCGGCATTAGCGGGAGCCAGCTCCCAGTGCTTCATCTCTGCCAGCTCTACCCATAGCGCTTTGTAGGGGTCCTCTACATCATATGCTTTGGGAAAGGTGAGCGGAATGATAAGCTTTGCCCTGGTGTCTTTCAATTCTGAAATACGGCGGTACTCTGTGCCGTCTCCTTTGAGAACATACTGCACACCAAACTCTTTTGCGATCTTGTCAGCGCGTAGTTCTTTCAGCCAGTTTCCCGCATCAAAGATCTGAGGCAGGTTCTGCTCATTGTTCCACGCCTCCAGTGAGAGGTTGTACTCTGTTTTGTACCCGTATGTTTTATACCACTGCGCATCAAGATAAGTCTGGCGCAATAGTGCGATGGTACCCATCAGCGATGAGGGGTACTCCTGTGTAGAGGTACCTTTGCTGAAGGAATAATGCGCAGAGGCGTTGCCTTTTACGATCACCTTATTTTCCTTGTCATTATTCAGTGTCACCACTGCTCCGGTGCCGCGTGATATCCCATCTTTGCGATGCGTCAGTACTGCACCAAAACCCAGTTTGCGCAAATCATTGGCCGCAGCTTCGTTTACCGCAAAGTTCTTCTGTGCTTCATACTCAGGGCGGATGGCCTGGTTCCAGCCATAGGCGCCTTTTACATTGCTGGTATACTGTACGCCTCCATCATCTTCACTGGATGTGTGTACCTTGGGCGTAGCAGGCAGGCCATAGTCTGTATAGATATCTACGAAAGATGGATAGATAAACCTGCCCCGCATGTCATGCACTATGGCCCCCACCGGTATGGCCACACCACGACTCGCATCTACCACTTTGCCTTCTCTGATCAGCAGCACGCCGCTATCTATCCTGGTCTTGTAGTCTTTGTATAAAGTAGCATTGATAAACGCATGCACACCCTCACGGAAATCATCGGGTCCATTGGCGGGGAAAACGGTCTCCTGCCCACTCACACTGATGATAGAAAGGTGTACCAAGGCGACTAATACTGCTAGCGCACGTAGTGATCTGGTCATGAATAAAAATTAAGAGGTACGAAGTTAAGAAAGCCAGCCGAAACCCATGCGCCAAAAGCAGATCAGTTGGCACTGATCCATTCGGCGGGATTGAGCTTGTCTTTGCCCTTCCATATCTCAAGGTGTATCTTGGTCTGAGAGTCAGACTTGTCAGTAGAGAGCTGGCCCAGATTCTGCTTAGTGACCACATTGTCGTTGGCTTTGACCGTAGCAGAGGTGATGTTGGAGTATACGCTGAAATACTCACCATGCTTGATAATGATGCATGTCTGAGTGGTAGGCAGTGTGAAGACACTTACTACGGAGCCATTAAAAATCGCTCTGCCATTGGCACCATCTGCTGCGCGTATATCTACCCCATTGTTCTCTATAAAGACACCCTTGAGTGTAGCATGCTCATGCTTGCCAAACTGCCCCACGATAGCCCCCTTGGCCACCGGCCATGGTAGTTTACCCTTATTGCCGGCAAAGTCCTTGGACATTTCCTGGTCTTTTGGAGAGAGGAGTATATATTCCGTCTTGCCCTTGGCTGGTTTAGGCGGCTCTGGTTTGCCCTCGGCTATTGCTTTCTTTTTGGCGGCATCTTCAGCTTTCCTGCGCGCCTGGCGGATCTCGTCTTCTATGACCTTCTGTATCTTATTATTCAGTGCCTGTATGGCTTTATTCTTTTCATCTACATAGCGCTTCATCTTTTTCTCCTTCTCGCTGAGCTGCGCTATCATTTTGTCCGTCTCTTCCTTCTCTGTTTCCAGCTTTTCCTTTTGCTCATTCTGTGACTCCAGCAGGCTCAGCTTGCGCTTTTTGCTTTGTTCCAGATTGGTCTTTTTACCCTCCAGCTCGTGGATGGAGAGGTCCAGTGCCAGCGCCTGCTGGCGGCGATAGTCAGATACACGCTTCAGATAGTTGTACCGCGCTATGGCTTCATTGAATGAATGCGAGGAGATGATAAAAGTATATGGGTTCTGCAGGGCGTAGCTGCTGTAGGTATGCCGCAGCATCTCGGCATAGTCCTTTTTCATTTTTTCTATCTGTAAGGACTGTACGTCTATGTCCTTCTTGGTCTCAGTAATGTTATTGTCCAGATTGTCTACCTGGTGGCTATAGTTAGATATCAGCTCTTCGCGCTTTTGTATCTTATCTTTGATGATCTCGATCTGTTCGAGGTTCTCTTTTTTCTGGCTGCTGGTCTCTGCCAGGTGCTTCTCCATCTCGGCTATTTCTTTGCGCAGCTTTTTCATCTGCAGCTCCAGCTGTTCTTTTTTTTGCTTATTGCTTTGAGAGGAGTTTTGAGCCTGAAGTGTGTGAGTCGCTAGAGCTATGGACAGCATCAGTAGCAGGGCTATGATGTAGCGCCCCTTTTCAGATCTGCGATATGTTGTTGCTTTCTTCACTTTGATATATGATGCCGGCGCATCGCTACTCACTCAAACCGTATGCGGTCGCTGCGCTTCATACCCGGGCTCACTTCAAACGGGAAGTCCAATGGCTCATTGACCCGCACCTTGGAGTAAGATAGGTGCAGCGTATAGGCCTGCTCTCCCTGCTTTAGTCCGATAGTACGGTCTTCAGAAAAGGGATGCCCGGCCTCTGCAGCATACCCCCCAAAAGTAATGCTCATCTGCTGCCCGGCCATCTTGTCTGTCAACAGGCTTTTAGCCATTGTATAATTTTGGGGATAAAGAAATGCTCTATACAGCAGCTGAGCGGACTCGGCCTGTAGGAGATGCAGGCTATCCTCCATGCCGCGGTATTGCGGTGTAAGTCCTGATAAATGGAGGTAGTATCCCAGAATGAAGTCCTGTAGCTCGCGAATACTAGCCTGTATGGGCAGCATTCGCGTCAGGCTGCTGACCGGCTGCACAGCGTATTCATTGCTGAGGTGATTGACCACGCGTATCGTATCAGGGCTGATCAGCACACGCGCCCCCTCTATACCAAAAGGTCCCTGCAGGGATAGCCAGATGACGCTATCGCGCCGCATACGCACTACGGCTGTGAAAGCGATCTCACTCTTGCCATCGCTATACTCTATACGGATACGTGTAGCAAACCAATCATACGCTATCCTATTGCCATCTGCTCTCTGTACAATGGAGTCATCTGCTCCCAAGGCAGAAGGCACGGAGTCTCTCGCGGTGCCTGGCGCACCGGATGCAAAGCGGTGTGTATGGCACGAGCCAAGCAGCAATGAGCCGACAAAAATCAGATATAAACCTAAGAGCCTGCCGCTATGATGGGAAGATATCATCATTATTAAAACACGAATATCTCTTTTTTAGTGTATTTCAGGCAGAATGGTGCCACTATTGTGTCAGGGACATTCTCAGCTGTATGCCGCCCTTCACATTGGTAGTAGGGAAGCTCGAAAGTACACGAGGATTGGTATGGCTGTAGTCACAGAAGAGGCGCACGGTGATGTTCTTATTGACCATATAGTCTATGGCTGGGCTGATGGTGAGCGTGCTGCTGCCTGCTGTGATCTGCGGTAGTGTCTGATCTATCCGGTGATTGACCGTGACACCATCTCGATACGATACGTCTAGCTTAAATTTCAGGTCGTTGTCCAGTCTGAGCGGCTTGCCATTTTTTAGTTTGATGAAGTTGACCTTCAATCCTTTGATAATATAGCCTGCACCTACTGTGATAGTTGTACTCTTATTCTCTATGAGCTGGTAGTCGGCAAAGGTCATGGTGACCGTACGCGAGGTCTTATAGTCAAAGCGCGCACTGATTTTATTGACAAAGGTCATGTCTATACCGATCAGTGGGGAGAACTGCTCATTCATCACTATACTAGGCATATTGAGGCCTGAATAGAAATTGTTACTGATCGAGTCTACTCTGCTCAGGTGACTATTGCTGTATTGGGCGTCCAGGTTGGTCTGGAAGCTACTCACCGTGAGCGTCGAGCTGTAGCCATGAGACAGAGTGAAATTGGAGAAGATCTTCTTCATCCACTTGATCTTGGTCAGGCCATTGTAAGTGATGCGCCAGTTGGGCATCGGTGTGGACTTGAAGGGGTTGAGATTTACTTTTTGAGCGTCCTGATGGTTATACGCCGCGAGGAAAGATGCGATCAACACGTCCTGCTGGAGCGGGCCATAGCCATACTTATAGTTGGCGTTGGTACGGGTATGCGTGGAGTCCGTAGGGTCTATATAGTCGCCGACAGAGTTTGGATTGGCAGCTCCCAGACGCTGAGAGATGATCGTCCTGTTGTTTTCAAAATCCTTGTATGTCTGCGAGAATCCCCGCGCATCAATATTATCAAAGAAAGTCCTGACCGGCACATAAGAAATAGTATAGGAACCTATGGTCATCTGATTGAGGTGTTCCCACCCATCACCCGGTGTCACTACCTTAAAGAATTGGCTCTGATTCTCAGAGTACTCACGGAAGAGGGAGAGGTCTATTTTGAAATCCGGGAACAATTCAAAACCGGCTTTGATGTCCAGACGTGTCAGTTTGGTCTGCGTAAAGCGCGTATTGAGTAGCGTGTCAGAACTGATCCAGCCTTTGCCAGCGGCACGATCCAGCCATTTATTGGCCGCCAAAGTATCGATGCCGCCAAACAGCCTGTCTCCCGGCTGCCCACCAAATGCAAAGTCGTAGCCAGGGGCAGCTAGCTTCGTGTTGTTGCCTATTACATTAGTAGATGGCATGAAGCCCGCCAGCGTCGTACCCTTGGTTTCTTTGTACTCGACACTTCCTGTCTTGAGAGATAGCAGAGGCCGCATTAATATGGATATGATAGGGTCAGGTGGCATCTGCTTCTCTCTATAGCTCTTACGCTTGGCGCGTATCTGCTTTCTTACAGCCTTCAGCTCTGCCTTGAGCTGTTTGGTGCGAACATGCCGAACAGAGTCCGGCATCGCTTTGTCGTTGCCCAGGGCCAGCAGATCCTGGCTTATTTTATCCCTGCGCTCTATCAGCTTGTCTATTTCTTCTTTGATCTTTTCACGGGCCTTGCGTACAGCCTCGCGCTTCTTATCATTCTCTTTTTTATCACCCAGGTTTGGATTGGGTTGGCTATATGTTTTCAGAAACGGGACTTTGTCATATATCTTTTTGAAATTGAAATCAAGCTTACCGCGCAGATTCTGTGTATTGCTGATGATATTCCCTAATGGGTTGTCCGTGTGAAATTTGGTAGCAGAATCATATACCTGAGGCGCTGCTACCCATGTATAGGTAGAGGCATATCCAGCATTGGCAGATATGAAGTCAAAGGCAGGTATCTTGTTGATTGGTAACGTGTAGGCAGCGGCGAAGTTCTGCGCATAATTTGTATTACGGCCACCTTTCTTAAAGTTGTTCCAGATGAAATCCTTCTTTTCCCTGGTGTCTACTTCGCCATCATACTCATCTATACGGGATTGGTTGGTAGCGGTATAATCTATACTCAATGACTTAAATGGATTATACTTGAACGCATACATGCGGTTCCATCGGAATGACTTGTTGTACGTAGTAGGGATAGAGTCGCTCACATCGCCGAGGTTGCGGAGTTTGATAGAGTTGAAATCGCGGTTTACGTCCGTATTGAAACTTAGCGTGGCCGGCATCAGGTTAAAGTTGAAATCTCGCAGTATGTCGAGCCATTTGGTCCGCGCTTTGATGATCCGTTTCAGTGGTGTGAATTCTTTGGCCTGCGGCGAAAAACTCCAGGAAACAATGCCTACATGCGTTTTCCTTTTATTGAGCTCGGTGAACGGATCACTCAGCAAAATTTCGTTATAGGAATAGGTAAAGGAGAAATTGGCCGGATCGTATATGCGCTGTACTTTGCTTTTGAGCTTTGGCATGATGCGCACACCTGTGAAGTTGAAGCCGCGGCGTGTATTGATGGTTTCTATTTGACGTTTATAGGCCTTGATCGAATCTGAAGAAATGCCGGCTTTCTGCATGGCGGTGATCTCCTGGGCCGAGCGCACGTCATTCATGTATGGGTCAAACTCCGGCAAGCTGAAAGACTGGGTGATATTGCCAAAGAACGGCAATCGGATACCGGCTTTGGTCGGAAATAGCTTGCCGAGGTCTAGATTGCCGGCAGCTGAATATTGGTAGAGGTCATCCTTATATCGCTGGTCTATCTTCTGCTCTATCTGCCCAAAACCGTGTGTGTGCATGCTGCCGGTGAGGTTGATCCGGCCCAGGTCGGCCAGCTTGATGGCCACCTCGCCCAGTGCGGCTGTACCACCATGCTGGTCCAGGCCGGAGAGCCTGAGCTCGTCAAACCAGACTTCAGCACATTTGGACTGCCCGTCGTCGTATGGGTTGTGATAGGCGGTGTCACCCTTTGCCGGGTTTTTGATACCGAGCATGACATCCTTCAGTGAGCCCAGGTCTGGGTTGCCTACTATGGTATAGATACGACCATTCACATATTTTTTATATGGCACAGTCTTGGGCCAGTTGGTCGCGTTGCGCTCTATTTTCAGGTCTACTAGATACTGCAGGTCTACGTCCACATTGTTTTGCGGAGGCCATACGGAGTCGCGGTCGGCAGGCACATCACTGTTGAAATTACTGCGCTCTGCAGAGCCACTCAAAACGTGTACAGGGATCTCATACTGATAATAGTTGGCCGTAAAGTCTGTGCCTAAACGTACAAAGGCAGTCACATCTCCATCTTTTATCGGGGCCTCACCTTCTATACGATTGGCATGCACATACATATTGAGATGGTAGTACCGCCGCATATCTATGCCTACATTTTTAAAGACGGCTTTAGAGTTGCCATCGTCCAGGCCGCAGACCTTGAGGGAGAGTGACTGCTCATTTTGCTGTACGTATTGATTGGTCTGGGCGCCGATGGCATAGGTACGGTCGATGTTTGGAGGCAGGATGTAGTTCACCGGAGTCTTGCCGCTGTTTTCCTCGATATTGACCTTGCCTACATTGAAATAGGCATCGCTGGAATTGTCATTGGGCAGATTGTCTGAGCCCGGGTCTATAGGGTAGGCATAGGCGCGCCACTGATTGCGGATCAGATCCAGAGAGGCCAGGCGAAGTATTGCGCTGCTATCACTCCAGCCAGTCATGAACATACGGATGAACTGGATAGACTTAAAGTCCGGCAGGCTACCTACCTGCACGTCATAGTCATGTATCGGTACGCGAAACTGATACCACATTTCCGTTTGACCATTAGCTGCAGTGATACCGGAGCTTTGCTTGCTGATGATGTATTTATTAGTACCTACATCCATACCCGGTTTCAGGTCTACACGGTATTGGAAGTATTCTTCGTCCTCATTCAGTGAGTTGTCCTTATTCAGGTCCTCATTATCAGGCAGGCTGGTACCTGCATTGCTGAGCGAGTTGCCGGACTGGACGGGAGTATTGCCATCGGGTCCGTTATAGTTTTTATAGCGCTTAGTGATATCCGTCTCTGAGCTGAGAGAGGCATCATTAAAGAAGGTATAGTCATCTGATGATGGGTCATTTTGCAGCTTAGCAAATGCAGTAGGATTGAGGAAAGATTGGCAATTGGTAAGGAAGGTGGCCAGGCTGTCACGCTCATCCTGATCGCGGAATCCATCAAAACCGACATCCTCATACGGGCGGTCCTGGTCAGAGCTAAATGCAGTAGTAAGCGGAAGTAGCTTAGGCACCAGACCCCATGCCGTACGGTCTACCTGACTGCGGTCCTGATTGAGGCCGTTTTCCATGAAGAGACGGGAATCTTTCAATACATCTTCCGATACATTACCCAGATTGATATAAAGCTGACCACCCTGGCTGCTCGGATTATTGATGAAGGGATCCAGCATCCAGAATTCGATGAATTCTACGTTGGTAGACTCGAGATCCGTATTATCCAGGGCGCGCATGATACCACCCCAGCGCGATTTGGGATTTTTGAGGCTACCGTCGCTATTGACACCTGACGATACGCCGGGTGTAGCACTATTGCTTTGCTCATAGTTGTACGGGCCACGCTCCAAAGGGTACAGCGCCAGGTCAAATGTATAGATGTTATTGTCCAAAAGCTGGTTGGGCTTATTGGGGAAGATCTCTTTCTGAGAAACTATACGCTGATATGGCTCAGTGATATTGGGATTATTGACATAGAATGTATTGTCTATCCTGTACCAGGCAAATTTGGACCTGTTATACCCGTATTGCAGATTGTTTACATTGTCCGCCTCCGGAAATAGATTTCTACCCGATGCATCCGGCGAGTTTCGCGGGGTAGAGGCGAGGCGCCAGTTAGTCAGCGGATTCTTGAGGTCATAGTTGGTCGTAGTACCTTCAAAGTCATCCACATATACCTGGGCCTGACCGGAGGCGTTATTGATAGATTTCTGGCTGCCGGGAGAGAGGTGCGCCACCTCGGCATATCCTGAGATGGTAGACATCTCCTTGGTAGAGTATACCGGCAGCTTATCCAGCGCTTTGGTCAGCCAGGGAGCATTGGTCTCATACTTGATATCCGCGCCAAAGATCGTATTTGAAATGGGATCCTCTCCAATGTTTACCTTTTGAGTGAAGGGACGCTCTGTCATGTGCATCACGGTAGCACCGACATTTATTTTCTTGGTCACGAGATAGTCGAGACGCGTACCGTACAGTGACTTCTGCTGAAATCCAAACTGACTGTTGTTCTCAAAGTCGATCTTGACCTGCTGGCCGGAGTTGAGCACACCCTGATTGAGTATCGTGACTCTGCCCAGGCTGTAGTCTACCTCATAGTCTACACCCTCTTTGAGCAGGGTACCTCCTGCAGACACCTTGACGGATCCCTTTGGTATGTTGATACCGCCCAGTGATATCTGGCTGCCATTGGCGCCTTTGTATTGGCCGCGGATGATAAACCGGTTTTTCTCGGGGAATTGCTGCGCATTGAACTTGGTCGAATCATACAGCTCCTGATACGTATATTGTCCGGATGTCTGCGTAGAGGTGCCGCAAGCGGTAAATGCTTTCTGCAGGTCACTACCAAACGGCTCCAATACAGGGAAAATGATGCGTCCATTCTGGGGGATGATAGTGACCCCCGATACGAAGTCAAACTGGCCATCCGGCTGGGCATCGCCCTGGGTATTGAGGTTATCGAGATTCAGGACCTTGATCAGTTGCTTGCCCTTGAGGCAGCCAGCAGGCATGTATTGCTTCTCTCCGCCACCCGGATCATTGTAGTAGATATTCAGACGAAAATCTTCATTGCTCACCTGATAGGCGCCCAGGGAGTAGATGTTTTTCATCATCAGCTTATAGTACGGCAGGTTCACCCTCAGGGCGGTACCCTTGATCAGTTTCAGATAGATCACTTTGCTCACGCTATTGGAGTCAGGCGGGATGTCTGTAGAAAACTCACCGACCTTGTACACCTGGCCATTGACCTCATACTGGTAGGCCACTGCTAGTACGTCATTAGGGTTGAGGGCTGTATTGAGAGAGAGATAGCCGAGGTTTGGGCTAAAAGTATACTCCGTAGGCTGGAGCTTGCGGGCATAGGTTTTTTCAAAATCCGTACCCTGGGTCAGGCCTAAGCTGGTCATAGTATTCTCCACATGGTCCACATATCGCCCGTTCAGGTTATTTGCCACTACCCCATACAGGCCGTTGCTACTATTGTCAGGGTTGCTAGAGCCATTGGCAGTAGCCGGATAGTTATGTGGGTTCTTTTCGCCGAGGTCTGCCAGTGCTACTACATCGCGCACATTGGTGGTGGTACCATTACGGTTTGTCACCCATACTTCCAGCCTTGTGATATTGACGATAGACTGGATGGTAGGCATGTTTGAGAGAGCGTAGTCATACTGGTCGCGAAAGTGCTGCGCCAGGAAGTAGTGCTTATTTTCGTCGTACTGGTCGGCGCGCAGCTCAAAGTTGGTTCGCTGTGCACCATTGTCCACCGTGATGGTCTGTGTTTTTGACTTCTGCTGAGATACGATAGTAGTCCATGTGAGGCGGCCAAACTGCAGCGTTGTCTTGAAACCAAAAAGAGACTGACTACCATTGATGAGGCGCGTAGGCAGTGTCATATTGACGTTGCCTATTGCTATCTCCTTGATGATATCGTCCTCCTTGCCAGTGTAGCCGAGTTTGACCTGATTATTAAAGTCAAAGCCGCTCTGGGTATTGTACTTCAGGCCGAGCTGGAGCTTGTCACCGATCTTGGCCACGACATTCATATTGATATTCATGTCAAAGTCAAAACCGCCCGTATGACGGTTGCGGATCGGTATATTGGGGTTGTCTATTTTCTGATAGTTGCCGCCGAGGGTCAGGTCCAGATTGCCCTGAGGCTTGACCTCGATCTTGGTACCGCCAAAGAGCCGGTCCAGGATCTTGTTTTTCATATTGATAGGCGGGATGATACTTTTGTCCTCTATGAGGGTGATAGCATTGGAGCGGCTCTTGAAGTAATCATTCCGTTCCTGTTTTTCGGTATATTTCAGGTACTCTTCATAGGTCAGGTACATCGGCTCCTTGATGTCTACATCACCTACCTTTTCGGTCACTACATATTTGCCGGTCACCGGGTCATACTCCACGTCCTTTTTGACGTTAGCAGGGTCCGGCAGGTAGAAGGGATCTTTTTTGGTATCTGTCACATGATCTCCCTGGCGGTCGGTCATAGGATATTTGAGGGTAGGAGAGTCTGGCAGTGGAGCCGCAGGTGCAGGGTCTGCTGCGGGTGCAGGCTCAGTGAGGCGCAGCTTGTGGTACGTACTGGCATAGCCCAGCAGCATCGTACTCATAGCTGCCAGCGTCAAAAAGCCCGTATATATCCTATGCCTTACCTGCATTTACAATTGCTTCAAAGATTCCTTGATCATACCCTCCACGGACAACGAAGGGTCGCCTGCAGAAATTTTAGTTAATACTTTTTCTACAGCAGCCTTGGTAAATCCTAGTGCCATGAGCGCATTTAACGCCTCATCTCTATTGGTATTGTGGCTCCGTGGAGAAATTATGACATCGCCCGATACCTTGCCTATCTTATCCTTGAGCTCCAGTATGAGGCGTTTGGCAGATTTTGGTCCGATACCTTTTACACTCTGGATCATGGCCTCATTTTCTGTGAGGATCGCATGTTGTACTTCTTCGGGCTTGAAGCTGGAGAGCATCATACGTGCAGTGGCGGCGCCTACGCCTGATACGGAGATGAGTTTTTCAAAGATGTCCTTCTCCAGCTCCGTAGAGAAGCCATACATATCAAAACCGGATACTGATTGGTTCTCGCTTTTGACCACCAGAGATATGTGGAGTAGGGTCTGGTCCAGATTTTGTACCTGGGCATAGGTATGCAGGCTGATCTTGACCATATATCCTATGCCGCCCACATCGATGATGATGTGCGTGGGGCTTTTGTACACTATTTTACCATTCAGGTATGCTATCATTCCTCTTTATCTAAAGTCAAAAACCACCCTCACCTCAGTAGCATCTTTTCAAAAAAGCAACTGCCACTGAAATGCAAAGAATGGGCATAATACGTCCATGCTCAGTGATGATCACAAGCATAGCAATGCTTCTGTATCACTGATACAAATTCGAAATCGGGCTAAAATATCAACTTTGACCTGATAACGGGTAGAATTGACCGATAGTCGAGTGTTTAGGTGGCTAGAAAAATCTACAGCCGTGAAAGTATAAAAAAATGTGAAAAATCTAAGGCTGATGCCAGTTCGGGCCTCACTTTTAATAAAAAAACAATCGGGATAGCTTATATTTTAACCTAACAGGGTCCCGTACTGATTTTTTATCCCTCAATCATCTGCATCAAGCCTAAAGACTAGAAATAAAAAACGGCGGGGAGAGCCCCGCCGTTACGATTTCATATATGCGAATTTTATTGTTTGGCTATGGTCAGGCGTATGGTCTGAATAGTGTCCCCAGTCGTGATACGCAGGATATAGACACCTGTCCCCAGGCCAGAGAGGTCGATGGATTGATGCCTGCCGTGCATACCACTCTGCTGGTATACCTGCTGCCCGATCATATCTGATGCACTTATCTCCATGATGTCATCAGAAGCCTGTAGCTCTATCCTGCCCGCAGATGGATTTGGATACACCTTTATCATACTCACTGCAGACTGATCTATAATCCCAGTAGATAAGTAGCCGACCCGATTTGAATCAACGCCATCGTTGAGCGATACAGAGTCGCCTTGCTCATTTATTGCTACTACGTCTGAGATAAAGGTGTGATTTACGTAGTAGCTCAGGTCTTTGCCATTGATATTATCAGTAGTGATGATGGTGCGTACATGTGCTATAACGCCATAGCCGGAGCGGTTGAGATGGTTGATGCCCGTGATAGCTGCCTGCACCATACCAGCCGATGGGAAATCTTTATGTATGGAAATACTATTTGCGCTACCACCGAGCCACGACGGCGCAAAACCAAACTGTACAGAGGTACTATCTGTGATGATCGGGTCAAAATTATACGTAAAAGCCAGGCCGTAAATATTATTCACCTGTAGTGCGGCATCTCCCAGTATGATATCTGCCACGAGTGTATCGCCTGCCAGTACTGTATCTCTCGAAAACTGAATACTCAGTGCCGGTATACCGCTGCGCCATGGAGCCGGGCTACTGGTTTTGGCGTGTATGAGGCCGTAGTTTTGGACGATGGCAAGTGTATCATCCATATTTATCGTGCCATCCCCATTGCAGTCAGCATGCTTGAAGTCTGCTCCATTGCCGTAGATGATGAAGTCTGAACCCCAAGTGTCTGCAGAGTCAGCCTGCCATACATTCCCCTGTACCACACGCACAGGGCCTGTATTACCATAGCCCATGCCGATAGGAAGCAAGTCTACGTTGCTGACAGCTCGATCGTTATTTACATCTCCCGGCCATACCGAGTCAGCTACGCATACACTCATACTGAGCGTATCAGACACCAGCGACTGGCAGCCGTCACTGCTGATGGTCACAAACAAATACAAACCAGTCTGAGTAGGTACAAGGATAGAGTCAGCCGTACTGGTTGTGAAAAAAGCGCCACCATTCATTAGCCAGAAGATCTGGCCATTGCTAACTGTAGGGTGCGCTATCAGGCTATCATGTCCCAGACAAAAACCGGTCTGTGATAATATCGGTGTGGCAGGTCTGGCCGTGACAGTGACCCATACCGTATCGCTGGCTGCACCGGATGTATACAGAAATCCATAGGCACCACCCGTAGGAAAGTCTGTGATGGTAGTGTTAGCAGACCAACTATCTGTAATGACAGGATAGCCCGGATTGGTAGGGAGATAAGACCACTGACCGGGCGCCGTAGCGGCCATGGTCACTGATCCTCCTGGCGTAGGGATGCAGCTCAGCGTTTGATCCGGCCCTGCGAATCCCGGTGTACAAGGAGATTTGACTACTGACATAGTATCATAGCAGCCGTTAGTATTCGTCCAGAGGTAGTTGTAATATCCAGCTACAGACCCAGGGTATTCTATATGGGTGACAGCCAGATTAGTCAGGAAAAACTGGGATGCATCAGGATTACCCGGTATGATAGACCAGGTGCCGCTACCTACAGCCGCAGTACTAGCGGCGGTATCATTATCACATAGCATGACATCCGGCCCTGCGTCGTTTTGCAAGACTGTCACGGCTACCGTATCCGTACCGCCGGTAAAGTTCCATACATAATAGTACACCCCAGGAGCAGAAAAATGATAAACTCTGTTCTGAAGAATACTTGAGGTCTGCCCTGTAGGAGCTGGCCCTACGGTCCACGAGCCAGCGCCTGTAGGTGTCAGATCCGCGTACAGATGCTGGCAGACCGTCTGGTCTGGCCCGGCAGATTGCGACCGGGCGATACTGGTCATCAATAAGGATGCAACCAGTAAGGTGATGATTTTTATAGTTTTCATTTTGTCTGTTTTTGATGTGAGTGATTTGACCTTCTTTTCATGATACAAATAAAGCATGGCTGGAAACGATAAAAAAGTACACTTTAAATGATTTATACGATAAAATGGGCATCAATATTTCATATAAACTCCCAATAATATGGCACTTTTTATATTACTTTATACTAAATGAATCATTCAAAGGCAGATATATTACTCTCACAGATGAATGTCTATGAATTAAACCGTTTGGGCAAATTCCTGACATCTCCTTATCACAATGAAGATGACAAACTTGTGTCGCTCTTTAACTTCCTGATGCCGTACTATAAAGCTAAAAAGCCCCGACCCGAGCGTGAGAGGATCTGGGGGAAAGTGTATGGGCGCCAAAAGTACACCAATCTGAAATTTGCCCGACTGCTGTCAGACCTGCTGAAAAAGACAGAGACATTTATGGCTGTAGAAAGCATGCTCCATGGAGGAGACTCGAGCCTCTATATATTATCCCGATACAATGAAATCGGTCTCGTCCATCACTTCGCCGAGCCATACCGGGCTGCGCTGCAAAGGATAGATAAGCAACCTTTCCGCGATAGTGAATACTACTTTCATTCATTCCGGCTGAACGAACAGCTCAATACTAACATAGAGAGCAGAAAGGAAAGAAACAGTGAGAAGCACCTGGCAGAGACAATACGAAGTTTTGATACCTACTATCTGATCAATAAGCTGCGTTTCAGCGCGGCCCTGCTGCATTATCGCCACTTCCTCAATCTATCCGGGGCAGAGTCTACATTGCTGTCTGAGATATTGCAGTACCTGCAGCGCATCAATATAGAAGTGCCGATAGTAGATATCTACTACCATGTAGTGCTGACGCTGATAGAGCCCGATCAAGAGCAGCACTTTTTAAAATTGAAAGAACTTCTTTTTGCCAATGCTATTACGCTGCGTCTGGAAACCCAGAAGGAGATATTCGCGTTTGCCCTCAACTATTGCATACGTAAGATTAACAAGGGAGAGGCATTTTATCAATCAGAGATATTCCAACTATACAAAGATGCCCTGCAGCGCGGCCTGATGATGGAGAATGGAGTCATGACCCCTTGGGATTATAAAAATATAGTGACCATCGGTTTACGTAATAAGGAGTATGACTGGACCGAAAATTTCATTGAGTCATATATAGACAAACTCACAAAGTCTGAGCGGCAAAACGCTTATACATTTAATAAGGCCCGATATTATTTTGCGATAGCTAAGTATGACAAGGTGCTGGAGCTACTACAAAACGTGGAGTATAATGATATCTTCTACCTGCTAGACTCCAAGACGACGCTTATGAAAACCTATTATGAACTCGGAGAGTATCAACCTTTGCAATCACTCAAGGAAAGCTTCCGCATATTGCTGAGGCGTAAAAAAGTGATCTCTGAGCAGAATCAGTCCAACTATAGCAATTTCGCCCGGTTTGCTATGAAGCTATACCGCGCTGATCCCAAAAATAAGGTAAAGTTAAGTGGGCTCAGGAAGAGTATAGAAAGTACTGCCAATATAGCCGACAAGACCTGGATCATGGAAAAACTAGCTCAACTCGGGGCTTAGTTCATCAGTGTACGGGCATAGCCAAAGAGTTTCGCATCCTCATGCTTCTCTGCCATGAGCTGAATACCTATGGGTAGACCCTCGGAGTTCTTTGCCAGAGGCAGAGAAATGGCAGGTACACCTACCAGATTGGCCAGTACGGTATAGATATCCGCCAGATACATCTCCGTAGGGTCGCTCGTTTTCTCACCGAGTTTGAAGGCTACAGATGGGGCGGTAGGCATGAGGATGAAGTCGTAGCTCCGGAATATGGCGCTGATCTGATCGCTGAGCATTCGGCGTACCTTCTGAGCCCGTGAGTAGTAGGCGTCATAGTATCCTGCGCTCAGTACGAAAGTGCCGAGCATGATGCGGTTCTTTACCTCCCGGCCAAAGCCCTCGGTGCGGCTCAGTTTGTAGACACTGTCCATCTCAGTAGCACGCGGCGAGCGGTAGCCATAATGCACCCCGTCAAAGCGGGCCAGATTGGAAGAAGCCTCTGCGGTAGAGAGTACATAGTATACCGGTATCAGGTAGTCCGTGAGGCCGAAATCCACCTCATCTATAGTATGGCCCTCGGCCTTCAGTTTCGCTATGATCTTCTCGGTCTCCACCCGCACCTCAGGATTGATACCCTTGTGATCTACAGTATTCCTCAGGACGGCTATACGGGTTTTCTTGTCAAATTTTTCAGAGGCGTAGGCTGGTACCGGCTTAGAAGAGGCGGTGCTATCATAGTCATCCGCTCCGGCTATCACCTCCATGATCAAGGCGCTATCCGCTACAGAGTGGGATAAGGGCCCGATCTGGTCAAAGGAAGACGCATAGGCGATCAATCCGTAGCGGGAGACACGGCCATAGGTAGGCTTGAATCCTACTACGCCGCAGAAGGATGCCGGCTGGCGGATAGAGCCGCCGGTGTCAGAACCCAGCGTGGCCAGGCACATGTCAGCCTGCACAGCTACCGCAGATCCCCCAGATGAGCCTCCGGGCACGCGTGCATTGTCCAGTGCATTCAGCACAGGGCCATAGGCGGAGTTCTCATTGCTCGATCCCATCGCAAACTCGTCACAATTGAGGCGGCCTATAATGATAGCATCAGCTGCCAGCAGGCGCTCTACTACAGTAGCCGAGTATATAGACTCAAAGCCCTCCAGAATACGCGATCCGGCAGATACCCTGTGTCCTTTATAGCAGATATTATCTTTTATGGCTATCACCATGCCGTAGAGGCGACCCCTGCCGGTGGTTTTGCCATCCAGCTCGGCGGCTCGCGCCATAGCCTCCTCACCATATACCTCCAGAAAGGCATTGAGGTGGCGATTAGATTCAATATTGGTCAGGTAGCGGGATACGAGGTCTCTCAGGCTGATCTGTCCGTTGCCGAGTGCGACTTGTATCTCCGTCAGGGTCTTGTACATATGCTGGTGCTATACTCTAAAAAAATAGATGCTCACCTATATGCCTTATAGATGAGCATCCAAATATAGTAAGATGCTAAAATTAAGAGAGATTACTTGGCAGTATCAGAAGGCGGAACCTGAGTAGGCTTCTCTTTCATGCCCTCTTCTATCTCATTCCTGATATTTGACTTGGCTGCATTAAACTCACGTACGCCCTGACCGAGGCCGCGCATCAGCTCAGGTATTTTCTTGCCGCCAAAAAGGACCAATACTACCGCCAGTATCAATATTATCTCAGGTGTGCCTAATCCAAACATTGTATTCGATTTTGATGCAAAGATACTAATTAAATAGTAATAAGGCGGGTTAGGGATTGTTAAACGCCCGTCCCGGATACGGGTACAAAAATTGCCGGGCATAGCTTTTTTCATATCTTTAAAACCCGTATGGAGAGCATCATCATAGGTATAGCGGGCGGCTCCGGATCTGGCAAGACTACAGTAGTCAGGCGGATCATGGAGAAATTTACCAAAGCAGACGTGGCAGTCATGTCTCAGGATAGCTACTACCGGGACAATGCGCATCTGACCCTCGAGCAGCGCCAGCTGATCAATTTTGATCACCCAGCCTCTATCGAGTTTGAGCTGATCGTCCAGCACCTGTCAGATATCAAGGCAGGCAAGACCATAGCAGAGCCTACCTACGACTATATCACCTCTACCCGCCAGGCTGCCACTATACCCATCGAGCCGCGGCATGTAGTGATCATAGAGGGTATACTTCTTTTCACAGATGTGCAGGTGCGTGACCTGTGCAATATCAAAGTGTTTGTAGATGCAGAGCCTGATGACCGGCTGATACGTATCATCCATCGTGATATGCATGAGCGCGGCCGCAATGTAGATGATGTAATAGAGCGCTATGGCCTGGTCAAAAAAATGCATGACCAGTTCATAGAGCCAACCAAAAAATTTGCTGATATCATCGTTCCGCAGGGTGGAGAGAATCACGTAGCCATAGATGTGCTGGTATCCATGATACGCCAGAAGCTAAGCCAGAAGGTAATGGCTTAAGCGCACTATTATTCTTCGGTAGAGACCTTCTCCGGTGCTTTCTTCTTTTTGTCAGACTTCTTCACCGGTTTCTTACCATCAGAAGCGTCTTTGTCTGTGGCGGTTTTCTTTGCAGGACTTTCCGCCCTCTTTTGGATCTTTTTGTCAGATACGGACTCCGTGGTGTGCGTGCCTTTTGCATCTTGCGCACGGACCTGCTCTCCCGCTATGCTGTCTTGCTCCATCACCCCGAGAGAGTCAGCTGCCACGCTATCAGCGACCGGCGGCGTGACAGGGTGCTCCGGCCTGAGCGTGATCTTCATCCGCACGGGATTATGATCAGAATACTCGAATCCGGCATTGACTCCTTTTACTTCTACTACATCCACATTAGGCGATACAAAGAAGTAGTCTATCACAGTGGTAAAAGTAGTGTTAGGGTCAAAGGCATGGCTATTCTTACGATTGGTCGGTGTATTGCCATCGTATACGTATTTCCATCCCTGTATATAGTTAGAGTCATTATTCATCTCATAGAGCTTGTCATAGTTTGGCTCCTTTTCCCATTTCTTGACATTAAAATCCGGCGGTGCGATATTCCAGTCTCCTCCCAGTATCACATAGTTGCCTTTGGCGTACTCAGCCTCCAGCAGCTTTTTAGTAAGCGCCATCTGTTCCTTTTTCACCGAGCCATCATCATAGGCCTCAAAGTGCGTATTGATCACCACCAACTCTTTATCATCCGGCAGCTTATATCGCTGCATGAGCAGGCAGCGCTCCAGATAGAAGATCTTCTTTGGCCAATCTGGTATGCCAGGTAGGGATATTCTTTTACTCTCTACAGGTGCAAAGCGGGATAGACTGAGCAGACCGCCATATACCGGCCCGATCTTATCCTTCCACGGCTCCAGTGGAAACGGCAGGTATTTCACGTCAAAATTTACAGCAAAGGCATAATTGTGATCCGGCGCGCTGGCTGCTATTCCAGCTACTTCATCTACGTTCCAGCTACGCTTGCCATGGCGGTCAGCCTCCTGTATGAATATGAAATCTGCATCCTGATTTTCCTTGACCGTAGCAAAGATGCCTTTGGTATACTTCGTCACCCAGTCTTGAGGTGTGGTGATCATTTTGCCATCATCGTAGAAGAAGTCTGTCTCCGCGCCCAGGCCGCCGTAGCCAATATTCCATGTCATAAATGAAAGGGTATCCAGCGAGGATATTGCCTGGGTAGCTGGCTGCTCTGATGCCTGTACCGCCACATCTTCTACAGGCTCCGGCCTGAATTTGGTAGCCATACCGTAAAGGATGAAACCACCTACGTAGATGGCCGGGATGAGTACTATGACGAGCAGCAGTATCAGCATTCTTTTCATGTGCGATAGTTGAAGAGCAATAGATGAGGCGAATTATAAATCAAAGATAATTTCTACATTTGAAAGGAATGATAAATCATTCCACACTTTAAACAGAGACAATGAATCATTTTGAGTGGAACTGGACACAGGATGGTACCCGATTTTACGCACAGGGATGGAGCCCTGTCAATACAAAGGCGGTGATCTGTCTCGTACATGGATTTGCCGAATATAGCGGGCGCTATGCCCATGTAGCAGAGCGCCTGGGCCGGGAGGGCTATGCTGTACTGGCCTTTGATCAATATGGGCATGGACATACCGAAGGCCCCCGTGGGTTCTCTCCGAGCCTGGATGCCAGCCTGGACTCTATCAAGATCATACTCGATGAGGCCGAAACAAGATTTCCGGGGGTGCCTAAATTCCTGTACGGACATAGCATGGGTGGCAATATGGTGCTGAACTACCTGCTGCGACGCAAGCCAAAAATAGCCGGCGCGATAGCCACCGCACCTTGGCTGAAGCTCGGATTCGATCCACCTGCTATCAAGCTGCTGCTTGCGCGCATCATGCGTGTGATCTACCCCAAGTGGCCGGAGAAAGCAGATCTGGATGCCAGCGCTATCTCACGCGACAAAGCTGAAGTTCGCAAATATGAGACTGACCCACTGATACACAATACGGCGAGGGCCGGAACTTTCTTTGACACCTACAATGCAGGCAAATGGGCTCTGGAGCATGCCTCAGAGGTCAATGTGCCGCTCCTGCTGCTGCATGGTACAGAGGATAAGCTCATAGCCTTTGCCGGCTCAGAGCAGTTTGCCGCCAATGGTCCTAAAGATCTGATCACTTTCAAGCCATATCAGGGCTTCTACCATGAGCTGCATAACGAGCCTGCGGCAGACAGGGAGCGTATTTTCCTGGATGAGATAGCCTGGCTGAATAGCAAAGTTTAATACCGGTCATTGTGAGAAGAAACCTGCTGGTCTTTCTTGCGCTATGTATCATGCTCATCGCCGTGGGTGTGGTCTTCAAGACGCCTATCCTTCGTAGCTTTTCCGGTTTTCTGATCAAGCAGGATGCACCCGAACAGGCAGATGCTATGGTCGTGCTATCCGGCAATGCCTTTGACCGGGGGAATGAAGGAGCGAGGTTATTTCATGATGGGTATGCGCACCATGTCATATGCCCTGGCGGAAATCTCGAGCGTGCATTCCTCATCATGGGGGATACGGTATACGAGAGTGAGCTTCTGGGGAAAAATATCGAACGCAATGGTGTGCCCGACTCTTTGGTCACTATACTGCGCTATGGCACCAGTACAGCAGAGGAGGCTGATACGCTACTCAGCTACTGCCGTGCTCACCAGATCAAAAAGCTGCTCGTAGTGACCAGCCTCTTTCACACGCGCAGGGCCGGTAAAGTATATCGCAAGAAGTTTGCTGATACCGGCATCAAGATCATCATGCGTGGCGCACATGACTCTCAGTTTGATGAAAACAACTGGTGGAAAGATGAATATGGCCTCATAGCACTGAATAATGAATACATGAAAACCTTATACTATCTCCTGAAAGGAAGGTGATGTCTGCCTCTCTCCGCTTTCACTAATCTGTACACTCCACACAATACTGTTGCAAGTCTCTGCCCCTCAGAGCCCGCAGCCGCAGTGATTTTGCGTTCATTTGTATGGTCTTTATACCTAAAACTAATTATTGACTACTCATATGGCCAACGCATTTGAAGTAACGGGGGGAAGGAAGCTCAAAGGAGAGCTCGTACCACAGGGAGCAAAAAATGAAGCGCTGCAGATACTCTGCGCCGTGCTGCTCACTGCAGACAAAGTCACGATCAGTAATATACCTGACATCCGTGATGTAAACCTCCTGATAGATATCCTGCGCGACCTGAATGTAAAGGTAGACCGCGTCAATGCAGATACGTATACTTTTCAGGCTGACAATGTAAATCTGGAGTACCTGCAGTCAGATGCCTTTCGCAAGAAGGGTGCTGCACTGCGTGGCTCTATCATGATCATAGGCCCGCTGCTCACCCGGTTCAAAAAGGCCTATATGCCAAAGCCGGGTGGCGATAAGATAGGACGCAGAAGGCTGGACACACACTTTCTCGGATTTGAGAGGCTGGGAGCTACTTTCAACTTTGACTCAGAAGACAGCTTCTACTCGATCAAGGCTGACCATCTGAAAGGCACCTATATCCTGCTGGATGAGCCATCAGTGACCGGTACGGCCAATATCGTGATGACAGCAGTGATGGCCAAAGGCAAAACCACGATCTACAATGCTGCCTGCGAACCTTACCTCCAGCAGCTCTGCTCTATGCTCAACAGGATGGGCGCTCAAATACATGGTGTAGGCTCTAACCTCATCACGATAGACGGAGTGGATACGCTGGGCGGTACTGAGCACCGCATGCTGCCGGATATGATCGAGATCGGCTCCTTCATCGGGCTGGCCGCCATGACGCAGTCTGAGATCAATATCAAAAACTGCGGTGTGGAGCACCTGGGCAATATCCTGCCTGTCTTCCAGAAGCTGGGTATAGAGATGGAGGTACGAGGGGATGATATCTTCATACCGGCCCAGGAGCGCTACGAGATACAGAAGTTTATAGATGGCTCAGGGCTGACCATAGCAGATGGACCGTGGCCGTTATTTACTCCTGACCTGATCAGCATCGTACTGGTCGTGGCCACGCAGGCCAAGGGGGCCGTGCTGATACATCAGAAGATGTTTGAGTCAAGGCTATTCTTCGTAGATAAGCTGATAGATATGGGTGCGCAGATCATACTCTGCGATCCGCACCGCGCCTCGGTGATCGGTATCAACCGGGAATACAAGCTACGCGGCATCACTATGTCATCTCCTGATATACGTGCCGGTGTGTCCCTGCTCATCGCGGCACTTTCTGCAGAGGGCAAATCTATCATCAACAATATAGACCAGATTGACCGTGGCTACCAGCACATAGACACCCGTCTGAATGCCATAGGTGCAGATATCAAAAGGGTCTAAGCTTATTTACTCAAAACCCTGATCCAATAGGTTTTTTTGCTGTTATTAGGTAGAGAGGTATTGCGCAGCCAGGGATTGAGCAGCTTCAGCTCCTTGTATTTGATCCCATTAGCATCTGCGAAGTCGGCCAGCTTGACTATAGGCGTATCTATTTGGAGAGTGGTGTATGCCTGAGGCTGGTAGAGGTCGTCTACCTGCATATGATAGCCAGCCCGCTCAGGATCTGCAAAGATCACTTTCATGGCCAGCATGCGGAATACATATCGCGATGTCTCAGAGGTGATAGCCAGGTCATAATAGTTGGTCGTATGCTGTGCCTCCAGTTTGCCTGCCACGCCGTCTATACCAAAATTATAAGAAGCGGCGGCGGCGGTCCACGAGCCGAGGCGATCTTTGGCCTCACGCAGGTAGGCGCAGGCGGCGCGTGTCGATTTCTCCAGATTGTAGCGCTCGTCTACCATGTCATTGACCTCCAGGCCGTATTGCTTTGCAGTGCTAGGTACGAACTGCCAGAATCCACCTGCCCCTGCAGGAGAGATCGCGTCTCGCAGGTCGCTCTCTATGAGTGCCAGGTATTTGAAGTCTGTGGGTACACGCTCCTCAGTGAGTATGCGCTCTATCTCGGGAAAGAAGCGGTTAGCCAGCTTCATGTCCAGGATCGTATTACTCTGGCGGTAGATATTGATCTGCAGTTCGCGGTCCAGGCGCTCCCGCACATCAGCCTCATCGAGAGGCACCGCCTCTCCGGCAAAGGTGAGCGTGCCATCTATGTGAAAGGGATATACATGGAGCAGCGTATCGCGCCGCCAGCTCAACCCCGGCGTCTCTACCCTCTTTTGAGAAAAGATATTGATCAACGTGGGCCTGGCCACATAGATACTCGCAGTAGCTGCGCCTATGGCCAGTAGCGCGATAGTCAGGGTTATGTATTTGGATCGTAGCAAGTGCTCTAAGTAAATAAAATGTTTGATCTAAATAAAGGCGCTGGTACCCACATGTGGTTTAGTTCCTTATTATCAGAATGAAAAAATCGCTGAATTATTGTGAAATGGTACGCTTGTATACCGGCACCATAGAGCAGGGCTCACCATACATGAGGGCACGCGCTGTGCCCGCCAGCTTTTGTGTGATATAGACGAAGGCGGCAGCGTCTATCTGCTTGTCTCCGCACCCTTTGATTACTATACGCTGGCCTTCATATTCAGCGGCATTTATTTTTTCGATGGCACGGTACATGAAGGTATCCGCTGCATGGGTAGGGTCCGCGTTTGCTATATCCTTTATATACGGTGCCAGCTCAGCGCTGATCACCATATATGCCCACATGGGTATGATAGCATTGACCGAAGAGTACAAGACCACATATTTATCACGATAGGTGGACCAATCGGTGCTTTTTACTTGCTCGCGGAAATCCGCCTCGCGCAGGATCAATCCCTTGAAAAGAAAATCTTTCATATCGATCACTACCATATCAGACTCTGCTGGCAGGAGATCGGCCAGATCTATCGTGATGATATTCTTCTGGGCTACTTTATTGATGATAGGATCCTGAGTTTGCATATACTTATGACGTACTGCAAAATTAAATAGTTTACTCTATTTAAACAGTTTACAGTTTTGGTCTATCAGATCCTGAACCTCCGATCCGTACATTGCGGTGTATCCCTTGCTTAGAGCCGTGTGGAGATCTTCACAGGCGTCCGCATATTTTTTCATTTCCAGAAATACCAGTGCCCGGTTACGAAAGGCATAGGAATTTGATGGGTCCAATTCAATGGATCTACTGATATCTTTCATTGCTGCATCGGTATGACCTAGTTTCAAATGACTATAGCCCCGATTGCTGTATGCATAGGCTTCTTTGGGTTCCAGACGGATAGCCTGATCGAAATAGGGGAGAGATTTGGCGTATTCCCCAATGTTCTGATACACGAAGCCTATGTTTGTAATATTCGTTCTTTCCTTTGGATCCAGTTCATGGGCTTTGAGCAGGTAGCCAAGCGCTTCTGATTGACGCCCTGTGTATAAACACGACCATGCTAATGTAGAGAGCACCTCAGTGTGTATAGAGTCTAGGGTATAAATGTACTTCAGGTCCTTATACGCGCTTTCAAAATTGCGCATTCCGATTTTAGCAGAAGCGCGAATCACCCATAGATGGCGCACAGTTGTATCCTCGTGAGCGTATAATAGGGCCTTATTAAAATCCGAAATGGCTTCTGGCATCATCTGGTACTTCATGAAAAGGTTGCCGCGGCTGATATAGGCTTTGTAGTTTGTAGAATCTATGGAAGTGGCACGTTGAAGGTCTGCAATTGCTTCCGTATATTTTTCCATTACAATATGCAGTTCACCTTTGGCCAGATATAGAGAGGTATTGTTACTGTCTAGTATTATTGCTTTATCCAGATAGCTGATAGCTAAATCATAGTTGTGCTCATCCGTAGCGGCTTGAGCCTTTTTGATAAAGATCTTAGTCGACTGAGCATGGCTGCTACATATGCAAAACAGCATGACAATACCGACGGAAAATGTTTTCATAGTATGGTCGGAAGTTTAGTTTTTTTCGGATTTCTCTACCATATCGATCACACCTTGCAGCTGATACATCTTTCGCGCTATGTCACTTTGCTCATCAGCCCACTGGTCATACTGCTCTATGGTCTCCGCTATTTCCGCCAGATAGCGCACGCGCGACGGTGGTATGACTTGCGTCTTGCTGGCAGTGCTTTTGGCAGAAGTATGCTCTACTGTGAATGGAATACCCGTTTTCTTTGACACAGCATGAAAGAGTACTTCAAAGAGGTGATTGACTCCTGCATCATTAAACTGTGAGGCGATAGTCCCCACGATAGGCAGGTCCTCTTCCTTCGCCTGAAACATATTGTGATTGCGCTTGTATTGCTTTCGTACGTCATGCAGTGAGTCCAACGCACCGGCTTTGTCAAATTTATTGATCGCTATCACATCTGCATAGTCCAGCATATTGATCTTCTCCAGCTGCGATGGAGCGCCATACTCTGGCGTCATCACATACATAGATATATCACAGTAGTCCAGTATAGATGCGTCACTCTGGCCTACACCCGCGCTCTCCAGTATGATAAAATCATAGCCCGCCGCGCGGCAAATGTCCAAAGACTCCTGTACATGCTCGCTCAGGGCCCGGTCGCTCTCGCGGGTAGCAAGAGAGCGCATATATGCCCGGGGGCTCGAGATAGAATTCATGCGGATGCGGTCTCCCAGCAGTGCTCCACCAGTCTTTTTCTTAGAGGGGTCCACAGATATCACGGCTATGGTCTTGTCCGGAAAGTGCAGGAGATACCTCCGTACGATCTCATCCGTCACAGATGATTTGCCGGCACCACCTGTACCGGTGATACCGAGTACCGGTATTTTTTTATCACTCTGTTTCAGATCCAGTTTATTGCCGTTTTCTGCATAGGTGATGGAGCGGGCGATACTTTTCCAGTTCTTGGGATTGAGATTTTTTAGTTCACCATTCAGTGAGGATATCGTTTGGAAGTCGCACTGCTTTACCAGGTCTTCTATCATACCCTCGAGGCCCATATGGCGGCCATCGTCCGGAGAATAGATGCGTGCTATACCATAGTTATGAAGATCTTCGGCCTCAGTGGGTAGTATCGTACCGCCACCACCGCCAAATATCTTGATATGACCACAGTTTCGCTCTTTCAGCAGGTCGTACATGTATTTGAAAAACTCTACGTGTCCGCCCTGATACGATGTCACTGCAATGCCCTGGGCGTCCTCCTGTATCGCGGTTTCTACTATTTCCTGTGCGCTGCGGTTGTGGCCCAGGTGGATCACCTCTGCGCCTTTGGCCTGCATGATGCGGCGCATGATATTGATAGCCGCATCATGCCCGTCAAAAAGGGACGCGGCAGTGACGATGCGGACTTTATTGGTCGGAGTATAGCTCATACAGGGTCAAAATTAAGAAAATATGAGCGAAGCGGCTGGCGCAGACAGTTTAGAGATTATCAAACTGGTATAGCGGATCTATAGGTGTATCAGGCCTTACGCTGCACAGTGTATGGATATGACCATCCTTTAGTCCGTAGGCCCAGCCATGGATCTCCGGCTTATTGCCTTTCTTCCACGCCTTCTGTATGATAGCGGTTTTGGCCAGGTTGTTTACCTGTTCCTGTACGTTCAGCTCTACCAAGCGGTTGCTCCGCTCCTCATAGTCGGCTATTGCATCTATCTCTGCACGGTGTAGCCGGTATACGTCCTTTATAGAGCTGATCCATTGGTTTATGATACCGAGATGGTGCTGGCCCATAGCGGCCAGTACCCCACCGCAGCCATAGTGACCGCAGACTATCACGTGTTTTACTTCTAAAACCTCGACGGCGTACTGGAGTACGCTCATCAGGTTCAGGTCGGTCTGCACTACTATGTTTGCCACATTGCGATGTACGAATATCTCACCCGGAGGTGTGTTGGTCACTTCATTGGCAGGCACCCGGCTATCTGAGCAGCCTATCCAGAGGAAGTCAGGCCGCTGTATGTCTGATAGCTTTTTAAAATAGTTGGGGTCATTCCTGAGCATTTCTTCTGCCCAGGCTTTATTGCCGGATATTAGTCTTTCGTATGATTGCTTCATGATAGATGGGAGTTACGTCTCAAAGAACGTAAACAAAGGAGACAATTAAAAGTCGCGCTGGTTTATCTGCCGGAGCTGATATTCACTGATTGTATATAAATAGCATCGATGGTGACCACTCAGCTTTATATTTTAGCGCAAAATCCTACAACACATGGCGTCTATAGAGGAGCTGGAGCGCATGGCCACACAGGTGCGCCGCGATATAGTGAGAATGGTACATGCGGTCAACTCGGGCCATCCCGGAGGCTCTCTGGGCTGCACAGAGTTTTTTGTAGCCTTGTATTTTGAGATCATGAAGCACGACCCTAAGTTTTCTATGGACGGCGTGGGGCAGGACCTGTTCTTTTTGTCTAATGGTCATATATCACCGGTTTTCTACTCTGTACTTGCGCGCAGCGGGTACTTTGACATATCTGAGCTGGCTACCTTTCGCAAGCTCAACTCAAGGCTACAGGGACACCCTACCACGCACGAGCATCTGCCGGGTATCCGGGTAGCTTCAGGCTCTCTGGGCCAGGGTATGAGTGTGGCTATCGGTGCCGCACTGAGCAAGAAGCTAAACAAAGACAGCGCGCTTGTATTCTCTCTGCATGGCGATGGTGAGCTGCAAGAGGGGCAGATATGGGAGTCTATGCTTTTTGCGCCTCACCATAAAGTAGATAACCTGATCTGTACTGTAGACTACAACGGTCAGCAGATAGATGGGCCTACGGAGAAAGTATTGTCTCTGGGTGATCTTGAGGCCAAGGCTCGTGCATTCGGCTGGGACGTGATGGTTATAGCAGACGGCAACAATATGGCGCAGGTCATAGATGGACTGAATGAGGCTAAAAGCCGCACAGGCCATGGCAAACCGGTCTTTGTGATCATGAAGACGGCAATGGGAGCCGGCGTAGACTTTATGATGGGCAGCCATAAATGGCACGGAGTAGCCCCAAATGATGAGCAGCTCAAAGTAGCTCTCGGCCAGCTGGTAGAGGAGAAGGACTATTAAAAGGAATCGCAATCTAAAGCGAACAAACAACATACATGGCACTATCAGACTATACAGTACAAAGCGAAGTAGATACAAGATCGGGATTTGGCGCTGGGATATTGGCGCTGGGCCGGGAGAATCCCAATGTGGTGGCGCTCTGCGCGGACCTGGTAGGATCTCTCAAGCTAGATGATTTCATCAAAGAGTTTCCGGAGCGCTTTGTCCAGTGTGGCATAGCCGAGGCCAATATGATAGGCATAGCCGCAGGTATGACCATCGGAGGCAAGATCCCTTTTGCGACCTCCTTTGCCAACTTTGTGACGGGGCGGGTATATGACCAGATCCGTCAGTCGGTAGCCTACTCGGGCAAAAATGTAAAGATAGCCGCCTCTCATGCGGGCCTGACGCTGGGTGAGGATGGTGCCACTCATCAGATACTGGAGGATATAGGCATGATGCAGATGCTGCCAGGCATGACCGTGATCAACCCATGTGACTACAATCAGACCAAAGCTGCAACGATAGCAGCGGGTAGAATGGATGGACCGGTTTATCTGCGCTTTGGCAGGCCAAAGTGGCCCAATTTTACCCCGGCCGACCAGCAATTTGAGATAGGCAAGGCCGTAGTGATGAATGAAGGTGCAGATGTTACGGTATTTGCCACCGGTCACCTGGTGTGGAAAGCACTGCAAGCCGCCAGGGAGCTGGAAAATCATGGGATATCCGTAGAGCTGATCAATATTCACACGATTAAACCACTGGACAGCGCGGCAGTCTTAAAGTCTGTGGCCAAAACAGGATGTGCAGTGAGCTGCGAGGAGCATAACTATATTGGGGGCTTGGGCAGCGCCATAGCTACGCTGCTGAGCCGCGAACTGCCGGCACCACTGGAGCAGGTAGCTGTGAATGACAGTTTCGGTGAAAGCGGTACTCCTGATCAGCTGCTGGCGAAGTATGGACTGGACACTCAGGACGTAGCGGCTGCAGTCCGTAAGGCACTGGCGCGTAAAAAATAACGATCGTTTGGACCACAGGCTGCTTACGTATCATAATGACTGACAGCGAAATATTAGACCTTTTTCATCATGGCTCCTCCCGGGAGCGGGCTTTTCGCGTACTCATAGAAAAATATCAGCAGAAGATATACTGGCACATACGGCGCATGGTAGTGGAGCACGAGAATGCCAACGATGTGATGCAAAATACCTTTATCAAAATCTGGAAGGGATTGGAGAATTTTCGTTCTGATTCTCAGCTTTTCACCTGGATGTATCGCATCGCCACTAATGAGTGCCTCAACTTTCTCAGTCAGCAAAAGAAGCATGATGTGATTTCCTTTGATGGGGTGGGCCCGGGCGGGGAAGATGAAAACCTAAGCCCATCCAGCTATATCAAAGCTGAGTCTGAACCGATCGATCCGGAAGAGTTGCTGGCCCGGCTCCAAAAGGCCATAGAAATGCTGCCGGAAAAGCAAAAACTCGTCTTTAACATGAGGTACTATGATGAGATGCCCTACGAGCAGATCAGCGAGATACTCAATACCAGCGTAGGTGCTCTGAAGGCATCCTACTTTCATGCCGCCCAGAAAATTGAGAAATATTTGCTATCTGACCATTAAACTTTAACAAATCCCCTTAGTCATAAGCAAACAAAGCCCTGTATGGGAGATCAGTGAAGCCGTCTACAGACATATCAAATGAACTCTTGGGTATAGCCCCTGTTCTTGCTGATCTTGATAAAAGGAATTTTTATCAGGCACCGGAGGGGTATTTTGCTGATTCTGTGGAGCATATCCTTTCAGTGGTAGAGGATAGGTTCATAGAGGTCTCGCTGCCACCGGTGTTTGCTTCTTTGCCGCGCACCGTGTCACAGCCTGAGGTGCCTGCCGGATACATGGCGTCTTTTTCAGATGATCTGATGGCTCAGATCTATGCAGGCGAGGTGGCTGAGGAGTTGGCCCATGCGGTACCGTCATTATTAGCCGCACCTAAGCGTCAATTATACGCAGTCCCTTCTGATTACTTTGCATCGCTACCGGCTACACTCATAGCCATGGCGGAAAGAGAAAGCCGGGAGCATCCATCTGTCTTGGAGGCAAAAGTGAACAAATGGAGCGACTGGATGGAGCGCGTGTGGGATAGCATGCTGCGCCCCAGCCATGCCTTTGCATTCACCGGCGCACTATCACTTGTGGTGATTTTTGTTACTGTCTTCTCTCATAGTACGCTCTCTCCTGAGGAGAAAATATTTGCTCAGATGCAGCAGCTGCCGGAGAGTGAGATCAGCTCTTATATGGGTAAGCATAGAGATGATTTTGATGAGCGGACCATTCTGCAAAACATTAATAACATTGACTTTACGCATTACTTTGATAAACCTGAAAATATACCTGCCCACCTCAAGGCAATAGGAACGGAGAATCAAAGTTTGACGGAAGACGATATCATAGACTGATAGGAGAGGGTGGAAAATATAAAATGAAGATCTCGACTCGCATATACACTTTGGTTTTGGCCGCATTGCTTGCTCTGGCAGGCGTCACAGTTCACGCCCAGCCGACTCAGAAGGAGAAGGTAGAGTCTATGCGTATCGCCTTTATCACTCACCGCCTGGCACTGACTCCCGAGGAGTCGCAGCAGTTCTGGCCTGTATATCACAGCTACCGTCACGACCTGTCCATGCTCAGGAGGTCCTTCTATCCTATGGACGATGGCACTGACCCACACCTCTCGGCAGAAAAGCAGCTAGAGTTTGAGCAAAAAAAGCTAGACCTGAAAAGAAAGTACATACCTCAGTTTGAAGCCGCTATAGGCAAAGAAAAAGTGAACCGGCTGGTAGGAGCCGAGGAAGACTTTAAAAAAATGCTGGTGCAAATAGTGAGAAACCGTCGCGAGCAGCGAAACGAGCCCAAGTAGATCAAGCCGGCACTCCGGCTGATCCTATCAGATTTTTTGCCTTCATATACTCCGCTATCTGTACGGCATTGGTAGCAGCACCTTTGCGCAGGTTGTCCGCCACGATCCACATATTCAGGGTGTTAGGCTGAGTTTCGTCGCGGCGCAGCCGGCCCACAAAGACCTCGTCCTTGTCATGCGCATCTTTGGGCATGGGGTATTTCAGATTGGCTACATCGTCTACCAGAGACACTCCCGGTGCCACTGACAGAAGAGCCCGTACCTCATCCAGGCTAAAGTCATGTTCAAATTCCACATTTACACTCTCTGAGTGGCCTCCCATCACCGGCACACGCACTGTAGTGGCGGTGACCCTGATAGCATCGTCGCCCATTATTTTCTTTGTCTCATTTACCATTTTCATTTCCTCCTTAGTGTATCCGTTGTCCGTGAAGACATCTATATGAGGTAGCAGGTTCAGGTCTATGGTATAGGGGTAGGCCTTTTCGCCCTCTATCCCATTGCGTTCATTCATGAGTTGGTCTACTGCCTTTTTGCCTGTGCCTGTCACTGACTGATAGGTAGAGACCACCACCCGCTTTATCCTGTATTTATCATGGAGAGGCTTCAGGGCTACTACCATTTGGATAGTAGAGCAGTTTGGATTGGCTATGATCTTGTCAGTGGTGCTTATTACTTCTGCATTCACCTCTGGTACTACGAGCTTTATGGCAGGGTCCATGCGCCATGCAGAGGAGTTGTCTATTACCACGGTACCATTCGCAGCAAACTTTGGTGCCCACTCTTTTGATGTGGCGCCGCCAGCAGAGAAAATAGCCACATCCGGTTTCAGAGCTACGGCCTGATCCATACCGATCACCTTGTACTCTTTGCCACAAAAAGTGACAGGTACACCAATAGACCTCTCCGACGCTACCGGATAAAATTCCGTAACGGGGAATCCACGCTCTTCCAGCACCTGCATCATTTTTTTGCCTACCAGTCCGGTGGCGCCGACTACTGCTACTTTCATGTTTTTTCGATTATGGGCGGCTAAAATCTCTATTTTCTGCCATTTTTTTGCACGATACATCTCTTTAGGCGTGCATTCCGTCATACTAAAGCTGGTTTTTTTGCTAAAAGTTGTTGTTGGGAAATATTTTTGTAATTTCCACTCTTGAAACACCCGCATCACTGGCACCCTAAGACGCACTATGGTATGAAGCTTTACTTATGCCTTATTTTATCCAGTCTGCTATCACTCTCCGCGTGGTCGCAGTCTGCCCTGTTCAATAACAGAGGAGCGTCTATATATATGACACCTGGGTCATATATGGCGGTAGTGAATGACTCTCTGCACAATTATAATGGCCTGATCCAAAACGCGGGAGATATCAATGTGACCGGCGCTATCATCAATGATGACAGCCTGACCGGTGGCGGTCCCGTAGCCATCACAGGCCTCTATGAGCTGGGGGGCGATTGGGTCAATAATGGTACGGTAATATCATATACGGACTCAGTGATGCTGCTCGGTGGTTCCCAGCTTATCACGGGGACGGTTGTCACGCCTTTTCACCACCTGATACTGGCCGGTACTCCCGCATCAGTCAAAACGCAGACGATCAACGCGACCGTGGATGGCATCCTGGACCTGCGTGACCATGAGCTGGCTACGCAGCAATATGAAATGCTGGTGCTGAATACAGACCCTGCCGCTATCACTAAGGCTGCGGGTGCGAGTGGCTTCGTGAGCAGTCTGGATACAGGCCGCCTCTCCCGTGCTACCAGCAGCACCTCAGTTTATTTGTACCCTACCGGTACCCCGTCCAGCATTACGAGCCTTCCTTTTTACTACAGGCCGGTAGATATGACGCCATCATCGGCTGCCAGCAATATCTACGGTGCGCGCCTAGTACATGATCCCACAGCAGATAGCTATGACGTAGCAAAGCTGGATGACACGCTCTGCCGGGTCAATCCGCTCTACTACCACAGACTATACCACAGTATGGGAGCCAGCTCCAGCAAGATCAAAATGTATTATGATGACGTGAATGATGGCTACTGGACGCAGATGGCACACTGGGCCAGCAGCCGGTGGAACTATATGGGCCCTCCTACAGCGGGTTCCGGCTATGGCTTTTCTTCTGTCGAAATTTCAAACTGGTCCAACTTTAGTCCCCACCCTTTTGCACTGGGCTCAAAGAAGTTCAGGTTGGACGCAGGCCCGGACAAGGATATCTACTCGGGAGAGTCAGTACAACTTAATCCAACTATCAGCCTTTCATCTATAGATATCGCAGACGTGCAGTGGACTCCGTCCACCTATCTGGATTATGATAATATCAAAGACCCTACTGCCACACCTATAGCTACAACGCAGTATACGATAATCGTAACAGACAGGTCAGGTTGTAGTATGAGGGACTCTCTCACGCTGACCCTAATGCCAGACCTGTTATTGATTCCTAATGCATTTTCGCCGAATAAGGATGGTTTGAATGACATTTTTAAGCCATTAAACAAAAATTTGACTAAAATTGCATTCCAAATTTTTGACCGGTGGGGCGAGAAAGTGTTTGAGACTGACGGCATTGGAGAAGGATGGGACGGCACATATAAGAACGTAAAACAAGATATAGGTGTCTATGTGTGGAAGATCGAATATCAGCTCGAAGGCAGCGCCACCATGCGGTCAGAATCCGGAAACGTAACCCTGGTAAGATAAATACAATTCAACTCTATAAACCAATCGAAACCTTAAATCCAGCATGCAAAAAACCTTAACACTCCTTACCTTTCTGGCATTGGTGAGCGTAGCAGTCCGCGCGCAAAACAATGTCGGTATAGGTACCCTAACCCCAAACAGCAAGGCGGTGCTCCACTTGGAGGCCACCGACAAGGGCTTCCTGGCCCCGCGCATGACCACAGCCCAGAGACTGGCTATAGTCACGGCTACCACCGAGGATGGTCTGATGGTATTCGATACAGATGTCGAATGCTTTTTCTATTGGAATAAAACTACTACAGCCTGGGTAAGTATGTGCCAGGCATCCGGTGGTACTACAGGTCCTACAGGACCTGCTGGCGCTACAGGTGCAGTGGGTCCGGCTGGCCCTACAGGTGCCGGAGCTACCGGCCCTACAGGAGCCGTGGGCGCGACAGGTGCTACGGGTAGCATTGGTGCTACTGGCGCTACAGGTGCCACAGGTGCAGGCGCTACCGGTCCTACCGGAGCAGCAGGTGCTACCGGAGCTACCGGCACAGCAGGAGTGACTGGTCCTACAGGCGTAGGTACTACGGGCCCTACAGGTGCAGCTGGCGCTACTGGTCCTCAGGGTAATACTGGCGCAGCCGGAGCTACCGGTCCTACAGGTGTGGGCACTACTGGTCCTACTGGTGCAGCTGGTGTCACAGGCGCTCAGGGTACTACCGGCCCT
>JAFDYN010000014.1:0-58860 GCA_018267385.1 Bacteroidota bacterium | reverse complement strand
TGCCACTGGTCCTACGGGTGTGGGTACTACCGGTCCTACCGGTGCAGCTGGTGCTACCGGCCCTGCTGGTGCTACCGGTCCTACGGGAGCTGGTGCTACTGGCCCTACAGGCGCAGCCGGAGCTACTGGTCCTCAAGGTAATACAGGTGCGGCCGGAGTCACTGGTCCTACAGGCGTAGGTACTACAGGCCCTACCGGTGCAGCCGGAGCTACTGGTCCTCAAGGTAATACAGGTGCGGCCGGAGTCACTGGTCCTACAGGTGTAGGTACTACAGGCCCTACTGGTGCAGATGGCCCCACAGGCCCTGCCGGTGCTACCGGTCCTACTGGTGCCGGCGCTACCGGTCCTACTGGTGCGGATGGCGCTACCGGTCCTGCTGGTGCCACTGGCCCTGCTGGGGTCACTGGTCCTACTGGTGCTGGCGCTACCGGTCCTACCGGTGCGGATGGTGCTACAGGCCCTCAGGGACCTATAGGCGCACAAGGTCCTATAGGAGTTAATGGAAATACAGGTCCTACCGGAGCCACGGGTGCTGCTGGTGCCACCGGACCAGCTGGTCCTACAGGTGCTGCTGGCGCTACGGGTGCCGCTGGTGCCACAGGTGCCGCTGGTCCTACAGGTGCTGCTGGTCCTACAGGTGCCGCTGGAGCTGCCGGTCCTACAGGTGCCGCGGGTGCTGCTGGTCCTACAGGTGCTGCTGGTGCGGCTGGTCCTACAGGCGCTGCGGGTTCTGCAGGCCCTACTGGTCCTACAGGTCCGGGCTCTATATGTGCAGCAGCTACTGTTAACTATATCACTAAATTTACCACTACCACTACGATTTGTAATTCTATCATTTATGATAATGGTGCACAGGCGGGTATAGGTACTACTGCTCCTCAGACCTCGTCGGTAGGTGCCGCAGGTGGTGTAGACAAATTCAAGATTCTCTCTAGTACTACCGCCGCAAACGGCGACATGGTAGAGTTTGCCAATACCAGCGGCAATGGCGTATCCCTGCTCGGAGACAATACAAATGCTGCTAATGGATTTAATGCAATAGAGGGTGTCACGTCAGGTACCTATTCTGGTATATTTGGTCTGCACATTCCTACTACAGGTGTAGGTAGGGGCGGTACTTTTGTCACAAACTCCAGCAATGCCAACGCCATAGGTGTATACGGTCAGATGCCTACTGCATCTGCTGGTTGGGCAGGTTATTTTGCTGGTGATGTCAATGTCACTGGTGGCTACTTTAATATCTCAGACAAAAACCTTAAGTCTGATATCCAGCCTATTGATAATGCAATAAATAAGCTCATGCAGATCACCGGGGTGAGCTATTATTACAAAAAGGATATCGCCGATAAGTTTGGTCTGACTAATAAGCATATAATAGGCGTTCTGGCTCAGGATGTAGAGAGCGTGCTGCCGGAGCTGATCAAAGAGACCAGCATTCAGACTAAAGTAGATGGCAAGACAATGCAACCTAACAATGCTGAGAGTATGGCTGTAAAGACAGTAAACTACATGGGACTTATACCGGTCCTGATCGAGGGTATAAAGGAGCAGCAAAAGCAAATAGAGGAGCTGAAGAAACAGATCAACGATCTTTCTAAGAAGTAATATCCAACATTAAATAATAGCGAAAGGGCTCCTCTGGGAGCCCTTTTTATTTTGCAGGATGGCTGATAAGGCTGAGACCTTGCTGTATGAAAGGATGGACTGTATGTGTCACTTTAAATCTTCGGGGTATACTTGTTTTTGGTTACTTTGTGTGAGCAAGATCACAGCAGAATAAACTCAATCACAGTCGTTTTATGCTTACTGCTTGCAGCATCTTTTTACTCAGAGTCAATATAAAAGATACATCATGCCTACTATAGCACGGCCGACACAGACTGAATATCCTGTCTACTACCACACTTACATTTCCAAGGCAGAAGGCAATGATCTGATAGCTTTGCTGAAGAAAGGGAACGAAGATTTGCAAGCATTTATCTCTTCGCTGCCTGCACACAAAGCCGACTATCGATATCAGCCGGATAAATGGTCTGTCAAAGAAATCCTCATTCACCTGATGGATGCAGAGCGGATCTTTGCGTACAGGGCATTGAGATTTTCCAGGGGCGACAGGACCGGTTTACCCGGCTTCGATGAAAACGAGTATGTACCAAACTGTGACGCGTCATCGCGCTCAATAGAAAATATTTTAACAGAATATCAGGCGCTTCGTGCGTCCTCTATTTCGTTTTTTGAAAACCTGACACATGATATGCTGATACGCAATGGTATAGCAAATGGCGAAGAGGTATCTGTGCGTGCTCTCGCGTACATAATTGCCGGGCATGAGGTGCATCATCTCAGCGTGATCAAGGAAAGATATCTCTGATTATTCGGTCAATCGTAGCCTTGTCCCTTTGTTTTTTGGTTACTTTACATCTGAAAAGAAAATCAGATGCGCAAAATCGTTTACACGCTTTTTATTATTGCTATTTGCAGTGTTTCGCTCAGGGCCAATGTAGGTGACACCACATGGGTACAAGCACAGAATGTACAGCTCAGCTGGTACAATAACTATGATACCATTGCGGTATTCCCTGACGGAACGAAGACCTATCGCAAGATCTACATGATCATGACGCTGGGCCAATATAATTGCCCTGCCGGTTCGCAGTACTGCCACCAGTGGGACTATGACCTGGAAAACTATGTGATGACCAAGGCCGGAGACACGCTGGAAATGTCTCGCTGGATCACTCCCTTTGCCACCTCAGGTACTCCGGGGTTTGGATCCTCCTGGAAGCAGCACAACATTTTTGATGTCACAGACTACTATCAGCAGCTAAAAGACACTGCGGCTATCAGGGTACATTACTCCGGCTACTCAGGAGGCTTTACTCTGGATGTCAAGTTTGCATTCATAGAAGGAACTCCGGAGAGAAATGTACTGGGCATCAATAAACTGTGGAGCGGCGGCTACTCCTATGGCGACCCTAATAATCTAATAGATAATAATATCCAGCCTATCACACTCACTCCTCCATCTGGCACCCAGGCTGCGGAGATGAAGCTGGCTATCACGGGCCACGGCCAGGACAATGCCACAGGTTGCTGCGAATTTGACTTCACTGGAGCAGGTCATACCTACAGTGTCTCTATGAATAATACTACAGTAGGACAGCAAAATATGAATGTAGTTTGCGGTACTACAGAGATCTATCCGCAGGGTGGTAGCTGGGCATATCGCAGGGCTGGCAACTGGTGTCCGGGTGGTAAAGTAGCTATGGTTCAGTACAAACTAAACGGTGCAGCACTAGGTACGCCCTATGCTGTTGATCTTAATTTTGACGACTCATACGACGGTGGTGGCAGTTATGGCAGTTATAAGATCGAGGCATCTGTGTTTTCTTATGGAGGATCAAATAAAACACTCGACGCCTCTCTGGAGGATATCGTCGCCCCGACATCTTTTGAGTGGTACCGTAGAGAGAATCCTCTCGCCAGTCAGCCTATCATCTTGGTCAGAAACACGGGTGGTACGGCTATCTCTTCTGTCCTATTTGAATATGGGGTACAGGATTCTGCCACATCGCAATTTATCTGGACAGGCTCACTCGCGCCATACACTGATGCTACCATCACTATGCCTGCCCTACAGGCTATCACTAATCTATCGCTGGAGGGCGCTACCGGGTCGCATCAGTTTGCTGTCAGGATCCTACAGGTCAATGGGACAGCAGATGACGACGTAAGCAATGATGCGCTCACATCTTCCTTTAATGTGGCACCTACATGGCCTTCTCAGTTTGCTATCAACCTGACCACCAGTAGCCTGGCACAAGGGGCTGACCCGCTGATCTCAGACTGGGGCTCAGGAGCTAGTGATGCCAGCTGGGAGCTGAGAGATGCCAATGGAGCTCTGGTCGCATCTAAAAGCAATCTCAATATCAGGACCGCCTACAAGGATACGATCAATCTCACTGCTGCAGGATTTTACTCCCTGAAAGTAACTACCTCAGCATGTTCTGGCCTCCATTGGTGGCCACTGGATGGGCAGTCAGGATATTACGCAGGCTCCGTGGTAGTAAGAGACTTTAATAATGGCGTCAACCTCCCTCTCAATAGGAATGTCTATTCAGGAACCTATCACGATGACTTTGGCTGTGGCTTTACTCAATACTTTACAACTATGGGCGCCTGTCAGATGGATGCGCCTGTCATTACCAGGAGTGGTAGTACGCTCTCTGCATCTCCGGCGGCTACGTATCAGTGGTATCGCAATGGAGTGCTGATCAGCGGCGCTACTAGTAGTACGTATGACATCACCAGCAATGGGAACTATACTGTAAAAGTGACTGATGGCGGAGAGTGTAGCAGCACCTCCGCTAACCTGGCTGTGATAAATGTGGGAGTGACAGAGGTGGGAGATCTGGCCTCAGTCTCTATAGCGCCTAATCCGGCCCAGAGCTTATTTACGATCAATGCGGGTAGTGAACTGCTGGGAGCTACCTATACGCTATGTGATATGATGGGACGCAAAATATCTGCAGGCCAGCTCACATCTGAGCGGACACAGGTATCCGTAGCAAATCTGGCCAGTGGCGTCTACCTGCTCAATATCGGATCTCAGAACCATCAGTCATTTAAGGTAGTCAAAAACTAATTGGTAACCTTAACAGCTGCACCATAGACGAAGTCGCTGACTTCTTTCAGTTTTTGAGAAGCTTGTTTCATCGAGCCGATACCCTCTACGTGTAGCACGAGGTATTTATCTGTCTCACGCAGGTAGATGCCTTGCCTGTGCTGTTGCACATACTGCATGATCTTGGCAAATGCCGGAGACGAGTAGAATGAAGAAGATTGATTGGATATGAAGTAGCAGCGCAGGTGGCGGTTCTTGATGATCATCTGCTCCATACCTAGTTTTGTAGCGACCCACTTCAGCCTTACACCATTAAACAGCTCGTGTACCTGCTTCGGTATTTTCCCAAAGCGGTCAATGAGTTTCTCCTCATAGGCGGCCAGCTCTTCTTCATTTTTGATCTCATTCAGGTCTTTGTACAAGGTCATACGCTCAGCAGAGTTGCGCACATATTCGTCTGGTATGAGCATCTCCAGGTCTGTCTCTATACTGCACTCCTTGGAGTATTCCTGCGTCTCTTGCAGCTCCTCTGCATATAGTTCTTTAAAATCTGACTCCTTCAACTCGCGGATCGCTTCATCCAATATCTTGTGGTATACATCATAGCCTATCTCTGCTATAAATCCACTCTGCTCACCACCCAGCAGGTTTCCCGCGCCCCTTATATCCATATCCCGCATAGCGATATTGAACCCACTACCCAGTTCTGCGAATTCTTCTATGGTTTTCAGGCGTTGCTTAGCTTCTTGTGTGAGTGAATGCTTGGGCGGAGCCAGCAGGTAGCAGAAAGCGTGCTTATTAGATCTACCCACACGCCCACGTAGCTGGTGCAGGTCACTCAGGCCGAACTGATGCGCATTATTGATGATGATCGTATTGGCATTAGGTATATCGATGCCTGCCTCAATAATATTGGTAGCCAGCAGCACATCAAATTCTTTATTGACAAACTGCAGCAATACCTCCTCCAGCTTCTCGCCCTCCAGTTGGCCATGGGCTACGGCTATATCCACATTAGGCACGATCTTTCCCAGCATGGTTTTGACCTCAGTTATATCCTTCACCCTATTGTGAATGAAAAAAACCTGCCCTCCACGATACACCTCAAACTCTATGGCCTCGCGTATGATATCAGGGTTCAGGGGATGAACTTCTGTAGTAATTGGTTGCCTATTGGGTGGTGCTGTATTGATGATGCTCAGATCGCGAGCCCCCATCATGGAGAACTGCAGAGTGCGTGGGATAGGTGTGGCAGTGAGCGTCAGGCAATCAATGTTAGCCTTCAGATCTTTCAGCGTTTCTTTCACCTGCACGCCAAATTTCTGCTCCTCATCTATGACCATCAAACCGAGATCCTTAAACTTTACCGTTTTGCCCACCAGTGCCTGCGTACCTATGATGATATTGGTTTTCCCCTCGGCGAGTTTCTGCAAGGTTTCCTTTTTTTCCTTGCCTGTCTTAAAGCGATTCAGGTAATCTATCTCTATAGGAAAATCTGACAATCGCTCCTTGAATGTTTTCTGATGCTGCATAGCCAGGATAGTAGTCGGCACCATGACCGCTACCTGTTTGCCATCCAGCACGGCCTTGAATGCTGCACGTATAGCTACTTCTGTCTTGCCAAAACCTACATCTCCGCATACCAGTCGATCCATGGGGGACATACGCTCCATATCCCGCTTTACATCTTCAGTAGCCTTGGCCTGGTCCGGAGTATCTTCATACATAAATGAGGCCTCCAGCTCCGTCTGCATATAGTTGTCTTTGGAGAAAGCAAATCCTTTGTGTGTCTTTCGTTTGGCGTACAACTGTATGAGGTCAAAGGCGATCTCTTTGATTTTTTTCTTGGTCTTCTTTTTAAGGTTGGCCCAGGTATCCGTACCCAGCTTATGTACACGAGGTGCCTCACCCTCTTTGCCTACGTACTTGGATATCTTATGCAGAGACTGAATGCCAACATAGAGGATGTCATTGCCCGCATAGATCAGGCGCACCGCCTCTTGTTTTTGCCCGCCGGAGTCTATTTTCTCCAGCCCCGAGAAAACACCAACGCCATGGTCTATGTGGGTCACATAGTCGCCGGGCTTTAGCTCGCGCAGGGTTTTAAGGAGCAACTGCGTGTCCCGCGAGAAGCCTTGCTTCAGGTTGTACTTGTGATATCGGTTGAATATCTGATGGTCTGTGTAAAATGCTACCTGCAGGTCTGTATCTATGAAGCCTTGGTGGATGGCTACATACACCGGTGTAAAAGGCACCTTTGTTTTCAGGTCTTCAAAGATGGCGTAGAAACGCTCTATCTGTTTGGCATTATCAGAGAAGATCAGGTTTATGATGCCGCTTTCATCATTGGTTTTCAGATCTGCTATCAGCAGCTCAAAGTTCTTATTGAAAGACGGTTGAGGCTTTGAGTTAAACAGTACTTTCTTGTCTGTACGATAGAAATTTCCACCGCCAAATTCTATGATGCGAAAACGCTTTAGCTGCTTTACCACATCGCCGGAGGAAACAAAAACCTCTGATGGCTCACCCTCTCTCAGTGGATGACGCTCATCCAGGTCAGATAGATCCTTGAGTTTCTCTTTAAACTTTTCCGCCTTTGCCATCGTATCGTCCAGCTGATCTATGAGTAGCTGCGCATCTTTGATCCAGATGATGGTATTGTCATTAAACACCTCAAACACAGACGCCTTGCTCTCATTCGTAAAGTGCGTCTGCATATTGGGTACGATCGTGATGCTGGATATTTTCTTGACAGAGAGCTGGGTATTCGGATCAAACGTCCGGATAGACTCCACATCCGTATCAAAGAGTTCTACGCGATACGGTTGCTCGTTGCCAAAGGAGAAAATATCGATGATGCCCCCTCGGATAGAAAACTGCCCCGGCTCATATACGAAGTCCACCCGCTCAAACTCAAAATCTACCAGCAGCTCGATCATAAAATCTATGTCGAGTTTCTCGCCGGTCTTAATACGCAAAGTTTGCTCTTCCAGCTTTTCTTTCTTCACCGCTTTCTCAAACAATGCCTCAGGATAGGTCACTGCCAGCTCTGCGCGAGAGGAGGGATTAGACAGGCGGTTTACTGCTTCTGTCCGCAGTAGCACATTGTTGTTGTTCAATTCCTCAAACGCCTGTGGCCTTTTGAAAGAATCAGGGAAGAAGAATACATCTTTATGCGTCAGCAGTGCTGTCAGGTTATTCTGAAAATAAGCTGCCTCCTCCTTATCGTTCATGATAAAGAGATGGTTGTACTCAGTGGTGCGGAATGCGGCGGCAGCTACAAACGACTCCTGCGATCCGGTCATACCAGACAGGCTGATGTCCGCTTCAGATTGTTTCAAAAGTTCTCGCAAGCGCTGTAGTCCCTCTGACTCAGCATAGCGCCCTATTATCTCATCTATGTTCATCTTATTCCAAAATACTTTAGCCCCGTATCAGGCGATACGGGGTGTTATTGATTTATTACCAGCCTGTTAAGGCAGATAGTATGTCTTTAGCTCAGGTATAGGTTCATATAATTTATAGCGTGATGGAATCCCATCTCCCGCCAGAATTTATTGGCTCCTTCATTTTGCACTGCCACCAGCAGGTCTATTTTCTCTACCTGCTGCTCTTTAGCAAAAGCTAATACCACATCCATCAACTTCCGCGCTACCCCCTGCCTGCGATATGCCGGCTCTATGACCATATCCTGTACATACATCTTCCGGCGCAGTACAAATACATCAGGAGTCTGGCTCACGTGGCTTATCACATAGCCGGCTATTTTGCCTTCGTCTTCCGCCACTGCTATCAGGTAGTTTTCCTTTTCTAGCAGGGACTTCAAAAATTCTGCAAACTTGCTCTCCGCGCCTTCCACAGTCTCAAACATCCGTTCCATGGGCGCGTGGATATCTATCAGATACCTCCACAGCGGCAGCATTTGCGGTATGTCTGTACTATTGGCCCTTCTGTATATCATTATTCCGGTTCTTGTTGTTGTTATACTGCTTGCGGAAACCGTTGTTGTTATTGTTATTCCGGTTCTGATTGTTGTTATTCCGGTTTTGGTTATTGCGGTTCTGGTTATTGTTCCGGTTTTGATTAAACTGACGCTTGCCGTTGTTGTTGTTCTGGTTGATGTTGCTTTGGCGGTTAGCGCGGGAGAGCTCGCTGATATTATCTTCTACGCTCAGGCTCAGTTCACCCTTAGAGATGATGTTGAGGTCATTCTTGATGATCTCATCATTGGTATTCTCCTTATTCCAGTTCACATAGGTCAGCTTCATATAGTTGCCTATACACTGTGCAAAGGCGAGGCGCTTCTCCGGATCTTCCACCTCCACCGCCTTGCTCACCAGCGCAGCTACATTCTTGCCATAGTGGCGGTGCCTGATCTTGGTTTGCGGGTATTCCAGTGGCTCCGGTTTCTCTATGATCTGAGACTTGGTGGTCTTTGGATATGGTGAGTCTACGTCTAGCTTAAACTCGCTGATCATAAAGAGGTGGTCCCACAGCTTGTGGCGGAAGTCCTCGACGTTACGCAAGTGTGGATTGAGCTGGCCCATCAGCTCTATGATCTCGTGGGCAGTGCGATTGCGGTGCTCGCGGTCTTCTATCTTGATACAGTTGTCTACTATACGCTTGATATGGCGGCCATATTCGGCCAGGGTTATCTTTTCTCTTACGGTATTATATTCCATTATCTGATTTAGATCTTGTCAATTATTAAATAAAAATGATGCTGCCCACTATCGCGGAAAAGTAATGTGAGGATCAGTGGTTAGATGCCTGTAGATGAATGACCGCGGAGGGATTGGGTCTCATCTTCAGACCAACTTGATATGGTAAAGATAAGTCGTTTAGCTAATACTTCCTAATGCCCGCCTCAGCCTAATATTTTGAGCTTGGCAAACTTCAGCATGATCTTCTTCTCGCCAAAGGTAGGGAAGAAGATCGTGGCGATGCGATTGACACCCGCCCCCTCCATCGTGGTCACCTTGCCATTGCCAAATTTCTCATGCTGCACGTCCATGCCCGTCTGTAGCTTATTCGCATCATCCGGTATGAATGGCTCCGCAGAGCCTGCCTTCTGGCTGCCCAGTGGTGGAGCGGTTGGCTTGGGGCTCGGCTTTGGATAGACACTTTTATGGTTGGTGCTGCCCCATACAGGTTCACGCTCTGTCTGTGGGCGACTGGACATCATAGGAGAGGACGGCTGTGCTCCGTGCAGACTGAGGATGCTCTCCGGTATCTCATTCAGGAAGCGCGATGCATCGCTGTATTGCAGCTGACCAAATTTGTAACGGGACGTGGCGTAGGTGAGGAAAAGAGTTTTCTCAGCACGCGTGATGGCCACATAGAATAGCCTGCGCTCTTCCTCCAGGTCATCTATCGAATAGAGCGATTGAGATGAAGGGAAAAGCCCCTCCTCCATACCCACCACAAAAACCACAGGAAACTCTAATCCCTTGGCTGCGTGCGTGGTCATGAGCTTTACGGTCTCCTGGCTTTTTTCATCTTTCTCATCACCCGTGAGCAGTGTTATGCCTTGCAGATAGGCGCCCAGACCCCGGTCATCTGTCAGCTCGCCATCTTCGGTCACGATATCATCTTCCACGAACTCCTTGATACCGTTCAGCAGCTCCTGTATATTCTCATAGCGGGCTACGCCTTCTATGGTTTTGTCGTTGTAAAGCTCAGCTACCAGTTTTGTCGTTTTGCCGATGTGTGTGGCTAGATCAAAAGCGTTCTTTTCTTTCGACAGTGCCGCAAACGACTTGATCATGATCACAAACTCATAGATCAGATTCTTGGTACGGGTAGGAAAGTCATACTGATCGATATGTTCCATTACCTCCCACGGGCGCTTGTTGTTATTCGCCGCGAAGATGATGATCTTATCTATCGTAGTCTGGCCTATGCCGCGCACAGGATAGTTGATCACCCGTTTCAGCGCCTCCTCGTCATTGTGATTGATCGTCAGCTTCAGGTAGGCTACCAGGTCCTTGATCTCCTTACGCTGGTAGAAGGACATACCACCATATATCTTATAAGCGATGTTGTAGCGCCGCAGCGATTCTTCAAAAGCACGCGACTGCGCATTCGTACGGTAAAGGATAGCAAAGTCGGTATTCTTCAGGTGCTCGCGCATCTTCAGCTCCATGATGCTGTCTGCCACCCAGCGGCCTTCCTCATTATCAGAGGCCAGCTTCACTACTTTGATCGGCTCGCCTTTTTCATTCTCTGTCCAGATCTCTTTTTTGATCTGGTTCTTATTGCGGAAGATGAGCTCGTTAGCCGCCTTCACGATATTCTGCGTAGAGCGGTAGTTCTGCTCCAGCTTAAAGATCTTCAGGTCCGGAAAGTCCTTCTCAAAATTCAGAATATTGTCGATCGTAGCGCCGCGGAAGGCATAGATCGACTGCGCATCATCACCCACCACCGTGATATTCTCATGCATCGCAGCGATACGCTTTACGATGGAGTATTGCAGATGATTCGTATCCTGAAACTCATCGATCAGCACATACTGAAACTTATGCTGGTATTTGTACAGCACCTCAGGGAAACGCTCCAGTAGCTCATAAGTCTTCAGCAGCAGGTCATCAAAATCCATAGCACCACTCTTGAAGCAGCGGTTGCAGTACTCCGCATAGATGCTAGCTGTCTCAGGCCTGCGGGTCTCGCGGTCCTCTGCCAGCAGATCCGGATCATTTTTGTATTCCTCCGGGAATATCAGGCCGTTCTTGCAGGCGCTGATGCGGTACTGTATCTGGTTTGGCTTATAGATCTTGTCATCCAGGTTACGCTCTTTGATGATCGTTTTGATCAGCGAGCGGGCATCCTCAGTATCATAGATGGTAAAGTTGGACGGATAGCCTAGGCGCTGCGCATCCACTCGCAGCAGGCGGGCAAACACGGAGTGGAACGTGCCCATGAAGAGCGACCGCGCACTATTGTGCGTGATACTCTCGATACGGTTTCGCATCGACTCCGCTGCTTTATTTGTAAAGGTCAATGCCAGTACGGAAAAAGGATTGACCCCATTCTGCAGCATGTGTGCGATACGATAGGTGAGTACGCGCGTCTTGCCGGAGCCAGGCCCTGCCACGATCATCGTAGGGCCGTTGGTATTGATCACAGCCTGCTGCTGTATGTCATTTAGTTCGGATAAATAGTTCTGATTCACGCCTGCGAAGATAAGCCAGAACGCCGCTTTTACAGCTGCTTTTTATACACAAGAATCGTTAAGTCCCGAAGGTGTTTTAGAAGCTAAAAGCTTTGACACGGCTGACGACCACTTCGGCTATTTTACGCTTAGACTCATGCGTCCAACCTGCTATGTGCGGCGTCAGCAGGATACGCTTCTCAGCCACCAACGAATCAAACCACTCCTGCTCCGCCCCTGATAGGTTTTGGATCTTTTCATTTTCCAAAACATCCAGCGCTGCCGCTTTCACATGGCCGCTTTTTACCGCATGAAGCAAGGCTGTGGTCTCGACTACTTTCCCGCGTGATGTATTGATGAAATAGATAGGCTTCGCAAAAGACTCAAAGAATTTTTGATCGACCAGATGCTGCGTCTCGGGAGTCAGTGGCAGATGCAGGCTTACAATGTCAGCAGCAGCAAAGATCTCCTCCATCGTAGCTTCTTTCACCCTGTCATTGCCAAATCCCTTTTTGTATTTATCATAGGCCAGTATATTGACATCAAAGCCGTTCAGTACCTTGCTAAAGGCCTCACCGGTATTACCAAAGGCAATGATGCCGACAGTTTTGCCACTCAGCTCTGTGCCACGGTTCGGCTCGCGTATCCATTGGCCTTGGCGTACTTCGTTGTAGGAGGTGGAAATATTATTCAGAATATTTAGCAAAAGGCCGAGCGCGTGCTCTGCCACCGCATTGCGGTTGCCCTCCGGCGAGTTAAAGTATTTCACCCCATATGCCTCGCAGGCTTTCGTATCTATCACCTCCATACCTGAGCCGAGGCGGCCTACCCACTTGAGATTCGGTGCCTTGGCCAGCAGCTCCTCTCCGCAAAAGATCTTGCTATTGATGATCAAACCGCTGTAAGGGGCGATGATATTGGCAGTTTCCTCCGCCGTGATATCAGGCCGGAAGTCCACTTCATAGCCCATTCCTTTCAGCTCCTCTATCAGCAGCGGGTGCACGTCATCTGTGATCAGCGCTCTCATGCTCCTATCAGATTAGTCAGCTCTACGAATGCTTTCACATCCAGTTCTTCCGGACGCTTGTTGAAGACCTCATTATCCGAGATGTTCTTCTCATGGATCAGTTGCTTCAGGCTATTGCGCATCGTCTTGCGCCGCTGGGTAAAGGCCTGCTTCACCACCCGGCGGAAAAGCTTTTCATCGCAGCCCAGCTCTTCAGATTTCCTGTCCAGTCGCAGCATGCCACTCATCACCTTTGGTGGCGGATCAAACGACTCTGGCGGCACATCGAACAGGTAGGTGGCGTCATAATATGCCTGCGTCAGCACACTCGTCACCCCATAGTCTTTATTCTTTGGCTTTGCCGCAATGCGCACCGCCACTTCCTTTTGGAACATACCTGTCATTCGCGTGATCTTATCGCGATGGTCTATGATGCGGAAGACGATCTCCGTAGAGATATTATAGGGGAAATTGCCCACGATATGCGTAGGGTATTCCAGAATGGAGCTGAGGTCTGTTTTTAAAAAGTCCTGATGGATAACCCGGTCTGCCATAAAGGCATTGGTCTCCTTCTGATAGGCTGCCCAGCGGTCGTCCAGCTCTATCATGTAGAAATTGTCTGGCCTGTTTTTGACCAGGTGCTGCGTGAGGGCACCCATGCCCGGGCCTATCTCTATCACCCGCGCAAAGTCGCTCAGGTCGCCGATAGATGCCGCGATACGCTCCTGCATCTGCCTATCTTTGAGAAAGTGCTGCCCGAGCGATTTTTTGAGGTGTAGCATAGCGCGAAGGTCGGCAATATTTGCCGGATAGCCTATTTGTTTCCCAGCCAAAGGCCTGTCAGCCTTGACTTTATTTGGGTTTACGGATATGCAGTTTTAATCTATCTTCGCTCACTCAATTTTCAACCAATGGCTATCAAAGTCCAACTCTCAAAAAATACTTCCGCCGCCGCTCATCGCATCTTGCTTTGTGATAAGGCCAGCTCGTACGCATCTTTCCTGTCAAAAGAAGATGCCGCCGCTGCCAAGGCTGCATTCGATGATAAGCAACCGATGTATCAGACTGTCTCCGGCGGCAAGAGCACCACACTGGTCATGCTCGATAGCAGCCGTGAAGCCTACAAGCAACTGGAAGATGCCCGCCGCGCAGCCTACAATATCTACAAAGGACTCAATGGCCGCAAGGTAGCAGAGGCATCTCTGGAGAGCCTGACGGCAAATAAAGACCTCGGCGCTGCATTCGTAGAGGGCGCGATCCTCAGTAGCTACCAGTTCCTGAAGTACAAGACCAAAGAGGTCAAGCCAAATACCTTCCTCAAGCTGGCTGTCAATGAAAACACCCTGACCAAAGCTGCCCTCACTGAGCTGGAGGCATCGACTGCGGGCGTTTTGCTGGCGCGTACACTGGTCAATGAACCACTGTCATACCTCACTGCAGAGCAACTGTCTAAGGAAATACAAAAGACCGGCAAAGAGGCTGGCTTCAGCGTAGAGGTACTGAACAAGAAAAAGATCGAAGCGCTCAAAATGGGTGGCCTGCTCGCAGTAAACCGTGGTTCACAGCTGCCTCCGACCTTCAACATCCTCGAATACAAACCAGCGAAGGCGAAGAACAAAAAGCCGATCGTATTGGTAGGCAAAGGCGTGGTATATGATACCGGCGGCCTTAGCCTGAAGCCTACGCCAAACAGCATGGACATGATGAAGTGCGATATGGCCGGCGCCGCTACTGTGATAGGTACGCTCTACACCATCGCTAAACTGAAACTCCCTATACACGTCGTAGGCCTGATACCTGCTACAGACAATCGTCCGGGTGAGGATGCCTATGTGCCGGGAGATGTAGTACCTATGATGAACGGCATGAATGTCGAGGTGCTGAATACAGATGCCGAGGGGCGTATGATCCTCGCAGATGCACTCACTTATGCAGCTAAATACAAACCGGAAGTAGTGTTTGACTTTGCTACACTTACGGGTGCCGCCAAGGCTGCCCTGTCCGGACTGGCTACAGCCTATATGGGCACCGCAGACGCTGCTACGAAGCAGAAGTTGGAGGCCAGCAGCAAGAATGTACACGAGCACATCTGGGAGCTGCCTTTCTGGGAGGAGTATGGCCAGCTGATCAAATCTGACCTCGCCGATATAAAAAATGTAGGTGGCCCTGAGGCTGGTGCTATCACCGCCGGTAAGTTCCTGGAGCATTTTGCCACTTACCCTTGGCTGCACTTTGATATAGCCGGCCCGGCATACCTGCTGGCAGAGGATAGCTATCGCGGCCGCTTCGGCACGGGTGTGGGCGTGAGAATGATGGTGGATTTCATCAAGAATTATTAATTAGACGGTCTCCCCTGACAGGAGATGCATGAAGGAAATATGGATAGGAAACTGATAGTAGGCATTACGATAGGCGATTACAATGGGATCGGCCCGGAGGTCATCATCCGTACGCTGGAGGATGAGCGTATGTTTCGCAATGCTGATTTTGTGATCTATGGCCACAAATCTATCCTGTCTTTCTACGCCAAGCATATGAAGTCGCAGCATTTCCAGTCACACGAGGTGAAGGGACTGGAAGACCTGAACCCCAAGATGGCAAACGTCATCAACTGCTGGGAGGAGCACGTGAATGTCGCCCCCGGCGAGGCTACTTCAGACGCAGGTGCCAAGGCCCTGCTGGCCCTCAATAAAGGCACAGAAGACCTCATAGCTGGCCAGATAGATGTGCTGGTCACTGGTCCGCTCAATAAAGAAACAGTGAGCCAGCATTATGCAGGGTTCAAAGGTCAGACGGAATACATCTCTGTCAAAGCCGGTAGCGAGAACTCTCTTATGCTCCTGACCAGCGACCGCCTGCGCGTGGGTTTGATGAGTAATCACCTTTCCCTCAAGGAGGTACCTGGCAAGATCGACATGGTGCAGATCATAGCCAAGCTCGAGATGCTCAATAAGACACTCAGACAAGATTTCCTCATACAGAAACCCCGTATAGCAGTCCTCGGCCTCAACCCTCACTCGGGTGACAACGGCCTGCTCGGTAAGGAGGAAAAAGAGATCATAGCTCCGGCAGTGATCAAGGCACGTGACAAAGGTATACTGTGCATGGGGCCTTTCCCGGCAGATGGCTTTTTTGGCGCGGGTTCTTATGCCAAATTTGACGCCGTACTGGCCATGTACCACGATCAGGGTCTGATACCATTCAAGACAATAGCCTTTGGCTCTGGCGTCAACTATACCGCCGGTATCAAGGTGATCCGCACCTCACCAGACCACGGCACAGGCTATGATATAGCCGGAAAGGATCAGGCCAGCACTGATTCCTTCAGGGCGGCGATCTTTGAGGCCATCGATATCTATCACCATCGCAGTCAATACAAGGAGATGACAGCCAACCCAATAGAAAAGGTGCGCCTCAGCGAGGACCGCGACGCCTAATCCTTCTTTTAGGCCATCAGCTGCATACGAAAAGTTTATTTTTTTGCGTTTTTCTTGTGACTTTGCCCCCTATAGGGCATTATACATAGCAAAAGCACCGCTGTGCAGTACACTATGCAAGCCACAACCCGACAGATCACGCCTATGCCCGGAACCATAGAGGAGACCACCGCCCCCCAATTATCGGCAGATGACCAGATGGTCCTCGCCGCCAAGGCTGACCGTAGCCAGTTTGCCGCCTTGTATACTAACTATCACGACCAGTTAGCTCGCTTTATTTATCAGCGCATGAGCAGCCGCGAGGAGGCGCTCGATATGACCCAGCAGGTCTTCCTGCAGGCTATGATCGCGCTGGACCGCTATGAGCCGCGGGGTTTTCCATTCTCTTCATGGCTATACAGGATCGCTCTGAATGAGATCAACTCCCGCTACCGCAAGACAAAAAATCAACGTACCATCAATATAGACGATGCAGGCATGGTCGGTATGATGGATGAGCTGCAGGAGTCCTACAGCGAGGAGCGCGAGGAGTTGCTGCTGACCGCCATGCAGCACCTGGAGGAGGACGAGGTGCAGGTGCTCGAGATGCGTTTTTTTGAGAAGCGCCCTTTCAAAGAGATCGCTGAGATACGCGATAGCAATGAGTCTGCTGTCAAGATGAAAGTCTACAGGCTGCTGGAGAAGCTCAAGGGCATCATGGATAAAAAATGACCACTATCGATAAACTTTTATAAACCAAAAGAGAGACCAATACCCTATCTGGGTCAGGATATAAAAATGAAATACAGGATCAATAGAAATCAACCGCCACTGACAGACGCCGACCTCTCGTCAGCCAGGGATTTTCACAAACTGCTCCATACCTACCGGGCAGTCAAAGTTCCCTTCTACCGCACGGGGCGGTTCTTTGCCGGTAGCTCCGCAGTCATTGTAGCCACTGCGGTCTCGCTGGTGATGCTTTTTGGCCGAGACAAACCCGCTCCAAAGTCTTACATAGCGCCACCCGTAGCACAGGCAGACATCACCCGTGATTCATTTATAGTAGATGCTGACTCGGTCACTGACCTGACATATAGCAGCGGCTCGCGCCTCCATGTGCCGGCAGGTGCATTCCGCACTGCAGAGGGTCAGGATGTGTCGGGCAAAGTCACGCTCCGCTACCGTGAGTTTCATGACCAGAAGGACATATTCCTTAGCGGCATTCCCATGGTGTATGATTCGGCGGGGCAGCAGTATGTCTTTGAGTCAGCCGGCATGATGGAGATCACGGCCTGGCAGAATGGCAAGGAACTAGCGGCTAATCCTGAGAAACCTATCGAGGTACAGATGGTTTCTAATACCGCAGAGGACCGCTACAACACCTACTTTCTCGATACGACAGAGAAGAGGTGGGTAAACCTCAACAAGACAAATCTCATGGCCGTGCCAGCGGTTCCCGTTGTAGCTGCTGACTCCACTGTGGTTGCAACAAGAATATATAGAGACATGGAAGGTGAAGAAGAATCCGATGTCACTACCAATCCAACACTGCAACAATCCCAGCAGGAACTCAAGAAAGCCTCCACAGCCGTACGCGAGATAGAGAAAGAAAAGCCAATGCCCATAGCAAAGGCTGACAAGGCGAAAACCAAATTTCATATCGTAGTTGATGCGAATGAATTTCCCGAGATAGCCATGTATCAGAATGTTCGCTTTCAGGTCAAGGATGAGCTGAACTTTGATAAGAACTCAGCTAAAACGGAATGGGAAGATGTCAGGCTCAAAAAACTCAATGGCATCGACTACCAGATAGAGTTCGTAAAAGGCAATCGCAAGATGGAAGTGGTAGCAACTCCTGTCGTAGAAGATAAAGACCTCGCTGCTGCACAAAAAATATATGATAGTAAGTTCGCCCTCTATCAGTCTCAGCTCACCTCAAGAAAGGAGGCAGAGGAAAAAGCACGTCAGGAGTATCTGGCCAAGGCTAAAGACATGCAGGCAAAAATGGATAAGGCAATGGCAGAAGCAGAAGCCCGCGAGCGCCAGTATCAGGCCACGCTCAATAAGACACAACTGGTCTATCGCACGCTGTCAGTCTATCGCTTTGGTACATACAACTGCGATAGTCCTGTATCCTGGCCGCGAGAAACAAGTGTAGTAGCCAGCCTCGAGAGTGAGTCTGGTGAGAAACTGGACCTGGCCTGTCTCAACCTGATAGAGAAAGATCGGAATGCAGTTTTTCCCTATGCACCTATCAAAGGAGAGTGCCGGGATTTCAGATTCAATCCTTCTAAGGATAATGTGCTGTGGGCCATGACTATGGATAATAAGCTGGCCGTGGTAGACATGCACAGTTTTAAAGAACAACAGGCTGCACAACAAGGGAGGGTAAAATTCAGGTTCAAGCTGATCGATAAAGATTTCAAAACCGCAGACGAGGTGAAAAAGTACCTGGAGATATAAACCGGATCGAATTTATCTATCAGTGAAAACGGAAACCGGCGCAGTAATGCGCCGGTTTGTTGCATTAGATGGGCGCCAGGGACATAGCAGGACAATTCACTATGAGCCCTAGCGTTATAAATATATCCGGTCACGGACCCTAAACCGACAGTACATGAAGCGTATATTACTTCTTTTATTCTTGTTTAGCTCGGTCCTCGTGAAGGCTCAGAGCGAGGATGTCACATTTCGTGTCAAGAAGCGTACAGGCCCTATTACTACGAGCTGGTTTAGCTTTGATACGCTTCGTACGGATCAGCTTTATCAGATCGCTATCAGTGATCCCAATTCGGGTATCGGTCAGGATTCGATCCTTTGCCTGCGCATGGAGTGTCGCAGGTATACTGACAATGATGGCATAGAGTACCTTATGTTTGGTAGCCGCCAGCCTATCAAAGCTTATATTGCACTCTACTCACAAAATGCAGCAACCAAAGAATGGAGACAAAACTCTATGCGCCCGGTCGTCTTTACCCCTGCTCCTGCCTATCGCGGGTCTGTCAAATGAAACTAATAGCACTTACATTGTATACGATTGGTTGCTTGGTCGCCTACCCACAGAGGCCAGACCTAGATATACACGTGACACGACCTAACTCTATCTTCCTGCTGCCAGACATAAAAGAACTACATAGCGGGTATACTTATGAATTTATAGCGACGGGGATACCTGCCCATACAGTGGTACGAGCCGAGGCGACCTTTGGAGAGATGACCTCACAGCCCTCCAAAGACGGCAAGAGTCTGGCACTGAAAGTGAAAGTCGTGGGGTCCTCCTCCAGCACCGGTACTATTCGCATTCTGAATGATAAGAATAAACTGCTGGTCGCACAGGACTACCGGATCGTAGCCACCATCCGGTATACGGACTATGTGCCCGATCTGCCTGGCAGCGCAAAACCCACTCCGGTTATATTATTCCTTGGCAAGGATACACTGGCAGACAACGGCACTATTTCGGCCCGCAAGCTGCAAGCAGCAAACATGCTATCCCTCTTTGATGGTAAGATACCTCCTGGGGCCATCCGACGGAATCTCATGTGTAAGATCACTCTGATGCACGATACATCGGCCACCGTAGCCCACTCGGCGCTCAATTACCTTTCGGTGAAAGTCAAACAAACGCTATCAAAGGCGCAACCCGGCGACCGCATATATATATCTGCTATGGAGACGCTGTGGATAGATGCCGACCGCAGTGATCATATCACGCCATATGGATCGCTGGCTTATACGCTGACAGTCACTAAGTAAAATGTAGCGCGGCACAGAAATTGGTTTATAGGCCTACTGGGGAAAAACCTCCTAAACCAATGATAAGATATACTTACTACGTATTATTGCTTATTACACTGATCAGTGGATGGCTGGTACCTCATCAGGCGAGGTCGGCCACGGATGCGCAAAATGTACATGAGACCAATGCGGAGTATATAAAAAATCACTTTGCGGAGCAGCTGACAGACCCTGAGGCTAAGAAAAGGCGCACCTTTTCTCAGTTTGGATATGGCCTGTCTTTTTTTACAGTCCCGCTGTTTCCTATTACCGATTTTATCGAGCCGGATGACTATGGCCAGCACTCCTACGGCAGGCCGGATATCAAAGAAAAGAACGGCGCACTCTATACCTGTCGTGGCGGCTTCATCGACTTCTCGCATATGCGGGCTGCCGCGGATTGGGTAGTATTCCTGACCTTCAAAATGATCACTGAGCCCAAAGGCTTTGATCTGCCTTATGAAGGGGGCGAACTACGTCTCGATTTAAAAAAGGTCAGTACTCTCCCCTTGGATGATATTGCCGCTATGGCGCAGAAGATCGCCTTTGAGCGGCTGGAGTGGCATGAGATAGCCAGCTGGCACTATCATCAGCCCAACTATACTTTTGATGAGCGCCAGTCCTGCTTCACCCCGGAGGATACATACTCAAACTGTCTCGGCACGCGCATCGGTCATAACATTACCCTCCGCATCCTGACAAAACGCGAAAATCTCACCTACTCAGAGATCGCCTCAGATGAGATACAAAAAATGATAGCCTCATTAGAGCCTGTGAAGTCAAAGAAAGAGACAAAAGAGGCCTATGATATAGTAGACCGTGCCAAGCAGATTGATTTGCCCGAGGCAGATCGAAACCGCGATGTCTGGTGGGATAGCAAGGTGATATTCCGCGATGAGCGGTACGTCTTCAAGCGGTCTATCAATATCGGCCCTACTATCAGCCCATGGCTGGTGCCGCATGAGGAGAAGCTGGGCTGCCTGGTCAACACTCAAGCTCAGGTCTGGCCTGTACCGGCAAAAGCTAAGTCAGGCACCAGGTTTTACAGCTATTATACCTTTACCATTCATCCTGACAGCCTATTGTTTTACAGCAAAAATGGGCACAAACAACTGCACCCGCCGTTTGGCACTTTTGTATCAAAAGACATGGCAAAGATCAGAGACTTTGTAGCCAGAGAAATGCAGAAAGAACTCACTCCCGGCTTTTCCCGCAGGGACAAGAAGGACCCCGAAAAGCACTACAAGCATCTCAAAAAGGTGATATTCTAAAAGCCTTAAGCTTTGATCTTCATCTCCTCTCTGAGGAATTTAGCTGTATGCGATTCTTTATTCCTGGCTACCTGCTCAGGCGTGCCTTGTACTACCACAGTGCCGCCTTTTGCTCCGCCCTCCAGGCCTATATCTATCAGGTAGTCTGCCACTTTGATCACGTCCATGTTATGCTCGATCACGAGCACCGTATTGCCGCGGTCTATCAGGCGGTTCAGCACATCTAGCAGTATCTTGATATCCTGAAAGTGTAGGCCAGTGGTCGGCTCATCGAGTATATAGAAGGTCTTGCCGGTATCTTTCTTGCTCAGCTCAGCAGAGAGCTTCACCCGCTGGGCCTCACCACCACTCAGCGTAGTAGATGACTGGCCCAGCCTCAGATAGCCCAGGCCCACATCATGCAGCGTTTTGAGCTTCGGGTAGATAGATGGGATACTTTCAAAAAACTCCAGTGAGTCTTCTACCGTCATATTCAGCACGTCGTTGATAGACTTGCCTTTGTACCGTACCTCCAGTGTCTCGCGGTTGTATCGCTTGCCGTTGCATTTCTCACATAGCACCTCTACATCCGGCAGGAAGTTCATCTCTATCACCTTCATGCCACCTCCCTGGCACTCTTCGCAGCGGCCACCTTTCACATTGAAAGAGAACCTGCCTGCCGCGTAGCCACGGATCTTGGCTTCCGGTAGCATCGCATACAGCTTCCTGATCTCGTCAAATACTTTGATGTAAGTGACAGGATTGGACCGGGGCGTACGGCCTATAGGGGTCTGGTCTATCTCTATTACTTTATCTATATGCTCCAGGCCTTTGATCTCTTTGTATGGCAGGGGCTTGAGGTTGCTGCGGTAGAAGTATTTCGACAGGATGGGGTATAGCGTCTCATTGATCAGGGTACTCTTGCCGCTGCCAGATACTCCGGTCACGCCGATAAAGGTCCCGAGCGGAAACTTCACCGAGATATTCTTCAGGTTATTGCCAGTCGCTCCTTTTAGATCCAGCGTATAGCCATTTCCTTTGCGGCGCTCAGCGGGTACAGGTATCGTGACCTTATCTGCCAGGTACAGCGCCGTGACAGATTTCTCCTTTACAAACTCTTTAGGAGTGCCTTGGGCAATGATCCGGCCTCCATGCTCACCTGCTCCCGGTCCTATATCCAGTATGTAGTCGCTCTCCAGCATGATCTCTTTGTCATGCTCTACGACCAGTACCGTGTTAGGCGCATCGCTCAGCTTGCGTAGCGCTTGGATCAGTTGCCTGTTATCACGCTGGTGCAGGCCTATACTTGGCTCATCGAGTATGTAAGTAATGCCTGATAGCTGTGAGCCGATCTGTGTAGCCAGCCTGATACGTTGTGCCTCACCCCCGCTGAGCGTCTTGGCAGGGCGGTGCAGGGTCAGGTACTCGAGGCCCACATCCAGAATGAATTGGATTCTGGTGCGGATCTCCTTCAGCAGGTCGCGGGCTATGGTGCGCTGCTTGTCATTCATCCGGTCCTCCAGACCTTTAAACCAGTCTGCCAGCACATCCAGATCCCAGTTAGCCAGCTCGCCTATATTGCGGTTATCTATTTTAAACCATAGAGATTCCTTGCGCAGCCGTGTGCCGTTGCACTCATGGCAGGTCACCTTATCCATGTAGTCCTCTGCCCAGGAGCGGATGCTCTCAGATGTTGTGTACTTAAAGCAGCGCTTCAGCATGCCGGCCAGGCCCCCCTTCTCCAGCGTATACCAGCGATCATCAAAGTCTGATATCTCAATAGCCTCATCATCTTCTTCCACTTCTTCTTTAGAGCCGTAGAGGATCATATTCAGCGCCTCCTCTGGTATGGAGTGGATAGGAGAGGAGAGGGAAAATTTATATTGTTTGGCCAGCTTGTTCAGCTCCTTGAAGATGAAATTGTCCCGCGCTTCACCTATAGGCAGGATACCACCCTTGTTGATAGATACCGTTTCGTCCGGTATGATGATCTGCCTGCGTACTTCATATGTCACACCCAGGCCGTTGCATACCGGGCAGGCACCATATGGGGAGTTGAATGAGAAAGTATTTGGTGATGGCTCTTCATAGCTGATACCGGACTCCGTACACATCAGGTGCTTGGAGAAAGCAGACACCTGGCCGCTATCCGCATCGAGCATTTGTATCAGGCCTTTGCCCTGCTTCATGGCCAGCTGTACAGACTGACGGATGCGGTCCTTATTATCCGCCTCCATGGCCAGGCGGTCTATGATCAGCTCTATGTCATGTATCTTAAACCGGTCAAGCTGCATTTTCGGCTTCACCTCTACGACCTCACCATCTACCCGCACCTTCAGGTAGCCTTGCTTGCGTATATTCTCAAAAAGCTCCCGATAGTGCCCCTTTCGGCCACGCACGATCGGCGCCAGGATGGTCATTTTCTTGCCCTTATGCTGTGTCAGCAGGTTGTCTATGATCTGCTCCTCGGTGAACTTGACCATCTTCTTGCCGGTCACGTAGGAGTAGGCCTCTGAGGTGCGCGCATATAGCAGGCGGATGAAGTCATATATCTCAGTCACCGTGCCTACGGTAGAGCGGGGGTTGCGGTTGGTAGATTTCTGCTCGATAGAGATCACGGGACTCAGGCCGGTGATCTTGTCTACATCCGGGCGCTCCAGCCCGCCTATGAACTGCCGCGCATATGCAGAGAAACTCTCCAGGTAGCGACGCTGCCCCTCGGCATATATCGTGTCAAAAGCGAGAGAAGATTTGCCGCTGCCACTCAGCCCGGTGATCACCACCAGCTGGTTGCGAGGTATGACGGCATCTACGTTTTTGAGATTGTGCACCCTGCTGCCATAGACCTCTATTGCATCGGGCTCAGCGCCTGCTATGATCGTGTCTGTGACCTCGGTTTTCTTAGCTTTTACCTCTTTGCGGGATTTTGTTTCGGGACTTGCCATTTGAAGTCTGCGAAGGTACGACTAAACCCTGTAAAGAGCAATGGTTTTTAGCAAACATTAAAGCCGTTTGCCGGGCCGTCGCAAAGGCGAACGGATAGGCCTCATTTTTACGTTTGTTTAGAGCTCTGTTTTTAGCCTCTGATGTTAAAAGATGGGGCAACATATTGTCATTTTTACTCGGTAAATGCCTGTTTTTCTGTCACTATACTGCCATTTTGAGGCGGTTATGTCATTTTTCTGTCAATAGTAGGTTTGGGGCTTGCAGACCCCATTTAACACTTATTATATTTGTTCAGGGAGAATGTTATATTTGTCCGCTTTTGTTTAACCAGAATATTTTAGGAGCATGAAGAAACTTTTAACTCTTGCCGCTTTTTGGATAGCGATAATGACCGTCTCGGCTCAGAGTACGGGTGAGATCAAGGGTAAGATTTTGGATGAAAAGGGAGAAGGACTCATAGGAGGTATAGCCCAGATCGTAGATGTCAATGGCAAAACCACCGGACAGGGTGGAGCAGCCGATTATGATGGCAACTATACCATCCCCCTCACAGCAGGCACCTACAATGTGAAGGTTAGTGGCATTGGCTACGAGACCCAGATCATCACTGGCGTCACTGTTTCTGCGGATAAGCCGACCTTCCTCAACTTTAATATGAAAGTACAACCCGTCAGTGCCGTAAAGGGTGGTGGTGACGTAGTAGTAGAAGTAAAGAAGTATGTCAAGCCCCTGATAGAAAAGGGTGATACCAAGATAGAAAGCAGTGTAGATGCCAAGGATATCAGAAACTCAGGTGGCCTGTCTGTACAAAACGTGGTAGGTAATCAGGTAGGTGTGACCCAAACGGATGCCGGCAGTAAATCTCTGGTGATCAACGGCGGCCGTCCGGATGAGGTACAATACATCATCAATGGTCACCGCGTGATCGGTAATGTGAACCTCCCTACTAACGGTATCCGCGAGATCAGCGTACTGACCGGAGGTATCTCTTCGAAGTATGGTGATGCTACCTCTGGTATCATCAATATCACACTGAACGATGCACAGCAGGGTCTGACCGGAAGCGTGGAAGGTAAAACCACCAAGGGGCTCGATGCATTCGGCACTACCCGTGCTGCAGGCAATATCAGTATGCCCCTGCTGAAGCTCAAAGATAAAACGAGTACTACTGGTGACAAGAGAACAGTTCTGGGCCTCTCGCTTTCTTTCCAGTACCAGCATGATGATGACCGTTCTCCGTCAGCCATAGGCATCTGGCAGGTCAAGCAGAGCGCACTGAATAATATACGCACCGGACCGCTGGTGGTCAACCCTACCGGAGGTTTCTATAACAAGGCTGAATTCCTGACATTCCAGGATATGTATAAGACCAGCATGAAGCCTAATAATAATGAAAATGAATACACAGGCGGCGGTGAGCTGGGTATCTATCCTACTAAAAACATCTCTATAGCAGTAGGTGGCAACTATGACTATGATAAGTACCACAGCTACGTACAGGAGTACTCCCTGCTGAATGCTGAGCACAATCCGCTCTATACTAATACCAACTACTATATATATGGAAGGCTGACACAGAGGTTCGGACCTAAGCCTACCAAGCCAGGCGAAGGGCAGGCCCCGGTCAAAAAGAGTGGTTTGGCTATAGAAAACGGATCCTATACTATCCAGTTTGACTATGAGAAGTATAAGACCGGATATGCTGATCAGGCCCACGGGTCTAACCTGTTTGACTACGGCTATATTGGCAAATTTCAGACAGAGGGAGCTTATGAATTTGGCGTAGCCAATAAAACGGTGACAAATAAAGGCGTGACCTACAACCTCAATGGCTTTGTACAAAACCTGTCACAAACAGATACCCTTGTCAGGTTTACTCCGGGTACTGTCAATCCGCTCGGTGCCACTTTTACCCGTCAGTATTATGAGCTGCTCGGAGCGACACAAAATCCGGATGGCAGCTATGTAGTACCTACTGCCAGCAGGGCCGGCTATGCGGATAATGTCAATAACATCCAGGCAAACAACGGTCTGATAAATGGTACCCGCTCTAACCCTATCTATGATCTCTGGTACAATGTAGGCCGCCAATACAATGGATACGGTATAGACAAAAACAACCAATCATACAGGGGGAAAGTAGAAGGCTCTTTTGATATAGTAAAGCTCGGTAGTGAAGATAAAGCAAACAATACCCATAAAATAGAAATGGGTATAGAGTACGAGCAGCGTATACAGCGCAGCTACCTGATCAACCCGCTGAACCTCTGGGATGCCGCCAAATCTCTGGTCAATACGCACATCTCGCTGGATACATCTAATCCTATCTTCCGCATCAATGGCGTAGACTATGACTCTGCCCATGTCAACCTGACCAACTTCACATCTACTGATACTATCAAGTACAACTCTATCGCAAACCTTTCACAGCAGGAGACTTTTGACCGCAACCTGCGTACCGCACTGGGCTATGACCCCAATGGCACAAACCTGATAGATATCTATGCAGTAGATCCGCATATCCTCAATCTGGGTCTATTCAAACCGGACGACCTCCTCAAATATACAGGTGGTGGCTCCAGCAGTATCCTGAGCTATTATGGCTATGACTACAAGGGGAATGTACTGACCACACAGCCTACGCTCAATGACTTCTTCAAGGCTAAAGACGCAAATGGAAATTACATCCGCAATATGGGTGCCTTTATGCCTACTTATACTGCGGGCTATATTCAGGACAAGTTCTTCTATAAGGATCTCGGATTCGTGGTCGGTCTCCGTGTAGATCGCTATGATGCAAACCAGTATGTGCTGAAAGATCCATATTCACTATATGCCACCAAAAAGGCAGGTGATGCAGACATAAAGGCCCAATTCAACGTACCTAGCAATATCCCATCTGACGCAGTGGTGTATATAGATCACAACGGCGCTGGAGCTAGGGTGACAGGCTACCGTCAGGGAGACAACTGGTATGACCAATATGGCCGCGTCACTACCGGCAAGTTTGTGTCCCTGCAAAGCTCAAATGGCTTGCTGCCATACCTGAATGTACCAGGTGTAGACAATATGACACCAGCTGTGGCCAAGGCTTACATCAAGAGCTCCGATTATGATCCGAATGGTTCTTTTACAAAATATCAGGCTCAGTATATATTTATGCCACGTATCCAGCTGGCGTTCAACATTACTGACAAGGCGCAATTCTTTGCTCACTATGATATCCTCTCTCAGAGGCCGCAGGATAGAAATCAGCTCAACCTGGCCGAATACCTGTATTTCACCGAGTACTCTGCTGTCAAGAATAACCCTAACCTGAAGCCTATCAGGAAGACTGATTACGAGTTTGGTTTCAAACAGGCTATTGCGTCCTTCGCAGCGGTGACAGTGTCAGCTTTTTATCAGGAGACGAGGAATCTGATCCAGCTGCGCAAAATGCAGTATGCCTTCCCGTCAGACTACACCACTTATGATAATATTGACTTCCGCTCGGCCAAGGGCTTCAGGCTCCTGATCGATTTCAGAAGGTTCCACAACTTCCAGTTTAATGCAAACTATACCCTCCAGTTTGTAGAAGGTACCGGCTCTGACGATCAGTCTCAGCTCTACCTCATCAGCAATAATCAGCCAAACTTCCGTAGCGTGTATCCTATCAGTACTGATGCCCGCCATCAGTTCAAGTTTACCCTCGACTACCGCTTTGGCGAGGGCGCAGCTTACACTGGTCCGCGTATTAATGGATACAAGGTCTTGGAAAATTTTGGTGTGAACCTGGTCATGAATCTCCGCTCTGGTACGCCAGTGCGCCAGACAGCTACTGTGACAGATGAGGCCTCTATCACCGGATCCGGTGGCCGTCAGCGCACTATCTCTCTCTCCAGCCGTCTGCCATGGTATACTCGTCTGGACCTGAGGGTCAATAAGGATTTCGTTTTTGCTGTAGGCAAAAAGTCTGAGAATAAAGATCAAAGGAACATCGGTCTCTCTATCTATGTATACATCCAGAATCTGCTGAATACAGAGAATATACTGGCTGTATATCCATATACGCTGAATGCTAATGATGATGGCTTCCTGACGGCCAATGGCAGCGCGGTAGTGATCGCCTCCAAGACTAATCCACAGTCTTACAAAGATCTCTACAGGGCCAAAGTCAATAATCCTGACAACTATAGCTTGCCTAGAAGGATCTACCTGGGTGCTAACATTAATTTCTAATCAATAGGAACAACGTAATAAAATATAATGATCATGAAATCCCGCATATTATCTGTCTGCCTGGTGGCCGCACTCTCTCTGGCCGGCACACATGGTTTCGCCAGGGCACTCACCGTGAATGGCCAAACACATGCTGCGGCAGCGTCATACAAAACGGAAGCCAATGATTGCAACCTGCCTACCTCGCAGTTTAGCATGGATGTCAATAACGTCAGGGCCACTCTCCTCACTGCAGGAGATATGTGGTTTGATGTGCCGGTATCATCTGCGGCATATGAAGTGCCCAAAGGTGAGCGTGGTGTAGCCAATGCGCAGGCTATCTATGCCGGTGCTATATGGGTATCAGGCCTCGATCAGGGCAATAACCTGAAAATAGCCGCCCTCACTTATCGTCAGAATGGTGGCTCAGATTACTATTCCGGCCCGCTCGATGCAGCTGGCACCACATCTCAGAGTGTTTGTAATCTTTGGGATCGCCACTTCCCGGTATGGTCTACACAGATCAAGGCGATGCGTGCTCAGTACGCTAAAGCACTGCTTTTGGCCAATAACGACCCCACTCAGGTCAATCTGCCCATCAGTTCTATCAGCGATAGCCTCAAGTACTGGCCGGGAAAGGGAAATCCATATCTGGATTCGTTGGGATTTGATGTGTCCGGCATACTGGCACCCTTTTTTGATGCTGATGGTGATGGTATATACAATCCAACGCATGGAGACTACCCTACTATCAAGCAAGGCGGCGTGAGCCCGAGTAAGTATAAAAATGGCCTGTGCCTGAGAAACTCTATTGACAGCTTGAATTTTGCTACTAATACAGCTTTTGCGGATGAAATGGTTTTCTGGGTCACAAATGACAAAGGAAACGTACACAATGGTACCAGCGGTGGAGTACCGATAGGTATTCAGATCAATAACCTGGGGTTTGCTTTTCAGAGCTCAGATGAGATCAACAGCATGACCTTCTATACCTATAATATCCAGAATAAGTCAAACGCGGTACTCAATAAAACCTACATGTCTCAGTATGTAGATCCGGATCTGGGCTGTCCGTATAATGACCGTGTGGGGTGTGATACTTCGCGTAGTCTCGGCATCATATACAATGGCCAGCCTCAAAACGTGACGAATGAACCTGGCTACAGCTACGTCTGTGACAAAACAGGTAGTCCAGCTTGTAGCAATGGTACTATAGGTTATGGTTGCGACCTGCCTATGCTTGGTATAGACTTTTTTGAAGGACCGGTAGACACTGGCTCTACCAGACAGCTGGGCCTGACTGCATTTGAGAGCTATACTAACTCAAACTCACCTACAGGTGACCCGGGAACCGCAGTCCAATTCCGGAACTATCAGACCGGCAAATGGAAGGATGGTACGCCTGTTACGCTTTATGGCAACGGATACCAGAATTCAACTACTACCACCAACTTTATGTACCCTGGCGATCCCAGCATTGCTACTCAGTGGTCTGAGTGCAATCCGCAGGTAGGCGCGGCTATCTGGGCAAATGACCGCCGCTTTGTACAGACATCAGGGCCGTTTACATTCTTACCTTGTGCCTCGCAGATCATCACTGTTGGAGTTGTATTTGTACAGCCATCAGGTGGTGTTGGTTCTAACTGCCCTAGCTGGTCATTTATAGCAGGCGCAGATGACAAGGCTCAAGCCAGCTTTGATGCAGGCTTTAAGCTACTGGAGGGACCATCTGCCCCGCTGCTAGCTATACGCGAGCAGGACCGTAAGATAATAATCAATGTGGTGGACGATCCACAGGGCAATAATATAGGTGAGTCATATGCTCAGGTCGACCCGCTGCGCGTGCGCAAGGGCTTTGTGGTAGGCTCCAGTGCCGACTCGCTTTACAAGTATCAGGGATATATAGTATACCAGCTGTCGGATGCCAGTGTCTCTGCCAATGACCTGACCAATCCGTCAAAGGCTGTGCCTGTGGCAATATATGATTTGAAGGATAATATCAAGCACCTGGCTAACTGGTCTCAGGCTACGGACCCTGGTTCAGGAGTCCCTATATGGACCTCTGATGCCAGTACTGTGCCTGGCGTAGGAACCGACCTGCCAAATCTTGGTATCGTCCACTCATTTGTGGATTCGGTAGACGTGTTTGGTGGTGGCCAGATGGTAAATCACAAAACCTACTATTTCGGTGTAATAGCTTTTGCTACAAATAACTTTCAGACCTTCCGTCCGGATCTGGGCACTGGCCAGTATCAGCCATTCCTGATCGGAAAGAACTTTAATAAGTACTCAGCTATACCTAGCGATCCGACCTCCGAGTACGGAGGCACTATGCTCAATAGCAAATGGGGATCCTCCGCCCTGGTACAGCGACTGGAGGGTCAAGGTAATGGCGGCAACTATATAGATCTCACACCTGCCACGATAGATAAGATCATGAGCAGTGCGAATTTTTATGCAGATACGCTCGACTATACTACTGGTTTTGATCCTATAGGCCTCAAGATCACTGATCCTCTGCTGCTCAAGGAGGCCGACTTTGAACTGAAGATCAATGACACTATACCGTACAATGGAGTAAATGTCTCTACTCAGGCATGGTGGGTACTGACAGATCTCACCAACAATGTGACGATTCACTCCACCCGTACACTCGACAGGCAGTATGAGCAGCTCGTAGCTGATGATCAGGGCAATGAGTACGGTTTTTCTATTACCTTGGGTACACCATTCCCGGTATATACAAACTATCTGGATAGCATGCCTGTATATGGCGCTATATCAGGCAGCATCAGTTTTCAGGATTCTACCAAGCCATGGTTGTCTTTTGTGAAAGATACAAGTGTGACAAACGATGTAAAGAACTGGATCCGATCCGGTCAAAATTATATCACTTGTACTGTTCCTTCAAATACCCCTGCCGACGCAGCATGCAATGTATTCAGTGATGCGTACTATACTACAGGTATTGCAGATTTTCATTTCAGCGACCCTGACAATCAATTTGACAAGATCGCAGACGGCAGATGGGCTCCATATTGCCTCACCGCAAACTGGAGCGCCGGTCCTACGCCATCTGTGACCACAGCAGGCAGGCCCAGCACTGTAGGTGGCCCGGCGTTCAAATGGAACCGCTATGATGACCGTGCAGCTCCTCCTAGAAATAACCTGGACAAACTGCAAAGTGTAGACATCGTGATCACCTCTGACAAGAGCAAATGGACACCATGCGTAGTGTTTGAGACCGGCGAAAACCCGATGGGCGCTGACCTCGATCCTACAAGTAGTAATCATGCACCGCGCAAGGGGATGCTCCGCGGCCATTATTCTGCCAATATAGACGGGTCTTATGATCCATCTACTAATGGTCTCTCCTACTTCCCGGGTTATGCTGTCAATGTAGAGACAGGACAACGGCTGGAGATGGCCTTTGGTGAGGCATCTGACGAGCGTGATCAGAATGGTACCGATATGTATTGGAATCCTACGTCTCAGGTACTCGGCGTTCTGAATAATAATAACTCTTATGTGCCGTATGCTCCATTCTTTGGCGGGCGCCACTACATATATGTGCTGGACATACCTTATCCAGTGGCAGGCACAGGGTCTGGAGTGGATTATATTTATAATGTGCTGGGCAGTACCAATGTACAGGAATATCAGGCTATGGTTACCAATCCTCTCAATCAGCCTTACAGGTCTGAGGTGATCGAGATCTATGACCATATTATGTGGACCGCTATGCCATATCTCACGCCGGGCTATACTATGAAGTCTATGGCAGATGGTTTGGTCCCTGATGACAATACAGTGACCATCAAGCTGCGTGTGCAAAAGCCATATGCTAAGTTTGGTACGAGCGCTACTGCTGCGGGTGGAGACTCTCTGCCTAGGTATAAGTTTAGTACTAAAGGCCTGGGGGCTAAAGAAAACCGCGACTCAGTGGCCAAGACTGCGCTCGATCTGATCAGGGTGGTGCCAAATCCTTATTATGCCTACTCTTCTTATGAGACAGGTGCTAATGATACACGTGTCAAGATCACCAATCTGCCAAATGAGTGTACTATCAAAATATACACGCTGGATGGCCAGCTGGTGCGTACACTCAGCAGGGATATATCCGGCAATAATCCGGCTACAGGCAAGCGTATAGAGATATCTGATGGGTTTGATCTCAATGACAATACTGGTAGCACCAATATTGACAACACAATAGATTGGGATCTGAAGAACAACAAAAATATCACTGTAGCCAGCGGTATATATCTCTTTGATATCACTGCGCCGGGTATAGGTCACAAGGTATTGAAATGGTTTGGCGCTATGCGTCCTACCGATATCTCAAACTTCTAATAATCAGTGGATAGAACAAAAGATAGTTTATGAAGAAAATTCTAGTAGTAGGTTTTATAGCAGGATTGGGATGGCATACAGCATATGCCGGCAATCCTGACCGCAAAGGAGAGTCCGGGGCCCCTGAGCTAAATATGAATGGCTATGCACGCTCTGCCGGTCTTTGGGATCTCAATGTAGCCGGGGTGCAAGGCCTGGAGGCAGAAAGGCTCAATCCCGCAGGCCTCGGTCTGACACGTGGTACTGAGATCATAGCAGCCTATACATCGTGGCTGACAGGAGCCGGTGTCAATGGCGTGCAAGGTGGTTTTGCCACCAGGGTCAAGAGCAATGCTATAGCCCTTTCGATAAACTCGATCAATTTCGGAGCTATCGAAAAGACTACTACTGCCAATCCTGAGGGGGGTATAGGTACTTTCAAGCCTACGGTGCTTAATATCGGAGTATCGTACGCCAAGAATTTTTCTCTGGGTGCAACGCCTAAGATGGGTGACAACCTGATCACTGGTGGTATCAGCCTTAGGCTCGTATCTGAAATGGTGGACAACGTCACCGCACTGGGATTAGGATTTGATGCAGGCCTCCAGTATACTACGGGCAAAAAAGAGAACCTGCACTTCGGTGTTTCTCTCCGCAATGTGGGTACACCAATGAAGTTTGGTGGTGATGCACTGAGTACAGATGCAGCCCTGTCTACTAACTATAGCACCTCTGTGAGCAAGAAGACAAACAAGTTTGAACTGCCTACTCAGCTGAATATGGGAGTAGCCTATGATCTGTGGCTAGGACCTAAGATCGAACTGGATGGAGCTCAGTCAGGCAAGTTTACCCAGCGCTATCGCCTCACTTTCATGGGCCAATATTCTGCTAATGCCTTTGGTCTGGATGATTACGGCCTGGGTACAGAGTTTTCATATCGCGAGATACTTATGCTGCGTGCGGCGTACCGCTTCCAGAATGGAATTTTCAAAGAGGCCAATATTGCCACAGCATACAATGGATTCGCATGCGGTATGTCCGTGAATGTACCTTTCAAAAAGGATAGGTCAGCACCATCATTGGCACTGGATTATGGTTTCCGCATGACCTCCCCTACCAATAATTTTCAGCATACGCACTCAGTAGGTCTGCGCCTGATGCTCGGCGCTGCAGCTACACCTAAGGATAAAATAGTGGCTGCTCCGGGAGCTGGCTCTGCGGCAGCATATGATGAAGGTGCACCTGCCAGGAAGCGTGGCAAAAAGAGCAAGGTAACTGTAGAGGAAGTAGAGCAAAAGGATAACGCGATAGACTCTCTGATCAAAGTGAATCAGGAGCTGAAGCTCAAAGCCGAAACTCCGATAGTAAAAGTAGATACCGTGGTAAAGACCCGTATCGTAAAGGATACAGTTTTGATCGCTGCCGTACTGGAGAAGACTGACTACACGGGTGGTAGTGTCGACACAGTGACCAGAGCCGGCAAATCTACGCTGCAATTCAACGACTATGAAGCGCTTGAGTTTGAGACTGGGTCGGCTAAGATCCAGAGCAAGTCATATGGCTACCTCAACTATCTGGTCAACATCATGAAGAAGAATCCTAAGTACAAGGTGTCTTTTGAAGGTCATACAGATAATGTAGGAGCAGAACCAGCTAATCAGAAGCTCTCTCAGGATCGCGTAGATGCAGTGAAGGCATACTTTGTGTCCAAAGGCATCAGCGAAGGTCGTATTGATACCAAGGCTTACGGTTCCACCAGGCCGAAGTATGAAAATACAAATGCGGCTGGCCGCGCCAAAAACCGCCGTGTAGAGATCTACATGGAGATGTAAGAGATTTGTCAAAACAATAAAGTCTTCTAATTTTACAGTGAAAGACGTCCTACGGGGCGTCTTTCCGTTTTAACGAAAAAGGAGAAGTAGGATGTCTGATATACAATATGTGACCAAAGAGGGCTATGAAGCTCTGGTGAATGAACTGAAATACCTGAAGTCCGTCAAGAGGCCGGAAATATCTAAAGCTATAGCAGAGGCTCGCGAGAAGGGCGACCTGAGCGAAAATGCTGAATACCATGCTGCCCGCGAGGAGCTGGCACTGTTGGAGGCCAAGATCTCTGAAATGGAGGGCAAAGTAGGCAGTGCACGGGTAATGGATGAGAGCAAAGTAGATATCTCTAAGGTGGGCATACTCACCAAAGTGGATGTCATGAATAATAAGCTCGGAAAAAAGCAGACCTTCACTATAGTCAGTGAGGCTGAGGCGAACCTCAAAGAGGGCAAGATCTCCATCACCTCGCCGATAGGTAAAGCCCTGGTCGGCAAGAAGGTGGGCGAAAAGGCTGTAGCGCAGACTCCTGCCGGTGCGATGGAGTTTGAAGTGCTTTCTATAGGACTCTGATAAAGCAACACCAGATGGCCAGCATCTTCACACGCATTATAAAGGGCGAGATACCATGCTACAAGATAGCGGAGGATGAGCGCTATTTCGCTTTTCTGGATATCAATCCGCTATCCAAAGGCCACACCCTGGTGGTGCCTAAGCAAGAGGTAGATTATATATTTGACCTGGACCAGGATACCTATACCGGATTGATGCTGTTTGCGCAAAAGGTGGCTTTGGTTATAGGCACATCAGTACCATGCCTCAGGGTAGGTGTGGCTGTGATAGGCTTGGAGGTGCCTCACGCGCATGTGCATCTCATCCCGTTGCACTCCGGGAGCATCAACTTCTCAGATCCAAAGCTGAAACTGGAAAAGGAAGAGTTTGAGCGCATCGCACAGGCCATCCGGTCCAATATCTAAAATTTGGGGCAAGCTACTTTAGTTTGGTTTCTCCTGTGAGGGAAGCTGCCCACATGCACCAGCGATATTTCGAGTCCTCCGTTCAGTTTGCCGGGTATGGCGAGTTTAGATGTCACTATATCATAATTCACTAGCAGTCTGGTTTGCTTATACTGGTAGCCTATGATGGGCGATGCTGCATCTTTCACACGGTAGTAGGCACCGACGTATATAGTAGATGTACTGATATGATGTCGGTAGCGGTCATGAGGTTTATAGCCTATCATACCTCCTGCTACCACCTCGTATGCCTTTGACTGATACGTCATATATGCATTGCCGGTGAAACTTAGCGTCCGGGTTATCTCATACTCTGCCATCAGCGTGACTATATAGCGGAATGATAGCTGACTCGGATCACCATAGAAATCGTCCTTTGCCCTATTGAGATGCAGCATAGAGAATGTAGTGCCTAGCAGCAGTTTGTCACTCACCTTTGCATTAAAGTTGAGACCCCCACCGAGGTCTATCTGTGAGATACGCGTTGTGATCGGGTTTTCATAGTTGGGTACACTCCGGTCAAATCCCTGATCATCTACCCATTGGTTGTTAAAATAAAACTTGTCAAAATCTACAGACTTACTGATATAGTTAGCTACAAAGCCGGCACTGAGCACATAGCGATTTTCCCGGTCAAATGCCTGGTGCCAGGCTATACTCGCACCAAACCTCATGTAGCGCAGCCGGCCATCCCCAGCGTCATCGTTCAGGAAGTTTGCGCCGATACCCATCCAGCCGTGCCTCACTTTATTCTCCAATAGTGAGAAATCAGCGTATGCAGCCTGTGTATGATAGTTGAATGTCTGCTGGCTGGTAGCCCAGGGCCACTGGTATTTGTAGTTGACTCCCAGGCGGTAGTTCCCCTGAAAGTAGCCTGTAGACGCCGGTGAGAGTATGAGCGAATTGGTAAAGAACTGTGTGAAATGAATATCCTGCGCGGTGAGGCGAGACAAGCATAGGAGCATGGCTAATACGGGCAGGTATTTCACCTGCCGGATCGCCTGCCTTGATCGTAAAGTTAGTCGCATGGATAAATAGGGATAATAAATTTAAGCAATCGCTTGCTGGATTTTCAGGTAGCCTACAGATTTTACGTTTTTTGACCTGCAGCAGACAGACAAGCCACTCTTGCGCCGTTGCCCGCGTCTATCTTTATACAGCAATGCCAAATCCTTGAACAAATCTTTAAAACGTAGTATTTTGTAGCATAATTCATTGTTTGGGATGGGGCGTCCATCGGGCTTTTTTTTCGTTGCATTATTCCTGCTGTCATGCACTTCTGCTGTGACTGCAGAGGGACTATGCCGGTCATGCAGCAATATTGTTTTTAAAGAAAACAAAGGCCAGTGGCATCACAACGTTCTCTGGCGGGCTGAGATGCCAAATTCAAACGTATTTTTCGAAAAGAATTGTATCACATACTCCCTGCTGGATAGCGGGGATATGCGCCGCCTGCGCCATGACCTGCACCGCGAGGTACACTATAAGGCAGAGCTGGATCCTGTCATTCACTGCCACGCGTTCCGGGAGGTCTTTGTGAATACAGACCCCGGTGTGAAGCAAATAGCGTCAGAAAAGGAGCCTGATTATTACAACTACTTTATTGGTAAGAATAAAGCACGCTGGGCCAGCCATGTGGCTGCATATCGTGATCTGACCTATGCAGGGATATATACCGGCATAGACCTCCATGCCTACACAGCAGGCAGCAGTATCAAGTATGACTGGATAGTGCGCCGCGGCCATGCGGGCAGCCTGCCCGTACAGATGCGATATGAAGGTGCCGATAGTGTCAGCATCTCCGCGGGCAGGCTTATGATACAGACTTCGGTCGGCTCTGTGATTGAGTCAGTGCCCTATGCCTACCAGACCGTAGACGGCAAACAAATCCCGGTCAGGTGTAGCTATAAATATGAGAAAGGAGTGGTCTCCTTTGTGCTCCCGGATGGATGGGATCCGGCGTACGATCTGGTCATTGATCCTACGCTCGTTTTCTCCTCCTACTCCGGCTCTACCTCAGATAACTTTGGCTATACCGCTACCTATGACAGCAAGGGTGACGCCTATGCTGCGGGCAGCGTTTTCGGTACGGGATATCCTGTGACGGTGGGTGCCTTTCAGGTCACCTGGGCAGGCGGCTATGTCATGCCGCCCAATATTAACTTTGGTGAGGATCAGTATGGAGTAGACGTAGGTATCATCAAATACAATCCATCCGGTACGGCCCGCCTATACAGTACCTACCTGGGTGGCGAGGGAGATGAGTTGCCCCACAGTATGGTGGTCAATAGCAACGATGAACTATTTGTATTTGGCACGACAGGCTCCACTCGCTTTCCCGTCACCGCCAATGCCTACGATACACTATTCAATGGCGGCAGCAATCCGGGTATTTTCTTTGGCCTGGCTGTAGACTACAATGTCGGCTCAGATATTTTCATTACGCACTTTACAGAAGATGGCTCTGCGCTGGTTGGTTCCACATACCTCGGCGGGACAGGCAATGACGGGCTCAACTATCCGGAGTATCAATACCTCAACTATCAATATGCCGATGAGGTGCGCGGAGTCATAGATATAGACAAGAATGACAATGTCTACATCGCATCCTGCACACGGTCTGCAGACTTTCCGGTCACGACAGGCGCATACCAGACTACTCTGAATGGCCTCATGGATGGCACCCTCTCCAAGCTGGACAATAACCTGAGCCATCTGATCTGGAGCACCTATCTGGGAGGTAGTGACAGAGATGCTATCTACTCCCTGGCATTGGATAATAATAACAATGTCTTCGTATGCGGCGGTACCAATTCTACAGACTTCCCCACCACAGCCGGCAGCTTTCAGCCTGCTACTAACGGGGGACGCGCCGAGGGCTTCATCACTCTGATCAATCGGAATGGCAATGGCGTGATCTCCTCTACGCTGTACGGTACATCTGAGTACGATCAGCTCTTTTTTGTACAGACAGACCGCAGAAACAATGTGTATGTCCTCGGTCAGACATTTGATACCACTTCAGCCTTCACTAAAAACGCGCTATACAACGTACCCAAGAGTGGCCAGTATATCAGCAAGTTTAACTACACACTGGACACCGTCATCTGGTCCACCCGGTTTGGCAATGGACGCGGCATACCTGACCTCTCTCCGACTGCCTTTCTGGTAGACCGCTGCAATAGCGTCTATATGTCTGGCTGGGGCTCTGATTTTCTTGCATTGTTTGGTGACGGCGTCAGCCTCAGCACGCAGGGACTGTATGTCACGCCTGATGCCTACCAGCCGCATACCGATGGCAATGATTTTTATGTCATGGTGATGAAAGATGATGCCTCGGCTATCACCTATGCCACCTATTTTGGCTCCTCCATCTCTGAGGATCATGTAGACGGAGGTACCAGCCGCTTTGACAAAAAGGGTGTGATATATGAGTCCGTTTGTGCCGGGTGCGGCGGCAATGATTCTTTCCCTACCTATCCGGCCAATGTGGTCTCTCATCACAATGGGTCTCACAACTGCAACAATGCCATTTTCAAAATGGACCTGGACCTGCCGCTGGTCATAGCTGACTTTCAGCAGCCACCCCATGCCTGCGATACGTTCAATTATAACTTCATAAATCAGAGTAAAGTTTTTGACAGTACGAGTACTACCTTCAAGTGGATATTTGATGATGGTACGACCTCTGCTCAGGTCAATCCGTCACACCAGTATAACACACCCGGCATATATACTGTCACCCTGATAGTGACAGATGGCAGCAGCTGCAATGGTGCAGATACCATCTCAAAGCAGATCATCATCTCGCCAAACGACTCTACTGTCACGCTCAATGCAGTCAATGACTGTCCCGGCACTCCGATACAGATCGGCATACCTGCCAGCGTAGACACATCGATACACTATAGCTGGACACCCTCCTATGGACTGAGTGATTCCACTATCTCAAATCCATATCTGACTCCGGCGCAAGACGCCACCTATCAGCTCACGGAGACACGAGTCAATTGCAAAACCTACTTCTCACAGCAGGTGCGCGTGATGCATGACTCCATCCATGCACGAGGCTCCAATATACTTTGCCCACATGATACGATCAGCCTCTTTGTCTCAGATACTGCCGGCCAGGCACTGTCGTACACGTGGTCACCGGCATCAGGCATCCTATCAGGAGGCAATACCGATCATGCCCTGGTCAATCCCGCAGCTACTACTACGTACTATGTCAGCGCTACTAATACAGCCACGGGATGCATGTATCAGGATAGCATCACAGTGAATGTGATCTCCTCACTCCAGAATATACGGGCTACTGCCGTACCTGATTCTATTTCTTATGGCGACACCTCCCGCCTTCACCTTTATTATACGGATGCTACCTCCATCCTGTGGGATCAGGATAGCAGCCTCTCATCTCTCACGGTAGACAGCCCTTTGGCATATCCGAGGGAAACTGACACCTACTGGGTCACGGTCACTGATCAGAACGGATGCCGGGTGCGCGATTCTGTGACAGTGAAAGTTTACCGCACGCCGTGTGCCTCCTCACACATTTTTGTGCCTAATGCTTTCAGCCCAAATGGGGATGGCAAGAATGACAAACTCTTTGTGCGGGGTAATAAGATAGGGGATATGTATTTCACTGTTTATGACCGTTGGGGGCAGAAGATGTTTGAGACGCGCGATATCAATACAGGATGGGATGGTACCTATCACGGCACCAGGCAGGACCCTGCAGTTTTCGGCTGGTATGCAGAGGGCACCTGTGAGAGTGGAGAAAAGTTTTTCCGTAAAGGTAATGTCACCCTATTGAGATAATGCTACGCAATTGTATAATACAACATCAAAGCCTCGGAGGTGCGCAGCGCCTTGCGGCTATACTTGTATTGTCTCTTGTCTCATGTCTTATGTCTATTGTCTGCTCCGCTCAGGACATCCATTTCACTCAGTTCAATTTCTCTCCGCTCAATCAAAATCCTGCCAATACCAATCTTTTCGAAGGAGATGTACGCTTTGTAGGCAACTATAAGAATCAATGGCAGTCCGTCCCTGTGGCTTACAACACGGCCTCGGTGTCCGCAGATATGAATTTCGTGACCCTCAAAAATCACGATAAGATAGGTGGCGGAGTGCTCTTCTATTATGATCGCGCCGGGGACTCCCGCTTCACATCCATCCATGCCGCGTACTCCATGTCCTATCAGCTCAACTGGGGCTACCATGATCTGCACACGATCTCTCTGGGCTATCAGATAGGGTTTGTAAACCGCTCTTTTGACTATACCAATCTATTTTTTGACAACCAGTTTAACGGCGATGCCTTCAATCCCAATATTCCCGCAAATGAAGTTTACAGTCGCACGCATTTCCTGTTTCTTGACATGTCTCTGGGCTTGGCCTACAAATGGAACAAAGGACTGCGCAATAATTTTACCATAGGTGCCTCGGTAGCGCACCTCAATATGCCAAGCCAGTCTTTTTATGGAGATCACTCTGTCACGCTCGCGCCCATGTACAATTTTCACTTTAGAGGACAGTTTAAAATAGCAGGACGGCTCGATCTCGTACCGGAGTTTCTCTTTCAGCGCCAGCAGACACGGCAGGAGTTTGTGCCCGGTATTCACCTGAAAACATATATCTCTACCCTGCCTACATCACGCATCGCGCTCAATACAGGCGCATACTACCGCATAGGAGATGCTCCTGCGGTCATGGTGGGCATGGACTATAATAATCTGCAGGTCAACTGTAGCTACGATATCAATCATTCAAATTTTACACCAGCCAGCCGGTACAATGGCGGCTTTGAGATGTCAGTGATATATATCCTTTCCAAAATCAAAAAACTGAAGTCTAACGTTGCATCTTGCCCTATATTCTGAGTGGAGATCTTTACTAATGCGCAGAGCAGCAGTATTTATTGCGATGCTCTGTATACAGCCTGTCTGCGCGCAGTCTGCACAGCAATACATCAGTCACGGCGATGATGCTATGCAGAAAGGAGACTGCTACAACGCAGCCGAGTACTACAGGCAAGGTCTGGAGAAGTATGAGTTCAATATTGAAATGAAGTTTAAGTATGCCGAGGCGTTACGTTGTTTCAATGATTATAAAAATGCGGCAGAGGTCTACAAAAAGGTAGCCGAAGAGGACGTGACCAAAGAATACCCTATGGCTATTTTCTGGTATGGTTCTATGCTGCGCTATCTCGGTCGGTATGATGCTGCGCCGGCTCAGTTCAAAAAATTTCTGAATCGCTACAAAGGGCACGACTACTACACGCAGAAAGCACAGCAGGAGCTGGAGGCCTGCAGCTGGGCCAAAGCCAACACTACAAAAGAGAAGTCCAAGGTGATACACCTGCCGGATACGATCAATACCCCATACTCAGAGACTAACCCATTCCAGTCTCTCGATGGTCATTTCCTTTTCTCGTCCCTGCGCAAGGTCAGCGTGCCCAAAAAGAAAGAGACCTATCTGGCACGTATATACATCGCTCCTGCGGACTATAGCTCTGCTCATGTCATGGATGTACCCGGTGATCCGGCCAGGCATATAGCCAACGGCGCTTATAATAATGCAAAGACCCGCTTTTACTTTACCCAATGTGAGGCTGCAAATAAGCAGCCAGGTCAGCTGCGCTGCGATCTGTATGTATCACAGGTCAAAGGCAGCACGCTATCTGCCCCCGATAAATTGGACTCCACTATCAACCTGCCGGGATATACTACTACCCAGCCCAATATAGGTAGTGATGAGCGTGGGAATGAGGTGCTGTACTTTGTCAGTGACAGGCCCGGTGGCCAGGGCAAAACAGACATCTGGATGAGCACGCTCAGAGATGGCAGACCTGAGCCCCCCACAAATCTGGGTGCAGCAGTCAACACGATAGACGAAGAGTTCTCTCCCTTCTATGACAGTCAGACACGGCAGCTTTATTTTGCCTCAAACTGGCACTATGGCTATGGCGGCCTGGATATCTTTACCACCACGTATCAAAACGGATCCTGGACAGCGCCTAAGAACCTGGGACAGGCGGTCAACTCGCCGCAAAACGATTTCTACTTTTACAAATCATGGGATAGGTCAAAGAACTACTTTGCATCCAATAGAAAGGGTTCGCAGTATATCAAGGCGGAGACCTGCTGCAATGATATCTGGATGTATGACACGGGTGAGCATATAGATATCCCGCCATCTGCAGATAGTACCATCGCTGTGGATACCACGCCTGTAGCAGCGCTGCACCGTGATACCATCCCCGCTACTGCTCAGGTCACAGCCGATACGCTGGTCTCTGCGCCACATCCGGACAGGCAGCTCGACAGCGCCAGGGTGGCTCAGCTCAAACAGCTGATAGCTGACACGCCAAAGACCTATATTGATCGTAGCATCTCAGAGATGAAGCAGCTACTGCCGGTCACACTATACTTTCACAATGATGAGCCGGAGTGCTGCAATCTGCGCGATACGACAGCGCTCAATTACGTAGAGACCTATCAGTCCTATTGGCGGCTGCTGGACCGGTACAAGAAGGAATTTTCAAAGGGACTGTCTGCAGGGAGCAAGACGGAGGCAGAGCGTGAGGTTTTTGATCTGTTTACCCAGAAAGTAGATAAGGGATATTATGACCTGATCCATTTCAGCCGTCAGCTGCTCGATGCTCTGCAGTCGGGCAAAAAGATCGAGATCACCATACAGGGTTACTGCTCTCCCCTCAACTATAACCTCTATAACATCAAGCTGGCTGACCGCCGTATCGCCTCTCTCAAAAATTACTTTTACCACTACCACGATGGTATGCTTGTCTACTTTATGGACAAAGGGCAACTGGTACTAAAAGGTGAAGCCCTCGGCGAGGAAAATGCGCCAAAGAGCGTAAGCGACAAACTGGAAGATACGCGCAACTCCGTCTACAATCCTGCCGCCGCTCTTGAGCGCAAAGTGGAGATCGTATCTGTAGAGGTCAAGCGATAACCTGTGCAGCAGTAGCGTGATATGAGGTGAAAATGTTTATATTCGCGCGATAATAAACTGATAAGTGGCGAAGAGCAAATCGGACAGTACCGGTAAAAGTCCTTTCGAGAAATTTTACAAGAAGAAGCCTGCTGCTGAGATAGCACCAGAGCAGCCTGTAAAACGGACTGCCAAGTCTGCCGTGCCTGCCAAGAAGAAAGCTGCCGCTCCCACTACCTCACTCGACTCTAAGATCCAGAAGCGCCTCAGCAAGATAAAAGGTCCCGAGCCTGCGGAGCAGGCCGGTGATACGCCGGATACTATGCGCCTCAATAAGTTTATGGCGCACGCCGGTATAGCCTCGCGCCGCAAAGCAGATGAACTCATAGCCGATGGTAAAGTAAAAGTGAATGGTGTGGTAGTAAAGGAGATGGGCTATCGTGTCAAGGCGACTGACAAGATCACCTTTGATGATAAGCGCATCACACCTGAGAAGAAGATCTACATCCTGCTCAATAAACCTAAGGACTGTATCACTACTACCAGTGATGAGAAGGACCGCCGCACCGTACTGGACCTGATACGCTCTGCCTACGCGCAGATAGAGAGTGTGAAAAAACCGCGCCTCTATCCCGTGGGCCGTCTGGATAGGAATACGACAGGCGTACTCCTCATCACTAATGATGGAGAGTTATCCCAAAACCTGACGCATCCATCTAAGGAGATCAAAAAAATATACCATGCTGTGCTGGACAAGGCCTTAAAGCCGGATGATTTTGACAAGATCAAGCATGGTGTAGTGCTGGAGGACGGTATAGCAGAGGTCACAGACCTGCAATACACCAATCCTAAAAACAAGGGCGAAGTAGGCCTCGAGATACACTCAGGTAAGAATCGCATCGTGCGCCGCATATTCGAGTCACTCGGCTACGAGGTGGTCAAACTGGATCGTGTTTATTTTGGTGGCCTGACCAAGAAGGATGTCCCACGTGGCCGTTGGCGCTTCCTGTCAGAAGAAGAAGTGCGCCGTCTCAAGCATTTCAAGATAGGCTGATTTCCTATCAATCTTTATCAAACATCTGCCGGAGAGATCGCGCTATCGTCTTATATAGAAACGGATAGTGACCGAAGCGATGCCCTGTCTGGTACCAGTCCCTCAGCCCCAGTCTTACGAATACAATGTCTTTATCAGGCATCACACCCACATACTGACCTTTCATGCCGTCAGCGGCGAAATCACCATGCCCGTCCGTATTTCTCAGCCACCACAGGTAGCCATACCTTTTGCAGATCACGGTGTCACCATGCTCCCCATCACAGATATTGATAGGAGAGAGGGAGGCCCGCACATAGCTGCTATCTACTATCTGAGTGCCATGCCAGTTGCCATAGTGCTCGTACAATATACCGATGCGCGCAATGTCGCGCGCGTCCGTATGAAAGCAGCAGTAGGTCTTCTCCATCCCACCTTTCTTATCCGTCAGCCACCAAGCATCATGCGCAGCACCCAATGGTTGCCATAGTTTCTCTGAGGCATACTGTGTCATGCTCATGCCCGTCGCTTTCGTCAGCGTTATACCGAGTATCTGCGGGTCCACATTCTTATAGCGAAACTCATATCCTGCAGGTTTTTCGTATTTCATCGTGTTGATGAACTTATACAGGTCGCGGCCATAGTACAGCTTAGCCACGTGGCCGGCGGGATTCAGGTATTGATCGTGATAGTTCAGCCCTGTAGACATGGTCAGGCAGTGCTTGATAGTGACCTGGCTCAGGCTGTCTGCCTTATATGGCGCATAGTACTTTCCGATAGGATCATCTACACTGCCTATCTTTCCTTCCTTTAGCGCTATGCCTGTCAGGATAGACATGATAGATTTCGTCATAGAGAATGGATTGGTCCGGCTGCTATCACTGTAGCCGGGCGCATACCATTCATACACGATGCTGTCATGCTTCAGTACGAGAAAAGCCACCGTCTGCGTCTGGGTCAGTGCTTTTTGCAGAGAGTCGGGCAGTTTCATTGTATTGTAGATGGAAGCCTCCGGCAGCGGCTGGTACTCGCCCGCTTTTACCTTGGAGTAGGGCATGAACTTAAAATCCTGTAGCCCCGGGTCATTATACACCACAGTCCGCGCAAACTGGCAGGAGCATAAAACAATACTGATTACAAGGGAGGCTAGAAATATCCTTTTCATGACGGGTGTCAAAGATATTTCATAAATGTGACAGCCCGCAGGAGATGAATGTTATTTCCACTCAAAGGTGCTGAGCATCGTGTCAAGATCCTGCCGTACAAAGGTCAGAACGGGTGCCATAGAGTCACTGTTAGGTTCATTGTAGAAGTAGAGCGAGCCGCGTATGAAGTGGCGGGTACTATCAGTGAGGAAGAACTGGACATTGGACGCAGCATCGCCACCTACATTATAGAAGATACCGCTCACCCCATGTTTATTCACGATCAGGCTCTCATCTATATAGTTAGCTTTTTTTGTATGCTTGAAGGAGAGCTTGTGAGCATCCTCCAGCAGCCGCTCCAGGGTCATGTCTTTATTGATCTCCTTGTAGGTCAGGTTCACCGTTCCGTTGAAATCCGGAAAGGCCACATTGATCCAGCAGGGATGGCTCATACCCATAGCAGAGCTGTCATGCTGTATCTGCGTGTACACCGGTTTCTCAAACCGGAACGGGCAATCCTTTGAGTCATACATTTCATACTTCCGCTCAGGAAATACCACACGCGGATACGCCTTTGGTTTCGGGCTATAGTCACCGTGGCAGGAGGTGAGTGATATCAGCACGAGGCAGAGCGTAATGTATAAGGATGGTCTGAGCACACTATGTTATTTAATTTTCTACTTCCAGTTTCACCTTCTCTATACGGTTATTTTTCACTGATAGTATACGGAAGTTGAACTTTTCAAAATTGATCTCGTCGCCCGCCTTTGGTATGCGGCCCTTCAGCTCTAGCAGCAGGCCTGCCAGCGTCTCTGCATCCTCACGCACCTCGTCAAAGTGTCCTGTCTCCAGATCCAGCGCCTTGCTGAAATCATGCAGCGGCATCGTACCCTCCACGATGTAGGTGTTGTCATTCACCTTGCGGATATTGGTGTCTGTAGACTCATCAAATTCATCTTTGATGTCGCCTATCACCTCTTCTACTATATCCTCCATGGTCACGATGCCAGAGGTCCCACCAAACTCATCCACTACTATGGCCAGGTGCTTGTGAGACTCCTGAAATTCGCGCAGCATATCATCTATCTTCTTCGTCTCCGGCGCGTGCAGTGGCTCCCGTATCAGTTTTTGCCAGCCGAATGATGCATTCTGATTGAGGTGGTCCAGCAGGTCTTTGATGTAGAGCACACCCTGTATTTGGTCTATATTCTCAGAGTAGACCGGTATACGGGAGTAGCCTACCTCGCGCACATAGTTCAGCAGTTCCTCAAAGTTCCACGTGATATCTGCAGCCGCTACCTCCATACGCTGGCGCATGATCTGCTTCACGGTCAGGTTGCCGAAGTGGACGATACCCTTGAGCATCTTCACATCATTGCCGGATTCCTTGTTTTCTACCGTGATCTCGATTGCTTTATTGATCTCCTCTATATCTATCTCAGCATTATGCCGCTTGATACGCTTCTCTATCATAGAGGTAGATCCCACGAGGATATAGTTGATAGGGTAGAAGATGCGATTGAGCACCACAAATAGGCCGGTGACCCCTCTGGCTATTTTCAGTTTATTCAGAGAGGCATATACTTTTGGTATGGCTTCGCCAAAGAGCACCAGGAAGAAGGTGACCACGAGTACGTTGATCGTAAAGTCAAACACAGAGCCTGGTATCGTAAAGCTGCCGAGGGCTATATCCTTAAACTCAAAGATGTGCGTGATGATGTAGTATGAAATGATGATCACGCCGATATTCACCACGTTATTGCCTATCAGGATCGTAGAGAGCAGGTAGCGCGGGCGGTCCAGTAGCTTGGCCAGGCGCAGGTCAGCTTCTTCTTCGCTTTCATGTAGTTCTTCTTTCTCTACATTGCTGATAGAGAAAAATGCGATCTCAGACGCAGCCATCAGGGCTGAGCAAAAGATGAGTAGGAGTGCTGCGAGTACTGCAAGGATGACGCCCGTATCGGGCATATGGACGAAGCTGCTGAGGATGATGATCAGGCTGCTGGAAGGAAGAATTGCTGCGGGGCCGGGGTCCAAGATTTTTTGGTTTCGTGAAAAAATGAGGACAGGCAGATTGTACTCCGCCTGTCCGGGTTGATCATTAGAATGGCAGGTCGTCGTCTATGTTATTAGATGGCCTGCTGTCGTTGCCACCGGCGTATTCCTGCTGGGGCTGAGACGAGTAGTTCTGTCCGCCGCCATTGTCGCTGTAGCTGCCGCCACCTGTGCTGCCGTCTTTCTTGTCCAGCATGCGCAGGCTCTCTGCTACGATCTCAGTCACATAGCGCTTGTTGCCGTCTTTGTCATCATAGCTTCTTGTTTTGATCTTACCCTCCAGGTAGATCAGGCTGCCTTTCTTCAGGTACTTCTCGGCGCGCTCTGCCAGAGACTTGAAGGGCAGCTTGATATTGTGCCAGTCGGTCACCTCCACCCACTTGCCCTCCTTGTCACGGTAGGACTCTGTAGTGGCCAGAGAGAACTCGGCTATCACGTTGTTTTCAGAAAAATGCTTCAAGACCGGGTCCTTCCCCAGCCTGCCTAACAGTTGAACCCTGTTTACCATCGCTTGTGTATTTAATTATTAATAATGTACCTAAAGTAGTGAATTTTCCACGAGGAACAAATACACTGTCTTTGGAAACCCAAAGGTACTCAATTTATCCAGTGGCACCCGCATAGCGCCATCTATGTGAACATTTTGCAAATCAACTCCTTCCACAAAAATGAAAACGGACTGGTGGCTCTGGTGCGTCAGCTGCTGGCTGTATGGCTTGGAGTAGCCTGCCACACTGACCTTTTGGCCCAGATATTCACTCAACCGCTGGGCTATATTCTTCCGTATCGGCTTGTCGGACTCGATATAAGGGAGGATATAGAGCCCCTTCCAGATATCGTCCCCGCTGCGCTTCGAGATGATTATCTCTTTGTCATTTTTCAAAACCAGATAGTAGAAGTAGCGCTCTTTCTTCACGATCTTCTTTGACTTGACAGGTAGCTCGCTTATCAGATTTTTCTGATAGGCCACGCATACTTTGGAGAAAGGGCATTCCTCGCACTTAGGGTTTAGCGGCGTACACACCGTAGCGCCAAAGTCCATGATCGCCTGATTGTACTCACCCGGATGCTCCGCGCTGATCAGCTCCTGTGCGAGGTGCGAGAAATGCTTGCGCCCATCTGTCGTATCAAAGGGTAGCTCTATACCATAGACGCGCGCCAGCACTCGTATCACATTGCCATCCACCACCGCCTGCCGCTCCCCAAAGATGAAAGACGAGATAGCCGCTGCTGTATACGGACCGATCCCTTTCAGCTTCACGATGTCATGATAGGTAGACGGAAATTCGCCTTTCAACTCATACGCAATATGCTTCGCCGTATGATGTAGGTTACGCGCACGGGAGTAGTAGCCCAGCCCCTGCCACAGGCGCATCACATCATCCTCCGGCGCATCTGCCAAGTCGTGCAAGGTAGGATAGGCTTCCTTGAATCTCAAAAAATACGGCAATCCCTGCTCCACCCGTGTCTGCTGCAGGATGATCTCCGACAGCCACACCAGATACGGATCGCGCTCCCCCTTCCACGGCATCTGCCTGTCATTGGAGTTGCGATTCCAGTCGAGGAGGAGTGTAGAGAAACGAGTAGAGTTTTTCAAAGACAGGAGTATTTGCTCTGCGAATAAAGCGATTTCCCTCGCTGCGATTACTTTTTTATCTTTATGCTATGGAAAAGTTCAGAAAACTGACCCCACATGATCTTGCTTTCGGTATTGGACGTAAGGCGACTAGCGAGGAGCTTCAGGAATTGTTGAGCCGTCCGGTTGTCAAAGGAAAGCCTTTAGACCAGGCTGTGGCTGATATAAAAAAGCGTTTAGCTGATAAAGGCCTCAAAAGGGCTTCATGATCATATCTCTGCAACCTGCAGCGGAAGAGGCTATGTTTGAAATTGCGGAATTCATCAATGCTGTCCATACAGATGGCGCCGGAGCTCGATGGATCGATAAGTTGACCGCCTTTCTTAAATCATATGCAAAATCAGATGTTCAGTATGTGCTTTGTCGCAACGAGGATTTTCTAAACGCGAAACTTAGTTGTATCACATTTAATGGATGGGTGATTGCGTTTAAAATAATGGAAGATGAGTTTGTCGTCTTTCACATTGTCAGAGGCGATCTGCTTCAATAAACTATATCACCTCAGCTGCAGCACCGCCACATTCTCTATGTGCGTCGTCTGTGGGAACATATCCACCGGCTGTATCTTCTTGATATCATACTTCGCCGCCAATAGCTCCAGGTCGCGTGCCTGCGTAGCAGGATTACAGCTCACGTAGACGATGCGTGGTGCAGCCAGTTCGAGCAGGGTCTTGACCACATCTTCATGCATACCTGCACGCGGCGGGTCGGTGATCACCACATCCGGCCTGCCATTAGCAGCGATGAATTCCGGCTTCAGCACCATCCGCACATCACCGGCGTAGAAGGCACAATTGGTTACGCCATTTAGCTCTGCATTTTCCTTAGCATCTTCTATTGCCGCTTCTACCTGCTCTATGCCCACTACATTTTTGCAGAGGCCGGAGACGTAGAGTGCGATACTGCCCACACCCGTGTAGAGGTCATACACCACATCCGTCGGCTTCAGATCTGCAAATTCCTTTGCCACATCATACAGCACCCGCGCCTGATCAGAGTTGGTCTGGAAGAATGACTTTGGATTGACCTTAAACTTATAGTCTCCCAGTTGCTCCACGATATGATCCTTGCCGCTATGTACATAGGTAGGCAGGTCATAGATGGTATCATTGCGCTTGTTGTTGATCACATATTGCAGCGAGGTGATTTGGGGAAATTTCTCTTGCAGATGATCCAGCAGACCAGCGATTTTCTCATCATCCTGAGAGGTAAACATCACCAGCACCATGATCTCGCCCAGTGAGGTCGTACGGATCATCATCGTGCGCAGCAGGCCCTCCTGTGTTTTGATATTGAAGAAGCTGTAATCATTGGCTATCGCAAAGTCGCGCACGGCCAGGCGGATCGCATTAGACGGGTCGGCTTGCAGCCAGCACTTCTTCACATCCAGCACCATCATAAAGCTGCCCGGTACGTGGAATCCCAACCCGCGGCGGTCATACTCCTGCCCACCATCTATCTCCCTCTGAGTCAGCCAGCGGCGGTCAGTGAAACTAAATTCCAGTTTATTGCGGTAGAAATAATCAGAACGGCTGCCCGTGATAGGCTTCACCTCCGGTATGGTCAGCTTGCCTATGCGGATCAGGGCATCCTCTACGATCTGCGTCTTGTATTGTAGTTGCTCACTGTACTTTATGTGCTGCCACTTGCAGCCGCCACAGGTGCCAAAGTGCTCGCATACCGGCTCGGTGCGATGCTCAGATGCAGTGATCAGCTCTGCTATCTCACCCTCTGCGTATTTCTTCTTGTCAGTGGTGATGCGCACATTCACGATATCTCCCGGCACAGCGCCCGCTACAAAGTATACTTTGCCGTCTACTTTGCCTATGCCGAGACCCTTGGAGGCCATGGCGGTGATGGTCACATTATCTATCTGCTTTGGCTCTTTTTTCATCAGAGCGCAATATTACAGAAACAGCCAGCAAGCGCCAAAATGTCCTATTGCTGTGTATTGTCCAGTATCTTGAATATCTCCTTGAGGTCTGGAGAGAGGACCAGCTCTATACGGCGGTTCTGGCTGCGGCCCTCTGGAGTGTCATTAGATGCCACCGGGTAAAACTCCCCGCGACCCTCCGCTACCACACGCTTAGGGTCCAGTTTGCCATCATTTACTACGATATTGGTCACGGCCGCTGCGCGCATCGCACTCAGGTCCCAGTTATTTTTCACCTCACCTTTGGCTGCGGTATACTGCTTATTGTCCGTATGGCCTTCTACTACCAGTGTCACATCAGTCAGCTTATTCATGACCTCGGCCACTTTTACGATAGCTGATTTTCCCTTCTCATCCACTGCAAAGCTGCCTGACTTGAAGAGCAGCTTGTCTGACAGAGACACATACACCTTGCCATCCTTCTGTGTCACCTTCAGTTCATCACTGGCAAATCCGGTGAGTGCATCCGTGATCTTCTTCTTGAGATCAGCCAGCGCTTCTTCCTTGCGTGCTATGGAGGCTTCCAGGTCCTTTACTCTCTTTTCACGCTCTTTCAGGGCGTCAGACAGCCTTTGCAGCTCGGCCTGCTTATCGTTTAGGGTTGCTTCTTTTTCCGCCAGGGCCAGGCTCAGCTTTTCTTTGTCTTTGCTTGATGATTTACTCAGGTCCTGGTATTGATTTTTCAGGCTTTCGTACAGTTTATTGGCATCTTCATTGGCCTTGGTGAGCCGGTCTTTTTGCTCAGAGAGGGTGAGATTCTTGTTTTTCAGGTCGGCTACCTCGCCATTCAGTTTGCTGATCTGGTCATTCAGGTTAGCTATATCGGCATTGGCCTTATCCAGCTTCTCATTGCAGTCACGCTTCTCCGCCATGCTCTTCTTAGCCAGGGCTTCTTGCTCATCAAACTTCTTTTTTGATACTAAACAAGATGACAAACTTATTGTTATGATTGCAAAACTAATTAAATACGTTATTTTTTTCATGGACGGATAATGTTTGTGCTAAACTATGCATCCTCGCTATCCCGCACCACGTCTATCTTGCACCCATTTACTGTGGATTGTCCTTGATTTAGGTAAATGGTTTTTTGGGCGGAGTTTTTCATGTCAAAATTTGACAAATAGGCATAAAAAGATAATTTTACGGACTAGACATACCACATTTTTGTGGTATTATACCCTTTTCACCTTGTAAGCAATGAAGAAAACCCTACTCCTGATCGCAGCATCTGTCGCACTCTCAGCGGCTTACGCTCAAACTTTCTACAATAACGGCGCACCTGTGGCTGTCACGACCGGCGGTGTGATGATCGTCAAGTCTGACAATATCACTACAGGCTCCGGCTCTCTGGAAAATGCAGCATCCGGCTCGCTCAAAAATGCCGGTACTGTAGTCATCGAGGGCAGCTTTGTCAATACCCTCGGCACGGCAGACGGTGCAGGTACTAGTACAGGCAAATACTTTGTGCAGAAAGACTGGGTCAATAATGCCACCTGGAATGCGGATCAGTCTTGGGTCACACTCTACGGTACAGATCAGAATATATCAGGCACCAGCCCAAATACTTTTTACAACCTGACCGACTCGACACCTATCGGCCTCGGTACCAAGCGCCAGACAGATGGAGACGTGACGGTGACCAATTCGCTGCACCTCTCTGGCTCTGAGCATGCCACGGCATCCTACTGGCTCAATGTGACCAATAGCGACCCTACCGCCATCGTGCAGAATACTGTAAACACTGGCTTCGTGAGCAGCACTGCAGGAGGCCGCTTGGTGAGAAATACAGATCAGAAGACTGAGTATATTTTCCCTACAGGTGTGAATGATGGCGGTACTGCCAAGATACGGGAGGCATCTATAGTGCCGGCCAATACCCAGGCCAGATACTATAAAGTGCGCTACTCAGAGAATGTTCCGACTACCTCTACCACCTCTGATGACGGCTATGACACGCTGAAAAAATCCGGTGGCATCAGTTTGGTAAATGACGTATTCTATCACATCGTAGATGCTTCTGACAATTCCCCTGCAGATCTCTCTATCTTCTCAGACCAGATCGCAGACGGTCCATGGGCCTCTATCGGTGTCTGGACTGGTACACCTGCTCAGTGGGCCAATATGCAGCAAGTGGTCGCTACTCCGGGCCAGACAGGTTCAGGCCGTATCAAGTTTACCAAGAGTGCCTGGACACCAGCGGCCAATGATTCCGTATTTGCACTCATAGATACCATTCCTATCAAGAGGGACTTTACTTTCCCTACCGCTTTTCTGCCTGGTGGCGTGGGTGTGCCGGTGGAGAACACCTACTTTACCATTATCAATCAGGGTGATATCGTGATGCTGGACGAGCTCAGTGTTTTCAACCGCTGGGGTGAGATGGTATTTGATAGCAGGCGAGATGGCACGGACAAGTGGGATGGCCAGTATCATGGCAAACTGCAGGATCAGGGCAACTATGTATACCTGGCCAAAGTGCGAAACAAGCAGACCAATAAGCTCTATCCTACTGTGACGGGCAATGTAGCCCTTGTATGGTAAACCTCATCTGAAAACCCTAAACCTAAAACCAAAAGAGAAACTTGATAATGAAGAAACTTTATTTAGCCACCATCACAGTCCTTGCCCTCCTCACAGCGGGAGCACAGGATATGCACTATACTCAGTTTTACAATACGCCACTCACTACCAATCCTGCCCTCACGGGGGTAGTGCCGGGTAGCTATAGAGTAGGTGCTATCTATAGAAACCAATGGTTCTCCGGCGTCAATAATGGCTTTTTCAACTCACCGTATCAGACCCCCTCTATATCCTTTGATATGCCTATCGCTCTCGGTACAGGAGGCAAGGATGTAGTAGGTGTAGGTGCATATGTGCTCTATGATGCTGCCGGTGCCAGTTCTTTTCAGACCTTTAGCCTGGTGGCTTCCGGATCTTATATCCGTCACCTCAGTCCTAATCATCAGCTGTCCATAGGGCTTCAGCTGGGCTACACACAGACTGGCTATAAAAACCCACAGTTTGCCAGCCAGTATCAGGGTAATGAGTTTAACCAGAATATCGCAAGCGGTATCAACCTCCAGCCAAATGTAAAATACGCAAACCTCAATGTAGGCTTGCTCTACTATGGCAAGCTGACCAGCAAGATCGCTCTCTATCTCGGTGGTACTATCTTTAATACTGCTGTGCCTAAGTATAACCTGGCTACTACTACTGAGAAGAAGACGCTCTACCTCCGTGGCAATATCTCCGGCGGTATGGATTTTACCCTGGGTCGTCGTTTTCACCTCCTGCCGTCTGTACTCTGGATGAAGCAGTCTGTAGCCAATCAGCTCAATGCAGGTCTCGGCTTCGGGTATGACATCAATATGCGTACAAACATCACTCTGGGTATCTATAGCAGGTCCAACGACATCATCACAAAGGATCACCAGGCTGAGTCAGCGATTGCTTATGCTGCTTTCCAGATCAAAGGCTTCAAGGTGGGAGCCAGCTACGACTTTACAGTCAATAAATTTAAAGAGGCCGGACCGGGCACCGGCGCATTTGAGATATCTCTGATGTACATCGGCTTTCCCAAGGCCTACAGCCTGAAGGAAACCCTCTTCTGCCCTCGTTTCTAAACAACTCGCTGAAAGACATAACATAAGCCGCTCCCGGGAGCGGCTTTTTCATTTGACACAGCCCTGTGGATAGTGCTATGGTAGGGCTACCTGTTTTCTTTAGCTTTGTGTAAAGAGTACAGACCATGGCCAAGTGCAACATATCTATCCATATCGGCAATGTAAAGAATAGGAAAGAACTGATGGAAAAGGCGCAGGCTGCCATCACCCACCATGGGGGCAAGCTGACCGGAGATGAGGTGGCTGGCACATTTGAGCTACCGCTGATCATAGGTCATATCAATGGCAACTATACCATATCTGAGCATACCTTTGACCTCGAGATCACTCATAAGCCGCTGCTCGTCTCCTGCAAGAGGATAGAAGACGAACTGACTAAATACCTCACGGAGTGACCTTTTGAAAGCTCGCAGAGAGCCACATTCAGGAAACGCTCCGCTGTTTTATGCTGTCCGGCACAGTGGTAAAATCGACAACAGTTGCGAAAAGCAGAAAAGGCTGTATCATCTAAAATATTCTCCATCAAACCATTGCTGGATAAGGGTTACGGCCATTTATTGCGGGGTACATTTTGCCCGTTTTGATGATCTTAAAATTAACCTTTCATTTAACGAAAAGATGGAAACTGGATGTAAACTTTCCGTCAGTTATTCGTTAGCTTTGGTATATGCGATACATTAAGGGTTTAGTACTGACAGGTGGCCTGGCGGCTATCGCCGTACTGTGCATGAGTTTTCTGCACCGTCCGTTTTACAGTGATAAGTATAAGATATACTTTGATGAAAAGCTCATCAAGGGCAAGGAGGATTTTCTGGCAAAACCCGTAGCCGATCCTCTGAGCCATGCGCGTCCCAATGTCATACTCATACTGGCAGATGACCTGGGCGCTACTGACCTCTCTCTCTATGGCAATAAGGCGCTCACTACGCCCAATATAGATAGGCTGGGCCATGAAGGGGTCGTATTCACCGAGGGCTATATCTCCTCCCCTGTATGCTCACCATCGCGCGCGGGTCTCCTGACCGGTCGCTACCAGCAGCGCTTCGGTCATGAGTTTCAGCCCAATCACCGCTACCTGAAGAATATGGCCGAGTACTACGGCTTCAAGATCCTGCCACGCTTCCGCCCGCTCACACCGATCAAGGAGACCGATGTGCCATCTACGGAGGATAGGATGCGTCAGGGCCTGCCTCCCTCTGAGATCACACTGGCAGATATGCTGAAGCGGTATGACTACTCCACTGCTATCATAGGCAAGTGGCACCTGGGAGCTGCAGACTTTGCCAAGCCCTGTGCCCGCGGCTTTGACTATCAGTACGGCTTCTACGAGGCCTTTACCCTCTACGCACCGGCCTCCAATCCTGACGTGGTCAATACGCACATAGGCCGCGACTATATAGACCAGCATGAGTGGCAGACCGCAGAGGGCCGCCGGGGCAACTGTGCCATCCTGCGCAACTGCTGCGAGGAGAAAGAAGAAAACAAATACCTGACCGATAAGCTGACCGATGAGGCCATATCATATATAGACCGTAGCAAGAATGGTCCCTTCTTCCTCTACCTGCCATACAATGCACCCCACGCACCGCTGCAGGCCATGAAGAAGTATTATGCCATGTTCTCCAATATCAAAGACCCTGTCAAGCGCACCTACGCCGCCATGATCAAGAATCTGGACGATCAGGTAGGTCGCCTGCTGCAGCACGTAGACAGCCTGGGCCTGACAGACAATACGATGATCGTCTTCCTGAGTGATAACGGTGGTGTATCTTATAATGGTACTACAGACAATGCTCCATTCAAGGGGGGCAAGTTCACCAACTTTGAGGGAGGTATCCGGGTGCCGTTTATGATGAAGTGGAAGGGCCACATCAAGCCCGGCACCGTCTATCACGACCCGGTCATCTCTCTGGACATCTTTGCCACTGTAGCCCGCGCTGTCAATATGGAGCTGCCTGCTGACCGCAAATACGACGGCGTAGACCTCGTGCCATTTGTCAATGGCACCCAGGCCGGCCCGCCGCACGGCGCCCTATACTGGAGGAGCGACTTCAATAAAGCCATCCGCAAGGGAGAGTGGAAGCTCATCATCAATGAATATGACCACACCACGCTACTTTATAATATAAAGGAGGATAAGGAGGAGAAGCATAATTTGGCTACGCTGAAGCCTAAAGTAGTAGAAGCCCTCAGCCAGGACCTGGCCGACTGGGAGAAAGAACTCATCAAGCCCCTCTGGCCCCGCGTGGTCAACTATGTGATGAAAGATGAGGACGGAGATAAATACGTTTTTGCCTTCTGATGCTGGCCGCCGGGTCTCATTATATATAGAGGACTGATTTTTTTGTGCATGGGCCTGGACTACGCGTCAGCCCAATAATATCAAGGCTTTGAGGCACATCTGATGATGATAGAAATGAAACCTTTTGTGATTTTTTTCGCTATACCCCTTGCGGATTTGTAAAAGGTTACTACATTTGCACTCCCCAAACGGACACAACGACGTTCTTTTGATACTGGTCCGGGGGGAATAAAAACAGGTACAGCGTAGTGATACGCACCGTCTCGATGGTAAAGCACCCGGTTCTCCCGGAGTCCACTGCACATCAGAGATCCCGCAGCTTCCGCAGCTGAAAAACAGAAAAACTTTCATGAAAGTTTGGAGAATAAAAAAAGCTTCTTACTTTTGCGTCCCGCTTCTGAAAAGAACGGCACAATGAAAACAAAGCGTAGCGACTACGCGCCATACACTTGGCAAAGCATCCTGCTCGACAGGATCCACCGCACATCTGATCTGAGAGGGCTCATGTAGCTCCAGTTTCCAGTCACACGGCTGAAACAAAAAGAAAAAATAATTTCTGATAGAATTTGGAAGTTCGAAAATAACTTCTACTTTTGCGTCCCGTTTCGCAGTAAGCGTCACGAACGAATCTAAAGCGACACTGAAAAGGTAAGTGAATTTTGGAGACAAAACACCGACCACAAACTTGACAAACGAAACCACCGAAAGGTGGCCGATCAGTCAAAAAAGTTCTTTGAAATATAGGTAAGAAACATAGATAACTAGATAAGGTATCCAAGCAAAATCAATAATCATTTCCTTTATTAGTTAGGAAATCAACTCTTTTACTACGGAGAGTTTGATCCTGGCTCAGGATGAACGCTAGCGGGAGGCCTAATACATGCAAGTCGAACGGTAAATAGTAGCAATACTATGAGAGTGGCGTACGGGTGCGTAACGCGTACACAATCTGCCCTGTACTGGGGGATAGCCTCGGGAAACTGAGATTAATACCCCATAATTTTACGAGAGAGCATTCTTTTGTAATTAAAGCTCCGGCGGTACAGGATGAGTGTGCGTCCGATTAGGTAGTTGGTGAGGTAACGGCTCACCAAGCCGACGATCGGTAGCTGGTCTGAGAGGACGATCAGCCACACGGGCACTGAGACACGGGCCCGACTCCTACGGGAGGCAGCAGTAGGGAATATTGGACAATGGAGGCAACTCTGATCCAGCCATCCCGCGTGAAGGATTAAGGCCCTATGGGTTGTAAACTTCTTTTCTTTGGGAATAAAAAGCGGTATTCATATCGCCTTGAAGGTACCAGGGGAATAAGCACCGGCTAACTCCGTGCCAGCAGCCGCGGTAATACGGAGGGTGCAAGCGTTATCCGGATTCACTGGGTTTAAAGGGTGCGTAGGTGGTCTGTTAAGTCAGCGGTGAAAGCCTGGAGCTCAACTCCAGAATTGCCATTGATACTGACGGACTTGAATCAAGTTGAGGTGGATGGAATATTACATGTAGCGGTGAAATGCTTAGATATGTAATAGAACACCGATTGCGAAGGCAGTTCACTAAGCTTGCATTGACACTGAGGCACGAAAGCGTGGGGATCAAACAGGATTAGATACCCTGGTAGTCCACGCCCTAAACGAT
>JAFDYN010000013.1 GCA_018267385.1 Bacteroidota bacterium | reverse complement strand
GCACCATCTGCGCCTGATGGACCAGTAGGCCCTGTAGCTCCGCCACCTGCACCTGTTGGTCCTGTGATGCCATCATTTCCATTCGCTCCTGTTGGGCCAGTAGGACCTTGCGGACCGGTAGCTCCATTTGTTCCATTAGTACCTGCCGCGCCGGTTGGGCCAGCTGCACCTGCGGGACCTTGGAGACCTGTAGCACCGTCAGCACCATTTGTTCCATTCGTACCCGCTGCACCTGTGGGACCAGCTATACCTGCTGGACCTTGAGGACCCGTAGCACCGTCAGCACCATTCGCTCCATTAGCGCCTGCTGCACCTGTCGGACCAGCTATACCTGCAGGACCCTGCGGACCGGTAGCACCATCTGCACCATTTGTTCCGTTAGTGCCTGCTGCACCTGTGGGACCAGCTACACCTGCTGGACCTTGAGGACCAGTAGCACCGTCAGCACCATTCGCGCCATTAGTGCCTGCTGCCCCTGTCGGGCCAGCTATACCCGCGGGACCCTGAGGACCGGTAGCACCATCCGCGCCTGATGGACCAGTAGGACCTGTTGCTCCGCCACCTGCACCTGTTGGTCCTGTGATGCCATCATTTCCATTCGCTCCTGTAGCACCGGTAGGGCCAGCGATACCTTGCGGGCCAGTAGCGCCATCATTGCCATTAGCGCCCGTTGAACCTGTAGGGCCAGTCAAACCATCATTACCAGACGGACCTGTCGGACCAGTGGCACCACCTCCTACTCCAGTAGGACCAGTTGGGCCAGCGATACCTTGCGGACCAGTAACGCCATCGTTGCCATTAGCGCCAGTTGAACCTGTAGGGCCAGTCAAACCATCATTACCAGACGGACCGGTAGGGCCGGTAGCGCCACCTCCTACTCCAGTAGCACCGGTAGGGCCAGCGATACCTTGAGGACCAGTAGCACCATCCGCGCCATTAGCTCCGGTTGGACCTGTAGGGCCAGTCAAACCATCATTACCAGACGGACCGGTGGCACCGGTAGCACCGCCGCCTACTCCAGTAGGACCAGTTGGACCAGCGATACCTTGTGGGCCTGTAGCACCATCATTGCCATTGGCCCCTGTAGGGCCGGTCAAACCGCCATTACCAGACGGACCTGTAGGACCTGTAGCTCCGCCGCCTACTCCAGTAGCACCGGTAGGGNNGCCAGCGAGACCTTGCGGACCAGTCGCACCATCGTTGCCATTAGCGCCGGTTGGACCCGTAGGGCCGGTCAAACCATCATTACCAGATGGACCTGTCGGGCCAGTAGCGCCACCTCCTACTCCAGTAGCACCGGTAGGGNNGCCAGCGAGACCTTGCGGACCAGTAACGCCATCGTTGCCATTAGCGCCAGTTGGACCAGTCACACCGTCATTGCCATTAGCTCCGGTCGGGCCTGTTACTCCGTCATTGCCGTTTGCGCCAGTGGGACCGGTTACGCCATCGTTGCCATTCGCACCAGTTGGGCCAGTCACACCATCATTCCCATTCGCACCTGTAGGGCCAGTCACGCCGTCGTTACCGTTTGCGCCGGTTGGACCTTGAGGACCAGCCGCTCCGGTACTACCCGCTGGACCGGTAGGACCGGTCGCTCCGCCACCTGCTCCTGTAGGGCCGGTAGCACCTACCCCTGTGGCACCGGTAGCACCGCTGGGTCCCGTAGGGCCTGTGGCTCCGCCGCCGCCATTGCCGGCATAGAGCGCATAGGGCACGCTCATCATCTGATTAGTGCCCATATCTGTATAGTTAGTACCTCCATTTACATCTACTTCCACTTGTAGAAACTTGGGACCGCTCCCCCAGGCTACTGTACCAAGATTGCCACCACCGGTACCGATCACGGAGTTGAAAAGTCCAAACTGATTGGTAGTCTGTGCGTGTGTCTCCTGAAATACGACCGTACCCGTAGCGGTCTGGTCGTGGATAGTAAATCGGATCGCCACATGTGTATTAGCTACTACAGATCCTGCGGCATTGCGTACCACAGCCTGATAGTTGATGCCCTGAGGCGGCGCCTGTGCCAGAAGCATATTGCTAAACACTACAGACAGGATGAATAAAAACCTTTTCATTGCTGGACGAGGGTTGACGATTTGTTAAATAGTAAATATCAATGGTTTACAGGCTTCAAAATTAAAACGCCCGCAATATCAATTTCACTACAAATACACTACAAGGCAATTTTAAAAGTCCGGACCCCTTTATATTTGAGCGCAGAAAGCACTAACCGGAATGAAACATGGCAAGGACATAGAAGCACTCGATGACATCTACGAGACGATCTGGAGCGACACGGAAAAAGCGCTGGAGTTGGCACAGAAAGCTTACAGAAAGCACCACACACCTCGCCTCACGTACACATCTGCCAAGGTCCAGATGCTGCTTTTTATCATCTATCTGGTAGTGACCAAGACACCTAAAGAGGTCATAGATCCACTGCGGCTCAAAAACTACTTTCAAAAAAACGGCTACGAAGCTGATGCGGCCCTGATCCTGCTATGGACCATCCGCTCCTTTGTGTCTAAGAGGATGCATGATGAGGTCGTGCAACTGGATGCAGAATACGAAGAGAAGTATGCCTCTACCGCCTCTCCTATCCTGCAGGCTGAGCGTATCCTGACCACAGGAGACTATAGGATGATGCGCGATCTCAATAAGGCCAATCAGATAGAGATGGCACTGCAAGCGGAGGCTATCCTGCGCGCGCAGCCGGAGGCTACAGCTTACTACAGGATCACCCTATCCAGCGTTTTGCAATATAAGGCCGAAGCACTAAGCCATACGGGTGATCTGGCTTCCGCCCAAAAAGCTATCAATGAAGCGGTGCTCCTGGTAGACACTCCGGGCACCTCGCCTTATCATTCATTTGTCTGTCATTACTTCAAAGGAAATGTAGCAGCTATCAATGGTCAGAATGAGGTAGCGCTGCAAAGCTACATGCTGCTGGCTGACAAGTACGGTGACAGTGCATTTTATGACCGGCTGCTCATGTATGTATATATACAGATATTCAAAATGCTGAATGAGCAATGGGCAAAGGCTACAGTACGAGGGAGACCAGCACTAGTAGAGGGACAAAAAAAGTACCTGGCCCTCGCTCAGACGCTGCTGAGCACACAGTCGCGCCCATATATCACCAACTACCTCAAGCTGACCGAGGCAAGGCTCAAAAGAGTATTGGGAGAATATGACCGGGCAGTATCCCTGCTGAGCCAGGCCCTCCGACATTTTGCTAGTATAGAATATACCAATCATGTGATAGACATCTATGAAGAGGCATATCTCAACTATCGTGACCGTGCCGAAAAAACGCAACTGCCGCAGCACTACCGCAAGGCAATGCGCACCCTGACCAAAATAAACAACCTAAATCATAAGTATAACCAGGCGCAGGGCAAGGAGAAAATGGATGCCCTGATCAATAAATATGAGCTACAGCAAAAAGAGCTAAACGAAAAACTACTACATCAGAAAATGGAAACAATGAATAAAGAGATGCAGATGACCGCGCTGAACCTTCAGGAAAAAGTAACGGTGCTGGATGAACTGAAGGACTATGTGACCTCACTGAAGAAGAAAGGAAAGGAGACCAATGAACTGATCCGCGCTATCTCGCGCAAGATAGATAGTGTGATCATCACCGAGCAAGACAAGTCTACGCTGCAGCAAAAGATCAGTGAGTCAAGCGGGGATTTCATGACCATACTGGCTAACCGGTACCCTGACCTCAGCATGCTGGAGATCCGTATGTGTACCCTGCTCAAAACGGGTATGACCAATAAGGAACTCTCCAAACTATATGGCCAGAGTGAAAAAAGCTACGAGCAGCACCGCTACCGGATCAAGAAAAAAATGGGCTTGGGTCGTGATGAAAAACTAGTGAAAGTGCTCAACCATCTCACAAAGTAAAGCGAAAACAGGCAGTCCACCTGATTATACCGGTGCCACGTCCCTGGAGCGAAGGTCTACCACCGTCCTATTGAGATATGGGATCAGGGCGATAAGCAGTATCATAGCTAGTAGTATATAGGCCATGACCTCATAGTAGTCCATGGCATAGCGCATCTGCGTCTGGGTCTGAGCGGCATTTATCAATAGCTTATTCGCAGTTTTGGCTGCCGCACCCGGTGGCATGCCATGGGATATAAGTCGCTGCGCATACGCAGCCAGCGTACGTCGCACCAGTGGATTGGTACGCGTAAGCGTATCCTGCAGGGCGCTATAGTGCTGCCCCCGCGAGTAGAGCTCATAGTAATTCATCACCGCTATGCTGGTGCAAAAACCCAGATATCTGATCGTAAGACCGATGGCGGAAGCGGAGGCTCCCATAGAGGCGGGCACAGAGGAGATGGCGTACACGATGGCCGGCACCATGATCACCCCCACACCGAGTCCTTGTATCATGAGAGGCACGTAGTAGTTGTCCTCATCGGCCTGCGTGGCAAACAAAAAAAACATACGTGCATGATAAACCAAAAGCAATGAAAAACCACTCATCCATATGTACCGTACGTTCCACTTGCGCAGGATGAGCATGCAAGCCATAACTACTCCTGCTACAAGACCCGCAATATTGGCAAGGTTGATATATGAGAGATGCCTGGGGTCTAATTTGAGTACAGCGGTGAAAAACGAATTGGTAAGTCCTGAGGCAAACCTGCAGATATACATCGTGTATAGAATGGTCATACCAATTACAAAGTTGCTGAAAGAAAATACCCGTAGATCGGTATAGGGTCTTTTGATATGGTGCTGGCGTATAAGATAGACTGACAGGCACAGCAGGAGTGCTGCAAGCGCATATCTGAAAGCAGGATCCTGCAGCCAATAGTGCTCCTGGCCGTACACCAGCATATATCCTATCAGGATGAGGACTATGCTATAGAGTACAAAACTCTGCCAGTCGAGATAAGAGAGAGGAAAACGGCGATGCAAGCGTACAGTATGCATGGTAACAAGCAGCAGCACAAAGCCCGGAATGTATAAGAAGGATGCATGGAGATAGAGCGTATTGAAATCAAATGCATCTATCAGGTCTGCAGAGATCAGGTTGTTGAGCGGCATGGCTATGAGTAGCAGGCCAAACATAACGGAAAAGCCCACCTCGCGTGCAACTTCGCTATGGAAACGTGTGAAGAGAAGGGTCAATGACAGATTGACTGTACAGGCAAATAACATACCCTGGATGAAACGAACGGGATAGAGTAAATACACATCTGAAATAGAAAAGCAGAAAACCGTGCTCACGATCTGCAGGAAAGTAAAAATGACAAAATACTCTTTGGTAGCCAGGTAGCTAAAAAACCTACGCTCGAGGCTGTAAAATCCGGCATATCCAGCATAGAACAAGATAACGGCAAACTGTATATCTGCCGGCTCACAACCATAGTAGCCCGCTGCAGCGCTGACATTGGCCATAGGCAGGAAGAAGACAACCATGCTAGGTATGATCATGCTAAAAAGCGTGATGAATATCAACCAGCCCGGCGCCCATTTGCGAAAGATAAGATACTCATTCATGTTTTTGTCCTTTCCGTATGTAGACATTGGCGTTCATACCTGATTTTAGCGGCTCCGTCTCTCTCCTGTCTCCTTCTATCCTGATACGCACGGGTATACGCTGCACTATCTTTACATAGTTTCCTGTGGCATTATCTGGTGGCAACAGCGAAAAGCTGGAGCCAGTAGCCGGAGACAGCGATATAACCCTACCATGAAATACATGGTCAGGATAGGCGTCTGCTACTATGCGGACCGTATCCCCGATATGCATATGTGCCACCTGGGTTTCCTTATAGTTGGCTACTACCCATTTGTCAGTCTCGTTATCTACAATATATGCCAGTACTTCACCAGCATTGATCATCTGGCCCGGCTCTACCGTTCTCTTGCCTATACGCCCATCGTAGGGGGCTAGTATTGCCGTGTAGCTCACATCCAGTTTGTGACGCTCTAGCAGCGCCTTGAGTCTCACGATCTCTGCACGGACTACCGCCTTTTCAGCCACTATGTCCTCTACCTTTGCATTGGCAGCATCATAGTTTTCCAGCGCTGTACGGTACTCACTCTTGTATACATCCAGTGTGGCTTTTACATTTTCGATCTGCTGGCCTGTGGCTGCCTCTTCCGTATAGAGTTTTTGATACCTGGCATATTCCAGTTCTTGCTTCCAGACTTTGGCCTGGCCGGCAGATGTCTGGGCTTCTGCCGCACCGGCAGCCTTTTGTAGTGTACGGGCATTGCTCTCCAGTACCTGTAGTTGAGCCTGAGCTTTAGCTATTGATGCCTCTGTCTGCACCTGTTGTATCATATACTCACGGCTATCTATGAGCAGAAGGGTATCACCCCGGTGTACCGGTTGATTTTCATCAAAACGCACATCCGTGATAAATCCTCCCGCCCGGGATATCACAGGGTTTACGTATTCCTCTACCTGAGCGTCATCAGTCTGCTCGTAGCGGTGATATCTCCATAGTATCCGGGCACCCCATATAAAAAGGGCCAGTACCATCATGCCTGCGAGCCAACCCGTGATGCGCGTGATAAGCCTGTCTATGGCTGTATATTGTTTTTTCATTTTAGTTATAGATTGCCTATGATATTTTCCAGCAGGTAGTACCGGTCCTGCGCGGTGATACGTGCAGCCTCCAGATCAAACCGCGTCTGTAGCACCTGTATATCTGCATCCAGAAGGTCTGTGATGAGTGCAGCCTGATTGAAGTACGCGCTGCGTATGATACGTTCGTTCTCCACGGCGCGATCCACGCTGACCAGCGCCACATCTATTTGCACCAGGGACTCGCGGTATCTGAGATATGCCTCACGTACCTGCTGTCTCACGTGGTCCTCCTGATCTCTATGCGCTTCTTCTTCCTGCTCCAGCTCTATCTTTGCTGTGCGTGTCTTATAGATATTGTGATAAAAAGATGATATAGGGAAAGACGCTTTGATACCACCTATGCCTATAGAGTACCAATAAGCATTGTAAGGGTAAAGCATGATCTGCGGATTGCCGTAGTGAAAGTCTCCCATGAGACCTACTGTGGGCCTCACGTTTGCGCGGATCTGCCTCAGGTGCAGCCTGCTGAGTGACGTCTGCTGCTCAGAGAGGTGAAGCGCATAGGAGTGATCCATAGCCATGTTCAGACATTCCTCATAGCTACCCGGATCTTTTGTCAGCACTTCTGTCGGCGATACCGGGCTGATGATCTTTTCATCCGGTTCGCCTATCAGTATATTAAGCTTCTGGCTGGCAATAGATATATCGTTTTGTATCTGCACTAGCGTCATCCTACGCTTTGAGAGATCTAGCTCCACGCGCAGCACATCACTCTTGAGAACCACTCCGTTGCGGTTTAGGGATTGTATTTCCCGGAGCTGCCGCTCCTGATCAACTATATCTTTTTGAATGAGATCGCGAAAGATCGTAGACTTCTGTAACTCCAGATACAGACTGGCAGCCTGGTACCGGATATTTGAGACCGTCTGGTCCTGCTGTATAAGTGCCATCTGATAGAGGGCTTTATTCTCCTTGACTTTTAGGTTGTTCTTATTGCCGTTATACAGATTGAGATAGAAATCTGTACCGGCACTGTACAGCACGTGTATCACATCATGCTGAGATGGTGCTGACAATCCATTTTCGTAGACAGGCATATTAGTAGCCCCCAGCACGGAGCCGGCGATATTGATATCAGGCAGGCGCTCCATTTGAGCATCCAGTATGCCCTCTTGGGCCGCGGCAGCAGCTTTTCGCCTTATTTCTATGGCCCTGCTATGTGATGCAGCCCTATTCCAGGCATCTGGCAGTGTCAGGGTCAGCGTATCAGTGGATACGCCGGGTATGGCGTATGAGGCAGAAAGTGGTCCTACGCATATCAGTAGCGGCAGGACTTTCCTTAGGTAGTTCATTTGTTGATTTGACGATGCAAAGATACAGTGCCGGTATATGGCCCGTTTTTCTTAAATAGTCAATTATTTATCTGATCCGGCCAAAAAGCATTTTCTTTGTTTCCAAAACATCTTCTATGGGTCTGATAGCGGCACTCCCAGATATAGATCTGCAGCCGAAAGCGGCTTTTGTCATGCATGAAAAATTTGAGCGGCTGATCCCCCTGCATCAGCACACAAAAGGACAGCTCACCTATATAGAGGGAGGTATCGCGTATATCACGATCCATTTTAAGACCTACATCGTCCCGGCCCATCATTTTTTCTGGATCCCGCGCGGCATGCCCCATCTGCTGCGCGTGAGTAACTCAGCTACAGTGGTCCGCAACATCTATTTCTACACATATGACGATGCACGCGATGAGTTTTATAGTAAACTAGGCATCTACCCAGCCTCCAGGCTACTACTGGAGATGATAAAGTATACTGAGCGATGGGATGGCCGCCACGTAAAGTCTAATAATGAAAACTTTGAATTTCTGATCGCCTTAAAAAACATCCTACCTGAGATGGGACATAAAACCCTGCCCATCATACTGCCTATCACTGAAGATGAATCCATGAAGCGCATACTACGATACATGGAAAGTAGAATTTCATCGCCGCTCACACTGGAGCAGGTCAGCAGTCAATTTAATATGAGTACCAGGTCGCTCTCCCGGTTTTTCCAGGCCAGACTACAGATCTCTTTTCTGCAATACCTCAAAACCCTTCGGATGGTGAAAGCAATCGAAATGCTGCTAAAAACACAGAAACCTATCAGTGAGATAGCGCTGCTCGTGGGATATGATAGTATCGGTTCTTTTAGCAATGCCTTCTTTGCGCTCACTCAGTCGCGCCCTTCAGACTTCCGGAGGGCATAAATAAAAAGGGGATACGGTTTCCCGCATCCCCGCTCTTCCGGTAAGAAAAGTGAAAAGGTAGTTTTAGGTCTGGCTGACCAAAACAAAGGACAGGAGCAGCAGCACCTGCCTTTGTTTCGAACAAAACCATTACTCTGAAAAAACGCCGTATCTGATCACAGGTCAGTTATTGCTATTTGTCACCACTACTTTGCACCGTACATCTGACCTGTCTCTGGCCATCAGATAGTATATGCCCGAGGCTATATTTCTGACGGTAGCTGTATATGGTACATTAGCTTCTATTTTCATAGCAGCCACCTGTGCTCCTATACCATCTACCAAAACGAAGTCCCCGCTGACATCACACGTGATCACAAATGTTCCGTTATTGGGATTAGGGTACAGGTCTAGCTGGATCGTGCCAGCAGGTACTTCGTCTAAGCCGGTGCACACTTTCAGTGTGATCGTGTCTGTGGCGCTGTTTGAGCAGCCATTATTGTCAGTATAGCTATAGGTTATCGCATAGTTGCCGGGTGTACCGCTCACTAGTCCTATGGTATCATTCACTACTACACTACAGCTGAATGTGCCTCCTGTAGGTGTAGCACCCTGCAGTGTGACAGGAGGATAGTTGCCCAGGCAGAAGGCGCTCTGAGGCAAACTAAAGGAGACATTGGGCAGCGAATTGCCATTGGCCAGGGTGATAGTGTCTGTCACATGGCAGCCGTTGCCATCTGTGGAGATATACGGGTATGCACCCGGCGCAAGATTGCTGGCCTGCGCCGCAGCCAGCAGGGCGATAGCATCTATCTCTACCCAGTCAGTGGCAGAGTCGTTGGCTACATCCATCCTGACTGCGTCTACTCCATAGGTGCCTGGTAGTGGCACGGATAGTATCGTAGCTACCGCTGAGTCTGCATGTGCATGCCGCTGGAATACCCTATGCCAGATATGAGCAGGATACTCGCGTACGAAAACACTATCTATATATCCCGGTGTATTGGTCACATATATCTCGACACTGGTAGCTGCTACAGGAGTGCTGTATCCTACTATCACTGTATCCCGCTGGTCGCCATAGTCAGCCGAAGTCCAAGCCGTCTGGATATCTCCGTAGTTAGGATAGGTGTTTGGCGGGCCGAGTAGCTGATAGGCTGACCAGGTACCAGGGCTCGTATTATATTCCCGGGACCTATACAAGACGGTATCAGCCCACTGCGGACCTGCCTGGTACGTTTGGCCATTGAAAGAGATGGAATAGGCACCAGTAGAATCCTCTGTAAATAATACAGAACCATCTGTCAGGCCCACGCATGATACCGGATGCGAGACAGATACGACAGGTACGGCCGGAGCATTTATACTCACCGTAGTAGTCACGATCGTATCACAGCTCAATGTGTCTGTATACGTACCCGAAAGGCTGTAGGTGTGGATGCCTACTGTGATGTGCTGGCCCTGACAGACCGCAAATGACTGGGTAGGATAGATCACAGGCAATACTGAAACAAGCGCAGAATCTGTAGCTGCGCAGCCATTGGAACTAGTAGCGGTGGCTACGAATACGCTACTATGTGCCGGGGACACGGTGATGGCACTCATAGAATCTGCTGTACTCCACTCTACAGGTACCGCGGTACTGGCCGTCAGCAGGGTGCTGGCTCCGGGGCAGAGTGTGATCTGATGCGGGGAAACCGTAAGCGCCGGTGATGGCTGTCCGTCCGGTATCGTCAGGCTGTCCGTATAGGCACAGCCGTGAGAATCCGTCACTGTAAAATGACTGACACCGGCAGAGAGATGGCCGATAGTGACCGGGCCCAGCAAACCGACAGCATCTATCTCTACCCAGTTGGTCGCAGTGTTGGTAGCTACACCCATATTCACCTGATCGATCGGATATGCGCCTGACAGGGGGATATGCAGTATGACAGACGCATATACATTACTCTGTACAGGCTGGACCGCATAGACGATATGCCATACATTAGTTCCGGCCTCTCTGACAGATACGGTATCTACCATACCGGTAGTGTATGTTTCGTAGATCGCTATCTCACTGGCCTGCACGGGAGGATTGTATCCCAGTACCACTGAGTCTCTATGGCTACCATAGCTCTGAGGTGTCCATGAGGTACCTATATCACCATAGCTCGGATAAGTGTTTGGCGCTCCCAGGAGCTGAGTAGCAGCGTAGCCTCCGGAACTATACTGTGTACTATAGGCTACCACAGAACTCGCCCAGCTATAGGTAGTACTGTAAGTATGACCACCCAAAGCAACCGTAAATAAGCTGGAGCTATCTGCTGACACCTGTATCTCCCCATCTGTATACCCATGGCATGTGACTATATGTGTCAGCGTATCCATATAGGTGAAGTGGCCATTGATAAAGGTCACATCTGATGTCACAATGCTATCACACCCGAATGAATCTACATAAGAACCGCTGACCGTGTAGAGGTGGCCATGAATCGTGAGAGATGGCTGGTTGCATACGTTATAGATATCATGTACCTGCGGTATAGTAGAGAAGCTGATAACCACATTCACTATACTATCGCAACTATATGGTACAGCATGTACACCAGATCCATGATAGGTCACTCCTCTGAAGGTCACGCTGTCATATTGACAGATGGTGAAAGGATATGAAATAACAGGTACCGATGAATACTGTACAGACACGGTGTCTTTTGCCACGCAGCCATTGGTATCGGTGACTGTCACAGTAAATGTGCCTGACCCCTGATAGACCAGCGTATCACCGCAGCTATAGTTTGTACCGTCATACCAGAATATATCTTCCAGTGGGGCACCGCCTGTAGTAGTCGTACTCCAGTGATTCAGCTGAGGACCGCAGCCCTGTAGCGCGGGGTTGATCACTGTACTCAGGCCAGCACAGATGTTGGCAGCACCGTATTCGTACGCACCGATATCTGCTGTGCCGGTACGGGCGAAAACACGCTCATCTGTAGATGGAGCTACTGCATTATCAGCTGCATCGATAGCAGGGCTGGAGGCTATCAGCGCCAGGGTGCCCTCATAGCGACCATTACCGCGCAATACTGTATCCAATACAGCCGTAGATGTACTGCCATAAATATTACCCGTCAATACACCTGTCAGGCTGGCGCCTATCGTATCTGCTATGATATTATGTCCATTGGCAGAGGTGTAGCCACCAAAAAGGTCATTGCCGGCTGTATCTGCGGTGTTGCTCACAAATATATTATTGCTAAGAGACACCTGACCACCGCCATAGATGCCGCGCATTATAGCGCCGCCGCGTGAAGGGCTGTGATTGCCAAAGAAGGTGCTATTGCGCACTAGTAGCTTGCCTCCCTGAGGGTTGGAGATGGCACCACCGCCGAAAACCACGCTCGCACAATAATTATGTACGAAGGTGGAGTTAGTGATCTCCATATATCCGAAGTTATTGCAGACTGCGCCACCACCGCTCAGGTATCCATAGCCGCCGGTAGTGTAGTTGCTATCAAAGGTGCAATTAGTGATAAAAATAGTATCGCCATTATTGAATACGGCACCCTCATCGGGAGAGTGGTTTCCTTTCAACAGGCAGTGGTCGAGATTGACTGTGATACCTCCTGATCCTACAAAAACAGCAGACCCAAAGGCGCCCACTGCATTATTCAGAAAGGTAAAATTGCGGATGGTCAGATGCGTGCCTGCCGGCACGCTTTGAAACCAGGTCGTGCCCATCTGGGCAGACAGATCCTTAGGCCCATTGATCTCTATAGAGGTGGCAGGTACAGGATCTACGTGATAGGGTCCGTCCACGTTGATGTTGCTAGGCGTACACACATTGATCACGTGAGGATGATCCGGTGTGGTAGGATGCGTGTTGGCATCAGCTATGGCGTCGTGCAGCGAGCCGGGTCCCGTGCCGGCCCGGGTGACGGTATAGGTATTGGCAAATGCCAGGCTACCTATCATCAGCCATGTGAGGGTAAAGAATAACTTTCTCATGTAATTGGTTTTGGTTTATAGCTCAAAGCTATGCTCCCTCCACCCCTCACTTATAATTTATGGTATCAAATGCATCAGAATGGTGATGAGATGCATAATCCTGCCAGGTCAGTCCAGGGCAAAACTAAGTGTAAAGACGGCGCCGTTGTCGTTTTGACTCGTTAGCGTACCGCGCAGTTGTCGGGTCAATTCATTTACAATACGCATACCAAGTGTACGGGTAGAGCGCAAGTCAAAGGATATAGGCATGCCAATACCATTATCTGCATACCTGATGGTGCACTCGCCGCTTGCGTCTCTGCTCACGGCTATATTGATGGCACCTCCGGCCTTGACTATTCCGCCATACTTGATAGAGTTTGTGATCAGCTCATTCAGTATCACACCCAGCGGTATTGCGCGCTCCATATCCAGGGTGAGGTCCTCAGGGCTTACAGTGACATTCACTGCTATAGCTTGCGCTCCAAAGACCAGCTTCAGGTCGGCACATAGCTGCGTGATGTAGTCGGCCAGATGTATGGCCGACAACGCCTCCTGGGCGTATAGCTTCTGATGGATCAGCGCGATACTGCGCACCCGGTTGTGGCTTTCGCGCAGGGCTGCAGCGGCATTTTCATCTGATATCGAGTTTGCCTGCAGGCTGAGCAGGCTCGATACTATTTGCAGGTTATTCTTGACTCTGTGATGTATCTCGAGCATCAGCGTGTCTTTCTCTGCTGCTTGTCTTTCTATCTGCTCCTTCTGCATCTCCAGTAGTTTATTGGCGCGCTGACTATTGCGATAGCTGCGCACTACTATCAGGATGAGAAGGACCAGCAGCAGAAGCCCTGCTGCTGCCACTATGATGATCGCCTTCAGGTTGCTGTTTTCACGTGCCTTTTCCTTCACCTGGTACTGTACCTCCAGGTCTCGCTGCGCCATCTCTGCCCGTAGCTGCATGTTTGTGGCATTCTGGCGCTGTGCATCATTGAGCACACTATCGCCCCATCTGTTATACTCCTGGTAGTGCCGCAGAGCGAGGCCATCCTGCCCGCGCTGATGCGCTATATCACTTAGTGTTTTATTAGCTTCTTTGATATAAAGCTTAGCGTGATATTCTGTTGCATCTTTCAGTAGTCGTCCGGCATATTTTTCTGCGAGGTCTACGTGACCACTCTTCGCATACAGCCTGCTCAATAAATCCAGACCATTCATCACATTCATGGGCCTTTTGATGCTATCCATTACAGCTACTGCCTGCAGCAGGCATTTTTCCGCATCCTCTGTCTTGCCCATCTCCAGGTAGATATCTCCCATACTGGTCAGAGAGGAGGCATGCTCATAGTTGTTTTGTCCATTCCGCCGGGCCATATCTCTGACCACGGTGAGCATGATCTCTGCGGAGTCATCCTGGCCTGCGCGGTGGTATTCGCTTGCTATATTAGCTGCTATTAGTTCTGCAAACCCCCAGTTCTTCATACTCCGGGCTACTGCGGCGGCGCGCTGATAGTAGCGGATAGTGAGCATAGGGTCGCGCTCCAGGGCATCATATACTGAGGCGATGTTATTGGAGATCGTAGCTATCATCCGGTCATTTTGACTCTGCTCTGCCACACGCAGTCCCTCCAGATAGTACTGCAGCGAGCGGTCATAGTCGCCCATGTCCTGATACATACCGGCTGTAAGGCTCAGGCATGAGGCTTCATAGAATCCACTACCAGCCTTTCGCGCATAGCTGATCGCTTTCTGATAGAGCTCCATCCCTTCGGCTGGCTTGTTTTCTATCACGCGCACCAGACCCATGGTACGGTATCCATCGGCCAGCAGCAGCGCATTACCTTGAGAGAGGTTTACCTCCTGCTCTGCCAGTATCCATGCCGAGTCGTTTTGTATGAACTTCTTCTCCCAGGCCATCTCGCCATAGATGCGTGCGCGCGCAGTGTCAGAGTGCGCAGCCGACAGCCGGGAACCGAAAGACACAACCTCAACACTCTGTGCACGGCATGTGATCAGGCATAGCAGCGATAGCCCAAATGCGAGGGTGTAGCGAGCGGTCATGATGTCTCAGGATACAAACTGCACACAATCCCGGCGGGATGCAAGTTTATGGTATGAAGTGCAGCGATATGGTGATGACAGGTATACAGCATATCACTGTATGCGCCTTATCCTGTCAAATAGATCATCCTTGTAGTTGCGGCTCAGAGGTATTGTAGCCTTGCCAATAGCCACCTCTGTATGACTAAGAGCATCCACTTTTTGCAGATGTATCACATAGCTTTTGTGCACCTGCATGAAAAATTCTGTAGGCAGATTAGGCAGGAACTCGCGGAAACTGGAGCGGATAATATGTTTTGCCTTATCGGTCACGATATGGATATAGTTGCCATCGCTCTCCAGGTAGTGAATATCAGAGATGTTCAGCTTGATATATTTCGTATCAGTTTTGACAAAAACGCTTGCATCTATCTGCCAGGGAGAAGGTGTGGTGGCCACAGCCTGCTCCGTGCCGGCAAAATTGGCCAGAGCCACTTCTATGCAGGTATACAGATCCTCCTGGCCGAAAGGCTTGACCAGATAGCCGTTTGGCCTGAGAGCTGCCGCATGGGTGACAGTAGCGCGATCAGAGTGAGAGGTGATGAAAACAAAAGGTTTGTGATATTTATCGCGCACGAGCTGAGCCAGATAAAGACCTGTGCGGCCGGAGCCCAGCTGTATGTCCATCAGGATGAGGTCCGGATGCTGGGATTCGAGAGCTGTAACGGCGTCATCATAGCTATAGGCGGCAGGCAAAACTTCATACCCGATCCGCATCAGCATATCGCTCATATCCATAGCCACGAGCGACTCATCTTCTACTATCAATACCCTGATCTGCATATCAGTACGAATACCTGATAGCTAATATAAAAACAGTTCATATCAGATCGTAAGGAAAAGAGAGATTTATACCGGCAGATATCTCAGCGGCTTATCCCTCGCGGAAAACATCCTTCATCCGGTCAAAGAAGCCTTTCTCTCCTTTCTGTGGTTGCGGTTTGAAGTTTGGAGACTGGCGCAGCTTTTCCATCAGTTTTTCTTCCTCGGCGCTGAGCTTTTGAGGCGTGTAGATATTGACTATGACCAGCTGGTCGCCTTTGCCATAGCTATTGACTGATGGTACGCCTTTGCCATTCAGGCGGAGCACTTTGCCTGCCTGCGTGCCGGCAGGAACTTTGATCTTCGCCTTGCCATCCACTGTAGGTACTTCTACATTGCACCCCAGGGCTGCATCTGCAAAGTTGAGGTATAGATTGTAGATCACATTCTGGCCGTCTATCTCCAGGTCTGCGTGCTGCTCTACCTCTATGGCGATGATGAGGTCGCCCGCAGGGCCGCCCTGCTCACCGGCATTACCCTTGCCGCTCATAGAGAGCTGCATACCGTCCTGCACACCGGCAGGGATATCAAAGGTCAGTGTTTCTTCACCGTACTCTGTCCCCAGACCATTGCAGGTAGTGCATTTCTTGGTGATCATTTCACCGGAGCCATTGCACTGCGGACAGGTGGTCGTGGTCTGCATCTGACCAAGTATCGTATTGGTAGTGCGGCGCACTACGCCATTGCCACCACACATAGTACACTTAGATACCGAGCTGGCATCTTTGGCACCTGTGCCATGGCAGGTATGGCACTGCACATGTTTTTTAACCTTGATCGTCTTTTTGGCGCCATGTGCTACCTCGGTCAGGGTCATACGCACGCGGATGCGCAGATTGCTTCCCTTGCGGCCCCGCTGTCGCTGGCCACCACCATTACCTCCGCCGCCAAAGAAACTCTCAAACGGGTCAAACCCACCGCCGCCACCGCGGGCATTGCCAAAGATATCGCCGAAATTGCGGAAGATGTCTTCCACATTCATCCCGCCGCCGTGGAATCCGCCCCCTTGGCCCATATTCTCGGCCGCATGGCCATACTGGTCATAGCGCGCTTTCTTCTGGTCATCGCTCAGTACCTCATAGGCCTCCGCAGCTTCTTTGAACTTTTCTTCTGCTGCTTTATCGCCCTGATTGCGGTCAGGGTGATACTTCAGCGCTACCTTGCGGTAGGCCTTCTTGATCTCCTCTGCCGATGCGCCTTTGGCTACACTCAGTACCTCGTAGTAATCTCTTTTGCCTGCCATATACTCCCTCCCAGAGATGAATGATTAATAATGTTATTTGCCCACTACCACTTTCGCAAAGCGGATGATCTTATCATTGAGATAATAGCCCTTTTCTACTTCATCTATTACCTTACCAGCCATATCTGGTGCCGGTATCTCTGTGATAGCCTCGTGCAGCTCTACATCAAAATCTTTACCTTTTGATTCTATAGCCTTGAGGCCTTTGCCTTCCAGGTTGCGCACCAGCTTGTGATAGATCAGCGTCATGCCTTCTTTGACGGCAGCCACATCAGATGCTGTTTCCGCAGCCTTGAGCGCGCGCTCAAAGTCGTCTATCACAGGCAGCAGCTCCTTGATCACATCCTTGCTGGCCGTCAGGATCAGCTCCAGCCTTTCCTTTGCGTTACGCTTTTTGAAGTTGTCAAAATCGGCATACAGGCGCAGGTGCTTATCCTTATATTCCTCCAGTTGCTTCTTGAGCGAGGCGATCTCCTCATCGCGAGGGTCTACTGTAGCAGCATTGATATCATCCAGCACTCTCTGGGTATCCTCGTGAGAGAGCGTTTCGTCATTGGCGCCATCCTGCGGTAGCTCCGGGTTGTGTTCTTTATTTTCTTCCATATCAGGCATAATATTCCGGCGCAAACATATCAAAATACCTGCCAATGGGGAATAGGCGACATTTTGTCAGAATCAATGGGATTGTGACTCACTTTTTGTCGTTCAAAGGCCGCAGATGGTTTGCTGCAAATAGCAAAGCCTCCGATATCAGAGGCTTTGTATAGTTTTAGTCAGATGGCCAGATTAATTGTTTCCTTCAAAGTTGAGACGATAGTCCTTGACCTTGGCCTCCTTACGCAGTGCCTCTTGTATGGACCTGCTTTTAGCCATTGCCATCTGCTGTGCCATTATCACAGCGCGCGTCAGGTCTGTAGGGGCCGGAGGATCTACACCCGTTACCTTTTGTACTGCATATACCCCTTGATTGCCGCGTACCGGGCCGGACAGTTTGCCTTGTGCACTGTATACACCTGCGGCCACTACCGCAGGCTCCACACCGGATGGTAGGTTTGGATTGGCAAAGATGCTGTTTGGCGCTTCCTGAACTTGTTTGCCCAGCTTGGTAGCCAGATCATCAATATTAGATGCCTTTGCATCAGATATTTTCTTTGCCAGCAGCTCATACTTCTTCTCTTTCAGAAAGGCCATCTTGACCTGCTCCTTCACAGACTCCAGACCAGGTGTGCCTTCGCCATTCACTGACTCCAGATAGGCCACTACATACTTGCGGCCGTTGACTCCTGAGCCGTCATCTACGCTTTTGACCGGTGATATGTCACCCCTCTTTGCATCAAATACCCATTTGACCAGAGAGCGAGCGCTGAGCTGATCGACATCATAGCTTTCTTTAGTAATGTTTGCAGCGTGCTTGACCATGGTCGGATGCTCGGCAGCATATTTCTTCCATTTGTCTTCCGTATTATTATTCTGCACAAACTGCATAGCATCACTGTAAATACCCGTCTCAGTCTCCTGGCTAGGAGCGAGCTGACGGGTAAAGAAAGCAACCTTGACACCTTGCAGGCTAGGCTTCGTCTCTGTCACTTCTATGAGCTTGGATGGGATGTACTGGCCGTTTTCGGTCCGCTGGTAGTACTTGTAAACCTTGCCTACCTGACCATTGTGAAATACGATGCTTTTGTAGTAATCGTCCAGCTGATTATCTGCCAGTTTTACCCAGCCTATGTCGCCTCCTTTCATTTTGGCAGCAGGATTATCACTATTGGCCGCGGCCAGTGCAGCGAAATCTCCATGAAGAGAATCCATCAGTGTATAGAGGCTATCAAAGAGAGCTAGTTTAGCCTTAAACTCATCTTCAGATTTCACATTGTTGTAAGAGAATTCAATTTCTCGTACGCGGACGGAGTCTGACATCATCTTCTTCTCCGATACTTTAGCAAATTTGTAGACACCATTCTCTACATACGGACCGACCACAGTACCCACAGGGAGGTCATACAGAGAGTCAGCTATAGCCGGGGCCTGCGGATTAGGCTGGCCTTTTACGCTATAAAGATCATACATTGGGGTTTCTGAGTATAGTTTTACAAAGAGAGAGTCATCCGATTTTGTAGCTCCCTTTTTGAATTCTTCTAGCTTGTCTGTCAGAGATTTGAGCGCCGTGGCAGAATCTACAGAAGATGGCACTACATTGAACGCCACATACTGTATAGTACGAGTCTCCTCCGTAGCCTTAAATTTTGCTGCATTCTTATTGAGATATTCCTTCAGATCTGCATCAGTATACTTGATCTCATTATCATTTACCTCGGCATAGGGCAGCTCTACATAGCGGAAATCAGCAGTTTTATTGGTCTCCTCATAGTACTCCTCGGCCATCCATTTTGGCACATTACCGATGCTCTTCATGATCAGCGTATTGTACTTTGACTGGAGTTGAGACTTCTTGACTTGTTTCACCAGATTGTTCCACAGTTTTCTTTTGGCGCCCGGCTCCTGGCCTTTGTCATCCACATTGAGATTCTTGATCAGCGCATTCAGACTGGCTACATCTACGGGGCCATTGCCAAAGATCTGCTGGCGAATGAGCGGGTGCAGATTCTCAGTCATGGTGAGCGATACCATCTCATCATCAGATACGGTGACACCGGTTTTGTCAGATACGCGCTGCATGACGATGTCGTTTACCATATCATTCCACGTCTGCTGGTTCATATAGTTGCGCTGGACATCGGTCAGGTTGATGTGGTTTTGGGCTTCTACGTTCTTAACATTATCGGCCACCTCACTGGTATAATCGTTGTATGCTATAGCCTGTCCATCTACAGATCCTGCATCTGTCCCCCTGCCCGGGCGGAGCACGCTGAACTGGTCATTGACTGCCACTCCGATCAGGAAGAGCACGATACTCAATGCAATAACACCTACGAGAATGCCGGGACGTTTTCTGATCTCACCGATTATAGCCATACTAAGAGTCTATTATGATTTTATTTAAAGGGAGCGCAAAATAAAGTTTTTCGGGTGAAAAATGAAAATATCCACATTCGCTACTCCATTTTAACCCGAAAACCCCGAAAAATAAGGCTTTTGCCATGTGCACAGCCGATACTAATACGCCGCCAGCTCAGCCAATTTAGCCTTAAACCGCTCCTTCGGCAGAAAATTCCGCTCCAGAGATAGCGCAAACGGCACCGGTGTATCCAGAGAGGCCACCCGCATGACCGGCGCATCCAGACTGGTAAACAGATACTCTGATATATATGCTGCGATCTCACCACCTATACCTCCTACAAGCGTATCCTCATGCAAGACAATAGCCTTGCCTGTCTTGCGTACCGATGTTTCGATGGCATCCTTGTCATACGGTAGTAGCGTACGCAGGTCTACGACGTCTGCATCTATGCCGAGTTCTTTCACTGCTTCTTTAGCCCAAAGCACTCCGAGGCCGTAGGTGACAATGCTTAATTCATCACCCTCCGCAGCCAGTGCAGCTTTGCCGATAGGCGTGGTATAATAGGCATCCGGCATCTCTGTCTCTATTTCCGCATTGCGGTAGAGGAACTTATGCTCAAAGAACATTACAGGGTTAGGATCATTGATCGCTTCGCAGAGCAGCCCCTTCGCGTCTATCGGATTGGATGGATAAACAACTTTTAATCCCGGCACATGGGTGAACCACGCCTCATTACTCTGCGAGTGAAATGGTCCCGCACCCACACCGGCACCCGTAGGCATGCGCACTACTACATCCGCATTTTGCCCCCAGCGCCAGAAGGATTTTGCCAGATTATTGACGATAGGATTGAAGCCCGTACTCACGAAATCTGCAAACTGCATCTCCACCACGCTCTTCACGCCTTTCACACTCAGGCCGAGGGCGGCACTCAGCACACTACTCTCACAGATAGGCGTATTTCGCACACGGTCCTTGCCAAATTGCTCTACGAAACCCTCGGTGATCTTAAAGACACCTCCATACTCCGCCACATCCTGACCCATGATCACGAGGTCAGAGTGCCTCTCCATGCTCTGGCGCAGGCCATCACTCACTGCGTCTACGAGGCGTTTGTTGGTTTTACCTCCGCCGGCAGTTACTTCAGTATAGCTGTATGGTTTGTAAACTTCTCCTTCCTCTTTCTCCGTATCGGGTGTCACCTCGGGCTGCTTGTCTGCTGCCTCAAAAGCCGCGCGTACCTCTGCATCCATCTCCTCGCGCAGCATGAGTGGATAGTCAGGCGACATGATACCGTTTTCTATCAGCCAGTTCTCATAGTTGGCCACCGGGTCTTTCTTCTCCCATATCTCAAAGAGTTCCTTCGGCACATACTTCACCCCGCTCGCCTCCTCGTGGCCACGCATGCGGAAGGTCATACACTCCAGCAGCACCGGATGTGGATTTTCGCGCATCTCAGCGGCTAGCTGATTGATAGTATGATATACCTCCAGGATATTATTGCCATCTATGGTCAGCCCTTTCATGCCGTAGCCTATCGCGCGATCCGCTAGTTGCTTACAGCGGAACTGCTCATTGGTGGGCGTAGATAGGCCATAACCATTATTCTCTATCAGGATGATAACGGGCAGGTCCCATACGGCGGCGATATTGCAAGCCTCGTGAAAGTCCCCTTCGCTCGTACCCCCATCACCGGTGAAGGCCACTGTGATCTTCTTTTCCTTTTTCAGTTTACTAGCCAGGGCTATACCATCTCCCAGGCAGAGCTGCGGACCAAGGTGAGAGATCATCCCTACTATATGGTGCTCATTGGTACCGAAGTGGAAGCTGCGCTCCCGCCCCTGAGAAAAGCCATTCTCCTTGCCCTGAAACTGCTCGAATAGTTGTTGCAAGTCGCAGTCACGTGTCGTGAAAACGCCCAGATTCCGGTGCAGCGGGCAGATATACTCATCACTGTGCAGCGCTGCCGTCACGCCTACTGAGATGGCCTCCTGCCCTATGCCGGAGAACCACTTGCTCACGCGCCCTTGACGGAGTAGTTTGAGCATACGCTCCTCTATCACGCGCGGCTTGAGTATCCTTTTATAGAGATTTATCAGCTGCTGATCGCTGAGGTCTTTTCTGTCAAAATTCATGCAGATAAACTAAGTGTTTTAAAATGACAGCCGCGACTAGCAGGCTATCTTATCTACCCTGCGCTGATGGCGCCCGCCCTCGAATGGTGTGTCGAGAAACACATCTACCATTTCCTTAGCTTCCTCCACAGTGATGAAGCGGGCAGGCAGGCAGAGCACATTCGCGTCATTGTGCTGCCGGGCCAGCTCGGCTATTTCTTTGCGCCAGGCTATGGCGGCGCGTATCTTTTCGTGCTTATTGGCCGTAATAGCCACACCATTGGCGCTGCCGCAGATCAGTATGCCATAGTGAGCCTTGCCAGACTCCACAGCATGCGCCACCGGATGGGCAAAGTCAGGATAGTCTACAGACTCTGCCGAGAAGGCACCCAGATCATCTACCTCATATCCTTTCTCCAGAAGGTAAACGCGAAGTTCTGATTTGAGGTCGTATCCTGCATGGTCGCCACCGATAGCTATGAGCATAGTATATGATTTGAGGGCGAAAATTACGAAAATAGATGGCTGCGGCAAGCAGTTATATTATCTCCTTCACGCCGGGATTGACGCGGGCTGCTACCACTATACTCAGCTCAAAGAGGAAATAGATAGGTATCGCTACAATGGTCATGGTAAACATATCCGGTGATGGCGTGATGACAGCCGCCAGAATCAGGATCACAATGATAGCATGGCGACGATAATTGCGCATAAACTGGGCGGTGATGATGCCCATCTTGGCCAGGAAAAATATGATCATGGGCAGCTCAAATATGGCACCTGACCCCAGCATCATCATGGTCACAAAGCTGATATAGTTATCGAGAGTAAACATATTGCTCACCTGACCGCTGATCTGGTAGCCATAGGCAAAGTTGAGAGAGAAAGGGACGATAAGGAAATAAGCAAAGGCCACTCCGATAAAGAAAAAAACCGAGCTGAAAACCACGATGCGCCCGGACTTGCGTGCCTCGGTCTCAGACAGCGCAGGACGGATGAAACGCCAAATCTCCCAGATGATATAGGGGAAAGAAAATACCACACCCAGTACAATAGATATCTGTATCTGCGTCATAAACTGGCCAAAAAGCTCCGTATTCATGAACTTGATATCCAGCCCGTCGAAGCAGAGCCCCTTGTCCGGACATAGCAGCGGAGAAAACTTGCAGAGCAGCGGCCGGATCGTATTGCTGAGATGGCAAAGGACGCGATAGGTCAGGAAGTCACTCTTGACCGGGCCGAAGATGAGACGGTCAAATACCCAGGAGCTTTTGTAGAGCATCACGCAGGTCACGAGTATGACTACAATAGCTGCGCGGAAGATATGCTGCCGGAGCGCATCGATGTGGTCAAAGAAACCCATCTCGGCCCCATCATTCACTGTATTCTTATTGCCAAAAAGGGCCATCTGTCGTAGACTGAAATATTCTGGTGGTAAAAATCGCCCGCAAAATAGGCAAAGTCACGCAGACTCGGGCAGTTTAACACCGTTTAGGACGGTTGGCTGAGCGAGATATTGCTATTCCTTCTCTGTCTTGACTTTCACCTTGCCGGTGATCTTTTTGATCACATAGTCAGAGAAGTCCTCATTTGCCTCCATGCCGTTACCATAGATGATCTCCTCCGCCGTAGTGATCTTGACAAATGCATTAGAGTAGAGCACCTTTTTCTGCTCATCCCATATCAGCTCTTCGGTATTGAGCTTTTCGCCCTTGGCATTGATCACTTCCACATTCTTGCGAGCAGTCATGATGCTGGAGCTCTCTACCGCAGAGGCATAGTCGGCCACCATAGTGGTAGATACCTGCCCATCTACCGAGTAGAAGGAAACCTTGATCCCATCAGAAAACTCCATGTACGGTCGGTCTGTATTAAACCGGGTCAGCGTTTTGGCTTCTGCTTTGATCTTGATCTTACCGTGGTCAGAGTAGCGGATCGTCACATTTTTACCTTGCTCTATCTGCGTATTGGCCCGGGCAGTGACCAGCCTCGCCTCCTGCATATCATTTTTGCAGCAGGGCAGCAGTACGGCCAAAAGCAGGGCAAACAGACAAAGGCGGACAGGTAGCATCGCGGCCAAAAGTATAAAATAGCGGTGGCTCTCTGCAACCACGACGGTGATTTGGCATTTATTGTCAGGTCACTATGCTGTGGAGCGGGATATTTTAGCTTTGCCCCCGGTGAAAAACAAACGTGCCATTTATCTCCTGCTCCTGGCCAACTCGATATCCGGGATCTCTCAGGGTATCTCCATGCTGGCCATCCCATGGTACTTTATATCGGTGGTACATGACGAGGGTCTTTTCAGCCGGATATACTTTGTAGTGACCAGTATCTCTCTTGTCTGGGGCGTGTATGCGGGCACACTGGTAGACCGCTATGACCGCCGCCTTATATTTCTGGCCATCAATGCAGCGGGCATGCTTATGCTGGGCACCGCCAGCCTGACGGGCTACCTGCATGGCACGACTCCGTGGCTGCTGGTAGCGCTTGCGTTTGCTACCACAGTATTCATTTATAACATTCACTTCCCCACACTATATGGCTTCGCACAGGAGATCACGGCCAAAGAAGACTACGGGCGCGTGACCTCTCAGCTGGAGGTGCAGGGCCAGCTCACGTGGACCATATCGGGTGGACTCGGCGCGCTGCTGCTGAATGGTGTACCCGGGCATTTCAATTTCTTTGGTAGTGATATCATAGTACCTTTCTTCATACGGCCGCTCAGTATTTATGAGGTTTTCGGTATAGATGCCGTCACTTATGTCTTGGCTTTCATCATCATCTATCAGATACGATCCATAGCCGTGGCAGACCGCACCATAGATACAGACCCACTGATCAAGCGTATCCGCACCGGGATGTCCTACCTCAAAAAGCATCCGGTCATCTTTCTATTTGGCAATGCGTCTCTCTTTATATTCCTTACCATCATTGTGCACAGCACGTTGGTCAATCCTATCTATGTAGACCACTACCTGCACCGAGGGGGCGATGTCTATGCGCTCTCAGATATGGTCTTTTCTATGGGTGCTTTGCTGGCGGGCTTTGTCACTACCAGACTCTTCGTGCAGCGGCGTATCATACCGGGGCTGATCGCGTTATTTTTTGTAGCTGGAGGGATGTACTTTGTGCATGTGTATAATAACGTGCTGAGCTGGTACTATCTCTGCTACTTTGTGATCGGCTTTAGCAACTCGGCTGCGCGGGTACTGCGCGTCACGTTCCTATTCTCTCATATCCCCAACGCTGTGATAGGCCGGACCAATAGTGTCTTCTTCGTGATCAACGTAGCCATGCGCCTCCTGCTCACCGGGCTCTTTGCATTGCCGCTATTTCATCAGGGTATCAATATTATCTACGCCAATGCTGTGATGGGCGCTATATGCATCACCGGCGGTATGCTGATCTGGCTGCAAAAAGGTGACCTGGAGAAACTCCATGAGGTAGGCCGATAGGTATCCGGTGCTGTTATATTTTTTTAGGATACCAGGATTGCCGGGACTGGCGTTGTTTCTATTATATTTAGAGTCAGACCCCTCTACGTGAAATACGCCCTAACGATAACGCTGTTGCTTTGCTCCCTGCCCAGGACAGTGATATAGAGATCAAAGTAAGACGAGGACCTTCCCTCCTTTTGCTGCCAGATACGGATATGATCACAGATGGGGTGACTACAGGGTTTGCAGTAGGGGGTGTGATGGCGGGCTGCAAGCTGCGCGTATCCCTGAGCCGTGGGGACCTGCAAGTCTACGACACAGCCTTCGCCATCACTACGCATATCAATCCCTCCATGCCGGACAGCAATATACCTCCGGCTACCATCACCCTACACCTTCGGGCCCTTGACCCAAAGGGAGTACAAGTGAGCGCTCTGGACAAAACTTTTATCATCATACCTTCGCTCAAACCATTGGTAACACCCTATATCCCTCTCCCCCCGAGATGGCAGCCGAGGATATCTTTCAGGGGCTTCCGTGTCATCACCTGGAGGCTGCGTGAAGGAGTCGTCTTAAAAAACACACTCACCAGGGCCAATGAGCGCATGATGCGCAATAATGTCGGTTCTTCTTTCTTCTACACAGACAATACATCCGGCGGCTATCAGCGAAACTACCGGGCCATAGACCTGAAAATCAACCTCAATGGCATTCAGCGAAATATGCATAGCAATGGCAGCAGCATCTCGATGCTCATGTCTGAGGAGCTGCGCAAGCAGCAGGGCCGGTCGGACTTTACCCTCCTGTTGCACAGGCGGTATGCGCGTGGTAGCAGGGTAGATATAGTGGATACGGTGCAGTACAAGGCACCTGCCAGCAGTTCGGTCTTCCAGCTGAAAAAGTAGCCTGATGGTTATCTTTGCCAAATGCAGTATATCACTTATATTTGCAGCCGCTCTTTACCAGTATGATTATCAAGAAAGACGGAGGGACAGGCCCGCTGATGTCTTAGCAACCCATGTCTGCAATAACGCCAAACGGCTACGCAGACAGATGAAGGTGCTAAATCCTGCCCTGGCTATGCCGGGGAAAGATAACGGTGCATATTCCATGCGACTCCCACTCTTTCCGAAAAATCATATCAAAGGCTCAATTGTATTGGTATTATCTCAATACTCACTACGCACTCAATACCTGTGCGCGGAGGCATTGTCTTAATACTAAATGCTGACTACTAAATACTAAGATAGATGAAGACACTGGCACAGCTGGCAGAAGAAAAGATACTCGTACTAGATGGCGCTATGGGCACCATGATACAGCACTATAAGCTGACAGAGGAGGACTTTCGCGGAGAGATACTGAAAGACCACAAGCATGACCTGAAGGGCAATAATGACCTGCTCTCTATCACAAAACCGGAGGTGATCAAGGAGATACACCGCCAGTATTTCGCCGCAGGCGCAGATATCGTGGAGACCAATACCTTCTCGTCTACTACCATCGCACAGGCAGACTACCACCTGGAGCACCTGGCCTATCAGCTCAACTATGAGTCGGCCAGGATCGCTAAAGAAGTAGCTGAAGAATTCAACAAAGCAAATCCTGACAAGCCACGCTTCGTAGCAGGCGCCTTTGGCCCGACCAATAGGACCGCCTCTATCTCTCCCGATGTCAATAATCCGGGCTACCGCGCTATCACTTTTGACCAGCTGGTGGAGGCATATACGGAGCAGGCGCACGGCCTGATAGATGGCGGCTCTGACTGGCTGCTGGTAGAGACCGTGTTTGATACGCTGAACTGTAAGGCGGCACTCTTTGCCATACAGCAGGTGCAGAAAGAAAAAGGCACCAACCTGCCTGTCTCTGTCTCCGGTACGATCACAGATCAGAGCGGAAGGACACTGAGCGGACAAACGACAGAGGCTTTTTGGGTATCGGTGAAGCATGCGAACCTTTTCTCTGTAGGCCTCAACTGTGCGCTCGGTGCAAAGGATATGCGCCCGTATGTCGAGACGCTCTCCAATGTATCGCACACCTGGGTGAGCTGCTATCCTAACGCGGGCCTGCCCAATGCCTTTGGTGGCTATGATGAGACGCCGGCTATGATGGGTAGTGATGTGGAGGAGTTTATCAAATCCGGTTTCATCAATATCATAGGTGGCTGCTGCGGCACTACACCGGACCATACGAAGGTCTTTGCAGAGATCGCTGCGAAATACCCGCCGAGAAAGAAACCGAAGCGTATCCAGTTTATGCAGCTATCGGGCCTCGAGCCGGTGACCGTTACGCCCGAGTCTAACTTCATGAACGTAGGCGAGCGGACCAATGTGACCGGCTCTGCCAAGTTTCTCAAGCTGATCAAGGAGAATAAATATGACGACGCACTGAGCATCGCTACCGATCAGGTAGAGGGCGGCGCACAGGTGATAGATATCAATATGGACGAGGGTATGCTGGATGGCGTAGATGCCATGAAGCGCTTCATCAATCTCACCGCCTCTGAGCCTGATATAGCCCGTGTGCCGGTGATGGTAGACTCGTCTAAGTTTGAAATCATAGAAGCGGGCCTCAAGTGCCTGCAGGGCAAAGGCATCGTAAACTCTATCTCGCTGAAAGGTGGCGAAGAAGAATTTATCCGCCAGGCGGAGCTGGTCAAGGCATACGGCGCTGCGGTGATCGTGATGGCTTTCGACGAAGTCGGTCAGGCAGATAGCTATGAGCGCCGTATAGAGATCTGCGAGCGGTCATACCGCATACTCGTGGACCGTGTGGGCTTTCCCGCAGAGGATATCATCTTCGATCCAAATATATTCCCCGTGGCTACGGGTATGGAGGAGCATAGGCAAAATGCGCTCGACTTCTTCCGTGCTACACGCTGGATACGCGAGAACCTCCCTCATGCCCACGTGAGTGGTGGTGTGAGCAATGTGTCCTTCTCCTTCCGTGGCAATAACCCGGTGCGTGAGGCCATGCACTCGGCTTTCCTCTATCATGCTATCCGCGAGGGTATGGATATGGGTATCGTGAACCCTGCCATGCTGGAGGTCTATGACGATATACCTAAGGACCTGCTGGAGCGTGTAGAGGATGTGCTGCTGGACCGCCGTGATGACGCTACCGAACGACTGTTAGCCTTTGCCGAGACGGTGAAGAAAAAAGACAAGGCCGAAGTAGCAGATGAGGAGTGGCGCAAGGGCACCGTGGAGGAGCGCCTGTCTCACGCGCTGGTGAAAGGCATAGTAGAGCATATAGAGGCTGATACAGAGGAGGCCCGCCAGAAATACGGCCGGCCGCTGCATGTGATAGAGGGCCCGCTCATGGCCGGTATGAATATCGTGGGAGATCTCTTTGGCAGTGGCAAGATGTTTCTGCCGCAGGTGGTGAAGTCTGCGAGGGTGATGAAGAAGTCGGTGGCGTACCTGGAGCCTTTCCTCGCAGAGGAGAAGAAAAAGAACGCTGATAAAAGCGGCGCAGGACGCATCCTGCTCGCTACGGTCAAAGGTGACGTACACGACATAGGCAAGAACATAGTAGGCGTGGTACTGGCCTGCAATAACTACGAGATAGTAGACATAGGCGTGATGGTGCCGGCAGATAAAATACTGGAGAAAGCCAAAGAGGTGAATGCGGACATCATAGGCCTCAGTGGCCTGATCACGCCGAGCCTGGATGAGATGGTGCACGTGGCCAAAGAGATGGAGCGCCTCGGTATGAAGACCCCGCTGATGGTGGGCGGTGCTACTACGTCTAAGCTGCACACAGCGGTGAAGGTAGCCCCGGCCTACAGCGGCCCTGTGGTGCATGTGCTGGATGCATCTAAGGCCGTGACCGTAGCCAGCAATCTGCTGAGCAAAGATACCGGCGCTACTACCGCACAGGAGCTGCGCGAGGAGTATGACAGGATGCGTGAGCAGTTTCTCTCGCGGCAGTCTGAGGTGGAGTACGTATCACTCGCAGAGGCGCGGCGAAACAAGTATGCCATAGACTGGACCAAGGCGGAGATAAAGAAGCCAAACTTCACCGGTGTGAAAGTATTTGAAGACTATCCGATAGCGGAGCTGGCGGCGTATATAGACTGGTCGCCGTTCTTCAGCTCGTGGGGTATCTCTGGTACCTACCCGCGTGTACTGGAGAGTGACAAGTATGGCGCAGAAGCCAAAAAACTCTACGCCGATGCACAGGAGATGCTGCAAAAAGTGATAGCCGAAAAATGGATCACCGCTACGGGTGTGATAGGCATCTTCCCGGCCAATACGAGAGACGAAAGCATCATCGTACATGCTGCTGACAGGGATAGGGCCCAGGCTGCTGATGACAGTGCCGGTGGCGAGGTGGCCTTTCACCAGATGCGCCAGCAGACAAAGAAGGAAGGCACGCAAAAGAATATCTCCCTGGCAGACTTCATCGCGCCGGAGGACTCAGGCCGCGAAGACTATATCGGCGCCTTTGCCGTGACGGCGGGTGGCAATATAGAGGCCAAGGTGAAGGAGTTTGAGGCCAATCATGACGACTACTCGGCCATCATGCTCAAGGCGCTGGCAGACCGTCTGGCAGAGGCCTTTGCCGAAAGGCTGCATGAGCGTGTGCGCAAAGAATACTGGGGCTACGCGCAGGACGAAAAGCTGACCAACGATGCGCTGATAAACGAGCAGTACCAGGGCATACGCCCCGCACCCGGCTACCCTGCCTGCCCCGACCACACCGAGAAGCCGACCATCTGGCAGCTGCTGGATGTAGAGAAGAATACAGGCATCACCCTCACCTCCTCCTACGCCATGCTGCCTACCGCCTCCGTGAGCGGCTGGTACTTTGCCAATGCAGAAGCAAAATACTTCGGCGTGGGCAAGATAGCCAAGGACCAGGTAGAAAACCTCGCGCGCCTCAAGGGCCTCTCTGTAGCGGAGATGGAAAGGTGGCTGGGGCCTAATCTGGGGTATTGATGTTTTCTGTGACTGTCATGTCGTAGTGAAACGAAGACATCTTGTACTCGGGGACTCTCTAATACAAGATTCCTACGCTTGCACATGTCAGAGTGCGGTGATTTTTTGCAGGCCTGCTGCGGAGCTGCAGCGGGCGGTGGTGGCGCAGCGCGCGCATGGGCCGGCAGGCGGCAGATCAGTAGAAGTATGGTTCGATGATGGTGGCCATAGTGGTTCTATTTTTAGGTACTATAAACTTAGAACGCCGAGGAAGGAAAAACAATACACCTTTTTGGGTATTTTGACGAGAAATGTCGGAAAATTCGGGCGGTTCACCGGATTATGACACGGCGGTGACAGGAGGATGCATGAAAGAACCTATGGAAACAGGGCAAGTGCACATCCCTTTACCGTAGCCCTTTGAGCTGCAAACACTACTTTGCCGAAATCCGAAATCGCACATCCGAAATCACCCCATCTTGTCAGTTTGCCGCATCAGCGGGATTATTTCTCTGCCATTCTTTCCGATTGGCATGGGTGGGACAGGTTTTTGATGTCTCAGCCGTCTAAACCGATTGCGAAAGTCACAGGGTCCGCTACACTCAGGCCGTCTTTAGGCGTTTGAGGGCAAAATCCTATCTTAGCGCACCTTTTTGGAAATAACATTTTATACCCATATACATGGCAAACTTTTTAGAGAAACTCTTCGGGTCCATCTTTGGCAATAAGAATGACCGCGAGCGCAAGGCCCTCCAGCCCCTCGTAGATGAGATCAACGCAGAGTATGAGAAACTGAAACCGCTCACCAATGACCAGCTACGCGCCAAGACAGCAGAATTCAAAGCCCGCATAGCAGAGTACCTCAGTGATATAGACACACAGATAGCAGGCCTGGTCGAGAGCGCCAATACGCAGGAGGACCTGCATGAGAAAGAGAACATCTTCAAGCAGGTAGACGAGCAGAAGAAGCACCGCGACAAGATGATAGAAGAGGTGCTGCAAGAGATCCTGCCACAGGCCTTTGCGGTAGTCAAGGAGGCTGCTTTCCGCTTTACCAATAATCCTCGCGTAGAGGCCACAGCTACCCAGCTGGACCGTGACCTGGCCGTGACCAATAAGGCGATAGAGATAGAGGGCGATAAAGTTTACTACAAGAACGAATGGCTCGCTGCCGGCGTACCGGTCAAATGGAACATGGTACACTACGATGTACAGCTCATAGGCGGTATCGTACTGCACCAGGGCAAGATAGCCGAGATGGCGACAGGTGAAGGTAAGACCCTCGTGGCTACCCTGCCTGCCTATCTCAACGCACTGGCCGGTGAGGGCGTACACATCGTGACGGTGAATGACTACCTGGCCCGTCGTGACAGCGAGTGGAATGGCCCGCTGTTCAACTTCCTCGGCATCCGCGTAGACTGCATAGACAAATATGAGCCACACTCAGATGGCCGTATCAATGCGTATCGCGCGGACATCACTTACGGTACCAACAATGAATTTGGCTTCGACTACCTGCGTGACAATATGGTGCGCAACCCTGACGAACTGGTGCAGCGCAAGCATCACTTTGCGATGGTAGATGAGGTGGACTCCGTACTGGTAGATGATGCCCGTACACCACTCATTATCTCCGGCCAGATAGACAGCTCTGACGAGCGCGAGTTTTACGAGCTGAAGCCGCGTATCAATAAGCTGGTAGAGACCCAGAAGCGCGTCTGCAATAACTTTCTGACAGATGCCAAGCGCCTGATCAAGGAAGGCAATACAGGACATAAAGAAGGTGAAGGCGGCCTCGCACTCTTCCGTGCACAGAGGGGCTATCCTAAGAATACAGCTCTCATCAAGTTTCTCAGTGAGCCGGGTGTGACCCAGATCATGCGTGAGACGGAGAACTACTACCTGGGTGAGCAGCAGCGCAACATGCCGAATGTAGACAAGGAGCTGTACTTTACCATAGATGAAAAGAACAACAGCGTAGATCTGACCGATAAGGGTATCGAGCTGATCACCGGTGCCGGTGAGGATCCTCACTTCTTTGTCATACCGGAGGTGGGCAGCGTGATAGCCGACCTGGAGAAGTCCAGCCTGACACCTGAGGAGAAGCTCCAGCAGAAGGACGCCCTGATGCAGGACTTTGCTATCAAGAGCGAACGCATCCACTCCGTATCGCAGCTTTTGAAGGCGTACACGCTCTTTGATAAAGACGTAGAGTATGTAGTGATAGACGGCAAGGTAAAGATCGTAGATGAGAATACCGGCCGTATCATGGAGGGCCGCCGCTACTCTGACGGTCTTCACCAGGCTATAGAGGCCAAGGAAAATGTGAAGGTAGAAGCCGCATCGCAGACCATGGCTACCATCACGCTGCAAAACTACTTCCGTATGTACCACAAGCTCTGCGGTATGACCGGTACAGCAGAGACCGAGGCACAGGAGCTCTGGGATATCTACAAACTGGAGGTATCCAGCATACCGACCAACCGCCCCATAGCACGTGATGACCGCGAGGACCTCGTGTACAAGACACGTAAGGAGAAATTTAATGCGATCATAGATGAGATCACCAAGCTGACCTCAGAAGGCCGACCGGTACTGGTAGGTACTACCAATGTGGAGGTGTCTGAGCTCCTGGGCCGTATGCTCACTATGCGCAAGATCAAGCACAATGTACTCAATGCCAAGCAGCACCAGCGCGAGGCAGAGATCGTAGCAGAGGCTGGCCACTCCGGCAGTGTGACCATCGCCACCAATATGGCAGGCCGTGGTACGGATATCAAGCTGGACGATAAGTCTAAGGCAGCGGGTGGCCTCGCCATCATCGGCTCTGAGCGCCATGACTCGCGCCGTGTAGACCGCCAGCTGCGTGGCCGTGCAGGCCGTCAGGGTGATCCGGGTTCGTCTCAGTTCTATGTCTCTCTGGAGGATGAGCTGATGCGCCTCTTTGGCTCTGAGCGTATCTCTAAGGTCATGGATCGTTTCGGCTACGAGGAGGGCGAGGTGATACAGCACAGCATGATCACCAAGTCTATCGAGCGTGCGCAGAAGAAGGTAGAAGAAAACAACTTTGGCATCCGTAAGCGCCTCCTGGAGTATGACGATGTGATGAATAAGCAGCGCCAGGTAGTATACAGCAAGCGCAAACACGCACTCTTTGGAGAAAGGCTCGCCCTCGACATACAAAACTCTTTCTACGACCTCGCAGATGAGCTGGTAAGCACCTATCTGGAGTCTAAGGACTACGAGAGCTTTAAGCTGGAGGTGATCCGCTTCTTCTCTGTAGATACGACCATCACTGCAGACGAGTTTGCCGGAGGCCGTGCAGAGGCACTGACAGAGAAGCTCTTCCACGAGGTGATGGAAGCCTACGAGCGCAAGAAGCACTTCATCCTCTCCAATGCACTGCCGGTACTAACTGGTCTCTACATGGAGCGTGGCGAGCAGATCAGCAGCGTGGCGATACCATTCACAGATACCCGTCGCGGCATCAATATCTATGTGCCGCTGGAGCATATCGTAAAGAGCGAGGGCAAAGACCTGATGACCTATTTTGAGAAGGGTGTATCACTCGCGCTGATAGATGATGCGTGGAAAGACCACCTGCGCCAGATGGACGACCTGAAGCAGGAGGTACAGACGGCGGGCTACGAGCAGAAAGACCCGCTGGTGATCTATAAGATAGAATCCTTCAACCTCTTCAAGAGCCTGATCAGCAATATCAATAAGGAAATCGCATCCTTCCTTTTCAAGGGAATGATACCGGTAGCCGAGCCACAGCAAGTACGCGCAGCAGAGCAGGAGCATACCGACTTTCGCAAGATGAAAGAGAGCCGCAATGACGCAGCACTCAACGCACCACAGCATGCCCAGGGCCATATGCCACAAGGACAACCACAGCAGGCTGAGCCGGTGCGCAAGCAGGAACCGGTACGCGTAGGCGAGAAGATCGGCCGCAACGATCCATGTCCATGCGGTAGCGGCAAGAAGTTTAAGAACTGCCACGGACGGGAAGAATAATTTGAATATTCGGCGATTTGAAGATTTGAAAATGGAATACATTTAAGGTCATCAAATGTCGAATTATGGATAGGAAATCATTTATCGTCAATACATCTTTAGTAGCCGGGGGACTAGCAGTCAGCCCGGCTTCTCTTTTTGCGAAAGGTACGGGCTATGAGAACCGCAGGCCTGTCGTGTCGCAGCGGAAGTTTGTAAGCCCGGCTATAGAGGCTGAGATAGCCCGAGTGAAAGCAGACATATCAGACCCGGAGCTGGCGTGGCTGTTTGAGAATTGCTTTCCCAATACGCTCGATACTACTATCACGCATCACGGTGAGCTAAACGGCGAGGCAGACACCTTTGTCATCACCGGAGATATAGATGCCATGTGGCTGCGGGACTCCTCGGCACAGATCTACCCCTACGTGCCTTATGTCAATGATGATCCTGCGCTGAAGAAACTTGTGCAAGGCGTGATTAACCGCCATACGCGGTCTGTACTCATAGATCCTTATGCCAATGCCTTCAACTATGATGCTAGTAAGAAAAGCGAATGGTATGGCGATAAGACCGACATGAAGATGGAACTGCACGAGCGCAAGTGGGAGGTGGATTCCCTGTGCTATGTGATCAGGCTGGCGCATAGGTACTATGAGATGGCAAACGACGTATCTGTTTTTGATAAAGAGTGGGTGGCGGCGATGAAGCTTATTGTAAAAACATTCAGAGAGCAACAGCGCAAGGCGGATCATGGGCCGTATCACTTCCAGCGAGGCATACTGGCTAATAAAGACACGCTCACGAATGACGGATATGGCGCGCCTATCAAACCTGTGGGACTGATCTGCTCTATGTTCCGCCCATCAGATGATGCGATTACGTACGCTTTTCTGATACCGTCCAATTTCTTTGCGGTGATTTCTTTGCGGCAGCTGGCACGTATATCCTCGGTTATACACGAGACCGATCTGGCCATAGAGTGTGTGGCACTGGCCGATGAGGTGGACAAAGCCCTGAAAGAATATGACAGACATCAACACCCCAAAAACGGTGAGATATATGCCTATGAAGTAGATGGCCTCGGCCACCAGCTCGTGATAGATGAGCCTAACCTGCCCAATCTGCTCAGCCTGCCATACTTTGATGCAGTGAGCGACAAGGATAAGACCTATCAGCGCACCCGGCAGTTTGTGCTCAGTGATAGCAATCCGTACTTTGTCAAGGGCAAATATGCCGAAGGCGTAGGTAGCGATCATACACCGAAAGGCTATGTCTGGCACCTGAGCCTGATAGCACGGGCCTTGACAAGTGATAGTGACATAGAGGTAGCATCCTGCCTGAAAATGATCAAGGCTACCCATGCCGGCACAGGCTTCATGCACGAGGGTTTTAGTGCCAATAATCCGAAGCTTTATACGAGGAAATGGTTCGCCTGGGCCAATACGATCTTTGGTGAGCTGATCATCAAGGTGCACAAGGAGCGGCCGCATCTGCTGAAAGGCTGAGAGACGCTGGTAGTCTAAATACTGACCCTTACTATTGATTACTTACTATAATTACTATTTTCCGTTTCATGTGCGGCATCGTAGGATATTTTTCAAAGGCAGAGGCGGATCATAAGGCGCATCTGGACAAGGCACTGCAAGCGCTCTCTAAGCGTGGCCCTGATACGCAGGTGTCGCGTATCCTTTCGCCGCATGTTGGTTTTGGTCATGCACGGCTGTCTATCATAGATACGACGGACTGCGCTACACAGCCGATGACTGATGAGACCGGTCGCTATACGATCATCTTTAATGGTGAGATATTCAACTACCGTGAGCTGCGCGAGCAGTTTCTGAGTGATAAGAAATTTCACTCCTCGTCAGACACCGAGGTACTGCTGGACCTCTATATCAAAATGGGCAAAGACTGCCTGCAACACCTGAATGGCTTCTTTGCCTTTGCAGTATATGATAGTATAGAGCAGAGTATCTTCATAGCGCGTGACCGCATGGGCATCAAGCCACTCCATGTCTATGATGATGGAGGCACGATCATCTTTGCCTCCGAGCTGAAAGCGATCTTTGCTTTTCCTATTGAAAAGGAAATTGACTTTGATTCACTAGCGCTGTATCTACAGCTCAACTATATACCGGGTGCTAATTCGATCCTGAAAAATATATCCCGCCTGCAGCCAGGCTGGTATATGACCATAGATCGAACCGGCAATCAAAGTAAGGCGCAATACTATCAGGTGCCATTTGATGACACCAATTTGATATCAGATACACCAGACTCTTATGAAAAAGCGAAAGGCGAACTGCGTGGACTGCTGGATGCCTCTGTGCAGCGCAGGCTGGTGTCAGATGTGCCGCTAGGAGCCTTCCTGAGTGGTGGTATAGATTCGTCTATTGTTGTTTCGCTTGCAGCCAAACACAAACCAGACCTCAATACTTTCTCTATAGGTTTTAAGGATGAGCCATTCTTTGATGAGACGTATTATGCCAACCTGGTAGCAAAGAAATTTGGCACCAATCATACTGTCTTCAGTATCACTACAGAGGACATGTACCAGCATCTCTTCGATATTCTCGATTATATAGATGAGCCGTTTGCAGACTCATCTGCTATAGCCGTGTATATCCTCAGTATGCATACCCGCAAGCACGTGACGGTCTCTCTTTCGGGAGATGGTGGTGATGAGCTCTTTGCCGGCTATAATAAGCATGATGCCGAGCTGCGGGCGAGGAAAAACAACCTGGTCAATACAATGGTAAAGACAGGATTGCCTGTCTGGAAAATCCTACCCAAGTCAAGGCAGTCTAAATTCACCAATATCTTCCGCCAGCTAGAGCGCTATGGTGTGGGCTTGCAGCTTTCGCCGCAGGAACGGTACTGGCGTTGGTGCGCTTTTGTAGACCAGGGCGATGCACAGCGGCTCATTAAAGCAAACCACAGCATCAGCACTGCAGAAATAGACAAGCGCAAAGAAGTGGTCCTGCAATACGTGAACGGCAAGGACTCGATCAATGATGTGCTGATGGCCGATACACAGATGGTACTGCCAAACGACATGCTGACAAAGGTAGATCTCATGAGCATGGCCAATAGCCTGGAGGTGCGAGTGCCGATACTTGATTATACGGTGGTGAATTATGCATTTACCATCCCGACTAAATTCAAAATAGCTGAAGGCCACACTAAGAAGATCCTCAAGGACGCTTTCCGTGATGTCCTGCCTGATGAGCTTTACACGCGACCTAAGCGTGGCTTTGAGGTGCCGCTGCTGAAGTGGTTCCGTACCGGGCTTAAGTCACTGATAGAGGACGATCTGCTCAGCGATAGTTTCATAGAGCAGCAGGGCATATTTGATGTTTCTGAGATACGGCAGCTCAAGCGCCAGCTTTTCTCCTCTGATCCCGGCGAGGTACATGCCCGCATTTGGGACCTCATCGTATTCCAGTACTGGTACAAGAAGTACTTCGTTTAACAAGTTTTAGCGACGGTAGACAGATAGAATCCGCGACTTCGTCAGAAATAGAGGCGTGGTATTAGAACTGCATGGTATTTTTGTTGTTACTATAGCAATATGAAACCATACCATACCACGCGCACTTTGATCATGTTACTGTCTCTGCTGGTCAGTTCACTACTGATGGCGGCGGATAACAGGGCTCCTTTAGAGAAGCCGCTGGCACAGACCGTCTGTGGCACTCTGCGTGGTATCAATGAAGGTGGCATATCCGTCTGGAAGGGCATATCTTATGCCCAGCCACCAGTAGGCGACCTGCGCTTTCGTGCGCCACAGCCGCCACAAAAGTGGGAAGGAGTAAAGGATGCCAGCAAGTTTGGGCTTGCATGTCCTCAGACGCACCGCACCGCAAGCGCCAAAGAGCAAGGTGAAGATTGCCTCTACCTGAATGTATGGTCGCCGGCTGCTGATAATAAAAAGCGACCCGTAATGGTGTGGATACATGGAGGTGGTTTTCTGGTGGGCTCCGGCTCCGGTAGCCTCTATGATGGCACCCATCTCGCTCAGAATGGTGATGTGGTAGTGGTATCCATCAACTATCGTCTCGGAGCATTGGGCTTCCTCTATTTCGATGACATCAAAGGGGCAAAAGAAGGCTTTGACAATAATCTCGGCATCCGCGATCAGGTAGCTGCGCTAAAGTGGGTAAAGGATAATATAGCCGCCTTTGGTGGTGATCCCGATCAGGTCACACTATTTGGTGAGTCTGCCGGCGCCATCAGCGTGATGACGCTCATGACGGCGCCTGCGGCTAAAGGACTTTTCAAAAGAGCCATCGTAGAGAGCGGTGTGCCCGAGTCTATGTGGACACCTAAGACTGCTACGGAGATCACACTCCGCTATATGAAGCTGGTCGGCCTTGGGCCAAATGATCTTGACAAACTCAAGACGCTGCCATCAGATACGCTTGTGGCCGGCATGGACCGCCTCTTTGAGCAGCTGATGAAAGAAACCACCACCGTCAAAGTACTGGCGCCGACTATAGATGGCACCTTCCTGCCGCACGATCTCATGACTGCTATCACTGCCGGACAGGCTGCAGGCATAGACCTGATGATAGGCACCAATAAGGACGAGGCGACCTTTCTCTCTCTGAAAAAGATAGGCGTGACACCCCGCAATGCCCATGAACTGGCACCCTACCTAGCCAATGTAGAGGTAGAAGCCAGACAAAAAATAGTAAAGGCATATAAGAGGTACCCACACCGTAGCGGCGTGATGGATATGACCACAGATGGAGTATTTGTGATGCCATGCATCCGCTTTACAGAGCAGCAGAATAAGTTTGCCTCTACGTATATGTACCGCTTCCAGTGGTCATCGCCACTGCTACGTATGACTGGCCTGAGATCTTGCCACGGTTTAGAGATGCCATTTGTATTTGGCAATATGGATCATGGGCTTGGCAAATTCTTTACCCTTGGGGCCAATAAAAAAACACTTCACCGCATATCAGCGCAGATGCAGCAGAGCTGGCTGAACTTTGCCCGCTATGGCAATCCTGCCGGAGCAGCACCGGGAGGCTGGGTGAAGTATGATCCCACGCATCGCTATACCATGATCTTTGACAAAAAATCAGAGCTGGTGTCTGACCCATCGGATTACTACAGAAAGGTGTGGGCGGACTACAGTATCTTCAGGTAGGAGCGATCATCCCGTAGTCCTCTAGCCACATTTTTGCCGGTTATGTATTGGCTCCGTTTTAGTAGCTTTGATTAATGCGGAATATTTCCCGATCGGATTTTCTTGAGATCATCTCAGGACGTCAGGCGAATGCTCCTGAGACGGATGCCATTCATCGGCAATCTGCCACTATGGCTAGCGGTGGTGGCAGTATGCTCCATAACGGATTAGCTCCATACGATGGCCCCTGGGGTGGCGCACAGCTAAAGCATTTACTACGGAGGACTCTTTTCGGGTTTACTCAGGCGGATTATAGGTTTTTTGAAAACCTGCCGCTCGACAAATGCCTTGATACACTTCTCACACCATCTCCGGATTATACACCTCCTGTCAATACATATAGCAATAGTGATCTGGTAGATCCGGACGCAGCCTGGGGTGAGACCTGGGTGCATAGCCGCTTTACTGATATGGGCGTATTGAGCAAAAAGGAGGCTGAGATCAATCAGAAACGACGCGACTCTATCACAGCCTGGTGGGTAGGTCGTCTGCTGCAGCATGACAGGTCACTCACGGAAAAGATGACTTTATTCTGGCACAACCAGGTGTCGGCTGAGTTTTTCTTCATTTTTGATGCCTGCAAAAGTTATAAGTATGCCGCTCCTCTCCGTCTCCATGCCCTCGGTAATTTCAAAAAAATGCTTTTTGACGTAGTGACCTCTCCGGGCATGCTACGGTATCTGAGCAATGACCAGAGTACAGCCGAAGACCCCAATGAAAATCTCGGGCGCGAGTTGCAAGAGCTTTTCACAGTAGGCAGGGACGCAGGCACTGGATACTCTCAGGCTGATGTGATGGCGGCCTCCAGGGTATTGACAGGATGGGCTACAGACCATCACGGAGATACCAAATTCCATGCTGTCATCCATGATACAGCCGATAAGGTCTTCTCAGATTTTTATGGAGGAAAAGTGATAAAGGGAAGAAGCGGAGAGGCAGGAAGTGAAGAACTGTCTGAGCTGCTGGATATGATATTGTCAGTACGTGACACCGCTCTGCATCTTAGTCGCCGTTTGTACAGGTGGTTTGTCTATTATGAGATCAGCCCCGAGGCAGAGGCGAATGTGATCGCCCCATTGGCAGATACGTTGGTCGCCAATGATTTTGATATCGTACCTGCTTTGCGCCTCCTTTTGGGTAGCAAACATTTCTATGCAGAAGAGAATATAGGCTGCCAGATCAAAAATCCCATCGACCACCTCATTGGCCTGTCCAGATCATTCGGTCTAAATGATTTTTCTGGGGATATCGGTAAGCAATATAGTGCGTGGGGTTCATTGGCTGCCAGGTTGGATGATATGTCCATGTGCCCCGGGGCACCACCCAATGTGGCCGGCTGGCCGGCATACTATCTATCAGCCGGATATCAACTCTGGATCAACTCCAATACACTAACAGCGCGTATGGAGACCATCGATGCTTTATTGTCACCATCCGGCATCATCTGCTCAGGCATGGATACCGGTATCAGGCTGGCTGTACTTGGATTCACAGCCGCTCTGTCAGATCCGTCTGACCCTGATACACTGGTCCGCGATAGTACTGCATTTTTGACACCGGTTCCATTTAGTGCAGATATCATAGATAAAATGACCAGTCTGCTGTCAGAGGGTGGTACAGACTGGCAGCAAGTCTGGAGCGAGTATGCAGCTGATCCCCAGGATACGGCAAAGAGCAAACTGGCTACCGACAGGCTCAGAAACTATTATAAATATCTATTGCAGAGAGATGAATGCCTGATGGCATAAGACGCATGAATAGGAGATTCTTTTTAAGCAATGCTTTGCCCGTTTCGGTGGTATCATCGCTCATGCTGAGTGGTATGATAGGCCGGTCACTACATACCAGGCGCCAGTCAGCAAAAGGAAAACAAAAAGTTCTCGTACTCATACAGCTGGATGGAGGTAATGATGGCCTCAATACAGTGATACCTCTGGATCAATACAAGAACCTGCTGTCTGCGCGCAAGAACATACTGATACCGGAGGCAAAGGTGGCCCGATTGAGTGATTCCGCACTGACTGGTTTGCATCCGTCCCTGCGGCCGCTCACTGCGCTATACGATAATAAACAGATGACGATCATCCAGGGGGTCGGATATGATAGGGCGGACCTCTCACATTTCAGGAGTATTGATATCTGGCATTCTGGTTCTTCTGCAGATACGATTCCTACAGGCTGGGTGGGCCGCTGGGTAGATAAAGGGGAATATGTAAATGATGATCCGCCTGCTATACAGATCGGCTCTTCACTACCCAAGATGCTGCAAGGTGCGGGAATGCATGCTGGCATGGCCCTGAGTGATATAGACCATTTTTATGATTATGTGCCAGGGATGTATGATGCTGCCGGCAGATCCAGGCAGCAAAGAGAGCTTTCGTTTCTGCATCACACTGGCCGGCAATCGAGGAGATATATTGAATCTGTAAAAATAGCTGCACGTGCCGGTCATAACAGCTCTGGCCTATATCCATCTCAGAATGAAAATCCTCTTGCCGATCAACTGAAGGTGGTAGCCCGGCTGATAGCCGGAGGTCTTTCTACACAGGTATATTCTGTGCGGCTGAAAGGTTTTGATACACACAGCGCCCAGGTGGACCACTCTGATCCGTCAAGGGGTATACATGCTACCCTGCTCTCACAGCTGGCTGTCGCGATCACTGCCTTTCAGGATGACCTCGCACTATTGGGCCTGCAGGATAGAGTGCTTACCATGACATACTCTGAATTTGGCCGGCGCATAAAATCAAATATCAGCTTTGGCAGTGACCATGGCACAGCGGCACCCGTTATGATTTTCGGCACCGGGATGAAAGGCGGTCTTGTAGGACACAACCCTGAAATACCCTCCAAAGTTTCTGCGATGGATAATCTGGATTTCCAGATAGACTTCCGGTCTGTTTACACTTCGATATTGAAAGACTGGTTTCATACCCCGCAGGAGCGGATCTCCGCTGCTATACCAGATACTTTTCCTTTCTTATCACTATTCTGACTTCACTGCGTGCTAATGGGATAGGCAGCAAGACTACTTAGATATTGATCAGGTCATCTTTATTTACGGTCATGCGGATGTCATCCGTCACGACGGTGACCTTATTTCCTTTCACAGATTCTATTATACCATTCTTGTTGAAAGACAAGATCTTGACTCTTGCTCCCGGGTGCGTCTTTAGTGCGGGTTTGGGAGTTTCCCTCTTTTTATCCTGAGGGACTGCCCTCTGCTTTTCCTTCTTTTCTTCTTTAGGCTTCTCTGCTTCTATTATCTTCTTTGTTTGCTCTGCCACTATCTCCAGGTCCTTGCGTGTCTCCCAGTCCCGGAGCAACTTCTGCAGGCGACGTTCTGCCTCTCTGATGTATGGTGTGGTCTTGGAGTTATTTTGTATGACCTGTTGATTGGTTTGTCGTTCCCGTGTTTGCTGCACCTTGGCCAACAGGGTTTCGTAGTTTTTCTTGAGGTCTGTTAGCTCTGATGTTTTGGTGTTCAGCTCTCTTTCCTTTTCCAGTAGCAGCTGATGCTCCTGCTCCACTTTGTTGAGCAGCAGGTCGAGCTGATAGTGCTGCTGGTCTACCATATCCTTGGCGCGCTCTATCAGCATACGTGGCAGACCTGTACGCTCTGCTATGGCAAAGGTATATGAGCTGCCCGGCTTGCCTGTAGTGAGCTGATAGGTAGGCATCAGCGTTTCTTCATTAAAGATCATTGCACCGTTCATGATACCTTTGACTTTATTGGCCATGATCTTGAGATTGAGGTAGTGCGTGGTCACTACACCATAGGCGCGCTTGAATGCCAGCTCCTCCAGTATCGCTTCTGCAAAAGCTCCGCCCAGCGCCGGGTCGGAGCCTGTACCAAACTCATCTATCAGGAATATTGTGCGCTTGTCTGCATTCTCAAGAAAAAAGCGCATGGAGCGCAGGTGCGAGGAGTAGGTGGATAGCTCATCCTCTATGCTCTGTGAGTCGCCTATATCTACGAAGAGTGACTGGAAGATGCCCATCTCAGAGCGCTCGTCGACAGGCACGTGCAGACCGCTCTGCAGCATCATTTGCAGCAGGCCGATGGTCTTTAGTGTGATAGTTTTGCCGCCCGCATTAGGTCCGGAGATCACGAGGATTCGGTTTTCGTCGTCCAGCTTTATGCTGAGCGGTATGGTCTCCTTCTTCGATTTCCTCAGGTGCAGGTATAGTAGCGGGTGTACTGCTTTTCGCAGATGTATGACGGGCTTATCAGAGACAATCGGATAAGAGGCATTGATCTCATTGGCAAATTTTGCCTTGGCCTGGATGAGGTCATACTTTGTGATCACGCTCTGGTAGCTCTCCAGTAGCTGCCGATAGAGCGCGAGATGTGCGGTCAGCTCTTTCAGGATGCGGTAGACCTCCCGGTCCTCTGCGCGCTCCAGCTCAAAGATCTCGTTATTCAGCTCCACCGTTTCTCGCGGCTCCATGAAGACGGTTTTGCCACTGTCAGACTCATCATGTATGATGCCGCCCATCTGGCGCTTGCTCTCAGCTACGATGGTCACCACTTTACGGCCATTGCGAATGCTCTGGCCGGAGTCGGTCAGGATGCCGAGCTTCGCATACTTCTGTATGATCTGTGCAAAAACGCGGCTCAATTCATTTCGTTTTTTGCCGAGACGGCTGCGAATGTCCATCAGGTCGCGCGAAGCATTGTCTTTTATATTGGCATTTTCGTCAAAGACACCATTGATCAGCTGCACGATCTGTTTTTCATAGTAGATGCCGCTTGCTATTGCTTGCAGGTTAGGGTAGAGGTTTTCATTGGCGGTGAAAAACCGGAAGATACCCTCTATGGTCAGCGCAGTCCGTTTGATCCGGGTGAAGGCCTCCTGCTCCAGCACAGCGTCTGTGATCGTAAGCAGTTTAAGCTCTTTAGTGAGGTCTGGTACGTAGTCCAGAGGGAAATGAGAGCCGGTAGACATCACCTTGCGATAGTCGTGCACCTGCAGGAGTTGTTTGCGCACCTCACCACCATCTGTCATTGGCTCCAGTGCCAGCGCAGCTTGTTTAGCCGGCTCGCTACGGCAGTACTGGGCTACCAGCGCGAGTATTTTGTCAAACTCTAGTTTCTCGATCGTATGTGAAGGGTACAGAAGCATGGGACTGCGAAGATGGTGAAATGACCAGCAATGCGCAACGACTCGACTCTCAGACGTGTGAGCGCGGTGCAAAATTGTATATCTTGCGAGCTAAGAAACAATCAGGCTCATGAAGAATGTCCTACTAATGCTGGCCGTATGCTATACCATCCTGGCCTCTGCCCAAACTACAGGGAAAGCATACGCCAAACTGTCTCCACGCACACAGATATATCTAGACGCTATCCGCAGAGGAGATAGCAAATCTGCGATTCAGCAAGACTATGTGTACAAGAGGACGACGCAGGGCATTTGCATCAGCGCCCTGATCAGAGTGACCCCTACTATCTCTGAGGCTGATCTCGAGGCGCTGGGTGTGCACGTAGGTACCAGAGCCGGCCGGATCTGGACCGCTCAGGTGCCACTAGCGAATGTGGAGGCATTCACACAGCTCCCAGGCATAGACTACATCCAGCTCGATGAGCCTGTCTGCATGGCGCTGGACTCTGCCCGCCGTACTACACGTGTAGACTCTGTACATGCGGGAATCGGTCTGTCTCATCCCTATACAGGAAAGGGGGTAGTAGTAGGAATAGTGGACGTTGGTTTTGATTATACACATCCTACCGTTTATGATACATCCGGCACAAACTACCGTATTTCCCGCGTGTGGGAGATGAAGACACCTGGTATCCCGCCATCCGGATTCAACTATGGTAATGAGATGACTGATAGCTTTACGATACAGAGTCAGCAGACTGACAATCCCGGTGCAACACACGGTACACATGTGATGGGCATTGCTGCGGGTAGCGGCTTTGGTAGTACAGATACGAGCAGTGCACTGTACAGGGGTATGGCTTTTGAGAGCGAGCTGGTACTGGTGGGTATCATGCCGGACTCAAACCAGTGGCAGGGGACCGGGATGTCAGATTTTCTCGATGGCATCAATTATGTGTTCACATATGCAGCCTCGGTAGGCAAACCGGCTGTAGTAAACTTGAGCTGGGGTACTCCGGTAGGGCCACGTGACGGCACCTCGCTTTTCAGCGAGGGCTGCGACGCTTTGACAGGTGCAGGCAAGATCTTTGTGGTAGCAGCAGGTAACGAAGGCGAATCTGCCATCCACCTCCAGAAGACTTTTAGCGCCACTGATACAGTAGTAAAAACATTTGCAACCTTCGATCCTTACCTGAATGTCAAAAAGCTATGGCTGGATTTCTGGGGGGACCCTGGTAAAACATTCTGCCTGCAGGTGAGCCTGCACCATGGCACAGAGATAGCCAGCACCGGATATGTGTGTCTTGATAATAATCTCCACTCCTTCAGCCTGCCGGGTACTAATCACGATAGCCTCCATGTACAGATAGTGGCATCCACTTCCGAATTTAATGGCAAGCCGCGTATCTATCTGACACTCTACAACCGCGCCACGACAGATAGTGTCTTGCTATCCATCAGATCTACAGATGGCAGAGTAGATTTCTGGGATGGCTATGTGACCAATGGCGAAGGATATGGCGGGCCGTTCTCCAGCTATGGATATACCTGGGCTGTACAGGGCGACACTAACTATGTGACCAGTGACATTGTTTCTACGCGGTCTGCTATCTCTGCGGGTGCCTACTCTGCCAAAGTAGAGTATACCAGCATTAGTCATCACAGCTATAATTTCCTCGGCTATACCACACTTGGTGCACTGGTACCATTCTCCAGTCATGGCCCCACTACAGATGGTCGCATTGTGCCGGATATCACGGCGCCGGGCCTCTGCGTTGTTTCTTCTGTCAATTCTTTTTGTGCAGATGTACGACCGGGAGGAGTGGACTATATAGATGTGGTAAGCTCATGGCTCGACCTTAGTCAAAACAGGCAATATTATTGGGCTCAGTTCTCAGGGACGTCTATGGCTACGCCATGTACATCGGGCATCATAGCGCTGATGCTCGAGGCCAATCCTGGCCTCTACCCAGACCAGATCAAGCGTATACTCACACAGACAGCTATACTGGATACATTCACCGGCGCGCTGCCTGCCTCAGGTCTCAATACCTGGGGCCACGGCAAGATCAATGCCTATGGTGCAGTGATAGCCGCTGCGCTGTCTACCGGTGTGGGTGAGGTGCCCGGCAATACACTCGCAGTGTCACTCTATCCCAATCCAAACAATGGCCAGTTTACCCTCAGCTATCAGGCCGATCGTGCAGCAGCGCTGATAGTAGAAGTCTATGATGTCTCCGGTAGAATGGTTTACAATACGGATTGGAATGCCGTGGTGGGAAAGAATATTACTACAATAGACCTGCGTAAAAACAGTGCTGGCATGTACCTGATGCGTGTAGCCTCAGGTGATCATCAGTCCATGATCAAGGTATCCGTAGACAAATAGTTGCTTATAGAATAAAAGGGATCAAAGCCTTTCTTTCTTTAGGGTAGTCAGTGAACTTCTCCTGATACCATTTATGGTGGTCCAGCGCGCGTGGTGTGAGGTTTACGACGGTCCATACTGCAAATCCCAGCGCCGGCAGGCTCCATACCAGGATGGCATAGCCAGTCCACTCGATCATTTCACCAAAGAGGTTAGGTGCTGAGATATATTTGAATAGCCCTCCCGTTGGGATCTTGTAGCCTGTCTCTCCCGGTTTGCGCAGTGCGAGCAGGATATTGTCAGACTGATGATTGATAAAGACGCCTGTGGCAAATACGATCATTCCGACTATGAACTGAGCAGATGTAAAATAGCTGTCGTTATAGTTGCCACCGAAGCTGCCGAGATACGAACCATTGGTAAAGCCGTTCATAAAATTGAAGCCGATGGCCGAGCAGACGATTAGCACAGGAATCTTCTTACCTGTCGTCTTCGTGCGAAAAGGGAAGATAAGGCTCCTGTATATATAGTGTGCCACCCATAGCCCCCAGAGAAAATAGCTCACATGCGACTTCGGCAGGTCTCCTATAAAAAAGAAGATGGACAAGAAGATCATAGATGGCGCTTCCTGTAGTATCCAGCCTAGCCGGTTGCTGATCATTGGTCCCCACTTCTCAGTAGCATGTCGCCCATATGGCGCGGTGACTTTGAGTAGAAAAGGGAATGAAACAATACCCACGCCGATCCATGCCAGCGTGATGATATTTAGTGTTTCTAGTGTCATGGGAGATTAATATGTATCAAACAGTAGATGGCAGAGCAAGGTTCGGGCCACTCATTACTTCATATTGTGAAAGACGAGACTCACGTCATCATCTTCCTCCAGCCTGTCTATCAGCTTGATCACCTCTTCGGCTTGCTCATCGGTCAGGCCCTCTTTGTAGAAGTCTGGGATCTTATCGTAAGTACTTTCAGTGACCTCGATGCCTTTTTCTTCCAGCGCCTTGGCCAGCTTGCCGAAGTCTACAAAATCAGCATAGGCGATGATTGTCTCTTCATCAGACTGCAGCTCAGACAGGCCGTGGTCTATCAGCTCAAACTCCAATTCCTCTATGTTGTGATTTCCTTTAGGGAATTTGAAAACAGCTTTCTTCTGAAACATATATTCTACAGAGCCCTGCGTACCCATGGCACCATTCAGCTTATTGAAGATAGTACGGAGGTTGGCTACTGTACGGGTGGTATTATCAGTCTGAGTGTCTACTACTATCGCCACACCATGCGGGCCGTAACCTTCGTAGGTTACTTCTTCATAGTTGGTGGTATCTTTAGATGATGCCTTCTTGATCGCCGCCTCTACGTTGGTCTTGGGCATATTTGCACCCTTGGCATTGATGATGGCTTGGCGCAGGCGGGCATTGGACTCTGGGTTAGGCCCACCGAGTTTGACAGATATCGCTATTTCCTTGCCTATGCGGGTGAAAGCCTTGGCCATAGCACCCCATCTCTTAAATTTTTTCTCTTTACGGTATTCAAACGCGCGACCCATAGTATTGATTATTATTTGTGGGGTGAAAATAAGGAGTTAAGCCAATTTACGAAAAATGATGGTGGTTACTTTAGCTTGTTGCTGTCGGGTTTGTTTCTTGCCGTATCTCGTATATCTTTGAGAATATGAGCAAGCGCCCGGTCAAAGTCTGTGTGATCTCTGATGTGCATCTGGGTTTTCTCGGCTGCAAGGCCAAAGAACTGAACCGCTATCTCAAATCCATAGAGCCGGAGATTCTCGTGATCAATGGGGACTTCATAGACATCTGGCAGTTTCGCTCCTATTACTTTCCCAAGTCTCACTCGAAGGTTTTACAGCGCGTTTTCAAGTTTATCAGCTCTGGGGTGCAGGTCTACTACCTGACGGGCAATCATGATGAGCTTCTGCGCCGCTATAGTGGTATGCAGCTGGGTAACCTGGAGCTGGAGGACAAACTGATACTCGACCTGGATGGCAAGCGGCACTGGATCTTTCACGGAGATATCTTTGATGTGACCATGCGCGGATCCCGCTGGCTAGCCAAGCTGGGTAATACGGGCTACGAACTCCTGATCCTGATCAATAAGTTTGTCAATGTGCTGCGCGCCCTATGGGGGGCAGACAATATCAACTTTACCAAGGCCATCAAAGACGCGACCAAGCGAGGGATCAAACAGATCAACAACTACGAAATGGCGGCGGCAGAGATCGCAATAGACGAGGGCTATGACTATGTGCTGAATGGTCACATCCACTTGCCCGTCATCAAGGAGATAGCCACCGATAACGGCACTGTGATCTATATGAACTCCGGCGACTGGGTAGAAAACATGACAGCTCTGGAATACAATGATGGCAAATGGTCACTTGTGTACTACAAAGATCTCAAGTTTGACAATCCATACTTTAATTTCGACGAGGTAAATGACCTGCCCTGATACAAAAGTAATCAGTAAGTCACAAGCTTAACATTGAGCCGCCACGGCATTGGATAAATATTCGTACTTTTGTACCCGCTAGAAATGAGGCGCTGACTAATCTCTTTGTTTCACTTCCGCTATTTTCTTCACTTTAGATTTTATAATGAAAGCAACAAAAAATACCGTTGTATCGCTGACCTATCAGCTGCGCAATGAACCTAATGGACAGATCATGGATGAGGCTACTGCTGATTCGCCTTTCCAGTTTCTCTTTGGCTATGGCAATGTGCTGGACAAATTTGAGCAAAACCTCGAGGGCCTGATCCCGGGCAATCAATTTAGCTTTGTACTCACTCCTGAGGAGGGCTATGGTGAGTTTGATCCAGAGGCAGTGATTAAGATGAATAAAGGTGATTTCCAGTTTGAGGGCGAGGATGCCTCACACCTGATAGAAGTAGGCAACCTGATACCGCTGCAAGACCAGTATGGCAATCCATTCCAGGGCCGTATCACAGATATCGGCGATGAGGATGTGACCATAGACCTCAATCACCCGTTTGCAGGCAAGACCCTGTACTTCTCTGGTGAGCTGAAGGACGTACGTGAAGCTCATAAGACCGAGATCGAGCATGGACACATACACGCTCACGGTGACCACTCTCATCACTAAAACTGCAACAACAGAAAATACAAAAGGCGACTTACGGGTCGCCTTTTGCTTTATAAAAACTATAAGTGGATGCTTATCTTCTGCTCATCCTGCCACTACCGGCCTGGCTGAATGAAGCTCTGGACATCTCTGGTGCCTGACGTGACATCTGCTGTGTGGGGCGCTCTACCTGAGTGAAGCTACGCTCCTGCTGCCTCTGTGCGGGCTGAGAGAAAGATTGCCTCTCGGGCTGAGAAATTGAACGCTGAGGCATTGCGCTCTCTCTGGACACCTGCATAGCGGGACGTTGCTCAAAGTTCTGGCGAGCCGGCTGAGAGAATGAAGAATAGCTTTGTATAGGCCTTTGTACTTCATTCCTTTGAGGCTGATTCATTGGGATCCTTTCAGGTTGCGTAGCAGTCCTTACTTCGTTGCGCTGCATCTGGCTGAAGCCGCCTCTTTGCTCCATGTTGCTTTGAGCAGGCCTTTGCATGTCAACCCTCTGAGATGTATTCATCTGAGGGCGCTCTGGCTGCACATTAGTCCTCATATCACTGCGCTGCATTTGATTCATAGCGCCTCTCTGCAGTGTGTTATTGTCCGCACGTTGCATATTATTCCTGTTTATGTCCATATGCTCGCGTTGGATATTGCTTGATGTAGCCTGCCTGCTAATGGTAGGTCTGTACATTTGTATCTGATTGCCATCTACGCGCGATATTCCTGGCCTTGCAGAGGCAGATATGCTCACTGATGCTATCCGGTGACCAATAGCACGTTCTACATCGTTCACCCGCGGACCTGCAGAGTAGCGACCGTTGTTGTAGGTATTATAGTTGTTGATCACCGTGATATTATTCACTGTCACGTTTGTGACATTGACATTATGGTTCACCACGTAGTTTGACACATATGGCTGATTGATATGATCACATCCTACAAAGTTCCAATAACGGGCAGCAGGCCTGTAGTAAGAATATGAGTTGAAACCATATCCCGGTGCGATAGGTGCCCAGCAGTAGTTATTGCTATAGCTACCCCACATGACCCATGCCGGAGCCCACTCACTGCCGGGTACCCACATCCAGCCGTACCGGTCATCCTGGTACCAGCGGCCATAGTGGAAGGCCGCCCAACCCCAGCTATAGTCAGACACCCAGGTCCAGCCATAGTCGGTGTATACCCAGTGGCCATTGGTCAGGTACGGCGAGAACCCTGCGGCCACAGCAGGGAGCCATACGCGGCCATAGCGACCATCATAGATCCAGCGACCATAAGGTGCCATTTCATCATAGAATGTCTGATAGTTCTGGTCATAATCCTGATATGACTGACCATATGGATCATTGTTGTAGTCATTGTTGTAGTCATTGTTGTAGCTGCTATATGCATACGCATCATTGTTGTTGCTATAATATACTTCGTCGCTCTGAGCGTATGCAGATGTCAAAGCAGACACCGCGATGGATACTATCGAAATAAGCTTTTTCATTGTTTGGATGATTATAGCATGGTGATTCCCAAACCTGTACCAAACGCATTGTTAAACACTGCATTTGTTAAAATTTTAGCTTAATAAATGTTATTGACAATCAGTTTTTTAGCATAAAACACACTCAAACCAAGCACTGATGCGGGTGCCAGGCCTTTTCTGCCAAATAATCATTTTGCGCGGTAAACAAGGCACTGTTTTGAAGTCCTTTAGCGTTTATGTACCGGAAACGGCACCATGTTTGATTTTACCATCTCAAAAATCAGGATTATGATAAATGACTCCCAGGTACGCGAAGTGATCACCTCTGAGATCCCGAGAATGGCCATAGACCTCTCTATGCTGAAAGATGACTCCAGCCTGTGCAGGGCCATAGCCTGCTTTGCAGACTATACACGAGAGGCCATACAAGACCACGACGTAGATGAGGCGATGGCGTGTTTTGAGACCGCCTACGAGCTACTATGCGATGGCTCTGCCACCGTCAAAAACACCGTCATCAATATATATGTCAACTCAGTGAGCCGACTGGTAGAGTGTACCCAGACGGTAGAAGACCACGTAAGGATGCGCTTCCTGCGACTTTTTGGCGAGGAATACTTTACTATGATCTATGCGCCAAATCCGTAAGTTGATGATTTATGTAAATAAAAAATATGTCTGAAACATATTTGGGCAGAGACTTGACTTTTTGTTTGCCTCTTGTTATATTCGTTATATGATGCTTATCCAAATCCATGCGTGGATCTGTTGTTGTACTGCACTGGCGGAGCTGGAGGGATATGTTCATTATTGATAGCATTCAATTTATTAAACAATATCAAAGCCCTTCAGTCCACACTGAAGGGCTTTTTATTTGACCAAAACAGGCTTTTATGCTTTTAGAGAAAATACGTTCATTCCAACGCCGCTTCCCCAACGGCTATGCCCAGATGATCCATGCACATAGCTTTGCAGATGAGATCGTAAACTTTCTATTCCCGGTACGGTGGGGAGGCGAGCTCACGGTAGACCTGCTGGCTCAGCGGCAGCCACAGCTCCGGGCAAAGCTGGAAGCGCTCATAGAGGCAAGTAATGCCGACCCGGCTATCGCCTCGATATTTTTTGACAAGCTACCAGTTGTTTTTGATGTCCTGATCAAAGATGCAGAGGCTATCCTCACCTTTGATCCCGCAGCCAACTCTCTGGAGGAGATCGTAATAGCATATCCAGGCTTTTATGCCATAGCTGTACAGCGGCTGGCGCATATCCTCTATAGCGAGGGGGTAGCGATACTGCCGCGTATCCTCACAGAGTATGCGCACAGCAAAACCGGCATTGACATTCATCCCGGAGCCCAGATCGGCGAGTCGTTCTTCATAGACCACGGTACAGGTGTCGTGATAGGCGAAACCGCTGTGATAGGCGACAATGTCAAGATATACCAAGGCGTCACGCTCGGGGCGCTCACTGTAGAGAAGGGCGGTGTGCAAGGCCAGCGCCATCCTATCATACAGGACAATGTGATCATCTACTCGGGGAGCACCATTCTTGGCGGGAAAACCGTGATCGGCCATGACTCTGTGATAGGGGGCAATGTCTGGCTCACAGAGAGTGTACCGCCTCTGTCTGTCGTTTATCAGAAAAGCGAGGTCAAAATCCGTGACCGCTCTGAGATGAAAAATGTCATAGAATTTGTGATCTGACCTATTAGTAAATATTCAAACAAAATAAAACATGAAGGCACAAAACATACTCGAAACCATCGGCGGCACACCGCATGTGCGTATCAACAAGCTCTATGGCAACGACCATGAGGTCTACACCAAGCTCGAGCGCGCCAATCCGGGTGGCTCGATCAAGGACCGCATCGGTCTGGCTATGATAGAAGACGCAGAGAAGAAGGGACTACTCAAAGCAGATACGATCATCATAGAGCCCACCTCTGGTAATACTGGTGTAGGTCTGGCCATAGCTGCCGCAGTCAAAGGCTATAAGCTGATCATAGTGATGCCTGAGAGCATGAGCCTGGAAAGGCGCAGGCTACTGGCTGTATACGGTGCACAGCTGGAGCTGACCCCTCGCGAAAAAGGAATGAAGGGCGCGATAGAGCGAGCCAATGAAATAGCGGCAGCCACACCTAACTCATGGATACCGCAGCAATTTGAGAACCCGGCAAATGTAGAAGTGCACAAGAACACTACAGCACAGGAGATACTGGCTGACTTTCCTGACGGGCTGGACTATCTGATCACCGGCGTAGGCACAGGTGGACATATCACCGGCGTAGCCGAGGTCCTCAAGGCTAAGTTTCCAAACCTCAAAGTATTCGCTGTAGAGCCGACGGCTTCTCCCGTGATCAGCGGTGGCGCACCCGGCCCGCATCCTATACAGGGTATAGGCGCGGGTTTCATACCAAAGAATCTAAACACCGCATTGCTGGATGGCACGATACAGGTGACCAAGGAAGAAGCATTTGAATATGCCCAGCGGGCTGCGCGCGAAGAAGGCCTTTTCATAGGTATCTCATCAGGTGCGTCTTTGGCTGCTGTGGCTAAGAAACTACAGGAAGCAGAAAAAGGCGCACGTGTGCTCACCTTCTCTTATGATACGGGCGAGCGCTACCTCAGTGTAGAGGGGCTATTCTAAAAATTGATTTGGGTTTTGTTAATACAAAGGGGGATGGGTCGCACTATCCCCTTTTTGCTTGCCCCTACCTGATCTTGCTGAGTTGCTCCGCCGCTCTTTCCAGCGTCTCATTTTCCTTTGCAAAGCAGAAACGGATCACTTTTGGGTCCAGCGTCTTGTGATAAAACACAGAGACCGGTATGGCTGCTACTTTAAATTCTTTAGTGAGCCATTTGACCACTTCTGTATCCTTTTCATCCGTTATCCTACTATAAGAGGCTAGCTGAAAATATGTTCCTTGAGTATTGAGCAGTTCAAACCTGGAACCCTTCATTGCACTACGGAAAAAGTCTCTCTTCTCCTGATAGAAGGCAGACAGGCTTTCATAAAGATCCTGATGCTGCAATATCTCTGCGTAGGCATGCTGCATAGGCGTATTCACAGAGAAAACATTGAATTGATGCACTTTTCTAAACTCTGCTGTCAGTTCTCTCGGGGCTATACAGTAACCCACCTTCCAGCCGGTGGCATGGTATGTTTTACCAAAGGAGCCGACCACTATACTCCGTTCAGCGAGTCCCGGATAGCGCAATACGCTTTGATGCGCCTTGCCGTCAAAAACGATATGCTCATACACCTCATCACTCAGAATAATGATGTCTGTACCCTTTGTCAGTTTCTCCAGCTCCTTCATATCCTTTTCACTCAGCACCGTAGCAGAGGGATTGTGCGGAGTATTAATCACTATCATGCGCGTGCGTGTGGTGATCAGCTTTTTCACCTGCTGCCAGTTGATAGCGAAGTCGGGTGCCTCCATGGTATAGTATATCGCCTTGCCACCAGCCAGGGCCACCGCCGGAGCATAGCTATCGTATGCAGGTGAGAAGAGGATGACCTCATCATTTTCGCTGACCAAGGCGGTGATAGCGGTGAAGAGCGCCTGAGTGCCGCCCGCCGTGATAGTGATCTCGCTATCTGGATCTACAGGTGCTTTATACAGTGCATCTACTTTTGCTGCGATGCGCTCGCGTAGCAGCATCAGCCCGGCCATAGGAGCATACTGATTGTTGTTGCTGCGTATTGCCTTGTCCACCGCGTTTTGCAACAGGGCGTCAGGATTAAAATCAGGGAAACCTTGTGACAGGTTGATAGCGTCATACTCCCGCGCCAGGGCTGACATGACGGTAAATATCGTAGTGCCTACCGCAGGTAGCTTAGAGCGGATAGAACCGGGGAAAATCATAATTAAAAATCGGGTTGGGAAACTTGAAAAGCATTATTGCACCGGATCATCTTCATCGGGATAGTAGCACCAAAAATAAACAATTACATGTGAGGGGGTGTATAAGTCTAAAAGAAGTATTTTCAACAGCATAGAAACGCAAATTATTCGTGGCCATCAGTACATATCAAATATGAGATGAGAAAAGGGGGCATCAATATTCTGCTAAGCATCTGCTTTGTTGCGATTCTCATTGCCTTATGCCGCCTCATGCTGGCCCACTTTCAGGATGTTCATCATACATTTGACGGTCTGGACGAAGAGGCCAGGATTTTGCGAGACATTCGTCAGCATTACCCAAAAGCGTCAGAGCTTGCATTTGCGACCAATCTGCCTGATGAGGAATCATCTCAGGCAGCTTATTACTACACTCAGTTTCTGTGGTGTCCCGATATACTTTCGGGGCAAATCAAAGATCACGATACTATTTTGCTATACCACTCTTTCGCTTCGCGGGACAGTTTACCCTCTGGCCTTAAGGCCTCGGACACCCTCTTTAGCGAATCAGGAACAGGATATGAACTTTTACTCTTAAGCAAAACTTCTAAGGATAAATGAGTATGCTCGTACCTTTCCTTTCCATCATGCTGCTATCGGTTGCCATAGGCTGGTGGCTGACCACAGTACCGGTCATACCACAGGCTATCCGTTTGCCCATTGGCTTCATAGCATCTGTGGTCTTGCATTCTCTCCTCTTCGATATGTCGGTCATACTGGGTCTATCCTTTGAGGCTTGCAGCTGGGCGTCTGCCATTTTTAGCGTATTCCTTTTGATTCGGCTTTATCGCCTCTTTGATCGTCCTCCATTACGCGCTCCTTCTTTTAGCCTTGCCCACAGTGCGGCTCTGGGACTCATATATTACCTATCCACAGAGTTTATCCCTCACTCGGGCAGATGGGGTAGGTGGGACGCGCGCGCCATCTGGACCATGCATGCTTCATTTCTATTTCACGCTGATCACTGGCGCAACCTCTTTTCCCCTGCCATCTCCTGGACACATGCAGATTATCCTTTGATGCTGTCCTCTATTGTAGCGATGTGCTGGAGGGCAATGGATAAAGAGACGGCTATCGTACCTTGCGTGATAGCATATATCATCTTTCTGATGGGTGTTGTTATTCTATATGGAGCCTTGACCAGAGTACACCGGCTGGCCGGGATCACAGCATTGTGCCTTTTAGCCCTTACACCGCTCTATGCTAAAATAGCAGCGTATCAGGGAGCCGATACATTGACCGGACTGTTTATATTGGTGACGCTCGTCCTATCTGTACTATCAGATACGAGACCTTATGGGTTGGTCGTCTTTCTGACAGGATGGTTTTGCGGATTTACGGGCTGGACAAAAAATGAAGGGATTGCTTTTGCTGTGATCTTTTCCGGTCTTTTTTTGTGGCATCACAGGCACAAAGGCACCGCCAATGCGTTTTTTATAGCAGGGCTGGTCTTACCTGTAGCTGTGGTGAGCTGCTTTAAGATATTCCTCGCCCCGTCAAATGACATAATAGAGGGGCAAGGAATGGAAGCCGCAAACAAACTGCTGGATGTGGCACGACACAAAACCATTTTGAACTTCTTTCTGAAAACAAGCCTGGATTGCTACCTGTCATTATTGATGCTCGCACCGGTAGTTTTTGTGATCCGATTTAAAACATGGCGCACCTATCAAATGGCGGCACTCTTGCTTCTTCTTGTGACGTACTATTTCACTTTTGTCCTTACGCCTCGAAACCTGACATGGCACCTGGAGACTGCGGCAGAACGCCTTTTTATACAACTACTGCCGGGATTTCTATTTGTACTCCTTAACGCGCTATTCTCCCGAAACAAGGCCTTATAGATATTTATCCAGGTCTTCCTTTTTGAGATCTATAGTGATCTCTTTTAGCTGTTGTTCCTTGGATTTTTCACAGATGAGCAGTACATCATGGGTATCTACTATGCAAAACCCCTCCAGACCCTGGAGTACTACCAGCTTGCCATCCGGCACCATGATCATATTATTGGCAGCGTCATAGATCTTGACGCTACGTCCCATCACTGCATTACCGAGGTAGTCCTTTTGATATACTTCATGAAGGGAATCCCATGATCCGATATCGCTCCAGCCAAATTTTGATGGTATGGTATATACGTTATCAGCTTTTTCCATCACACCATAGTCGATAGAGATATTAGTGCATTGAGCGTATGCATTGGCTATAAAGTCCCGCTCCTGATTGGTGCCATACACCTCCTTGCCACCGGCAAAGCAGTCCATCACTTCAGGAAGATACTTGTGCATAGCGTCTAGTATGGTTCTGGCCTTCCAGACAAACATGCCGGAGTTCCATAGGAAATCACCGCTCTTTACAAAGGCTTTGGCTATCTCCAGATCAGGTTTTTCAGTAAATGTTTTGACCTTAAAGAAATCACCTTCTCTTACATCTTCATCATACTGTATATAGCCGTAGCCTGTAGAGGGGCGGGTCGGCTTGATACCTAGCGTGACCAGCGCATCGTGCGTATCTACATAGTCCAGACATTTGGATATGATCTCTATGTACTTGTCCTCGTATAGAATCAGATGGTCTGACGGTACGACTATGATCGTGGCCTCAGGGTCACGGGCATATATCATATCGCAAATGTAAGCTACGCAGGGCGCCGTATTTCGCCGGACCGGCTCTTTTACTATCTGATGGTTCCTTATGCCCGGTATTTGTTCTTTTACCAGGGGTTCATATTCATCCAGCGTGACTATGAAGCGGTTTTCGGCAGGGCATATGTTTTCAAACCTGTCATAGGTGATCTGGAGCAATGTTTTGCCGGTATTAAGGATATCCAGAAACTGTTTCGGCTTGGAGCTACGGCTTTGCGGCCAAAACCTGCTACCTATTCCACCCGCCATAATGGCGACATACACGTGCTCCATTAGTTAAGTCTGATGACTGTTGTTAAAAATTCGGAAGACAAAGGTAACTATTCGGCACATATCGCAGAATCCCGTGCCCCTTATGACACTGGCAAGGCCCGGCACTTCGGATTTTTACAACCCCGAAGTTGTAGCGCTTTTTTGCAAATGCTTAGAAATTTTTCTATTATATTTCGTAGGTGTAATGAAAAGCCGGGGTCGAACGTTTATAGAACCTGTGCGTATATTGAATAACTAAAAACCCCTTTATGGCGGTAGCAGAATTATCTTTAAAAGAGTCCCTTCAGGAATATTTTGGTTTCAACAAATTTAAAGGAGACCAGGAGCGCATCATCAAAAGCCTCATGTCAGGCAATGATGTATTCGTCATCATGCCTACAGGCGGGGGCAAATCCCTCTGCTATCAGCTGCCGGCTATGATCATGGATGGAGTAGCCATCATCATATCACCACTCATCGCTCTGATGAAAAATCAGGTAGACCTGGTGCGAAACTATTCTGACAAAGATGATGTGGCTCACTTCCTCAACTCGTCACTGAGCCGCACCGAGCGTACCAAGGTGATAAAGGACATCAAGGCGGGCAAGACTAAAATGCTGTTTGTGGCGCCTGAGACACTGACCAAACAGGAAACAACAGATATATTTAAAGAAGTGCCTATCAGCTTTGTGGCTGTAGATGAGGCACATTGCATCTCTGAGTGGGGACATGACTTCCGCCCGGAGTACCGGCGTATCAAGGAGATAGTAGATATGCTGCAGGGAGACTTCCCCATTATAGCGCTTACAGCCACCGCCACACCTAAAGTACAAAACGATATAGTAAAAACGCTCAACCTCCGTAAGCCGGACATATTCATATCATCTTTCAACAGGCCAAACCTGTACTATGAGATACGCCCCAAGAAGACGCCGCAACTGGCCACCAAGAACATGGTTCAGTTTATCAAACAGCGGGCGGGCAAATCAGGGATAGTCTATGTGATCAACCGCAAGACTGCCGATGACATAGCACAGGTGCTGAAAGCCAACGGCATAAAGGCTGCCGCTTATCACGCCGGGATAGATAATAAGATCCGCGCCCAGACGCAAGACGCCTTTCTCCAAGAAGACGTAGACGTGATCGTGGCTACCATCGCCTTTGGCATGGGCATAGACAAGCCGGATATCCGCTACGTGATCCACTATGACATACCTAAGTCACTGGAAAACTACTACCAGGAGACCGGACGTGGGGGACGCGATGGGATGGATGGGGAGTGCGTGGTGTATTTCAGCTACAAGGATATATCTAAGCTGGAAAAACTACTGCGCGACAAAACCGTAGCCGAGCGCGAACGCGGCCTGCAGCTCGTCAACGAGACGGTGGCCTACGTAGAATCCGCAGAGTGCCGCAGGAAGTTTTTGCTGCATTACTTCGGCGAAAACTATACGCCGGACCAGTGCAACAATATGTGCGACAACTGCCGCCATCCTAAGGAGAAGATAGACGTGACCGAAGACACTAAGCTGGCTATAGAGTCTATAGCCGCCGTCAAAGAAAATCACGACCTGCCGTACCTGGTCAAATTCCTCATAGGCAAGAAATCTAAAGACATTACGGATTTCAAATATGACAAGCTGCCGCTATTCGGCGCCGGCGCAGATAAGGATGAACACCACTGGAACTCAGTACTGCGCAATGCGATGATCATCAATCTGATCGACAAAGACATAGAGCAGTACGGCATCCTGAAGCTCAATGATGCTAGCCGCGCCTTTGTCAAGAAGCCATATAAGATCGTGGTCTCTCTCAATCACAACTATGAGGAAGAAGCCAATGAGGTGATAGTAGAGGAGAATGCCGCAGCACGCAGTGTGGTAGATCCTAAGCTCCTGAATATGCTCAAGGAGCTACGCCAAAAGACGGCCAAGGCCAGCAACCTGCCTACCTATGTCATATTCCAGGAAAACTCACTGGAGGAAATGGCCACCAAGTACCCCATCACTATGGACGAGATGGCCGGCATCATAGGCGTGAGCCGCGGCAAGGCTGAGCGCTATGGCAAGAAATTCTTAGAGCTGATCAAGCAGTACGTAGACGACAATGACATAGACCGCCCTACCGACTTCATCGTAAAATCGGTAGCCAACAAATCAGGAGAGAAGATCAAGATCATACAGGCTATAGACAAGCGTATCAGCCTGGATGATCTGGCGCGCACCCTGGGCATCAGCCGCAAGGATATGATAGCCGAGCTGGAGACCATCGTACACTCGGGTACGAAGGTCAATATAGACTACTATCTCAATAGTGTGATGGACGAGGATATGGTCAGCGATATCTTTGATTACTTCCGCTCCGCTGAGACCGACTCCCTAGAGGCAGCCATGGATGAATTCAGTAATGATGATGTAGAGGTGGATGAGATACAGCTAGTGCGGATCAAGTTTATGAGTGAGCTGGCAAATTAAAACTATCATTTGCGAGCGAGAGCGAAGCAATCTTCCTTTAAGATTTTTAAAGCCGGTGCCACGTATGGTGCCGGCTTCTATTTTTTATAGCTTAGCGGTCTCAACCAGACAGCAATGGACGCATACATCATAGACGCACTCCGCACTCCCATAGGCAAATACGGCGGCACACTCAGCACGGTGAGACCCGATGATCTCGCCGCGCATGTGATCCGTGCACTTGTGGAGCGCAATAGCTGGCTTGACACCGCAGCGGTAGAAGATGTCATCTTCGGTGCTGCCAATCAAAGCGGCGAGGACAATCGCAATGTGGCACGTATGGCGGTGCTACTGGCAGAGCTGCCTAAATCTATCGGCGGCGTGACTGTGAATCGCCTCTGCGCATCGGGCCTGCAGGCGATAGGAGATGCGGCCCGGGCTATCAAAGCCGGTGACGGCGACCTGTATATAGCAGGCGGCGTGGAGAGCATGAGCCGCGCCCCGATGGTAATGAGCAAGGCGACCTCTGCCTTTGATCGTGGACAGCAGATGTTTGATACGACCCTGGGCTGGCGCTTTACCAATAAGCAATTCCCATCCGACTATATCATCTCTATGGGCGAGACAGCAGAGAATGTAGCGAAGCAATGGAATATTTCCCGCGCCGAGCAGGATCGGTTCGCCTATGAGTCTCAGGTGAAATACAAGGCCGCACACGAGGCGGGAAAATTCACTGACGAGATCGTACCGGTAGAAATAGATAAAGGCAAAGGCGAGAAGATCTCTTTTGTAAAAGACGAACATCCACGCTTATCATCTATAGAGGACCTGGCGAAACTAAAACCCGCCTTTGCCAAAGACGGAACAGTGACCGCAGGCAATTCATCCGGCATCAATGACGGGGCAGCAGCTACCCTGGTCGCCAGCGAGGCGGTGGTAAAAAAGCATGGCTTGAAGCCAATGGCTCGCGTTGTAGCCATGGCCACTGCCGGCGTAGAGCCATCTATCATGGGCATCGGCCCCATCTATGCCGTGCGCAAGGCGCTGGATCGTGCCGGACTGAAAGTCTCCGACATCGGCCTCGTAGAACTCAATGAAGCCTTCGCGTCGCAGAGCCTCGCCTGTGTGCGTGACCTGGGCTTTGACCCGTCTATCGTGAATGTGAATGGAGGCGCTATCGCCATCGGTCATCCGCTGGGCTGCTCCGGTGCGCGTATCACAGCCACCCTGCTGCATGAGATGAAACGCCGTGCTAAAGTAAAATATGGTGTGGCTACAATGTGTATCGGTGTAGGACAGGGACTAGCGGTAGTGTATGAAAAATGTTGAAGCCAACGTGAGCAGTACTCTTTCAATAGCTCATCAATGGTTTGATGCTTTCAACGAGCATGACCTTGAGAAACTTTTGTCTCTATATGCAGGCGGTGCGAAACACTACAGTCCCAAACTAAAATTGCTTCAGCCGGAGACCAATGGCCTCATCACTGGCAAGGATGCGCTGCTGTTATGGTGGCGGGATTCTTTTGATCGGCTGCCGTCGCTAAGATATCGGCTTACAAAGTTTATCGTAGATGACAGCAGCGTATTTATGGAGTACATTCGCAAGGTAGATGGCGAGGAGGATATGACTGTCGGCGAAGTGTTGGAGATACGGGATGGGCTGATCGTTGCTTCGCGGGTGTACCACAGCTAAGGTCATAAGTATTATTTCGCTACCTTTGCGCAGCAACTGGAGGTTGGCTCCATTGTTATTATTCAAATAAATGTAAATAGAGATGAAGGGTATCTCAGAAAACTACAAGATGGTCGCCAAGACCATCTTCGGACTAGAGGAAATATGCGCCACTGAGCTACGCAAGCTCGGCGCAGAAAATGTAGAAGTCCACAATCGCGCAGTCAGTTTTGAGGGAAATATCGGTGTGATGTACAAGGCTAATCTGCTCGTGCGTACTGCGCTGCGGATACTGGTGCCGATACACAAGTTCAGCGCGTCTAACGACCAGCAGCTATATGACGGCATCAAAGCGATCAACTGGGACATGTACCTGAGTCCTAATGATACAATAGGCATCGATACGGCGCTCAATACCGAGTTTTTCAACCACTCACAGTTCGTCTCACAGAAGGCGAAAGACGCGATCGTAGACCAGTTTCGCGAAAAGTATGGCAGCAGGCCATCTGTGGATCTGGACAAACCTACGATCCGCCTCAACATACACATCTATCACGATGTCGTGACACTGGCGCTGGACTCTTCCGGCGAGTCGCTGCACAAGCGTGGCTACCGCGCCAAGACCAACCTCGCGCCGATCAATGAAGTACTGGCTGCAGGAATGGTCATGCTCACAGGCTGGGAGGGGCACCGCCCGCTCGTAGACCCGATGTGTGGGTCTGCTACGATATTGATAGAAGCGGCGATGATAGCCGCCAATATCCCTTGCGGCATCCACCGCGAGTGGTTCGGCTTTGAGATGTGGCATAGTTTCCTGCCGTATGACAAGGAGCTGTGGGAGACCATCCATAGCAAGGCCGTGGAGCGCATCAGCAGCACGGATATCAAACTGTTTGGTTGTGAGCTATCTCCTCACGTGGCGCGCAAGGCAAAAGAGAATATCAAATGGGCCAAGGTGGACGATATGATCACGATCATCAATAGTGACTTTCGCGATATAGAGCCGCCGGAAGGTGGTGGTGTCTGCATCGTGAACCCACCGTATGGCGAGCGCATGGACAAGGAGGACATAGATGCCCTTTACAAGTCTATCGGTGATACCTGGAAGGTGTATTATTCCGGCTATGACTGCTGGCTGATCAGCTCCAATATGGATGCACTCAAGAGCATCGGTCTGCGCCCGTCACGCAAGCTGACGCTATACAATGGTCAGCTGGAATGCCGGTACCTGAAATTTAGCATGTATAGCGGGACGAAGAAGATACATAAGCTGCAAGGAGGTCAGAAGACAGAACATGACGGCGAAGAAAATGGCTAAGCCGCCGCAGCCTTCCTATTCTTATAATACTCTTTACTAGCTGTATACACCGTCTTGGTAAAGACCGCGTAGACTTTACCTTCGTCATCTACATATTCCAGCGGTAGCTCAAAGACGTATTGGCCGTTGGTAGCGATCTCAGCTTTCACTTTCTCCACCAGCTCATCTGAGATGAGGAACCGGCACTTGACCTTATCGGTGATCGGTCGTACAAATTTGACCGATGCACCCTTGTCCCAGACGATGTAGTCCCGTCCCAGAATCTCCATCATCATGAGCATGTAGTACGGGTCTACTGAGCTATAGATACTGCCGCCATAGACGGTGCCGACCCTGTTGCGTGTGCGCCAGTTCAGAGAGAGCTGTACGTGCAGCTCGCGAAAGTCGCCCGACACAAATTTTATCCGGCTACCGGTACACCAGATGCAGGGCCAGATATTCAGCGAGCGGCGGTACCAGGAGGAGTAGCGGGACTCCGACCTGTCAGAGGGGAATAGCTTTTTCATAATTATCATCGACCGCATGTCATGTAGCGGACTTGGGAGTTATTGATATATTCGATGCACAAAATTTTCTGATGTCAAATTTGATAGAAAAATACGCAAACCTGCTGGTCAATTATTGCCTCGCGGTAAAGAAGGGTGATCAGGTATATATCAATAGCTCGCACCTGGCAGAACCCCTGCTAAAGGAAGTGGCCAAGGCCGTCTATATAGCCGGAGGCCAGCCACACTTTAATATCGAGTTGGATGGAGTAGGTGACCTCCTGCTGGAGTATGGCGAGGATCACCAGCTCTCATATATCAGCCCTATCAAGAAGTATATCTTTGAGAACTTTGACTGCTATCTAAATATCCGCGCACCTTTCTCAAAAGGTGATGATGAGAAAGAACCGCTGAATGAAGAGAAGTACCGTCTGCACCAGAAGGCCCAAGCTGAATTGAATAAAATATATTTTGATCGGCTGGGCACTGGGTCCATCCGCCGCTGTCTCTGTCAGTACCCTACGCAGGCTGGCGCAGATGATGCACGCATGACGCTGGAGGAGTATGAGAAGTTTGTCTTACAGTCTTGCTATCTCTATGATGAGGACCCGGTGGCCAAGTGGCTCGAGGTTCGTGCGAAGCAGCAGGCCTACGTAGACCGCCTGGACAAAGCAGATAAGGTGCAATACAAAGGCAAGAACATCGATATGACCTTCTCTGTGAAAGGCCGCAAGTGGATCAACTCTGATGGCCGCGCCAATATGCCGAGCGGTGAGGTCTTCAGCGCGCCGGTGGAGGATAGCGTGAATGGCTGGGCCTACTTCAGCTATCCGACCATCTACATGGGCAAGGATGTAGAAGGTGTGCGCCTCGAGGTAAAGGATGGCGAAGTAGTGAAATGGTCTGCCGAAAAGGGACAGGACGTACTGGATAAGGTCTTCTCAGTAGAGGGCGCCCGCTACTGGGGCGAGGTAGCCGTAGGCACCAATTTGAACATCCAAAGGACGACGCGCAATATCCTCTTTGATGAGAAGATAGGTGGCAGCATACACATGGCCGTGGGGCAAAGCTACAAGCAGTGCGGCGGCAAGAACGAATCAACTGTACACTGGGATATGATCACTGACATGCGTGATGGCGGCGAGATCATAGCCGATGGCGAGGTGATATACAGGAATGGTGCGTTTATGATCTAATATATTACGAGCTTTCTATGATTAGATACGCCACCAGAGTTTAAGTATACGTCATAAATCCCTTCAGTTAGAATTGACACGTCTATTGCTTTACTTGTGCCTGAAAAGGTCTGCTCAATTGCAATCTCTCCTAGAAGGTTTGTGATTCGTAAATCATAGTTCCTAGAGACGCCTGTTTCTATATTGAGTTGTTTTGATGCTGGGTTCGGATAGATGCTGAATCCAGCCTTCTCTTTCTCAATTATTCCAGAATATGCATCGGTAAAACCATAACTTGTATCAAACTGAACCACACATCCATCGTATACCGAAAACTTCCAATAATAATTTATAATGCAGCCTGATGGGCAATCTCCTGCACCATAGTGAAAAGTGTATTCTCTCTTATATCCGGAGTCTATCATTGTAATATCTCCGCCGTCCAGATATAGTTCGTTGTCAAATACTGCGTATATATTTCCCATGGATGCGATCGTATTGACAATCGGCTTAGTATTGATGGGATATGTAGCTAGTATGTCGAAGATATAGTCATTATTCACAAACCTAGAAACATCTGAGTAATATAAACTATACTGATTTATAAGATTGTCGAGGGTGTCATTACCACAATACAAGCTGTCGTGGTAAAGATTTTGCGCCCATACTGCACTCTGCCAAACGTCTATAAATATGTCTGATGTGTTAGGATAATTAACTGCGTGTATGCTGAAAAGATTGAAAATCGAGTCAGTTATCCTGTAATTGTGATAATGCCTGATAGTATAAAAGGTCTCGCAAGATCGGTAGGTAGTGGCTCGCAGGGATAATAACTGAATCTTTGTAGGTGTCACTTTGGGCGAAAATATCTCTTAGCGCAAGATACTTTGCATCATTTATATACTCAGGAAAAGAGGCGCTACATTGAATGGTGTCGCGCTGAGCAAAACATGTGGAAGTACTAAGCAAGAGAAGACAGAGTAGTAAATTCTTCATAGAGCTTTAATTATAAATCAAAGCTACAAAGCACATCAGAACTATTGTCATCTGATTGTAAAACAATAAAAGGCAAATGGACTATACAGCAAATAGGTGACGAACCCTGGATCAATCCTTCGAATAATACCCCGTCCCATCATAGACCCTGAGCGTAGGCGAGGCCATACACTCCTCACAGCAGCAGCCTTTCATTTTGTCGCCGCAGGCTTCGCAGAGTACGAAGTGGTCATTGCATTCTGCATTGGCGCAGTTGACCATGTGGGTAGAGGCAGTGCCACATATTTTGCAGGTAGAGATTACTGAAGGGTTCACGCTATTGACAGGTACCGATACACGTTTGTCAAAGACATAGCAGTTGCCCTCAAAGTCTTTGCCCTGCATTTCCTTGCCATACTTGATGATCCCTCCGTGGAGCTGATACACCTCCTTGAAGCCCGCCTCCAACAGTAGCGCACTGGCCTTCTCACACTTGATGCCACCGGTGCAGTAGGTCATCACCTTTTTATCCTTGTACTGCTCGAGGTTTTTGATATACTCAGGAAACTCTCGGAAGTTGTCGATATCTGCTGCCACGGCCCCCTTGAACCGACCCAGGCCGCTCTCATAGTTAGACCGCACATCCAGCACCACCACATCATCCCGGTGCATCATTTCGGCAAATTCCTTTGGCTCCAGGTGTTTGCCGGTGCGTATCGTAGGATCTATCGGCAGGTTTTTGCTGCCGGAGTTGACTATCTCATCCTTATACCGTACATGCAGCGCAGAGAATGAAGGCTCATCCACATCATCTACTTTGAAGTCGATATTATTGAGCAGAGCGTGGTTATTCAGGGTGTCCATATATTTCTGTATGGCCACTACAGTACCTGATACCGTACCGTTAAGGCCTTCTTCAGCCACTATGATACGGCCCACCAGACCCAGGCGCTGGCATAGCTCCATATGCTGCTGCGCAAAGTCCGCAGCAGCCGGTATGTGCACATACTTGTAATATAAAAGTGTCCTGAATGGCTTCATGTCTGAAAATCTGAGCCCGCAAAAATAAGGCAAAAATCGGGAAGCTGCCAATCGTATCCGGATGATTTCCGACAGGGTATTTTATGGATTTTGCCGCCGCTGCATATCTATCTGTAAAGCTTTCGCCCATGAAAAATAAAAGCATAAGAATATCTATCCGCACGCTCTGTCACGAGGACTAATAGCAGATAGATCCTTATACCCGCTACGCATCCTGCCTATATCCCGGAGACTCTAAGATCTGAAAGAGTGCAGTATCAATATGACGAAATCAAACTGCACATACCTGCGAGAGAGCTGAAAGAAGAAGTGGGTATCACGCATGAAAAATAACGCAGCACAGCTTTGCCATTTTTCTGTCACAATGCATCCCACATCTTTTCTGCGCAGCGGCGGTGCTTTAACTTTATAAGGAAACGTAACGACCATGAAGCACAAGCTCCACCTCACTATCCCCACTCCCTGCCATGAGCGCTGGGACGATATGACGGCCACAGAACGCGGCGCTTTCTGCCACAGCTGTAGTAAGGAGGTCATAGATTTCAGCGCCATGACTGATAGTGAGCTGCTGTCATTTTTTGCCGGAGGGATGTGACCGTGCATCCGCAGCCGCTGGCCACTCATACTACACCGCTCCCCCTCATCACAGAGGTAGAGAGAGAGTCGATCGAGACAGATACGACCGTCTTCCTGCCAGAGGTGACAGTATCAAAGAGTCACCCAACGCGCAACTATATAATGGGTGAGATCGCGATAGAAAGCACTCAACTAGCACCACTACCGGCGCCCACACACCGCAGAGGCCATAACACCCAGTTCCTCTCACCAAAGAAAGAGCGCAAGCACTGGCTGCGGCGCTTTCTGCGACTGGAGTGAGCATAAATCAGTAGCTTTGGGTATACTATGAATCAGCCACCTATCCGCATCTCTATCGCCACCCCCTGCCACGAGCGCTGGGACCGTATGACGGCTACAGACCGTGGCGCCTTCTGCCAGGTATGCAGCAAGGAGGTGGTGGATTTTACTGCCATGACGGATGCAGAGGTGATCGCATATTTTGAAAAGGGCGATATCGGATGTGGGCGGTTGAGGGTAGACCAGCTTTATCAGCCACCCGTAGTGCAGCCTCGCTATCAGTTGAGATCAATATTCAATGCCATGCTGGCTGTGCTGCTGCCGTTTATAGGGATCAAGACCGTGGCGGCCCAAACTGCGCCAGCCAGATCACCACAGCATCACAATGTCACGGCTACCAGTCAAAAAGCGGATACCGCCGCAAAGTCACAAGTATCGCTAAGCGAAGTACAGGTCTTAGGAAGCAGCAGAAAGTATGGAAATGGAATTGTAGGCCAGCTGGAGATAGAGCAAACTCCGCAGCAGATAGCCACAGAGCGACATGACACGCTGATCATGCTACCGCCAGCTTCCGAGGCACACCCTGACAGCCACAAGAAAAAGAAGTAATCTTATTTCGTCACTACCTTATCTATCGCCTCGGCCAGCGCGCGGTCTTTGTCCGTCACTATATCGCCGGCATCATGGGTGCTGAGTTTGAAAGAGACTTTGTTGTAGATATTGGTCCACTCGGGGTGGTGGTCCATCTCATCAGCTATGCCCGCCACCTGCACCATAAAGGCAAAGGCCTCCTTGAAATCCTTGAACTCAAAGGTGCGGGTCAGTTTGTTGTTTTCTTCTTTCCAAAACATAGAGCGGTATTAAGTAGTTAGTAACAAGTATTAAGACAATGCGAATACTTGTATTGAGTAGTTAGTATTGCGTATTGGGATAATACAGGCTACGGTATTTAATAGTTAGTATTTAGACAATGCAAGCTACAAACCGCGTGCCTCGCTGCATTTGTATTAAAGCCTTCCCCTCTGGGGAAGGTTGGATGGGGCTGAGGGGCTGTTTAAAACACCTCCCTCACTATCTCTATGGTCTCGCTGCTGCGGCTCATGGTGTAGTAGTGCAGTACGGGTACGCCAGCCGCTTTCAGCTCCTTAGACTGCTCTATGCACCACTTCACACCTATCTCCCGGGCAGCCTTGTCGTCTTTGGCTTTCTCTACCTCATCTACTAGTGCCTCAGGCAGATTGACATGAAAGATGGACGGTAGCGCCTTGATCTGGCTCTTGCGGTAGATAGGCTTCAGCCCCGGTATGATGGGCACAGTGATACCCATCTCACGGCATTTTTTCTCAAACTCAAAGAAGTACTTATTGTCAAAGAAGAACTGCGTCACGATATAATCTGCACCTGCGTCTACCTTTTCTTTCAGCCGCTTCAGGTCAGAGGTCATGTTAGGCGCTTCAAAGTGCTTCTCAGGATATGCCGCCACACCGATGCAGAAGTCGGTCTTCATCTCATTTTGCGTCTCCTCGTGGAGGAATCGGCCATTGTTCATATTAGCCACCTGCTTCACCAGGTCAGAGGCATAGTTGTAGGCAGACTTAGCGCTTTGTTCCAGCTTCTTGGGGCCTTTGTCAGGGTCGCCCTTGAGCAGCAGCAGATTGTGTATACCCAGATAGTGCAGGGTGAAGAGGGCATCCTCGGTCTCCTCTTTGGTAAAGCCACCACACACCAGGTGCGGCACCGTGTCTACGCTAAATTTGCCTTTCAGCGCAGCGCAGATACCCACCGTACCGGGGCGCTTGCGTAGTGGCACTTCTTCTATCAGGCCGTCCACACGCTTCTTGTAGATCACCTCCTCCTTGTGGTAGGTCACATCTATGAATGGCGGCTTGAACTCCATCAGCGGTTCTATCACATGCTGGAGATCGTCTATGGTTTTTCCCTTTTGCGGAGGCAGCACCTCGAGGGAAAACAAAGTCTTGCCATTGGCATTCTTAATGTGCTCGGTAACTTTCACGTGAGATTTTTAACGGTGCTAATCTATCACAAATCCATATTTTTATTTCAGAAATCAACGTGCTATGACCAGACTCCTGCTACTATGCTCCCTTTCGACCTTGTCAATTTTCTCCTTTGGCCAGTCTCAGTTTTACGTAGGCCTGAAAGGTGGCATAGATGGCTGCTTCTATCAGTACAATGCCGCCGCGACCAATAGCTATGTGATAGGCGGGATCAACTCTACTACCAAACTGACCTCCAGGGGGCCTGCTATACCCGCAGTGATAGAGCTGATCTACAGCATCGGCAAGTTTCGCGTGGGTTATCAGTTTGAGTACGAGCGGATCCTCACCACTGCATATTCCTATAAAACATACAACTCGGCCTACTCGATCTCTGACACCACGATCAATAATCCAAACATCACGCAGCATTTCTTCTGTCACAACCTGCTGATAGAATACCAGCTCTACACAAACAAGAAGTTTAAGATCGTACCTGACCTGAGCTTTGGATACTTTCACGGTGTGTCTGCGGCTACAGAGGCCCCTTATGATTTCAGCTCGCTCAATCAGAACCGCTTCAAGATAGGTATGGCTATGAACTTTGAATATCAGCTAGGGCAGGTGTCTGTCGTAGCTACCCCTCACTACGGCCTGGTACCTATCAAGTCTATCTACGACCCAAACCAAAAAGGGTATATGCACTTCATAGGTCTGCACATCGGTGTGCGTATAGGCTGTATCAAGGTACAAGACCCCAATGCTCCTGCCGCAAAAAAGAAAAAGAAGAAAGAATACGTGAATCCGGAAGACGATGACAACTAATATCAGGCAGGTATAGTAAAGTAAAAAGTACTGCCCTCACCCGGGTGACTCTCTACCCATATTTTGCCACCGTGTATCTCTACTATTTTTTTGCTGATGGCTAGTCCGAGACCGGTGCCCTCATACTCGCCTTCTTTGCTATGCAGCCGCTTGAAGGCATAAAATATCCTGTCATAGTAGTTCTTGTCTATGCCTATGCCGTTATCCTCTACCGAGAAGATGTGGACGCTGTCATTTAGCTCGTGCCGGATATTGACCACCGGGGCCACACCTTTGCGGTGATATTTGATCGCATTGCCGATCAGGTTTTGCAGCAGGGAGAAGAGCAGGGTCTTGTCTGCCTGTACCACAGGCATGTCTATCTGTATATTGATCGTCGCGTGGGTCTCTGTCACCTCTGTCTCCAGCGCGTCACGCACCTGGTAGACCAGCTCGCTCATAGACACCGGGGTGAAGTTCTTCTCGAGTACATTGATCTCAGAGTACTCTTTGATATCCGCTATCAGCTCCTCCATCTGCGCCACACCCGTTTGCACATATTGGAAATACTCCTGCACCTCCTGCTTGTGCGCCTCTGTGGTGCCGTTGTCATTATGCTTTTTGATCAGGGAGATAAATCCGCTGATGTTTCTCAGAGGCTCCCGCAGGTCATGCGAGGTGAGATAGGCAAACTCCTTGAGGCTCTCATTGCTGGATACGAGAAATTTTGTCTGCTCATCTATCGTCTGCTGCAGGTCTTCGTTTTGCCTTTTGATCACATCGCCCTGCGCTATGGCCTGTATATACAGCTTCTCTATCAGCATGATCAGTATGCAGCTGATCGTAGCAGAGAAAATGATACCCGTACAGCAGATGATATAGTGCTCGGTGGTGTACAGTGTCATATCTGGCAGCTGCCCTATCTGGTGCAGTATGATAGCATAGTGTATGGTCAGTATAGCGAGAAATACGCCCGAAAAGAAAATGATAAGCCGCACCTGGCGGAAAAAGGAGATAAACAAGAACAAGCAGCCCATGATGGCCACCAGGGTCACATACAGCCTGTAGCGGATGGCCGGGTCGGTACGATTGATATCCGTGACCACGGTCTGCAGTGTAAAGTCTACAATGATGACGCCGATCAAGACCTTGCCGGCTGTATCTATATTACCGCGGCGAAACTGGTAGATAGCGATAGCGGTACCCAGCACACCCAGCAGGTCAAACCAGAGATAAACAGATCCGGCCAGAAATACAGTATGGGCCACCAGCAGAAAGCCAAAAAAGCCCAGCACGGTCAGCGTAGACAGCAATAGGTAATACGCCTTTTTCAGCTCGGCCTTGCTGCGCGACCTGAATGGCTCCAGAAAGTAGTTTTTGATGCTGGTCAACATAGTGCAGCAATGATTTTACGCAAAAAGCACCAATGCGTTACAATAAGAACCTTTTGCGCAACATAAAGAAAGAACTTATAGCGGATAGTCTGGCCTTACGGCTACTTATTTTCAAAACGCCTGGCCAGCTCATCTAGCGTGAAACTGACAAAGGTAAAATTGCCGCCGGGAGCTGTGTAGGGCTTCTCACAGGCAAAGAGCTCATCTATCAGGCTCGTCATCTCCTTCTCACTCAGCACCTTGCCGGGTTTGATAGCGCTGCCGGAGGCCAGCGTACGGGCCAGGCTTTCGCGCTTGTTTAGCTTAGATACGGACTGGCTTTTTTTGTATTGCTCCAGCAGCTCCTCTATGATCTGGCGCTCGCCGCCGGCAGTGATATCTGACGGGAAGGCGTGAATCACAAAGCTCTGCCTGCCAAACTCCTGTATCTCAAAGCCTAGCGCATTGACATCGGCCAGCATCTCGTGCATCACCTCAGTATCCTCTGCATTCAGCTCTATGGTCTGAGGGAAAAGCTGACGCTGGCTGGAGCCGTTATTGTGCGCCATCTGCTGTATATACCGCTCAAAGAGGATGCGCTCATGCGCCGCCTGCTGGTCTATGAGGATGAAGCCGGACTTGATATGTGATACGATATAGCGCCTGTGGAGCTGATAGGGCACCGCTACCTCTTTGTGCAGCAGGGTATCATCGTCCTGTGGCTGTATCAGGCTCTCCTGTTTCTCTGCCTTTTGTGCCGGTGCTGCATTTTGAAAGACGGTCTCCCAGTTGCGGATATTAGACTGCTCGCGTGCGTCAGTCCTGGGGCGTTGAGACGCGATCGTCTCAGGGTTCAGCACCCGCTCTATATTTCTCGGCGCACCATTGGTCGTACCGGCTATCCATCCCGGCACCTGGTCAAAGGTCTTGTTCTTATTCAGATGGTCCTCCTGGTCAAAGTCGAGCGAGGGCGATACGCTGTAGGCCCCTAGCCCGTGTTTCACAGCCAGGCTCACGAAGGTGTAGGCCAGCTTGTCATCATCAAACTTGATCTCGTACTTCTGCGGATGCACATTGATATCTATCCGCTTGGGGTCTATATCCAGAAAGAGTACGTAGAACGGGAAAGCATCCTTAGGAAGCATCTGCTCATAGGCCGCCATGATGGCGTGATGCAGGTATGGCGACTTGATATACCGCTTGTTGACAAAGATGTACTGCTCTCCTCGCGTCTTCTTGGCAAACTCCGGCTTGCCTACAAAACCCTTGACTGTCAGCGCATAGGTCACCTCCTCTACAGGCACGATCTGAGAGGCATACCGGTCATCAAAGATGGCGCATATGCGCTGCTTCAGATTGCCCGCGCGGTAGTGAAAGAGCTCCTGATCATTGCTATAAAACTGGAAGCCGACAGCCGGATGCGCTAATGCTATCCGTGTAAACTCCTCTATGATGTTCTTTAGCTCCGCCGGATCAGACTTCAGGAAGTTGCGGCGGGCAGGCACATTGAAGAAGAGGTTCTTGACACATATAGAGGTGCCCTCCGGTGTCTGACAGGGCTCCTGTCGGGTCACCTTCATGCCCTCTATGTCGATAGAGGTGCCGAGTGCCTCGCCATGCAGCCGTGTCCTCAGCTCTACCTGCGCGATAGCTGCGATAGAGGCCAGCGCCTCCCCACGGAAGCCCATTGTACGGATGTCAAAGAGGTCATCTGCCGTGCGGATCTTTGACGTAGCATGCTTCTCAAAGCACATGCGCGCATCCGTCTCGCTCATGCCCGAGCCATTGTCTATGACCTGCAGGAGGGTTTTACCGGCACCTTTGACGATCACTTTGATGTGCGTAGCACCAGAGTCTATGGAGTTTTCCATCAGCTCCTTGATAGCCGATGCCGGGCGCTGTATCACCTCACCTGCGGCGATCTGATTTGCGATTACATCTGGGAGGAGTTGGATCTTGTCAGCCATAAAAAACGGGCTGCAAAGGTAGGGAAAAATCAAGGGAAAGCAGACTGTGTCAGTTTACTTTACTATCACTCCATCAAAATACTTATGGTTTTTATCCTCAGCATCTATACGGTCTTTATCAATCAGTTTAAATGTTTTAGCATCAGCCCCTTTGATCTTTTGGATGCCAAAGAACACGGATCGCTCATCTGTAAAGTAGCAATTGCCGCAGTTCCAGCAGCCCCTTTTAGGATTGAAGATTCTGATAGATCGAGGGTCGGCACCGGCAATGATGTCAAACCCATGTGGCGGACCACCATAAAACACATGGTGCTTATCTGTTCCTCCCGCTATTTTATCAAACGGCTGAAAGGTTTTCGGATCAGCATCCCGGACTGCCACCAGGTAATAGTGCTGCATATCTCCCCACCACAGATAAACCTTTCCCTTTGTGGTAATGTAATCACTACTGATCACCCGGTATGATTGCAGGTCAATTTCGTCAGAAACACCTTGATAGTACTCTACAAATAGGCTAGTATCGCTTTCTAATGATTTTGGATCCTGATACATGGATAAAACAAAAGCATTATTGGCAGTATCGGTGTAAACCCTTCCCGATACCAGCTTATAAGTGATCGTGTCATCCACCGGATCTACATATGCTCCACAGCTTTTTACACTGTCGGGACAGTAGTCCATCCAGTTGATGATATGATTGCCCGGCACGCTATCGGACCGTATTACAGATTTTGTATCGGCGACTTTTGGCAAAACCTCTTCCTGCCGCGCTCCTCGCCCTCCGCACGATTCTAGTAGCCAGATCAAAACCACGACAATAAAAAAGGATCTCACGGTATTCATTTGATACCGATAAATATAAACAAATGGTAAGTTGAGAAAGAGTCCTTACGCCGCCTTAGCCTCGCTGGCCTCGCGTGCCTTCCTCTCCAACCTCATAGAGTTGGACTTGTATTTATCCATGAAGATGCTTAGGATATAGGTCTTGCCCAGATAGCCCCAGAAGCTGGTCTCATACAGATCCGGCGAGATGAGATGCGCTATTTTAGCGTGCTCCTCCGGCGCCTGGCTCCAGTGCAGCGAGGCGCGGTAATGGTGTATAGTGTGGTAGCCATTATTGAAGAGGAATAGATTGACCCATGAGAAATTGCGGCTATGGTTCCACTCAGACATCTCGTCGGCATGCACGTGCTGCACATAGTTAAACACAATGACAGTGAGCTGTGACACCTGCTGCGGGATCAGGATGAACAAAAGCGCCTTTTTCCAGTTCCACACAAAGAAGACGACCATCCAGATCAGCAGGACAGCCAGCTGCATCCAGTTTTCGCGGTACTGAGCGGGGTTTTTCTCCTTCAGTTCGCGCATATATGGCAAGATACTTTCCTTCATCTGGTTCTTGCCACTGATAGTGGGGTACATCAGCAGAGAGGTCAGGTCATTGTCTTCCGTATGGCGATAGGTGCGGGTCACATCGCCCTCTTTATTGTTGTAGCGATGGTGGTTGCGATTGTGAGTAGGTATCCATACGAATATCGGCAGTCCGTAAAATACAGTGAGCCACCAGTCCGTCAGTATGTTGAGGGTCTTATTGGTCCAGATGTTGATGTGGTTGTGATTGTGCGTGATCACAGCTACTGATACAGCAAAGTGCAGGTACAAGATATAGGCGACCCAGGAGAGAGGGCTGTGCAGGTCAAAGCCATAGTACCACTGCGCCGCAAACATGGCAGTGATGATGGCAAAGTATAGCAGGACCCGCAGATCGGCTTTGAATTTCAGCATAGTAGAAAACTGAACGCGCAATATAGTGCAACGGTATGCGCAGGCTGGTCAGGTCACGGCAGTCGATACGTTTTTATAGGCGAGCGGGCGCAATCTTGTTATAACATTGGTTCATTACATTTGCATTAATATCACATCATGAAAATTGGCATCGTTTGTTATCCTACCTATGGCGGTAGCGGAGTAGTAGCCACAGAGCTGGGCATGGCACTGGCACGTGAGGGGCACAAGGTGCACTTCATCACCTACAGCGAGCCTGTGCGGCTGGATAGCTTTCACGAGAATGTCTTCTATCATGAGGTGTCTGCTCTGGACTACCCGCTCTTTCAGTATCAGCCGTACGAGTCTGCCTTGGCCAGCAAGATCGTGGATGTGGTTAAGTTTGAAAAGCTGGACATACTGCACGTACACTATGCCATACCCCATGCCTCCGCTGCGCTGATGGCCAAATCTATACTGCGCGAAGAGGGCGTCACCATACCATTTGTCACCACGCTACACGGTACAGATATCACGCTGGTGGGCCGCGACCCCAGCTACAGGCCTGTGGTAGAATACTCGCTCAACCACTCTGATGGTATCACCTCCGTGTCTCAAAGCCTGAAAGACGAAACACTGGCCAATTTTAAGCTACGCAAGGATATAGAGGTGATACCCAACTTCATAGACTTTGCACGTTTCAAAAAAACCAACAAGGAGCACTTCAAAAAAGCCATCGCACCGGGAGGTGAAAAGATCATCATGCACGTATCCAATTTCCGCAAGGTAAAGCGCGTAGAGGATGTGGTCATGATGTTTGACAAAGTAGTAAAGCAGATACCGTGCAAGCTGCTCCTGGTAGGGGATGGACCAGAGCGAGCCAACTGCGAGCGACTCTGCCGCGAGCTGGGCAATTGTGATGAGGTCCGCTTTCTGGGCAAGCAGGATGCAATAGAGGACCTGCTGGCTATAGCAGATCTCTTTGTTCTGCCATCTGAGCAGGAGAGCTTTGGCCTGGCAGCACTGGAGGCGATGGCCTGCGAGGTGCCCGTGATATCGTCTAATGCGGGTGGCATACCTGAGATCAACATTCACGGAGAGACAGGATTTCTGAGCCCGGTGGGAGACGTGGCCGACATGGCGCGAAACGCCATCTACATCCTTAGCGATGAGGGTCGTCTGCAGCAATTCAAGAAAAACGCCTACAGCCAGGCCAGACGTTTTGATATCGAGCAAATACTACCGGTATATGAGGGCTATTACAAGCAGGTACTGGAAGCTGTAGCGCCGGTCAGTATGTAAGTCACTACGGTTTCTGATTTATGACTCCTTTTCGTCTCTCTGCAGTGGTAGCCGGAGTGCGATAGCGGCTCTGGTAACAATGCTTAACACCCTACCTGTCCCTTTTTGCACTAAATTCGGAGCTATTATTAGGTGTAGTCTGTCTTTGAGTCGCGTTTTAGCGTTATTAAGAGGCATATGAGCAAAACAGAATAGTGGAAATCAATCGTCAATATCAGTCGCTGATCGAGAACCTCGATCGCTTTATCCGTAAGTACTATACCAACGAGGCGATCCGTGGTGGCATCTTCTCTGTCATCTATGTACTCGGCTTCTTCCTGGCTATCAATCTGATGGAGTACTACCTCTATCTCTCGCCAGGTCTGCGCAAAGTGCTTTTCTTTGGCTTTATCCTTTCCTCTCTTGCCTTTGTCGGCAGGTTTCTCGTGCTGCCGCTGCTGCATCAGTACAGGCTGGGCAAAGTAATATCACACGAGCAGGCGGCCAATATCATTGGAAGCCACTTTGGTGAGGTGAGGGACAAGCTACTCAATGTGCTACAGCTCAAAAAACTCGCTACACTCGAAGACTACTCTCTGGTCAATGCAAGTATCAATCAGAAGATCACAGAGCTGAAGCCGATCACGTTTACCAATGCAATAGACCTGCGTCAGAATCGCCGCTATGCTAAGTTTCTCGTGCCGCCGGTGCTGCTTTTCCTTTTCATCATCATAGCGGCACCAAATATTATCCGGCAGGGTACAAAACGCCTCTATCACAACGACACGACGTTTGAAAAAGAAGCGCCGTTCCACTTCGTGGTAAAGAATAAGAACCTCGCGGCGCTGCAGTTTGACAACTATGACCTGGAGGTGACCACCACCGGCGATGCTCAGCCGAGTGAGATGTATCTGGAGACCGAGAGCGGCATCTTTAAGCTCCGCCAGAAAGAAAAGAACCTCTTTGTACATGAGTTTGTGAATGTGCAGAAGACGACGCCTTTTCACCTCAGTGCCAATGGATTTAAGTCAAAAGAATTTGCGCTGAATGTCACGGCTAAACCCGTGGTATCAGGCTTTGAGATCGCTGCAGAGTATCCTGCCTATACGGGCAAACAAAATGAAAAGATCAAAAATGTAGGCGACCTCACTGTGCCCTATGGCACGCGCCTCGTGTGGCGCTTTGATGCGCGCAATACAGAAGATATCACCTTTAAACTCGGCGACAGCCTCTATGCGACCAAGCGTGCAGGAGATGGCCTTTTTACATTTACCAAGACTGCGCTGCAAGGAGGCAGCTATGGCATCAAAGTTTCAAACGCAGAGGTAAAAGATGCAGACTCTGTCTTCTACTCGCTGACTGTGGTGCCAGACCTGTATCCTGTGATCAATGTGCAGGAAAACCGCGACTCTGCCAACGATCATTACTTCTACTACCTCGGAGATATATCTGATGACTATGGCTTGCGCAGGCTTACTTTCAACTATCAGATAGAGCGTGCCGATTCCGGCGCCGGCAACGTGTCAAAGTCCTTGGATGTCCCATTCACACCGGGCGCGGCGTCGCGATTCAACTATTACTGGAATATGTCTGAGCTGGGTATCAAACCCGGCGATCGTATGAGCTACTACTTTGAGGTGTGGGATAATGACGGCATACACGGTAGTAAGTCTATGAAATCGGCACTGATGAAGTTTGATATGCCAACGATGAAGGAGATAGACAAGCAGCTGGCGCAGGACAATAAGGAGATCAAAGACGATATCAAGCAGACCATGAAAGACGCCCATGACCTGAAGAATAAACTCCAGGACATGCAGGACAAAATGATGGATAAAAAGAACCTGAACTGGGACGACAAGAAGAATATGGTAGATATGATGCAGAAACAAAAGGACCTGCAAAAAGAGCTGTCAGAGATGAAGGACAAGTTCAGTAAAAATAATGAGAAGCAGAATGAGTTTAAAGATCTCGACGAAAGCATTAAAGAAAAGCAAAAACAGCTACAGGACCTGGCCAATAATGTGATGAACGATGAAATGAAAAAGCTCATGGAGAAGCTGGAAAAGATGCTCGATGAGATGACCAAGAAAGACGCCATCGACAAGATGGAAGACATGAAGGCTAATAATGAAAAAATTGAGAAGGAGCTGGATAGGATGCTGGAGCTTTTCAAAAAGCTGGAGTTTGACCAGAAGCTGCAGGAGCAGATAGCCAAGCTGGAAAAACTAGCTGCAGACCAGGAAAAGCTGGCGACCGAAACAGACAAAAAGAACGAGAAGGCCGGAGATAAAAAGGATAATCAAAGCAGCAAAGAGCAGAAGGGCGATAAAAAGAATGACAAAGACAGCCCCAATGGCAATAGCAAGAAAGAAGACCTGCAAAATAAACAGGAGAAGCTAAGCCAGGACACCAAAGATGCGCAGAAGGAAATGGAAGAGCTGAAGAAGCTCAATGAAGAAGTGAAAAACAGCGAGGACATGAAGAACGCCGAGCAGGATATGAATCAGGCAGGGCAAGACCAGCAGGATGCTGAGCAAAACATGTCTAAAAATCAAAACTCAAAAGCATCTAAGAGCCAGAAGTCAGCAGCCGGCAATATGAAAGAGGCTGCTAAGAAAATGGCCAAAATGAAGCAGAGCATGGAGCAGGAGGAAGAATCAGAGGATATGGCAGCACTACGCCAGCTGCTCAAAAACATACTGTCGCTCTCTTTTGATCAGGAGCAGCTGATGGGCCAGCTCAAGACCATCAATATCAACACTCCGAAGTATGTGAGCATGATGCAGGAGCAGCAGCGTATCAAAGAGAACTCTGTGATGGTAGAGGATAGCCTCTATGCGCTGGCCAAGAGGGTCTTCCGCATAGAATCATTTGTGACAAAGCAAATGACAGACATCAACAAATACCTGGGCAAATCTATAGCTGAGATGGAAGACCGCAATACCTATAAGGCTGCAGGTGACCAGCAATACGTGATGACGGGCTACAACAATCTGGCGCTGATGCTCAGTGAGACACAGCAGGATATGCAGCAGCAGGAGTCACAGAGCAACCCGAAGGATGGCACCCCGCGCATGTGCTCCAAGTGCAAGAAGCCTGGCAATGGCCTGCCCAATATGTCTAAGATGCAGAAACAGCTGGCAGATAAGATCTCTCAGCTGGCAGAGCAGATGAAAAAAGGCGAGGGACAAAAACCTGGCGAGAAACCCGGCCAGCAAGGCCAGAATGGCATGAGCAAGCAATTTGCGGAGATGGCTGCACAGCAGGCACAGATGCGCCGTGAGCTGGAGCGGCTCAATGCAGAAGAAAAAAAATCAGGCAAGGGCGGCCTGAAAGGACTGGACCAGGCCATACAGCAGATGGAGCAAAATGAAACAGATTTGGTCAATAAACGTATCACTACAGAGATGCAGCGTCGGCAGCAGGAGATCCTGACCCGCCTGCTCGAAGCAGAGAAAGCCGAAAAGGAACGCGGAGAAAAACCTGAGCGCGAGTCCAATACCGGCAAAGACCAGGAGCGTAAGATGCCACCATCACTGGAGGAGTATCTGAAGCAGAAACAGGTCGAAGTGGACTGGTACAAAACAGTGCCTCCTGCTCTGAAACCCTACTATAAAACCCTTGCAGAGAAGTATTTTAAAACTATTGCAGGCAGCAATTAGTGCGGATAGGCTTTTAACAAGCCGTTGTCCACAATTATTTGTTAAACGCGGGGGCAATTATATATTTGTATGAATATCGCAACTTTGGAAAGCATCACGATCACATCTGACCCACACAATATCGCGCAGGTAGAATCCTTCATAGAGGAAGTGCGCGAAAAATACAATGTCGCTGATGATGCATTTGGCAATATCCTCATCTCGCTCACAGAGGCTGCCAATAATGCTATCATACATGGCAATGGCTGTGATCCATCCAAGACAGTAGAAATATCTGTCACGCCTGATGAGAGAGGCAAGAACCTAACCTTCGCCGTCAAGGATCAGGGCAAAGGTTTTGACTATAACAATCTCGCAGATCCTACCGCTCCGGAAAACATAGACAAACCATGTGGCCGCGGGGTATTTCTTATGATGCAGCTCGCAGACCTCGTCGTTTTCTCCGGCAATGGCTCTACAGTAGAGATGAAGTTCAGGATCTGACAGGCTCATGCCCATCTCCTTTCACAATGCGGACATATCGTTTAAGTTAGAGAAGAAAGCGCTTCTCAAAAAATTTATTGCGGCTACCTTTCAAAAAGAGTCTGGCAAAAAGCTAGCTGCTACCTATGTGTTTTGCTCAGATGAGTACCTGCTGGGTATCAACAGAAGTTTTCTTCAGCACGACTACTATACCGATATCATCACCTTTCCGCTCAGTGAGACAGATACCCGCATCGAATCAGAGATCTACATCAGCGTAGACCGCGTGGCCGACAATGCTAAAAGGCACAAGGTAGCACCAGAAGAAGAGCTCCTGCGCGTGATATTCCACGGGGCACTGCACCTGGCCGGCTATAAAGACAAGACCAAAGCGGAACAAACTGCCATGCGAAGCAAGGAGAACGAATGGCTCAGCTTATTCGAAAATCAGTCTTAGAGTATTCTGGTATATTCTCTCAGGCATCGATAGCATTTGAACCGGCCTACAGGTAGAATGATATGAATGGCTTTCAGTATAGGTGTTTTGGAGATCCGGGTCAGCTCTTCGCCACACTTGGCGCAACAAATAGCTGCCTTGATCTTTGCCGGTTGGATCTTGGTTACTGCCATGGATTTTAATAAATGGGGTAGATGAAAATAAAAACCCCATTCGTTAAAACCTAATGATTTTCAAGGTTTTTTAATCTGATATGGTTAAAATTTCGCCTATATCGGGCAGGCGGATATCGATCTTATGACTTTTATCATTTTTATAACTATTGAGTAACCTGAAGGGCTCTCCCATCGGCTCGTCGGCCAGATCGTAGGTGCCATAGTGCATCGGTATAAATATCCTGGCGCCGAGGTCTTTGACCACGTCCAGCGCCTCCCATGGGCTAGTATGCACGTCCTGCATCATAAAGTCAGGCGTATAGGCTCCCACACCTATCATAGCCATATCTATCTCCGGAAACAAGTCGCGAATCTGCTTAGGATAATCGCAATAACCGGAGTCTCCCCCAAAGAATATCTGCTTAGGGCCGCCCTGTATCATCATGCTACCCCAGAGTGTTTCATTCAGATCCCATGGGTAGCGGTTGCTCCAGTGCTGTGCCGGCAGATAGGTGACTGTCAGGCCACTTTTCAGGCTGGCGTAAGGCTGATACCAGCCAGCCTCTTGATATTTTAGGCCCGGTAGCCAGCCCGATACCAGTTTGCCGATATTGAGGCCGGTGAGCAGCTCAAATTTATTATTGGCATACAGCTCCTTCAGGCTGCGCCTGTCACAATGGTCCCGATGCCCATGAGAAAGCAGCACGTAGTCTATTTTTTTAAAATCACTCACCTCGCACGGCAGCTCACTATATCTTTTCACAAAGCCGCCCAGCGTATAAAAGACCGGATCTGTGATGATCTGCACGCCATTGATGCGCATGAAGAAACTGGCATGGCCCAGCCACACGATACAATCTTCTGTGCTGGTCAGAAATTTTTTGTCCTTGATCACGGCCACTCGCCAGGTATCCGCTTTTTTCTCTGCAGCTTTTGGCTTGGCAGAGGTCTGCCATTTCAGCACCTTAGAGAAGGAACCGCTAAACCTCTTCTGCGGATCAAAAAATCTTTTGCCTGTCTGAGGGTTTCCCTGCCAGCCTTCCAGTATCACGGGCAGCTTTTCGTTTCGTATGTATTTGATGTCGGCCATATGTAGCTAGGACGGATATCACGCAAAAATATTTATCCTTACACCACCTTAAATAAATAACAATGCCAGAGCTACAAATACTCTCCTACAATGTCAACGGCGTACGCGCAGCCATCAAAAACGGATTGCTGGATTGGCTCAGGGCGCACCCTTGCGACGTGGTCTGCCTGCAGGAGATCAAGGCCGATGATGACGCCTTTGACGCTTCTGTATTTCGCGAGCTGGGCTATGAGAGCTATACATTTCCTGCTGTCAAAAAAGGCTACAGCGGCGTAGCGATATTGACCCGCATCCAGCCTGACGCGGTAGTCAAGGGCTGTGGTATCAAGGCGTACGACGATGAGGGGCGCAATATCCGCATAGACATAGGCGACCTGAGTATCATGAGTGCGTACTTTCCCAGCGGTACTACGGGTGATGAGCGCCAGTCTGTCAAAATGAAATACCTGGACGACTTCTTTGACTATATACATGACCTCCAAAAAACACGCCCTAAAGTGGTGATCTGCGGCGACTATAATATAGCCCACACAGAGATCGATATACATAACCCCGTCTCCAATAAAGACACCTCCGGATTCAAACCGGAAGAGCGGGCGTGGATGACGAGATTCTTTGAGTCCGGATTCGTAGATACCTTTCGCCATATATGCCCGGACCCGCATCAGTACTCATGGTGGAGCTACCGGGCCAACTCCCGCGCCAATAACAAAGGATGGCGCATAGACTATATCTCAGTGACCCAAAATCTGAAAGATGCTGTCCTGTCTGCGGCTATCTATCAGGATGCCGTACACTCAGACCACTGCCCTGTCTACCTGCGCCTGCGGCAATAGGCTCTTTTCCTATTTGCCATAATCAAATTTAATATTTGGGTAATATTTTGCGGCTTACAGGCCAGCCTCATGGTGCTATTTCTACGTTTCAGCTTCATTTTTGATCACCCTGACGGGGAAACTGCGGAAACATTTTTGATAAAATTTGTTTCCTATTGTTTTGCACCCTACTTTTGCACCCGCAATCCACAAAATGGGCACCCGCAATACCATCATAGCCAAATGCAGCGAGCTCTTCCTGCGCTACGGGGTCAAGAACCTGACCATGGACGATATAGCCCGTGAGCTCGGTATGTCTAAGAAGACCATCTACCAGTACGTACAAAACAAGTCCGACCTCATCAAGAAAGTGATGCAGGCTCACCTGGACAAGGAGATAGCGACACTGGATGAGGTGGGCAAGAATGCCCAGAATGCGCTGGAGGAGCATGTACGCATGCTCACCTATATGAGCCGGGAACTCCAGACATTCAATGCATCCGTTTTTGCAGAGTTGCAAAAATATTACCCTGATTCATACGCCTTATTCAACGAGTATCGCGAGAAAGTATCCCTGCCCCATATCCTGAGAAATCTGGAGAGAGGCATCAGGGAGGGCCTCTACCGCGATGATATGAACCCGGAGATCGTGGCACGCATTTATGTGTATGCACTAGACATACTCATAGATCAGCAGCGGTTTCCGTCACGGCGCTACCATTTTTATACACTGTATATGGAGTTTGTAAACTACCACCTGTCGGGCATCCTGACTGACAAGGGACAGAAGTTTCTCAGGCAGAGCAAGCTCCTCAAACTGATAGAAGAATGAAAAAAGTATTTATCCTCTTTGCGCTCATAGCCAGCCTCACATCTCAGGCTCAGAGTGAGGGTTTCCGTACCTTCTCACTCAAGCAGGCCATAGAATATGGCGTGCAGAATAATATCTCGGCTAAGAATGCCAAGCTGAGCGAAAAGGAAGCCAAGGCCCGTAATCACGAGCTTCTGTCTATAGGGTTGCCGCAGCTGAATGGCAATTTTGATTTCACCTACTATATACTCAAGCCCACTAGTCCGGCTTTTTCATCTTCTTTTGATGTTTCCAGTCTGGCTAACCTCCCTCCTCCACTAGATGCCTTAGGAAAAGCTTTTCCTTCTAAATTTTATATCGCGCTTCATAACAACGTCGGTACAGGTGTGAACTTTACTCAGATGATCTATGACACGCGCTTCTTCATTGGGATACAGACGTTCAAAAAGCTGATCCAGGTTTCTCAGCTCCAGACATCTTTGACGGAGCAGGATGTACGCTACAATATTATCAAAGGCTATAGCCAGACGCAGTCTGCCAAGGAGATCCTCCGCTATCTCGACTCCAGCCTCGTGATACTAAATAAGCTGCGTGATGACACGAGGGCTACTTATCAGGCAGGCCTGATAGAAGAAAACGATGTGGACCGCATTGAGCTAGGCATATCAAACCTTCAAAGTCAGATCAACAATACAAGGAACCTTTATGAGCTGAGTCTTGCTGCCCTCAAATACAATATGGGGCTGCATCTGACTGATAATATAGCCCTGACTGATGATATAGAGGCACTGCGCAATCAGATGAATGAGGTTTTGCCCGATCATTTTGATCCATCACAGCGTATCGAAAACGACCTTCTGCAAGCCGCAGTAGAGCTCAAAAACTTCGATCGGAAGCAGAAAAAGGCTGGATACTATCCGTCACTGACAGCTCTCGGCAATCTGGGAGCAGGAGCACAGACAGACCATTTCAATAATATATTTCATGTGGATAGCCGGACCTGGTATTCACAAAGTTACGTCGGTTTTACGCTGCGTGTGCCAATCTATGATGGCGGACAAAAAGAGGCAGCTGTAAAACAAGCGAGGCTCGAAGTAGAGAAAGCTAAAAACGACCTGGAAAATTTTCAATCCCAATCTACCCTTCAGGTCAATGCAGCCAAGGTAACATTTGGCAATAATCTGGGCGAAGAGCAAAATGCTAAAAGGAGCATGATGCTCAACAATAAGATCTTTGGTAAGACCCAGATCAAATTCAAAGAAGGGGTAAGCTCCAGTTTTGAGCTGATACAGACACAGCAAGACCAAACGACCAATATGATCCGGTATTACAATGCAATGCGAAGCGTACTGGAGTCTCGTGCAGATCTGGACAAAGCCCTCGGCATCAAATAAAACCTAAACACTCAACTAAAAGATACGATCATGAAAAAGACCGGACTAAATATCATCGCGCTGACAGCGCTGCTGCTCTCGGCCTGTACCGGTGGCAATGAGCTGGATGCTAAAAAGAAAGAACTCCTCAAGCTGAAGGATGAGCAAAAGACCACAGCGGAGAAAATCTCTCAGCTGGAAAAGGAAATAGCAAAACAGGATACAACCTTCAAGACAGAAACCAAAACCAAGCTGGTAGGGGTAGATACCCTCGAACCTGCTACCTACAAGCACTACGTAGAGGTGCAAGGTGCTGTAGATGCAAAGGAAAACGTTCTCGCGCTCCAGTTGTCTCCTGGTGTAGTGACCAAGATACTGGTAAACGTGGGCGATCATGTACGCAAGGGCCAGGTACTGTACCTGACCGACGCCAGCAACCTGGAGTCTCAGATCGCTACCGTCAAAACACAACTCGCCCTCGTAACCACTGTGTACGAAAAGCAAGAGCGTCTCTGGAAGCAGAATATCGGAAGCGAGATACAATACCTCCAAGCCAAGACCAACAAGGAAGCTGTGGAAACGCAGCTGGCACAGTTGCAAAATGGTATAGAGCTGAGCAAATGCAAGTCACCGATAGATGGCGTAGTAGATGAGATACGCGTGAAGGTGGGCGACATGGCCGCTCCGTCTCAGCTGATGCCGGGCGTAAGGATCATCAATAACTCCCAGCTGGTGCTCAAGGCCAAACTGAGTGATGCACAGATAGGCCTGCTCAAAGAGGGAGATATGGTGAAAGCAAACTTCCCTGACATAGATAAAACCATAGACACAAGGATCACCTATGTAGGCCAGGTGGTAGACAAGCAGACGAGGACATTCAACGTAGAAGCCGCGCTCACCAGCAAAGACATAAATGTAAAAGCTAACATGATAGCCAAGCTCATGATCAATGATGAGACGGCTAACAACGCGCTGGTGGTACCGACCAATACCGTGCAGACCGGAGACGATGGCAAGCCATATGTACTGGTGGCAGAAAAGGGCACTGCTGTAAAAAGGAATGTAGAGCCCGGCACCTCATATGACGGACAAACCCTGATCAAAAGCGGCCTGAAGGCTGGAGACAAGGTGATATCGTTTGGCTATAGCGAGGTGGTAGACGGTCAGAAGATCAGCTATTAATTTTTGAAGCTATTAAGTAGTTAGCATTAAGTATTTAAATAAATACGCTGGCTGCTATACTGTGAATCCGGCTTTCCGTAGCAATGTCGCAAATGAATTGTTGCTTTAGTCCTAATACTAAATACTGACTACTAAATACTCACTATGATAAGTGCAGAAAGACTGAAAGAATTTCCCATCACCAGCTGGTGTATCAATAACCGGGTAAGCATCTACATATTCACGATCATCCTCAGTGCCTGGGGTTTCGTTACCTATCAGGCGCTGCCCAAGGAACTCTATCCTGATGTGGTGGTGCCTACTATCTCAGTAGCCACGATCTATGGAGGCGCGTCGCCACAGGATGTAGAAAACCTGATCACCAAGCCACTGGAAAAACAGCTGAAGTCTATATCCGGCATCAAGAAGATCACCAGCAACTCCATGTCTGACTTTGGTCTGATCGTAGCAGAGTTTAATACCGATCAGAATCCGGCTGTGTGCAAGCAGAAAGTAAAAGACGCAGTAGACAAGGGCAAAAAGGACCTGCCATCCGATCTCAAAAGCGACCCGCAGATACAGGAGTTTGACATATCTGAGCAGCCTATCATGAATATCAACCTCTCGGGAGATATACCACTGGAGCAGCTGAAGAAATATGCCAAGATGCTCAAGGACAAGATCGAGAGCCAGAAGGAGATCACCCGTGTAGACATCATAGGCGGCTACAGCCGTGAAATACAGGTCAATGTCGACCTGTATAAAATGACCGCGTCAGGCATCACGCTCATGGATATAGAGAATGCGATAGCCCGAGAAAACCTCAACGTATCCAGTGGCGAGGTACGCGTAGGAGAACTGCGCCGCAACCTCCGTGTGAAAGGTGAGTTTGAATCGCCGGATGAGATAGGCAATATAGTCGTACGTTCATTCACCGGCAACCCGGCCTTCATCAAAGACATCGCCACCGTCACAGATTCACATGCTGATAAACAAGACTTCGCACGCCTGGATCACAAAACGGTAGTGACCCTGAATGTGATCAAGCGCTCCGGCGAAAACCTCCTCAACGCTACTGACAAAATATATGAAACAATAGACGACTACAAAGCCTCTCAGTTTCCGCAGGGCCTGAATGTACAGGTCACAGGCGACACCTCTGAGCTGACACGTGTGCAGCTCCACGACCTGCTCAATACTGTGGTGATCGGCTTTATACTCGTAGTGTTTGTCCTCATGTTCTTCATGGGCTTCCGCAATGCCTTCTTCGTAGGTCTGGCTGTACCGCTGTCGTGCCTGCTGGCCTTCCTGCTCATGCCTACCCTCGGCCTGACCATGAATGTGATTGTACTCTTCTCGCTACTCCTGGCGCTGGGCATCATAGTAGATGATGCGATCGTGGTGATAGAGAATACGCACCGCATCTTCCACCAGAATCACGACCTGAGTATCGCACAGGCTGCAAAGTATGCTGCCGGCGAGGTTTTCTTCCCCGTGCTGGCTGGTACACTTACTACGCTGTCGCCATTCTTCCCGCTGCTCTTTTGGCCAGGCATCATCGGCAAATTCATGAAAGGGCTACCCATCACGCTTATCATCACATTGGGTGCATCATTGTTTGTAGCCTTTGTGATCAATCCCGTGTTCGCTGCCAGCTTTATGAATAAGGATGATAAGGAGCGCTCTAATCTCAAGAGCCTTATCCCTTGGTTTATTCTCTTTGGTGTGGCTGCTGTAGCGAGCTATGCTACGAAGAGTTTTGGGCTGGGCAACTTCAGCATTTTCTGCCTCATCCTCGTTGCGCTTTATCACTTTGTATTTGACGCGGCGATACATGGCTGGCAGGAGCGCGTATGGCCACGCTTCATCGAGTTCTATCGCCGCACACTACAGTCTCTGATACGGGGTGTAGGCCCGATCCTGGTGCCGATAGGTGCACTGGTGATGCTGATCCTGAGCGGCATCGTACTGTGGCTCAGCAAGCCTGCAGTCGAGCTATTCCCGAGCGGCGAGCCAAACTTTGTTTATGTCTACTGCAAGCTGCCGATGGGTACAGATGCGACGGTCACGGACTCTATCACGCGCATCATAGAGCAGCGTGTCTACAAAACGATCGGCGAGCACAATCCTGATGTGACCTCCGTGATCTCAAATATCGGCCTCGGTGCGGGCGATCCTCAGAACCCTGACAAGGTGCCTACACCATACAAGTCTAAGGTGACAGTAGCTTTCAAAAAATATGCAGATCGTAAGCATCCGCACACTTCAATGTGGCTGGACTCTATCCGCCATGAGTTTAAAACAGGTGTGGCCGGTGCGCAGATATCCGTAGAAAAGGAACGCAACGGCCCGCCGGTAGGCAAGCCTATCACTATTGAGATCACAGGAGATGACTTCAAAGTACTCGCTGACCTGCAGGAGAAAGTACTCAACAATATCAGCAAAGCAAATATCAAAGGCATAGATGAGCTGAAGAGCGACCTGCAGCTCGCCAAACCGGAGATCACTGTAGAGCTAGATAATGAAAAACTGCAGCGCGAAGGCCTCTCCAAGGCTCAGGTAGCCGTAGAAATGCGCTCCGCGCTGTATGGCAAAGAGGTGTCAAAGTTCCGCGATGTGGACGAGGATGTGCCTATCATGCTACGCCTCCAGGCTAGTGACAGGCAGACCCCAGAGCAGCTCATGAACCTCAACATGTCGTTCATGGACTTTGCCACAGGGTCTTTCCGCCAGGTACCGGTATCGTCTATCGCTACGCTGAAGAATACAAACTCCTACAGCGTGATCAATCGCAAAAACCAAAAACGTATCGTGACGCTGAGCTCTGACGTGACAGAGGGTGCTACTGCCAATGAAGTAGTAGCCAAGATACAAGCTGTCATTAATAACATGACCCTGCCTGAGGGCTATGAGATCTCGATGGCCGGGGAGCAGGAGCAGCAGCAGGAAACCCAGGATTTTCTCGTCAAGGCGCTGGGTATAGCCTTTGCACTGATGTTTATGATCATGGTACTCCAGTTCAACTCATGGGAGAAACCGATCATCATCTTTACTACTGTATTCTTCAGCCTCGTGGGTGTATTCCTGGGCAATGCGGTCTTCCACATGAAGTTCTCTGTGGTCATGACAGGTGTCGGCTTCCTGGCGCTATCCGGTATCGTGATACGAAATGGTATTCTCCTTATTGAGTTTATAGATGAGCTGCGACAGCGGGGCTATACCGTGGTAGAGGCTGTGATAGAGGGTGGTGCTACGCGTCTGACGCCGGTATTGCTCACGGCCATGTCTGCTATCCTGGGCCTGATACCACTGGCTATCGGTCTGAATATCGACTTTGAGGAGCTTTTCTCTAAGTTTCAGCCGCACTTATACCTTGGTGGCGACAACGTAGCTTTCTGGGGGCCGCTGGCATGGACCATGATATTTGGTCTGATCGGCGCTACATTCCTGACGCTTCTGGTGGTGCCGTGTATGTATATCCTGGGCTATAATACGATAGAGGGCTACAGAAATCGTAAACGCAGAAAGAATCCGGCAGACATATCTACCGGTCACTAAATAGAAAATTTTGAAAGGGCGCCATTGGCGCCCTTTTTTATTCGCAGGACTTCATGATTCTGCATACATTAGCGGCATATGACCCCCGGTACCAAGATCTACTTTGCCTCCGACCTGCATCTCGGCACGCCGGACTATGACACGAGCCTGCGCCGTGAGCGCCTGTTCGTAGAGTGGCTGGAGATAGCCGGCAGAGACGCGGCAGAGATATACCTGGTGGGCGACACATTTGACTTCTGGCACGACTACAAGACCGTGGTGCCCAAAGGCTACGTACGCCTGCTGGGCAAGCTGGCAGAACTCTCAGACCGGGGTGTCAAACTGCACATCTTTACCGGCAATCACGACCTGTGGTTTGATGGCTACTTTGAGAAAGAACTCGGCGCCAGGATCTACACCGCCCCGACTGAGCGGCAGATAGACGGCAAAGAGTTTTTCATAGGGCATGGTGATGGGCTTGGGCCTAAGGACCACGGGTACAAATTCATCAAAAGAGTTTTTACCAATCCGGTCTGCCAGTGGCTCTTCCGCTGGATACATCCGGATCTCGGCATCCGGCTGGCATCTTATTTGTCATATCGCAGCCGGTATAGTACCGGAGAGAAGAAGCTGGAGACGTTTCTGGGAGAGGACCGGGAGTGGCTCGTCATGTACTGCCGGCGGCTACTCTCGCGAAAGCACTATGATTATTTTATCTTCGGTCACAGGCACCTGCCGCTCGACATAAATATAGATGGCAGCCGTTATATCAATCTTGGTGACTGGCTGGACTATAATAGCTATGCTGTATGGGATGGCCGCGACCTAAGGACCGGTAGGTTTACATCCGGCGCTCAAACCTTGTAATATGAATAAGATCAATCCCCTGATCGCAAAAGCACTTGTAGCGGTATTGTTTATCCTGACCGGTGCAGTCGTGTCGGCGCAGGCCACCTACACGCAGATCGGCTCCTATCCGGTCAAGGCAAACTCTGTCAGCGTAGATAATTTCGGGAACTTCTATGCTATCGGCGATAATCAGATCATCAAGTTTGACCGGATGGGAAACAAGTTTCAGATCTACCAGGAGGTGAAATATGGCAAGATAGGCGCAGTAGATATTTCCAATCCGATGAAGATCGTAGTGTATTATCCTGACTTTATGCAGGCTGTGCTGCTCGATCGTTTTCTGGCCTATTTTACCACTTACAATTTCTTTGACCTGGGCTATCAGAATGTGACAGCAGTCGGCATGTCTTCAGACGGATTCCTCTGGTTTTATGACAATCTGAACTTTACACTCAAGAAGGTGGACCAAACCGGAAAGGTACAGCTACAGAGCCAACCGGTCAACCAGCTGATCCATACAGTGATCACACCAAATTTTATAATGGAAAAAAGCGGCCAGGTCTATGTGAACGATCCCACAGTCGGCGTACTGGTGTTTGACAACTTTGGTGCGTACTACAAAACGATCCCGATCAAAGGACTGCAGCGCTTCCAGATATTTCAGGAGCAGATCGTCTACTTTGAAGAAGGGAAATTGAAATCTTACAATCCTGTCACTTTTGATGCCAGGCAGATCAGCCTGCCGGACTCGACAGGTGTCAAGGAGGCTGTGATAGAGAAAGAACGACTCGGCATATTGCACACAGATAGCGTTGCATTTTACATGTACTAGCGCATCAGACCGCGGTGCGGTAGTTTCCACCCATTCTTTTCATTATTTTCGCCACCCGATATGAGCGGGCATTCACGCTGACGCTCACACCACGTATAGAGTATGTTTGATCAGATAGAAAATCTAAGAGGCAAGTATATAGAGATAGGCAAAGCCCTGTCAGACCCGGCTACCATGTCGGATATGAAGCGCTTCACTGCACTCAATAAAGAATATAAAGAGCTGGAAAACCTGGTAGCTGTGTACGATCGCTACAAGCTGGTACTGGCAAATATCGCCAACAACAAGCAGATACTCGATACGGAGAAAGACGAGGATTTCAGAGATATGGCCAAGGCCGATCTCGTGCAGCAGGAGGAAGAGAAAGAAAAGTATGAGACACAACTGAAATCACTGCTGGTGCCCAAAGATCCGGAGGACGACCGGAATGTGCTGCTCGAGATACGCGCCGGCGCAGGTGGTGATGAGGCGAGCATCTTTGCCGGGGACCTCATGCGTATGTATACGCGCTACTGCGAGACACTGGGCTGGAATGTGACCGTAGCCAATGCCAATGAGAATCCTGTAGGCGGCTTCAAAGAAGTGGTGCTGGAGATAGAGGGCGAAAATGTGTATGGTACGCTCAAGTTTGAATCTGGTGTGCACCGCGTACAGCGGATACCGGAGACAGAGGCAAAGGGCCGCGTACACACGTCTGCCGCCTCGGTGGCGGTATTGCCGGAGGCTGACGAGGTAGAGATCTATATCAATCCGGCAGATATCCGTATGGACGTTTTTCGCGCGTCAGGCGCTGGTGGCCAGCACGTAAACAGGACTGAATCTGCAGTGCGCCTCGTCCACATACCGACCAATACAGTAGTAGAGTGCCAGGCAGAACGCTCCCAGCACAAGAACCGGGATATGGCTATGAAGATGCTCAAAACGCGTATCTATGAAGCCGCTGTACGCAAACACGAAGATGCCATAGCCGCACGCCGCAAAACGCTGGTGAGCACCGGTGACCGCTCTGCCAAGATACGTACCTATAACTATCCTCAGGGCCGCATCACAGACCACCGTATCAACCTCTCGGTATACAACCTCGACTCCTTTATGAATGGAGACATAGGAGGGATGATAGAGGCGCTGGCAGTAGCTGAGCAGACAGAGAAACTCAAAGAAAACAACCTGATCTAAGTGGCGGGCAGGATCAAATACTACCATATTATTTGCATCTTTATCAGACACAATACCTCTGCATGAATAAAGCCATAAAATGGTTTCTGACTTTTGCGGTAGCCCTCAGTGGCCTCTCTGCTATGGCTCAGAATGAGCGTACCTTTTTCACAGTCAAAATGCGCAATGGAGATGTGATCACAGGTATGACCGAGATCAGCTCTATATCATTCAAGACAGCCTATGGAGACCTGGCCATGCCGATCAGGGATGTGTCTGCTATCACCCTGGGCATCAATACTACCGGTGTAGACAAAAATCAGGTGCGAGACCTGCTGGACAAAGTACAGAACGGAGCGCTCAATGAAGCCTCCTCTGCCTTTGACCGGCTGCTCAAAATGGAAGTGGGCATCGTGCCAGTGGTGAAAGAATACCTGTCATCTGCTACGTACAAGAAGCGCGAAAACAGCGATTTCTCTGTAGACCTGCTGTATGATGTGCTGCTGTCGCGGTACAACCTGCCTAAAAACTTTCACACCAAAGACCTGCTGCAAACCACAGGGGCCTCTGTCATAGAGGGCCACTATGACTTTGAGTCTATAGGGCTGGAGACAGACTATGGGAGCATCAGTGTAAACAGGGCAAAGATCGTATCTATCACCGTTAGCTTCAAGGATGTAAATAACCCCGGGTCCGGCACCTACAAGCTCAATGCAAATCAGAATATAGTAGGCAACTCTAATGGTGGCTGGCTGAATACCGGTATCCTCATACGCAAAGATCAATCTGTGCAGATACTGGCCTCTGGTGTGGTCAATATCGCCAGCCTCTCAAACAATGCCTATACGCCCGATGGCGGTGTGAATGGTACCCCCGGCCCCAAATCTAATGAGCCGTCCTATGGTTGCCTGGTTTTCAAGATCGGAGAGAGCGGGCAGGTGGTCAAGGCCGGTGATACATTTGTAGGCAAAGCAATGAATACCGGTATATTATACTTGTCCATTTTTGAGTCTGTCTACAATGCAGCCAATACCGGTACGTATACGGTGAAGGTCACAGCTAATCAACAATGATCCGGAGGCTGCATCACTTAGTGTCCAATTACACCCCTGCTGTCGATAAAGTATCCTAAAGCAAGTACTAGGCTTGCCGGGTATTTCGTTGTTTAGCTATCAGATGAAAAGGCTCATTTTTCTTTGTTTGGCTATTGTCTCTTTTGCAGCTGTCCGCTCGCAGCCAGTGACCCCATTTTATGACTGGCAGCATGACCCCGCCTGTGTAGCCTGGGTCAATAAAATATATGACTCACTGACAGTAGAGGAGCGGATAGCGCAGTGCTATATGCTGTCCGCACACACAGACTCCCTGCCAGAGATGGCCAGAGTAGAGTCTCTGGTGCGCGCAGGTCGCGCAGGAGGTGTCATCTTCTTTCGCGGGCATCCTACTACGCAGCTAGACTGGACCAATAAACTGCAATCGCTCTCCAGGGTGCCGCTCATGATAGCTCTCGACGCAGAGTGGGGTCTGGGTATGAGGCTGGATTCTACACCATCCTTTCCGCACAATCTGACGCTTGGCGCGGTAAGTGATAACACCCTGATCCGCCAGATGGGTGAGGAAATAGGCCGCGAGTGCCGCCGCATGGGTGTGCAGGTAGATTTTGCCCCGGTAGTAGATATCAATAGCAATCCGCAAAACCCAGTGATCAATGACCGCTCCTTTGGCGAAGACAGGTATAAGGTAGCTGTAAAGGCCGTGGAGTATGCAGATGGCTTGCAGTCGTCTAATGTGCTGGCCTGCGCCAAGCACTTCCCCGGACATGGTGATACGGACAAAGATTCGCATAAAACACTGCCTGTCGTACTCAAGCCGCTCGATAAACTGGAGGCATTTGAGTTATTCCCATTCCGGGTCATGCTGAGCAATGGCATAGGTGGTGTGATGGTAGCGCACCTCAATGTACCTGTGCTGGACAGTGTGACCACCTCTCTGTCAAAGAGAGTAGTGACAGGGCTGCTCAAGGAGCAGATGCACTTCGATGGGATCGTATTCTCTGATGCACTGAACATGAAGGCTGTGACCAGCCAGTATGCCGAGGGTACGATAGACAGCATTGTTTTTATGGCGGGAACTGATGTGCTGGAGTATTCTGAAAATCCTGAAAAGGGACAAGAGAAAATACTGGCAGCATACAGGGATACGACGCTGGCCGACAGTATACTGGAAGCCCACGTCAAAAAGATCCTGGCCTACAAGTACAAACTAGGCCTGCGTGAATGGCATCCCCTCAGCACAGAAAACTTCTACTACGATATCAATACCGATACGGCCATTGCGCTTCGCCGCGCACTGTTTGAAAAGGCGATCACGATAGCTGCTGACGATGGCCGGCAGATACCCCTGCAGAATCTCATTGCGCGTAGGACCGCCTCCATATCTATAGATCACAGGGGCTTTTCGGACTTCCAAAAGGCCGCTTTTGAGTTTGCAGAGATCCCGCTTTTCAATTCTCCGCGTGAGAGTAACGATACACTCATCCCACTACTGGATACACTCTCCAAATATGACCGCGTGATCGTGGACCTGCACGGCATGAGCCGTATGCCGTCCACCAATTTTGGGATCAATCAAAATACGCTCGACTTCATAGATAGCCTCTCCAGACGCACAGAGGTGGTACTCGTGATCTTTGGCTCGCCTTACAGCTTAAAGTTTTTTGAATCACAAAAGAACATCATAGTAGCCTATGAGGACAATGAGGTGACACAGCCCGCTGCAGCCAATGTGCTGTTTGGTGCGATGCCTGCACTGGGCAAGCTACCGGTGTCGGCCTCTGATAAATTTAAAGCAGGAATGGGTATCACTACTGATCATCATATCCGCCTGGAGCTGGCTGAGCCCGAAGACGTGCATATGAAGACAGAGGACCTGCGCGAGATGGATGAGGTGATACTAAATGGTATGATAGCACATGCCTATCCCGGCTGCCAGGTGCTCGTAGCCAAGGACAACAAGGTGATCTGGAATAAGGCATATGGCAGCCAGATCTATGAAAACTCAAAGGACAAAGTGCAGACCACAGATCTCTATGATCTCGCCTCCATATCTAAGATAGCCGCCACCACACTCGCCGTGATGAAGCTCTATGACGAAAAGAAAATAGACCTGAATAAAACAGTAGGCGACTACCTGCACCTGGATGACAGTGCCACCATACGCGGACTGAAGCTGACGGATGTATTGACTCACCAGGCCGGCCTCAAGCCGTTTGTAGAGTTTTATAAGTATACCACGGCACCGGAGCAGTATGACCTGCACTATCGCAATTATTGCAATGATACATTCTGCTATAAGGTGGCAGATGGCATGTTTATCCGTCGCGACTATGCGGATACGATGTGGCACATCATGTCTCACTCAGAGGTGAAGCCCAACGCCGGATACGTATATAGTGACCTGGATTTTTATGTCATGCAGAAGGTGGTGGAGCAAGTATCGGGACGACCACTGGATAGCTTCGTCTATGAAAACATCTACTGGCCTATGGGCCTGACCCGCATTGGCTACAAGCCTACAGAGCGCTACGACCTCGCTCGCATCATCCCTACGGAGAATGACAAGACATTCCGCAAGCAAACGGTGCGGGGATTTGTACATGATCCCGGCAGTGCGATGTATGGCGGCGTGGCCGGCCATGCCGGAGTATTCAGCAATGCCTTTGATCTCGCGGCGCTGATGCAGATGCTGCTAAACAAAGGCGAGTACAATGGTAAGCGCATCCTGAATGCTGCTACCATTGATCTATTCACTCAGCGGGCTACTACTAAATCGCGCCGCGGTCTGGGCTTTGACAAGCCGGAGCCGGATCCTGCGAAGCCAAGCCCTACCTACAGCAAGGTACCACTCAGTGTCTTTGGTCATACGGGCTTCACAGGTACCTGCGTCTGGAGCGACCCGGACAATAACCTGACCTTTATCTTCCTGTCAAACCGTGTCTATCCAGATGCGGAGAATCCTAAGCTGGTAAAGATGGGGATAAGGACCGATCTGCAGAAGATCGTGTATAAGGCGCTGAAGAGGTAGATCACTTGACACGCTTCTCATTGTTTTTCACAAAGTCAGCCCAGCCGCTAAACTTTTTGCCCCCGGTGATCACCGAGCTGCTCTGAAAATGATGGCAGACTGCCGCCGCCAGACCATCCGTAGCATCGAGAAATTTTGGTTGCAGATCAAATTTGCATAGCTGCTGTAGCATGGCGGCTACTTGTTCTTTGGTCGCATTGCCATTGCCGGTGATGGATTGTTTGATCTTCTTGGGAGAATACTCTGTGACGGTGACGCCATGTACGAGCGCTGTGGCGATAGAGACACCCTGTGCGCGGCCTAGCTTGAGCATGGACTGTACGTTCTTGCCAAAGAAGGGCGCCTCTATAGCGCAGGTCTCCGGTTTGTATTGCTCTATAAGGCCTTTTACTTTCTCTGAGATCACACGCAGACGATCCAGGTGGTCTTCATATTTGGAGAGCTGGATCACACCCATGCTCACCAGTTTCAGCTGCTGTCCGGTCACGGTGATCACGCCGTAGCCCATCACTATCGTGCCGGGGTCTATACCTATGATGGTCCGTGGTGTAGCCGGTGTTTTATCCGCAGCCATGACTGATTTTCAATTTGTTTTAGCACCTTTACTAGCGATAGATGGATACACCCGTATACCGCCGCCTGCTGCTCGCATTAAAAGTAGGCATTTTCATTTTCATGTCCTTCGTCATCTACCGGCGGCTGGCATCAGTACAGAGTTTTGTCGGCTCGCTGGATCTTTTCATAGAGCGTTTTAGCGGCGGGAATATTGCCCTGCTCGCCTTGTCCGTCATACTCATGCCGGTCAACTGGCTCCTAGAGGCTACTAAGTGGAAGATACTTTTAAAGCACTCCTCTCCCGTCACGCTGCGCGCTGCGCTACGCTCTGTGCTCGGCGGCCTCTCTATCGGCTTTGCTACACCGGCACGTGTGGGGGAGTTTGCCGGGCGCGTCATGTTTCTGCACCCGGGTGAGCGGGTAGATGGCATCTATCTCAGTGCCATCGGCGGCATAGCGCAGAGTGTCGTCACGTTTCTCACGGCGCTGTTTATGTTGCGATTTTACTCCGGCGAGGCGGAGGCCTTTTTTAGTCCATATAGCTACATCGGGTTTGCGCTGCTCGCATTTGTTCTTATCGCACTGTACATTTCCTTTGAGCAGGTGGTAGACTGGCTGCACCATCGCGGCCTCCGCTTTGACAACTATATCATCGACACCGCCAAGACCCCGCACCGCAATGACAAATGGCTCGTCTTTGGCACCAGCTTTTGTCGCTATACAGTGTATGTGCTACAGTATTATTTGCTGTTGCGCTTTGCCGGCATAGAGGGGCGCGTATTTGAGCTGATATCAGCTATCAGCCTCGTGCTTTTTCTGCAGTCCGTATCACCCCTGATACCGCTCACAGATCTGACCTTGCGCGGTGGTATCGCTTTGCTCGTATTTCGCGGCTGCGGGCCCGATATGGCTCTCAGTGTTTTCATGGTGCCGGTGCTACTGTGGATCATCAATCTGCTCCTGCCCGCGCTGGTTGGTTATTTTTATATCCTCACGCTACATGCCGATGATACTGCTCAATGACGAATACTGGATGCGGCTGGCGCTCAAAGAGGCCGCCTATGCCCGGGAGGATGACGAGGTGCCCATCGGTGCCATCATTGTGTGCAATGACAAGATCATAGGCAAGGGCTACAACCAGACCGAGCGCCTGAATGACGTGACAGCCCATGCGGAGATGATAGCCATCACGGCCGCAGCCAACTATCTGGGGGCTAAGTTTCTGGAGGATTGTACACTCTACGTCACTGTAGAGCCATGCCCTATGTGTGCTGCTGCGCTGAAGTGGGCGCGTATGAGAAGGGTGGTCTATGGTGCAGCCGACCCCAAGGCGGGCTATAGCCAGTTCGGGCCAAAGATGTTTCACCCAAAAACAAAGCTACATCAGGGTGTGCTGGAGCATGAGTGCGGAGTGCTGATGACTGAATTCTTTAAGGGGAAGCGGGGAAAGTAGCCTCTGGCATAGAAACTGTGGCACAACGGGAGCATATCGTATAGTCGAAAACATTTGTTTTTTCATCCATAAGGCTGTAAAATCGTAGTCGGATTCATTCGTCCACTATATCATTATTCACTCAATAAACCAAATAACATCATGGCATTCACACTCGATCCTCTACCGTACGCAAACAACGCCCTCGAACCACATATCGACGCTCGTACGATGGAGATACACCACGACAAGCACCACGCTGCTTATGTCAATAACCTGAACGCAGCGGTAGCTGGTACCGAAAACGAAAACAAATCCCTGGAAGAGCTGATAGCCAATATCTCTAAGTACCCGGCTGCTGTACGCAACAATGGCGGCGGCCACTGGAACCACACTTTCTTCTGGCAGATCATGGGTCCTAATGGCGGCGGCACACCATCAGGAGCGCTGGCTGAGGCCATAGACGCGCAGCTCGGTGGCTTTGACAAGTTCAAAGAAGACTTTGCAAAGGCTGGCGCTACTCGCTTCGGCTCCGGCTGGGCCTGGCTCAGCGTAGGTGCAGACAAGAAACTCGTGATCAGCTCTACGCCTAACCAAGACAACCCGCTGATGGACGTAGCTGAAGTGAAAGGCACACCTATCCTCGGCGTAGACGTATGGGAGCACGCTTACTACCTGCACTATCAGAATCGTCGTCCGGACTACCTGGCCGCGTTCTTCAATGTGATCAACTGGACAGAAGTATCAAAGCGCTACGAGGCCGCTGTGAAGTAATCTGCTTTGTATAAAGTATCAAGGGAAATCCGGAAGCCAGTTTTACTGACTTCCGGATTTTCTTTTTTATCGTATCTTTTCCACGCAAAAGCCTTATGACAACTTGCCGGCACAAGAGCTATATATTAAGATCAGCACTGCTGCTCATAGTGCCTTTGATTGTATTTTCTTCCTGTTCTCTTTTCAACTTCAAGAAAGAGGCCGACAAAAAATTTGCTGATCAGTATTTCAAGACTGCGGTAAATCTTATCGAAATCTATCATGTCCGCTATGGACAGTATCCACGCTCTCTGGACAGCATCACCTTTATGGGGGACTGGGACAGAATCATGTTCGGTTATGTAGAATATGAACGATTGGACACGGGCTACCGGCTCGACCTGACAGATAGCCGTACCGGATTGATGCACACTGATCTGTCTTATCCTCCCGATTTCTGGCATGGACTCGGCCTGCGAAAATCAAACCTCCTGAATAAAAATGGCAATTAAGAAAATCACGGAATTGACCGAAGAGCGCTGGCGCACCGTTTATCTAAAGGATGAATATGGAAATCGCCATGCTACTACAGAAGACTATACTGCATACCGGGAAGTAAAGACCATAGCACCAGGTCCGCGCTTTGCACACTATCTGGCAGATACGTTTTGTTTTTATTTTCTGTTAGCAATAATTCAGATACCCATGGAGGCGCTAGCGGCTTTACTTTCAGGTCAGTCTGCTATCGCGTCTGCATTTGATGTTTTCACGTCTCTTTCGGTATTTGCTCTCTATCCGATTTACTATGCAGTATCGGAGCATCTATGGCACCGCACTCCCGGCAAATTTCTCACTGATAGCTATGTGATAGATGAATATGGCAATAAGCCCTCATTAAGGGTTACATTACTCCGTACTGTATGCAGGCTTGTTCCGTTTGAGCCATTCTCATGTTTGGGCGATCCCAGCCGAGGCTGGCACGACAGCTGGTCCAATACCTGGGTAGTGACCAAAGAAGAAATGATAGAGCTAAAGCGACTGCAGTTAGAGCAGAGCGAAGACTTCAGAGCTAGCGATCTCTAGGCGAGCGATATGAACCCGCCAAGGTTTAGCCTACGCCACTTCCTTCTGCTGATTAAACTGCATATCATATAGATGCTTGTAGTGGCCGCCCAGCGCTATGAGCTGGTCATGGCTACCAAATTCTTTCAGCTCGCCACGGTCCAGGACCATGATCTTATGCGCATGGCGGATGGTAGAGAGACGGTGCGCTATCACCACAGAGGTACGCCCCTTCACCAGTTTTTCTATGGCTTCTTGCACTACATGCTCAGACTCGGTATCTATAGACGAGGTAGCCTCGTCCAGTATCAGGATGGCAGGATCATATACCAGCGCGCGTACGAATGATATCAGCTGCCGCTGGCCCATAGACAGTGTGGCACCGCGCTCCATCACCTTGTAGTCGTAGCCGCCGGGCAGGCGCATGATAAAGTCATGCGCACCGATAGCTTTGGATGCGTTGATGACAGTCTCGCGGCTGATGTTCTCATTGCGCAGTGTGATATTGTCATACACGCTCCCGGCAAAGAGAAATACATCCTGCAGCACAATACTCATCTGCGACCGCAGTGCGGCGAGCTTATAATCCTTTACGCTCACATCATCTATTCTGATGTCGCCCTTATTGATCTCATAGAAGCGGCCCAGGAGTGACATAGTAGAGGTCTTGCCCGAGCCCGTAGCGCCTACTATGGCCAGCGTCTCCCCCGCCTGCAGCGAGAAGCTGAGATCTTTGAGTACATAATTTTCATGCTCATAGGCGAACCACACATGGTCAAACTCTATCTTACCTTTGGCTCGCTCCGGCACATAGGTGCCGGTATCGGCTATACGCTGGTCCTTGTCCAGCAGTTTGAATACACGCTCTGCAGCTATCACGCCGCGCTGGATCGTATTCACTTTATCTGCTATGAAGCGCAAGGGGCGAAAGAGCTGATTGATCAGCATGATATAGAGGCTGATAGTGCCCACAGCAGAAGCATCGATAAAGGAGTTGTGCTTCACTACATTCCACACCATCTGACCGGAGGCAAAAAATACCATCAAACCTATGGCCGTGGCCAGCAGGATTTCTACTCCCGGGAAGAACAGCGAATAATACCAGATGCCGCGCACATTGGCATCGCGCAGCTGACTATTTATCCCTTGAAATTTTTCGCGCTCCTGCTTCTCTACATTGAATATCTGAATGATGCGCATGCCGGTGATGTGCTCCTGCAGAAAGGCATTCAGCCGGCCTATCTGAGTGCGCTCATCCTGAAAAGACGACTTGACGCCGCGCTGAAACCAGCGCGTGACAAACAATAATAATGGCAAAGGTATAAGGGAAAACAGAGCGAGCTGCCAGTTGAAAAAGAGCATACACGTGACCACCACCACGATGGTCAGTATATCTGCAGAGATGGATATCAGGCCCTCTGAGAAGGTATCATTCACCGCCTCTACATCTGTGATGGTGCGCGTAGTAGAGGTGCCTATAGGTGTCGTATCAAAATATTGCAGCCGGGAGTAAATGACATGGCTATACACGCGCTGACGCAGGTCACGGATGATGCTCGTACCCAGCCAGGCAGAGATATAGGCAAAGTAATAACGCATGATGGTCTCCACTATGAGAGAAACCAACATGACCAGAATGATCACCTGTAGCCCCTGCAGGTCAAAGCGCCTGATATGGTAGTCTATGGCGCGCTGCACCAGCAGGGGGCGCACTACCGCCATGCCGGCCAGCAGGATAGACAGCGCAATGGTGGTATAAAGTTCTTTTCTATAAGGAGTGGCCAGTGACAGTACCCGCCTGACCAGCGGCAGATCCAATCCCCCTTTTCCAGATTCTGACATTGAGTGCAAATATAGCTACATCCCCGCGTCTCCACAGGAATAGTAAGCTGCCCCGGCAAAAATGGGCAATTGTTAAAATTCTTGAAGATGCCAAGCCCCTAAAACATTGTTTAACTTATACGGTTAAATAGTTAAACAAAAACAAGCAACATGAAACACCTTTTCAAATCCATCCTGATCTGTGCGGGTATTGTAGCCTCCACAGGCCTTAGTGCTCAAACAGCAAACCTACAAGTCATCCACAACTGCGCGGACCCGGCCGCTGCGTCAGTAGACGTATATGTGAACGGCACACTGGCGCTTGATAATTTTGCATTCCGCTCCGCTACTGGCTTTCTCAGCCTGCCGGCGGGTGTGGCGTTGAATGTAGGCGTGGCTCCGGCTACCTCCATGTCAGCTGCCGATACACTCAAAAACTTCACCCTCGGCCCTCTGCAGGCCGACTCCAGCTACATAGTGGTAGCCAGTGGTGTGGTAGCCACCGGCTTTGCAGCCAATCCTAACGGAAAGAGCACCGCCTTTGACCTGAAGGTAATCGACCACGCAAAGACAGCCTCCGGAGCCGGCACGGTTTCCTTTGCCGTATTTCACGGAGTGACCGATGCACCAGGTGTAGACGTAAATCTGAGTACCGGTGGCAACCTCGTGAGCAATGCACAGTACGGTGATGCCAGCGGCTACCTGACCGTGCCACCTACATGGTATCCTATAGATATAGCGCCGGCGGGTGTATCTACTCCGCTGGTCCAGTACGTAGCAGATCTATCCGGGCTGGGGGGCAAATCGGCTTTGGTCATCGCCTCTGGCTTCCTGACACCGTCATCCAACAACAATGGGCCATCATTTGCGATACTCGCCGTACTCGCAGACGGCACAGTAGTGACCCTGCCACAGCAGCAGCAGTCATATGTGCAGGTGATTCACAATTCTCCGGATCCTGCCGCAGACTCTGTAGATGTTTATGTAGACGGCACCAAAGCAATACCTAACTTTAAATTTCGCACTGCCACACCGTACATCCAGCTGCTCTCAAATGTAAACCATACTGTAGCCGTAGCTCCGGCCAATTCTACCAATGTATCTCAGGCCATCGCCACGTTTCCCAATATCATCCTGGACCCCGACAGCAGCTATGTAGTGACTGCGTCCGGCGTAGTCGGTACTGGTTTTGCAGCCAACCCTGATGGCAGGAGCACGGCTTTCACCCTCCTCATCAAACCTAATGCCCGCAGGCAGGCATCATCTTCCGGTGAGTTTGATTTCTTTGTGATACATGGTGCTCCCGACGCTCCGAGCGTAGATGTAAGTGTAGAAGTGCCGAGCATTCTGGCCGTAAACAATGCGTCTTATACCGACCAGACCGGGTACCTGCCGGTACCGGTAGGCAGCTACGTGTTTGATCTCCAGGACTCTACTGGCAGTACTACGCTCAAGCGCTACCTGGCCGATCTCTCCTCTCTGGGCGGACAGAGTGGTGTAGCTCTAGCATCCGGCTTCCTCAACCCTGCCAACAATAATAACGGCCCTTCTTTTGGTATCTGGGTAGCACTGGCATCGGGAGGCAACCTGATACCGCTGTCTGACGTTACAGGTATCAAGGATATAACCAATGAGATCGGCCTGAGCCTCTATCCTAACCCGGCCAGCAGCAAGATAAATGTATCTCTGAAGGGACAGGCCAATACAGTAGAAGTAATGAATCTGACCGGTGCAGTAGTGAAAACGATCAATGCTAATGGTGCAGAAAATATCACGATCAATACCTCGGACCTCAGTGCCGGGATATACACTATGCATATCACTACCCGCAATGGTGTGGCCAATGCTAAGTTTACGGTGATGAACTAATTATTCTTAGGATTGGGTTTTATGAGGCGGCTCCATGTGGGGCCGCCTTTTTATTCTTCAGCATCGTCAGTCAGCTGTGGCTCCTCTGTCTTGCGGCTACGGTCTATGGCGCGGCCCTCCAGTACGCCGTCTTTATAGACCACCTTGGTCAGGTAGAGGCCTTGTGGCGGTGAGGACACGCCAAACGGAAACTCTTCTTTGGCTTCTACTATTCGTTTGTAGTCCTCTATAGATAGTTTGCCGCGGCCTATGATCAGCAGCACGCCTACTATTTTGCGTATCATACCCCGCAGAAATCGATTGGACGTGATGGTGAGCCGCATAAATTCATTCTCGCGCTCGCCGGCCATAGCAGGCCTTATCACACGGTCCCAGCGGGCCTCGGTCACATCGCAGATATTGGTCTTGAAATCTTCGCTCGGCCGGCACAGTGATGTATAGTCTCCAAAGGCAGGTATCATGGCCGTGGCTTCATAGATCTTCTCCCAGTCCAGTGTATTGCCATAGGTCTGAGTGCTGTGATGGCGGAGAAAGGGATTTTTGTCAAAATGCAGGTAGTACTCATACGTGCGCCGGATGGCGTCAAATCTCGTATTTGACTTCTCATGTACTGGTATGATCCGGAATATCTGTATGTCATGCGGCAGGATAGAGTTCAGCCGGAAGGTGAACTTCTCATCCAGTACCCGGTCAGTATCAAAGTGAGCATAGAAATCTGTGGCATGCACTCCGGCATCTGTACGGCCACACCCTCCGGTAGAGACCTGCTGGCTGAGCAGCCTTGACAGAGCAAAGTTCAGTTCGCCTTGCACGGTCTTGCCGTTGTTTTGTACCTGCCAGCCACAGTAGCTGGTGCCGTCATACGCCAGATGAATGAAGTATCTCATGTTGTTTCGCGCCGCAACTTATCACTATTGCATGATACTTAATACAGAGTGGCTTAGTAAAATAAAAATCCCTCTCCGGAGAGAGGGATCTTTAAGATTGATATGAAAGCTCTTTTTTTATTTCTCCACGACCTCCAGCGGATCTACCTGATACAGCGGAGCGAGGTCTACAGGAGCGTAGGTCTTCGTCTCACCCTTGGTGCCGATCGTACGTATCCTGTAGTAGGAGTCAAGATTAGCAGAGGCCGGATTGGCATCAGACACCTCTATATAGTTCTTACTTTTGATCAGAAAGTCAGCCACCTTTACGGACTGGCAGCGCGTGAAGCCCGATGTAGGATCGCTACTGCGCTCTACATAGATCACATCTACGTTCCTCATGTTTTGCGAGTAGAGGTGTACCATCACCTCGCCACCTATGCGCTCTACCTCCAGGCTCACATCCGTAGCAGCCAGGGGTTTGAATAGCCACTCTTTGCCATCTTTGCGTACAGGAGTACCATCAGCACCGGTGCCGGCGTACATAGATTGGAAAGCAAAGACCAGGGCAGCAAGGAAGAGTATGGATTTTTTCATAATAAAGGTGTTTGTTGTGTGTATGTACGGTGCGCTTTGTATTATGTTTCAGTTTTATATTTTTTCTTCTGTAGCAGATATTAAAAAGGTGGCTTACGGGCCACCTTTCTTTGATTAACTAAACAAGCATTAAACTTTACTCTCTGGTATAGCTTACGCGGTATGTGCGGATGTGTTACAATTTATTCCAACATTTATTACAAACCACAAATTGTAGTCAGGCTCAGAAATGATAAAAATCCGTTAAAATCTGTTCGGTGCTGCAGGTTAGCATGGTTTTAGCAAAGGCACGGCTATGCGGCTATAGCCATATCGAAGAACAGCCTTTATTTGCTGAAATTCGTAGCTTAGCTATATTTGCATCCCCTTGGCCCGGGATACTATTAAACCAAACTACAGGCACAGAGCCATTCCATATGACCAAACCGATCCTTGTCCTGATCATGATGGGCTCACTTCTTGCCTTCGGCGCGCAAGCTCCGGCCATAGAAACTAACCCTCCCGTGGCCGCAGCCGCGCCCGCTCAGACGGGAAACCTGCGCGTGATACTGCGCAACTTTAAAAACGACAATGGCCAGACGAACGTCATCCTTTACAATAATGCCTACACATTTCCCGACAAGCCCGATAAGTGCTTTAGTAACCTGTGGACACATATCGGCAAGGGATATGCAGAGGTAATATTCAAGAATGTACCATATGGCGACTATGCGCTGGCTGCCTATCATGATGAAAACAGCAACCATCGCCTGGATCTGAGTGTCATAGGCATCCCCAAAGAAGGAATCGCCATATCCAATGATGCCAAGGGGCTTTTCCTGCCCCGGTGGAAGGATGCTAAAATAGTGGTCAATAGCCCCGATAAAACGATCGTCATGACCATCAGCTATTAAGCTGCATTTGCCGCATCTTCTGCATTTCGGGCATCATTATAGCCCTCAAAAAATTTGCACATCTCTATACCCATTACCTTGCTGATATTATATAAGGTATATACTGTAGCGTTAGTTTTGCCGGACTCGATGCGGGAGAGATTGGCCTTCTCATAGTCACATAGAGCAGCCAATGTATCGAGTGACATGTTTCGTTCCTTTCGAAAGCGCCTGATATTGGCACCCAGTTTTTCCAAAAATGGACCTTTGTTGCTGATCATAACATATAATTTTCGTAGAGAGCTTCATGATCATTTGTTTTAAAAAAATATGCTCCGCTCAGAAACGAGCGGAATCAATTATGTGGGTATTGTAGAAAATGCCAACACCGTGCCAAACAGCCCGAAAATGTTAAAGAGAAGTGTTCACAATGAATATAGCAGGCTGACTATCAATCTTCAAAGAAGTCGCTGACCCGCACCCCCATCACCCTGCTGAGCGTGTAAAGAGTGAGGATAGTAGTGTTAGTTTTGCCGGATTCTATACGCGAGAGGTTTGCTTTTTCATAATCGCAAAGGGCTGCAAGCTTATCGAGTGACAGGCTCTTTTCCTTACGTATCTTTCGGATCTTAGCACCTAGTTTAGCAAGGAATATTTTATCGCTCATTGAAATTGATGATGCGGTAAAATTGCGCAAGTTGGTCGTAAATATGGTTGTTGTACATGACAATAAGTCATATACAAAGAAGATAACCTGCTCTGCAGCAGATGCCACATTGTTTTAAAAACGTAAGTGCTTAATTCTGTGACTTAATGACCTTAATGGATCGCACCATATCATTATTTTTTATGACCACAGCATATACGCCTGACGCCAGATCGGCCACGTGCAGTATATTGTCTTCAGTATGTGATACGCATCTCCCTTGCGCATCGTATAGCTGAATGTTGCATGCCCCAGGTCGAAGACCATGGACCACTATTTCATCAGTGAATGGATTGGGACCGGCAGTGATCGCGTACGCACCCGGATCATGAAAGCCTGTCGGTTCTGCGCAGGTCACGGCAAGATTTGATTGAGACCAAAGATGGCTGCGGTGCGCATATGAATCATTCAAGGTACGGTGAACACGAGCAACCTGCTCTGCAGTAAACATGCACGTACAACTAGACCAGTTCATGAAATTTTGTATGTTCTCTACCACCGGAGGATTGCAAAAAGATGCAGACGTATCACACATAAACATGGAGCCTTTTGTGATAGGGGTGTCAGCTATACTATCATCTCCACAGGCTACCTCGGGTTCATTTGTATTACCCCAGATATTGCACAAATTGAAATATTGCCCAATGAAATTGGTCAACAGACCGCGTTGACCGGGCAGGAAGGTAAAATAGCCAGCTACCACACCATCTTTGCTGGTATCAGCCACTGCCTGCAGAGGGTTGGTAGCCCGGCCTGGCAGATAAGATACAAGATCAGCGGGGCGAAGCGAATCCACTACCCAGATATTCAGGTACCTGTCCGAAGGCCATTGACCGATCTTGACTGCGTCACTATCTCCACGGTATGTCAGAGGGCTGACTACATGCTCTATCCCGCTGGTGGCTAGTCCCTGCGGATCGGTATGTGCGAGGCAAAACTCTATTTGCATATTCCCGACCACACTTACAAAGGGAGAAGCCACGCCGGCCAGACCGGCATTCTGTGCATTGAAGTTTCGGTTTACCTCTGCTATTGCATCGAGAACGAGAGTGTCTGAGATATTCTCCGGGCCGTTATTGTGGATCACATGGACCACCACAGGGATGGTATACTGAGCGCTCAGTGAGAGGCTGAATACTACAAAAAAGATAATAGAAGCGAATGTTGTGTGTAGTTGTTTCATGGTGTCTGATTCTACTACAAAGCTCAGCACTTCATCGGGAACAACCTAAGATATCATGTCATTTTATTGACACAAAACAATCAGAGGAAAGGCGTCTTGACCACTTTTGCTTTGACCCGTGAATTACGAATATCTATGAATATCTCCGTGCCTATGGCAGAGAATTCTGTTTTGACATAGCCGAGGCCGATTGCCTTATTGAGGGTAGGAGATTGGGTGCCTGATGTCACCTCTCCTATCTCGTTGCCGTCTGCGTCTTTGATCTTGTAGTGCTGGCGAGGTATGCCGCGGTCTATCATCTCAAAGCCCACTAGCTTTTGCTTCACTCCTGTTTCTTTCAGTTGCTTGTGATAATCAGAGTGGACAAACGGTTTGGTGAATTTTGTGATCCAACCGAGGCCAGCCTCGATAGGAGAGGTGGTGTCATTGATATCATTGCCATACAGGCAGAAAGCTTTCTCCAGGCGGAGCGTATCGCGGCAGCCGAGGCCACACGGCTGTATGCCAAATTCATTGCCGGCTTCAAATACGGCATACCACAGTTTCTCCGCGTCCTCATTTTTCACATAGAGCTCAAAACCGCCTGAGCCGGTATAACCGGTATTGGATATGATCACATCTGATATGCCGGCAAAGGTACCGATAGCAAAGGCGTAATAAGGTATGGCGCTCAGGTCTGTATCAGTTAGTTTCTGCAGTGCCTTGATCGCGTCCGGACCCTGTACCGCCAGCAGGCTCGTGCCGGCACTCACGTTTTCCATTTCTACGCCAAAGCTATTGTGACTACTGATCCAGTTCCAATCCTTTTCTATGTTAGAGGCATTGACCACCAGGTAGTATTTCTCTGCATTGATGCGATAGACCAGCAGATCATCCACTATGCCACCCTGATCATTGGTCATACACGAATATTGCACTTTGCCATCGGTCAGTTTGGAGGCATCGTTTGTCGTGACCAGTTGTATCAGGTCCAGCGCCTTAGGGCCACTCAGGATAAACTCTCCCATGTGCGACACATCAAATACCCCCACGCTATTGCGCACAGCATTGTGCTCCTGGGTGATGCCGGCATAGTATACCGGCATATTAAAGCCTGCAAAAGGAACCATTTTGGCGCCTAAAGTCTGATGTATGTGTGTGAGAGAGGTATTTTGCATATCCTGATTTGAGTGGGCCAAATGTAAGATATGCTTTTGAGATTTATAGGCTGATTTTAGACCTCCTTGCACTGGCCCCACATCTGCCGGTCTCCCATATCCAGCATACAGCGTGTGTGATCTTGCGTACTTATGTAGAGGTAGATATCATTGGATATAAACCGCATATCAAAGTTATCCTTGGTCATACCATATATCGGTATCTGGTAGACCCGATCTGCACCATCTGCCAGGCGGCACGGATACTGTAGCAGGAGCTGGCTTTGGGTACGCAGCTCTATATTGCTCATTTCATCGCCGCTCAGCACATTCATCGCCGCCACACGGCCATGGGCCACACTCTGCTCATAGCTATAGCTGCTGTCTCTGATCACGCACAGTGCATAGTCTACATGCACTCTGATCGCATTTTGCCGGAATACCTCTGCATCATCCACTCGTGGATCTTCGCTCTGCTTATCGGCCCGCCTTTTCAGCTGATATATCCGCAGTGCGATGACAGCTATTGGGATAAGCGCCAATGCTATACTTTTCCAAAAATTCATATTGTGTTTACCTTTTAGTTCAATCTCGTGGCCTATGCTTAAAGATACCAAAAGCGCCTTTATTATTTCTGGCTAACTTGCCGCCCATTATTCTGAGAAACATGCAGTTTCCAAAACCTATTGCTGTCGGAGAGATAGCACTACAGACAGGAGCAGAGATCATCGGAGGTGCGGCAGGCGTCGTGACCGGTATGAATGAGATACATAACGTAGCTCCGGGCGATATCACGTTTGTGGATCATGAGAAGTATTACAACTTTGTGCTCTCCTCTGCCGCTACCTTTATCTTCATCAATAAGAAAGTAGACGCTCCTGCCGGCAAGACGTTGCTCTATACTGAGGATCCATTTCGCGCATATAATGATCTGGCCATCGCCATGCGGCCACAGACTTTCAGCGGTGCAAACATAGCCCCGACTGCGCAGATAGGCCCGGGTACGGTGATATATCCCTCTGCATATGTGGGCGACCACGTGACTATAGGCAGTGCCTGTATCATCTATCCCAATGTGACCATCTATGCCCACTCCGTGATAGGAGACCGCGTGATCATTCACGGCAATAGTACGATAGGAGCCGATGCCTTCTACTACAAAGGCCGCGGTACACACTATGACAAGATGCATACCGTAGGCCGCGCAGTGATACATGACGATGTAGAGATAGGCAGCGGCTGCACTATAGATGCTGGCGTATCTGCAGACACCGTAGTGGGAAAAGGCACCAAACTGGATAGCCAGGTACATATAGGCCATGATGCCACTGTAGGGATGCACTGTATCCTCTGCGCTCAGGTGGGCATAGCAGGCAATGTCCGTGTGGGCAACCACGTGACACTATATGGCAAAGCAGCCCTCAGCAAAAACATTTCTGTGGGTGATAGGGCTGTGCTGCTGGGCAGTAGTGCCTCAGCCAAATCTCTGGAGGGCGGCAAGACCTACCTCGGCACACCGGCAGAAGAGGTACACCGGGCCTCCCGTCAGTTTGCGATCATCAAAATGCTGCCGGATATGTGGGAAAAACTGCGCAAACTTTAAAAATTGATTTTGAACCGATAAGCCAATATAATTAATTGATTATCAATCATATAATTTATCCCTTTCGCACATTTTCCACGTGGAAACAGTCTTAACTTTACACATTTATACTATATAAACCGCATCATGAGAAAATTTGCCTTGCTATTATCAGTCCTCCATGTGGCCATCGCAGCCCTGGCCGCAGACAATGCTTACCACGTATCTATAGACCTCACCAAAACGACAGACCGCAGGCTCAACATAGAAGTCACTGCGCCGGTACTCACCGAGAGTGACATCATATACAGTCTGCCTAAGATGGTGCCAGGCACGTATTCCATTTATGATTTCGGGCGCTTTGTGGAAGATTTCAAGGCCTTTGACCGCAAGGGAAATACGCTGGAGGTGACGCGCATAGACACTAATAGCTGGAAGATCCAGAATGCAAATCTGCTGGGCAAGCTCACGTACCGCGTGCGCGATACCTATCATGCTTCAAAAACAGAAAACCCAATTTTTGAGCCGGCAGGTAGTGACTTTCAGCCTGACACCTGCTTTGTCCTAAATTTTCATACGATGATCGGCTACTTCCGCCATCATACGAAACTGTACTATGAACTCAATATCACTCATGCACCCCGATTCTTTGGCAGTACCTCTCTGGTAGATCGCGACAATAGTGAAACGCAAGATCAGTACATCGTGCCTAGCTACAACGAAGTAGTGGACAACCCTGTGATGTATACCGTACCTGATACTGCCCACCTGCGGATAGGCGAGAGCGATATCCTGATCTCGGTCTACTCTCCTGCCAAAACTGCAACAGCGGCGGGAATAGCCAAAGGGATCGATACACTGCTACAGGCGCAAGGCAAATACCTGGGAGGCAAACTACCCGTATCAAAATATTCTTTCCTCATCTATCTGTCAGATCACGAAGGTCTGACTGGAGGCTATGGAGCGCTGGAGCATTCTTATGGCTCTATGTACTATTTGATAGATGGCACTGATGAGGCGCTCTCATCCACCGTCAGAAATGTAGCATCACATGAATTCTTTCACATAGTGACGCCATTAAACATCCACTCTGAAGAGATCGCGAATTTTGACTTTGACAATCCGAAAATGAGCGAGCACCTCTGGCTGTATGAAGGGTCGACAGAGTATCATGCCCACTCTGTACAGGTGCGATATGGCCTGATCTCTCCCGAGGAATACCTCTCTGCCATACGGCAGGAAATGAACGAAGCACAGTTTGGCTTCAATGATTCCCTATCCTTCACGGCGCTGAGCCTGGGCGCCCTGGACAAATACAAAGACCAGTATACGAACGTATATGCCAAGGGGGCTCTCATCTCCATGTGTCTCGATCTGAAGCTGATCAAGAACTCCGAAGGAAAATACAGGCTCATGGATCTGATCAACGACCTGGCCAAGACCTATGGCAAAGATCGGGCATTTCAGGATCAGGAGTTATTTGACAAGATCTACAGCCTCACCCAGCCCGATATCAAGGAGTTTCTGCAGGATCACGTCATCGGGGGCAAGCCTCTGCCGTTCAAAGAGGTGCTGGGATATGCCGGTGTAGATTACATTAAGATCAAAACAGAATCCTCCTATTCGTTTGGTGGCTTTGGGGTAGGCTATGACCCGGAGGCGAAACGCCTGGTAGTGAGCAGCCTGAAAAACCTGAATGCCTTTGGCCGCACAATGGGCTATCACGAGGGCGATGAGATATTGTCAGTAAATGGAGAAAAGCTGGCTCCGGCCGATTTTGCGGCGTTCAGGGCGCATTGGCTCAAGACAGTCAAAGACGGAGATAAATTTAAAATGGTGGTACTGAGAAAGGGCGCCAATGGGAAGACCAAAAAGAAAACGCTGCAGGCAAAGGTCTTTAAGGCAGAAACCAGCACCTACAACCTTTTATCCTTTGCAAAAGACCCATCGCCTGAACAACTGAGGATCAGGAAAGCTTGGCTCGAAGCCGATAACAAATAAACCGGAAGGATTTGTTTTTCGACTGGACGGAGTCCTTCTTGGAAGGGCAATTTTTCCGAATAATCCCCAAAAACCCGGGACACACCCGAATGCCGCAATTTTATTGACAACCTGTTCCTGAAGCAATTGTGAATTTGTTAGTAAGACTATTAAAGCTAGTAATAGAGCGGGTTTTGAGCCAACATAAGGGTTTGGATAAAATTGTTCCACGTGGAACAAAAGCCAAGCAAACCGGGTTCCATCATAGCAGATGTTCCACGTGGAACATCTGCTATCCGAAATAATGTTATATCCAGCCCGTCTCAATAGTAATAGCTAATTTTGCCCTCTCAATGTTTAAAAAATACGACGTCATAGTAGTAGGGGCCGGCCATGCCGGATGTGAAGCGGCCGCGGCCGCGGCCAATATGGGCTCCAGTGTACTTCTGGTCACGATGAATATGCAGACCATTGCCCAGATGAGCTGCAACCCTGCCATGGGCGGTATAGCCAAAGGCCAGATCGTACGCGAAATAGACGCGCTGGGAGGGTACTCGGGTATAGTAGCCGATAAAAGCATGATCCAATTTAGGATGCTCAATCGGTCCAAAGGCCCGGCCATGTGGAGTCCTCGCACCCAAAACGACAGGATGCTATTCGCGGCAGAATGGCGTAAAATGCTGGAGCAAACCCAAAATGTCGACTTCTGGCAAGATATGGTAGCTGGCCTATTGATCAAAAATGACGCAGTCAAAGGTATCAGAACCTCCATGGGCATGGATATAGAGGGGGAGGCTGTCGTACTGACCAATGGCACCTTTCTCAATGGTCTTATCCATATAGGCGAAAAGCATTTTGGCGGAGGCAGAGCAGGTGAAAAAGCCGCAACCGGCATCACAGAACAGCTAATCGCCCTTGGATTTGAATCGGGCCGCATGAAAACAGGTACTCCCCCGCGTATAGATGGCCGTAGCCTGGACTACAGCAGGATGGAGGTTCAGGAAGGAGACGAGGAGATATATAGCTTCTCCTATAAGGATATCCCCAAGCCAAAACAGCAGCGCTGTTGTTGGATCACCCATACCAATAACCGTGTACACGAGATCCTGAAGACAGGATTTGACAAATCTCCGATGTTCACCGGGCGCATTCAGGGCCTTGGACCGCGATACTGCCCATCTGTGGAGGATAAGATCAACAGGTTTGCTGAGAAGGAGTCTCACCAGCTATTTGTAGAACCAGAAGGTTGGGATACGGTCGAGATCTATGTTAACGGCTTCTCGACATCCTTGCCCGAAGACGTGCAGTATAACGCGCTCAGGGCAGTACCTGGATTCCAGAATATGCGGATGTTCAGGCCGGGATATGCTATAGAATACGATTATTTCCCGCCGACACAGCTCTCCAATACACTTGAAACGAAGCTGGTGAAGAACCTTTTCTTCGCAGGGCAGATCAATGGCACAACGGGCTACGAAGAGGCCGCCTGCCAAGGACTGATGGCCGGTATCAATGCGCACAACGCCGCCAAGGACACAGCCCCGCTCATACTGAAGCGAAATGACGCCTATATAGGTGTACTGATAGATGACCTGATCAATAAGGGCACAGAGGAGCCGTATAGGATGTTTACCAGTCGTGCAGAATATCGCATTCTCCTTCGCCAGGACAATGCTGATCTCCGCCTGACAGAACTAGGCCATCAGATAGGCCTCGCAGACGACGATCGTCTGACCGCACTTCAGCAAAAAAGAGGGGCCATAAGGGTCATTTCCGAATTTGTGAGGAGCTACAGCGTAAGTCCGGAGGAGGTCAATGGTGTGCTGGCTGAGATAGGAAGCGCCGAAATGAAGCAAAAAATGAAGCTGGACAAGGTGCTGGCAAGACCGCATGTGGGTCTTCTTATGCTGTCTCAGGCTATCCCAGCGTTGCGGGATCTCCTGTCGGCCTACACCAAAGAGACCATAGAGTCGGCAGAAATAGAGCTGAAGTACGAGGGCTACATAGAGAAAGAAACTGAAATAGCAGACCGAATGAGCAGGCTGGAAGACATAAAGCTGGAGACAAACTTCGACTATAGCCAGCTCAAATCGCTCTCTATAGAGGCCCGGCAGAAGTTAGCTAAGATAAAACCCACCTCCTTGGGACAGGCACAGCGTATCAGTGGTGTATCGCCATCAGATATAGCGGTGCTGATGGTCCATATGGGACGGTAATCCATATACAATGCCCCTTATCACATCACTCAAAAAGACTGTAGGTGCTCTATGGCAGGCCATCGCCATAGGCATATTCATCTTTGTATCCTCCTGCGCCAATGAAGCACCGCCAACGGGTGGCAAAAAGGATACAAAGCCCCCTAAAGTGAAGTACTCCAATCCGGCTAACAAAGCTATAAACTATAAAGGGAATCAGATAAAAATACGCTTCGACGAGTACATCGTGCAGAGCTTGGACCCGAGCGAGATCATTGTCTCCCCACCACTCAGCAAGAGCGTCAAGTACCTGGTAAACGGTAAAAATCTCGTCATCAAACTCCCCGCTCCGCTAAAAGATAGTACCACCTACACGATCAATTTTGGTGATGCGATCAAAGACAATAACGAGAATAACATTCTCAAAAATTTCATATTCGTATTTGCTACGGGTAGTCAACTGGACTCGGCCTCAGTATATGGGCACGTCATAAATGTAAAAGAACCCACCAAGACCGAGGACATAATAGTAGCCCTCTATCCTGCTGATAGCATAGACGGAATATTACGCTCTAAGCCATATTACTTTGGCCAAACAGACAAAACCGGAGCATACAAAATAGAAAATGTAAGACCCGGTGCCTATCACATCTATGCACTGAAAGACGAAAACCTCAACTATATTTACGACCAAGCCAATGAACTTGTAGGCTTTCAGGATAGTCTAATATCGCTATCCGATAGCACACGCTTCAATGCGGACATTATAGTCTTCGAATCAAAAACTGCTAAACCGAAGTTTGCCGATGCAGTAGCCACCGGCCCGGGATCTATTATGATTTCCTATAATACACCGATCCAAACGTTAAACTTGGACGCTGACATACTACAGCCTCATGACCTGATTGAAGTAAAAAGCAGTAAAGACAGTCTAATTTATTGGTTTTCAAGTGTTTATGAAGAAAAAACAAAATTAATATTAACTGCTAACGACAGCATTACCGACACGGCGAGAGTAGACTTAAGAGCTTTAGATAAAGATACAACTTTTGATAAGAAGCAATATGCATTAAGAATTGAATCTGAGTCAATAAAACAAGATTCTACTGGCAAAATGCAGGCTTCGCGGCCTACACGAAGCCCTTTTAAACCGATTATCCTGAATCTATCCCGACCTGTCATCAGAATAGACACAAATAAACGCCTCTATATCCTCAATGATTCGACCAAAAAAGCAGACAGCATCACCTACTTTATAGGATCCGAGACGAAGCGCGACCTTCATCTTGATTTCACACCGTCAGCCGGCATGCCCTATTCATTAGTGATCCCCGACTCGAGCTTTTGCGATCAGTGGGGCTGGTGGAATAGGAAGCTGGTCTACTCCTGGCAAACGGACAACACAGACAACTACGGAAATATTTTGCTGACGCTGAAATTTGATCACCCCGAGAAACACTACATTTTTAAAATACTCGATGACCAGCAGAGAGCAGTAGCGACATTCTACTACGTGGGCAATCAGGAAAGAAAAGTAACACTGAAGAATATAATTGCAGGCAATTATCACTTACAAGCAATAGAAGACAGCAATAAGAACGGTGAGTGGGACTCAGGTGAAATCCTTCACAAACTACAACCTGAAAAGATCATAAACTTCAAAGAGGTATATACGCTCAAGGGCAACTGGGACCTAGAGGTAGAAGTGAAGATACAGGATACTGTCACTCGGTGATAGCGACGCGGTTCACCATATGCCTATTACCCGCATCCACCTGTACCATGTAAAGCCCCTCTGCAAAATTTCCTGTATTGATCATCGCTTGCCCCGTAAAGTCTCCGCTATAAACCACGCGACCCATCGCATCCATCAGAGTGACCTTAGCTGAAGACAGACTGCCGTCAGCATCCACGTGGAGTGTGCTGGTAGACGGATTAGGATACACATGCAGTGCATTTTCCTTTACTTCTGTGATAGCATTTGGCGCCTGTGGTTCCCATTTGTAGCGGCGGAAGAAGTTCCATATTTCCACTGCATAGTTGATATCATAGCCGGAAGGCCCGAGCCACTGATGCTGCCCACCTATTACTTTGTAAAACTCAACATCCGAAGCATAAGCACCATTGGGATAGGTATAGTGGATGATACGCAGAGCATTATTGGTAGTATGCGCTATTGAGTCTATGATAGCTGTAGTATCACACTGATCATGTGCACGCCAATAGGCCACCAGCGCCTCAGCATCATTGCCGTAGGTATTTCCTGTGTAGGCTACAGTCTGATCTGCCGTGCCATGAAAATGACAAGCCGGTACCACACGTGAAGGATGGCATGAGATACCATTGCCGATCGTACCAGACACAGACGCTATCGCTGCTATACGATTATTCAGCTCACAGCCCAGACGGTTGGTCATAAATCCGCCCATGGAGAAGCCCGTAGAGTATAGCCGCGTCTGATCGATATTATAATAAGCAGAAACTGTATCCATCAGTGCATTGAGAAAACCAACATCATCCACACCAGGGTTGAGTGTAATGCCAAAGGCACCAGCCCCACTATTCCAGGCAGTACTACCGGTCAGTTGATTGTCCACGAGCGCTTGCGGGATAGCAAAAATGAAATTGGCCGTGTCTGCCACCTGATCGAAGCGTACGCCCGCGAAATTATTCATGTTATCTCCCAGCCCGTGCAGCGCCAGTACAAATGGCACCGCCTGAGATCCATCATAGGAGGGAGGTACATAGAGCAGATACTGACGCATCACGCCGCCAAAACTGAAACTATCAGCCAGATATTGCGCACGCGCAGTACTGAAACAAATCACTACAAACAAAGACAGACAGATCTTTTTCATGCTAAATATATGTTGTATGACTAATCTAAAGCATCCCGGACGGCGCGGCGCAGGAAACTGTTAAACATTGCGTGAAAATCGGTGAAATAACAAAACGGATAGTAACGAAGCCATTCTATTGCTTACCTTACCATGTAGAACACAATACGTCAGCTATGCAGATACGAATCCTCCGGCTAGTGCTTGCATTCACGCTCATCGCGACCTCTGCCCTCACCGCCCGTGCGCAAAACCAATGCTCCGACAGGTATCTCCACATGATATTTCCAGATGTAGACTCCACTCAGGATGTGACCTACACCACTACCGCCGGCGACTCCGCCGTGACCGAGTGGCTAGACGTATACCAACCACACGGAGACACCGCATCTGCGCGCAGGCTCATCATTTGGATGCATGGCGGTGCGTTCTTCCAGGGCACTAAAGACGACGGCGACATGAAATATCTCTGCTACCGTTTCGCACAGAGAGGCTACGTATGCGCTACTATCAATTACCGTCTCGCACCATCTGTCATATCCCTCTATGACTCTCTACAGGATTTCAAATACATGGTCTGGGCCATGTCAGACATGAAAGCAGCCATCCGCTATTTCAAAAAGGAATACAGCACTACTAATAACTGGCAGATCGACACCGGCCGCATCTATATCGGCGGCAGCTCCGCCGGCGCTATAGGCTCAGATTTTGTAGCATTCCTCGATAGTGAAAATACACTTCCGGCACCCTTTCTCGCCTTACTCGATAGCAACGGCGGCATAGAGGGCAATAGTGGCAATCCGGGCTACACCACAAGGCCCTACGCCGTAGCCAGCCTGGCCGGCGCTATCAATAATCTCAACTGGATACACACAGGCTCACCGCCCACCATACTGTCACAGGGTACTTCAGATCGTATTGTGCCTTATGATTGCGCGTACGCCTTTGCAGGATACACAGGAGGCATCCTGCCTACCATCCGGCTGTGCGGCTCCGGCATGATGGCCCCACGATTCAGTGCCGCTGGCGCGCGACATTCACTCCAGTCATTTCAGGGTTCTGACCATGTGCCTTGGGACAATGACCCCGCCATAGCCAATAGCATGGACTCCGCAGTAGCCACATTCTTTTATACACTGGATTGTCAGCTGCCGCAGGGTATAGCAGCGGACGCGCCCCATCAGATACTGGACATTTACCCCAACCCGGCTAGTTCACAATTTTATATTCAGAGCACAGCGCCGATCCTGCAGGCCGATCTGTATGATGCGACGGGCAGACTGCTCGGCACCACACAGGGGGCAGGTGAGGAGGTATCGTTCCACGTGGAAAATCTCGCATCAGGCATTTACACGGTGAAAGTAGCGACAGAACCACGTACTTTCACGCGCAAAATATCCATCCAATGACCCAAGGCAAAACAATCCTTATCACGGGTGCCACATCTGGTATCGGCCTGGCCACTGCCAGGGCCCTTGCCGGCCAGGGTGCTCATCTCATCCTCGCTGCACGCAGTGAGGCAAAACTCAAAGAGGCATCGCAAGATATCACCTCAACGACTGGCCAGAAAAACATCAGCTATTATACCGCCGACCTTTCTTCGCAAAAATCCATCAGGGCCATGGCGGAAAAAGTAAAAGCAGACCACAGCTCACTGGATGTGCTCATCAATAATGCAGGCGGTGTATTTCCCGACTTTGCGCTGACTGATGATGGCCTTGAGATGACCATTGCTACCAACCACTTCTCTCAATTTCTCCTGACCAATCTCCTCTTAGACCTCATAAAAAAATCCGACTACGCACGCATCGTCAACGTATCGTCAGATTCTCATTACAACGGTAAAATAGACTTTGAATCTTTCAAAAAAGATAAAGGCTATTTCATCATGAAAGCGTACGCACAGAGCAAGCTTGCAAATGTCCTTTTCACACAAGAGCTGGCAGCGCGTCTCGCAGGCACTCAGGTCACCGCCAATAGCCTTCATCCGGGCTTTGTAAAGACCAACATAGGAAACAAGGACACAACATGGTACGCCAGTGCCGTATGGTCTCTGATCACGGCTATCGGCGCCATCAGTGTGGAGAAAGGTGCCGCCACCTCCGTATACCTGGCTTCATCTGACGATCTACGCGGCATGACAGGTAAATATTTTAATAAATGCAAAGAGCAAAAGCCAGGTAAACAGACATTTGACAAAGTGCTACAGAAAGAACTGTGGCGTGTCAGTGAAGAGCTTTGCCCGCTTTAAATGACGAGTTATTAAGCATCTGCAAAGCGACTACCAATCTTATCGATTTCTTTGCACCTTTGCCATCCACCTGAAGGAATGGCACTGATACTCCCAGTCAACGGCGCTGAGCCAAAATTTGGAGCCAACTGCTGGCTCGCTGATAATGCCACTGTAGTAGGCGATGTCACCATGGGCGACGATTGCAGCATATGGTTCACTGCTGTAGTGCGTGGTGATGTTCATTACATCAAAGTAGGCAATAAGGTAAACATACAGGATGGCGCAGTGATACACTGCACGTATCAAAAGTCTCCCACGACCATCGGCAACTTCGTCTCCATAGGCCACCGCGCTATCGTACACGGCTGCACCATAGAGGACAATGTGCTGATAGGCATGGGGGCCATTGTGATGGATAATGCGGTAATAAAAAGCAACAGCATCGTGGCAGCAGGAGCTATCGTACTGGAAAATACAGTGGTAGAGAGTGGCACCATTTATGCCGGCATTCCTGCAAAAAAGGTCAAAGACCTCGATGAAAACAATTTCAAAAATCTGATAGAGCGGATCGGCAATAACTACTCGATGTATGCCGGTTGGTTTAAAAAATAAAGTGCGTATGATGGAAGAGAAGATAGGTGAGGAGCTGGTAGTACTCACCGACTCCGATGGCCACCCCACCGGCCTGATGGGCAAAACAGAAGCACATCAAAAAGGCCTCCTGCACCAGGCTATAAGCGTGATCATCTACAACAGTGAAGGTAAGATGCTGATACAGCAGCGCGCCTTTACCAAATACCACTGGGCAGGCATCTGGAGCAATACCTGCTGCAGCCACCCGCGTGATGGAGAGAGTTTTGAAGATGCAGCAGCCCGCAGGCTGCGTGAGGAGCTGGGCATAGTGACCCCGCTGAAAAAAGAATTTCACTTCACCTACAAAGCACATGATGACAAAAGCGGCCTGACGGAGCATGAGTTTGACTGGGTCTTTACCGGAGTTTTCGATGGCGCGTTTGAGTTTAATAAAGACGAGATACACGCTGTCAGGTGGGTGACAAAGGAGGAGCTGCTCAATGACATGAAAGCTAATCCAGACAAATATTCGTTTTGGTTCCCCATCATCCTGCAGCACCTTTTCATGCAGGGCGCATAATCCCTTTATACCATGGCTTTCTCTCCGGAAATACTCAATAGCTATCTAGACACACAGGCGGCGGCAGAAGATCCGCTGCTGGCAGAGGTTTCACGTGAAACATTCCTGAAAGTACAGATGCCGCACATGTGCAGCGGCCATGTGCAGGGCATTTTCCTGGAGATGATCAGCCGTATGGTGCGACCACGCAGGATACTTGAGATAGGCACCTTCACGGGCTATGCTACCCTCTGCCTTGCCAAAGGCCTGGCAGATGACGGTATACTCTACACCCTCGATATCAATGAAGAGCTGGAGCCGATCTTTGGCAAATACTTTCAACGTAGTGGTATGGCAGACAAGATCCGATTCATCCCCGGCAATGCGCTGGAGACCATACCTGCCATAAACGACCGGTTTGACCTCGTCTTTATAGATGCCGATAAAGTTAACTACCGGCATTACTTTGATCTGGTGATAGATAAGGTAAATCCGGGCGGCTACATCCTCAGTGACAATGTGCTGCGCGACGGCAAAGTACTGCTTGAAAACAAGGACAAAGATGGGCTGAATATGCACCTGTATAATCAGAAGCTCGCTACAGATCCCCGTGTGCAGACAGTCATCATTCCTATACGGGATGGTGTAAGTTTCGCCAGAAAATTATAGTTTTAGCGGCTTCACGCCGAAATGTGACATTTTTCAGTGTTCTTTCTGCTGTACTATTTTGCGGAATCAGCACAACAAATGGTCTACAAGGCGCGTAAGATATAAGACGGACTTGTTTTTACTTTACCCTTGAGAAAAACTGCCCGAGATGCGTTTATTTGTCTGCTGCATATCGCTCCTGCTGTCCGGCCTCGCCGTACAGGCACAGTCGCCAAAGGCTGTCATGGACTACGTGGAGAAATACAAGAATATAGCCATCGCTGAGATGAAGCTCACCGGTATACCTGCCAGTGTCACACTGGCACAAGGCATACATGAGTCCGGATGTGGCCAGTCCGTACTGGCGCTCAACTCTAACAATCACTTTGGCATCAAGTGCCACAATGAGTGGTCAGGAGCATCCTACCGGCATGATGATGACCAGCCCCAGGAGTGCTTTCGTGTGTACAAGTCTCCCGAAGAATCCTTCAAGGATCACTCAGACTTTCTAAAGAACAGGCCACGCTATGCCGGCCTCTTCAAGCTGCAACCTACAGACTACAAAGGCTGGGCCCGTGGCCTCAAAGCCGCAGGCTATGCTACCAATCCTCAATATCCGCAGATCATCATCGGACTGATAGAGGCATACAAGCTCTACGACCTGGATAAAGAAGCGCTGAAAGGCGACGCACCGGCCACACCGGTCCTGGCAGCAGCTACCCCATCCGGCAGCGCCCCTGCCGTACCCGCAGCCCCTACGCAGTACCCGCAGTATATGCCTGTACAGCCGCATGCCAGCGCACCGGCTGCAGTAGAAACAATCAAAGTAAAAGCAGTAGCTCCATCTGCTACCGGCCCTGCTACTCAGATCAACACGGCCTACGGCGGTGTACAGCTGGATGAGCGGCTGATAAACGGTGTGCGTGCAGTAGTATACAAGCCATCAGTAACCCTCCCGGCCATCGGGCAGAAGTATAACGTGCCGCTGGAAAACCTGTATGCGTACAACGATATGACGCCAGCTACCAGCGTCAAAAACGGCGAGTACATCTACCTGGAGAAAAAGAAATCTGAAACATCCTACTATCAGTATGAGCTCGCAGAGGGTGAGACCATGCGTGATGTGGCGCAGAAATTTGGAGTGCAGGTAGCCGACCTGTACAAGCGCAATGGTATCGACAAAAACTGTCAGCCGCTGGCCGGTCAGGTCATAGTGCTACGTGGAACACGTGAGACACCGCTGAAATTTCACGTAGTAGACAATGATGGCAAAAACACGCCTGCCGATGCCGGTACCGGTGCGCTGAATGACCCCAAATACCACAAGGTAGAAGACACCGATACGCTCTACTCTATAGCGCGGCAGTACAATGTGCCGGTAGAAGACCTCATGCGCCTGAACGGGCTAAAGGACAATGATATCAAGATAGGCCAGACGCTACTCATATCCAGCCTGTAAGGTTTGGCCTCCCATTTGCGTCTATTGGATAAAATAAACCAATGACCCACTTCATCCAAAAGGCTCCCCTGCTACTTCTTGTCGCCCTCGCATTCTCACTGCAAAGCTGCGGCCAGGGCAAGCAAACTCATTCCTCCACTCAAAACAAAACACAAACCATGAACAATGCCACTCTCGATACCATCACGCTGGCCGGAGGCTGCTACTGGTGCATAGAGGCCATCTACCAGCGCCTGGACGGTGTCGTGAGCGTAGAGTCCGGCTTTAGCGGTGGTACGATGAAAAACCCATCCTACCACGATGTCTGCACCGGCGAGACCGGCCACGCCGAGGTAGTACAGATCACCTATGACAAGACAAAGACAAACCTCGATGAGATATTCAAGGTCTTCTTCACTGTGCATGACCCTACTACACTCAACAGGCAAGGCGCTGACGAGGGTACGCAATATCGCTCCGCTATCTTTTACCGCAATGAAGAGCAGAAAAAGGCAGCTCAGGACATCATCAAGGCACTCACTGACGCCAAGGTCTACAGCGATCCCATCGTCACAGAGGTGACTCCGTTCTCTGTCTTTTACAAAGCTGAGGACTACCATCAGGACTACTACAATCAGCATGGCTCACAGCCGTACTGCCAGATAGTGATCCGCCCTAAGGTCGAAAAGTTTGAAAAGATCTTTAAAGACCGCATGAAGAGGTAGTTTGCTATACAGAGCTCACAGAGATATCACGGAGGGAAGGGATTAAATCCCTTCCCTCCTTTTTATATATCCTCCATGATCTCTGTGCCACCTCAGTGCCCTCTGTGTAGTGTGCTCTTGTTTATATTTCTCAAAAAATACATTTTTGCCAAAAGAAGTACGATGGAGCAAACTATAACGCTGGGCGACAAGTCTTTCCGGCTTTATATCACCGAGCAGCAGATACTCGCAGCCGTCAGCCAGATGGCCGACAGGATCAATCAGGACTACGCCGGCAAAACTCCCCTCATCGTGCCCATCCTCAACGGCTCCTTTATGTTTGCCTCTGACCTGGTGAAACATCTGACCTGCCGGTGTGAGATATCCTTTATCAAAGCCTCCTCGTACCGCGGCACGACCTCTACCGGAGAGCTCACTTCGCTCATAGGCATCAATGAAGATGTGAAAGGCCGTGATATCATCCTCGTAGAAGACATCATCGATACAGGGCACACATTAGCCAAAATAGTGCCCGCTACAGAAGCGCTCGGACCCGCCTCTGTGAAAGTAGCCACGCTGCTATTCAAGCCTAAAGCACTCAAGACCGACCTGCGCATAGACTACGTGGGCATGGAGATCCCAAATGAATTCATCGTAGGCTACGGCCTGGATTATGATGGTCTCGGCCGCAATCTGCGGGAGATATACCAGGTGATCGCCTAACTTTTACTTAACAACACATTTGCAGCGGACTGGTATATTTACCGGATGAAAAACTTTTTGCTCGCTGCCTGTGTCGGCATCAGCGCCTTTGCTGTAGCCCAGCCACAGCCACTCTTCCGGCCTGTGGGCATCAACTACGATACCCGCACAGTCATCATCCCTGAGGGGTTCAAATACACTGTGCTATACAGTGAGTATGATACTGTAGTGACCAATGCCGGTGTCAAGGCGCCAGGCAAAGGCAGCCAGGACATGATCGTCTACATCCCTATAGATAGCTCCAGTGAGCACGGCTACCTCTATGTCAATCAGGAAGAGCACATCCCCAATAAAGTACTGGGCGATGGCGGTGGTGGTACCGTGTTTGAGGTGCGCAAGAAGCGTGGACAGTGGGTAGTGATCGGTGATAAGCACGCTATAGATTTCAGCAACGTGGGCGAAACCTTTCGCAACTGTGGTGGCACCATCACTCCACGTGGAACAATCCTGACTACAGAAGAAGAATTCCCGCAGAGCAATGCAGAGATCTACTCGCGCTTCGGCATCACAGACACCTCTGACTACCGTGGCAAAAAGAAATACCTCAACTACGGCTGGATGGTAGAGGTAGACCCCAAGACGCATAAGGCCATACAAAAGGTCAAAGAATTTGGCCGCTATCCGCACGAAGATGCACAGTGCATGCCTGATGGCAAGACCATCTACCTGACCTCAGACAATGTCCCGGCTATCGTATTTAAATATATCTGCAAAGAGCCCGGCGTCTATACAGGTGGTCAGCTCTATGCCTACCAGCAGAGCGCAGATGCACAGAGCGGCTCCTGGATCGCGCTGCCTATGCAGGATGACTCCCTCATGAATATCATAGATGTAGCCGTGCATCGCCATGCAACCATGCTCAATAGCACCGAGTGGATAGAAGCCATAGGCGACAAGCTCTACATCAGCGAGTCAGGCACCAATCACTTCAGCTTTGACCGCGAGATAGCGATGGGCGGGCGCCCGGCACATCACCTGGACCAGCTCTGCCACACCACTGGTCACAACTATGAGGACCACTATGGTCGCATAGTAGAGCTGGACCTCCGCACAAACAAGATGCGCCCCTATCTGAATGGAGGCGTGAGCAAAGTAAATTCGCGCTTTTGCTTCTCCAGTCCCGATGCCATGACATCTGCGACTATCAGAGGCAAGAAATACCTGATCATCAGCGAAGACACTGACGGAGATAAAAACGGCAGCGCCAGCGCAGAGGTTTCCGCAAAGCATGAAGTGTACAACGAGGTCTATTTCCTCGATATGTCCATCCAAAATCCAACGCTGGAAGACCTCAAAAGATTTATGGTAGGTCCGGAGGGCTGCGAGACCTCAGGGAATATGTTTACGCCCGATGGCAGGAATTATTTTGTCTCCATCCAGCACCCTACTACCAGCAATCCTCCGCCATTCAATAAAACGGCCGTCATAGCGATCACAGGTTTCTGATCATCCAGATACCACAGCCGTAGTGACCGCTCTGGCCCAGCGGCGCAGAGAGCCGCGTGAAGCCCATTTTATCATAGAGCTTTATAGCATGATGCAGCTCCGGCATAGACTCGAGGTACATCTGCGTATATCCCTCGCTGCGCGCAAAATCAATACAATGCTCCAGCAGCTGCCGGCCTATACCCCTACCACGGCCAGCCGCACTCAGGTACATCTTGACCAGCTCACATGTTGCCGCATCGTGGCCATCTGTAGGGAAAACTCCACCACCGCCCAGTATTATCCCGTTTTCTTCAGCTACCAAATAAACACTACCGGCCTTCCGGAAAAGTTCGTAAAGATAATCTGTACTCTCATCATAGTAGACGGTACCCTCCCGCACAGCATCATAGTCTTGCAGTGTGCGGCGGATAATGGTCGCTAGCGCCGTATTATCACCGGGTGCGATCTGTCTGAACGCGACAGCCATCAGAGACGCATTTTCCTGAGTGTAGGCGCAAAGATGGCCGTACCGGCCACTACCAGCAGCGTCATGACACCACCGAATATGACACCATATTGCAGCCCCAGCCTTGAGCTGGCCAGGCCTGACTCAAAGTCGCCGATCTCATTGGACGACTTGATAAAAATAGAGTTGACCGCAGAGACGCGCCCCCGCATTTCATCCGGGGTAAATAGCTGTATGATCGTACTGCGTATGATCACGCTCACATTGTCAAAGCCGCCTGCCATAAAGAGCATCAGAAAGGAGAGCCAGAACCAATGCGACAGCGCAAAGCCGATGATGCATACGCCATAGAGGCCCACACAGATCAGCAGGTTGCGGCCTGCATGCCTGGTAGGCGGGTGATGTGCCAGCAGGAAGCCTGCCACGGCAGAGCCGAGGAATAGCGCCGCTTTCAGCACACCCATCAGCGTAGGGCCTACATGGAGTATGTCCTTGCAAAAAGCAGGTACCAGCCCCGTGACTCCACCAAAGAGTACTGCAAAAAGATCGAGCGATATGGACGAAAGAATAGCCTGTGTGCCAAACACGAAGCGTATCCCACCAAAGAACGACCGAATGAAAGGCTCTTTGCCATCCATAGGCGGTGGGTAGTGCTCATCCAGCCTGGAGGTAAAGTAGAACGACACCACAAATATCCCCGCACAGATCAGATAGACCCAGCGTGGGGTGATAAAGTCCAGCAGGATCCCCGCAAGTATCGGAGCCATCACCGCACTGACCTGAAAACTATTGCTGCTCCACGTGGAACTATTGGCATATAGCTCGCGTGGTACGATACGCGCCTGTATAGCAGAGGAGGCCGGCGTGGTAAAGGATCTGCACACACCTACGATACCGATAATGATGTAGTACCAATGCACCGTATCGGCATTCGCACCGTTCCAGCTGCCTGCTGCAAAGATGGAAGCGCAGAGGATCATCAGGCCGGTGAAAATAACAAGAATGCGCTTCCTGTTATACCTGTCCGCAGCGATACCCGAGAAGAAGGTCGTAATGATAAAAGGCAGCGCCTCGCTGAGTCCTATCAGGCCCAGGGCAAACTTACTGTCCGTGATCTCGTATATCTGCCAGGCCAGGACAGTATTCTGCATGAGCAGCGCGATGGTGGTGAGAGATCGGGCTAGCAGATAGGCCCTGAACTCAGGGATCCTAAGAGAGGCATAAGCGTCGGTACGGGAGCTGTCAGGCATAAGAAAAAAAGCAAATACAGATACTGAACCGGAGGTGGGGATCGTTAAGTATCCTTTCGCGCCGTGAAAATATGCATTACTTGATTAACTTGCGCCCCCGCTACCTAAATCCATGAACGGTAAGATCAAATTCCCCACCGCGCTCTCTGTGGTCATAGCCAATATGATCGGCACAGGCGTATTTACCAGCCTCGGCTACCAGCTGCCGGGCATCAGTGATTTTGCTGCCATCATAGCCCTCTGGAGCATCGGTGGTGTCATAGCACTCTTTGGTGCCTTTGCCTATAGCGAGCTGGGAGCCGCCCTGCCACGCTCGGGCGGGGAGTATAACTTTCTCTCGGAGATCTACCACCCGGTGGTCGGCTTCCTCTCCGGCTGGGTATCTGCCACGATCGGCTTTGCGGCGCCTATAGCGGCAGCCTCCTGGGCCCTGGGCAAGTACTTTTCTACAGTCATACCGGGCTACTCACCACAAATGATCGGTGCGGTGGTCATCATACTGATCACAGTGGTCCAGTCCATCAACTATTCCATCGGTGGCGGCTTCCAGACCGTAGCGACAGCATTAAAAGTTATTCTGATCATCATCTTCATCATATTCGGCCTGCTCTGCGCCTGCAATACGCACATCTCCATCCTGCCGACCCCGGATACTGGCCGCAATGTGTTTTCCATGCCATTTGCTATTTCTCTGGTGTATGTATCGTTTGCCTACTCCGGGTGGAATGCCTCCTCCTATATAGCCGGCGAGGTGGACAACCCGCGCCGCAATATCCCGCTGTCTATCCTTGTAGGTACTATCCTCGTGACACTACTTTACATCCTGATCAACTATGTCTTCCTCCGCACCGCACCGGTAGAGGAGATGAAAGGGGTCAATGAGGTAGCCTTTATCTCTGCCAAATATATCTTCGGTGAAAATGGAGCTCGCCTCATCTCCCTGATCATTTCTATACTGCTCGTCTCTACCATTTCTTCTATGGTCATCGTAGGGCCGCGCGTGATCCAGATGATAGGAGAGGACTATTCCATATTCCGCTTCCTGTCAAAGAAAAACAGCAACGGCATTCCGGTATTAGCCATTGTCTCTCAGTCGCTTATAGCATTGGTGCTGCTTTACACCTCATCCTTTGACACGATCATCACCTATATTTCTTTCACACTGTCCATCTTCACCACACTGACGGTTCTCGGAGTATTTATCCTGCGTTTTACCCGTCCGGAGCTGGAGCGGCCATATCACACCTGGGGCTATCCGGTCACGCCGGCGCTATTCCTGATTGTTAATTGTTGGTTTATGTGGTTTGTACTTAAAGGCAAGCCATACGAGGCCAGCATCGGTCTCGGTATCGTAGCCGCAGGCCTCGTGGTCTGGATTGCCGCAAAATTCCTCTCAAAAAATGAGGAAATCAAAAGCTTATAGGTAATTTCGCGCACCTAAATTTCCAGTCAATTCATGAAAGTTACCCCCCGCTTTCTGGGCATAGCTATCGGCGCGATAGTGCTATCCTCATGTGGCTCTCAGCCCGCCAAAACCGCTGAAACCACGACAGAAAAAAAAGACACAATAGCTGTATCCGCCCCAAAAGAGGAAACAGCCAATACGGACATCATAGAGCCGGGCATCAATACCGACGCTCACAATAAGCTGAATGATGTAGCCCTGTATCTTGCCGGCATCAGGCAAGACTCTTCCTCTGTACCATCACGCCTGCGTAACCTTGCTTCTTACAAGCAATACTGCGACACGCTGGACAAAGGTTTCTCTAACATAGAGAAGAACCGTCTCAGCAAAATGCGCGACTGGGCTAAAACAGAAATGGCCAACGAGCTGGCAAACCCTAAAACAGTGCTCTATCCATTCTCAGGGCCGGATATCCTGCACTGCGTGCAGTTCTTCCCCGACGCAGACCAGTATGTCATGCTCGCACTCGAGCGCTATGGAGCACTGCCTGCGGCAGCACAAATGGACTCCGCGAAAGCCAGCAATACACTCAAGTATATCAATAACTCTCTCGAGGATATCATCGGCAAGAGCTACTTCATCACCCGCAAGATGGCCTACAATGTATCTAACCAATACAATGGCTTCACACCTCTCGCCTGCGTATTTCTGGAGCGTACAGGCCACTCTATCCTTGACATCAGATACAAACACCTGACAGAAGATGGTAAAGAAGTAGACCAGCCACTCGACTCTATGGGCCATCATCAGAATGACTGTGTAGTGATCTATTTCAAAAAGAACGGCGGCAGCAAAATTCAAAAGCTCACTTATTTCAAAACGAACCTCGGTGATGATCCATATCTCGGCACACCGGGTATGCTAGGCAACCCGGGCCTGCAGGCATATCTCAATGCACTGCCGGAGGGCTATATGTACGCCAAGTCGGCAAGCTATCTGATGTGTCAGAAAGACTTCAGCGTGATACGCAATATCTGCATGAAGAAGAGCAAGACTGTGCTGCAAGACGATACCGGTATTGCGTTTGGCTTCTATGATCCTAAGGTCTGGAAGATCACCCTCTACGGCAACTATGAGAAGCCGATAGCAGACTTCCACGGTGGCTACTACCAGGCCAACCTGCAGGCAGCATACAAGAAGGATTCTGCCAGCGTAAAGCCGCTGCCCTTCTCTCTCGGCTACCACTGGAAGGACCAGGTGCAGAACCTCATGAAATTTGAAAAGAAAAGCTAGGCGCCGAGACAAAATCAATACATTTATACAGCAAAGCAGATCGATATATGAAGTTCTTCGCCCGGATCATTTCTCTCTCTACAGCAGTACTCCTGCTGGCCTCTTGCAATAGCCACCCTGCTGCCAAGGCAGAGCCCACTACTGCCGCACCAGCGCCAGCCGCAGCTGCCCCCTCTCCGGTCATCACAGACACCACGATCAGCAAGGCCGAGCACAACCAGCTCAATGATATAGCGCTCTACCTCGCAGGTATGAAGCCGGACTCATCCGTCGCTATCCCGCAGAAGCTCCAGAACCTGGCCTACTATAAGCTCTATAGCGACTCCATGAACCGTGGCTTCAACCACATAGAGGAGATACGCCTGAGCAAGATGCGCGACTGGGCCAAGACGGAGCTGGCAGATGAGCTGGCCAACCCTAAGACTGTATTCTATCCTTTCTCCGGGCCGGACATCCTGCACTGTGTGCAGTTCTTCCCCGATGCAGATCAGTATATCATGATCGCACTGGAGAAATACGGCTCGCTGCCGGTGATGGAAAAAATGGACTCTACCAAGACGATCGCCACGCTCAACTCTGTACAAAAGTCTCTCGAGGATATCTTTGGCAAGAGCTACTTTATCACTCACAAAATGCTGCGCGATGTGTCCAACCGCTGGAATGGTGTCACTCCGGTAGCTTGCGTATTTCTGGTTCGTGCCGGCTATACCGTACTTGATGTGAAATACAAGCACCTGCTGGATGATGGCAAGACTATGACCGAGATCCCTACAGACTCTATGAGCAAGTACACCAACGCCTGCGTAGAGATCTACTTCCAAAAGAAGGGCGCCAGCAAGATCCAGAAGATCGTCTACTTCAAGACCAATCTCTGCGATGATCCATATGGCGGCATGGCCAGCTTCAAGAGCAACACTGCCCTGCAGACATGGCTCAACGCCATGCCGGAGTGCTATACCTACGTAAAGTCTGCCAGCTATCTGATGAACTACGGCACCTTTGAGACCATCCGCAATATCTGTCTGAAGAAAAGCAAGTCAATCCTGCAGGATGATACAGGCATCGCGCTACGCTATCTGGACAAGAGCAAGTGGTCGCTAAAGTTCTACGGCAACTATGTGAAGCCTGTGAGCGATTTCTCCGGCGTAGACCAGCAGGAGCTGTACGAGGTTTACAAAAAAGACTCGGCCAACATCAAGCCGCTGCCATTCTCTCTCGGCTACCACTGGGCTAATAAGAATACGCAGAACCTGATGAAGTTTACCCGCAAGTAAGAGATAGCTGTGGGGCGCTGAGTGTTGGCTTTCTTTTTGAAGGATCGAATCCAAATTCTGTCTCATTGCGACACCATTACCCACCTGGCATCCTCAGATTTTTCATTTGTGCTGTATTAGCGGCCTTCGCGGCGGCGGCGGCTTCAGCTCAGGACACCACTTACATCACACGCGAGTCCCAGGCCCGCGAGAGCGCCCAAAACTTCTATACTACGCTCATGCAGGTGTCAGACTTGACACTACTATCTGCCTATAGTGAGTACGACAAAGCCTGGCCCGACACAAAGCAATTTCCAGCCAAGCCATACTTCATCCAGGCGCAGATCAATACACCTATCCCCATCGGAGGCCGCTGGGCTAAAACAGTCAAAGGCGGCCTGCGCTTTGGTGTCTTCCTCCATCCAGACATAGAGGTACGCCTCCTGCGCAATGACCGCAGCCGTGGTGATACCTCAACGCCTATCCGCACGCCCAGCTTCAAGCCTGGCATCACACTCTTCGTGACACAAAGCAAACTCTGGGACAACAGAAAGGACCAACACTATTTCGGATTTAAGATATTCCACCTCTCCAACGGACAGGATGGTATACACTTCCGCCCGCAAGATGGCGGCTACTACAATCGCTACAATGGCGACTTCAGCGACTTCATCATCTTTCAGGTGATCTATGGCGGCATTTATTCATTCGATCACCAGAAAATAGACACATCAAAAGCCATCTATCACAGCCGGTATAACCGTACGCTCTCCGTCTCGTCTCAGGTATACTGGAAGGCCGGCATCACCTTTTACCCAAAAGTTTTTGTAGACAGCCTGCTCTGCGCGGAGCACATGTACGGCCGCTATCGTAGCAATATACAGATAGGCTGGATCTACGCACCCATCTACCAGAGCGGCATCTATGATCAGCGCCACGGCATCTACCGCCCGCAATACCAGCCTGAACGCCGCGAGCGCTTCCGCATCTGGGCGGACATGGAGTACATCTGGGACGCCCCCTATCGCACCGGTCCGCTCGGAGATCTGCGCACGGTGCCTATCTATGACATCACCAAGCGGCTCAACATCTCTGTGACAGGCTCCTTCCGCATCTGGGGCACACCCTTCGCCGGCCTGTTCTTCCAGGTGGGCTATTACGGCTCTGACCCTTACAATGTCTACTTTCAGCAGAGTCTCTTCGTGGTCCGCGCGGGTATCTCCGGAGGCTTCCTGATATATCGCTACAGGCACACACCCGTACAGCTCTGATCATTGTTTCATGTGGAACATGCGCAGCCAGGCATATGGTCTGCGCTGCTGCAGGTAGTCTTCCCTCGCATCCATAGCATATGCTTCGCGCTCGAAAACGATCTCTCGGTAGGCTTTCAATCTACTTCCATACCGCACGAGGTTGATCGCATAGTTTACTGCATAGAGCAGGTAAAACGGTAGGATCAGTAGCTCCAGCTGCTGCCTGTGGTGGATACGCTCATGCAGGATGAGCGATGCATCACTCATCCCCTCCCTATCCCGTATCAGGATAAAAGGCCATAGCGCCATACCACTCACATGCAGCCACGGACAGTGCAAAACGATCATTGGGGAAATTTATAAGGCATGATATTAGTAAAGCAATTCTGTGTAAATTCCATAAAGCAAACACCATGCTGAAAAAAGTATTCCTCTACATCATGGCTGCCGTATATGTCGTAGCCGGCATCATCCACTTTGTGAAACCCGCTCCATATCTCAGGATGGTAGAGACCTATCTGCCCGCACCGCTCGCCATGATCTACATCAGCGGCGTGGCAGAGATCCTATGCGGTATAGGGCTGATGATACCGCAGACGCGCCGCTTAGCAGCCTTTGCGCTCATACTGCTGCTCATCGCTATCTTCCCAGCCAATATCTACATGGCTGTAGCGCATGACCGTTGGCCGGATGTGCCGCTGTGGGTATTGTACGCACGCCTGCCATTGCAACTACTACTGATATGGCTTGCCAACCTCTACACCAAGACCAGCAACGCCTTCTACGGCGAACGCGGCTCAAAACAACCGATACAATAGCGCCAATAAAAAGGGCGACTCGCGCCGCCCTCTATAAATATATTCTCTGATATTTTTATTTCGCCTGACCCAGCATACCGGCCTTCAGTTTAGGCTCTACAGGATCATTGCCCAGCCAGATACCAAAGAGTGCCGTCTTGAAATCCATACCGTCTATTGTATCGAGCAGCTTGCCATTCTTATACACCTTGGTGCCTACGTTCGGCTCATACACCAGCTCAAATACATTCGTCTTCACAATAGCCTCTTGCTTAAAGAGCTTCAGGAAGCGGTCGACTTTAGCCTGGATAGGCGCTACCTTACCCCCTGTAGATTTTTCAAAGCCCTCCTTCACTGCGTCCGCCATACGGTCAGAAGTAGCCATGCCGGATGTGATCTGGAGCCTTACTGCCTGCGCTTCATTTGCCTTTACTATAGCATCTGCATTACCGTTTTTAGCTGGCAGGTAGAGACCGGCCACATAGATGTCCATAAAGAATTTCACACGGGTACCGCCGCCGTTCAGCACGAGGTTTGTGTTTCCGGCTTTGATGCTGCCTGGCAGGGTCACGTCACCTATGGTCACCTGTGCCGCTGCTGAGATCACGAGGGCTACCACCAGGCCGAGAGTAAGGCTTATCTTTTTCATGATGAGTTTTTTGATTTCCCTAAAGGTATAAAAATCTATGCCAGTTTTAACAATTTGGATCGTCTTCACTTATATTTAGAAATGCCCTTTGAAAAAGAACAACTATTGACCGGATATACCATCGCAGAAGTATCTGCCGCTGAATTCGATCTATTTTATGCTTCACATAGTAGTATTGTTTATCCCGACATCTTGCAGATCGATACGGACGTTTGGCTGTCTGCCAAAGAGCGGGCAGACCGCAGCGATCTGGCCAGGAATCTCCGGCACAGGCTCACCCTTTTCTATTTGATATATTATGCTGATTTACCCATCGGCTGGCATAGTAGCTACCAGATAGATGCAGAGACTATTTATATGTTTGACTCCGGTATCGTGCCCGACCATCAGGGCAAAGGTGTTTATCCGGCCCTGCTCCTCTGGCTATTGACGCAATTCAAAGCCCGCGGCTTTCAAAAAGTAACAAGCCAGCACCATGCATCAAATAACAAGGTGATACTGCCAAAACTGAAAGCCGGCTTTCTGATCACCGGCTTCACCTTGGACGAGAGCGTTGGCCTCATGGTCCAGCTCACTTATGCCTTTCATCCACTGCGCAAACATGTCTATGAATTCCGCACGGGATACAAGCGCCCGGATGAGGCGATCCGAAAATTTCTCTAAAGTTCTCCGTGGAACATACAACAAACAAAAAGCCCCGACCATCTAGTCAGGGCTTCTGATATTCTTTTCAGATTTGATTAGTGCTTGATCACAGTAGTAGAATCTGTCGTAGTTACGATGCTGTCTCCTACTACTTCCTTCTTCTGCTCTACGTGTGTCTCGATGGTAGTAGGCACTGCGTCTACAGCAGCTACGGCCTTCTCCTTAGCCAGCAGCGGAGCCAGCGTCAGGCCTACGAGGCAGGAGAGCTTGATGAGGATATTCATAGACGGACCCGATGTATCCTTGAATGGATCACCTACTGTGTCACCCACTACGGCAGCCTTGTGCGGCTCAGACTTCTTGTAGTATGTCTTGCCATCTATCTCTACACCCTTCTCAAATGACTTCTTGGCATTATCCCAGGCACCACCGGCATTATTCTGAAAGATAGCCCACATAACACCGCTCACGGTCACACCTGCCATATATGCACCCAGGGCCTCAGCACCCATCACCAGGCCGATCAGGATCGGAGTCACGATAGTGAGCACACCTGGCAACATCATTTCGCGGAGCGCAGCCTTGGTAGAGATCTCTACGCACTTGCCGTACTCTGGCTTGCCTGTACCCTCCAGGATACCTGGTATCTCGCGGAACTGGCGGCGAACTTCATTCACCATGTCCATCGCAGCCTTACCTACAGAGTTCATAGCGAGGGCCGAGAATACTACCGGGATCATACCACCTACGAAGAGTGCAGCTAGCACCTTTGCATCGAAGATATTGATACCGCGGATACCGGTGAAAGTCACATATGCCGCGAAGAGCGCGAGAGCTGTCAGCGCCGCAGAGGCGATCGCAAAACCCTTGCCTATAGCAGCAGTGGTATTCCCTACAGAGTCGAGGATATCTGTCTTCTCACGTACCTCAGCTGGCAGTTCGCTCATTTCGGCGATACCACCCGCGTTATCAGAGATAGGGCCGAAGGCATCGATAGCCAGCTGCATAGCTGTAGTAGCCATCATAGCAGAGGCTGCGATACCTACACCGTAGAAACCAGCCAGTGCATAAGCACCCCAGATAGCACCTGCGAAGAGGAGCACAGGGAAGAAAGTAGAAAGCATACCTGTACCGAGGCCGGCGATGATGTTGGTAGCCGCACCAGTACCAGACTTCTGTACGATGTCGAGGATAGGCTTCTTGCCCAGGCCGGTGTAGTACTCAGTGATAGAGCTGATCGCAGCACCTACGAACATACCTACACACACAGCCCAGAATACGCGGAGGCTGGATACCTCAGTAGCCGTACTGGCAAAATCACCATCAGTGAACATGGTCATCTTCATGGTCTCAGGCAGCATCAGCTTGATCAGCGCAAAAGACGCAGCGAGGGCGATGATGATAGACACCCAGTTGCCACGGTTGAGGGCAGACTGTACAGTATCAGTGTTAGAAGATTTATCATCCTTGATAGTCACGAGGAAAGTACCGATGATAGACGCGATGATACCTACCGCCGCGATGGTCATAGGTAGCAGGATCGGACCGATACCGCCAAATGCCGTCAGGCCCGGATTGTCACCTATCAGGAAGTTGCCCAGTACCATTGACGCGAGTACGGTAGCTACATAAGAACCGAAGAGATCGGCGCCCATACCTGCTACGTCACCTACATTGTCACCCACGTTATCAGCGATAGTAGCCGGGTTGCGTGGATCATCCTCAGGGATACCAGCTTCTACTTTACCTACCAGGTCAGCGCCTACGTCGGCAGCCTTGGTATAGATACCGCCACCTACACGGGCGAAGAGTGCGATAGACTCAGCGCCTACTGAGAAGCCGGCCAGTACCTCGAGTACTTTCTTCATCGTCTCAGGACCGCCGTTATTGATATCGCCACCCATGAAGAAGTGGAAGAAGAAAATGAACAGGGTGCAGAGGCCCACTACAGCGAGGCCAGCCACGCCGAGGCCCATCACCGTACCACCTGCGAAAGACACCTTCAGTGCCTTAGAGAGGCTGGTACGGGCAGCCTGTGTGGTGCGCACGTTGGCCTTGGTGGCCACGTTCATACCGATGAAACCTGCGAGGGCGCTAAAGAAGCAGCCGATCACAAAGGAAACTACGATCAGGATATGGGAGTGCTCAGCCACCTTAGAGTTGAGCGTCAGTGCGCCGAGGCCGATACCAGCCACTACTACGTAGACGGCCAGGATACGATACTCAGCCTTGAGAAATGCCATAGCACCTTCCGCTATGTGGTTTGCTATACCGCTCATCTTGGCATCGCCGGAGTCTTGTTTTACCACCCAGCTCCTCAGAACCAGCATGTAGATCAAGCCCACCAGGCCAAACAACGGAAGAATGTAGATGATACTTTCCATACCTGTTTTTTCTAATGTTTATTTTTTGATTTGGTCGGCAAAGATAAAAATGTAGAGGAAATTTTATATTAAAACGACCTGAGAGTGCGGTTTTCACGCCTGTTTTAGGCCAAAAAGAGGGTCAAATTCGCATTTTGACACCGATCGGGGGTGGTTTGGGGAATTTTGGATAACGTAAACCTCTCCGCTAGCCGTATGCATTCCACTTTTGCACCTTGATAGTCAGCACAAAAATTTTTCAGTCTGTTACTTTCTGTTTCTGAGTGCGTTACCATCTCATATTCCTTCACCAAAAACTAGAAACCATGGCCGGCTCCAAACAAACCCCGAGGCAGAAGATGATCAACATGATGTACCTCGTCCTCACCGCTATGCTCGCGCTGAATGTCACCTCTGAGGTCCTCAATGCCTTCAAGACCGTAGATGACGGCATAGGTCGCTCCAATCACTCCCTGCAGGTCAAAACCGCAGGCCTCTTCAATGCCTTCAATACACAGATGGGCGTAGATGCGAAGAAGACCGAGCCCTACAAGCTGAAAGCCGAGGAGGTGCGCAAGGTCTCCATGGACCTCTACGACCGCCTCGAGGCCTACAAGCAGCAGGTGATCAAAGAGGCCGGCGGCTTCAATAAAGAGACCGGCCAGCTGATAAGCAATGACAATATTGACATCGCCACACGCATCTTCGTAGAGGAGAAGCATGGCAAGGAACTAAAAGAGGACATCCTCCGCACCCGCCAGCAGCTGCTCGCCATAGCCCCCGAGAGCGAGCGCAAAGAGCTGGACGCTGCCATGCCGCTGCTCATAGAGGAACCTAAAGACGCGCAGTCCTGGGAGTTTCACAAATTCAACCACGTGCCTACTGTAGCTGCAGTCACACTACTCTCCAAATATCAAAATGACATCCTCGCCTCCGAGAATCAGCTCGTAGAGTATTTCTACAAGGCGATAGATGCCGGCTCTATCAAGGTAGACAAGATGACTGCCCTCGTCAGCGCACCGTCCAGCTATATCATGCAGGGTCTCTCCTACAAGGCTAACATCATGCTCACAGCTTATAGTTCCACGGAGAACCCTGATGTTTTCCTCGGCACTTTCACCGGCCAGGTGAAAAAGAATGCTGCCGGCATGTATGAAGAGATCAATTCTACATCAGAAAATCCACCACTTGCCAATGCCCGCAAAGTAGACGTGACAGACGGCCTGGGCAAGATACAGATGCAGGGCGGCAGCGTAGGCGAGAGCCGCTACACCGGCGTGATTCGTGTCAAGGATCCAAGCGGCAATGGCTATAAATTCTATCCGTTTGAGGGGGAATATCAGGTAGCAGCCAAGTCTGCTGTCGTCTCTCCTACAGCTATGAATGTCCTCTACGAGGGCCTGGATAATCCGCTCAGTGTCTCCGTACCCGGCGTAGCACAGCGCGACGTGACTGCCACCTATGATGGCCCGGGTACACTCAGCAAACAGCCCGATGGCTCATACAGTGTCAAGCCTGCGGGCAGGGGAAACTTCAAAGTAAAGATCACGGCTAAAGTAGACGGCAATAACATGCCAATGGGAGAAATGTCTTTTCGTGTAAAGCGGGTGCCGGACCCACAGCCTACACTGGATGGTATCTACAGTAGTGGAAATATGAGCGCAGCTAAGTTTAAGGTGACAAACGGTGTAGTACCCAAACTGTCAGACTTTGTGTTTGATAAAGCACGCTTCGATATCATTTCTTACAAGATCGTATTTATAAATGCAGACGGCGAGCAGATATTCACCTCTACATCTGCTCAGTATGATCCTAAATTCAAAACACTGGTAGAGAAAGGACGCGTGAAGAAAGGCTGCACTGTAGTATTTGAAGATATCTACGTGCGAGACCCCGCAGGCCAGCGCCGCCCTCTCACACCGATAGCTATCGCCATCAATAGCTGATGTTCCACGTAGAATATATCAGCGCACCAGAAGCTTCTTCAGTTCCCGGGCTATTTTGAGATGCCCGCTATTTAGCGGATGGTCGTCACTGCCCTGAGGGTAGTCATCCAGACTAAATCCATCAGGTCCGATAGGCACTACGCCCGGTATCTCCGGGCTTTTCTTTTGCTGGAGATATACACGGCAAGGCAGCAAAACGAATGTGACAGGTACCTGTCTATACTGGCACATAGACCTGATGTGCTCCATGTGTGAAATGACCGGATCAATAGTGTCGCTTATATGAACCGGCGCGACCTTTGCAGGAGTGCTCAGGCGACCTATGATCCTCGATATGACCACAGACCGCCCCAGCAGCCATGATAGTGCATTATCCCCTGATGCACCTATCACAGTATAGTGCATGAGTATATAACGATAGGCATCGGCGGCAGATCTAAAGATCGTATCCGGGCCAAGACCTCCCTGGTAGGTATAAATACCGCCTACATTCGTATAATACAATAGCGGGACCCCGGGCGTGAGACGCCTGTCGGGAAAATGACCGAGATCATTGCTGGTCAGGCAGACGATGACATGGTCGGGCTTTAGCCTGCCGCCCGCAATGTATTCACGGACTACGGCTTCATACTGTGGTGCATCCGTACCGGGAATCCCTGCGTTGAAAACCGCATATCCGGGATCTCGATTGAGCTGCTCTGCAAAAGACATCCCAAGCTCCGCACTCAGGCCATATGTGTAGGAGTCACCTATGAGCATGATAGCCTTCTTTCCGTTGGCGTGGATATTTGCTACTACTGAGTCTGAAAATTCATAATGAGATGGAAAGCCATCCCCATTCAGCACCGGCTCACGGTGATTCTCGGCGCGTCCATCAAGTTTATTGACACCCATGCTATCACAAAAAATAAAATGATAGTCGCGGATGGAATCCGGCGGCACCAGCTCAGCTAAGCAATCTTGAAACGGGCTCGCAAAACAAAAGTATGGGCGGCCTCCCGCGTGGCGCGCATAGATCTCCAACGCGATAAAACCCAGCAGCAGGCCCGCCACGCTGATCCATCTGACCAGTACCTCAGAGCGTAGATAGGCATACACCAGCAGTGCGATGACCAATGCAGAAAAAACAATCTTTTGGAGCAGCATATCGCACAAAATAATACAAACGAATCATATAAGAGGATTTGCAAAACATGCCCCTCGCTTCAGAAATAGGAATCACACCCGTCAAGGACGCAATACCCGTCCCAATCATAAGATTTGGTAGCTTAGCAGTGCTATGACCGAGACACTCGACCACGCCATCCGCATCGCGACACTAGCCGGCGCTACGATCAAAAAAATGCGTGAGGAGCATGCCTTCACCGAGCAGCTCAAGTATGGACTCGAGCTGCTCACAAGTGCAGACATAACCAGCAATGACCTCATCATCTCTGAAATAAAGAGAGCTTACCCTACGCATCATATCATCTCTGAGGAGTCGCCTAATGACAGCTTCTCTATAGACGAGCCGACCTGGATCATAGACCCTATAGACGGCACCGTCAGCTACGCCAATGGTCACTACCACGCCTGCGTCTCCATAGCCTATGCAGAGCACGGACATGTGGTCATTGGCGTAGTCTATTGTCCCTTTGTAGATGAGCTCTTTCACGCTGTCAAGGGCGCTGGTAGCTTCCTCAATGGCAAACCCATCCACGTCAAGGAGGTAACCAATCTCAGCGAGTGCCTCGTAGCCACAGGCTTCCCCTACGTACGCGATAATGTACCCGAGCTTACCACTTACATCGCTCGCATCCTCCCCCGCATCCGCGACCTGCGCCGCCTGGGCTCTGCTGCGCTAGACTATTGCTGGGTAGCATGTGGCCGCTTGCAGGCCTATTATGAGGGATCACTCTCCCCATGGGATATGGCTGCCGGCAGACTGATAGCGATAGAGGCAGGAGCTACCGTAGGGCATTATAACTATCAGCGTATGCCTGACGACCTGCCGGAAGAGATCCTTGGCAAACACATCATTGCGACATCTCCCGGTGTCTATGCACAGCTCGTGCACACTCTGGAGGGCCGCTAGGGCATGGCATTTGTTAGCTTTACGCTATGGCACATCTCCTTTTACTACACGGCGCCCTGGGCAGCCAGGAGCAGTTTGACGATCTCAAAGATGCACTCAGCGCTGACTTCACCATCGATACACTTAGCTTCTCCGGTCATGGCCGCACGCCATCTCAGCAGCATGCCTTTACCATACAGAATCTCTCTCACGAGGTGCTCCACTGGCTCAATGACAAGCAACGACGCAAAATCGACATCTTCGGCTATAGCATGGGGGGCTATGTGGCGCTATGGCTTGCGCGCTTCTATCCTGACCGCGTAGGAAAGATCATGACCCTCGGCACCAAGCTCGACTGGAATGAAGCTACCGCAGAGAAAGAAACCAAGCATCTCAATGCCGAAAAGATAGCGGCCAAAGTCCCAGCCTTCGCTGCAGAGCTGCAGGACCGCCACGGCGAGCACGAGTGGCACTCCGTTCTCCACAAGACCGCCAACCTCATGCATGATCTGGCCAAACATAACCTCACTGATGAAGACTTCGCACAGATCACTGCACAGGTACTACTAGCCCTCGGCGATCAGGACAACATGGTCACAAAAAAAGAAACGTTCCACGTAGAATCTGTGATACCAGGAGCTAAAACTATAGAGCTAAAAGATACACCACATCCGATTGACAAAGTATCTACTCATCTGCTAGCCTCTGAGATCAGAAAGTATTTCAAGTAGCCATGTTCCACACGGAACATTAACCCTCCGAGCTTTTGTATTAAAGTCCCCTTGGGGGATTTAGGGGCAAAAAAAGAGCGAGGCACAAACCCCGCTCTTTTCTATTTGTATTACCAGCCAACAGTCACCTGCCAACCAGCAACAGTATTTACCAGTTCAGATCATCATCCCTGAACTCTATCTTGAAATCATCCTTCTTACCTTCCTTCTTTGGTGCTGAGGCAGCAGGCTTAGCAGGAGTCTCAGACTTATCCAGATAGTCAGTCATCTTGTTAGCGCGCTTCTTAGGGATGAAATCACTCACACCCTTCTCGTGCTGCTTTGCTACATATGGCTGCTTCTCCTTCTTCTCCGCGCTGAATTCCTTGCGTACCGGACGCTCAGGACGACCTTCAGCACCTGCAAACTCCCTGCGTGCAGGACGCTCCGGCCTTGGCTGATCATTATTAAACTCGCGACGCTGCGGACGCTCAGAACGATCATCATCACGCTTCTTAAAGCCATCTTTATGGAAGTTGCCACCACTGCGTGGTTTGCCACCAAAATCTCCACGCTCCTTGCGTTCAAAGTTGCGGCCGCCACCAAAGCTGCTGCCACCACCGCCAAATCCGCCCGTAGGCTTTTCTTTCGCGCGTGTCACCAGTGGCTTGCCACGACCAGCTGCGAAATGTCCGAGTATCTGCTCAGCCACAGCTGGAGGCGTAGTGATAAAAGTAAACATATCAAACACACGGATATCCTCTATGCTGCGTGGATCGATGCCTGCCTTGTCAGCGAGAAATTGCGCGATCTGCTCAGCATTCATATGATCCTTATGCCCACGGGCTACAAAGAGCCTTGCCTTGCCATCATGTGTGAAGCCGGTGTTGCCATTCGTCTGGCCTATCTCCCTGTAGCTACCCTCTGCGAGTGTATCTTTCAGCGCATACTTCATGATCGCTGCTATCACCTGCTCAGGACTTTCGGCGTCTTCCAGCAGTTCCTTGGCCAGGTCGAGATATACTTCATGCTCACCCTTCTCTATCATGCTCTGCATCTCAGTCTTGAGCTTCATGGTCTTGGTACCTACTACATCTGCGATAGACGGTACGGTCTCCCTGCGAATGGTAGACTTGGTGATACGCTCCAGTACAGCTATATCCCGCTTCTCACGGCTGGTCACGATCGTGATCGCAGTACCATGCTTGCCGGCACGGCCTGTACGGCCTATGCGGTGTACGTAGCTCTCAGGATCCTGTGGCAGGTTATAGTTGATCACGTGCGTCAGGTCATTGACATCTATACCACGCGCAGCCACATCGGTAGCTACGAGTATATTCAGCTTGCGCATCTTAAATTTCTTCAGGATCAGCTCACGCTGAGACTGCGTGATATCACCATGTATCGCCTCTGCGTCATAGCCCATCTCGAGCAGCTTGCTGGCTATCTCGTCTGTCTCCATCTTGGTACGGCAGAATACGATGCCATAAAACTCAGGCTCCGTATCTATCACGCGGCACAGCGTCACAAAGCGATCGCTATTCTGCACCTCAAAATATGACTGGTCTATATTAGCCTTCGATTCTTCTTTCTTAGCTACCTCTACGATGTCATATTCCTTCATAAAGGTCTTGGCCAGCTTCAGGATCTGAGGCGGCATAGTAGCAGAGAAAAGCAGCATACGGCGCTCCTCAGGCACTGACTTCAGTATCTCGCGTACCTCTTCTTCGAAACCCATGTTGAGCATCTCATCAGCCTCATCCAGCACCACATGTGTCACGTTATTGAGCTTGAGTGTACCCTTCTCTATATGATCACGCACACGGCCCGGTGTGCCTACTACGATCTGCACACCCTTGCGCAGTGCAGCGATCTGAGTATTGTATGACTGGCCACCATAGATGGCCTGTACGAAGAGCTTCTTACCACCCTTGAATGACATGATCTCCTCTGCCACCTGTACCGCCAGTTCGCGTGTAGGGCAGAGCACGATAGCCTGTACAGCCTTAGAGCTGTCATCCAGGTGCTCTATCAGCGGCAGGCCAAATGCACCTGTCTTACCAGTACCTGTAGCGGCCTGGCCTACGATGTCACGCTCGCCTTTCAGCAGAAGCGGTATCGTCTTTTCTTGAATTTCTGATGGGGTATCCCATCCTTTTTTTGCCAATGCGTCCAACACATTGTCACTAAGTCCGAGGACTTTAAACTTTTCCATTTTTTGATTTTTGTCATGAGCACAGCACAACCGATAGCTGACCCGGTATTGGGCAGTTTTGGCTAAGGGGTACGATGTCGTGACTGTTATTAAAATAAAGTCGGCAAGACTGCCTGACTTCCTCATGATATGATACGATCTGTGTCGTAAAACGCGGCAGGAAATTGGGCAGTAGTATTGCTATTGCGCCGCAAAAGTAGTGAATCTCTTTCGTAAATCCTAGGGTTATCTACATTTTATTCACAATACACCCCTTTTCCGGTTCCACGGAGAATATGCTAGGTCCCTTTCACTATCACGATTTTCTTAATTTTGCATATGCTTCAGCCATTTCTACAAACACATATTGTCCAGATACAGGCTCTTATGCGAGAGCATCGCATATTGCGGGCTTATGCATTTGGCAGCAGTGTCAGGGATACCTTTACCTCTGAAAGCGATGTCGATATCCTGGTAGATGTGGACGACAAACTCGATCCTGTAGAGTTGGGCAGTCATCTATGGGAGTTACAATTCTCTTTGGAAAATGCTCTAGGTAGAAGGGTAGACCTACTCACCAGCCGCTCTCTCAAAAATCCATTCTTCATCAAAAGCGTAGAGGCTAGCAAGCAATTAATATATGGATGATCAGCAAAGGAAATATCTGGCTGACATCCTTATGTCCATACATAATATAGATATCCATCTTCAGCATAAGAGGGACTATTTTCTCTTTGAAAGTAATATTACAATCCGTAGTGCAGTAAAATATGAATTCAGTGTCGTGGGCGAAGCAGTATATGAACTAATGAAGCTAAAACCTGCATTCACCATTACAAATGCATCAAGGATTATAAGCTTTCGCAATAGGATAGTCCATGAATATGATACTATAGATCACGCTCAAGTATGGACCATCATCGTCAACTATTTACCAAAATTGGAATCAGAGGTAAAAGCATTATTGGCTGATTGAGGTTAATTTCCGTTCCACACGGAACATGCGCCTTTTATCACCTACTCTTTTTGTACTTTCCATCCTCAAAAAGCATGAAGACCATAACCATATACCTCGAGGGTGAGCAGGATGCCGCACAGATCATGAAGGCACTAGATACGATGTCTTTCAAGGAGACTGTAGAAGTCTATCAAATGGACGAAGATATCTCTCGCCGCAAGTTGGAAGCCTTTGAGGAGCGCCTCGATGCCTATCACAAGAAGCCCTATACCAAAGATGGCTACATCAGCTTCAAAAATGACGTGAAGGAACGATACAATGTAGATGTACTGATCAAACTGAAATGAAACAAGACCATCAGAAGCACATCGCCATCTTCGCCTCTGGCAAGGGATCAAATGCACAGGCCATCATAGATCATTTCAAAGGCCACCCTTCTATCAAGGTAGCACTCATAGTCACTAACAAGAAAGACGCAGGCGTCATCCAGATAGCCAAAGAAAACCGCATCCCCTTTGACATAGTATCCCCTGCAGAACTCAATAACGAAGAAGAACTACTGGATATGCTGGAGATCTATGATATAGATCTCATCGTACTAGCCGGCTTCCTGCTATTGATACCTGCCTTTCTAGTCAAAGCCTATCCCAATAAGATCATTAATATTCACCCCGCACTCTTGCCTAAACATGGTGGCAAAGGCATGTATGGCAAACACATTCACACAGCTGTTTTAAATGATAAAGACACTGAATCCGGCATCACCATACACTATGTGAATGAGCACTATGATGAAGGCCAATATATAAGCCAATTCCGGTGCCACGTAGAACCTGCTGACACCGTAGAGACCCTATCTGCACGCATACATGAGCTGGAGCATGCACATTATCCGCTAGAGATAGAAAAGCTACTGTCATAAAAACACTGACTTTTGTTCCACATAGAATCTGCAACTTTATACAGGCCTCTGCAGCGTGTAGTACATGATATTATCTTCTTTGTTTCTCAGCGTAAAGCCTAATCTGTCTATGAGCTTTACAGATCGCTCATTACCCTCTACTATTACTGCCTCCATCTCTTTGGCACCCATCCGCTGCCAGGCGAAGTCTATGACCTTGGGCACTGCTTCAAGCATATAGCCTTTGCCTTGTGCCTCATAGATCAGTTCATAGCCCAGCTCCACCTTGTCCCGCTCATGATCTATATTCCATAGGCACAGCGTACCCAGAAACTTATTTGTCTGCCTGTCCGCCACTGCCCAGAATAGGCTCTCACCCCTTTCTATAGCAGTATTGATGCGCTTGATAAAAGTCTCTGCCTCCTCTATAGAGGTGGTAGGCTTACGGTCTATATATTGATTCACGCGGGCATCTGAGCGCAGTGCCAGTATATCAGGAGCATCAGATAGCTCCATCTGCCACAGTGATAGCCGTTCCGTTTCCAGGTAGGGGAATGGGGTAAATATCGTCGTGAGCATGATTGAAAATAGCCAAAAATCCGTGCTACGTGGCACATGCCAGAATTATCGCGCAGCCACCTCTCCCAGCACAGACTCTCCGTCTGTCACCGTCTCACCTATACGTGTGTTGATGTGTGTATTATGCGGGAATATCACAGTGACCTGTGAGCCGAGTTTGATCAGTCCTATCACATCGCCTTGCTTCACATCCTGCCCCGGCACTACATAGTCTTCTATCCTGCGCGCCACAAAGCCTGCTATCTGGATGATCTTATAGCGGTTGCTATCCGGCGTCTGTATCAGTATCTCGTTATGCTCATTCTCAAATCGTATCCCGTATGGGTTATCTGATTTTAAAGCGTTATTGAAACTTCCTTTGCTATGCTGATGCGCTACGATCCTGGCATCCAGCGGCGCACGCTGGTAGTGCACATGTGTCGGGTCCATCTGTATGGATACCATGTAGCCTGCAGTATCTACATCATTTGCCCAGGTAGTGATCAATCCATATTTACCCTTGGTCACAGCGAGGTAGTCTTTATCCCATTTGGTGATAGACACCACCACGCCATTAGCCGGACTGATGAAAAGGTGGTTGTCATGTGGCACATTCCGCGCCGGTTGCCGCAGGAACCAGAACTTGTAAAACAGGCCGCAAAACAACACGATCGCTACGACGAGCACGAGCAGGTATTTCAAAAATTTCTTCATGGCGATGTGTTTAGACCGGGAGGACGAAGATAGCCCGTCACCCTCTGAAAAAAATTTTTTCGGCGCTTTTTAGTTTCAACAGCTCCACACCTGTATTAATTAGTATTTAAATACTTTTATAAAAACCAGTGTTATTAGCTCCGTGTATAACAACAAAAGTTTTCTCCCGGACCCCTTGACTCTTTCGTTATCACTATTAAGGTAACGTTAACTAACATCTTTATTTAGGTCATGTATATTGATATTCAAATATTTATAGAGTAATCCACACATAGTTTATAGCCCTGTTGACAAAGCTGGACGGATAACTAGCTATCCACATCCTGTGAGCAGCCATGTGAGTAGCGTTAAAAAAGTGAACAGGCGGATTTCTGAAAAATGGGGAAGAAAAATCTCAGTGTTATCCAAAATTAATTTTCGGAAATCTACTCACAGTTATCCACTACTATCCACAGGGTATCTGTTAGTTCAGCACTACAAACCTAAAACGTAGTACTGGCGCGGCTTCTATCAGACGATTGATACTATCTATTAATATCATCTTGCAAAGTCTTTCGATTCACTTATTTTTGGACAAAACATCAAATCAATGAATTTCCCATCTGACCTCAAGTATAGCAAAGAGCACGAGTGGATCCGCGTAGAAGGCAACACCGGCACTATAGGCATCACAGATTTCGCACAGAATGAGCTGGGCGACATAGTATATGTAGATATCAATACCGTAGGCGATACAGTAGCCAAAGATGCTGTATTTGGCACCGTAGAGGCGGTCAAGACTGTATCTGACCTCTATCTCCCGGTAGCCGGCAAGATAATAGAGTTCAATAAAGGTCTCGACGCTGCCCCTGAGTCAGTCAACAAGGACCCATACGGCGCAGGCTGGATGGTCAAGGTAGAGATCAGCAGCCTGGGTGACCTCGACAGCCTGATGGATGCCGAGACATATAAGAAGCACATCGGAGTATAAATTCAGTATTGGGATATGAGTAGTGCGTATTGAGACGATACAAACTATTCATAAGAGTGCATTATCGCACTATTCAATACACGCTACTCAATACTAGTGAAGAGTTTCCTGAAATATAACTGGCCGTCCATACTTTGGGCGGCTTTTATTTTGGCCATATGCCTGATGTCTCACCGGCATGTGCCACGCGTCACCATCCCTCAGTTTGACAAGGTAGTCCACTTCACCCTTTACTTTATACTGGCGGTGCTTACCTGGTACGGTTGGACCCGTCAAAAAAATTTTCCGGCGCTGCGCGCCAATACATTCATCAAGGTGATTCTCGTGCTGGCGTTATATGGACTCGCGATAGAGATCATGCAGGGCACGCTCACGCCTGACCGCAGCTTTGACCTTTGGGATGAGCTGGCCAATACGACAGGCGCTGTGGGAGGAGTGTGGCTAGCTAAAATATTAGTGAAACTCAGGTAGGCTAACGCTATTGTCGAACCCCCAAAATTAGAGCGGCTTGAACTGCTCGAAACCTTGCTTGCAAGAGAAACAGAACCGGATAGCCCGGCATAGTGTAGAGCCGAAAGTGGAGCGCAGCGTGGTGTCTGTGCTGCCGCAGTGCGGGCAGCGCACACGATCCAGCATCTCGGCGGTGAGCTCGCCGTCTGCAGTGGGTGGCGGCGCGATACCAAACTTCTCCAGGCGAGCTTTGGCGTCTGGTGTCATACGGTCGCTGCTCCACACGGTGTCCATATCTACGACCACTTCTACTGACGCAAAGCCCAGAGATCTTACCGCACTGTAGATGTCCTTTTTCATCATATCTATAGCGGGGCAGCCCACAAAGGTAGGTGTCATAGTGACCGTAGCAGTATCACCCCCCTCCTGATGAGACACTGCGGTGACGATGCCCATATCCACCACGCTCAGCACAGGTATTTCGGGGTCTTTGACAGACTCCAGCACAGCCCAGATGTCTGCCGTTGTCATGATCTTTTCTTGAGTATTCATTTTATATCCAGATAGATGGCTACTGCACCATATTTTGTTTCACGCTCGCTATCGTATAGTAATGCTGTCTGCTCCAACATCCAGCTCATGGTTTTATCTGCTCTGCCCAATGCATCCAGGCCAACGGTTTCATACAGCGCTTCAAAGGTTTTGAAATACTTTAGATCTGTCACTACTACCTGAATAAAGTCACTCTTTGATGCTGTACTATTAAATCTGATAGTATCACCGGCCTTCAATTGTTGCCTCTTTTCATCGCAAAGGCGAACCTCTACATGTTTCATACCCATGCGTAGCATACCTAAGCCGTCCGGATGCAGGGACATCGTATGGTCAGGTGTGCTATCTGCTCTGAACATGCTCTTTGATACTATTGTACAGCCAGCGCCTCACGAAGTATACCGCCAGTGCGCTAAGGCTGATACTACCTTCCAGCAGTTCCTCGCCCTCGCCTACCACGGGTATGAACTTCAGCGGGTCTGGCACAAAGAGCAGGATGAAAAAGATCACACCTATCACCAGCCAGATCTTGCCCGGCTTGCGGTCGGTGCGGGTATCCTGATACGGGTTTCTTTTGACTACAGCTTGCATTGTGTTAGTGTTTACACCTCTCCCATCTGCCCGCCGCGGCGGGCATCTTCCCTCTCCAAAGAAGAGGAAAGAACCTGGTGAGATTCTTTATCTGAATAATTGATCCTAATAATAAACGTATAACGTTTGAATACCTGTCAATTATTGTTCCACCTTCCTACCACTCAGCAGCGGGATCTATGCTGGTCACCTCTGTCATCTCTGCCAGTAGCGGCCGGAGGTACTCAGAGTGATAGCCTTTGCGGCCACCATAGACAGCCTTGGCAGCATCTATAGCCGGTATCTGCAGGCCTGCGGCGGCTACGATCGGCGTGATCTTCTCCAGCCAGAGTTCCTGCAGCCTGGCCTCACCGGCAAATACGCCGTCTGCGATCAGCGCCTCTTCATAGGCCGATGGTTCAAATATGCCAAGTGCATACGGGAAGGCCTCATTCAGCGCAGACTGCATGCGTGCTTTGGCTACTTCATTGCCTGTAGAGAGCTGTTTGAAGAAAGTATCGGCGTGCATCACATGGTAGCGTATCTCTCCACGCACTTTGCGCGCCAGGCCGGCCAGCGGTGCGAAAGACGAAGCCTCCAGCAGACCGTAGCGCAGCGCCTCTGCATGGTCAAAAAGGAAGTGACGCACGAGGCTGAAGTCATACTCACCGATAGGCAGCTCTACCAGCTGGCAACTGTGGAAGTCCTTCTCCGCGCGCTGGAATGCGAGCACGTCAGGATTCTTCTCGCCAAAGGAGGTATAGAGGATATTATAGAGTGCCTGCGCATGGCCTATCTTGTCCTGAGACATAGACGAGAATGCGAGGTCCTCCTCGAGCATCGGGCCTATGCCGGTCCACTCAGAGTTTCGGTGGCCTATGATCAGGGCGTCGTCTGCCATGCGGTAGAGCAGGTCTTTGATAGCGTCGTTATTCATAAAATATTAGGATAATAATGATTGGCAAATTGAAGTGTTCTTAGTAGGGGGTAGTTTTCCGATATTAATTCCCGGTCAATTTCACTATGCCCGGTCTGAATGAATTTCAAAATTTCTTGAATCTTGTATTTGGCTAAAACTATGCTACCTCGTTTCAATTTCTTGTCATCCGCATTTCCATATACTAAAACAAATTCCTGCTTTAGTCCTATTGCTGCCTTTTCTCCATATTCTTTTGCCACAAAATCTCGTGCATGCTTGAACTTCTTTTCGATCCGCTCGATTCTTTTAGGCCATGAATACGTATCCATACTTGTTTCAATCTGTATCCACTCATTTTTCTTAGGATGAAAAGCTAGAACATCTATTTCTGAGTTGTAGCCCCCTTTATCTCTTTTATCAATCTTTATATTTCTAGTGACCAGATAACCTTGTATCTCATACCATTCCGCAAGTAAAGATTCTAAATGATTCATAGTTTATTTTTAGATTGAAATGCTTCTATCCGCTCACGGACCTTGTAGAAACCCGGATCGCGGAAGGTCTTCTCCGGTGTGGTCTCAAAAATGGCCTCATCCTCACTATGGAAAGTATAGACGTCAGAAGTTTTGACCACCCAGAGGTTGGCGGTTTTGCCACGGCGGGCAAATTGCTCTTTGGCAAACATCAGTGCCTGCTCCGGTGTAGAGGCGTGGACGATGCCTGCGTGGACGGGCTGCTTGCCTCTTTTATCCTGATGAAATACCTCCCAGGTGATGAGGTGAGACGCGGTTTGCTCGCCTTCTGCGACCCTCTTGAGGTCAAGTCTGTTGATGCGTGGATCGAGTGACATTTTATTTCAGATTTCGATGTTTGATTTTGGCCCTGTTCTCTATTCACTACGCCATCGGTGTGACGTACTTCTCTTTGGGGTTCATCAGCGCCTCGCGTACCCAGCGGTGGGCCAGCTCTGCGTAGCGGCGCACCTCGAGGCGCTCAGCATTGCAGGGGCCGTCGCCGTTGATCACGCGCTTGAACTCATCCCAGTCCGGATCGCCAAAGACCCAGATGCCATCATCGCCGCGGCGCAGCTCGGGGTCCGGCAGTGTCAGGCCCAGCTCGAGTATCTTGGGCACATACTGATCGAGAAATTGGTTGCGCATATCATCATTGGAGGCCAGCTTTACTTTCCACTTCATGAGCTTCTCACTATGCTGCGAGTCTCGGTCAGACGGGCCAAAGAAGTGCAGCAGCGGGCGGTACCAGCGGTTCAGCGCTTCTTGCAGCATCTCGCGCTGCACCTTCGTACCGGTAGCGAGGTAGACGAAATTATCATGGCCCTGCTTCAGGTGGAATGACTCCTCGTAGCAGATACGCTCCAGCGCACGGCAGTAGGGGCCGTAGGAACCCTTTGAGTTGATCACCTGATTGACGATGGCTGCGCCATCTACCAGGAAGCCAATGACGGCGATATCTGCCCAGGTATTGGCCGGATAGTTGAAGACGTTGCTGTACTTGCTCTTGCCGCTCAGCAGGTCCATGAGCATCTGCTCGCGCGTCTTGCCCAGTGTTTCGGCAGCGCTGTAGAGCAGCTGGCCGTGGCCTACCTCGTCCTGCACCTTGGCTATGAGGGCCAGCTTGCGGCGGAAGTTTGGCGCACGGGTGATCCACGTACCCTCGGGCAGCGCACCGACTATCTCAGAGTGGGCGTGCTGCTCTATCATGCGGATCAGCTGCTTGCGGTACTGGTCCGGCATCCAGTCGCCGGGTTCTATCTTCTCGCCACGTGCTATGCGCGCCTCAAACTCTTCGAGCTTCGCCGGGTCCTCCACGGCAGCGTTGACGATCTTTGCCTCCTCGGCGGTCAGACTTGTGTTTCCGTACATAATATTTGTTTTTATTCCCACCCTTCCCTCTCCTTTTGGACAGGGTCAGGGTGAGGTCATTTTTTTAGTCCTTTCAAAAGTAGTCCTGATACGCTCTCCGCTATTTCTTCTTCAGAGAGCTTTTCATTGCTTTTATAGAGATCATAGGTCGCGTTCAATGCAGAGAGAATGGTGAATACAGCCAGCTTCACATTGACCTCTTTGAAGTCCTTATCTGTGATGCCCTTCTGCACGATCTCGCGGAAGCCCTGCTCATACTGAGAGCGCAGCTTCTTGAACCGCGCCAACTCAGGCTCCTGCAGGAATATCCACTCGTGAAAGAACACGGTAGAGCCGTCCAGGTTCGCGGCTATGACATGGATGTGGGCCTTGATAGCGGCGCGCAGTTTCTTTGACGGGGTTTTCTCGGCTGCTACCGCTGCGCTGAAAGCCTGAAAGAACTGCTCTGCCATGTCGAAGCACATCTCATGGAGGAGTTCTTCCTTGGAGGAGAGATGGTTGTACAGACTGGCGGCCTCTATGCCCACCTCCCGCGCCAGGTCGCGCATAGACGTAGCAGCATAGCCGCGTTCCTTAAACATCTTGCGGGCGGTCTGCCGGATCTCCGTGCGCCTGTCGAGCTTTGCTGTAGCCATCGTTTGTTTACTAACGTTCGTTAGGTAAAGGTAGGAAAGGGATTTGAGTTGGACAAATTTTTCTTTTGGAGAGATCATCTAAACTGAACCCCCTCTAAATCTCCCCTAAAAGGGAGACTTTAACAGAGATACAATTGAATCTTTTAATGAGCCAGTGGCCTCTTTTTGATCATACCGCCGCGGGTTTCCTTCACACTGCTGAGGACCATGAAGGCCTCAGGGTCGATCTTCTCTACCTCCGTCTTAAACTTATTGATCTCCAGGCGGGTGACCACAGAATAGATGATATCTACGTCCGTAGCCTGGCCTTTTTTGCCAAAGCCACCTTTGCCCTTGTAGACGGTGACACCACGGCCCATCACGTCTACGATCATCTGTTTGATCTCCTCGCTATATGCCGAGACGATGGTGACACCGGTGTATTCCTCTATACCCTCTATGATAAAGTCAAGCGTCTTGGAGGCAGCCAGATACGTGATCATGGAGTACAGCGCCGACTCTACAGAGAGGAAGTAAGCGGCAGCAGAGAAAACAAGGATATTGATAGCTATGACGAGGTCTCCGATGGTGGTGCCTAGCCGTCGGCTGAGGAATATAGCAAGCACTTCTGTGCCATCCAGCACGGCACCGCCCCTGATAGACAGGCCGATACCGGCACCGAGGAAGAAGCCGCCGAATATGGCCACAAGCAGCTTGTCATGCGTGACCTCCGGGAAGTGTGCTGTGGCCAATAATACTGCAAGACCAAGAATAGCCATGCCTGTCTTGAGGGCAAAGCGGTGGCCGACGGTATTGTAGGCGAGTATGATAAAAGGGGTATTGATCACTACGAGCAGCAGATAGAGTGGTGCGCCGCTGAGCTCAGCGGTGAGCAGTGAGATGCCGGTCACACCGCCATCTATGAAATTGCTAGGGAGCAGGAAGCTTTCCAAACCAAAGGCTGCCGAGCACATACCACCTATGATGAGGACCACATCCTTCAGCAGACGTCTCACCGCCTGTGACTGCTCGCGCTCCTCCTGGCGCTGGTCCTCGGCAGAGTCTAGCAGGATATTTTTAGGCTTGCGGTGCTCGTAATCGAGCAGCCGGCGCATGAGCTTTTTTGTCCAGAAGGGATTTTTCTCTGAGTTCATATTGCTACTGTGGTGTATCCAAAATCCGCACCAATGCTTCCTCTTAAATCTAGTGATTTTATTTCACTGTACCTGCCTCTGCAGCCCTGCGCGACGGGAAATATGAGGCGATCAATGCTATAGCCACCACGGTCACAAATGTCAGTACAAAGTCTACGGCCCGCAGTTTTACCGGATAGCCCTCCACCACAAAGCTGCTATTGCCGCCGGTGAGTTTGAGAAATCCATATTTGATCTGCGCCAGACAGAGCGCTGTGGCGAGGATGATGCCAATAGTAGCGCCTATCATAGCAGAGAGCAGGCCCTCCAGCAGGTAGATGCGCCTCACGAGCCCTCGGTCTGCGCCCATGGCCATGAGTATGGCAATGTCTTGTTCTTTCTCTATCACGAGCATAGAGAGAGAGCCGACGATATTAAAGGAGATGATCAGCATGATGAACGCGAGGATCGCATATACTGCCCAGCGCTCCATATTCATGACTTTGTAAATCGCCTCTTTCTGCTCATAGCGCGTCTTGACTATCATATCGGGGCCGACGAGTGCTTGTACCTCTTTTTTCGCCTGCTCCGGTGTGTAGCCTTGGCGCAGCTTCAGCTCATAGGCCGAGAGCTGGCCCTCTGCATCCAGCAGCTCCGAGGCAAATGGCAGGGAGACGAACACATACTTGCTATCAAACTCCTGCTGCAGCGAGAAGACGCCGCCGGGCACTACATCGCGAAAGGTAAACGCGTCTTCGGGCAGCAGCGCGGCGCCTTTGCCTTTCTTGGGCACCGTGACCTGTATTGGATAAATGGAGCGCTCGGGGTCTACATTCAGCGCAGCATAGATATTGGCACCCACCACCGCGTATTGATTGATGCTGTCGCTGAGTGTGAAGTTTCCCATACGGATGTGGCTCTTCACATCTGTGACGGCGTTGTAGTTTTCATCCACACCTTTGATCGTACAGATGTAGTCTTTGTCTACGTATTTGATGTAGGCGTTTTCTTCCAGGGTCTGAGAGAGGGCTTCTACAGCCGGCAGGTGCCTGAGTTTGTCTATGATCTGTGGATCTTTCGCGAAGGTCTTGCCCCTGGAGGCGGACACAGTGATGTCTGCATAAAAGGAATTGTACAGCGACCTGGCCAGGTCCTCGAAACCATTGAAGGTGCTGAGCACCACGATCAGCGCAAAGGCTCCGACACCCATGCCCACCATAGACACGATGGCGATGATATTGATCGCATTGGTAGATTTCTTCGAGAAAAGGTAGCGCAGTGCTATTTTGAATGCCAGCATGCTATCCGTGCGAAATTATTGGGTGTCGTCGCGTTTGATCTCTTTGTCCTGCTCTTTGATCTTTCGCAGCAGCTCCTCCATGTGAAACACATCGTCCAGTGACTCATCCAGATAGAACTCCAGCTCGGGCACGATGCGCAGATTGAATCGGATCTTCTCGCCGAGCTTTCTTTTAAGCTCTGATCTTTTATCGTTGAATGCTGCGAGTACTTCGTGCTTGTCTCCATTGAATACACTGAGGGAGAAGCGCGCTGAGCCGAGGTCGGGTGTCACCTTCACATTGGTCACCGTGACGAATGCTTTGCCATATATATTGCGACCCTCGCGGATGAGGATATTGCTGAATTCTTCCTTGATGAGGGATGCTACTTTCTGTTGTCTCCTGCTATCCATGTTATCTCTGTTGCACTGTTTTGACCGGTGCAAAGGTACGGGTAAAAAATGAGATGCCACCTCTCCCATCTGCCTTCGGCATCTTCCATCTCAAAAGGAGATGGAAGAACCTACTGTCTGGTGGTAGCCCTTTTTGCTAGCTTAGGGCGAGGTGTATACGCTGAGATATTACGCCCTTTCCGGGCTTAATGCAATGCTTTTTCCTTACTGCTTTGGTACGAAGGTGCGGATGCGGCGGCCCTGATAGTAGACGGCTATAAAGGCATTCTTGTATCGCGGCTTCATGATGTCAAAGTATAGCTTATTGAGATCTTTAGGAGTGGTAGTATTACCTATGAGATAGCGGTAGGTGCCCTCTTCAAATAATACTTCATAGCCCTTCAGGTGCTCGTAGTAGGTAGTGTCTATCGGGATCAGCTTCTTCAGCTCATAAAACTGGATGCGGTAGACCGTGTCCTCTGTGACAGGGATATTGAGCTTGGGCGTAGGCGCACCGGAGCGGTCCAGGCCTTTCTCATCAAAAGGATTGAATCGGTTATTGAGCGGTGCATTGGTCAGCATGGTAGACTGCTCTACATTGTCTACTACTATCTCGCTGAGATTGTACTGTATCTCATCACTGGAGCGGCCCAGCATCTTGCGTACATCCATCACATCGTTAGACATGCGGCGGCGCTCGTCTTTTGGCAGGTTATTGAAGAGCAGGTCCTGCTCTACGGCAGCAGCAGGCACCACGTACACGCGTTTTTTCTCTGATACGGTATCATAGTAGCTCCACACCGGTATGAAGCCATAGTCGCCCATGTGCACCTCGCCGGTGAAGTTGTTTTTCTTGATGTCAATATCCATGATGATGCCGGCCTTGGTGCGCTGCTCCGTGCTGCTGGATATGAGATTGCCGAGGGAATAGCAGACGAGGCCCTGCTTCTCTTTCTGGTTGTAGTAGTAGTTTTGAATGTCGATGCGCTGGACCGTATTAGGGAATGCTCCCACTACGATATCTGCGCCCTGCTCCAGGATAAACTTGCCCAGCGCCTCCTGTGAGTAGGCCGGGTACTCCTGATAGTTGCCACCCCAATCGAGATAGACGATGGTAAAGTCCGGCTCCAGCGAGCGGGTGATCTTCATATCGCGCTCTATCTGCGTGTGGTCTATCTGGTTGATGATATAATCACGTGAGATGCTGGGGCGCTGCGCGATGCTGGTATAGTTGAGCACGGCTATTTTGAACCCCCGGCGGTTGATGATCATCGGGTAGTTGCCATTGCGCATGATATTATCCTGAAAGGCCCCCGTAGAGCGGATGTCAAAGATATCCATGGCCTTCTTGGTGCGGATCATGCCTTTCTTGTCCAGGTAGGCAGTATTGAGATTGGCCATCATGGCCTGATTGATACCGGAGTACTTGAGGCTGAGGGCAAACTCATCCGGCGAAGAGAAAGGATTGGCATTATCGCCCGTGAAGCCGGTCTTGAGGTTGGCTATCACCACATCGCCGAGATTGAGGATAGGGTTGACGTATTTCAGCTCATTGCTGAAATCATATTTTTTCAGTGCAGGATTGAAGGCGTGCTCTATCTGGTACTCGCTCTGATAGATATTGCCGGCTATCATGAGGTGCAGCACGCGGAAGGAGTCTATGACCTCCGGCCTGTCATCATCATACTCTATGGTACGCACACGCGCCTGTGCGTGTATATCAGCCGTGATAAATAAGAGGGCCGGCAGCACCATCATCCTCAGCCACCGGCATGGAACCAAAATCTTTGACATTGTCCTCAAAATTAGCTTTTTGCCCATGTGAATATTTCCAGATTTTCAACAAGTCTCACCCCTGTGTAGGGTTTTTGTACAGCGTTTATCATGGCCTTTGCTACGATGTCTCCCTCTATGGGTTTAAAGCGCTTCAGCGCACCGGTGAAAACAAAGGATAGCTTGTCAGACACCCAGGTGGCCATGGCCTCTGCAGGACGGTGGCCCTGCCGCTCACCGAGTAGTAATGATGGGCGCAGTATGGCCAGCCGGTCAAATCCTAGTTTAGCTATGGCGTCTTCTATCTGTCCTTTGACCTTGGTATAGAGTAAGAGTGATTTTGCGTCAGCACCACCGGAGGAGAGCAGCACGAATGTTTTGGTGCCGTTCTGGCGCGCGATCTCTGCGGCCCGGAGCTGATAGTCATAGTCTACCCGGCGAAATTTGGAGGGGCTGCCCGCCTGCTTTAGCGTAGTGCCGAGGGCAGATAGTACTGCATCGGCCTGCATCCCGGCGGCATAGTCCTCCAGATGCTCGTAGTCTACGATCAGGTTGGTGAGTTTCGGGTGGCTGGTGTCCATGGGGCGGCGTGTCACGGCTATTACCTTGTCAATACGAGTATCGGCCAGAGAATGTTGTACACATTTTGCGCCCACCAGCCCGGTAGCGCCCAGTATGAGGACTGTCATGGATGTCAGTTTTAGTGGTGAATGCTAAACCTCGCGTAGCAGGGTGCGAAAGGCGGCGTATTTGTCCGGCCAGACCTCACGCATTTCCTTTTGGAAAGCCGGGGCGTGATTATTCTGGTAGTCGAAATAGCGGGCGGTGTCGGTGGTGTGGTACTGTACAGCATAGGTGATGCCATCTGCCTCGTGCTCCTCCATGACTCGGAATACCTTGTAGGCAGTGAAGCAGCCGGTCTCCATCACGCGGGGGATGTGGTCCTCCTTGAGCCAGCGGAGGAAGAGTTCATGCACTTCTAAATCGACTTTCAGGGTAACATTGTATACGATCATTTTTCTTCTTGTGTATGGTGAATATAGTTAGTTAATAGCGTCTGTGCGGGATACAAAATGCAAATACATTTTTGAACCACATAGAACACATAGATTTCTATGTTATT
>JAFDYN010000012.1 GCA_018267385.1 Bacteroidota bacterium | reverse complement strand
TTAATAACATAGAAATCTATGTGGCTAAAATGTATTCTGTATTGATTCCTCTGCGTTTCTGCCATTCCTTTCGATTGTTGTTGAGCTGTCACCCTCTCATTTTGAGAATTACACCTTCTCATTTTTAAAGGCTTTAGAGTCGTGCTGCGTCGGGAGCTTTCTGCGGTAGCAGGCATAAGGTGCTGTATATCATCATTCTGTTGGCGTATCTCCTTTTCTGGTGTTTGCTTTGCCCATAGCGGTGCAAATGTCAAACAATATGATCACCGACCATGACGTCCGCATCTCTATCTCTGCTGAGGTACCTGCTATAGCGCGTGAGCTACAGCTCATAGATGACCGCAGCGAGATCTTCAAAAGTATCTCCTGCCTCGCCGCACATACCAAAGATATGCTGGCTGGCCATCGCACTGATGAGGTGCTGCGCTGCTTTCGTGCGGCACACGGGCTGCTGGCAGAGGGTTCGCAGGCAGTGCGCTTTGCCGTGATCAATCTCTATATCGATCCGGTGAGCCGCCTGCTGGAGCATTCCTTTTCGCCTACGCCTGAGGTGCGCACGGAGTTCATACGCGACTTTGGTGCCGAGTACTATCAGCTGCTCTACGCCAAAACTGTATAAGCCATGGTAGCCGCTCTCCTCATACTGGCCGGTGTGGCCTGCTTTGCGGTCTTCTACCGCTCCATTTTATTCTTTGATCAAATCTGACCGATGGCAGCCTTATTCGTCCTCTCGCTTTTCGTATTCGGGTACCTCATTTATGTCCTGCTCAAACCCGAAAAATTCTGACGCTATGCATACTGAGATCATAGGTGTGGTAGCCACTTTCATTGCTACTGTTTTACTCGCTATCCCGCTGGGAAAGTACATTGCAAAGATCTTTGCCGGTGAGCAGACCATGCTGGATTTCCTCGCTCCCGCAGAGCGGTTCTTCTTCCGCGTGAGCGGTATAGATGCCACACGCGAGATGGACTGGCGGGACAACCTCCTCGCCCTGCTCACGATCAACTTCGTCTGGTTTCTCTACGCGATGGTGATACTGATGATACAGGGTTCGCTGCCGCTCAATCCCGACCACAACCCCTCCATGTCGCCAGATCTGGCATTCAATACTGCCATCAGCTTCCTGGTCAATTGCAACCTGCAAGACTATAGCGGAGAAACGGGCGTGTCATACTTCACGCAGATAGGCGTACTGATGTTTTTGCAGTTTGTCTCTGCTGCTACCGGTGTTGCTGCGCTGGCTGTGGTGATCAATGCGATGAAGGAACGCACGACAGATAAGCTGGGCAACTTCTACAACTACTTTGTCAAAACCATCACGCGCATACTGCTGCCACTCTCTGTAATAGTAGCCGTCATATTTTTGCTGAATGGCATGCCGATGACATGGGAAGGCAAGGATACCATCACCACGCTACAAGGCGATAGCATGCAGGTGTCACGTGGCCCTGTAGCGGCCTTTGTACCTATCAAGCACCTGGGTACAAATGGTGGCGGCTTCTTCGGCGCCAATAGTGCGCATCCACTGGAGAATCCCAACTACCTCACCTGCATCATAGAGTTGATAGCGCAGTCGCTGCTGCCTATGGCGCTGGTCTTTGCACTCGGTTATTATCTGAAAAGGAGGAAGCTCGCTGTGATGATATTCAGCGTGATGACCATCGGATTTCTGCTACTCACCATCCCTACTATCATGCTGGAGATGAACGGCAACCCGATGATCACCCACATGGGCATAGACACGCATAGTGGCGCTATGGAGGGCAAGGAAGTGCGCTTTGGTGCTGCCATATCTGCCTACTGGAGCATCCTCACTACCGTGATCTCTACCGGCTCTGTCAATGCGATGCACGATAGCTTCATGCCCCTCTCCGGTATGAACCAGATGCTCGGCATGATGGTCAATTGCTTCTACGGCGGCAAGGGTGTCGGCATCCTCAATTTCTACATCTTTATCATCATCGCTGTCTTCATCAGTGGCCTGATGGTGGGCCGCACACCGGAGTTTCTGGGCAAGAAAATCGAAGCACGCGAGATGAAGATCGCGATACTGATCGCACTGCTGCATCCCTTCCTGATACTGGTAGGAACAGCGCTGTCATCTTACTTTGCCGCGCATGATACTACTATGGGCTGGTGGTTTAGCGGCAAGGCCTCCACATGGCTCAGTAATGGCGGCTATCACGGCTTCTCACAGATGCTCTATCAGTACACCTCCAGCTCAGCTAATAATGGCAGCGGCTTTGAAGGGCTGAGTGATAATAATCCATTCTGGAATATCACCGCCGGTATCGTGATGATACTCGGGCGCTACCTGCCTATCATCGGCCCGGTGGCCATAGCAGGCATACTGGCAAAGAAGAAATACATACCCGAGAGTGCAGGCACACTACAGACAGATACTGCCACCTTTGGCCTCATGGTCTTTGGCGTCATTTTCATCATCGCTGCGCTGGCATTCTTCCCCTCACTGGCACTCGGGCCGATAGCCGAGCATTTCTCCATGCACTAAGACTGACTACTCATGAAATCTCAGAATACATCTTTATTCCAATCAGACATGATGCGCGAGGCGCTGGGCCAGAGCTTTGTGAAGCTAGACCCACGTAGCATGTACCGCAATCCGGTCATGTTTACCGTAGAGCTGGGCACCCTGGTCATGCTCGTAGTCACGCTCTACACACTGATCTCCGGTGATAAAACACAAGGCTCTTTTATCTATAATCTCGTTGTCTTTGTGATCCTTTTTCTCACCTTGCTATTCGCAAATTTTGCCGAAGCGATAGCGGAGGCGAGAGGTAAGGCTCAAGCCGACTCACTGCGCAAGACACGCGAAGAGACCAAGGCAAAAGTAATAGTAGGTGACAGGCCTGGCTTCAATCTCAGCACGATGGAGGTCATGTCCTCTCAGCTCAAAAAGGGCGACGTCTTTTTCTGCGAAGCAGGCGATATCATACCGACTGACGGCGAGATCATAGAGGGCCTCGCTACGATAGATGAGAGCGCCATCACCGGTGAGTCTGCCCCCGTGATCCGTGAGGCCGGCGGCGATAAATCAAGCGTGACAGGCGGCACCAAAGTCCTCTCAGACCGTATCAAGGTACAGGTCACGACTGAGGCGGGAGAATCATTCCTCGACAAGATGATCGCACTCGTAGAGGGAGCTTCACGGCAGAAGACGCCCAATGAGATAGCCCTGACTATCCTACTGGCAGGCTTTACGCTGGTCTTTGTGATCGTGTGCGTGACCTTGCAGCCCTTTGCGCAGTATGCGCATACACCTATCACTATCGCAGCTTATATCTCGCTCTTCGTATGCCTGATACCCACTACTATCGGCGGCCTGCTCTCTGCCATCGGTATAGCCGGCATGGACCGTGCCCTTCGCGCAAATGTGATCACAAAGTCAGGTAAAGCTGTAGAGACCGCCGGCGATATAGACACCCTGCTGTTGGATAAGACGGGCACTATCACGATAGGCAACCGCAAAGCTACCAGCTTCTGGCCGGCAAATGATATTGAAGAAAAAAGTTTCATAGAAATATGTGCACTCTCATCTCTGGCAGATGACACACCGGAGGGTAAATCTATAGTAGAGCTGGCTGGCAGGGATGTTACACAGCGATTGTCTATCGCCGGCGCTACTATGATCAAGTTCACCGCTGAGACGCGCTGTAGCGGTGTAGATCTGCCTGCTGGCAAACGTATCCGCAAGGGTGCGTATGACGCGATCAAAAAGCTGACGGAGAATGCAGGTAATAAATTTCCTGATGAGACAGCAGAAAGGGTGAGGCTCATATCCTCCAATGGAGGCACACCACTGGTGGTCTCTCAGGATGAGAAAGTGGTCGGGGTGATAGAGCTACAGGATATCATCAAGCCGGGCATCAGTGAGCGCTTTGAGCGGCTGCGCAGGATGGGCGTCAAGACCGTGATGGTGACTGGTGACAATCCGCTCACCGCAAAATTTATAGCAGAGAAGGCGGGCGTGGATGACTTCATAGCCGAGGCAAAGCCGGAGGATAAGATGAACTATATCCGCCGCGAGCAGCAGCAGGGCAAGCTGGTAGCCATGATGGGTGATGGTACCAATGATGCACCCGCACTGGCACAGGCAGACGTAGGCGTAGCGATGAATAGCGGCACACAGGCAGCCAAAGAAGCCGGCAATATGGTGGACCTCGATAACGACCCTACCAAGCTCATAGAGATCGTGGAGATAGGCAAGCAGCTACTGATGACGCGTGGTACGCTGACCACTTTCTCCATAGCCAATGACGTAGCCAAATATTTCGCTATCGTACCGGCACTTTTCATTGCATCGATACCTGCTTTGCAAAGTATGAACATCATGCGCCTGCACTCACCGGAGACTGCCATCCTCTCGGCGGTGATCTTCAATGCGATCATCATCCCTGCGCTGATACCACTGGCCCTGCGTGGTGTGCAGTACAAGCCGATAGGCGCCAGTGCCCTCCTGCGGCGCAACCTTCTGATATACGGACTGGGAGGGGTCATTGTACCCTTCATCGGTATCAAGCTGATAGACCTTATTGTTTCACTCTTTTATTGATCGATCATGAAGACTCATGTTTTTTCTGCCATCCGGCTCACAGTAGTTTTACTGGTAGTATGCTGCATAGTTTACCCGGCTTTTATCTGGGGCATTGCATACTTCACTCCATCGCATGGCAAAGGCGACACGGTAGAGGTAAATGGCAAGACGGTAGGCTATACGCTGATAGGCCAGTCCTTCACGCAGGACAAATATTTCAATGGCCGCCCCTCTGCTGTGGGCTACAATGCTGCCGGATCAGGAGGATCAAACAAGGGTCCTACTAATCCTGAATACCTTACCTCCGTGCAGGTTGCCATTGATACCTTTCTGATCAAGAACTCTGCTGTGAAAAGAGCTGATATACCCGTAGAGCTGGTCACAGCCTCGGCCAGTGGGCTGGATCCAGATATTTCGCCGGAGGCGGCATATGTACAGGTGCCTCGTATCGCTAATGTCAGGGGCATCTCCGAAGACAAGCTGAAAGCACTCGTAGCACAGCATATACAGGGACCGCTCTTTGGTCTCTTCGGACCATCTAAAGTCAATGTTCTGCAACTTAATATTTCCCTCGATCACACTAAATAATCATAAATGAAGAAGCGGCTTTTACCCATACTGTTCTTGGGCATATGCAGCCATGCATTTGCTCAAGATACCTACGTCAATACTCAAACCACTACAGCATCCAATACATCTGGCGGCAAGACTCAGGCAAAAGAAGTAGGCCAGCGCTTCCTCGATGCCTTTCTGGATAAGAAAAAGCACCCGCGATCAATCGATACCAGCGCTGCGGGAGAGCCGTTTGCCCAATATGACCTGACCTGGCTGAATGGCAATGACCGCAGACACGAGACTCCATTCGCTACGAAATATTTCACTCCTATCGTGATGGTAGATGTGAACTATACAGCCTCGCTGGCACACCCGATAGACAATACAGTGATAGGATCAACAGCGCTCGCAAGGAATAATGAAGTAGAGGTCTCACTGGCATCTCTAGGTGGCGAGTTCAACTACAGGAATGTCCGCGCCAAGATACAGCTGCAGCTCGGTACACGCTCTACCGTGGTGCCAAGAAATGACGCCAGCTGGAATCGAGGCGGCTACAATCTCAATACAGCCTATCGCTATTTCAGTGAAGCGTATGCAGGCTATCATTTCAATAAGATGCATGGCATCAATGTGGATGCAGGTATCTTTATGTCTTACGTCGGCCTGTTCTCGTACTACAACTGTGAAAACTGGACCTATCAGCCTTCTTTCACATCAGACAATACACCGTGGTTCTTCAATGGCGTGCGGATACAGCTATTCCCTACGCGCAATCTGAAGCAGGAAATATGGATCATCAATGGCTGGCAAACCTATGGCAAGTTCAATAGTATGCCGGGCCTCGGTTCGCAGACCACCTGGAGTCCTAAGGAGTATATCCGCGTCGTGTCAAATAACTACTTCGGCGCAGACGTAGCTAATAATCCGAAGTGCTTCCGATTCCACAGTGACAATAGTTTTCTGGTAAGGTTTTACAATAGGCCAGAGAGCAAGGGCGTGAGCCGGAGTGCGATCTCTGTCACAGGCGATCTGGGTTTCCAGACAGGTGGTGGCCTAGGAGGCTTCGGTGCCGGTATCAATCCGGGCAAGCAGTCCAACTTCCTTTGCTGGATGGCTTATCACAATCTGTGGTTTGATAAGAACCATTTCAGCTGGTGCATAGGCGGTGGCATGATGCACAATCCGGGCCGCTACCTCGTACTGTATCCCAGCGGCGATGCTGACCCGAATATCAATCCTGCTACCGGCACGACCATCGGCACACACCCTTATAGCGCCAATCCGGGAGATCCGTTTGATGCGTGGGATATGAGCACGAGCCTGAGCTGGATGCCCAATGACTTTTTCACCTTTACGATACAGGCGGTGCACAGGGAGTCTGCGCAGCCGTACTTTGCCGGTCACGGCGGAGTGACCTCTCCTGACGGGTACAATGGCACGCCGATACCCACAGGCTGGACACCCGATCTGGTGAAACATGAGACGCGCTTCATAGCCGCCATGATGGTTCGTTTTTAGAGTAGCTTTGTATAACCAATAGGTCCGCATATCACACAATAGGTTCTTCCCTCTCCCTCGGAGAGGGAAGATGCCAAAGGCAGATGGGAGAGGTCATGGCAGACAATGACAAACAGGCAGAGCACTTTCTTGAGCTGATACAGCAGTCAAAGCGTGGCAAGTTCAAGATATACATAGGCATGAGTGCAGGTGTGGGCAAGACCTACCGCATGCTGCAAGAGGCTCATGCGCTACGTGCCCGCCATGTAGATGTCAGGATAGGCTATATAGAGACGCACAACAGAGAGGAGACGCATGCGCTCTTGGGGGACCTGCCGGTGATACCACGGCGCAAGGTATTCTACAAAGGAAAGCAACTGGAGGAGATGGACCTGCAGGCAGTGCTGAATGCGCGGCCCGAGGTGACGATAGTAGATGAACTGGCCCATACCAATATCGAGGGTAGCAAGAATGAGAAGCGCTGGCAGGACGTGGTAGAGCTGCTGGATGCAGGTATCAACGTGATCAGCGCGATGAATATCCAGCACATAGAGAGCCTGAATACGGAGATAGAAAAGATAACCGGCATACCGATCCGCGAGCGTGTCCCTGACTCTGTGATACGCATGGCAGACGAGGTGGTGAATATAGACCTGACTGCAGAGGAGCTAATACGTCGATTACAAGAGGGCAGGATATACGACCAGAGCAAGATAGAAGCTGCGCTGAAGAACTTCTTTAAGCCGGACAAGCTGTTACAGCTACGTGAGCTGGCACTGCGCGAGGTAGCCTCTCAGGTGGAGCGTAAGATAGAGACAGAACTCCCTCCCGGCGTAGCGCTGCAGCCGGAGCGCTTTCTGGCGTGTATCAGCAGCAATCATGACACAGCCCGCAAGATCATACGCAAGACAGCCCGCCTCGCAGCCTACTATAGCTCAGACTGGATCGTGCTCTACGTGCAGACACCACAGGAAGATACCGACAAGATACCACTGGCCAGCCAGCGCCATCTGATCAATAACTTCAAACTGGCTACGGAGCTGGGTGCGGAGGTGATCAATATCAAAGATGACAGTGTGGCCAATAGCATCGTACGCATAGCTGAAGAACGAAAGGCTACCACTATCTGCGTGGGTAAGCCTCACCTCGATCTGATGAAGGTGATCCTTAGTACCGCTATCTTTAACCAGCTGCTGAAGAAACTATCCTCCTCAGACATAGACATCATAATACTCTCGTGATATGAAGATCAAAACTAAGATAAGACTGAGCCTGCTCTTCCTGCTGGCACTGATCCTGCTGCTGGCGGTCACCGGTAGCTTTTATATCAACAGGCTGGCAGACATCAGCTCTGCCATCCTGAAGGATAACTACGAGAGTATACAATACACTAAGAATATGATACAGGCGCTGGACGAGGGCGACAGTGACCTTGCCATAGCGAAGTTTGAGAAGAACCTGGTGGCAGAGGAGAATAATATCACGGAGGTAGGAGAGAAGGATATAGCGATAGAGACTCGTCAGCTCTTTGAGAAATATAAGAAAGGCCATCGCGATGTGCAGACAGAGTCCATACTGAGACAGAAGATACTCGAGGTGCAAGACCTGAATATGCAGGCCATCCTGCGAAAAAATCAAAGCTCTACTAATACAACCAAGCGCATCTTTGCCTATATCACTATCCTGGGTACGCTCTGCTTCCTGATCAGCTTTACATTTGTGATCAATTTCCCCGGTATGATAGCTGACCCCATACAGGAGCTGACGCGGGGTATCAGAGATATATCCGGTCGAAACTATTCCTCTCGTTTGAACTTTACCTCTCATGATGAGTTTGGTGAAGTTGCTGAGGCATTTAATGCTATGGCCGTGCGGCTCGATGCCTATGAAAATAGTAACCTGAAGAAGCTAATGACCGAGAAGAAGCGAATAGAGGCTATCATCAGCAATTTCAAAGACGCTGTGATCGGTCTGGATGAGCATGGTCACGTACTCTTTGCCAATCCCATAGCCCTGGGTGTACTGGGCATGCATGAAAGCGATATCATAGGGAAATATGCTGCTGATGTGGCAGTGTACAATGATCTGCTGCGCACCCTGCTACAGACGGATGAGCAGGAGAAATTCATCAAAATATTTGCAGATGACAAGGAGAGCTACTTTGTAAAGGAGAAGCTGGAGATAGATAATGATGGCGTGCATATAGGCTCTGTGATCATCCTGAGGAATATTACCAGATTCCAGGAGCTGGATGCGGCCAAGACAAACTTTATAGCCACTATCTCTCATGAGCTGAAGACACCTATCTCCTCTCTGAAACTGAGCCTGAAACTGCTGGCTGATAGCCGTATAGGTGCGCTGAATGAGGAACAGCGCAAACTGGTAGACACGATGAATGAGGATAGCCTGCGCCTGCTCAAGATCACCGGCGAGCTACTGGATATGACACAAGTAGAGAGTGGTAATATCAACCTCAATATCCGAAAAGTAAAGCCGGAGGAAATCGTAGAGCAGGCTATCCGCCCGGCGCAGAACCTGGCTGATAGCAAAGGCATCAGCCTGGAGACGGATATCGTACCGGACATCCCTGAGGTAAACGCTGATCTGGAAAAGTCGTCATGGGTCTTGCTTAATTTTCTGACCAATGCCATACGATTCGCTCCGGAGCATAGCCGTATCCATATATCTGTAGTACCTAAAAATAGTGCAGTCGAATTCTCTGTATCAGATAGCGGTCCGGGCATACAGGAGATATACCTGGGCAAGGTTTTCGAGCGCTATTTTCAGATACCGGGTACCGCCGGCAAGGGTACGGGCATGGGGCTGGCTATCTCAAAGGATATCATAGAGAAGCAAAACGGTACTATAGGCGCGGTGAGCGAGTATGGCAACGGAAGCAGGTTTTGGTTTCTGCTGTCATAAGTTTGCTGACACATATAGGCAATAAAAAACCGCTCCTTGTGAGAGCGGCTGAAGATCGTTTTATCCTTTCTGGCAGGAGAGCGCCTCAGCATCATTGGTCAGATTGATGCGCTGTAGTATGCCTATGATGCCATCAGAGACTATCCTCACATCGTGATCGGTGTGCAGTGGTATCTCGAGGTAGCCGCCAGCCTTCACACGCACGGTCTGGCCGCCTATATGGCACTCGCACTCGCCCTCCAGTATGATAAAGCTCTCCAGCAGGTCGTCATGCTCCTCCTCGGGAAAGTCATCACTCGTAGCGATCAGTATCTGCGTCACGCGCTCATTGGCGGTCAGTACTTTCATGTAGGGGCGTGTCTTGTCCAGCTTTTTGGGGAGGAGCTGTTTTGCCACTTTATCCCACGCAGTGCAGTCGGTATATTTATTGAGCAGGGGCAGGTTGCTCATATCCATGTTCTTCTCACGGTGCACATTGTCTATGAGCGCCCATGTTTTATCACGGAGGCTTGGGGCTGGTGTTTTGATCTCCGGGGTGATATATGGAGACAGGCGCTCCTGCATAGCCCGCACCTCTGCCATGAGGGTATTGTCTGCCTGTAGCTGCTTTTCAAATTCCGTCTTTGAGGTCATATCCAGCAGGCCAAGGCAATAGTTTAGTATCGTAGCGCCTTGTGTATTGTTATTCATGTCCTGTCAGTTGCAATGATGATTTAAGCATGATCAGAGCCATACGTACGCGTGATTTCAGCGTGCCTAGTGGCAGCCCCAGCACCTCTGCAGCCTCTATATGAGAGTAGTTGTGATAAAACACCATGTCTATCACCTCCCTGTACTTTGGCTCCATGCGGGCTATCACTGCCATCATGCCGTAGTCTATCTCGCGGTCCTTTTTGTCTGCCATCTCGCGTATGTCATCCGTATTCTCCCTTGTAGCCTGCGCATTCCTATGCTCACAGCTACGCAGGTGGTCTATACAGACATTGCGCGTCAGGCGTACCAGCCAGGTATACAGCCTTCCCTTATCAGAGTCATATTTATCAATATTCCGCCATATTTTCACAAACACCTCTTGCAGCAGGTCTTCTGCCACAGCCGTATCGGTCACGGAGCGGCATATCACTGTGTAGATCGCATTCGCATATAGGTTGTAAAGAAGGTCGTAGCCTTCCTTACGCTGTCGCTTGATAAGGTCAATCAGTTCCTGTTCCGGGATGTTTTGTTTCAAAGTAGTAGAGTTTCGTTGATCAGGGGCGGCAAAAGTGGTGCCATCTATATCTACGAACTATATAAAGGTACGGATGTAGAAAGGTTTTTGGATGTTTAGCTGGGCAAATAGACCTTTTTGACGGTTGCTAAGCAAAACAGCGCGTTTCCCCAGATCGTTAATTTCCAGTGAAATATGCCCATAGTGGGGCTATTGGCTATTTAAAGAAGTAGCTCACGCCAAGCTTCAGTGACACAGGTGTACCTGCGGTAAAGCATAGCTGGTCGGCCGATGCAGCCTCATTTGCTAATCTTGTCTCTGTGGCAAATTGTGCTTCGTTCCACTTTGTGTTGAGCAGGTTCTCGACTGTCAGGCTCACCTGGTAGCGCTTGCGCTCAAAGGCGATCATGGCGTCCATCACGTAGTAGCCTCTGGCTATGATAGAGTTGTCCTCATTGGCCGGGCGGTCCAGCATGGCGCGGTAGCCGAGGCGTGCCTTGAATCCGCTCCTGTGGCGCACCGTGAGGCCACCCTGAGAGGTAAAGCTCGGTGCCAGTGGCACGTAGTAGTCCGTAGCAGATTGCTTGCCCAGAAATTTATCTGTGAGGCGGTTGTGAGAGTAGTTGATATCTACATCTGCCAGCAGCCAGCGGGTGATCTGCACCCGGCCACTTACATCTATGCCCATGCGGCGGCTGGAGCCATTGTCTTCCGTCATCGCTTCGTCTGAGCTGAAGACCAGCTCGTCACTCGCATCCTGCAGGTAGAGCGAGGTAGTGATGATAGCGCGGGCACCGATACGCACTGTAGCGCCCACCTCAGAGGAGAAAACCATCGGCAGGATATGCCGTGAGTCTTGCACCACTGCGCGGGTGTCATTAGAATGGTAGCCCATCCCGTTATTGATAAATAGCTGTACATAGCTCACTGGCGTGAAAACGAAGTTGAGCTTGTAGGTAGGCAGGAGCTGATAGTTAGTACCGGAGCGGTTGTAGGCAGAGTCAGGGTGATTGTCGCGGTCTTGAAAGATGGAGTAGTCCATCCGCACCGCCGCATCAAAGCGGAACCACTTTGCCACATTAAAGTCTTGCTTGAACCAGAGGTTGGCATTGGTCGTACTTAGGTTGTCATCGCCACGCTCGTCCAGGCGTACACGCTTCTGCACATGCCAGAGGGTAGTGTGTATAACATCCGTACGGATGCCTCCACCAAAGGTAGATTTCGTATGCAGCTTGCCCAGGTCGTAAAACTTAGAATACTGTGTGTTGAAACCAAAGACATTGCGGTCATCGTCCTGCTCTATCTCATCGCCATGCACAGGATCATTGAGGAAGAAAGTAAAATCATTGTACAGCGTGAGGCCATAGCGCTGGTAATACATATTGAGGAGAAACTGGCTGTTGTCCGTGTGGTGGTTCAGCATCATATTGACCACCGTGCGGTCTGTGCTGCCGCCCTCCGTAGGGTCTATACCGCCGAACCGGTCAATGATGCCCTGCTCCACCGCACGCTCCGGTATCTGGCCTGAGCCTGTCCATGAGGCTGCATAGCTGGCCACGCTGAGCGCGAGAGAGGTATTGTCAGACAGCTTATACTTCATCTTGCCAAAGATGTTGAACTTGCTATACTTCGCATTCACATCAAAGTAGCCCGGCGAGTAGCTGTACTCCGCAGCGATGTAGGATTGCAGGCGCGAGATATTGGTAGGGATGTTCAGCGCAAACAATACGCGGCTGGTAGCAAATGCCCGCTGCGTAGGCGCCGTACCAAACTCCAATCGTATCTGGCTATGCGGCAATGTATCATAGGTGCGAAAGGCCACTGCGCCACCCGTATAGAAATCTCCAAACTGCGCCTGGAAGGGGCCCTTGTACACATCCAGTGCAGACACCACATCTGCTATGAGGAAGTGCATATCAGCATAGCCCTGACCATGTGCGTGAGAGGGCAGATTGATAGGTACGCCATCCATAGAGAGATTGATATCCGTACCGTGGTCACAGTCATAGCCACGTATGAAGATCTGCTCAGCCTTGGCACCGCCCTGATGCTGTGCGGTGAAGATGCCGGGCACGCTTTTCAGGAGGTCTTGGGCGCTATTGCGAGGGCGCAGCTCCATATCTAGTGCGCTGATGAGTGCGGAGGAGGATGCCGAAGTTGCCCTGGCACTAGCCACCTCTGCGGTTTGCAGCTCTATCATCTCCGGTGTCATGGAGATATTGAGCTCTTTGGTTGTATTTTCCTTCAGGTCTATCTCCCGCTCAGTACGGAAGTAGTCGCTACGCTCAAAGACCACCGTATAGTTGCGCGCCGGTATATCCGTGAAGTGGTAGGCACCGAAGCTATCTGTCTCCATGTGCAGCTCAGTTCCTTTGAGTGATACGGTGACACCAGCGATGGCCGTGTGTGTATAGGCATTGGTGAGCTTGCCTTTGATAGAGGCTTCATGAGCTATTGCTATTACGGGAAGTAGCAGGATCAGCATCAGGCAGTAGAGAGAGGTAGATGTTTTCTTCATAAAAGAGATCAGGGATGGACAAAAAAATATTTTTCAGAAAAATTTTCTGGTGAATGCGGTGGGCCTCGATAGCAGGATGTATGCCCACAGTGGGGAATACATCCTGATAAATGTTTGACAACTAAAAAGTAGATTTTGATTCCTTGTGCGGGTTTATTCCGGCATGCCGTGACACAGCTATACCATATCATCCTGTAGCCACCATAGCGGCAGCTACTCCATGACTGTGGGATGCCAGAGAATGCTATGCACAAGGCGGAGGAGACAGGATATCCAGCTGATAGCATGGACAAAAGGAGATAGCAGTGATGTGGATCCGGCTGCTGCGGATAGCGGGGATAGGAGGGAGGTGTACGATAGCAGCGTGGCAGTACTCTACCATGTCTACGCTGGTGATATTGCCTTTCTCCTGCTCATTGTGGCTGAGTTTTTTGCCTATCTCATCGTGTATGTGAAACTTGCCCTTCACCTCATGCACCATCATGATATGCTCCTGCTCGTAGAAAGTATGCGCTACAAAGTCTGCCACCATCGGTACTGCAGGGCGCAGCAGTGACAGTACGTAGAAGAAGAGGATGAACTTAGAGAGCTTGCCCATCATCAGCGCCTTCTCCCTGCGCAGGTATACTGCACGGGATAGTGGCTTGCAAGGATGAGATGGTAGCTGTTTATTCAAAGCAGAAGGTCTTATCAAATCATACTTACGGTGAAAGTCGGTGTACTGGATTTTTGGGGAAATATGGGGCAGCCAGTCAACTATTATACCATCTTTTTGAAACACTCTGATTTGAAAAGAGGCAAGCACAAACATTGCCAGAGTCAAAATCCAAACAGCAATTTCTATGCGTATGTCAAAACAAGATGATCAAGACAACGTCATCGATTTTGATTCTTAAACTTTAAACAACATTCCATGAAAAGAACTTTTCTCTCGAAGGCGTGGATCAAAAACTCGATGACAGCTATGCTGCTATTGGGTTCCACTGCACTCGTACAGGCATCCAGCCACAGGGAGGCTCCGCTGATAGCCAATGACCCCCTGGCAGACAATACGGACCTCTATGCATTCCGTAGCCCTGATGATCCAAACTACATCACGATCATCGCAAACTACATTCCCGCTGAGCTACCATTCGGCGGACCTAACTATGCTACATTCGGAGAGAACATCCGCTATGAAGTGCATATAGACAACAATACTGCTACGGCAGGTGATGACATTATTTATCGCTTCACCTTTCACCAGACCAATCAGGACCCAACTACATTCTTTAATATCCGCCTGGGTCAGCAAAACCTCAAGACCACGTATACCTGCGAGCGCAGCACAAACGGTGGATCTTCCTTCACCACTATCGTGGCCAACGGTATAGTGCCACCAAACAATATCGGTCCACGCTCTATAGAGAGCCAGGTCGGTCTCAATACTCCTGATTACAATACACTGATGACAGGTGCTATCGCTACTGCCAGCAGTGGTGAGAAGATCTTCTGCGGCCCTGTAGATGATCCGTTTTTCGTAGACCTCGGTGGCATCTTTGACTTGGGTGATGTACCACGTCAGAATGGCGGCACCGTACGTGACGGCGTAGCCAAGACCAACGTACACACTATCGCTATCAAGGTAGCTATCTCTACCCTTCAGAAAGCAGGCAAGAGCCCTTCACAAGCGAGTAGCATACTGGATCCTGACTTCACCATCGGTGTATGGGCATCTGCTAGCAGGTATTCAGTAAAAACGCTCAACGGTACAGGTGGTGGCTCAGTAGAGACCGGCACATGGGTACAGGTATCCCGCCTGGGCATGCCGCTGACCAATGAGGCTGTGATACCGGTAGGCCAAAAAGACAAATGGAATGGTATGACACCATACCAGGATCTCGATAGCCTCGCTACTTTTGGTAAGTACTTTTACAATCCTGAGCTGGCGCTCTATATGGATGATAGCCTGTACGGCGGTGCGGTACCTGCCCTCCGTGCCCTGCGCATACAGCATCGCTCACTCGGCCAGTTTGATTTTGGCAATGGCAAGTCAGGTGTATACGGACTGCGTGGTGCGGCTGCTACTACCGGTACTGCACTGGATACAGCTACCTTTGGCAAACTGCTGCTGGCTGGGCCTACGTCTCCGCGCTCAGTAGATCTCTGGCCTATCTTCCACACCGGTGTGCCTAACCTGCCTCCATACCAACTGGCAACAGGCAAGAACGGCAACCCCCTAGCTATAGGCAAGCCATTCGTCAATAACTTCCTGCCAAACGGTGGAGATATGCTGCGCCTCAATATGGCTGTGCCGCCTACCTCACGTACCAGCGCAGACTTCAGCAGCGAGGGCCTCTTTGCCGCAGCGGTACTGGGTCTGACTGATCCGCGTTTCAATGGTTCTGATACACTGCAGCTGATCCCTAATATGGATGGTTTCCCTAACGGTCGCCGCCTGGAGGATGATGTGATCCGCATAGAACTGCAGGCTGTATCCGGCGCTGCACTGGCAGCCATAGGCCTGTGGTACGATGACTATGATGCACAGAATCCTAATGCATCTCCGGTGACCAACTACCTGACCAATGTGCTCCAATACTCTACAGGTGTAGAGAAGAATGACACGACATTCAAGGTAGCATTCCCGTATGTACAAACGCCATGGAGAGGCACCGCAGTCAACTAAGTCCATTCATAACTGAAAAACAGAATAATATCATGAAAAGAAATATAAAGAATGCAGCCCTCGCCATCGGTATGGCTCTGGGTTCCATCAGCGCCTTCGCATCGAGCCACCGCGAGGCACCGCTGATAGCCAATGACCCCCTGGCGGACAATACGGACGTCTACGCCTTTCGCAGTCCTACAGACTCCACCAAGGTGATCCTGATAGCTAACTATGTGCCACTACAGCTCCCTCACGGCGGGCCAAACTATTACAGCTTTGGTGAAAATATCCGCTACGAGATACACGTGGACAATAACACGGCTACGACAGGCGATGATGTGACCTATCGCTTCACATTTCACAAGACAAACCAGGACCCCACTACTTTCTTTAATATCCGTCTGGGCCAGCAAAATGCCAAGACGACCTATACCCTGGAGAAAAGCGTAGCAGGTGGTGCCTTCACTACAGTAGTAAGTAATGGCGTAGTGCCTCCGCCTAATATCGGCCCTCGCTCTATAGAGAGTGCTGCCGGTCTCAATACGCAGTATGGCACACTATTCAACAATGCTATCACTACTGCCACTTCTGGTGAGCGAGTATTTGCTGGTACCTCAGATGATGCTTTCTTCGTAGACCTCGGTGGCATCTTTGACCTCGGTGATGCGCCACGCCAGGCCACAGGTGCGCCACGTGATGGCCTGAAGCGCAAGAATGTGTGTACCATAGCACTCGAAGTCCCTATCGCAAACCTGCAGAAGAACGGTAATCCTGTGTCTATGGCTACCGATATCCTGGATGGTGACTATGTGATCGGTGTGTGGGCATCTGCCAGCCGCCAGCAGATCAGGACACTGAGCGCTGGCAAAGAAAGCTACTCAGGAAACTGGGTACAGGTATCACGCCTCGGCATGCCACTGACCAATGAAGCTGTCATACCTATCGGCATGAAGGATCAATGGAACTCACTGACTCCGTATGACGATCTGGCCAACCGTGCTACATTCGGTCCTTACTTCTATCAGCCGGAGCTGGCGCTGTACATGGATACACATGCCTACGCTGCTGCTGTGCCGGCTTTCTCTGCACTGCACATACAGCGCAATTCATTTACCAGCTATGGCAATGTAGGCTTTGGCAATGATCAGCAGGGCCTCTATCCTGTAGCGTCCAATATCCTGGCACCACTGCAGATACCAGGCTTCAGTACTTCAGCTTTCAACGGTCCATACGCTTCGCTACTGGCTCCGGACAATCATTCACCACGCTCTGCAGATATCTGGCCGATATTCCATACCGGTGTGCCTAATCAGTCACCGTATCAGCTGGCTACCGGCAAGACACCTGGCAATCCATTCTCAGCTGGTAAGCCTTTTGTGAATAACTTCCTGCCAAACGGAGGTGATATGCTCCGCCTCAATATGGCTACCCCTGCTACACCGCGCAATAGTGCAGACTTTAGCAGCGAAGGTCTCTTTGCGGCAGCCGTACTCGGTATCACTGATCCACGCTTCAATCAGACCACCGCTATCCAGCGCATTCCTAATATGGATGGCTTCCCTAATGGTCGCCGCCTGGAGGATGATGTGACTCGTATCGAGCTGCAGGCTGTGTCTGGCGCCGCTTTGGCAGCTATCGGCCTCTTCTATGATGATGACACCTCTGCTACTCAGAGCCCGCTCACACCGCAGCTGCTGAGCGTACTCGGCTACTCTACCGGTGTGACGCATAATGACACTACTTTCCGCTCGTCCTTCCCATTTGTACAGACCCCGTGGCCAGGTACAGGTGATGGCGGTGGTCAGGCAGTGGCCTATACTCAGCCTACGGTGCTGATGGCTACCCCTACAGGTATCCTCGGCCTCAGCTCACCAGATGTGGTCATGACTACTTATCCTAACCCTTTCACAGGTGGCAATACGATCAAATACCATGTGTCGGAAGCTACTACCGTGACCATCATGCTCTATGATGTGCAGGGCAGGCTGATCAGGACCCTGGTCAATGAGAAGAAGCAACCGGGAGACTATACTATAAACTGGAGCGGCAGTGACCTGCAAACCGGCACTTACTTTGCCCGCTCGGTGCAAGGTAGTAGCCAGCAGACACTGGAGCTACTCAAAATGAATTAATGTTTGTTCAAAGTGGTAAGAGGCTCGTCCCGACGGGGACGGGTCTCTTTTATCACTCTCAGAAAATTGAACGATTCGTCCTCTTTTAAACTTTAAAGAATACCACAATGAACAAGAAACTAATATACCCAGCCCTGATCCTCATAGCCTGCCTGGTGGTAGGATTTGTGATCATCCGAGACAAGAAGAAAGAAGCTACTATACTCCCTATCAAAGAGCGGACCGGACGCCTGGCAGCACAGCCAGACTGGACGGAGACCAAAAACAAAGCTGCCGAACTATACACCAAAATACAGCAGCAACCTACAGATGAAAAACTCAAGCTGCAGCTCGCAGCTCTCTATATACAGGAGGCACGTGTGACCGGCGACCACCTCTACTACGATCGCGCAGCCATGCAGCTCGTAGATAAAACCCTGCAGGCCGACTCAGTCAATTTTGAGGCGCTCTGCTTCAAATCTATGCTCTATCTGTCAGAGCACCACTTTGCAGATGGCCTCACCTATGCACAAAAGGCGCAGAAGGTCAATCCTTACAACTCATTCGTCTATGGCCTGATGACAGACTCCTACGTAGAGCTGGGAAATTATGCCAAAGCCGTGGAAGCTACTGACAAGATGGTTTCTATCCGCCCTGACCTGCGCTCCTACTCACGTGTGTCCTATCTGCGTGAGATACATGGCGACTATCCTGGCGCTATAGAGGCTATGAAGATGGCAGTCACGGCGGGCTACCCCGGTGCAGAGGAGACAGAGTGGGCGCGCATACAGCTCGGCCACCTCTATGAGAATACCGGCATGCGAAAGGAAGCCCAGCGTGAATACGAACTGGCGCTGTACGAACGTCCTGACTATGCATACGCCTATGCCGGCCTGGGCAGACTGGCAGAGAGCAATAAGGATTACAAAAACGCGATAGCAAACTATGAAAAGGCTGATGCACTGGTAGAGGATTATTCTTTCAAAGATGAGCTGATAGACCTCTATGCGCTGAATGGTGATAAGGCAAAGTCTGATGCCACAGCCAAGAAAGTCCTAGACAAACTGAATGGCGATGCACAGGCAGGCACCAATGATGCATCTATAGGCCACTACTCAGACCGTGAGCTGGCATATGTATATGTCAAGACAGGCGACTATAGTAAAGCGCTGGAACATGCTCAGATGGAATACAATCGTCGCCCGGATAATATAGATGCAAACGAAACGCTGGCCTGGGTCAACTACAAGAAGGGTAACTATGCTGAGGCTGTCAAGTACATAGCTGTGGCCCTCAAGACCAACTCTCAAAACCCGACCCTGCTCACACACGCTGCACTGATCTATCAAAAGGCTGGTGATACCGCCAAAGCCGCCGAGCTGAGCGCCAAGGCATCCAAAGACAATGCTTATCTTTCACCTGTACTGGCAGAGGAAGCATCTAAGGCGCTGCCACGCAAAGGCGCATAGGAATGAACTATAGAAAGCCACTGTTGGCGGCGCTGCTCATCATGGCGACGCTGCACCTCTCAGCGCATACTATCAACTACCAGCTGGAGCGAGTACCCATCCAGAATGTGGTGTGGTACTATCTCATATTAGGCTACAAGCATATTCTGCCTGATGGCTTTGATCACATCCTCTTCGTAGCCGGCCTCTGCCTGCTCAGTACTAATATCCGGACCTTGCTCTGGCAAGCTACAGCCTTCACAGTAGCGCACACCCTGACGCTGATACTTTCTATGAAGAATATCATCGTAGTACCGCCCGCCATTGTAGAACCCATCATTGCGCTCTCCATAGCTTTCATCGCCATAGAGAATATCGTAATGACTGAGCTAAAGCCCTGGCGGGTGCTGGTGGTCTTTGCTTTCGGCCTCGTACACGGCATGGGCTTCGCCTCTGCGCTGAATGAACTAGGCCTGCCGCGTAATGCATTCTATACCTCTCTGATCTCTTTTAATGTAGGAGTAGAGTTAGGACAGGCTACGATCATACTCGGCATCTATTTCAGCCTTATCTACTGGTTTGGGCATAAGCCCTGGTATAGGAAGTACATAGTATATCCGTTGTCCGGTTTGATAGCTTTGGTCGCCGTGTATTGGACAGTTACTAGACTCATAGCTTAACGAATGAGGAATGGCTAAAGGATCAAGAGATTTCCCCGGCTAAAATGCATTTGTTTAAACCATGTTTAAACCAAAACTAAAAACCCACTGCAAATCTTTGAAATGCAATGGGTTTTACTTGTTGGTGGTTGGCCCAGCTGGATTCGAACCAACATACACAGAACCAAAATCTGTAGTCCTGCCATTAGACGATGGGCCAAACATATCCCTCCGAAAAGGGATTGCAAATATAATCAGCTTCCGCTCTTTTGCAAATAGCTATTCTAAAAAATGATGCCTCACAGTGTATCTACCTCCCGGCAAAGCATAAACGGGACAGCCATAAATAAAAAAAGGCTCTCTTTCGAGAGCCAAACCCTATTTATGAAACCTTGATATGAAGACTATGTAGGTGAGATCTCAGAGAGAGTTTAAAAAAAGGCTCCTTACGGGGAGCCAAACCCTATTTATGAAACCTTGATATGAAGACTACTTGATCTGACCGATGGTGAGCGCTACCGGAGGGAAGGTCTTGTTGGTACCATCCTTCGCTATCGTCCTGACGCGGTAGCTCACTGCGGTCTGTGCCGGTAGTGGGTAGCGGTCTGCGGAGACGATATAGTCGCCATCGATCTTCATTTTCGCCACATCCAGAGTTTTGCATGCAGAGTAGCCGGCTTTGACTTCTCCCATACGCTCTATGATGATCTGGTCGTATGTGTTCAAGAACGCTGATTGGATATAGAGAGTGACTTCTCCCGCTTTCCTTTCGATCTCAAAGTTAACTTCACGCTCTGTGCTTTTAAACTCGTGTTTTTCAGAGGCTGGTGTGGCGGCGTATATGTTTGTAGACAGTGCTGTAAATATCGCAGCTATGAAGGTGATGGTGTATATGCTCTTTTTCATTGTTATTGCTTTATATCTGATAATACGGCATAGCCAAAGGAAAGGTTACAGGGGGGTGCGAAAAATGTTTTTTAGGGCAGGCTTTGTAGATAGTAGCAGGTCTCCAGGCACCTATATCCTATTATGGACAAATATTGGGGCTTGCTTCTTATCTCTTGCTTCTATCATGGCGGCTGCCGGGCTATCCGCTGCTAGTCCTCACGGCTGCTGCTGCAGACAGTATATAGAGGTAGCGGCGCCGCTGCGGGCTATCCGCTACTATCCCTGCCGCGCTGGCCGGGCTGATATGGCAGTGCAGAGATGGTGCCCCGCACCATTGCATTAACTTATTTTTCCTGACCATTTAGGGGATTTCTATATTTTAGCAGCCACTCAAAAAATATTGAATGACCTCTTATAAGAAGATCAATAACATAGCCGGCTGGCTGGTTTTCCTGTTTGCAGCCGTAGTGTATACCATGACCCTTGAGTCCAGTGGCAGTTTTTGGGACTGCGGTGAGTTCGTACCCTGCTGCTTCAAGCTCCAGGTGCCACACTCCCCGGGTGCCCCTTTCTTTGTGATCGTAGGCCGTATCTTTACCTTCCTGGCCATGGGAGATGTGACCAAGGTGGCCTTTATGGTCAACTTTATGTCAGGCATCAGTACGGCGCTCTCCATTATGTTCTGCTACTGGAGCGTCACGATGCTCGCCAGCAAGGTATTCCTCAAAAATAAAGACACTGACTACACTACTACCAATATCATATCAGTAGTAGGTGCGGGTGTGATAGCCGCCGGCTGCGCCACATTCCTCGACTCGCTGTGGTTCTCTGCTGTAGAGGGTGAGGTGTACGCACTCAGCCAGTTCTTCCTCAGCTTTATCGTCTGGGCTATCCTGAAGTGGGACGCCTCTGACGACAAGTATGCAGACCGCTGGCTGGTACTCATAGCCTATATGGTGGGCCTTTCTATCGGTGTGCACCTGCTCAGCCTCCTCGCACTGCCATTCATAGCTGTAGTATATTATTATAAGAGGTCGGAGAAGCAGAATTTCCTTGGCTTTGTGCTGGCATCCGCTGTGGGCTTTGTGATCCTCGGCTTTGCCATGAAGTTTGTGATCTCCTACACGCAGGCCTTCCTGGCAGGTTTTGACAAACTGTTTGTGAATTCTTTCGGCCTGCCATTCTGGTCAGGTGCGGCCTTCTTCATAGTGCTGCTGGCAGGATTGCTGATAGCCGGCCTGTATGTCACACAGTATGTACGCCCGTCGCGCCTGGGCAATATAGCCGTGCTGTGCGCCGCCTTTATGTACATAGGCTATATGAGCTATGCGCTCATACCTATCCGCGCCAGTGTCAATACGCCTATAGACATGGGCCGCCCTACAGATCCTTTTGCTATCAAGTCATACGTAGACCGTGAGCAGTACGGTGACCGCCCGCTGGTATGGGGGCCTGACTATACTGCCGGTGGCATGGACATAGAGAAAGTAGACACCACAGGCTACAAGTACTACCGCCAGGGCAAGGCCTACCAGTATGGTGGCCCTAAACTGGATTACCGCTTCCGCTCGGATGCGTGTATGTTCTTCCCGCGCCTCGGTTTCTGGCAGGAGGAGCAGAAGAAGCAGGGCTACCGTGTCTGGCTCAATCCGGGCAGCAAACTCATAGACCGCAAGACGGATCAAGTGGTGCAGGTATTTGACCCGGGCCAGCAGGACCAGGCTGAGCGTGCACTGAAGCAGCAAAATATGACTGAGCCGGGCCGCTACATGCTGAAAGACCAGATAGATGAGGGCGACAACTTTAATTTCTTCTTCAAGTACCAGCTGGGGTATATGTACATGCGCTACTTCATGTGGAACTTTGCAGGCCGCCAGGATGATATACAGGGCACCTATGCCAATGACAATGGCCGCTGGATATGCGGTATCCCTTTCATAGATAATCTGGGTGGTGCGTTTTTCACTCCGCAGTATCCGCAGGACCACCTTTCTAAATCCATAGCAGACAATAAAGGACGCAACAAGTTCTACATGCTGCCATTCATCCTCGGTCTCATAGGCCTGGTCTACACGCTGTACCGGAATGAGAAGATCTTCCTCGTCATCCTGGTACTCTTTGCCGTGACAGGTGTCTTCCAGATCGTCTATCAGAATGAGCCTCCTATAGAGCCGCGTGAGCGGGACTACGCACTGGCGGGTTCCTTCTGGACGTACTGCTTCTGGATCGGATTTGGTGTGCTGGCCATTATCGACCTGCTGCGTACCAAGCTGAAAGCATCCAATATAGGTGTAGTAGCCGGGGTACTGGTGATCTGTGCCTCTGCCCCATACCTCATGGGGTCTCAGGGCTGGGATGACCATACCCGCCATGACCGCTATACAGCACGTGACTTTGCTACTGACTACCTGCAGTCCTGCGCGCCCAATGCGCTTCTATTCACTCAGGGAGACAATGATACCTATCCGCTCTGGTATGCACAGGAGGTAGAGGGCATACGCCGCGATGTACGCGTGATCAATCTCAGCCTCATAGGTGTAGACTGGTATATAGAGCAGCTCAAGTATAAGTGGAATGATGCCCCTCCGGTCAAGATATCCTTTACAGATGACCAGATCATCGGGTCAAACCGCGATGTGACACGCTACAGCGGTGCCGCCGGTATACCTGAGAGCGCCTACGTAGAGCTGAAGAAAGTAATGCAGTTCATAGCCAGCGAAGATCCGCAGAAGAAGACCCTCTCACCTCAGAGCGGCGAGATGGAGAACTACCTGCCGGCCAAGAATGTATTCATAGACATAGACACGGATAAGGTGAAGACCATGAACTGGGTAGCACAGCCTGACCTGGGCAAGGTGGTGCCAAGGATGCAATGGAGCATAGGCGGTACCCTGCTGAAGAATGACCTCCTGACCCTGGATATGGTGGCTAATAATATCATGGACAGGCCGATCTACTTTGCCGTATCGGTAGCTCCTGATGCCTATGTAGGCTTGGATAAGTACTTCCAACTGGAGGGTATGGCCTACCGCATCGTGCCGATAGAGAGCCCGGGCCGTGCACAGCAGGCGCCTGTACGAGCAGATGTGACCTATGACAATATGATGAATAAGTTCCGCTTCGGTGGTATCAAGGAGAATAAGAACATCTACCTGGATGAGAATATTCTCCGTATGACCATGAATCTCCGTGGCAACTATGCACGCCTGGCGCAGACCCTGCTCGATGAGGGCGACAAGGATAAGGCTGCCAAGTGTATAGACAAGGCGATAGATGAGATGCCTAAGGACCGCGTGCCATACAATATTTTCGTGGCGCTCTATCCTGATATCTACTATCAGGCCGGCCAGCCAGACAAGGCAAAGAAGCTGTCAGATGATATCTGGGCCACCGCCAAAGACGAACTGAAGTACTACCATTATGTATTTACCACGCTGGAGGATCGTGCCCGTACAAATGACAAAGCCTACTATGACCAGCTGCAGCAGGGCCAGTTCATACAAAACAGGTCTGTGCAGGAGTATCTCTACATCATGCAGGAGCTGACTCAGGCTGCCAGAAAGTATGAGAAGCCTGAGGTAGCCGACAAGATGGAAAAGGAGTTTAAAGAGACACAGTTCAGCTTTGTGCCAGCCATGAAGAATCAACCTGGCGGCCCTCCGGTACAGTAATTATCTCGCCATAATATGCAAAGGCCGCTCAGATATGGGCGGCTTTTGTATTTTCACGGCGGTAATAATGAAGCAACGCGAAAATATCATCTATGGCCGCAAGCCTCTGCTCGATGCCATCACGGGCGGCAAGCGCCTGGACCGTATACTGATACAAAAGGGACTGGCAGGAGAGGAGATCACTAAGATCAAATCTGCCGCTGCGCAGAATGGTATAGGCATACAGTTCGTACCGGTAGAGAAAATAGAACGTGTAGCAGGCAGGCCACAGCATGGCAAGGAGGCGAACCACCAGGGCGTCATTGGTTTCCTGGCTATGGTAGAGTACTACTCTCCCGATGATGTGATACACTACGCGCATGACCGCCAGGAGGACCCGCTGCTGCTCATACTGGATGGCGTCACTGACGTGCATAATATAGGTGCTATAGGCCGCTCTGCAGAGTGCTTTGGTGTGCATGGCCTCATAGTACCTGAGACGGGCAGCGCCCAGATCAACCCTGAGGCGATCAAGGCCTCCGCAGGTGCCTTGACCAAGATCAATATCTGCCGGGAGAAAAGCCTCGTGACCACTATTAAATACCTCAAGGCGCATGGCATCAAAGTATTCGGCGCCGCGCTGAATGGTGCAGTGGATATCGCTGCAGCAGACTTCAGAGTACCCTGTGCCATAGTGATGGGGGCAGAGGGCGAGGGTATCTCAGACCCCATCCTCCGCCTCTGCGATGAGAATATCAAAATACCTATGAAGGGTACTACTGAGTCCCTCAATGTGAGTGTGAGTGCCGCCGTGATCCTCTATGAGGCTATGAAGCAGCGCGGCTGATCTCCTTGTCCTTTAGTGGTTGATACCTACACCGGCTATGCCCAGGTCATCATTGCCGGTCGAGTCGTGCAGGGCCAGCGTGCAGTCCAGCAGCAGGGCGCTATCGTAGGGCAGTGGTATATTCTGCTTGTAGCTGATCTTATGACTCCATGCCGGTATGTCATAGAAATAATAGAGCGCACCATGGTAGCTGGTAGGCGGACCCTGATGGATATGTGCCAGGTATTTGGGGGCAGGCGTATTGTTTAGCTCAAAGTCTAATGTGGTCTGGCCCGAGTCTGCCTCTATGAAGAGTATACGGCCGGTGATCCCGCTGTTGTTTAGCTGGGTGAAGGTATAGGCAGTACTGCGCGGGCCTGAGGTGCCCTCTTTCTTGCAGGCAGCGAGCAGTACGGTGAGCAGTATCAGGAGAGTCAGTGTTCTGTTTTTCATAAATTGATCTGTTTGCCACCACAAACGCGGTAGCGTATCTGATATTGTGTGCAGTGGCCTATTGTATTTTGATGGCTACGATATTATCCTCTCCCCAGCCCGATCCGCCAAAGCCGCCCAGGGTTTGCGTGGTGCCTGTGGCGACTGTATTTCCGGCCAGGTAGTAGTAGGTTTTGTTGCTGCCGCTGGTATTATTGATGATGATACTTCCGTTTAGCATGGCATAGGTAGCGGGTCCTATCAGGCCACCGCTGGCCAGGTTTGACCCGATTATATCCGGAGATGGCACGGTAGAGTTAGATGCATCACCAAAGGTGGTTCTCACCCAGAAGGAAGAGTTGCTCGGTGCTGTACCTCCACTCATCAGCATACTCACGGATACGGAGTATTTGCCCGGCGGCAAAGTGATAGAGGTGCCGGTATAGAGATAGCCCACAGTGTTGTATGGCACAGACACACCTGACCCCAATGTACTATAGGAGGCTACCACTTGTGTCTTCTGCCAGGTGCCTACACCATTGGCATCAGAGGTGAGCACGTAGCCATTGGCCTGTGTACCGTCCACGATCTGTATCGCTCCGTTGGTGGTGCCATTGTTGATAGAAAGCCGATAGGCGGGCGTCAATGTACCTACGCCCAGGTAGCCGTTTGTGGTATTCATCACTGCGCCCCATCCTGCACCAGTATTGCCCCAAAAACCTATATGCGTATCATCGCTCATGCCTGCAAAGGCGGCATCAGAGGTATTGGCGTTATTCATAAACCAGATGCCGGCTGTACCGCCGCCCGTGCGGATACGTGATCTGCCATTGACATCCAGTATATATCCCGGCGTCGTGGTACCTATACCTACTTTGCCCAGGCTGGTGATACGCATATGCTCTACGAGCCCTGTGGGCCCTTCGCGGGTGTCAAATGACATGTAACCATAAAAATCTCCGTTGGTATTGTTTTCTTTTTTGCCGCTCACTCTGGCAAAAGAGGTGATATGTACAGTAGACGGGTCGTCCCTGCCGGCAAATACAATGGAGCCGCCTTTATTCAGGTAGTTGGCTATACTATTGGCTGGGTCACCGTTTACAACGGCTTGCATCGCGCCATCTATCGCTGCATAGTTATCGGTAGCGCTGATCGCAAATTCGGGGAAGTTGCCACCGGTCATCTGAAATAGCCCTCCCTGTCCTACATGCAAATGGGCCAGGGGAGATTGATTCCAAACCCCAATATTACCACCACTGGCTACACGTATTCTCTCTTGATTATTGGAGGCGATGACAAAATCTCTTGCATCAGTAGTCCCTATGAAATTATTATTGACCGTGCTACCTATGCTAGCAGTGGGCGCTATGGTCCCACTATTGCCGGTTATCTTCCAGAAAAGTCCGTTAGGGTCTGACGGTGTCCATGCTGTGCCATTATATTGGAGCAGGTTGCCATTGACTGGCGCAGCTGCGCTGACAGCGGTGCCCTGTAGGCCACTGACAGTAGGATTGGGATAAGTACCACTAAGATCTCCTCCTGCGCTCCCTAGCGGGCCGGTGGGGCCAGTCGCGCCCTGTGCACCGGTAGGCCCTGCACTGCCCGCGGCTCCAGTAGCGCCTTGTCCACCAGCCACACCTTGCGGTCCAGTCGGGCCGTCATTTCCTGCTGGGCCTTGCGCGCCTGCTATGCCCTGTGGACCTGTTGGTCCCGGAGCGCCCGCTACGCCGGCTACGCCCGGAGCACCTGTAGGCCCTATAGGGCCAATAGCTCCCGGTACTCCTGCTACACCCTGCGGTCCGGTAGCGCCATCATTGCCCGATGGTCCTTGTATGCCTTGTGGACCTTGTGGTCCTACTGCGCCAACTGCTCCTGTAGGTCCTTGTGCTCCAACTACACCCTGAGGTCCTGTGGGGCCATCATTGCCCGATGAGCCTTGTACACCCTGAGGGCCGGTAGGGCCCGCTACACCTTGTGCGCCTGTTACACCTTGTGGACCGGTAGGGCCATCATTGCCCGTAGGTCCTTGTATGCCCGGAGCGCCGGTCACACCTGTCGGTCCCAGGCTGGTAGCGCAGAGGTTATGCCACGATAAGGCCACGGAGTCATACGCCACCACGCAGCCCGAGTCTACATCAAATACCAACAGGCCATTGGCCAGGGGCGGTGTGATAGCCAGCCGCTGCACGCTATGCATACGCGGTATCAGGAGGCCCTTATCGGGCGAATAAATATCGAGTATAGACGATGGGTGGGGATCACTGAGGCCGATGCCTACATTGCGCTGTGCGGATGCCGGGATCATGCAGAGGCACAGCAATGCTGCGAATAGCACTCTATTCATAATAGAAGGTTTTAGACTGATAAAGATAATAAGAGAAGCGATAAAGCGCTAAAACACAATCCACAATATGGGATCATGTATTCCAGATCTCCCAGTTGCGCTCCGCCTGGAGGTGCAGCATTTCGAGCCCGTTCTTGGTCTGAGCGCCATGCTCCCTGCCCATCTTGAGAAACTGTGTCTCAGCCGGGTTGTATATCAGGTCATATAGAAAGTGCTCGCCGGTCAGCGACTCATAAGGCAAGGGCACATAGCCATCCATATTGGGAAACATACCGAGTGGAGTCGTATTGATAATAAGCTGATAGGTCTCCAGTACTGCCGGTGTCAGGTCTGCATAGGTATACCATTCGGCTTTCTTGCGGCGCGAGACAAATGAGTATGGGATATCCAGCTCAGACAGCGCATGAGAGACAGCCTTTGATGAGCCACCGGTGCCGAGTATCAGCGCCTTGGGTGACCGTTCCCCTATAAATTTCCTTAGCGACTCACGGAAGCCGTATACATCAGTATTGTAACCCTTCAGTTTTCCGTCAGTGATCTTTACACAGTTGACCGCGTCTATCGCTTCTGCATCGGTATCTATAGAGTCCAGGTATTCTATGACAGCTTCCTTATATGGTATGGTGATATTGAAGCCATCCAGTTTCTGATTGTGAATCAGGTCCGGCAGCTCTTCTATGCTCTCCAGCGGAAAGTTCTGGTAGGACGCATCTTTGATGCCTTCTTTCTCAAACTTCTCTGCGAAGTATCTGACAGAAAAAGAGTGTGTGAGAGGAAATCCTATGAGCCCGTAGTTTTTCATTTAGCCATCCGGTTTCTGATAAAGCCGATCAGGATAGGCAGCACAGAGAGGACTATGATCACCAGTTCTACTACCTTGATGTGATCGTGTATCACCGGTATATTGCCTATGGCATAGCCCAGCAGTGTGATGCCAGCCACCCAGAGTACAGCGCCGGCGATACAGTTTACGATGTACTTGCTGTAGGTCATACTGCCGGCACCGGCCACAAAGGGCGCTATCGTCCTTACGATCGGCACAAAGCGTGCCATGATGACAGTCTTGCCGCCATTCTTTTCATAAAATTCATGGGTCTGGTCTATATATTCCCGCTTGAAGAAGAGGATGCGCTCTTTAGATTTGACAAAGTCGCCAAAGAACTTTCCTACGAAATAATTGACATTATCACCCAGCAGCGCCGCTACGATCAGTAGTGGTATGACTACCCACACACTCAGCAGGCCGCTGGCACAGGCCGCACCTGCTACAAACAGAAGGGAGTCTCCCGGCAGGAGTGGCATGACTATCAGCCCGGTCTCTACAAAGATGATAAGAAAGAGGATCATGTAGATGCTGCCTTGATTCTCGCGGACAAACATCTCGAAGTGGTCCACGATATGCATCACAGTATGAAATAGCGTAAGTATTTGCTCCATATGCGGCTAAAATAGGAAAATACTCTAAAGCCAATATGTAAAGCTATGCACGTACCATAGCCTGATAGAGCGCTATCGTCTCCCTGGCCTCCTTTACGTCATGCGCACGGAGTATATTGGCGCCATTCATGAGGGCGGCCATATGGAGGGCTGTGGTGCCATTGAGTGCTTCTGCGTTTTTGATGCCCAGGGTTTTTGTGATCATCGACTTTCGCGAGAGACCTGCCAGTATCGGCACACCGATCATCTTCAGCAGTGAGAGCCTTTTCAGCAGCGCAAAGTTGTGCTCATTCGTTTTGCCAAAACCAAATCCCGGATCGATGACCACATCTTTGATACCTGCCTCACGGCAAACTTGCAGGCGTGCTATGAGGTAGTCCATTACTTCTGTCACGACATTCTGATAGGAGGGAGCCACTTGCATCGTCTCCGGCGTACCCTGCATATGCATGATGATGTATGGTACCTGAAGCTTTGCCACAGTGTGGATCATATTTTTGTCAATTGCTCCCGCCGAGATGTCATTGACTATGCTCACGCCATGTGCTACTGCTTCTTCTGCGACAGCGGCATGGATCGTATCTATTGATAAAACAGTGTCGGGAAACTTCGCCCTTATCGCTGTAATGGAGGGGATCACGCGCTCCAGTTCCTCTTCTACAGATATGATCCGGCTGCCGGGTTTCGATGACATGCCTCCTATATCTATGATGTCTGCACCTGCGCTGACCATCTGCTCTGCACGCACGAGTATAGCTGCTATATCCATGTACCTGCCACCATCGTGAAAGGAGTCCGGTGTGACATTCAGGATGCCCATCACGCGCGGTGTAGAGAGGTCCATTAACGAGCCATTACAATTTATGGTCATTGCTTAACAGGTTGTGAACATAATAATTGTCAAAACTCTTCATTTTTTTGGTCACTGTAGTATTTTCGGATGAAAATCAACCGCCTTGAGCAATACCTCTGCCCAATACGATACTCAGATCACCCTATGCCGTGATGTCTTTGCCAAAAAGACCAAGGACTATGGTACTGCCTGGCGCGTATTGCGTCCTAAGTCTCTGACCGATCAGCTCTTTATCAAAGCACAACGTATTAAGACACTGGAGGAGGCAGAGACACGCAAGGTGGATGAGGGCATAGAGCCGGAGTTCATAGGCCTGATCAACTATGCTGTAATGGGCCTCATACAGATGAAGCTGGTCAGTGATACCCGCCTGGAGCTGACAGAGAAAGAAGCGCTGGAACTTTATGACACAGAAGTCGCGGCGATCAAGGCACTGATGATAGCCAAGAATCATGACTATGGCGAGGCCTGGCGCGATATGCGTGTCAGCAGCTTCACTGACCTGATACTGATGAAGCTGCTACGCATCAAGCAGATAGAAGACAATAAAGGCAAGACCATCATCAGTGAGGGGATAGATGCCGGCTATATGGATATAGTGAATTACTCGGTCTTTGCCCTCATACAGATGAGCGAGGGAAAAGTATAAAGATGTTTGTACTCAGGGTCAATAAAGATGTAGTGCTCCAGCTGCGCGATGAGAGTCACGCACAGGAGTCCTATGACCTGATCAAAAAGAACAAGCACCTGCGTGACTGGATGCAGTGGTACGATGTGGTGAAGACCATCACAGACTCTGCTAATAATATAGAAGGCAATATAGAAGACTGGGAGATGAAGACCGACTATCACCTCGGTATCTTCTACGAGGGTAGTATGGTAGGCATGATCAGCCTGCATGGCATCAACTATAATGCGCACAAAGCCGCTATAGGCTACTGGCTGGACAAGGACTATGAGGGCAAGGGCATCATTACCAGTTCTGTGCGTACACTGCTGGATTATGGATTTAACGAACTCGGTCTGAACCGTATCGAGATAGGGGCCGCAGTGACCAATGAGCGGAGCCGAGCCATACCGGAGAGCCTCGGCTTTACCCTGGAGGGTATACTGCGCGAGAATATGTACCTGAACGGAACCTATATGGATATGGCTATGTATGGCCTGCTGAAAAAAGAATATCAAACACAAACAGAACTAAAACAAAATATACTATGACCGTCTACACGCTTTTCTCATACATCGGTATCGTGGCGCTGCTGCTCACGCTGCTCCACTACTTTGTGCTGGGCAATAAGAAAGTACTCGTTACCTTCTTCCAGAATTTTGTCGGCACGCTGTTCATCTTTTCGGGCTTCGTAAAGGCCGTAGACCCGATGGGTACGAGCATCAAGATGCACGAATACTTTGAGGCGATGAAGATCGAGTTTTTCAATCCGATCTCTACACCTCTCACAGTAGCGATGCTGGTGGCAGAGCTATCGCTCGGTGTCATGCTGCTCATAGGCTGGCGGCCAAAGATCACGACCTCACTGCTGCTGCTGCTGAATGTATTCTTCCTGCTGCTCACGGGGTATACCTATCTCTCAGGATTCAATCCCACCAATGCCTTCTTTGCAGTATCTATAGTGGCATTCATACTGGTATGTGCAGGTGCGATCATAGAGAATGGCTCCGTGCGTTTCTGGCTGCTGCTGGCGGGATTTGCTACGATACTGGTGACACTGGTGCTGATGAAATTTACGACGCTGCTGCTCACTGTATCATTTGATGCCAAAGGCATGAAGGTGACAGACTGTGGCTGCTTCGGTGATTTTATGAAGCTGAAGCCATGGCAGACATTTTACAAAGACTGCATTCTGACAGCTATGGCTTTTGTCCTTGCGCTGAGCTATAAGCAGATCAAGCCTGTATTTTCCTCTATGCTGCGAGATGGGATAGCGGGGGTAATGATAGTGGGCTCACTGATCTTTTGCTTGTACAACTTTGTCTGGAACGAGCCGGTGATAGACTTCCGCCCATATGCCATAGGTGAGGATATCAATGCAAACAGGGTACCCAAGGTGCCGGAGAAAAAGGACTTTACTTTTATCTATAAGGATAAGAAGTCGGGTGCTACCAGAGACTTTTCTATGAAAGAGATCAGCGACCCAAACAGCCCCGTATCTACTCATCCAGATGACTGGCAGTATGTGGACCGCAAGGAGGTGGTGCTGGACGAAGGTATTCCTGCCCGCATCTCAAACCTCTTTATCTTCAATGAAGATGGCGTAGAGCTCACCGATAGCCTGCTGCATGATCCACACTACACGCTCGTAGTAGTAGCGCCGCTGCTGGCCGAGACGCATGAGGATGCCTTCCGCGATAATATTAATCCGCTGGCCCTGGCCGCAGAGAAGGTCGGTGTCAAGACCTTTACGCTGACCAAGGATCTGGAGGCTGCTGAGGCTTTCCGCCACAAGAACCAAACGGCGTATCCATTCTACACCACAGATGACGCAGCTATCAAAGCCATGATGCGCTCCAATCCGGGTGTGATGCTGATCAAAAACGGAGTGGTGATCAATAAGTGGCACTACAAGCACATTCCGACTTTCGAGCAGTTGAATGCACAGTATTTCTCAAAGTAAACCTTTGTGTGTCCGCTTTATCGCGGTGATAAATGCAGTTGATCAAATTCATATCAAAGCGTATCCTGAATGGCCTGCTGGTCATAGTGGGTGTGATCGTGTTTATCTTCGTTCTCTTTAATGTGCTGCCAGTCAACTCGGCCAATATGACCCTCGGCCAGCGCACGGACAAAGCATCTCTGAAAGCTATCGAGCGCGAGTTTCGCCTGCACCTGCCCTGGTACAGCAGGCTGGCCTATTACTTCAATGACCTGTCACCCTTGTCAGTACACAAGCTGTCAGATGATAGCGATCCTAGCTGGATCAGCCCCAGGCAAGTCTCTTTTGTAAAGCTCTTCTCCATAGGAGAGAAAACTATCGTCCTGAAGGAGCCTAACCTCGGTCGCTCTTTTCAATCGCGCAGGCTGGTGAGCGAGATCGTGATGGAGAACTTTCCACCTACAGCCGTGCTGGCACTCAGCGCTATCTTTCTGGCCTCTGTGATCGGTATCGTGCTGGGTGTTTTCGCTGCGCTGAAGCAATACAGCTTTTGGGATAATGCTATACTCTTTATTTCTAACATCGGCATCTCACAGCCGTCCTTCTTTGCTGCATTTATCATAGCCATGATGTTTGGCTACTACCTGCATCACCTCACGGGGCTGGATCCGCAGGGGCCACTGATATGGGTAGATGATGAAGGCCATACCGTCTATGTCTGGCGAAATCTCATACTGCCAGTGATAGCGCTCGGTATACGCCCCGTAGCCATCATTGCTCAGCTCACACGCAGCAGTATGCTCGATACGCTGTCTATGGACTTTGTACGTACAGCAAAGGCCAAAGGACTCAGCTACTACGTGATCATCTTTAAGCATGCCCTGCGCAATGCGCTGAATCCTGTCATCACCTCGATATCAGGATGGCTGGCCGCATTGTTTACCGGGGCATACTTTATAGAAGAAGTGTTTAACTATAACGGCCTCGGCTCGCAGACCATCTATGCCATCCGCAATTTTGACTTTCCGGTCGTGATGGGTTTGTCGCTATTTGTAGCGGTGGTCTTTGTCGTCATGAATATCCTCACAGATGTGCTCTATGCTGCGGTAGACCCCCGCGTGCGTGTAGTGTGAGCGGCAATGTTTAAATTGCTCCGCGATGACTGTATTCCTCATAGGCTTTATGGGTGCCGGCAAGACCACACTGGGCAAAAAGCTCGCGCCAAAGCTGCAATGCACTTTCATAGATGTGGACCATCTGCTGGAGCAGCAGGAGGGTATGTCTATCAAGGATGTCATTGCAGCGCATGGTGAGCCATACTTTCGTCAGAGAGAATCAGAAACACTGCGCAGCATCGACCTGGATAATAAGATCATCTCTACCGGTGGCGGTACGCCATGCTTTCATGATAATATGGCGTGGATGAATGCACACGGCATCACACTCTATCTCAATGTCAGTGAAAAAGCCATCTATAGCAGGCTAAAGACAGTAGACCGCGAGCAGCGCCCCCTACTGAGAGGACTGGACGATGAGCAGCTCCGTATTTTTATCAAAGAAAAGCTGAATGAACGGAGGCTCTTCTATGAGCAGGCTCTGCTTGCCCTCGATCCCATATCGGAGCCGCTCAATGATGTGGCTGAGAAGATCAAAAACTATATCAGATAGGCTTCTGCCTTACCCTTCACCAGTTCTACACGGATATGCTCCTGCATGGTCGTGTTCAGAGACAGTCCTACGAAATCTGATGAGACAGGGAATAGCTTGTGCTGGCGGTCTACGAGCACTGCTACCTGCACCTTGCGCGGAGAGAACTCCATTACCGGCTTGAGCGCATAGTACATCGTTTTGCCGGTATTGGCTACATCGTCTACCATTAGTATCACTTTTTTATCCAGTGATAGAGCCGGGCCGAGTATCTCTATGGGATGGGAGAGGGGCTTCTGCTTATCCAGCTTGAGGCCGAGCAGTTTGATGCTGATCTCGCTGATAGACTCGATCTCTTTCTTTAGCAGCTGTGCATACTCATATCCGGTGCCATCTATGCCTATCATGATGATCTCTTTCTCATCATAGTTGTCCTCTACTATCTGGTAGGCTATGCGGCGGGTCTTCTGGCTGATGGCCGCCTGGTCGAGTATGAGTGTCCTTTTCATGTGGCTAAAATAACGGTTTTAATGAGTTAAAAGCGGGACGATATTTCTTGCTTTCTATGAAAAATCAATAGCTTTAATCCTACCAAAACCAAACACACATGGAAGTAATAAGGGATGAGCAACTCTGGCGCATAGCCAAGAAGCGCGCAGCATTCAAGCGGCATCTTGCTACTTATATCATTATAAATGGTTTTCTGTGGGCACTCTGGTTTATCACAGAGGGGCATGAGGATGGCCTCAGCGCACGTAATATCTGGAGTGCCTGGCCCATATGGTCTACTCTGGGCTGGGGTATAGGGCTGGCGTTCAGCTATGTAGGTGCCTACCATCAGACCAGCAAGGAGGACTCGGTACAGCGGGAATATGACAAGCTCCGCAACGGGCGTAAATAGCAGATGTGCCGTAAGGCCATCTCTGTGTTAATCTTGTCCTGAAACTAGCAACTATTGTTTTCTTTGCTGGCTAAACTAAAGCCGTGATGCAAAGGATACTCGTGTTGCTTTCTTTCCTGATACCCCTCTCCGCTATCGCCTCTACAGACTCGGTCATATGCCGCCTATCTGACACAGATGGCCGCTACCGTGAGCACAACTGTGATTTTACGCACATCAGCCTCGATGTACGCTTCATACCCAAAGAAGGCAAAGTGATGGGCCGGGAGACTTTGCTTTTCACGCCTATACAGCCACTGATAGATTCTGTTTACCTGGATGCACCGGGCATTATGATCAAAAAAGTGCTGCTGGATAAAGCCTCCCTGAATGTATCTTTTGATACCACTGCCGCAGGTGTCATCATCCGCTTCCCAAAGCAGAAACTGAAGTGGGATGACAAGCATAGCCTCGATATAGAATATGAAGCTACGCCGCGCAAGGGCCTTTACTTCATAGGGTGGAATGATGACAAGAACCTTTCACGCAAGCAGATATGGACTCAGGGACAAGGGGTAGACAACCGCTACTGGTTTCCCTGCTATGATGATGTAGATGATAAGGTGATCAGCGAGACGACCATCACTTTTGACAAGAACTACACGGTCGTCTCCAATGGCAATCTGCTGAGTACGAAGATCAATACAGATAGCACCAAAACATGGCACTACGCCATGACCCAGCCTCATGCACCGTATCTGGTCATGATGGCCATAGACAAGTATGCATATAAGGACTACAAGAGTGATAATGGTATCACATCGCGCGAGTTTTACTATGCAGATCATCCGGAGGTAGAGGCACCTACCTATCAGTATAGCAAGGAGCTGATGGACTGGCTGCCAAAAGAGATCGGCATCCCGTATCCATGGCAGACCTACGCCAATGTACCCGTACAGGACTTTATGTTTGGCGCGATGGAGAATACCACTGCTACGATCTATGGTGATTTCTACCAGCTAGACCGCCGCTCACAGATAGAGCGTCCCTACATAGGTGTCAATGCACACGAGCTGACGCATCAGTGGTTTGGCGATCTGATCACAGAGTATAGCGCTACGCACCACTGGCTGCATGAGAGCTTTGCCACCTATTACTCCAAGATGTTTCTGTGCCACATCTATGGCGAGGATCAATATCAGATGGCTATGCGCGGTGAGATGCTGCAGGCCATACATGCAGATGGCGAGAATAGGTTTCCGGTGGCGCACAGCCATGCCGGCACGGCACGACACTACCCCAAGGGTAGCTTTGTGATAGGTATGCTATGCTATGTGGTGGGAGATGAGATCTATCACCGCTCTATCATAAACTACCTGCGTAAACATGCCCACGGCAATGTAGACACGCATGACTTCTATCGCACCTTTATGGAGACCGCAGGTATCAACCTGGACTGGTTTTTTGACGAGTGGATATATCATAGTGGCGTACCGGGCTTCTCCGTGCAGTATGAGGCGAAGGCGGATAAGACCGTCTTCTACATAGAACAGACACACCACACAGACTCGCTCATCCACTACTTCCGTATGCCGGTGGTGATAGAAGTAGACTATACGGATCACACGCGTGATACAGTGCGTGGCTGGGTGAGCAGCAGGTATGATACGATTGCCGTGCCCAATAGATCCGGCAAGCAGATAGCCTACACAGTATTTGACCCGGGCGCCAACGTGATGAAAACAATGCACTTGCAGCACCCCTACCGCGAGCTGCTGGCGCAGGCTACCACCGCTCACAATATGATAGACCGCTATGATGCGGTTCAGGCCCTGCGTGATACGGCGCTGGATATTAAGCGAAGCGACCTGATACGTATCTTTCACTCCGAAAAAAGCCACTATATCCGCTCTGAGGTGGTCTATCAGCTGCGTGAAGATACCACCGGCGATGGTATGGCAGTGCTGATACAGGCTGTAGATGACCCTGACTGGAATGTGCACCGCACGGTGGCAGAGCGGATGGATACGATCAGGCCGTCAGTACTGGCAGCGTATGAGAAGCTTCTAAGAGATACATCCTACTATACGATAGAGATAGCCCTTAAAAAACTGGTAAAACAATATCCGTCAAACAAAGAGCGCTACCTGGCTACCGTCAGGCCGGTACATGGTATCTCAGAAAATGTCCGTGTAGCCTATCTGGAGCTGAAGGGGGCCGATAGCATGGCAGCAGTGAAGGATGAACTCGTGGCCTACACGTCGCAGTCCTATGAGTTTCGCACGCGGGTGCGGGCTATGGAGGCGCTGGAGCGGCTGAGGTATAGCGATGCACAGCTGATCCGCAATATAACCGATGCTATTCTCAATCCTAATACCCGCTTGGCCGGACCCGCAGAGCACGTCCTGATGAAGCTCTTCAAGAAAGAAGGAGTGAAGGACGCCTTTGTGAGTTATTACAAAAATACCACTTGGCAGGACTGGCAAAAAGAGCGGCTCAAAGCCCTTGCCGAGTAGCCGGTTTCTACCGATTGAATTCTTTAGATGACCTCAATTTTATCGGCCAGTCTATTTTTAAGATACTGCAATTCAGTATATTGTGTTTTTGTGGTGTTTTTTGGCTTAAAACTAAAGTTGTTAAAACATCTTTTCCTACGGCCAATCTTTTAGCTTTGAAATCACAATCAACTCTCCGTCAATGAAGAAAATATTACTCGGGGCCATCGCGCTCCTGTCTATGCACGGTGCTATGGCTCAGCGCACCTGCAATACGATGAATGTCCATCAGCGGCTCCTGGAGGCATATCCGCAGTATGCTGCCAATCGCGCTGCACTGGAGCAGCAGACGCAAAGCTATGCAGCGCATCAGCCGCATGGCGCACAGCGCAGCGTGATCATGATACCGGTGGTGGTACACGTGATCTATAACAATGCTGCCGGCAATATCAGCGATGCACAGATACAGTCACAGATCACCCGTCTCAATCTGGACTACCACAAACTCAATGCAGATACAGCCAGCGTGCCCGCCGTATGGGATAGCCTGATAGCCGACTGCAACATCCAGTTTTGCCTGGCGCAGCGCGATCCAAACGGGCTTCCTACCAATGGTATAGTCAGGGTACATACTACTGTATCCTCATGGCTGGACGATGATAAAGTAAAGTATACTGCGCAGGGAGGTGATGACGCGTGGCCTGCATCTTCATACCTCAATATCTGGGTCTGCGACCTGGGTCAGAGCCTGCTGGGGTATTCCCAGTTTCCGGGTGGTCCGGCAGCTACAGATGGCTGCGTGATACTCAATACGGCCTTTGGGGATCGGACCGGTACAGTGCAGGCTCCTTATGATCTGGGCCGTACCGTCTCTCATGAGGTGGGCCACTGGCTGAACCTCTATCACACATGGGGTGATGATAATGGCGCCTGCACGGGCTCAGACCTCGTAGCAGACACGCCTAATGAAGCCGATGCTAACTATGGTGCGCCCGCATTCCCCCTCACGGATAATTGCAGCCCTAACTCGCCGGGTGTGATGTTTATGAACTACATGGACTATTCAGACGATGTGGCCCTGTATATGTTCACCAAGGGACAGAATGTGCGTATACAGGCAAACTTTGCCAATGGTGGCGGCCACGCATCTATCCTCAATTCGCTAGGTTGTGTGGCTCCGGGTGGTGGCCCGTACGCCAACTTCACCGCAGACAAACTGAATATCTGTGCAGGAGACGCGGTACAGTTTACAGATATGTCTTTTGATACGCCTACGGTGTATCAATGGACCTTTGCCGGAGGCACACCTGCTACCTCTACTGATGTCAACCCGCTCGTGACTTACAATACTCCCGGTACCTATGACGTGACACTGACTGTCACTAAAGACACCAGCAGCAACACTAAAACTATAAACGGCTACATCACTGTAAAGGGAACTACACCGCTGCCGCTGGCAGAGGGCTTTGAGGGTACATTCCCGCCTGCGGGCTGGTCTGTGGTCAATCCAGACAACCAGACAGCCTGGGCTCAGAAAACTACTGCCGGAGGTTTTGGTCTGTCATCTAACAGTGCCTACCTGGACAACTATACACAGCAGAATATCCGTGGCCAGTATGACTACCTCTATACGCCGGTACTGGACTTTACGCAAGGTATCACAGCGGATAGCAAACTGAAATTTGACTATGCCTATGCACAGAAGAGGTCAACGTCAAGGGATTCCCTCTTTGTACAATACTCTACCGACTGTGGTGCTACATGGTTTACGCTGTGGAAGAAGGGAGGTGCAGGCCTCGCCACCGCTCATGCACTATATGGCAATTCTGTATTTGCACCGGCTGATACTAACTGGGTGCGCGACTCTACCATATCTCTGGCGGCTATGGATGGCATCGCAGGCGTGCAATTTGCCTTCGTCAATCTGAGCAATCACGGCAACGCCATCTATCTGGATAATGTGAATATAGATGCAGTGGTACAGCCTCATACAGGTGTCACTACCATCTCTGAGGCTGCGAGAGTGAGCGTGGTACCAAACCCTGTAAAGGACAGGTGCGCCGTATTCGTAGAGCTGCCGCAGCAGGCCAATATCAGCCTGGCTCTATACAATGTGATAGGCCAGCAGGTATGGTCGCATGACCTGGGCACTACAGGCAGCACCTCTCAGTCGATAGATCTCTCCGGGTATCCTGCGGGTGTCTATACAGTGAGGGTGCAAGCGGGTGAAATAGCATACACCAGGAAGGTAGTGAAAGAATAATATTAGAAACACATATGAAATAATCAGCATGGGCTCGGCAGGTCGCCGGGCCCATCGCATTTTTACCTACAAAAAGGGATAATACTCCTCTGAAAGCGGCTGAAAAGATTGGGTATGCGTTACATTAGTAGCAGACAGTGACCGCGACCACTGAAGCACAATAGGTCCAGAAGGATTTTGAAGCGGTACACCGTCTAAATAGCTGAAGTCTTAGTTTACTACACATAAATCACTGAGCGTTGGGGATCCGTACCATCAGCATTTTATTGCTTTGCCTGTCCGCAGAGTCATACTGTATAGCGCAGTCAGATGCTACCACACAGGCGCAGCAGTTGGTCGTGCAGCACAAGTTTCGCGCGGCTGAGCGGATACTGCGCCCTGAGGCATCGGGTAGCAGTGATGTCTCCCTGCTGTGGTACTACGGGCAGGTAGCTCACTGGGCAGGACACGATAGAGGTGCAGCAAAGAGTTTCGACCTGGCGCTCGATCAGGACCCTGACAATACTAAGCTGCGCCTGGACTATGCACGGATGCTCTATGAGGCGGAGCGGCTGAATGCCGCTCTCAGACAACTGGATAAAGTGATGACAAAAGATACAAATGATGCAGAGGCGCACCTGATCAGGAGCAATATATACCGCTGGTATGCCCGCTACCAGCCTGCCCGCAGGGATACGCGCGACGTACTGGACCGCTATCCCGACAATGCGACTGCGCAGGATCTCAGTCTCGCGCTGGATGAAGCGACAGCGCCTTACCTTAGGTATACGGTGGGCTACCAGAGAGATGACCAGCCCATGCAGGTGATAGGTATTAGTGTAGAGAGTGGTCTATCGTATTCCTGGCTATTGAATCCTAAAGTGCAGGCTACCGACCGGGAGTTTTATGCAGCAGGCAAATGGAATGTGACGCTCGCCGCGTCGCTGGGCAATAAGTTTGTTTTTGGCAAAGCGGGTACGGATGTTTCCCTCTCGCTTGGGGTATTCAAAAGCTTCAGTGCAGGCACCGATTGGACGGGAGATGTGACCGTGCGCCAGAAGCTCTATAAGTACCTCTCCTTGCAGCTTCAGGCAGGCAGGGCACCATACCTCAGTACGCTGAGCAGTGCCTCTCTCTCTCTGATGCAGAATACGCTGGGCGCTTCATTGATATTGAACAAAGAAAATAGTTGGTCCGCTCAGGCTGCGTACAGTTATCAGTTTTTCAATGATCATAATCCTATCCAGACTGCCAGCGTCTGGGCGCTATCACAGCCAGTCAAGGCATCTGTATTTAGTTTCCGGTTCGGATATGGCTACAGGTACACTACCAGTGCGCGCAGTACCTACCGCTCTGTCAAGTCGCTCAGCGAGATACTGGCCACCTATACCGCCGGTGAGCAGATAGCAGGGATATATGACCCCTACTTCACTCCGCTGCGGCAGCATATACACTCGGCCATCATAGCCATAGGCATCCGGCCGGCCAGATTTGTCTCCATAGGCATCAAGGGAGATATAGGCTTCTATGCGCAGGCGCAGAATCCGTATCTCTATCTGGATAAAACATCGGCAGACGTGATTTACCTGGCCTCGGGATCTTACAAAGAGGTCTTTCATCCATACCGCCTTTCTGCAAACATAGACTTCAAACTATCGCGCAGGATATCTCTGGGGGCAGACTATGCTTACACCAGTGCTTTCTTCTATGCGAGCCATTATACATCTATTCATTTACTCGTCACCTTTCTGAAGCATGCCCGCTGATACTAAAAGTTTCTGGCAATACCGGGAGGCCCTGCAGGCCACAGCGCGGGAGAAGTTTCTGCTCGGGGCGCTGGTAGTGGGCGGCTGCCTCAGTATCCTGCTGCTGTCAGATTGGTGGTTTCGTGAGGAGCATGTGGCCTCGCTGCCGCTCTTTGTGATCCTGTCTGCAATACTCTGGTGGGGCATGCTGCGCATGATCATCATCTGGGTCAGCTATCTGCACATCAGCAAGCCTGCTCCGCGTCCTGCACCTGCGGGCAAGCGGGTAGCCATCTTTACCACCAGCAGCCCCGGAGAGCCACTGGGCATGTTTGACAAAACGCTGGCAGCCTGCGCCAGGATCAACTATCCGCATACTACCTACCTGCTGGACGATACCCGCGACCCACGCTACCGTGAGGTAGCGGAGCGCAATGGCGCCGTATGGCTGGAGCTGGTGGGCCTGCCGGGTGCCAAGGCCGGCAAGATCAACGGAGCGCTGAAGCGGACAGATGAAGAGTTTATCCTCGTGCTGGATCCTGATCACATCCCTTTCCCAAATTTTCTGGATGAGGTGCTTGGTTATTTCGATGATCCTGATGTAGGCTACGTACAGGTGTCTCAGGCTTATTACAATCAGTACCGTTCCTTCACCGCGCAGGGGGCAGCAGAGCAGACCTATGGCTTCTACGGTCCTACGCAGATGGGTATGCACGGTATAGGTGCGTCGGTAGCAATAGGTGCCAACTGTACCTTCCGCCGCGAGGCACTGGAGAGCATAGGCGGCCACGGCCACGGCCTGGCAGAGGACCTCGTCACCGCTATCCGTATCCATGGAGCGGGATGGCGGAGTATCTACTCGCCCATAGTGGTCAGCAGGGGGCTCGTGCCGGAGGACTTCGGCTCCTTCTGCAAGCAGCAGCTCAAGTGGGCGAGGGGCGTGCATGAGGTACTCTTTGCAGAGGTGCCACGCCTCTTCAGAAACCTGACGGGATGGCAGCGCCTGTCGTACATCACAATTGGTACGTACTACCTGGCGGGCCTCACTACTTTTCTTTTCCTGCTTATCCCATTCATATTTTTCTGGTTTGGCATCATGCCGGCGCAGATGGAGTTTGTACCGTTTCTGGTGCATTGGCTGCCGGTAGCTATTTTTGGCGTAGCCATCTATCTGTACGTGCAACTATGGATGTGCCACCCGGCCTCAGAGCGAGGTGTGCACTGGCGGGGTATGGTGCTGAAGTTTGCCTGCTTTCCGGTATTTCTCATGGGCTTTGTGCTTTCACTCATAGACCACCCCATACCATACATCCCTACAGCCAAGCAATCCGTAAAAGGTTTCACCCCTTTTGCCCGCCCGCTGATCGCGCATATCGTACTCTTCCTGGTCACAGTGCTGTACATCGTTTTTCACCGCAGCTTCATCGTACATGAGGCAGCGCTGGAGCTGACCAGCGAGCGTACCTGGAGCATGGTGGGCTTTGCCGGTATCGCCTTTCTCATGAGCTGCGGCGGCATGATAGCAGTATGGGAGAGCCAGGACCTGCCGGAGGAGGACCCTTGGGATAGCGTAGACCTGGACCTGATAGTAGCAGAGAATAAAGACCGTCTTGATAGTATTACGAAACCGTCCTAACTTTAAACTAAATGAAGAAAGTTATGTATCGCATTACGCTTACCGTCCTGGCCTTTGGCATAGGCATAGCGCTGGTCATGGCGCTGACGTATGCCGGTCAGAAGTCTTCAGGCCCGATAGAAGATGCAGTGACCACCATCGGTACCAAAGTGACCGAAATAGAGCACGAGGTAGTGGTCTCCACGCAGGAGAAATCACGTGCAGACTATCTGAGCTGGTTTCAGCCATACCGCATAGGCACCTACCGCATCAGCCATCCTGATACCATACTCTGGGGCGCGTATGACAATACGCAGTCAGACTCCTATGAGCCGATCGTAGCGCTGGAAGATACGCTGCACATGAAGTTTGCCGTGGTGCAGATATACAGCGCCTGGGGTAGCAAGCCTGATGAGCGGTTTCCCTTCAATCAGGCCAAAGCCATCTACGATCTAGGCTCTATACCGATGATCACCTGGGAGCCGTGGCTGAATGATTTTGATAATGAAAAGTTTCCGACCAAGGGCGATATCACAAACCGCAACTGGGGCGGCATGAAAGCTATAGCCGCAGGTGAGTACGACGCCTACATAGATGAGTGGGCCGGCAGGGTCAAGACTTTTGGTGCTAATATCTATCTGCGTCTGGGCCATGAGATGAATGACCCGTACCGCTATCCCTGGGGCCCGCAGAATAACAAGCCGGAAGAATACATCGCTGCATGGAAGCATGTACACGACCGCTTCATAGCCGCAGGCGCAAAGAATGTACAGTGGATATGGAGCCCGCACCCTGCCTACAGGCAATTCAATGAGTACTATCCCGGTGATGCCTATGTAGACTGGATAGGTATACCTACGCTCAACTACGGTACCGTAGCCCCGTGGAGCCAGTGGTGGAGTTTCAACGATATCTTTGGTGTGTACTATGACAGCCTTGCAGTTTTCAAAAAGCCTGTCATGCTCTCTGAGATAGGCTGCCTGAGAGTAGGTGGCAGCAGGGAGAAGTGGTTTGCAGATGCGCTGGCCAACCTGCCTGTCAGGTATCCGCTGGTCAAAGCGATCCTCTTTTACCACTCCAATAATGATAACACTACGATGGACAAAACGCTGGACTGGACACTGCTGCGAGACAAGCCCACCATACAGGCTATCCGTACCGCGGTAAGCCGCTGGAAGCTACCACCTATGCACCAGCCTGCCGTCAAAACACCGTAGTGCAGGGATAGCGTTTTCTTATTATCTTGGGTACTATGCCTATAGAGAAAACATACAAAATAGACACAGACGCCTCCGGCCTGCACATAGCCCTACGCCCCAATCGCTCCTGGGCTATCAAGTTTGGACTGACTGTTTATACGCTGGTATATATCGGCGCAGGTATTATGCTTCTAAGCCTGTTTTCAGTGGCAGATTTATCATTCCGTATGTTGCCGGGCCTGCTCGTACCATTACTGGCCGTTCTTGCGTTTGTTGCGCTCTACTTTCTGATCGCCAAATCTTTCATTAGTAAACTGACAGAGAATGAAGAAATCGCGATAGATGATAAACATCTGACCATATCGTTACGTTCCTTGTTTGGTGTCAAAAAGAAGGTGTTTAATCTGTCGCAAGTCAAGGAAATAGGTGTGGCGGGTGATGAGAATTTCACCCAGCATCCACTGGAAGATAATAATGCAGCCATAGGGTTTATGGTCAATGAAAGGCTAATACGCTACCAGATCACAGACGGCAATATGTATATCTCTGACGGCAAGGAGCAGGTACGCTTTGGCAAGGAGATACCCTCGTGGGATGCGGAGGAGATCGTAGAAAAGATAGAACAATATACCGGCCGCACCTTTTCTGTGAAACCTACGGGACCGGAGGAGGAGTACTGGCGCTAGAGCGCTATTATTTTCTTAGCCTTTGGGTTTACGTCATCGGGTAGCGAGCGGATGATCTCCTCCTGTATGCGCTGCAGCAGTACATGGCGCGGGAAGGTATCCTTGGTCACCAGGCTGATCTCGCGTACGGGTTTGGGATTGCTAAACTCGCGTACCTTTTTCTTTTGGTTAGGCTTCAGGTTTAGCATGGCCAGGTGGGGGATGATGGTGATGCCGTCATATCGGTCTACCAGGTTGATCAGTGTCTCTATGCTGCCTGCCTCATAGTGCAGCATCTCCGTATCGCTGCTCTGCTGCTTCAGCTCGCAGAGGTTAAATATCTGGCTGCGCAGGCAGTGGCCCTCCTGTAGCAGCCACAGGTGATCAGGGTTGATCTGTTTGGGCAGGAGGTACTTCTTATTAGATAGCTTCTCGCTCTGCGATACATAGGCGTAGAAAGCCTCATAAAACAGCACGTGCTCCTGCAGTCCCTGCTCATGTAGCGGGGTAGCCAGCAGGCCCATCTCCAGCTTGCCAGATTTGAGCGCGGCTATGATATCGTCTGTCACCATCTCCCGCACATAGAGCTTCAGCCTGGGAAACTTTTCAGAGAAGTTCTTCAGCACGAGCGGGAGCAGGTAGGGGGCCAGTGTGGGTATGATGCCTATGTGCAGGTCTCCCGTGATCTCACCCTTCAGCTCCTGAGAGTAGTCTCTCAGATGGCTGGCCTCTGCCAGGATCACCTTGGCGCGGCGTATGATCTCCTCGCCCTCCGGCGTGGGGGTGATAGGATGTTTAGTACGGTCAAATATCTTGAGCCCCAGCTCATCCTCCAGCTTTTGTATCATCATGCTCAGCGTAGGCTGCGTCACAAAGCTATGCTCCGCTGCACGGGCAAAGTGGCGGTATTGGTCTACGGCTATGATATACTCGAGTTGTTGTAGATTCATGATTGATAGCTTTTATCTATTGCAAGATAAAAATTATCAGTTTGATTGATACCGAAAAGGCTTACATCTTTGCATTATGGATTCACGCATTTATTTGTTCTAGGAAGAATAACACAGACCGGAGCAGATAAAAAAAGGGGGGGGTAAAAACGATCCGGTGTCCATCACAGATGCCGGGTATCATATAGTAGAAAAGATATTTCATAGGTTTGGGTTTAGGTTAGGGGCTTCCCAAGAGCCCCTTTTTTTATGAACGTATATATAGATCTCTCCGCTTTGTTGTAGTTTCTAATAATCTTTGCTATTAAAATTAGTATTTGCTATCTTTGAGCTATGAATGCCATCAAGACCGACATCACCGACAGGTACATAGATATGGATGCCATCAGGCTACCGGAGTCTCCCTTTTGCAAGGATACGTACCACTTTCATATCACCGAGGCGCACCGTGTAGTACTGCGCTATACCCTCCGCATCTATGATGACTACAGAGAGGTAGTAGGGGAGTATGCCTGCGATGCGATCCTGACCTCTACCTCGGTCATCACCAGCCTGGCGGTAGACCGCTTTATGGCCGATCTGGCCTATACCGGGCGGGAAAAATTTAACGAACTGGCCCTGCGCAGGTGCCATACCCGCATCTTTATACCTCGCCTCAGTGCTATGCATATAGAGGGACTGGACGCTGCATAGTTTTTAACTGTTTGATTATCAATATAGTTTCAAAATGTTTCATTTTTCTGAAGATTTTTCGAAAAAAAACCTTGACAAAAGTGAAACCTGAAACTACCTTGTATTTATAAGCAACGACAAAATGAAAAGCATCCTCCTCACTATCACCTTCCTCGCAGCAGTAGCCACCGCAAAGTGTGAAACTCCAGCTACCGAGACCAGGAAGGATGTGAAGACTGAGCAGGCTGCTCCGGTAGCTACTCCGGCTGATGCCACTGCCAAGTCTGAGGTTCTGGTAGGTACCAACAAGGCTAACCTGGCTATCGTTCGCGAAGGTGTAAAGCAAGCTTAATAGCTAGAAGATACAACTCAAGCCCCCCTTATAAAGCCTCGGTTCGCCGGGGCTTTATCTTTTCCCCCTATCTTTTTACCGGCTTACCGATTGGTTACAATATTGACCTTGTATTTAAGGGGACGTGACAGATCAAATATTTATCTTAACATATATAAATAGTGGGGCAGTGTGACTGTACGAAATAATGGTGCAGGCATTATTGTGATGTATATGTCGATAGTTACAGGGTTAGGATTTGATTTAGAGTTGCTTGTGTATGCATTTTTTTTTGTATGTATAGGTGGTTTTCCGCGGACCCTGCGGGTGACCATAGCTCATGTCCTGATATCGCTGCTACCACAGGCTATTGCTGCCATACGCGTAGGAATAGACTTTCATATTGTCATAAGACGGCTGGTTTCACTTTTTCTGATGCCGGCTCCTTTATCTGCACGCTGTATGTCACGTACTCTGAGGAGCCGCTGGTATACGTTATGTTTTTCTTACAGCAGCAAGGCCCAAACCTCGGGCCGGGTTATACCTATCATGCCTCAGGAGTCGTATGCGCAAATGAGTGAAATCCATAAACCACATTTCATCGTCTCATGAAAATCACACTGGACAAAAAGATATTGATGGGCCTGGCTGCGTGTACCGCTCTTCTGCTGGGAGTAGGCATCGCTTCTATCCGCAATAGTGAAAAGTGGATGGCCACTACCTCATGGGTAGCACATACGCATCAGGTCCTCTATGAGCTAGGTCAGGTACTGCAATATGCCGAAGATGCAGAAACGGTAGAGAGAGGGTATATCATCACCGGAGAGGCAGACTATCTGGATCCTTTTGATAGTGACAAGATCGCTGTAAGACAACATATAGGCACTGTGCAGCAGCTGACCGAGGATAACCCCGCTCAGCAGGCAAATATCCGGACCCTCTCTGATCTGGCCGGTGACCACATAGCCCACCTAGACAAGTGTATCGCCATCAGACGGGCGAAGGGATTTGACGCAGCGGCTCTAATGCTGGCAAATGCGGAAGGGAAAAAAAGACTGGATCGCATACGCCAGCAGGTGGCACTCTGCGTGCGACTGGAAAATGAGCTACTCGCTGATCGCGAGAAAGCTAATAAAGAAGATGCTGATAGCTTTATGCAGGTATTTATATTGCTGCTGGTAGTTATCATGCTGGTGCTCATTGCAGTCTATTTCATCATCCGGACCAATCTCAACGCACTGAAAAAAGCCGAGCAGGAGAATGAGGATAAAAACTGGAACCTGACAGGCACCAGTGAGCTGGCTCGCCAGATGCAAGGCAATAAACTGACGGGTGAGCTCGCTCAGAACATTATCAACTATGTGTGCAAATACCTTAGTGCAGATATAGGGGCTATATACCTGACAGACCCGGATGGCGCGCACATCACTCTGGCAGGGGGCTATACTCTGGATAGCAAAACCTTGGCACAAAAAAGAGTAGCATGGGGCGAAGGAATAGCAGGTCAGGCTGCAGCGGCCAATACGATGATCATCGTGTCTGATATCACTGACGGGTATTTTCAAATCGAGAGCAGTATGGGGTCGGTCAGGCCGCGTGAGATCATTGCGGTCGCGTTCCCGCTGGATGAGAGGGTACTCGGTGTCATAGAGATCGGTAAGGTCGCAGGTTTCTCTGCGATTGAAAAGAAATTTCTGCCGCAGGTGATCAATAATGTAGCTATAGGTATAGATGCTGCGCAGGCACGGGCACGGGCCGAAGAGCTGATGGAGCAGACCATGCAGCAATCTGAGGAACTGCAGACCCAGCAGGAAGAACTGCGGCAGCTCAATGAAGAACTGGAGGAGCAGACACAGACCCTGCGCCAGCAGCAGGAGGAGCTGCAGATGACCAATGAGGAACTGGAAGAACAGGCGCAGGTGCTTGAGGCCAAAAACGCTGAGGTAGAGTCCGCCCGCGCAGATATAGTACAGAAATCAAAGCAACTGGAGATGAGTAGCCGGTATAAGTCAGAGTTTCTGGCTAATATGTCACATGAGCTACGTACCCCGCTCAATAGCCTGCTCATCCTCTCACGCGACCTGGCAGACAATAAAATAAAGAACCTGACGCCGGACCAGGTAGAGAGTGCAGAGATCATCCATAAGAGCGGTATGGATCTGCTGGGTCTGATCAATGAGGTGCTCGACCTATCCAAGATAGAGGCCGGCAAGATGACGCTGGACCTGGCGCGCCTGGATCTCAGATCCTTTGCCGATGATATAGGCAGAAATTTTCGCCACCTGGCGGAGAATAAGGGCCTGAAACTGAGCCTGACCCTGGGTGACGGCCTGCCCGCATGTATCACTACCGATACCAAGCGACTGGATCAGATCATAAAAAATCTGCTGTCCAATGCCATCAAGTTTACTGCGCAGGGCACTGTAAGTTTCGCCATACAGCGTCATGACAGTGGGCATATATCCATAGCCGTGAGTGACACCGGCATAGGCATCCCGGCAGATAAGCAAATGGCCATCTTCGAGGCCTTTCACCAGGGCGATGGCAGCACCTCACGCAAATATGGCGGTACCGGCCTCGGCCTCTCTATCTCCCGGGAGCTGGCAAAGCTGCTGGGTGGTGAGATCAGCCTATCCAGCAAGGTGGGCGAAGGATCTACTTTTACCCTGCTGCTGTCTATAGAGCTGCAGGGGGACCATATGTCAGCAGAGGGCGCCAAAGCCCTGACGGTATCACCGCCGGTGCAGGTATTTGAGAAGAATGAACATCTGTATAACTATCCTACTATCAAGGACGACCGGCAGGAAGTAAAGGAAGGAGATACCCTCGTGCTTATCATAGAAGATGATCAGAAGTTTGCCGGTATCCTGCTCAGGCAGAGCCATGCCAAGGGATTCAAGTGCATAGCGGCAGGTACAGGAGAGGATGGACTGGTACTGGCCGCACAGTACCGTCCGCATGCCATTATACTGGATATAGACCTCCCCGGTATAGATGGCTACCAGGTGCTGGCCCAGCTCAAGCATGACCCCGATACACGACACATACCGGTCCATATCATGTCGGTCAATGAGCGCTCACTGGCACCCATCAAGGAGGGCGCGGTAGAGTTTCTCACCAAACCTATACGAAACAGCGATCTGGAGGAAGCATTCAACAGGATAGAGAACCTGGTGAAGAGGAAAGTGAAAAATCTGCTCATCATAGAGGATGACACCCATGCACGCATAGCTATGCGCAAGCTCATAGGAAATGGTGATGTCAAAACCTATGAAGCGTCAAATGGTGCAGAAGCCATAGAACTCTACGGGGTACAGCAAATAGACTGCATAGTCCTGGACCTGGGGCTGCCGGACATGAGTGGTGTGGAGCTGATACACCGGCTGCAGGATATACGCGAGTCGCTGCCACCCATCATCATCTATACCGGCAAAGAACTGACCCCCGCTGAAAACGAAGAACTGCAGAAGTACGCAGAGACCATTATCATCAAGGGGGTAAAATCCGAGGAGCGGCTGCTGGATGAGACGGCGCTGTTTCTACACCGCACTATAAGCCTGCTGCCCGAGGCAAAACAAAAGATCATCACCGGGCTCTATGACCGTGAGAGTATTTTCCAAAACAAAAAGGTACTGCTCGTAGACGATGACATGCGCAATGTATTTGCCCTGTCTAAGGTGCTGCGGGAGCGCGGTCTGGAGGTGGCCAAATCAGAGAACGGCCAGATAGCGCTGGATATGCTGGACAAGGATCCCGGTATAAACCTCGTACTCATGGATATCATGATGCCCGAGATGGATGGCTATGAGGCCATGCAGCGCATCAGGGCTCAGGAGCGGTTTCGTGAGCTGCCCATCATAGCCCTCACTGCCAAGGCTATGAAAGAAGACAAACAAAAATGTATGGATGCCGGAGCGAGTGACTATATCACCAAGCCTGTAGATGTGGAGCGTCTGCTGTCACTCATGAGAGTGTGGCTCAGCAAATAATATTAGCGAATCAAATCTCTGACCATGACCAGGAGACCTAAAATACTGATAGTAGACGACAAACCGGAAAACCTAGTAGCGATAGAAACTGTGCTGCGAGATCTGGATGTGGAGCTGATCAGGGCCTATAGTGGCAATGAAGCGCTTCGCGCTACACTGCATCATGATTTTGCACTGGCGCTGCTGGATATCCAGATGCCAGAGATGGACGGCTATGAGCTGGCAGGTATCCTACGCGAAGAGGAGAGAACTGCCAGGTTGCCATTCATCTTTATATCCGCAGTATATACTGACAACCTCAATATTTTCAAAGGTTATGAGAGAGGGGCATTCAGCTTTATCACAAAGCCTTTTCAGCCCGAGATACTGATCAATAAGGTAAAGTTCTTTATCAGCATCTATGAGCAGGAGGCAGCCCTGAGTGACCTGAATGAGGAGCTAAAGCAAAAGAATGAAGACCTGGAGGCCTTTACCTACTCTGTATCTCATGATCTGCGCGCACCACTACGTGCTGTGCATAGCTATGCTATGATTCTGATGGAGGACCACGAGAAAGAGCTCAGCACAGAGTGCATGCGGCTGACTGGCAATATCACCCGCAATGCAGAGCGTATGGCCAGTCTCATAGAGAGCCTGCTGGAGTTTAGCAGGCTGGGCAAGCAGAGCATCAAGGCACGCGCTGTGGATGTAAATCTACTGATACAAGAGGCACTGGAGGTGATACAGGCTACTGTCAAAAAGCTACCCGAATTTCGCATACAGCAGGATATGCCTTGCGCCAATGGTGACCGTGAGCTGCTAAAGCAGGTTTTTGTAAACCTCCTATCTAACGCTATAAAATACTCTGGCAAGAAAGATATGCCTGTGGTAGAGGCTGGTGCAAAGCGCGAGGGTAGCGAGGTGATCTATCACATACGTGATAATGGGTCGGGCTTTGATATGCAGTACATGAATAAACTTTTTGGCGTATTCTCCCGGCTGCACAGAGATACGGAGTATGAGGGCATAGGTATAGGGCTGGCCATCGTACAGCGTATCGTGACGCGCAGCGGCGGCCGGGTCTGGGCAGAGGGCGCCATAGATCAGGGAGCTACATTCTATGTAGCGCTACCCGCAGCAGATGACTGAAGGCAAGAAACTTAACCATACACACAAATAAACTTTATGGATACTACAGTACATGGAGTAGAGATACTACTCGTAGAGGACAATGAGCACGATGCAGAGCTGACCATGCGTGCGCTGAAGCGTAACAACCTGGCCAATGGTCTGCTGCACCTGAGAGATGGTGCCGAGGCCCTCGATTTTATATTCGGTGAAGGATCCTTCGCGGGCCATGCAGTAGAGCAGCGCCTGAGGGTGATCGTACTGGATATCAATATGCCCCGCGTAAGCGGGCTGGAAGTACTCAAACGGCTCAAGGCTGATGAGCGTACCTGTCACATACCGGTAGTAGTGCTGACATCTACCAAAGACGACCCAATCATGAAGCACTGCTATGAGCTGGGTGTCAATAGTTATGTCGTAAAGCCGGTTGCGTTTGATGCTTTTTTCAAAGAGATATCTGCGCTGGGGTTTTTCTGGATGATCGTCAATCAGGTGGACAAGGCGCAGTGAGCCTCTCTCTGGCAAGCTATAAGTAATGTCCTAAAATGACATAGTAGAAGAGGTATCCTGCCCCGCTATCTGACTATAGTAAAACTGCGCTGCGTAGTATGACCGGCAGCCGAGATACTGAGCAGATAGATACCGTCCGGCAGGTAGCCCACCGGTATGTAGCCGCTATATGGTCCTCCTGATACGGACCACTGCCCGCACTGCCTGCCGCTCAGGTCTGTGATGCTGATCGTAGCAGGGTCATCCGTATGCTTATCTGCGGCCACGTGCAGCATATCTGAGGCGGGCACGGGATAGAGGACCAGCTCGCTACCAGACACCACATCGGGTACAGCAGTAGGACCGTAGACCTCATAGTGATAGTGATAGCCTGTCCTGCCCGGAGGGAGTACCCACTGCTGGGCGCTATCACTCCAGATGCGGATATCAGTAGTCAGGAGCATATTGTAGCTGTCATAGGTATAGGTATAGTGGTCGCTGTTCACCCATTGGCCGGCGCTATCGTAGGTCTGGCGGGTCCACTCCATCAGATTGCCCCTACCATCATAATAATAGTAATCATGATTTGCCAGGTACCATTGACCTGAAGAGAAGTTTTTGCTATAGTTCAAGCTGTGATCCAGCAGATGAGACGGGGCGTAGCTGCTTACATACATGGTCCCACTAACAGATATTACTACATTATTATAGCTGGTCGAAAACATTATGTACTGTGTATCCATCTGCCCCAGGGCATCGTAGCTCATCTGGTTTACGATGGTACTTGAATAAAGCCCCGAAATGGAGATGGAAGAATCTGACAGGATACGCCCGGACGCATCGGAGTGATGAAACGACAGCATAAACGTATCTTTTTGCCAGATCCCATTTACTGTATGATATTGATAGTCCACTTCGGTTCTGTCATACCCCGATGGTGCATAGAGGAGCGTATCGTCACTGCTGATCACATATGCCTGCAAAGTAGCATTGTAGATGTAATGCTGTCTGCGCAGCGGCGCTCCTGCAGGGGTAAATGCAAACGTATCCCAACTGGCCACGCTGAAAGTATGCGTGCTGCTATCATAGCTGTCCAGGAAAGAAATAGACCTGCGGTCTGCGGTAGTTCGCTGAAGACGATTTCTGTTTGTGAGCACGTAGCGGGTAGTAGCATTATTTCTACTCCAGTGATAAGTGGTATCGGCATCTTGTATGATGCCCCAGCTGCTATCTATATTCCTAAGGCCTGAGTAGATATAAACGGTGGAATCATGATCGGCAGATTGCCCGGCTTTATTAAAGTACTGTACACTCGCCACCAGCCGCTCCTGCTGTGCCCAGCACGTCAGGAGGGAAAAGAGAAAGAAGGACAGGAGAGTAGTTTTCAACGTATTTATAGAAATAAATTTACACCGCTAAGGTATGGAAAACTATCCTTCCGGATATGCTATCCTATCATTTGCGTAGCAGCTTGAAGGCGTGTGTCCAGCTATTCTCGCGAAAGCCGGGTATGCACCACAGCATACAGAGCGCCTCTACCGCTCGTGCAGCCTCCGCGCCGCCCATATCACAGGGCTCATGGCCAAAGTACTCGAGGATCTGAGATACTTCGGCTTTGGCAGCGCCATCATTGCCGCAGATGAACATGGTCGGCTTGCCACCCAGGTACTCGGGGTTGACCATTGCGGGGCTGCCTACAGAGTTGAAGCATTTCACAAAGTGGGCATCAGGGTAGAGCGCCTGCAGCTCCTCCATCAGTGAGGTATTGACCGCGGTGAAGTAGGGGAGGACACCATTCACCGGAGGGCCGGCTATGGGATTGCAGGTGTCTATGATGGTCTTGCCATCCAGGTGCTTCTGCTCTGCCAGGGCCAGTGCATCTTTGGCTGCGTGGCCTTTGACTGCCAGCACTACGATATCGCCAAAGAACGCCGCCTCAGAGAAGGTGCCGACCGAGGCTTTCTCACCTGCCTGTGCCTGCCACTCTGCCAGCTTGGCCTTGTCCCGCGTGCCGAGGCGTACCTCATAGCCGTGCTTGATAAATCCATTACCGAGTGTCCTGGCTACTGCGCCTGAGCCGATGATGCCTATCTTTTTCATGTGATTAGTTTGGGTGTGTGATAGTAGACGGATGGGGTGCCCGTTTTATTTCCCCGGAGGGGTGCAAAAATAGTGCCTCTGTGAAGAGGGTGCTGCCCGCTGCCCTCCAGCTCAAAGGCGCTCCTTCAGCCGCGCCTTGCGCTCGGCCTCTATCCTGGAGCCATAGCGGGCGGTGCGCTCATCCTCGGTGCAGCGGCGTATGTGGTCTTTGTCATCCGTGCCATAGCGCGAGATACTCTTAAACATATGGTCATCAGGATTGGTCATGATCGTCTTGAAGTAGGTCATGCCATCTACACTGCACTCCTGGTCTATATAGTCTGCCACCTCGCCGTCTGTCATGACGCGCGGGGCATCGCGCAGGGCAGAGGCCGTGCACCAGTGGGGTGTATGCCGCCGCAGGCCCCAGCCCATCACCAGGGTACCGTCCAGCTCCACAGCCGTGACCCACACCGGCTTCTTATTCTTCTGGTCTATGATCCATTGTCCTCTTTCAAACTCCATATTGCTATATTTTAGTAATAAAATTAGTATTTACTAAAATAAATAGCTTATTTGAGCGGGTTTATAGTTATGCACAAGGAGTACTCGGAGGGGTATTTAAGTTCCTTTTAAGGATTGGGGGTGAACCATACAATAAATTTTAGGATTAAGCGTAAAATAACTATCTGATAGTCAATATGGTTCAAAAATGTTACATTTTTCTGAAACTTTTTTGAAAAAAAACCTTGACAAAAGTGAAACCCGGATCTATCTTGAATTCATAACGAACTACTAAAAACTCCCAACGATGAAAAGCCTCCTGATAATAGCACTCACTCTGGTCACTTTCGCAGCAAAAGCTCAGACTCCAGCCGCCAAGGAAACTACCAAGGCTACTATCGTAAACGTGGCAAATACAGCAGTAGAAACTCCTGAAGCTACCACTCCTGCCGCTACAGAGGCTACTCCGGCTCAGGACGCTACTGCTGGCACAGGTCCTCACATTTCTGCAAACTTTGTAGGTACCAATGACCTGAATCTCCTCCTGCTCCGTGAAGGTGTAAAAAAAGCTTAATCAGCCATCAAGATACAGCCAACCCCTATTTGAAAGGCCGCGCATGAAGACGCGGCTTTTTTATTGCATAGAGGATAAGAAAAAAAATAGGAGGCACGAAGCCTCCTATTACATATAAGGAACCAGATGGTGTCAGAAGTGGATGGCTCCCATCAGGGTGATACCATGAGAGAGGCCAAAGCTGCTCACGGTACTGGAGTAGCCATAGTAAGAGTAGCTGGTATAGCTGGCATTGACCCCCAGCATTTTGTAGCCCAGGGCCAGAGAGGCACCTACCTTTTTTGAGATGCCTACCTTGACACCCAGTGAAGGGTTGAATACCATGCCGTGATATACCTGTGGCTTGGTATCACCGCTGTAGTAGTCATAGGTCTGGGTAAACTGGGCATTGTAGCCCAGGTCTATGGCTACAAAAGGTGTCACGCGTGTCTTGAGAAAATTGATCCGCAGATCTGCAAATACCGGCATATTGTACACCTTGTGCGTAGAGATATCGCCGCCTATACCTAGCCCTAGCCCCACATAGCGGTTAAACTGGTAGCCATTGATCAGGCTGATAGATGCCATAGCCAGATTGCCACCTGCCGGAAAGTCTGTAAGGCCTACCTGAGCGATGCCATAGTAGCCCTTGCTCTTGCCTTCGTAGACGCTGGCTGCTGGTTCCTCCAGGGTGATCTTTTCTATCTCATCCATCTTGTAGGCAAAAAGGTTTGGACCACTCTTTACTTTGATAGACGCGTTCGGCACATATTCTACTATCAGGCCGTGGATCACAGATCCGTTTTTGAGGTATACCACCTGCTCATATTTGCCCTGGGCAAAAACAATAGTGCAGGCGAAAAGGAAACAAAGGGAAAAAAGGAGTTTTTTCATAGTTGATTGATTTTTTTTGATGAGCCGCAAAGGTAATTATAGAATGCACTTGTACAAGCAGATAGGCACAATAGCGGAGTGATAGCTACGTTTCATATCAAATCCCGGTACTTATGCCTGCTCTGCTACTTGCCCTGCTGCTCTTCACCCGGCCGGCGTCTACGCAGTCTTTCTTTCATGCGCTGTCTGATGCAGGCATCGCCATTATTGATCCCTCTATCCGCTACGATGCGGCCTATGTATCTATACCCTATCCCAATGGAGATGTAGCTGCCGGCAAAGGCGTATGCACGGATGTGGTGATACGTGCCTACAGGCGACTGGGTATAGACCTGCAGCGAGAGGTGCATGAAGATATGGTAGCTCACTTTGACCAGTATCCTGCTCTGTGGGGACTCAAGAAGCCTGATGCCAATATAGACCACCGCCGGGTGCAGAATCTCCAGACATTCTTCGCGCACCGGCAGGCAGCGCTGTCCGTATCGCAGCGGGCTGCAGACTATCAGCCCGGAGATATAGTGACATGGGACCTGGGTCATGGCATAGTGCATATCGGCCTGGTGGTAGACCGGCTCTCAGCAGCCGATAGCCAGCGCCATCTCATCGTGCACAATATCGGAGCAGGTCAGGTGCTGGCAGATTGCCTTTTTGATTTCAAGATCACAGGGCACTATAGGTACAGAGAGTAGGACGCACATTTTAGAAGCTATACTCACATTATCCTATCTCGCAACCATGACTCTACGCGTCCTGGAGCATATCATGCATCATATCATCGAGCTTTCCATTTGGAAAAGGTTTCTCAGAGAGGTCCACAGAGTTAAGTTATGCTACCTCTCTCCTTAGGGCTGCTACCAAGATGTATATAATGTACAATGGATTGATGGCGAATGTTATCATTGGAACACTTATGTTTGGGAAAAATATGTCCATGAAATAGCTGATGCCTATGTGCATGGAGAGCAGAAGTAAGCCATATACTATGGCCGGCCTGCGTCCGGTCATCAGGACGAATGAGCAGATCTCCAGTAAAAACGATGCGGCCAATAATATCCGGGTGAGATAAGGGTGTGCGGTGATCAGATAAGCGCGGTCTATACCAGCAGTATGCAGGGATGGATCTCCCGTAGTATAATATGCAAAATCAAATGACTTGATGATCTGGAGGGCAAGATATGGTGCGTCTGATATCCAGTGTATAGGAGACGCGATTAGCTTTGATATGGCAGCCAAAGTATACACTGCAGCCATAGCCTGCAGGGGAAACTGAAATCTATTTCGTCTAAGGTCGCCGGCACGTCCTACGGTATGCAAGCTATATGCCAGGGATTGAGCTATCCAGGTGAGTGACATGAGTCCATTGCGGCCCATGACTCCATTGCTTTCTCCAATGGAAAAGATAAACACAGAGAGTATGAAGATAATAAATGTGACAAGTGCCACCCGTATCTCCAGCACGTATAGGACTAGCAATACGAAGAGCCCTACAGCGATGGCTATCCTGACGGGCAGCAGCATGAGATACTCTGGACTAAAAAAAGATAATACGCCTGAAGGATATGGTGCTGAGGAATATAGGAAGAGTATAGCTGTAGTGTGCAAGAAACTCCATCCGGCAAAGAATATCTTGAGGCATAGCCATTCTGTATCCCCATACTCCTTTGACCAGATTTTACTCCACGCTCTGCTTATATAGGGTGGTTTCATTGATGCTATATTGACCTTTGGACAAACGTATTACCTGCATATTAACGCAAATAGTGTCTAAATCCGGATGTACTTTCTGATTGGCCATCAGCAGGCGATACAAAGCAATACCAACTGCACTGTCGATCGACGATTGAGATATAAAGCCAGCAGAAGGTCGGGTATAATCTGCCATAAGATGGTAATAAAGATGGCTAAGGTCTGCTGCACCAGGGGCAAAATACCGATGTGTAGGGATCATGTGGCCGTGTCCGTCTCTGATCAAAAAAGTCTCTGCATTATCCGGAAACTGGCTGTACATAGGATAGCGGGAGAATGGCTGAACCTCTGGTAGCAGCAGAGATAGCACGATGTAGCTACAAAAAATAAAGTAGGTATAGCCTCGGGATAGCCACGGTGCCATCCGTAATAGCCGGGTCCACGCTACCTGTGCATAGTAATAGATATCCCGCCCCTTGATAATGGCAGCGGTCAATACTAACAGAACTACAAGGTCATAGCTGACCCACATTAAACCTCGATCCTGACTGCTCTCTATATAGTAGACCAGAAATCCTTGAGCTATCGCGATCACTGCTACTGGCCATCTTTTACTCGTGGTGAAGCTCAGGAGCCACGCTGACCAGTATCCTAATATACCTGGATAAAAAAACTTAATAAGAAGAAATAAAGGCAGATATAAATTAGGGAACCATGCCCTATAGGCCTCCAGATCCCGTTCAAAATAAAAGCTGATCCAATGATATTGATTGAATACAATAGGCACGAGTGCAAAAAGTAGTATGACATATGGTAGCACTCGTTTCATACAGAGTTTTTATTTACGCAGCAGCGCTCCGCTCAACCCTGCAAGACCAGACACCAGCCCGCCTACCACTCCTGTGAGGAGTAGCAGCAGCCAATAGTTGCCTTTTAATGGAAACAGTGTAGCTATACGTGTAGAAAGGATGTGGTCATTGCCAAAGTCCAGTCGTGCTGCTACACCGGCCCAGAGGATGAACACTCCGAGGAAGGCCGCCAGGAACGCCAGTCCAGGCTTCAATCGTAGCAGGTAGCTGATGATAAACGCCACAATGGCAATGCTCCACCACGGCGCGAAGTTTTGTACGACTGCACTCACGATGGCAATAGCTAGGATCGGAAAAAGGAGTTTCATGTTTGTTGTTCTTATTGCAGTTTCTTGATTCTTGTCTCTTGTATTTATCTCACTACTCAATACCCACTACTCACTACTTATTGAATGTGATCTTATACAGCTTGTCTCTATCGAGCTGTGCCTTAGGCTCAAACTTCGCCGTATAGTAGTCGCCTTTGGCCCATGAGTCCACCATATTGTCGTAGAACTTGCTGCCCGGGTTGCCGCTCTCACCGCCGGGGTACAGGCAGTAGCCCTTCATATCGCCAAAGTCCACGATCATACGCCAGCTGGGGCCGTGGTCATGGCTGGTCGCGTTTATGATGCCGCGGTTGCCGCCGCAGTAGACATTCATCCGGCTGAATGCATCCAGCTGCGGCGAGAGGTGGTGTACCATCGTAGCCTTGTAGGTGCCCCAGTCTTTCACTTTGTCCAGTGAGCCGTACTTTTCTTTCAGTTGCTTCATCGCCTTGTCAAAACTCATCAGTACCAGCATCTCGCGTGTCTCGCGCTCGCCGGTCTGCAGATTGTCATAGAAGGCACTCGTGCTATCATCCCTCAGGAAGTAGGCCGTGCGGTACGTGTTAGGCTTGCGCATCGGCAGGGTAGGGTCGCCCATCTCATCCCACAGCAGCGGGTAGAGCACATCCGTCCATGCCTCGTAGTAGACCGTGGCCTTGCTGTCGGCATTGTCATAGTAGTCCCAGTGCTCCAGCGCAGAGATGGCCTCTGTCTCATCTGCGGTCAGTTTGCTGCGGTCTATCACGCGCAGCAGGGTAGGCAGGGTGAGAGAGGCTATCATGTTATAGTTGTCCCGCTGCATGCGCTGCATGTAGGCCACGTCCATCTTTTGCGAGTCTGAGAGCAGGTGGTTGATACGCATGGCGCGCGGATTCTCATAGATGCCTACGTGAGATACCGGGTACGGGTACGTCTCATCCACCGGAAACTGATTGGCACTGCTCACAAAGCCGCGCTCAGGGTTCTTGACCATCGGGTTGTGCTCATTTGGTATCACCCGGTGCCAGTCACTGGCAGAGGTGCTGCCATCTGCCACAAACTCATGCGTGAGAGGATGCGTGCCCTGCTCCTTGATCGCTATATCGCCGCTGCGGGAGGCAAAGACGAAGTTCTGAGTAGGGCAGGAGTAGTTATTCAGCGCATCGAGGTAGTTGTCATAGTTGTGGCCCTTGTTGAGCAGGTAGAAGGTCTTAAACTCATTTGATCCTGTGTGAGCCGTCCACTTCAGCGAGAGGTATTTCCTGCTCTTCACATCGCCATAGCTCTGGTCAAATACGATCGGGCCAAAGCGCGTATACAGCACCGTATCTGTGAAGTCTTTGCCGCCCTTTACCTTATAGTGCTCGATGCGTTTCTCCGTCTTCACCCACTGGCTGTCCAGCAGGTATTCATTGTGCGTATCGTCCTTGAATTGCACCGTAAACCAATCCCGCACATCACGGCCACCATTGGTCACGCCCCAGGCTATGGAGTCGTTCCACCCGCTGATCACGCAGGGCGCACCGGGCAGCGTAGCGCCGTAGGCATTCATAGTAGGCGAGGAGAGGTGCATCTCATACCAGATAGAGGGCAGGTTGAGTTGTAGGTGGGGATCATTGCAGAGCAGTGGTTTGCCGCTCTTTGTTTTGCTGCCGCTCACGGCCCAGTTGTTTGACCCGTTTAGTTCTTGCGGCTTTTCTATAGCGCGGTCATAGCTCTCGTAGAGGTCGCGGTCTACATTAGAGACCTTCTGCCCTGCGGGCAAAGCCTCCGGCGCAGCAGGCGCACTATCTCCGGCAAAGGCCCACGGCGTACCACGCGGTATGATATAGTCTGTGAAGGAATCACGCTCCGGATAGATATAGTGAAACTGATCAGCTCCAAACTTTGACACGAAGTTGGTATTCTCTATGTCAAACTCGTAGACCGAGAGCATGTTTGCCATGTTCTTGAGCAGCAGTGCTACCTTCAGCGGCGTCCACTCCTCAGGTGCGTAGCCCAGTAGCTTATATTCCAGCGGATAGTCCTTTGGCGAGAGGGATTTGATGTACGCATTCACACCCGCACAGTAGGCACGCACCAGGTCATTGCTTTGCGCATCCTTTTCTATAAAGGCTTTTGAGTTCTCTGCACCATAGCCCAGGCCTATGCGGCGGGAGAGGCGGTCTTTGGCCAGGGCTTTCTCGCCAGCTATCTCTGACACGCGGCCGGCCGCGCTATGCGTCTGCACCTCCATCTGCCACAGGCGGTTCCGGGCAGTGATATAGCCCTGCATGAAGAAGAGGTCCTCATCATTTTGCGCAAAGATGTGCGGCACCAGCCTGTCGTCAAAGTACACCTCCACCTTGTCATGCAGGCCCGGCAGCTGGAGGTCTATATCATGGTAGTGCGAGGTATTCTCGGCATTCTGCCAGAAGCCACTATAGGGGTCAAAGAAACGGCCCAGTGCAGGCGCAGGCCCGAGGGGATGATTGAGCACATAGATGAGGCCGATAGTGGCCCCGAGGCTGACCAGAAAAGCAATAAATCTCACGTTGGGTTGATTTTCCCGTGAATGTAATTATAAAGGACTGAAAAATAAATCTACGTTCGTAGCGTCATCATACCATGGACGATCGCCACTCCTTCCGCCGCCACCTGCGCCTCACACTTGGCCTTACCGCCGTGCTGTGGATCGTCTGGTTTTGCGATGTGTTATTTCACCTCCAGCTGGCGCAGTATGGTATCATTCCTCATACGGCCATTGGCCTGCGAGGCATTCTCTTCAGCCCCTTTATACATGATACCTCCGGCATCGGCCACATCATGAGCAATACGCTTCCTTTTATGGTGCTTTTTTTTGTGCTGATCAGCGCTTATGAAGAGGTGGCGCTTTTTGTGCTGGTGTGTATCCACCTGCTCAGCGGCCTGTTGGTTTGGATGTATGCACCGCCTTACACTGTGCATGTCGGCATCAGTGGTATCATTTATGGTATAGCCGCTTTCCTCGTAGGGTCAGGTTTCTTCCGGCGTGATCTTACCTCTATTGGTATCGCGGTCTTTGTCTCTATACTGTACGGCGGCATGGCAGAGGGCTTCATACGTCAGCCGGGTATCTCATGGCAGTCTCACGTCTTTGGCGCAGCCATCGGCCTGCTCATGTCTTTCATTCTGCGCAGCTATCATCAGCGGCCTTTATCCCTGGAGGAGGAAGAGCCGGAGGATGACCGCCATTTCTTTGAGAAACACCCATGACCCTAAATCTCTAAGCCCCATCCAAACCTTCCCCAAAGGGGAAGGCTTAAATACAAAATGTTTACTGGCTATTCAAGTCCCCTTTGGGGATTTAGGGGCTGCTACTTCACCATCCGCACCGTCCTGATGCGGATATTCTTCTTAGGCCTGTCATTGGCGTCGGTCAGGCTCTCAGCTATCTCGTCTACCACAGCCATACCCTTCACCACCTCACCGAATACTGTATACTGGCTATCCAGGCGTGGTACGCCACCATAGCTGCGATATACCTGCTTATGCTCCTCGGGTATCTCGTAGCCCCCGCTGCGCTTTTTTGCTTTGATAAAGGTGGAGTCATTGGCCACCTGGCCCTGCACGATGTAAAACTGTATTGCGGATGATTCCTTTTTAGGATTATCATCCCGCGCTGCTGCCAGGGCACCACGCTTGTGGTAGTATTTGTCAGGCATGATCTCTGCCGGCACTGTGTAGCCGAGGTCGCCATCACCCAGCAGCGCTGTATCATTGGCCAGCTTAGAGTTTGGATCACCGGCTTGTATCATAAAGCCCTTGATCACCCGGTGAAACAGCAGGCTGTCGTATTTGTGTTCATTGACCAGTTTGATGAAGTTGTCCCTGTGCTGTGGTGTGCCATCGTAGAGCATGACGCGTATTTTGCCATAGTTGGTCACGATCTCGGCCTCGTGGGTTTGGGCCTGGGCTATGAGGGCCATCAGGGTGAAGGCCACTAGGAGTATGATGTTTCTCATGGCTATAAAACTATGGTTTTAAGGCAATATTTGACTGTATCCCTTTAGCGGCGGGCTTTGCCTATTCATAGACGTTTTTATATGCTTCGGAGAAATATCATTGGCTGTCAATTATGAACGGGTAAATTTGCCCTTCAAAATACGGATCATGACAAAGTGGATCACAGCCGCTTTACTTTTTATCTCCATCGGCAGCCTGCAGGCGCAGCAGGTCTTTGTCAGCCTGGATCAGTTCACAGACTATGCGCTGCAGCACAATCCATCCCTGCAGCAGGCTATACTGAATGAGAAAGTGGAGGAGCAGAATAAAAACAGCGCCATCGCCCCCCTCTTGCCTACTGCCAATGCTGCTGCTACCTTCACTGACAACCTGATCCTGAATACGCAGATCGTGGCTTTCAACGGGGTCACACAGGAGTTTCGTTTTGGATCAAAGTACGTGCTGAATCCCTACGGCAACCTGAACGTGAACCTCATCAATGCCAGCAACTTCCAAAGCCTCACTATCGCAAAGAAAAATCAGGAACTGGCTGCTGCCAATACGGCGCTGAGCACAGAGCAGATCAAGCTCTCTATTGCCCAGGCATATTATCTCTACCTGCTCTATCAGAGCAACTTTGACTTTAGCCAACGCAACCTGAAGAATGCCGACACGCTGCTGCACATTACGCAGGTCAGGTTTGACAATCAGTATATAGATGAGCTGGACCTGAATCGCAGCAAGTCTACACGGCTACAGGCAGAAAACCAGCTCAGCCAGAGCGGCGTACTGATGGAGAAAGCGCTGAACAACCTCAAGCTGATAGCCGGTATGAATGTGACCGATAAGCTAGTGATACAAGATAGACTGGTGATACAGGATATCCCCCTGGCTGAGGCTATCACCGCCAATATGTACACTCGTCCGGAGCTGCGCACCAGCATGCTGCGCAGCCAGATCGCCAGCATGTCATCTACGCGGGAGAAGCTGCGGTTTGCGCCGGAGCTGTCCGGCTTTGCCAACTATGGTGTGACCGGGCTAAACAACAATTTCAGATTCACCGATGCTTCGCAAAAATGGTACAAAGCCAGCGCCATCGGCCTCACGCTGAATGTCCCGGTCTTTGCCGGAGGCATCAAGTACTATAGTGTACAGAAGGCCAAGCTCAACCAGCAGATAGCAGTGCTGGACCAACAGAATACGCAGCTCAAGACCGCCAAGGAAGATCAGGATCTCGTGCTGGACTTTGTGAAGGCAAAGAGTGATCTCAAAGCACGGCAGCAGCAGTTATCGCTCTCCGACAGAAACTATGATCTGGCCCTGGTCAAATACAAGAATGAATCACTGACCTATGACAACCTCGTGAACGTGCAAAATGAAATGCTCGCCGCGCAGCAGCAGATGCTGCAGGCCGAGGCAGACTATGTGACCTCACAATACAAAATAAAACTCATCAATAGCTATGATAAAAAGTAAACGTGCCGGTATGATGCGCGGGCTGATAGCCGGTGCTATGGCGGCTGCGCTCATCGTGACCGCAGGGAGCTGCAATAGGGGAAAGAACCTGCACGCCTCGCACAAATCTATCACTGAGGCGGTGTATGCATCGGGATTTGTCGCGGCGCGCAATATGTACAAGGTCTATGCGCTCACCGATGGCAATATCGTGGCCAAATATCATGTGGCAGGCGATACTGTAGCACAGGGCGAGGCCCTCTACCGTGTACAGAGCGATGCCTCTATTGCTAAGCTGGGTGCCAGCTCATCTGCGTACAGGCTGGCCATAGAAAATGCAAAGGATAACTCTCCGGTACTGCAGGACCTGCAGATCAAGATCAATAATGCTGAGACTCTGCTGGCAAACGACCGGACCACCTTTACCCGGATGAAGAATATGTATGATGCGGGTGCGGTGAGCAAGACTCAGTATGACCAGGCTGCTACTGCGCTCACTGTTTCTGAAAATAACCTGCAGGCCGCCAAAGAAGCCCTCAGGCGGACCAAAGAGCAGCTATCAGTAGACGCGCAGAATGCACAGGCACAGGTGGCCGCCTCCGGTCAGGACTTGTCTAACTATGTGCTGAAGTCCCTGATCAAAGGCCAGGTCTATGAGACCTATAAGGAGCTGGGTGAGGCGGTGAGGCGCAATGATGCCGTAGCGCTGGTAGGTGAGCTGGGTAGCAAGTATCTCCAGCTGGCTGTAGACCAGCAGGACATAGGCCGTGTGAAAGTAGGGCAGGAGGTAGTGGTCAAAATGGATATATCTTCAGACAAGGTGTATAAGGCGCATGTGACCAAGGTCTATCCGAATATGAATGGCAATAATCAGTCATTCCGCGTGGATGCGGATTTTGACCAGGACCCGGGCCTGCGCTTTATCAATGCGTCGGTGGAGGCCAATATCGTGATAGCTACCAAGGATAACGCGCTGGTACTGCCGCGCCAGGCGGTCAATGCAAAGGATGAAGTGATAGTGAAAGGTGTAGGCGGCAATAAGACTGTAAAGATCCAGCGCGGCCTCATGAATATGACCGATATAGAGATACTGTCCGGTATCACAGAGTCTGATGAGATCGTATTACCAAAGGAATAAACCCAGCGCATGATCGGTGTAAACCTCGAGATAGCACGTACACACCTGCTCGCCAAAAAGCGGCAGACCCTGGTAGCCATGATGGGCGTCACCTTTGGCATCGGCATGTACCTGCTCATGATCTCATTTATGAATGGCTTCAACGAGTACCTGGAGGATACGCTGCTCTCCTCCACGCCGGATATTCATATATACAATGACATCAAGACTGATTACTCCCACTCCATACTGGACCAGGTATCCGATACCAGCCGCATGCTGAATATCGTGCATCACCCCAAGCCCAAAGACATCACTCCCAATATTCACAATCCCAAGCAGATCGTGTCAGACATCAAGACCTTTGACAATATCCTGGCCGTATCGCCTCAGTTGTCCTCACAGGTTTTTTACAATAATGGTCCCGTACAGATACCCGGCACGCTGAATGGTGTCAACATCATGGAGGAAGCCAAGCTGACCAACCTGCAGGATAAAATGAAAACGGGCGCCATAGAGGATCTGATGAAAGTAGACAATGGTATCCTGCTCGGTCATGGCCTCGCTACCAAGCTCAATGCCAGTGTAGGCGACCTCGTCACACTAGCCTCGCCGCAGGGTACCTCTATGAGTTTCCGGGTGGTCGGTACGTTCCAGTTTGGTATCGGGTCCCTGGATAATATCCGCAGCTATGTGAGCCTGAAAAATGTGCAGCAGCTACTGGGTAAGGACAATCAATATGTCACCGACATCAATATCAAGATGAAGGACTACACCAAAGCCAAGCAACTGGCAGCGGTCTTTGCGCGCAAATACGGGTACAAATCAGAAGACTGGCAGGTGGCCAATGCCTCTGCCATGGTCTCGATCACCATCCGCAATATGATGACCATCGTGATCAGCTTTACGCTGCTGGTAGTAGCTGGCTTTGGCATCTACAATATCATGAACATGACCATCCAGAATAAACTGAAGGACATCGCTATCCTCAAGGCAGAGGGTTTCGCAGGGTCGGATATCATACAGATATTCCTTTTTCAGTCGCTGACCATCGGCCTCTTTGGCGCGCTGCTCGGCTTGATACTCGGCTATGCCATGTCATACGGCGTCTATAACCTTCCATTCCCCAAGAATGAGTTTATGAGCATCACTCATTTCCCTGTCACATTTCACGTCAGGCACTACGTGTTTGGGGTCGTATTTGGTATGCTCACTACGCTGATAGCCGGCCTGATGCCCAGCCTCAAGGCGGGCAAGATAGACCCTGTGGCGATATTGAGAGGATAATGAAAGCAATGCAATGGAGACAGTACTGAGAGCAAAAAAGGTCAATAAATACTTCTACGAGCCGGAGGAGTTTCACGTACTCAAGGATATCAGCTTTGAGGTGCGCAGAGGCGAGTTTCTGTCTCTGATAGGCAAGTCCGGCTGTGGCAAGTCTACACTGCTCTACCTGCTCTCCACCATGGATACAGACTACAAAGGAGAAATAGAGATCAATGGCACAAAGCTCACCGGGCAGAAGCAGAAACAGCTCGCAGCCTTTCGCAATGAGCATATCGGATTCGTCTTTCAGTTTCACTTTCTGCTACCGGAGTTTTCTGCATTGAAGAATGTGATGCTGCCCGCAGAAAAGCTGAACAAGTACTCAAAGTCCGAGATCAAAGACCGCGCCTATGAGAAGCTCAGGATGCTGGATATGCAGGACTATGCCATGAAGCAGAGCAGCAAGCTCTCCGGCGGCCAGGCGCAGCGTGTAGCCATAGCCCGCGCACTGATCAATGACCCCACCATCATCATGGGTGATGAGCCTACCGGCAATCTCGACACGGCCAATACCCAGATCGTCTTTGATATATTGAAAGACCTGGCCACCAATAAGGGGCAGACGATCATAGCGGTCACACATGATCCCGAGTTTGCGCAGAAGTCGGACCGCATCATAGAGATGAAAGACGGAGAGATCATAAAGCAATGATAAAGGAAGAGAGAAAACTACTGTGGCTCGTGGTCGGCTGCCTGTACCTGTTCTTCACGGTGCTAAAGATCTATACCTTCCCCGGCCTGAGCACCGCCTGGCAGGTAGAGGGGAGCATCTTTGGCCTGATCGTACTGGTAGTGATCATCCTCTCCATGCGCGTGGTAGACCTCGTACTGGACCGGCTCTATCCCTATGAGCGTAGCCTGGTGTTTCGCCTCGTGATCCAGTTTGTGATATCGCTGGTCATTGTGCTGTCGCTGAGGCAAGCTATCTTTCACTACACCAAAAGTTATTTGCCCATACCCGTCACCCGTGAGCTGTACATAGTGGCTACCGCAGCCCATATCCTCTTCATCGCTACCATCGTACTCACCATGTTTGGCTTCCGCTTCTTTCACAAGTGGCGCGAGACAGAGCTGAAAAAGGAAACGCTGGAGCGCGAAAAAGCCACCGTGCAATATGACAATCTGAAAAACCAGCTCAACCCGCATTTCCTCTTCAACTCGCTGACCTCGCTCAACTCGCTGATCTATGAGAATCCGCAGCTGGCATCTGAGTTCCTTCAGCATCTGTCAAAGGTCTACCGCTATGTGCTGGAGAATAAGGACAAGACAGTAGTGACACTGGATACAGAGGTCCGCTTTATAGAGAACTATATAGAGCTGCTTGCTACGCGTTTCGCTGATGGACTAGCTATCACCATCAGTCTCAGTGACCAGGCACTGGAGCGGCACATACTGCCCGTCACCCTCCAGATACTCATAGAGAATGCCATCAAGCATAATGTGACCAGCCGTGATAATCCGCTGGTGATAGACATCTATGACGAGCAGGACTATCTGGTCGTGAAAAATAACCTCCAGATCAAGCATACCATAGATACCAGCAATAAGCAAGGGCTGGAAAACCTCCGCGGTCTCTATGAGGTGCTGATAGAAAAGAAAATGATCGTGACACAAACGGAAGCTACCTTTGCCGTACATATACCTCTAATCTGACATAGCCATGATAAAAGTACTGATAGTAGAAGACGAGAGCCTGATAGCCAAAAACCTCCAGCGCATGCTGAAGGAGCTGGCCCCTGATGTAGAGGTGCTGGCTGTGACAGACACCGTAAAGGGTACGGTAAAATGGCTCAATAGTCACCCGTATCCGGATCTGGTATTTATGGATATACAGCTGGGCGATGGTGTCAGCTTTGATATCCTGAAGCAGGTAGAGCTGGACCGGCCGGTCATATTCACCACGGCTTATGACGAGTATGCTATCAAGGCGTTCAAGTATAACAGCCTGGACTATCTCCTCAAGCCGCTGGACAAAGCTGACCTGAAGCGTGCGCTGGATAAGTTTCGCAAGCTATATCAGGAGCGCAGCAGCCAGCAGCCGGAGATCAATGACCTGATCGCCATGTTTGCTACCGGCAAGAAGATTCCGCATAAAGAGCGCTTCCTGGTGCATCACCGCTCCGGCTATATCCCTGTGCACAAAGACCAGATCAGCGCCTTCTACAAAGATCAGATCATCTACCTGCTGGCCGGTGACGGGCAGAAATACGTGACTGACTATAATACACTGGACGAGATAGAAGAACTCGTAGACCCGGCCCATTTCTACCGGGCCAACAGGCAGACCCTGATCTGCAAGGAGGCTGTAGAGAGCCTGCAGAAGCACTACACAGGCAAGGTGGAAGTCAAAGTGAAGGGCCATGATACCCCTGTAGATGTGAGCCGCGAGAAGGCGCAGGAGTTCAGGCACTGGATAGAGGGTGACCTGGTGCAGTAGCGCGGTGGATATTCCTGTTGCTTTGTTTAAAGGACTAGTGTATTTTTGAAGGATAAAATAGATATATGTCAGCCGGTAAACCACTTTACGCCCTCGTCATAGCTTTTGTACTGACCTCCTGCAATCTGTTTGGCGGCCAGAAATACCAAACCCTTAAAGCCGCCGATTTCTCTAAAAAAATAAGCGAAGGGGCTGTACAGCTCGTAGATGTACGCACACCTGAGGAGTATGCAGAGAAGCACCTGAAGGAGGCTGTCAATATCAATTTCAACGATGACAACTTCATAGATAAAATAGAAAAGCTCGATAAGACCAAACCGGTATATGTCTACTGCCTGTCGGGTGGTCGTAGTACCAAGGCGGCTGCGCTCATTAGCAGCAAGGGCTTCTCGCAGGTTTACAATCTGGACGGCGGTATACTGGCGTGGAATGAAGCCGGCCTGCCGGTAGAGACACCTGCTGGTACACAGGGTGGCGCGCCCAAGGGGATGAGTTTTGACGACTATCTCAAGCATACTAAAGCGGACAAACTGGTGCTGGTAGATTTCAGCGCTGTATGGTGCGGACCGTGCAAGATACTCAAACCGATAGTGGAGCAGACCACCGAGGCCAACAAAGACAAAGTGGAGCTGCTGGCTGTAGACGTAGATAAAAATCCTGCCGTGTCAGACGCTATGCATATCACCGGCATACCGCTGCTGATACTCTACAAAAATGGTAAGGAAGTCTGGCGCCAGCTCGGCGTGACTGACCGCGCCACACTGGAAAACCAGATCAGCGTCAACAGTAAGTAAGCTATCACGTAGTCTCGTCTGTGAGCCACTTCTCCACCTCAGGAGCCCTATAGACCTGCATCTGATGCAGCAGGTCGCCCATCTCATTACTCGTCAGTAGCATGTTTCTATACACCGGTTTCAGGAAGCCGCGCGTCACCATATCATCTGCCATCGCTATCAGGCTGTCATAGTAGCCGTCTGTATTCAGCAGGCCTATGGGTTTGGTATGCAGTCCCAGCTGTGCCCAGGTCAGCACCTCAAAGAGCTCCTCCAGCGTGCCAAAGCCTCCCGGCAGCGCTATAAAGCCATCGCAGAGTTCCTGCATCTTCATCTTGCGCTCGTGCATGGTCTCGGTGATGATGAGATCTGACAGGCCATAGTGTGCCACCTCTCTGCTGCGCAGAAAATAAGGGATGACACCCACCACATGTCCACCTGCCTCCAGGGCTGCATCTGCCACAGCGCCCATCACGCCTATACAGGCGCCGCCATATATGACTCGTACACCGGCGGCAGCCAGCGTCGCGCCCACTAGGCGCGCTACAGATACATAGATGGGATCGTTGCCGGTACTGGCCCCGCAGAAGACGGTGATGCTTTTCATGATAGGAGGCGATTTTTGGGAAGTGGAGATTATGCTACTTTAGTGAGATCATCAAATCTACAAACGTCATGGACAAAAGAAAACTAACGATCTCTCTTTTTGCACTCGCCATTATTGCCGGCCTGATGGCTCTCACTTCATGCTCCCGCTCTTCTGATGCCTGCGCTACCCAATACTGCCAGAATGGTGGTACCTGTGCCAATGGTACCTGTAGCTGCCCGGGCAATTTCACCGGGCAACACTGTGACTCCTGCAGAGGCGGATATGAAGGCTCTGACTGCAATACCCTGAGCAGGGCAAAGTTCATATATCAAAACTACACAGTCTCTGAAAGTGTATCCGGCAGTGCATCAGGATCGCGTTCATACACTGCATCCGTTCTCGTGTCACCGTCTCAGTACGATCAGGTCTACTTGTCTCACCTGAGCAATAGCTTTTTTCTCAATAGTGTCACAGCTACCTGCCGGGGAAACAATCTGACCGTGCCGCTACAGCAGCCCGATGCTCCCACGCGCCAGTATATATCCGGCAGCGGCTCGTATGCCAGTGGTGTTTTGTCTATACAGTATACCATCGTAGACTCTACCAATGGCAACTCCTATACCTGCTCCGGTACCTGGACGAGATAGATCAATGATCTTCTGTCCAGCCTGTATACGGTACATAGTCGCCCGTACCACCCACATAGCCAGTGGTCCAGAGTGTGTAGTAAGCTCCGGTACGTGCGTAGAAATTCTGGAAAGTACTAACCACTACTGAGCTGCTGTTCACTACTTCTATATTCTGCCAGCCGGTATCCATGAGGAGGTATTGGGTAGTGGACGTGGCAGGAGTAGTACCTGCATATCCCAGATCTGTGCTCAGGTCTGCACCCCCCTGTATGCGATAGTGCAGGTTACCACCATTAGGGCACAGATTTACAAATTTTACTGCCGCCTTATTGGCAGGTATAGAGGTGAGGCGCACATCAGTGGTCAGATAGGCTTTCAGGTTTGGGAAAGTATCATAGAGAAACCAGCTGTAGAAAGAGTCCTTGCTACAGGCTAGCGGACCGCTGGTCAGCACCGTGCCATGTGCGGCGTCCTTGATAGTGACTGTCAGGTCAGCTATGCGCGGCTGGTCATAGCCGGTAGGAAGGTAGTAGTAGAAGTCTGCTACCTGCGGGGCGCTGCTCCCCAGCAGGTACAGGTCCGGATGCTGCTCAGACGGCGAGGCACTGACAAACTGGATATGCGTTTTGTCGTTAGGGTTTGAGGTGGTGGTGTTGTCTTTGTGGCAGGCAGCCAGCAGGAGTATGGTAGCTGCTGCGGTGATGATCTTTTTCATGATAATGGTAGAGTTTGATAGTGATTAAATATTACGATGTCAAAGGTACATACCTCACACCCCCTCAGGGTGACGGGATCGGGTCTTTTGTGATAAAAGTAAAGTGAATGGTAAGGGTAAGTGCTCTGGTAGTCAGAGAGAAAGGGCTTTGCTTTAGATCAATTCGGCCAGCGCCTTTTCATCCCATCCGAGAAAGAACTTTCCACCGCCCAGATCCCATACCGGTCGCTTGATCAGAGATGGATTCTTGATCATCAGGTTTATCGCTTTGGACTTGTTGCTGATACTTGCTTTTTCCGTGTCCGTGAGGGCACGGTAGGTTGTACCCTTGGTATTGATCAGCTTATCCGTGGGAAAGTGCTCCAGCCAGGTCTGTAGCGTAGCTTTGTCTATACCTGACTCTTTATAGTTGTGAAACTCATAAGGTGTCTTTTTTGCATCCAGCCACTTAATGGCCTTCTGCATAGTGTCGCAGTTCTTGATGCCGTATATCCTGATCATGCTGCTAACATAACCTTAACCGCAAAAACGCGGAAACGCAAAAGGAATTAGTTATTCACCGCAGAGAACGCAGCGCGCGCAAAAGTACTGTTTGATAGCGGCGATAGCTCTGCATCAGTTCTATATCTATATGGTTCAAAGTGTATTCAGAGGCTCAGATTAGCCCTGCGGCGCAGTATCTCTCTGTCTACCACACCCGGTGCCAGTTGCGTCATGATGCGGATGAGTTTTGCATCCGGCCCTACCATCACGCGCTTGGCCTTGCGGCGTATCGCATTGAGAATGATCGTAGCTGCTTTGTCAGAGCTTGTCATCACGAGTTCTTTAAATTTCTCTACGGTCACATCTTTCTTGCCGTTATAGTGGATGCCGTTGGCCACGATATTGGTGTCTATACCGCCCGGGTGAATGCAGGTCACGGATACATTGGTACCGCTGAGCTCCAGTCTGAGCGCGTCTGAGAAGCCGCGCACAGCAAACTTGCTGATGCAATACGGTATCTGTGTAGGGATACCCATCAGGCCAAAAACGCTGCTGGTATTAGCGATAGCTGCCTCGGGCCTGGTGAGCATCACATCGAGAAAAGCGCGCGTATGGTGTATCACCCCCCACAGGTTGATATTGATCAGCCGTTCAAAATCCTCCAGCGGTATCTCCATCAGGCTGGCCTCGCCTATGGCTATGCCGGCATTATTGATCAGCACATCTATGTAGCCATACTCGGCCAGCACCTGCCCGGCAAATGCATATACCTGCTCCTTATCACCTACGTCTACCTTGTAGGTTTTGCAGCGGCCGCTGCCTATCAGTTTGCGCGTCTCTGCCAGGCCGGTTTCATTGATGTCTGACAGGAGTACTAGCGCCCCCTCTGCGGCCATCTGCACAGCCAGGGAGCGGCCCATGCCTGAGCCTGCGCCTGTGATCACGGCTATCTTATCTTTAAAGTTTTTCACGTATCAGTGTTTTGCCCTAAAGATAGTAAAGCCTGCTAATGTATAGGAGGCGTATAGCAGCCCACTTCTACTGTATTGTAGTCCTTTAGGTCTATATTCCGCGCCGCTTTCCCGCTTAGTTTGATTTTGTAGTTGGCACTATCGGCCGGCAGCATTTTGCCTGTTACTACTGCATAAGTCACTGAGCAGAGGATACTATGTAGAAAACCGAAATTAAAGCAGGGTCCCCTTCAGGATAATAGCTGCAATTGTAAAGTAGATCACTAGCCCCGTCACATCTACCAGCGTGGCTACCAGTGGGGCGGAGGATGTGGCTGGGTCTAGTCCCAGCCTCTTGAGCAGTATAGGTATCATAGAGCCGGATAGTGTACCCCACATCACGATACCGATCAGTGAGCAGAAGATCGTCACCGCTACCAGCAGGTAGTGCTCCGTGTAATTGTACCAGTGCAGTTTTTGCCAGAGGATGATGCGCACAAAGCCTATCGCGCCTAGTATCACACCGAGGGTGAGGCCCGATAGTATCTCACGCCGCATCACAAACCACCAGTCCCTGACGGTGATCTCCTGCAGTGACATGGCGCGTATGATCAGTGTCGCCGCCTGCGATCCGCTATTGCCCCCGCTGGAGATGATGAGCGGGATGAAGAGTGCCAGTACCACTGCCTTTGATATCTCTACATCAAAGTAGCCCATAGCCGTGGCCGTAGCCATCTCTCCGAGAAAGAGGACGATGAGCCAGCCGGCACGCTTTGATATCAGCGAGAAGAAAGGTGTATTGATATACGGATAGTCCAGCGCCTCCAGACCACCAAACTTCTGGATATCCTTGGTGCTCTGCCACTCTATCACGTCTACGATGTCATCTATAGTCACTATGCCTACCAAAATGCCGCTCTCAGAGATCACAGGCAGCGCATTGCGGTCATATCGCTCAAATACGGCCACCGCCTCATCCTTATTCATAGTACTGCGTAGTGATACAAAATTGTAGTCCATCAGCGCAGATACTTTAGTATCGTCATCAGCCAGGAGAAATACGCCGATCTGTATATCGTCTATCAGTTTGTTGTGGTCATCCACCACATAGATCGTGTTGAGGGTCTCAGCGCGCTTGCCGTTTTGCTTGATATTGCGCAGTACATCGCCTACGGTTTGGTTTTCGCGTGCCTGTATGTAGTGAGGGGTCATGATACGGCCTACGCTGTCCTGAGGGTAGCCCAGCAGGGTCACTGCTACTTTGCGCTCCTCATCGTTCAGCAGGCGTATGATCTTGCGTATCAGCTCATCGGGAAAGTTCTCAAACATCTTGGTCCGGTCGTCCGGGGTCATCGCATTCACGATGTCTGATATCTCCTTATTGCCCAGCTCGCGCAGCACATGGTGCTGGTCAGACTGTGAGAGATAGGAGAAAACGATGGATTTCTGATGTGCCGGCAGCCGGAGAAAGGCAAAGGCCTTCTCCCTATCGTCCAGCTCGGCGATCTGATATGCAATGTCCGATGGATGCACTGCTACCGGTGTATCTGTCTCCTGTACCATGTGTCGTCGGGGGCATATCTGATCAGTTAGTGAATAATAGTCCCGCCTCAGCGGGGCGCGCAAAACTAAAAAATCTCCTGCAAGGGAGAAACAAATGAGGCAATAAAATGCCTGCAAAAATGCAAGCGGCTGCCGTGGCAAAATGGCCGGGCCGATACCCCCGGGCCACCTCCCATGAGGATATCCACAATGTTATTATCGTAGATTTCATTTCTCAGAGATTTATTTAATACATTTAGACTTATTAATTGACCATTTAAACCAAGTACATGGCAACAAAGAAACCAGCAAAGAAAGCAGCTCCGAAAAAAGCTGCAGCAAAGAAAGCAGCTCCGAAAAAAGCTGTTGCAAAAAAAGCAGCTCCTAAGAAAGCAGTTGCTAAAAAAGCAGCCCCTAAGAAGGCAGCTAAGAAGAGGACTCCAAACCCTTCTTTCATGAAGCCTATGAACGTAGGCGAGGCACTGCACGCCGTAGTAGGCAGCAAGCCACTCCCACGCACAGAGGTGACCAAGAAACTCTGGGAGTACATCAAGAAGAACAAGCTGCAGGATCCTAAGGAGAAGCGCAACATCAATGCTGACGCAAACCTCCAGAAGGTATTCGGTGGCAAGAAGCAAGTGAGCATGTTTGAAATGACCAAGCTGGTCAACAAGCACCTCAGCTAAGCTGCTGACCTCTTTTAAAAAAGGCGTTGTCCGTATCCCGGCAGCGCCTTTTTTATTTATGGTACTCTGACTATCTTCATATATATGAAAGTAGCGCAGCTGAATGATCCGGCCCTGGAGAGGGAGCTACAGGATACAGGATATATACGGATACCCCATTTCCTCTCAGCCGCAGAGGTCACAGCACTGCTGGACATCTACCGGCGAAACCATCCCGCGCCGGAGCCAGATGCCGGTATGTGGAATAGCCTCTATAACCAGAGTGAGGATGGAGCTATGAGCATGAGCGAGCAGATACTGCATATCCTCAGGCCGCGCCTCGATGCACTCTTTGTATCGTATTATGCCCCGGTGGGCACCTTTATGTCAAAGAACAATAATAAGTATAGCGAGTGTGACCTGCATCGTGATTTCTCTATAGCAGATGAGGAGCAGTACCAGTACCGCAATCTATGGATGCCGCTCGTAGATACCACGCTGCAAAACGGGGCGCTCTTTGCGCTGCCGGGCAGCCATCGCGTTTTTGATTACATGCTTCCTATGTTTTGTGAGTGGCCGTATAGAGGGATGCTGACTGAGCTTATCCCTCTGGCGCAGACCATAGAGTGCCAGGCAGGAGATCTCGTCATCTATCTGGACAAGACACTCCATGGCTCACATGTCAATCACTCCGGCCACTCCCGGCCGGTGGTGCACTTTGGTGCGCTGCATCCTGATGTAGAGATGAGGTTTCACTGGCTCGACCGCGCCGCTCAGCGTGTGCGTGCCTATCTGGTGCCTTTCAGCTTTTACCTGGCCAATGACTTTTCCGAGCCCGTCGGGCGGTATCCTATGGTAAAGGAATATGACTACACTCCGCCACAGCTCTCCATAGAGCGGGTCAAAGAGCTACTGGCCGGTAGCACGGCTCAATAGTCGCCATAGATGGTATTTACTGCTTCAGCGTCTTGAGGTAGGCTATGACACCGTTCAGCTGGTCATCAGGCAGTGGGAAGGCGCTCATGCCGCCTTTGCCATGCAGGATGATGTCCTTCTGCTGGTCGTCAGTGAGGGTTGTGATCTTGAGATTCTTGGCGCCGGATAAACCTAAGTCGCCATTTTCACCGTGACAGGCAATACACTTTACAGTATAAATAGCTTTGCCCACAGCGACTGGTCCGCCTTCTACAGTACTTGTATCTACAGCCTTTTTATCTTCCTTCTTAAATTTTGCTTTATTCATCTCGGCCAGGCCGTAGGCCCCCACTATCAGCAGCACCGCCACGATAGCCATCGGCTTGATGCCGCGCTTGAAGCCGATGATAGCGATAGGGATAGATGCAAATACCATAGCAATCTTAGTCCACATTATTACCGACAGCGGCGGGCTTTTATACACCAGATAAAAACCTGTGAGCAGGAAGCAGAGCGATACGACCATTTCGGCTATACGTGTCTTGGCGGTATAGGCGGCGAGAGTATCTTTCTTATTGCTGACCAGCAGGAAGGTCTTCCATACATAGTGCAGCAAAAATGCGGTAACAAATACGCGATGCGCGACGACGATGAGATGGTAATCCATGGTGAGTGACTTTTGTCATACAAATGTAAAATTATGCGGGAGATATGTGGTAGTGCGGCCCCTCTAAATCTCCCCAAAGGGGAGACTTAACAGCCGATCACTTTGTCACTATCAGCTTTGTGTCTAGCAGAGCCTTCCCCTCCGTCTCATAGTGTACCATATAGGTGACGGCACTCAGCGCACGCAGATCTATCGACAGTGTACTCATAGCTGATCGGGATTTGCAATGCCGAACTTACTAACCGTGGATTTGAGATCACTATCAGTATACTTTCGGATTGCAAATCCGAAATAGCGTATGTTCAAGATAGTGTGTTTTGGGTGCTATTTGGTGTATTATCCGTAGTGTCAGGTCGCGACCTGACACTACAGCTCATGCGCAGTGTGTGACACTACAGCTAAGTGCAACTTACTTCCGCACCACCTCCAGCGCCTTCTCTACTACCTTGTCGTCCTGATTGAGCACATAGTAGAAGCCGTCTGTTTGCCACTTCTGCTTGGCCAGATAGGCCTTGATCAGTTGTTCTACTTTTGGCGCCAGCTTAGCGTAGCGCTTCTCGTCCAGCTTGGCGCTGTCCCTATTCAGGTAGGCTTTAAACTCCGCTTTCAGCATAGCCGGCACCTGATACTTGCTGCCAAACTCCGGCAGCGTCTTGTAGGCATTCAGCATAGACGGATCAGCCGAGTAGTGGCTGTAGATAAACTCCGGTATCACCACGCGGATGCGATAGAGATAGTCAAAGTCCTCCGTCGTATCCAGCGGCACGAAGATATCTGGCTTGATACCGCCGCCGCCATAGACCACGCGGCCTTTGGCGGTATGATACACCGTTGTATCGCGGATCATAGAGCTGTCTTCATGTACGAACTCACCCTTCTTGTACCGGTCTGATATTTCATTGTAGTACTCCTCCGTACCCTTGTCATAGGCGCGCTGGATGCAGCGGCCGCTAGGCGTGTAGTAGCGCGCTACCGTCAGGCGCAGCGCGGAGCCATCGGGCAGCTCATACTGCTCCTGCACCAGCCCCTTGCCAAAAGACGTGCGGCCTATGATCGTGCCGCGGTCCCAGTCCTGTATGGCGCCGGAGAGGATCTCAGAGGCTGAGGCCGAGCCTTGGTCTATGAGCACTGCTAGCTTCCCATTCTCAAACTCACCCGGGCGCGTAGAGCGGTACTCTACCTTGTCTACTGATTTGCCCTTGGTATAGACTATCAGCTTCTCATCGTCCAGCAGGTCGTCTGCTATATCTGTAGCAGCATTGAGGTAGCCGCCGGGATTCTGGCGCAGGTCTATGATCAGTTTGGTCATGCCGGCATCGCGCAGCTCCTTCAGCTTCTTGTGAAACTCCTGATACGTCGTGGCGCTGAAGCGATTGATCTTGATATAGCCCGTGGTAGCATCTACCATATAGCCAGCGTCTATGCTAAAGAGCGGTATTTTGTCACGCTTGATATTAAATACTTTGAGGCCCTTCTCGCCACTGCGCAGGATGCTCACGCGCACAGTCGTACCGCCGGGGCCGCGCAGCTTGTGTATCACATCCTCATTCTTGATCTTGGTGCCTGCTACTGTCGTGTCGTTGATCTTGATGATCCTGTCGCCCGCGTGGATGCCCACCAGCTCTGACGGGCCACCGGAGATGGCAGAGACCACCGTGATCGTATCCTGCACGAGAAAGAACTCGATACCCACGCCCTCAAAGTTGCCCTCCAGTGACTCATTGGTCTGCTCCAGGTCCTTTTTGGGGATGTAGACAGAGTGCGGATCGAGTGTGGTGAGCATCTTCTCGATGGCATTGTCCTCCAGCTGCTCCGTATTGACAGTGTCCACATATTTCAGCTTGATGAAGCTGATGATGTCGTCTAGCTTGTCATACTTGCCGCTGCCTTTGGCCAGGGGCACACGCTTGCCGCTGGTCACATGGGCTACGACGAAACCCATCAGCACACCAAACACGATCAGCAGGGCATATATCAGCGGGGCAAAGGGATTAGAACTGCGGCGCGGCTCGCCCGGCTTGTAGCTCTGGTAGTCTTTAAATTCGTCCATCGTATCTTTTAGAGGCGCTAAAAATAGTATAGATTTTCAAAGCGTGTGCCATAGTTTGTGCATAAAGCCTGTGGCTGGTGCTCATCTCTATCTTTTGGACGCACAGTCCTGCTATAAATTGCCGCGGTTACTGCAAGTACAACAATTTTAGCATTAATTGGTTTGGCGCCAGCTGTCTTCTTGCCTTAGGGGCATACCTGGTCAGGACGCATGCTGATGCGACCCTGCAAATAATACCGTGGCGATCTATCCTACCTGACGGCGGCCCGGATAGGGCGATGCTGGTGCGGATCTACGGAGATGATCTGGTCGTTTTGGCGCTTGATGGAGCCGTACATAGACGGGTGGGAGCTGACAGGACTGGTAACAGGTGGCTGTATGAGCGCTGTTTTCGCTACTACTACAGGCTTTTCTGCTGGTGATGACGTTGTTTTTGAACCGGAGTGCGGTTGTTGCTGCGGCTCTTCAAACTCTGCGCGGAGGTGGGAGGGGAGCTCGTTTTCGCCTTTGGTATTGTAGCCGTAGTTGTGCTTTAGGATAAAGTAACAGGCGGAGGGATGAAGCTGGCGAAAGAGGGCGCCTTCTTCGAGTTTATTGATAAAGATCTGCTCGATGTAGTAGATCTGGTCCATGATGTCGCCGTCGTTTTCCCATTTCTTTTTCCAGTAGCTCCAGAGCTGCTTGTAGCATTTGAGCCGCATGAGGGCCTGAGTGAGGGTGTGTGTGATGGAGTACTCATCGGTGGCGATGGCCTCTATCTGCTGGAGGGTCTTGATGGTTTTCTCGCGGGTCCATTTGGAGGCGTTGGTGTTGGCTGTCGGTGCTGGCATAGGTGTTTTTATTTTTGAAGTGATTAATACGGCCCTCTAAATCTCCCTAAAGGGAGACTTTAATACAGGATGCAATTTCTGAATCAGAATTTACAGGATTTTAGAATTTACAGAATGAATGCAGAATACATTTGAACCACATAGAGCACATAGAAATGCAGGCTGAGAGCAGGCGATAAACAGCAGATGTGCGGCTCTACGAGGTTCAGATGTATAATGCAAAGATGTGTAAAATGGGCGTCTTTTTGCGGGAGACTTATTCACAAAAAAATAGATGGTCGCGGTGGGTGATGTGGTGAAGGGCTATGCCCTTCGCTAGAGGCGTATCGCCCCTTTGGGGCTGAAATGCGATAATGGCTTTTCTATCGTGGGTATACAGTAGTATACGGACAATTGCTCCATATTTAATGACATGATGTACTATTCCTCTATAGCCCTATCTATCAGTCCTTGCGGCAGTTGCTTGGTAGCCTTCACGCCGAGCTTCTTCATATTCTCCGCGCGGCGTACCAGGTTGCCCTTGCCGTCGTAGAGTTTGTTCATGGCTTCGCCGTAGGCTTTTTTGCTGTCGTCCATCAGCTTGCCTACTTTGATGAGGTCCTCTACGAAGCCTACAAATTTGTCGTAGAGGTCGCCGCCCTGGCGCGCTATCTCGAGGGCATTCTGGTTCTGGTATTCCTGCTTCCACACATTAGATATCGTACGCAGTGTAGCGAGTAGGGTGGTGGGGCTCACGAGGATCACATTCTTGTCAAAGGCATCGTTGTACAGCTCGCTGTCATGAGAGATAGCCAGAGAGAAGGCCGACTCTATCGGCACAAAGAGCAGGACAAAATCCGGTGAACCGATATTGTAAAGGTTCTGGTAGTTCTTGCCGCTGAGACCTTTCACGTGACTGCGGAGAGAGGCGATGTGCTCTTTCAGTTGCAGCTCGTGTGTGGCGGCATCATCATCCAGCGCGCTAGTGTAGCGCTCATAGGCTATCAGGCTCACCTTAGAGTCTACGATGATGTTCTTGCCATCGGGCAGGCGCACGATCACATCGGGCTGCAGGCGGCTGCCATCTTCCAGGGTGAAGCTCTGCTGCACATCATACTCGCGGCCCTTGGTCAGGCCGGAGCGCTCGAGTACTTTCTCCAGTATCAGCTCACCCCAGTTGCCCTGCTTCTTGGTGTCGCCTTTCAGTGCGCGGGTCAGGTTGAGGGCTTCTTCGCTCATGCGCTTATTCATATCCGCCATGATGCGCAGCTGCTCGCGCAGGGCGCTGCGTTCTTTCTCAGACTCATTGTGCGTGTCATTTACGCGCTTCTCAAAGTTCTGTATCCGGTCACGTAGCGGGTCCAGTATGTTGCGCAGCTGTGTCTCGTTCTGCTCGGTAAACTTGCGGCTCTTATCGTCCAGTATCTTATTGGCCAGGTTCTCAAACTCTTTGGTAAAGCGGGATTGGAGGTCCTCCAGTTGCACCTTCTGCTCGGCTAGTTTGTCTACCAGGTTGCCGTTCTCTGACTGCAGGGAGGCGAGTTTGATCTGGAGGCTTTCGCTCTTGCTGCGCTCCTGTGTGGTCTCGGTGCGGATAGACTCTATATCACGGCGCAGACTGGCATGTACAGACTCTGCGGCGCGGAGCTTTTCGTCAGACATGGCCTCAGCGGCACGCAGCTTCTGCTCGAATACTGCTTCCGCTGCGCGGAACTTTTCATCCGACAGGAGCTGTGCACTGTTATCATTCTTATTGCCAAAGGCAAGGTAACCGATGAAGGCGCCTAGCGCCACGCCTAAGATGAGGAAGAGGATATAATAAAGCATTTTCTGATAATGTCTGTGGCCAAAAGTAGGGGTAAATATGTGATAATTCTCAGGCGGCATGGCCTTTGTGGATAGTTTCCTGATGTGGCTGACTTTTCTATACTTTGCACCATGGCTCCGATCACTGACGATATATTTGAGAATACCGAGGTAGCTTTCGCTCACAAGACTGACGCAGAACTCCAGAAGGCCAAATGGCTCTTCTCCCTCATAGGCAATAATAAACTGGTAGCCGTGGGCACGAGCCTGGCCGGGCTCGCGCTGAAGCTGCACCTGCCTATCTCACCCATTTTCCGCCTCACGGTGTATGACCACTTCTGCGGCGGCGAGACCTTTGCCGAGTGCAAAAGGACGATAGCTAAACTCAAGAAGAATGGCGTCTATGCCATGCTGAATTATGGTGTGGAGCTGAAGGAAGAGGAGGAGGACTTTGACAAGACGATAGAGAAGAATATCGAGGCGATAGAGTTTGCCGGCAAGAATAAGGACGTGAAGGTGCTTTGCATCAAGATCACCGGCTTCGGGCGCTTTGGCTTGTTTGAGAAGATACAGGCGGGAGGAAAGCTGACAGGAGAGGAGGAGGCAGAACTCGAGCGGGTCGTAGCTCGCTTTGACAAGGTCTGCAAGGCTGCTGTGAAAAATGATGTAGCAGTCTATGTAGATGCTGAGGAGAGCTGGATACAAGATCCGCTCGATGCGATGACCGAGGAGATGATGGCGAAGTACAACACGAAGAAAGCTATCGTCTACAATACCTTCCAGCACTACCGCCACGACCGGCTGAAGTACCTGAAGCAGCAGCTCGCTGCCGCGCAGAAAGGTGGCTACACCCTCGGCGCAAAGCTGGTGCGCGGCGCCTACATGGAGAAGGAGAGGAGCCGTGCCGCAGAGATGGGCTACCCCTCACCGATACATGCAGATAAGGCCGGCGTGGACAAGGACTATGATGCAGCGGTCAACCTCTGCCTCGATCATATAGATGCCGTGTCAGTATGTGTGGCCTCTCACAGCGAGGAGTCAAATCTGAAAGCGATCAAGAGCATAGACCGCAAGGGTGTGAAGCGTGATCATCCGCATATCCTCTTCTCACAGCTCTACGGCATGGGAGACAACATCACCTTCAACCTCGCCGCTGCCGGCTTCAATGCCTGCAAATACCTGCCCTACGGCCCGGTGAAAGATGTGATACCCTACCTGATCCGCCGCGCCCAGGAGAATACCTCCGTAGCCGGCCAGACAGGCCGCGAGCTGGACCTGATACAGCGGGAGATAAAGCGGAGGAGATAAGATTCTCATATTGCTAAACAAAAAAGCCCGCCATAAGCGAGCTTCTCTGTACCGCGGGCGGGAATCGAACCCGCACGACCTTTTAGGGTCAAGGGATTTTAAGTCCCTCGTGTCTACCGGTTCCACCACCACGGCTGCTATCTGATAGACAGAAAAAAGCTGCCTGCATTTTGATGGACAGGCAGCTTTCGGTAAAGTTGAATATTAATACCTGTAGTGCTCAGACTTGAACGGACCGGCTACGGTCACGCCGATGTACTCAGCCTGGTCTTCGTCCAGCTTGGTCAGCTTGGCGCCTATCTGTGCGAGGTGCAGGAATGCTACCTTCTCATCCAGGTGCTTAGGGAGTACATACACCTTGTTCTCATACTTCTCGCTGTGCAGCCAGAGCTCGATCTGAGCCAGGGTCTGATTGCTGAATGAGTTGCTCATCACAAATGATGGGTGGCCCATAGCGCAGCCCAGGTTCACGAGGCGGCCTTCTGCCAGTACGATCACTTGCTTGCCCTCCAGTGTGTAGATGTCTACCTGAGGTTTTACAGTGTCTTTGGTAGCGCCTGACTTATTATTGAGCCATGCCATATCGATCTCATTATCGAAGTGGCCGATGTTGCACACGATTGCCTTATCCTTCATCGCCTTGAAGTGGCGGTCGCGGATGATATTGATATTGCCTGTGGCAGTCACGAAGATATTGGCGCGTGTAGCAGCCTCATCCATTGTCACTACCTCGAAACCGTCCATCGCAGCCTGCAGGGCGCAGATAGGGTCGATCTCTGTGACGAGCACACGGGCACCGGCACCGCGGAGAGACTCAGCAGAGCCCTTGCCTACGTCACCGTAGCCGGCTACTACTGCCACCTTGCCGGCCATCATCACGTCAGTAGCGCGGCGGATAGCGTCTACCAGAGACTCTTTGCAGCCATACTTATTGTCAAATTTAGACTTGGTCACAGAGTCGTTTACATTGATAGCAGGCATAGGGAGGGTACCCTTGCGCATGCGCTCATAGAGGCGGTGTACGCCTGTAGTAGTTTCCTCAGAGAGGCCCTTGATGCCTGGTATCAGCTCTGGGTAGCGGTCCAGTACCATATTGGTCAGGTCACCACCATCATCCAGGATCATATTCAGCGGCTCGCCACCCTCAAAGGCGCGGAGCGTCTGCTCTATACACCAGTCAAATTCTTGTTCGTTCTGACCCTTCCAGGCATATACTGGGATACCGGCAGCAGCGATAGCAGCAGCGGCGTGGTCCTGTGTAGAGAATATATTGCAGGAAGACCAGGTCACCTCTGCGCCTAGGGCTTTCAGGGTCTCGATCAGCACAGCTGTCTGGATGGTCATGTGGAGGCAGCCGGCTATGCGGGCACCTTTCAGCGGCTGCTTAGGACCGTACTCTGCACGGATAGCCATCAGGCCCGGCATCTCAGCCTCAGCCAGTTGGATTTCTTTGCGGCCCCACTCGGCCAGTTTGATATCTTTTACCTTGTACTTCAGTGTTTCTGTAGTTGCTGACATAAATCATTTTTGATTGAGCCGCAAATATAGCGAAAAAGTCGCTAAAGACCAGCGCTGTGTGGGTAAGGTGTGAATAGTCCAACATGGACTCAGCTCACCAAGCCGTCAAAACCGCTCCGGGAAATAGAGACGCAGGAGCCCCTCCAGGCTGTCCAGATCCAGCGGCTTCTGATGGTACCCATGTGATCCTCCCAGCACGCGGATCTTCTTCTCATCGTCCGGGTTGAGCGAGCTGGTGAGCACTGTGAGGACAGAGGTGTCTTTCTGGTCAAAATCGGCTTCCTTGTACCGCGCCAGAAACTCCCATCCATCCATGACAGGCATATTGAGATCCAGCAGGATGAGATCAATACGGGGTTTAGGCTCGGGGGAGAGCAGGTAGTCCAGCGCCTCGCGGCCATTGCCTTTTACGATCACCTGATCGGAGCAGCACAGCTTATTGATCAGGATCTGGTGGAGCCAGTTGGTAGCTTTATCATCATCTATGAGCAGGATACAGCTCAGCTTTTCCTTCATCGGAGATCTTGGGGTTGATCAGGTATTCAGTGTAAAACAGATTTTGACGCCACTTGGTTCGTTGGGTTCTATCCATATCGAGCCATTATGCATCTCCACTATCTTTTTAGCATATGCCAATCCTATGCCAGATCCTGCAAAGGTCTCCTGACTATGGAGGCGCTTGAACATAATAAAGACCTTTTCATAATCTTCGGGTGCCATGCCGATGCCGTTATCTGCTACACAAAATGCCCAAGTCTGGCCTCGCATACCAGCGGTGATATGAATGCGCGGAGCCGTGCCCGGAGCCTGAAATTTGATCGCATTGCTCAGCAGGCTCTGCAGCAACTGGCGCAGCTCTACCGGGTAGGCCGTGATCACCGGCATATCCTGATAGGTGATGCGCGCGCCTGACGTGACGATGGTCTGGTGCATGTCTGTCATGACTGACCTGAGGAGGTCAGTCATATTGACCTGCTCCAGGGAGCGGTACTGGCCTATCCGGGCGTAGTGCAGCAGCGCATGGATCAGCCCCTTCATACGGCCTACAGACGTCTGTATCTGGGTCAGGTAGGCCTTGCCCATATCGTCCAGGGCGGCGCCATAGTCTGTCTCCAGCAGGTAGGCAAAACTCCCCACCGTATTGAGTGGCTCAGAGAGGTCATGGGAGGCCACGTAGGCGAACTGCTCCATCTCTTTATTGCGCGCCTCCAGCTCATGCATACGGCGGTCCATCTCCTCGCGGCGCAGCCGGTCCGTACGGTCATACGTCACCTTGCAGTAGCCACTGATGGTACCCTGCTCATCCCGCAGGGCAGTGATGGTCACATGACCCCAGAAGAGGCTGCCATCGCGCCGTACCCGCCAGCCTTCGTGCTGCACATGGCCCAGATCAGCAGCCTCGGCCAGGTAGGTCTCCGGTAGCTGGCGCTGCCGGTCCTCATCAGTGTAGAAGGTACGAAAATGATGCCCTATGATCTCCTCAGGCTGCCAGCCTTTGATCTGTATAGCGCCCTTATTCCAGCTCTGTATATGGCCGGTAGCGTCCAGCAGGATGATAGCATAGTCTTCTACGCTGTCGATCATCTGCTTGTAGTGATAGTCAGTGGTCATGCCGGGTCATAAGTTTTATACCTCCAGTAGAGGCAGATGGTCCGGCTATAAAAATCGAAAGGTTTACTTCAATATTTTATGACTGTGGTCATGAAATACAGACCCATATACCGCCTGTGAAGGATAGACTATGCCGCTGGGTATGGCCTAGTTGGCAGTAAACTTATACCCCACACCGCGGATGCTGTGAAAGAACTCGGGATTGCGGGCATCTTTCTCAAAATACTTGCGGAATGCAAGGATAAAGTTGTCTATCGTCCGGGTAGACGGATAGACGTCATAGCCCCATACATACTGCAGGATATGCTGGCGCGATACGACAGAGTTCTGGCGGTCTATCAGCAGTTTGAGAAGGGAGATCTCTTTTTTGGTCAGCTCGTATTCCTTGCCACCTATGCCTTTTGCTTTGTAGGTGATAAAGTTGACCTCATTGTCGCCAAACTTGTATGTCTTGAGGTCTTTGCTTTCCTGCGTGCCTTTCATGCTGTGTTTCACCAGCACCTTCACGCGCAGGAGCAGCTCCTCCAGGTTGAATGGCTTGGCCAGGTAGTCATCGGCACCGAGGCGCAGGCCATTCACGCGGTCCTGGCTGGTATCCTTGGCTGTGAGAAATATGATCGGCGTGTCCGTATCATGCAGCCGGATCTTTTCGCAGACTGCAAATCCATCCAACTCAGGCAGCATCACATCCAGGATGATGAGGTTGAACCTTTGTGTCTCGGCCTTTTTGATAGCAGTGGTGCCGGTGTCTGCTACTTCTACTTCAAAGCCTTCCAGCTCCAGATTGAGCTTGATGGCTTCCTGCAGGTGTTCTTCATCTTCTACGAGGAGTATACGCGATATCATAGTGTGTGTAGGTTTGGTGTATAGCAAAATCGCTTATGTAATATTACCGACAAAATCAGACAGATGTGTCACGGCATTGTAAAACGTTTGCGCAGTGAGTATATTATTTGACGAGGGTTATGATTTATACTTACCTGCGATGTTACACTACTTTGCGCACCGACCATGCCTCGGCTTTGGCGGCAAAGAGTGGCTTGACCAGTGCCCATGTAGAGCTAAACAATTCTGAGGAGCGGTAGGTCTCCAGCGCTACTTCATCTTCCCATACAGAGTAGGTAAAGAAAATGCAGCCATCATCATGCAGCAGCTCTACACTGGCGCAGCCGGGTGCAGCAGCTATGCGTTCTTTTCTTTCATCAAAGATCTTTTGAAACTGTGCGACGGCCTCCGGGCGGAAAGTCATCTTGACAATGCGTATGAGGGACATGAGGTGCGCGGTATAGTGATGGCGCTAATATAGTAAGATAGGGAATAGGGAATAGAGGATAAAGAATGAGATCAGAACATACCCTTGACCCAGCCGATCACATTGATGCTGAAAACATAGTAGGGCACAAAGAATACCGCTGACCAAAAGATACAGGATACTGCCATGCTGGTCACGATCTGACGCTTGTGCGTGGTGAGACTCAGCGCCAGTATGACGCCTACCGGGATAGACAAAAATACAGGAGTGAGCAGTGCCACGCCAAAGAGGCCGGAGTGCTTGCGCACGCGTACCAGAAAGCGGCTCTGACGTGTAAACTTGCGGCCAAAACGCTCAGGGAAAGTCTCGATAGCCCAGGCGCGTAGATTAGTACCGAGATAAGTGAAAAGTACGATGCCGGTGAGGCCGCCCAGTATATTGGCTATAGTGCCGGGGATGCCCATATCTGTAGTGATCACAGTGAAAGTCAGGAGGGCGAATTTCACCGTAGAACTCAGAAAGATGAAGATGTCTGATAGAATGTGTAGTAGCATCTTTTTCGGCGGTTACGATATTAATCTAACGTACGGATTAATGCCAGCGAATGTTCGCTATTTTTCAACGAACGCCGCTTTTTAAATCACATGATAGACCGTTATTTTTCTCAGTTTCACGGAAAGAATCATGTGACCGGTCCAAAAATCACTGTACGCTGCTTTCGCTACCGCTCCTATGATATCAGACGCAATAGCAGGCGGGAAAGTGTGCCGCACCGGGATAAAATGACCAACGTCAGACAAAAGCAGGTCAACCGGGTCGTTTTTAAAATAAAAAAGCTAGGTTTGCGCCTCCATTTTTGTAGGTACGAGTTTATACATGGAGAATAAGAACACCCTCATCGGTACACTTTTGCTCGGATTATTGCTATTCGGGCTATTTTATTTCAGCAGTAAGGAAGACAGGGAGAAGAATAAGGCTAAAACCACGCAGGTAGCTGTAGGCGATAGTGCCGCGCATACCCGCGCTATGAATCCCGGCGCCGGCGCTGCCCAGCCCAAGGCTGCAGACCTGCCCAAGGACTCTGCTGCTGCAGCGAGCCAGGCGGGCCCCTTTGCGGCGGCTGTGACTGGCGAGGCCAAAGAATATGTGCTGGAAAACGAACTGCAGAAGATCACTATCTCTAGCCGTGGAGGCACGGTGAAGCAGGTCGAGCTGAAAGATTACAAGACCTGGGATGGCAAGCCGCTGGTCCTCTTCAATGATAAGAGCCAGAGCATCAGCTACCAGTTTGTGATAGCGGGCAATAAGATCGTAGATACCCGTGATCTGTACTTCGAGCCGGTGGGTGAGGGCTTCACTGTGAAAGGCGACGAAGCAAAGAGTATCTCCTTTCGCCTGAAGGCGGCAGACGGCCAGTACTTTGAGCAGAAATATACGCTGAAAGGCAATGACTATAAGCTGGGCTATACTGTAAACCTGGTGGGCATGGACCAGGTGATGCCCAATGCAAATGATATCCAGATCACCTGGCAGAGCACCCTGCTGAACCTGGAGCGCCTGGTAGACAAGGAGCGCGGCTACACAGCAGTATACTACAAGTATAACGATGGCGATGTGCAGCACCTGGATGAGACCAAACCTGACCAGCAGGAGTCTCTGATAGGCCGTGCAGACTGGGTATCATTCAAACAGCAGTTCTTTAATGCTTCCCTTTTTGGCAAGGGGCTTTTCAAGGGATCTCTCAAGTCTGACTATGACAAAAATGACAAGAGCTATGTAAAGAAGGATAATGCGGTGCTGACACTGGACTACAAGCCCGCGGCCTCTGTCTCTTATGACATGCACTTTTACTTTGGTCCAAACCACTACAGCACGCTGAAAAAATCGGGTGAGGACTTTGAGGGTATCCTGAAGCTCTCTCCTGACAACTTTGCATTCAACTGGATCAAGTATATCAGCAAGTGGGCCATCATCCCCACCTTCAACCTGCTGGACAAGGCGCACCTCAACTATGGCATTATCATCCTGATACTCACCCTGCTCCTCAAACTCGTCCTCACACCACTGACGTGGAAAGCGATCAAGTCAGGTGCCTACATGAAAGTGCTGAAGCCTGAGATAGACGAGCTGAAAGAGAAATATGGCGATGACCAGCAGCGCATCCAGACCGAGCAGATGAAGATCTATCAGAAGGCCGGAGTGAGCCCCTTTGGTGGCTGCCTGCCTATGCTGCTGCAGATGCCGATCCTGATGTCCATGTACTATTTCTTCCCCAACTCGATCGAGCTGCGCCAGCAGCCGTTCCTATGGGCTACGGACCTGAGCAGCTACGATGCGATCATGTCATGGACCTCTGCGCTACCGCTGATCGGCAATCACCTGAGCCTCTTCACGGTGCTCATGACCATCACGTCGATCCTCTCTGCAGTGTACAACCAGAACCAAAGCGGGATGAACAACTCACAGCCTGGTATGCAGTACATGCCGTACATCATGCCGGTGATGCTGATGTTCATGTTCAATGACTTCCCTGCGGCGCTCACTTATTATTACCTCCTGCAGAATATCCTGACCATAGCGCAACAGTGGGCTATACAGAAGTTCTTCATAGATGAAGCAGAGCTGCACCGCACCATCCAGCAGAATAAGGCCAACCCCAAGAAGCAGACCGGCTTCATGGCTAAACTGCAAGACATACAGCGCCAGGCAGAAGCTCAGCAGAGAGCAAACGCTAACGCTAAAGGAAACGGCAAGAAGAAATAAAATGGAAAGCGCCCTACGGGGCGCTTTTTTGTTTTAGAGGATTTGACGCTGGCTTGCCAGGGACAGGTCGCGACCTGTCCCTATGGCAAAAGGGGTGTCGGCACGGTACGTTGGGCGGCGCCCAACGCTAGAGGCGGGTCGCCCCGTTGGGGCTTAATGCAAATAGAAGGCTATGATAGCTAAAAAGCCAACATACGCTACCGCCGAAAAGTATCTGCACACCGATAAGTACTCGATTTTTAACGCTGAAGCAACTAATCTCGCACCCGCGTTGGCACGGATTTTTCTATAAGTACGTTATCAACCTGACTGTAGCCTGAGCTTTTTGTTTTGAGGCAAGTCGTCCTTGCCCCGTAATGTGTAAATGAAGATGGTTATGAAGAAGGTTCACATCCCCGCAGCAATATTGACAGCATTTTTGTGCTTTGGTTTCTCTCAGTCTGGTCACAATGGTGCTGATTATGACCATAGCAAAAATCCCTATTACTCTCATACCGATGCCCGCGTGCTCAATGTAGACGATAAGGCATGGAAGCAGATCCTGCCGCAAGGCATCTATCACCTCTCGCGCGAGATGGGTACAGAGCGCGTCTATACGGGGAAGTACTGGGACGACTATGAGAAGGGTACCTACTACTGTGCTATCTGTGGTAATCCTCTCTTTAGCTCTGCGTCTAAGTATGACAGCCATACGGGCAGGCCGAGTTTCACAGCTACACTAAAAGAGCAGAGCCTGACATTGCAGAAAGATGAAGATGGCAAGGACAATGAGATAGTGTGCAGCCGCTGCCACTCTCACATGGGCTATCTGCTGATGGATGGTCCTACTGCCACCAAAAAACACTACGCGCTGAATGGTGACGTGCTGGACTTTGAGCCGGGAAGGCCAGGTGAGGTGCGCGCCTATACCGGTGCCAAGGACCTGGCGGATAAATAGGCTTATCTGCTTCCAAAAATATCGCTGCCTACTCTGACTAATGTTGCTCCGTGGTGCAGGGCTATGTGATAGTCGGATGACATGCCCATAGATAGCTCTTTGAAGGTAGGTTGGTCTGTGAAGTACTTTGAGCGTAGCGTATCAAAGAGGTTTTTCAGTGAAGCGAATTCTGCATTTATCTTCTTTTCATCATCTGTATTAGACGCCATGCCCATGAGGCCGGCTATCTGGATATTCCTTAGCTGTGTAAAGGAAGGATCATCCAGTAATGTAGTGGCTTCTTCTTCACTGAGGCCGAATTTAGTTTCCTCTCCGCTGATGTGTATCTGCAAGAGGCAAGAAATGATGCGGTTATGCTTCGCTGCCTGGCGGTCTATCTCCGTGAGCAGGCTGAGCGAGTCTACAGAATGGATCATGCTCACGTAGGGGGCGATGTATTTGACCTTGTTGCTCTGCAGGTGGCCTATCAGGTGCCACTGGATATCCTTGGGCAGTGACTCATATTTGGCGGTCATCTCTTGTACTTTGTTCTCGCCAAAGATGCGCTGGCCCAGGTCGTAGAGGGTCTGGATATCTTCTACTGGCTTGGTCTTGCTCACGGCTACGAGGCGGGCGTGGTGCGGGGCGAGGTCGGCGAGTATCTGGCGGTAGCGGTCGAGATTCATTTATTTCCTATTTTCGGCTGTGCGCAAAGGTACGATGAAGCAAGGACTGATAGGTATACTGTTATTGACACTGGTGGGTTGTGCTCATAGAGGTGGGCCGGTAGCACCTGACGATCTGATCACCAGGGATAGCATGATCAGCATCATGGTAGATATCCATATAGCAGACGCTATAGGCGACCAGCGCTACGGCACGGACAAGCCAAACCGTGATTTCATCAATGCGGTGTACCGCCGTATCTACCAGAATCACCACATCACTGCTGATCAGTACAAAGCCAGCTTCCGCTACTACGAGGGGCACCCGGATGATATGAATAAGATGTACGAGCAGGTGATCACCGAGCTGAGCAAGAAGGAGGCGGAGATGAAGAAGGTGAAGTAGAGAGAATAGAGAATAACTAACAGAGAATAATTGCCTGCCAGGAATTGCCCGCCATCATTACGTCCCCAAAAACACTAAATCAGAAATAAACTAGTACCTATCCTTGGTACTCTTCATCAGATTGTAGAGCATATCCTTGGCGCGGAAAAGCTGAGCCTTGACGGTGCCTAGTGGCAGGTCGCAGCGCTCGGCTATCTCTTCGTAGCTGAGTTCCTCAAAGTAGCGGAGCTCGATGAGCTGCTTGTACTTGGGGCTGAGTTCCTGTATCACCTCGCGGATCTTGATGGCGCGCTGGTCTTTGATGATGCGCTCCTCGGGGGTCATGGCCTTGTCCTTGACGGCTATCGGCACTGACTCGCCCTCATCGTTTGGCGTGCTCTGGTCTATAGAGGTGGTCTGGAGTTTCTTCTTGCGGATAAAGTCGATACAGTTATTGGTAGCGATGCGGAAGAGCCAGGTGCTAAATGCGAAGTCCGCGCTGTAGTTGGCCAGGTTATTAAAAGCCTTGCTAAAGGCTACCATCGTGAGATCGTCAGCATCGTCACGGTTGTGCACCATTTTCAGGATCATGTAGTAGACGGACTCCTTGTAGCGGGCCATCAGCTTGCCAAAGGCCACCTGATCACCGGTCTTGGCCTTATTGACCAGATCGAGGTCGGGATTCACTTTGACCGGGGGCGTAGGAGCGGGGTTAGAGTTCTTTTCTACTTCCATTCTTGGTTGGGTCTGAATAACGATACCATAAATATATAGAATAAGTAGATAACATACAGCGGATCTAGCAGCCAGAGCCATCCGGAGAGGTCCCGCTGCTCCAGCTTATTGTTGATTCTCACGCTCACGATATGCTTGGTCACGATCACAAAGAAGCCTGCCAGCAAGACAAAGAGCGGCATGGCTGATAAAATACACAGGGGTATAAATGTTGTGTAAAATAAAAAGTCACTGAGGGCAAAGAAGAAGAGCAGCACCTTGTGGTGAAACTTGTAGTGCGTAGCGGAGCTGATATGGCGGGCCTTCTGGCTGATCCATTCGCCCCAGGAGCGCTTGGGCTCGGAGAAGGTGAAGGCATCTTTGTGCAGGCTCAGCGCTGTGGTCTTGCCTTTGGCCTGCGCGTTTACAAAGAGATCATCATCTCCGCTCTGCTTGCGGCTGCCGCCGGAGCTGTCTTTCCAGCCGGTGAAGACCTTCTTGCGGAAGCTCATGTTGCGACCTACGCCCATATACGGCATACCCGCCTGGGCAAAGGATAGGTACTGTGTGGCCGTCATCACATTCTCATATCGCACCAGCATATTGAGCAGACCGCGATAGCGGTAGAAAGGGGAGTAGCCCAATACGAAATCTGTATCACTGAGATAGGCACCTACCAGATGCTCCAACCAATGAGCAGAAGCCGGCTTGCAGTCAGCGTCAGTCACGACTACTATGTCGTACTGAGCGGCCTCGACACCTACCTTGAGGGCAAACTTCTTGCCCGGCATAGGCTTCTCGCCCTGCTTGATATTGAAGAGGCGGATGTTGTCATTGCGCTTGAAGTAGTCGGCCACTACGTCTACTGTATTGTCAGTAGACTGGTCATTGACGATGATGACTTCAAACTTTGGGTAGTGCTGGATCATCACCACCTTGAGGTACTGACGGAGGTTGTCCGCCTCATTGCGCGCGCAGATCACGATAGAGACAGGAGGGTAGCTCTCCGGCTCGTAGTGTGGCTCGCGGCTATAACTGAGCCGGCTGAAGACCAGGATGTAATAGGACAACTGCAAGACAACCGCCCCGATGAATAAAGCGTACAGGATTAACATCTTGCAAAGAAACGGATAAAGCAGCGTGCCGGAAATGGAGTAATACACATTGCACCGGCAGGGATGTATACTATGATATATGCCTGTCCATTAAAAAAGGCTAATCAATGCCGCTATTTGCGGGATATACCTATTTTCGGCTCCTGATGAAATTCAAGTTACAAGCTACTGATGCCAATAGCAAGGCGCGTGCGGGTGAGATCACCACGGACCACGGCGTGATACAGACGCCGATCTTTATGCCGGTGGGTACTGCCGGTACTGTCAAGGCCGTACACTTCAATGAGCTCCGCGCTGATATCAATGCGCAGATCATATTGGGCAATACCTATCACCTCTACCTGCGTCCGGGTCTGGATACGCTGGTGAAGGCAGGAGGCCTGCATAAATTTATAGGATGGGACAGGCCGATACTGACGGATAGCGGTGGCTATCAGGTGTACTCGCTGTCTGATATCCGCAAGATAAAGGAAGAAGGTGCCGAGTTTCGCAGCCATATAGATGGCAGCAAGCATCAGTTCACACCGGAGAATGTGATAGATACGCAGCGCAAGATCGGTGCGGATATCATGATGGCCTTTGATGAGTGTACCCCGTATCCGTGTGAGTATGATTATGCTAAGAGGTCACTGGCTATGACGCACCGCTGGCTGGACCGCTGTATCAGCCGCTACCGCGACACGGAGGGGCTATATGGCTACTCGCAGACGTTGTTTCCTATCGTGCAGGGTTCTACATATAAAGACCTCCGCAAACAATCAGCCGAGTATATCGCTGAGAAAGGCATGGAGGGCAATGCCATAGGCGGCCTGAGTGTGGGCGAGCCGGATGAAGATATGTATGAGATGACCGAGCTGGTGTGCGATATCCTGCCAAAGGACAAACCGCGCTACCTGATGGGCGTAGGTACACCTGCCAATATACTGGAGGGAATCTCTCTCGGGGTAGATATGTTTGACTGTGTGATGCCTACGCGCAATGCGCGCAATGGGATGCTATTTACTACGCAGGGCATCATCAATATCAGGAATGAGAAATTCAAGAACGACTTTAGTCCTATAGATGCAGGTGGTGCCTGCGAACTGGTCCGCGCGCATACCAAAGCGTATCTGCGGCACCTGGTACACTCTGGTGAGATGCTGGGCGCCATGATCTCTTCGGTCAATAACCTTAGTTTCTACCTCTGGCTGGTGCGCGAAGCGAGGCAGCACATCCTGGCTGGCGACTTTGCAGCGTGGAAGAAGGAGACACTGGCACGGGTGATGACGCGTTTATAAGGAATAGGGAATAGAGGAGTGCATTAAATCTGTACATCTGTAATTCTGTAAATGAAGAAAATAGACTGGTACATATTGAAGAAGTTTCTCGGCACGTTTGTGTTTATCATCGTGCTGCTGAATCTCATCACGGTGGTGGTGGATGTGTCAGAGAAGATTGACAACTTTCTGGATGGCAGCGCGACGGTATGGGAGATCATTTTCTCATACTACCTGGCGTTCATACCATACATCTCGTCTATGCTGGCGCCGTTCTTTGTGCTGGTAGCGGTCATTTTCTTTACCTCACAGCTGGCAGACCGATCGGAGATCATAGCGATACTCAATAGCGGCACGAGCTACTACCGTATGCTATTGCCCTATGGAGTAGGGGCTCTGATATTAGGTGGTGGCCTCTGGGTGTGCAATAACTACCTCGTGCCGATGGCCAATCACAAACGGCTCCTGTTTGAGAGTACCTACATAAATAAGTTCACCAGGACGCTGAGCTATAACTACCACCGGCAGATCAGTCCTGGCACCTTTATGTATGTAGAGAACTACCGTCCGGCTGATGCGGTGGGTAGCCGCTTTTCCATAGACAAATTTGAGAATGGCAAGATGGTGACCAAGCTACGCAGCGAGAGTATAGCATGGGATACGATCAAGAAAACATGGCGGGTGAAAAACTACTATATCCGTGAGCTGCACCCCGAGGGAGATGTGATAAGGACCGGAGCCAGCATGGATTCGCTTTTCTCATTCCGGCCGGAGAACTTTGCCATCACGACTGACCGTAAGGACGAAATGACGACCCCCGCGCTCAAGGATTTTATCCGGCATATGCAGAAGGCGGGCTCCAATGATATTGAGTTTTACGAGGTAGAGCTATACCGGCGCACGTCGGGGGCTTTCAGCGTGCTGATCATGACGCTGATAGGCGTGAGCCTGGCCTCGCGCAAGATACGGGGAGGGCTGGGCTGGCACCTGGTGCTAGGTATCGCGCTGTGTGCTACCTTTGAGATCATCATGAAGTTCTCGATCACCTTCTCTACCAATGCCTCCCTGCCGCCATTTATAGGGGTCTGGATACCTAACTTCCTTTTTGGGATCATTGCTTTTTATCTTCTGAAAACAGCGCCCAAGTAAAAAAGCATATTTTCGAAATAAATAATGACCATGAAAACATTTTGCCTTTCTGCTATTCTTTCGCTAGTCGCTTTGGCGGCGAGCGCTCAGACGTGTACACCAACGGTATCTATTGCAATAGCTGATTCTTCTGATCTGAACGTCTACTGCGACCCACTGGTAAGCTCAATGATCTATATATATCAAACAACGAATGAAGGTACGTCTCCGTACTACAGGTGGTATTATAATGATAGCCTTTGCGCGGATTCTGTTGGGGTTTTTAGATATGTGGGTTTCGTGGGAGAAAATGATACGATCTATGCAGAGATGACCAGTAGCGATCCCTGTGCAAATGGTACGACGGTGCGCAGCAATATTTTCATTTTGCATGGACATTCGCCAAGGGTGCTATCAGGCGAGACTTCTCAAAGGCCCGCTTGCCAATCCACACAGATCACTTATTATATTACCTCTGTGAATGCAGATACGATGGAGCTTGTAGCCGATCATTATTATGGGAAGAGACTATCACCGGCGGGTACCTGGTCTAATCCCAGAGTTGACACGATCGTCGCAAATTCTATGCCGGGCGATATTTTACATCCATACGTCCGTGCATGGAATTACAGCTACACTTGCTTCAGCCTTTTCGGTATAGATACCGCACTATATGTACTAGAGATATCGCCGCTAGTTCAGCATCTTTGCATGGTCTCTATAGATAGTGATAGTCATTCCCCTCAGGTGATATGGGAGAAAGCTAACAAGAATGCGACAGATAGTTTCTTCGTATACCGCGCTCAGACACCAGATTCAGCATATAGCCTGGTAGCCGCCATGGACAAAGATTCCCTAAGTGCCTGGACTGACATGAATGCATTATCTGATAGTTTTAGCTACCGGTACAAAATATCACTGCTCGATACCTGTGGCAACTATTCAGTACTTAGCCCGTTCATACAAACTTTATATCTTATACCTACAGGTAATGGTAATTTTAGCTGGATACCTTATATCATAGAGGGTGATACATCAGGACTGATTTACCAGCTTTATCGCGATTCGGCGGGCCTGGGCCAGTGGCAGCTGATACAGACCATCCCGACAGGGCAGACTACCGCTAGTGATCCGCAGTTTGTAGCCTATCATACGGCCAGCTATCGACTAGAAGCGCAACTGCCATACAGCTGTCATGCTACGCGTAGCGGTTCCTATATAGAATCTAACATCCTGGAGCATCCATATTTATCGTCAGCCATATCTGATGTACCTGTGGCGGACGGTTTGAGTGTATCTCCGGATCCATTTAGCGATAGGTTAAAGGTGCATTTCTCAGAAGGTGACATCGCTCTGATGTGTATCTATGATATGGCGGGTAGACTGGTCTACTCACTTGAAAATCCTCAAAGCAAAATATCAATCAACAGTACTGATTGGGAGAGTGGTATTTATCTGCTACGCGTATCAGGTAGTCATACTGCCCGGATGACCAAAATTGTGAAAGAGTAGGTCTTTTTCTATTATTGCTATATGCAGCACTACATCACCCGCTATGTGCATATCGATGGGAGGGCTATCTATGTAGATGGGACCTTGCTGTATGGCGGCGAAACTACTGATGCGGAGTTTCTGACGGAGGCCTACAAAGGCATGGGCCTCGATTATCCTAAGTTCTATAAAATGGATCCGCTGAGTAGGCTGGCGATACTGGCTACCGAGGCGCTGCTGCGGGGGCGCCGCCTCACACAGGAGTACAAGCCTGAGGATGTAGCTGTAATAATCAGCTGCGCACACTCCAGCCTCGATACGGATCTGCGCTATCAGCAGTCTATGGCTACGGCGCCCAGCCCGTCGCTGTTTGTTTATACACTGCCCAACGTGATGATAGGAGAGATATGTATCCGGCAGGGCATCAAAGGGGAGAATACCTGCTTTGTGTCTGATAGTTTTGATCCCGATTTTCAGGCGGACTACGTCAATGGACTGCTCACAGGAAACAGGGCAGAGGTGTGTATCTCCGGCAGGGCAGACTACCTGCGCGGGGAGATGAATGCTTTTTTTATGCTGGTAGAGAAAATTCCTGCATCTTTGGGAGAATACAACTCGCAAACCACCAAACAACTATACGAACGGCAATGGAAGAACTAATGCAGACACTCAAAGGGCAGATAGTAGAACAGCTCAACCTGCAACATATCAAACCCGAAGATATAGGAGATGATCAGCCACTCTTCATAGAAGGTCTCGGTCTGGACTCGATAGATGCACTGGAGCTGATCGTGCTGCTACAGCAGAAATACGGCATCAAACTCGCTAATCCATCTGAAGGGCCGACAGTCTTCAAGACTGTGCGTAGCATAGCGGAGTACATCACGGCGCATAAGGCGGCGTAATCATTTATCTTTACTTTATTGAAGGCCCCCATCTACATAGCAGGCATCGGCATCATCTCTGCCATAGGAGATGATGTGGCCGAGACACTGGCGCACCTGACGGCATCAGAGTCAGGTGTGAGTGGTATGGAGGTACTGCCATCGGCCTATGCGGGTACTCTACCTGTAGCGGAGGTGAAATATAGCAACGCAGAGCTGGCTGCTATAAGTGGCCTGGAGCCCTGGCAGACACGCACGGCGCAGCTGAGCATGATAGCTGCCCGAGAGGCAAAAGAAAATAGCAAGATAGATTTCACGAAGTGGCGCTGCGGCTTTATCTCTGCCAATACGGTGGGCGGGATGGACCGCACGGAGGATTTTATGAAGGACTTTCTCGCGGATGCGAGCAGTGGCGACCTGCATGATGTGATCAATCACGATAGTGGTGACGCCACAGAGATCGTAGCGGAGAAGTTGGGCTGTACAGATTACATCACGACGATCAGCACGGCCTGCTCCTCATCGGCTAATGCAATGATGTATGGCGCACGCCTGATACAGAATGATATGGTGGATATCATCATAGCGGGTGGTACTGATGCGCTATCGCGCTTTACGCTGAATGGCTTCAAGTCTCTCATGATACTGGATGAGCAGCCGTGTCAGCCTTTTGATGAGAATAGAAGAGGACTCAATCTGGGTGAAGGTGCGGGATATGTGGTGCTGGTTTCCCGGCGGGTAATGGATAGTGAGGGGATCAAGCCTATGGCTCTGCTGAGCGGCTATGCTAATGCGAATGATGCCTATCACCAGACTGCTTCCAGCCCGGAGGGTAATGGCAACTATGCCGCTATGACCGGCGCACTGCAGATGGCCGGACTGGCTCCATCAGATATAGACTATATCAATCTGCACGGCACGGGTACGCCTAACAATGATGTATCGGAGGGGACAGCGATCAAACGGGTCTTTGGCGATACGCCGCCCGTCATGAGTTCTACCAAGGCTTACACCGGTCATACGCTTGGGGCTAGCGCGGGCATAGAGGCCGTGATCAGCATATTGGCTTTGGCAAATGGCGTGGTGTTTCCTAACCTGCGCCATCAGACACAGATGAAAGAACTGCCATTTGGCCCGCAGACCAGCCTGCTGGAGAAGCCTCTGCAGCATGTGCTATCTAATTCTTTTGGCTTTGGTGGAAATTGTTCATCCGTTATTTTCTCTAAGCTATGAAGCCGCTCTACATCAATGGTGCGAGCTGTATCTCGCCGCAGCCGACTTTCGGGACGGAGTTTCCGTTTGAGATAAAGGAATATCATGGATCTCGTCTGGCCTGCGTAGAGCCTGACTACACGCCGTACATCGATCCTAAGCTGTCGCGTAGGATGGGGCGATTGTTGAAGTATGGTACGACGGCAGGGTTGCAGGCTTTGCGCGATACTGGTGTGCAGGTGCCGGATGCTATCTCCACGGGCACAGGCTTTGGGCTGCTGGATGACTCTGGCAAGTTTCTAAAGAACGTGATAGAGGCAGCGGAGGGAGTAGTGAGTCCTACGGCCTTTATCCAGTCTACGCATAATACGGTCAGCTCAAACATAGCTCTGGCGGTCGGCTGCCATGCACACAATAACACTTTTGCGCATAAAGGGTTTTCCTTTGAGAGTGCGCTCACTGATGCCCAGATGCTGGCCACTGAGAACGAATCGATACGCAATATACTGGTCGGCGCCTATGATGAGGTGACAGACTATAGCTGCCAGATCATGCAGCGGCTGGGGCTGATCAAGACGAGCGAAGAGTCAAACCTCGACCTGCTGAAACACGCTTCTAAAGGCACCATAGCGGGAGAGGGGGCCACCTTTTTCGTGCTATCGCCTGATAGAGGAGCCAAAATCTATGCAAGATACCGGGGCAATAAGCTGCTCTACAAGCCCGCCTCTGGTGCGGTACTCTCTTCAGCCATACAGGGATTTCTGGCGGGTCACGGGGGCGGTGTATCTGACGTGGCCGTGCTGTCCGGCCTCAGTGGTGACCAGCGCCGGGATACGCTGCTGCAGGAGGTCAATACAGGGCTATTCGAAGGCAATACGATACTGGGCTATAAGCATTTATGTGGTGAGTATATGACCTCCACGGCCTTTGCCATGTGGCTGGGCGCTATGATCCTGCACAGCAGGGTGGTACCGGCAGCGGCGGTGCTCAGCGGTACCCCATCTTGTCCACAGCATATCCTTATATGCAATTCTTATAAGAATGATTACGCGCTGATACTCTTGTCAGTGGCCTGACGGATACCTAAAATGTCTCAAAAATTACAATGAAGGTGGGGCATGGTACGTTTTTAGTACTATGACAGTCAATGGTTTGTTTTCAAAAATAGACAGCAAACAATTTGTTAACTTTTTCATATTTTTTGCGTAAAATAGTTTTGAAAGTCGACCCTGTTTAGTAGTTTCAAACAACAATTTTTCATCATTAAAATCGAGCAATTATGAACATTGTCATTCATCCGGTGCGGTTTGACGCATCTACGCAGCTCATCTCTTTTGTAAATAAAAAGCTCCAGAAACTGGAAACGTTCTTTGATCGCATCGTAGAGGCGGAGGTTTTCCTCAAGATGGATACGAAGCAAAATATCAAAGACAAGACGGTGGAGATAAAGCTGCACGTCCCGGGCAAGACGATATTTGTGTGTGAGACGTCCAAGACCTTTGAAGAAAGCACGGACCTGGCTATAGATACCATGTCACGCCAGCTGAAGAAACAGAAGGAAAAGGCCAGGGTAGTCTGAGCCATTTTTGAGATAATCTTATAATTGCGGCCCCGTATGCAGAGAGTGTATACGGGGCCGCTGCCTTATACACAAAATTTGTGGAGAAAATAGTAAGGGGTGTTTTGCAAAATGAAAATATGTCACTATACTTGCGTCCCGTTTACGAAAGGGCGGGAAATTCGTTGTTTGACAGAATAGATGAGCGTAAGTAATAAGCCGAAGTAGCTCAGCTGGTAGAGCTACTGATTTGTAATCAGTAGGTCGGGGGTTCGATTCCCTCCTTCGGCTCTATAAATCTCCTTAATGGCGACGGGTAGGTAGTCAAGTGGCCAACGACAACAGACTGTAAATCTGTCCTCTTCGGAGTTCCGTGGTTCGAATCCACGCCTGCCCACACTTTTTTTTAATGATCTTCCGCTCATCGCTTAGTATGCGGGAGTAGCTCAGCTGGTAGAGCGACAGCCTTCCAAGCTGTAGGTCGCGGGTTCGAACCTCGTCTCCCGCTCCAGTAGCAACGGAGACACAGATCAGATCTGTGCCGATAGTGCGAAAAGCCGTTGTAGCTCAGTGGTAGAGCACTTCCTTGGTAAGGAAGAGGTCGCGAGTTCGATTCTCATCAACGGCTCCATTTTAATAAATAGTGGAGCAAGATATACGGAGCTGGAATTTTATTAAAACATAAAGAATTTAAAACAACAATTAAAAAACAATAACAATGGCTAAAGAGAAATTTATCAAAGACAAGCCGCACGTAAACATTGGTACCATCGGTCACGTTGACCACGGTAAGACTACCCTTACTGCTGCGATCACTACTGTCCTGTCAAAGAAGGGCCTCGCTGAGGTGCGTGACTACTCTTCGATAGATAACGCTCCTGAGGAAAAAGAACGTGGTATCACGATCAACACAGCG
>JAFDYN010000011.1 GCA_018267385.1 Bacteroidota bacterium | reverse complement strand
CCTGCGCAAGGTGAAGGAAGGCAATAATAAGATGCTAGTGCTCAATAATATTAGAAACAAGCTGATTAAGAGGATGTTTGCTGTACTAAAAAGCAATAAACCTTACGCACCTGTTAAATTACAGTCAGAGCTTGTTCTGTAACATAGAAATCTCTGCGGTAGAAAATATTTGGCCTGCTAGATTTAAATTACCACCTTGACAATCAACCCCAAACAAAATATTTCACCCTCGCCCTTGCACAAATCAAAGTTGCAACATACTTTTGTGACTGATTAGTCAGTTTATATATGGCACCGGTCAAGACAACAACAGATAAGAGTACAGAAAAACGCAAGGCGATCATGGATGCCTGCCTCGACCTGTTTTGTGAGAAATGCTACCAGGACACCTCTACGGCGAGCATCTCTCAAAAGGCAGGCGTGGCCACAGGGACGCTCTTCCTCTACTTTGAGAATAAGGAGGAGCTCGTAAATGAGCTCTACCTGCAGTGCAAGGATGAACTGGCCAGCTACCTGGAGGAGGGTGTATGGGAGCACACTACCTTCAAGGCGCAGCTGCGCCACGTCTGGGATCGCAACCTGGAGTGGAAGCAGCTCAATGAGCGCAAGCTGCAGTTCATGGTGCAGTTCTCGTCCTCGCCGACCATCACCAAGCTGACCAAGGAGAGAGCGATGAGCCGCCATACGGTGATCACAGAGATAGTGCGCAAGGCCCTCGATGCCGGAGAGGTGACCGCGAGCTCTGTAGAGCTGATGGCTGCTATGGTCTCGGGCTACTTTCACACGGCGGCTATGTACCTGCTCGGACAGCCGCAGAGTAAGCACTTTAAGAAGTGGTCCGACGAGAGCTTCAACTTTCTCTGGAAAGGGATCAATTAATTTTTTTTCATCCATGGAGTGACTGATTGGTCATTCATTACCAAACCTTAAACAATACATGAAGTACATATTAACCCTACTCCTCACGCTCTCCGGCTGGCTGCTCTGGCCCGCGCTCAGTACGGCGCAGGTAGCAGATGACAGTACGCTGGCGAGCGGCACACTGGAGCATATCATCCAGTACACGCTGCACCACCAGCCTGCTATACAAAAGTCGGTACTGGACGAGCAGATCACCCGCGCGCAGGTCAATACGCGCCTCGCAGACTGGGCACCGGCCATAGACTTCAACTATAATGTGCAGCACAACTTCCAGCTGCCTACCACCGTGTTCATGGGTCAGGTCATACAGCTGGGCAATAAGAACACGAGCTACGGCCAGCTGATCTACAATCAGAATATCCTGAACGGCGACCTGCTCTACGCAGCCAATAGCGCTAAGAGTGCCAAACTGCTCAGCCGCCAGGTGACTGAGAACTACCGTATCAATGCGGTGGCAGATGTGAGCAAAGCCTTCTACGCAGTGCTGCTCGCGCGTCAGCAGATGGATGTGAACGATGCGGACATCACCCGTCTGGAGCGCAGTGTGAAGGACAGCAAGAGCCGCTATGACAATGGCATAGTAGACAAGACCGACTGGCAGCGCGCTACCATCGCACTGAACAATGCAAAAGCGCTGAAGCGCAGCAATGAAGAGCTGTACAAAGCGCGTATGCAGATGCTCAAGGCCATCATGGGCTATCCCACGGATGCGGTACTGGATGTGGTGTATGACAGCCTGCAGATGGAGAGCGAGGTGAGCTATGACGTAGCGCGAAACCCAGACTACAATAACCGCATAGAGTACCAGAGCCTCCTGACACAGCGCAAGCTGATAGCAGCCAATGTGAGCCACGCGAAGAACTCCTTTGTGCCAAACATAGCGGGCTATGCAGACTACAATGCGAACTTCCTGAATAATCAGTTCTCAGAGCTGTATGCCAAGAACTATCCTAGCAGCTATGCGGGGCTCACGGTAGCATTCCCGCTAGTGCGTGGTGGCAAGCGTATCATGGCGGTACGCCAGGCCAAATGGCAGCTGCGTAAAACTGACTGGGACCTGACCGACCTGCGCAACAACATCAACGCGGAGTACGCACAGGCAGAGGCCGCCTACCTGAGCAGCCTGGCCAACTATACTGCGCTGCACGAAAACCTGGACCTGGCCCAGCAGGTGTACCACACCATAGACCTGCAGTACCGCTCCGGTGTCAAGACCTACCTGGAGGTGGTGAACGCAGAGAGTGACCTGCGCGCCGCTCATATCAACTACTACAACGCGCTGTATCAGGTCCTCTCCGGCAAGATAGACCTGCTGCGCGCCTCCGGCCAATTAAAATTCTAACCCACTAAAACCAGTATATAAACATGAGACACCATCTATATAACATGATACAGGCGATCATCCTGATCGCGATCCTTTCCTTCGTCCTGTCACTGATGTCGGCCTGCAATACCAAGGGCCAGCAAGGTGGCTGGGACCCCAATGCACCTGTAGCGGTGAGCACTGCGCCGGTGAAACTGCAACCTGCCTCATATACCGAGAGCTATCCCGGTACGGTAGTAGCGCTAAATCAGATCGAACTGCGCGCTCAGGTGAGCGGCTTTGTGACAGCGATCTACTTCAAGGACGGCGACCATGTGCGCAAGGGCCAGCAGCTCTATAGCATAGACGCACAGCTCTACGCGGCCAACTATGAGCAGGCCCAGGCCAATGTCAATGTGCAGGAGACCAACCTGCTCAAAGCACAGCAAGACGCAGAGCGCTATCACAACCTGGCCAAAGAAGATGCGATAGCACAGCAGCAGGTAGACTATGCTGACGCTGCCCTCGCTGCCGCGAAGAAGCAGGTAGAAGCTGCCAAAGCAGCCGTACGCGGTGTACAGACCAGTGTGAAATATACGACCATCACAGCTCCCTTTGATGGTACGATAGGCATCTCACAGGTGAAGGTAGGCGCGGCTGTCACTGCCGGTGTCACCCTGCTGAATACAGTTTCTACTGATGACCCGATAGCGGTAGACTTCGCAGTAGACCAGAAGGAGATCTATCGGTTTGCGAAGCTAGAGCAAGCAGCTAAAAACACTGATACTACATTCTCTATTGCCCTCGGCAAAACGGACATCTACCCTCACCACGGCAAGATCAACTTCCTGGACCGTGCTGTAGACCCGCAGACCGGCACGCTGAAAGTGAGGCTGGAGTTTTCCAATAAAGAAAGGCTCCTGCGCGCCGGTATGAACTGTGATGTACTGGTGGCCAATGCCTCTCCGCAGCCGGTGGTGCTGATACCGTACAAGGCGGTGACAGAGCAGCTGGGCGAGTACTTTGTCTACGTAGCGGATGGAGGCAAAGCCTCTCAGCGCAAGGTACACCTGGGTACACAGATCGGCACTGATGTGATCGTAAAAGACGGCCTGAAAGAAGGTGAGTCTATAGTGACAGACGGCGTACAGAAAGTACACGAAGGTTCTGTGCTACAGACAGGCGCCCCGGCTGCCGCTCCCGCTGCTCATAAAAAATAATATTATAGCCTCATTTACCCGATAGGTTCTTCCCTCTCCTTGGGAGAGGGAAGATGCCGAAGGCAGATGGGTGAGGTTAAACCCAAAAAGAAAGAAATAATGATCGCAGATATATTTATCAAAAGGCCCGTCACGTCTATGGTCATATCCATAGTGATAGTGGCGGTAGGCCTCATATCCCTTATCAACCTGCCGGTGGCACAGTATCCTGACATCACACCGCCGGTGGTATCTATAGCGGGCAACTATACCGGCGCTGACGCCAGTACAGTAGAGCAGACCACTACTACCGCTATAGAGACACAGGTCAATGGATCGCCCGGCATGTCCTACATCTCCAGCACGAGTACGAGCGATGGCCGCTCAAATATCAGTGCTACCTTTGACGTAGGGACCAATATCGATATCTCTACCCTGGACGTACAGAACCGTGTCAGCGTGGCCGAACCAACTCTGCCGGATGCAGTGAAGCGCCTCGGTCTGACCACCCGCAAGCGTAACCCCTCCATCATGATGGTGGTAGCACTCTTTTCACCTAATGGTACGCATGATGCGACCTTCCTGGGCAACTACTGTAACATCTATATGAAGGATGCCCTCCTGCGCGTAAAAGGCGTGGGTGATATCCAGTCTTTTGGCGATGACTTTGGCATGCGTATCTGGATGGACCCCGGCAAACTGGCAGCACTCAATATGACAGTGAATGATGTACTGGGCTCGCTGCAGGAGCAGAACCTGCAGGTGGCGGCCGGCTCTATCGGTGGCTCGCCACAGCCAGCCGCCCAGGCGTTTGAGTATTCAGTATTTACCAATAGCCGCCTGAACAAGGTAGAAGAATTTGAAAAGATCATCGTGCGCTCCAACCCTCAGACAGGTGCTGTGACCTATCTCAAAGATGTAGCGCGTGTAGAGCTAGGCAAGTTTAACTACGGCAACCACGCTTATGTAAATGGCAAGGATGCGGCCTTCCTGCTCATCTTCCAGGCACCGGGGGCCAATGCGCTCCAGACATATGAGGGTGTGAACAAGGCGGTAGAACAGATGAAGAAGACTTTCCCTAAGGATGTGGACTATCTCGTGCCGTACGAAACGGTATCTGTGGTAAGTGCCTCTATAGAGGAAGTACTCACGACTTTCCTCGAGGCACTGCTGCTGGTAGTGATCGTCGTGTTCCTCTTTCTGCAAAACTGGCGTGCGACGCTGATCCCTGTACTGGCCATACCGGTATCGCTGATCGGCACCTTTGCACTCTTCACGCCACTGGGCTTTTCTATCAATACGCTGACCCTCTTCGGTATGATACTCGCCATAGGTATCGTGGTGGATGATGCGATCGTAGTGGTAGAGGCTGTGCAGCACTATATAGATGCTGAGGGGCTTTCGCCCAAAGACGCCACTATCAAGGCCATGAAATCCATCTCTGGCCCGGTGATCGCCATCGCGCTGATCCTGGCGGCGGTATTCGTGCCGGTGGGTTTTATCCCTGGTATTACGGGCCGTCTGTACCAGCAGTTTGCGATCACCATTGCTATCTCCGTATTGATCTCGGCATTTGTGGCGCTGTCGCTGACACCCGCGCTGTGTACACTCCTGCTCAAGGCTCACGACCCCAACAAGAAGAACATCCTTGACCGTTTCTTTGATGCTTTCAATAATTGGTTTAACCGTGTGACCAACTCATACGGCCGCGGTGTAGCGCTTTGGATCAAAAAGACACCTTATGTACTGATCATGATGGTCTGCCTCTTTGTAGGCCTGGGATTCCTCTTCAAGTCTAAGCCGACTGGCTTTATCCCTACAGAGGACCAGGGATACATGTTCGTAGCATATGAAATGCCGGAAGGCACCTCTATCGCGCGCAACATGATCACGATACACAAGATGATAGACAGCCTGAAGTCCATACCATCTATCAAGAATACAGGCGCCATAGCGGGTTTCAACGCCGTATCACAATCTGCAAAGTCTAACTCCGGTACGATCTTCGTCCTCTTCAAGCCGTGGGACGAGCGTAAGGGCAAGGCTGAAGAGCTCAACGCCATCGTGGGCCAGGTACAGGCCAAGCTCTCTTCTATCAAGGAGGCCACGACCTTTGCCATAGCACCGCCGGCCATACAGGGCCTGGGCAGCACGGGTGGTTTCACCTTTGAGCTGGAGAAGCGGGAGAGTACCGATGATATGAAGCAGTTTGAAAAGGTAGGCAATGACTTTCTCGGTGAGCTGCGCAAGCGCCCTGAGATAGCGATGGCGTATACTTTCTACAACGCCCGTACGCCGGGCTATCGTATCAACGTAGACCGTGATAAAGCTAAGAAGATGGGCGTAAGCATAGCAGATGTGTATGGCACCATGTCTACCCTGCTCGGCAGCTCGTATATCAATGACTTCAACATCTACGGGCGTAACTTCCGCGTGATGGCACAGGCCGACTCGACCTATCGCGGCGACCTGGAGGAGCTAGGCAAATATTATGTACGCAACAGTGAGGGCAATATGATCCCGCTCAGCACCCTGACCACTGCGACAGTAGTAGAGCAGCCGGCCATGATCTCGCACTACAATATCTATCCCTCTATAGAGATCAATGGTGATCCGGCACCGGGCTACAGCTCCGGCCAGGCTATCAAGGCGCTGCAGGAAGTAGCAGCCAAGACGCTACCTACAGGGTATGGCTACGAGTTTTCCGGCCTGACCAGAGAGGAGATATCGGCGGGTAGCAGTTCGATCTACATCTTTGCGCTGTCGCTGGCATTTGTATTCCTCTTCCTGGCTGCGCTGTATGAGAGCTGGGCGGTACCGTTCTCGGTGATCTTTGCCGTGCCTATAGGTGCGTTTGGCTCTATCCTCACGCTGACCTTTATACCATCTCTGAGCAATAACGTCTATGCACAGATCGGCCTCATCACCCTCATAGGCCTGGCAGCCAAGAATGCGATCCTGATCGTGGAGTTTGCCAAGGAGCGTGTAGATGACGGCCATGACATACTGGAGTCTACGCTCGAGGCAGTCAAGCTGCGTCTGCGTCCTATCGTGATGACCTCACTGGCCTTTATCTTTGGTGTACTGCCGCTGGCATTCGCTACGGGTGCAGGCGCAGAGGCGAGAAAGACCATCGGCTGGACCGTGTTTGGCGGTATGCTCACGGCTACTACACTCGCGATCTTTGTGGTACCAGTACTCTTCGTAGGTATCATGAAAATCGCTGGCCGTCGTAGGGAGGCTGTTTAATTTATTCACCGCAAAGGCGGAAACGCAAAACAATTGGAAGTAGTTTAAAGGGCCGCACTGGATTCAGAGCGGCCCTTTAATATCAATGATTTGATCCGCATTTTATCTTTTACGGTTTCGCGCTTTTGCGGTTAAACACTAATCGCTAGTCTTCTCAAAACCGAAAGACCGCAGCGTCTGGTCATTATTCCGCCAGTTAGGTTTGACTTTCACGAAGAGGCCGAGGAAAACCTTTTTGCCTACGAACTCCTCTATAGCAAGGCGTGCCTCGGTGCCGACCTTATTGAGAGATGAGCCGCCTTTGCCTATTACAATGTTCTTTTGAGACTCACGCTCTACGAAGATGGTACAGCGGATGCGGTCCATATCATCGGCTTCCTTATACTCCTCGCAGACTACCTGGCAGGAGTAGGGTATCTCTTTCTGATAGTTGAGAAAGATCTTTTCGCGCACGATCTCGGAGACAAAATAGCGGATATGGCGGTCTGTCAGGGAATCTTTGTCATAATAGGCCTCAGACTCCGGCAGGTTCCTGACTACAAACTCAATGAGTTTGTCTATGTTGGTGCCGTCCTTGGCAGAGATGGGTACGAAGTTAGCCATAGGCAGCTCTTGCTTCCAGCGCACCTGCCACTCCTCCAGTTCACCCTCGCGGCAGAGGTCGAGTTTATTAAATACAACCACTACGGCTACTTTGGTCTGGCTGAGCTGGCTGATGAGGAAAGCCTGTTCTTCTATCTTCTGGTATTTGTCAGTGATGAGAAAGAGGACATCTGCATCTTCAAAGCTCTGGTGCACATATGTATTCATAGTGCGATGCAGGGCATAACCAGGCTCATTGACATAGCCGGGAGTGTCGGAGAAAACGATCTGGTAGCCCGGCTCATTGACGATACCGATGATGCGGTGGCGTGTGGTCTGCGCCTTCGGCGAAATGATAGACAGCCGCTCCCCTACCAGCGCATTCATGAGGGTAGATTTGCCTACGTTTGGCAGTCCTACGATATTGACGAAACCTGCTTTGTGCATGGGTGCAAGTTACTCGTTAAAAGCGGAATCTTAAAAGATGTCAGACAGCACTCTCCCCTTATATCACTTACAAGCACATTCCACTCTTCTTTTTGGCAATTGTTGTTCTCCTTATTCCCGCCACTTGCCATATCTCACACTATCGTAAAATTTACCATTTACCTTTCTCGCATTCGTGAATCTGCCTTCGAGTTTATAGCCGATCTTCTCAGCTACGCGCATCATGCCTATATTGCCCGACCATGTCTCAAGATCGAAGCGCCAGCTATCGGGCATTTTATCAAAAAGAAAATCGCTCCACATGCCCAGCGCTTCCGTAGCATAGCCGCGCCCCCATAGCGCCGGATCATAGATGAGGATGCCTACCGCCACCCATTTGGTCTCCCGGCATATCCAGTAGCGCGTCACCTCCCCGATGATTATATCTGTATGTATCTCTGCGATGGCCAGTGAATATGGAGCATCTCTGGTGATCTTATCCCGCTCTATCTGCTTTACTATAGATACTTCTACTTCTTCATCTGTCGGTTTGCGATAATAGGGGCCGTCATATTTCTTCCACTCCTGATCGCCTTTGAGCCAATGGCGGAGAGTGTCATAGTCATCTTTCGTATATGCCCGCAGCTTGATCTTAGTTCCTATTATTTCCACAGCTTACCTTTACATAAATAAAACAAAATTATCTGAGCTTCAGCAAGGACTACACCCATTCAGGGCACATACTTTGTGATACTGATTTCATGTAAAAATAAACACCATGATACGCAAATTAAAATCCGGACAATACCGCATCTATAGCCGCAAGGTGGATCCGAAGACACACAAGCGTAAGAACCTGGGTACATTTGACTCACTGGCCGCTGCTCAGAAGCACGAGCGCGATATTCAGTATTTCAAGCATCACTGATCTTACAATGATTACCCAAATGGCTTTCCATTTGCGGCAAGCCATTTCGCGTTGGCCGAAAAAAAAACGCCATTCTCCGTCACTTTTTGCGGTGGCATCACCAGTCGCATTGTAGCGTACAATACAGCCACTGTACTCTACCTGCCTGTGTTGTATTTCGCAACATCCCTACCGCTATGGCGTACGCCTTTGTGTCATTGAAAATTAAAACCCCACGATGAGAAAGGTATTTGTCCTGAGTTGGCTGCTTCTGATATTATCAGGGATCTGCGTAGTATTCTGGCAGCAGGAGTGGAAGTATTCACTGCCCACTCCGGTACCTGCCTGTTACCGCTCAGTAGCACCAGGAGCACACATCGATCTGGCAGGAAAGATACGCACAGAGACCGGCAAACCCTTGTTTATTCACTTTTTCAATCCGGAGTGCCCTTGCTCGAGGTTTAACGCGCCACACTTCAACTCGCTCGTGCGGAAATATGGTGATAAGATGACCTTTGCCATAGTGCTGATCAATACTACCACGCAGCATGACCCGGAGGATATACAGCGCAAGTATGACTTCAAAGTACCAGTGCTGACTGATACGACCATCGCTGCTGCGTGCGGTGTTTATTCTACCCCGCAGGCAGCACTGCTGACGGCGGATAGCCGCCTATACTATCGGGGCAACTATAACCGCAGTCGCTACTGCACTGATACACGCAGCGACTATGCACGTATGGCTATAGACTCTATGATGCTCCATATCTCCCGGCCGACCTTCAATCAATTTGCACTGACAGCGTATGGCTGCCAGCTACCTTATTGCACCCGATAAATCCACCTCATGATACTCGCATCATCTACTATCCAAGCTTCCAGCGTAAAAGACTTTGCCGCAGATGTCAAAAACAAATCTGACTACACGATCAATTTCTTTCTGGTCGGCTTCTTTACCTGCGGGTTGCTACTAGCCACCTTTTATGATACATGGCTGGTGGCACTCAGCGTGGGTAGCCTGTGTCTGGCCGCATACTATTCCACCAAACTATTGCTGCCTGAGTCAGACCTGTACCAGTATGTATTAGCTGCTGTATTCGGGATCTTTATGGCGCAGTATATCTACCAGATGCATGGTATGTTTGAGATGCACTTCATTGCTTTCATAGGCAGTGCTATGCTGATCACCTATCAAAACTGGAGGCTGCAGATACCTCTGGCTATCGTCGTGATAGTGCATCATGCACTATTTGCCTATCTGCAGTACTCGGGTGTGGACAGGGTATACTTCACCCAGCTGGAGTACATGAGCCTGGAGGCTTTTATCATCCACGCTTTGCTGGCCTGTGTGATCTTCTTTATCTGCGGGCTGTGGGCATACCAGTTCCGGGCTTTCAGCCGGAGGCATATAGAGCAGAGCTATGAGATAGGCCGGCTACAGGAGGAGGAGCGTAAAAAGGAACAACTGCTGCAGGCCGAGGCTGAGATACGTGCACTGAATGAGTCTCTGGAGACCAAAGTGCGGGACCGCACAGCCCAACTGGAATCCGTCAATAAGGAACTGGAAGCATTCAGCTACTCTGTAGCGCATGACCTGCGCGCGCCGCTGCGTGTGATCAACGGATTTAGCCGGATGGTACTAAAAATGGAAGAGGCCAAGATCAGCAAGGTGTCTTTTGAAAATCTCCATATCATCATGAAGAATGCTGCGCAGATGGGCCAGCTGATAGACGACCTGCTGGACTTCTCACGCCTGGGCAGGGCCGCTATAGAGGTGCGCCAGGTAGAGATGCGCGACCTGGTGCAGAGCGTGATCAAAGACCTGCAAAACAGTGATCAATATGCCGTACCTGAGATACGCATCAATGACCTGGCCGATGCCAAATGCGATCCGATACTGATGCGGCAGGTATGGACCAACCTGATATCTAATGCAGTGAAGTACTCACGCAAGAAAGAAAGCCCGATCATAGAGATAGGCACCTCTCACCGCAACGGGATGAACACCTACTATGTGAAGGATAACGGAGCGGGATTCAACATGGAATTTTATGATAAGCTTTTTGCCGTATTCCAGCGGCTGCACAAGGTGACGGAGTATGAAGGTACCGGCGTAGGACTGGCGCTGGTGCAGCGGATCATCACCAAGCACCGGGGGAAGGTGTGGGCAGACAGCCAGATAGATGAGGGGGCCACATTTTATTTCACATTACCTAACTAATATTTTAAAATTTTCAGATCATGGACAATCAACAAGTAGACATCCTGCTGGTAGAGGACAACCCATATGAAGCGCGGCTCACGCTCATGAGCCTGGAGGAGCAAAATATCTCTAACAACATCTATCATGTAGATGACGGTGCCGAGGCGCTCGACTTCATTTTTGCCAAGGGCAACTATGCAGAGCGCAATCCCGACAATACGCCCCGCATGATACTGCTGGACCTGAATATGCCTAAGATAGGCGGACTAGAGGTGCTGCGCCGCATCAAAGCAGACGACCGGACCAAGACGATCCCTATCGTGATACTGAGCTCCTCGCGCGAGGACTCTGACCTGGTGACCAGCTACATGCTCGGCGTGAATAGCTACGTGGTAAAACCTGTAGAGTTTGACACCTTTACCAAAGCTATATCTGACATAGGCAGCTACTGGATGCTGCTCAATGAATCCACCGTACTCTTTCTGCTGGCAAAGTCTAAGATGCACAAGGCGTAATTTCCGCTTCTCTCTAAAACAATAACGCNNGCGTTATTGTTTTAGAGAGAAGCGCGTTTATTTGCCGCGGGTGGAGTCGGCCTTTACCACTTTGTGTGTCGGTTTTGATTTGGTCACAGTGCGGGTAGAGCTATCGGCATGCGTGGTAGTCTTTGTCTTTTCCTTCATCTCGTGGTGTCTGGTCTTGGAAGTAGATGTAGTAGTATCTGCCTGAGCATAGTCTACTACTGATACGAAGAGTGCCGCCATGGCGAGCATTACATTTCTTAAAATTTTCATACTACTGATTTTTTTTGATCAATAGCACCTTTGCATCCAATTTAGTGCCAATGGCGAACTTACCCCACCTCTCGGTAGCCCCTGACAAAAATAAGTAAGGAGCTACCGCCCAGAAACCGGGAGCTCCTTACATTACTCGCTACAACCTAAGCTACTATTTAGGAGCCTTTGTCGTATCAGTAGCAGCTGCGTGGTCTGTGGCCGGTTTGGCTACAGTGCCCGCAGGCGCTTCTGCCTTCTTAGACTCCTGAGAGGCAGGAGCCTTTTCGCCAGACTGCTTAGCGCCTTCTGTCTGTGCGATAGCGCCCATTGTAAAAAGTACCGCCACTGCGGCCATTGCGAGGTTTTTCATGCTTTTCATGCTTGAAATGTTTTTGGTTAAAGAATTAGTGCCGACAGGTTTGCGATAATGGTGCCAAAGGCAATTTTTGCTTTTTTGATTTCGGTAGGATCCCAGATTTTTAGGGTCAGCAGAAGTACATTTTCTAAACACGCCGATTGTCTCGGCCAATCTTCTTACATCTCATATTATTTCATTATTGAATTCTTATAATCTATAACATCTATAGCCTCTGCGGCTATTTTGCTATATTCACGGCGTTATGGCACATACTTATATTAAAGATTTAGGCAAGCACGAAGGTAAAGAAGTGACACTCAAAGGATGGCTGTCACAGAAGCGTGATTCGAAGACCATTGTATTCCTCGTGATGAGGGATGGCACCGGATTTATCCAGTGTATTGTCGATATAAATAATGTAGGCGAAGAGGTATTTGAGACGGCCAAGAAGCTGACGCAGGAGAGCGCCTTTGAGATCACCGGTACTGTGCGCAAAGACGAAAAACAATTTGGCGGCTATGAGCTGCAGGCCACGGCCCTGACAGTATATAGCCTGGCTACAGACTATCCTATCACGCCTAAGGATCACGGTGTAGAGTTTCTGATGGATAACCGGCACCTGTGGCTGCGCTCGCGTAGGCAGTGGGCTATCATGCGTGTGCGCAATACGATCATCTACTCTATCCATAAATTCTTTCAGGAGCGTGGTTTTGTGCAGATGGATGCGCCGATCTTTACGGGTAATGCTGCAGAGGGCACCACTACCCTGTTTGAGACAGACTTCTACGGCGACCCGGCCTATCTCTCCCAGTCAGGCCAGCTCTACGGTGAGGCCATGGCATTTGCACAAGGCCTGATCTATACATTCGGGCCTACCTTCCGCGCAGAGAAGTCTAAGACACGCAGGCATCTTTCTGAGTTCTGGATGATAGAGCCTGAGATGGCATTTTATGATCTGGAGATGGACATGGACCTGATAGAAGACTTCGTGCGCTATGTAGTGACTCAGGTGCTGGACCAGAATAAACTGGAGATAGAAGTACTGGAGCGCGATACCACCTATCTGGAGCGGGTGCGCCAGCCTTTTATCCGTATGAAGTACGAGCTGGCTGTAGACTACATACAGGGTCTGAAAGATTATAACGGCAAGACCTCTATCCAGATACTGGAAGAAGACCTAAAGTCTATACAGGAAGCGGTAGCTGCCAAGCAGAAAGACATAGATGAGCGCGAGGCCAAGATAGCCGGCGGCACGCTGACCAAGGGTGAGAAGAACTTTAACCAGAATAAGATAGACGGGCTGAAGAATGAGATCAGTGACCTGAATGAAAAGGCAGGCAACATACCGCAGTGGCTCAACAGCGCTAAGAACTTCAAGCGCGGTGATGACTTTGGCGGCAGTGATGAGACGGTGCTGACACGCCTCTTTGGCCAGCCTATCATGGTGTACAACTGGCCCCGCGATGTGAAGGCATTCTACATGAAAGAAGATGAGAATGACCTGGGCTACGCCAAGGGTGTAGACCTGCTGGCACCGGAGGGCTACGGTGAGGTAGTAGGCGGTGGCGAGCGTGAGACCAATATCGAGAAGCTGATAGGCAAGATAGAAGAGCACAAGCTGCCGATGGACGTATTTGAGTGGTACCTGGACCTGCGCCGCTATGGCAATGTGCCTCACTCAGGCTTTGGCCTCGGCCTGGAGCGCCTCGTAGCATGGATCTGCGGCCTGCAGCACATACGTGAGACGATCCCATTCCCGCGCTCATTTGGCGGCAAGCTGAAACCATAAACACCTCACCCATCTGCCTTCGGCATCTTCCCTCTCCCAAGGAGAGGGAAGAACCATTTGGGTTCGATAAGTCTTTTTAGCTGATCTTCTCCATCAGCCACTCGTACTCGGCTGTCTCGGGATGATTGGCGAGGGACTGCTTCAGCTCACGCATGGCAGCCTTGCTACGGCGTGGTGTCTGGGATAGCAGCTGCGTATACTCTACAAAGGAGAGATAGCTCTTGCGCTCTGCTTCATCTATCTTTTTGCGGCGCTTGAGATTTGATTTGAAATTGGCCAGGTGCTGCTGCAGAGCCTCTTTGTCGCCCATCTCATAGTAGGTCTTGATGAGGAGTGCAGTAGCGCCGAGTGCATACATCAGCTCATCGCTGTGTACACCCTCCAGCAGCTGCAAGACGTCCTTGTACCTGCCGCCAAAGAAGTACATCTTGGCCATATTAAAGGTGAGGACGTTCATCTTCTGCCCGGCTGTAGGCACACGCTCTTTGTAGACCTCTATTAGTTTCTCGGACCAGTTGGTATCCCGCAGCTGTATGCCCAGGGCCATGAGGTTTGATATATCCCATGGCGAGAGCTCATTCTCATCATAGAGGAAGTGGCGGTCGAGGGCTATCTGGTAAAGTTCATAGACATCCTTGAGGCGATTCATGCCACCACGATTGATATGCGCCACACAGTAGTTGATAGCAAATACGTATGCATCACGGAGAATCACATCATCCAGGTCTGCCTGATGCTTTTTGAGCAGCACTTTGAGACTGTCAAAGTGTGGCTCTGCATCCTGCTCTGTGAGCATGCGCAGGATAGTGGCATAGACTATGACCGGGGGCACCGCGTCATAGCGGCCGGTGTCAGCCAGTGCGAGGACCTCCTCTAGCAGAGCAGGCTCCTCTCCTTTCTTGTGCTTCTTCTTGTGATGCCTGGCGGCGCAGGCGTAGCGCAGCTTATTGGTCAGGTAGAATGTATCCAGCCGCTCCATGAGCTGGGCCGGGGTATCGAGCTCCTTGTACTCGGCCAGTGCCTTGTGCAGATTGATCTCCGTATCTACGGCAAACTCCTTGAGGTAATAGTCAGCACTGCGGTTGGATATATTGGACTGTATCTTGCGCGCCAGCGAGAGGTTGATATCAAAGAGCTTATTGAGCCGGCGGGCGTCTACAGCCTTGAGCAGGTCTGTCACAGCCTTCTCGGGCTTCTTGTTATAGCCTTCGCTCTGGATAAAGGCCTGGATCATCTTGGTCAGGTCCAGGAAGAGACTGCGATAGGTGGCGGTGCTGAGGCGGGCGGTCTTGACCAGCAGTTTGATGACCTGTGTGGCCGTAGGCTTCTGACCATCACTGATCATGGGCAGCAGCACATCCAGAAACTCGAGCAGTGGCCCCTTATTGCCTAGATAGGAGCCGATCACATAGTCGCGAAAGCGCACCAGCTCATCACGAGTGAATGAGCCGAGCGTATTGAGGACTTTCTTCTCCTCTGCCGGTTTTGCTAATGCTTGCGCCATTTATTAAAATGAGTCTGCAAGATTACGGTTTTTCAGTGAGGGGTGGAAAAGTGCGGCTCCCTGCCATAATATGCGTGATAATTCAAATATAAGTTAACCCGGAAATTGTATCACTCCACAATCGGATGGCGGTGGAATGGCTTATTCTCATCAAATAGCTTCCGGTACGTGACGTGTACTTTCATGACCTTCCCGCCTATGGTCTCGCAGGTGTGGACCATCTTGGGATTGAAGTCGGCTATCCAGGTCAGCTCTATCCACTTCCAGCGGCCTTTGGGGCGCACTACCTTATCAGCAGCCATTACGATGCCGGCCTCAACCCCTTTGCGCTGATGCTTGGGCACCACGCCGAATACGATACCAAAGATGCGGTCATTGTGGCCAAAGGTCTTGTAGTAAAGGAACTTCAGCATGCCCCAGATATTGAGGTTGCCATGAATGTGCTTGAACCACTGATTGAGCTCAGGCAGCATGATGAACATGGCGACAGGCTCACCATTGTGATAGCCAAACCATAGGAGGTAGTCCAGCATGACGGGCTTCATACTATTCATGAGCTGGAGGCTCTGCTCCTTTGACATCTCGTGAAAGTTGTGAAAGTTGTGCCAGCCCTGATTGTAGATCGTGCGGAAATCTTCCGCATACTTCTCAAGGTTATTCTTCTTCGCATGCTCGAAGTGATAGCCTTGCCGCAGCAGGCGCTCATAGAAGACATTATACTTCTCCGGGCGGTCCATCTCTACCGGCAGCCCGAAAGACAACTGACGAAAATAATCCTTAAATCCATAAGCCTCAAAGAAACCGATATAGTACTGCGGGTTGTAGTTCATCTGATAGGTGGGCTCTGTGAAACCCTCTACCAGCAGCCCCCAGAAGGCATTGCGCTCGCCAAAATTGACCGGGCCGTCCATGGCCTCCATGCCGCGCTCCTGCAGCCAGGCCTTGGCTGTGTCAAATAGTTTGAAAGCGGCTGCCTGATCATTGATACACTCAAAGAAGCCACAGCCACCCGTAGGCTGATCTTCAGTATAGGCATTATCCTTATTGATGAAAGCTGCTATGCGACCTATGACCGTGCCGCTGCCATCTGTAAGCAACCAACGGATGCACTCGCCGTGCGTGAAGTACTTATTCTTCTTCGGGTCAAAGACCTTCTCTACATCCTGCCTGAGCGGCGCGATCCAGTTTGGGTCTCCCTGATTGATAGTGAAGGGCAGCTGATGGAATGCATCTACATCCGCACGAGTCTCTACTTTTCTGATCTGCATCTGATCTGCTTTGGGGCTGAAAACTTGCCACTGACGGGCTATCTCAAAGGTGCGGTAAGTTTATCAGTTAACAAAATATTAATACCTCAGAGGAAGGTAACACCGAAGGTACCCATAGCCTCAAAGGCCCAGAAGCAATGATGCGCCTTGCCGCCCTGTACGGTCAGTACATCACGATAGTCTACGAAGCAGCCTTTGATAGATGGCTCTATGAAAAACCAGCGGCCAAGATTGAGACGCAGGGAATTTTCCAGGCCAAACATATAGCCTGCCACGTGAAACTTATTATCCAACCGCTGGCCAAAGAGGGTCACGTCGCTCTTGGGGATCATCCAGCCCACACCCAGTTTGACCATATCATTCAGCCGGAAGCGGTGGCGGCGGCTCTTCCACATCTCGAGGCGGCGCACACCATTGATGAGGTAAAAGTTAGCGCCATTGGTATGCTCAAAGTGCAGAAATGCATTTGGGTCCAGCACCTTATCACCATTGACGGTCTGCCCATTGATCGTACCGCTGACGTGGGCCGTACGATAGTTGTCTACGATGTATTTGGTATGATCAAAATTGAACTCAATGGCCCATTCGCGTTTTTTATCAAAGAAATAGCCGATACGATATACATATTGCGGTACGGTGACCTGCGGAAAGATAGCATGCATGTCAGGCCTGTCATGCGCGATGGCATTGGTCACTACAAAGTTATAGCTATTGCCATTGAAGGCACCTTTGAAGTAGATATCAGACGTAGAGTACCAGGCCTTGACATATCCCCAGCTGATATAGAAGCGATGAAAAGGTTTGATAGAGGCTGTGTCGCGCACATGGTGCGTAGCTGACATACTCAATGCGGACACCATCAGTACTGTGAAAAGAAAAATTTTACGCTTCATAGTATAGTTTTTACTTACCCCGGAATACTGCCTTACGTTTTTCTACAAATGCGGTGACACCTTCCTTGTAGTCTTCAGTGCTGCCGGCTATCTCCTGGCTGTATGCCTCATACTGGAGCATCTCGCGGAGATTGGCCGTGAGGCCCTTATTCAGCATCTTCTTGATGATAGCCATAGACTTGGGTGCTGCGGTAGCGTAGCGGTCGGTGTATGCCTTGACTGCAGCGTCCAGTTCCTCCGGTGCTACCAGCTTATTGATGATACCGAGATCGAAAGCCTCCTTTGCAGTGACCTTAGAACCCAGTGTGCAGAGCTCAAATGCCTTATTATAACCTATCAGACCCGGTAGGAAAAATGAGGAGCCGGAATCCAGTACCAGGCCTATATTGGCGAAAGCCTGCACGAGAGAGGCTGCCTCAGATGCTACGACTATATCACAGGCCATGGCCAGAGAGGCACCGGCTCCAGCAGCTACGCCATTCAGGCGGCAGACCACGGGCTTGGGGTTCTCACGTACGCCTAGGATCATCGGATTGTAGCGGCGTAGCACCGAGTCTCCGAGGCTACGTTTGCCTTCAGACTTTTTGACATCCTGAAGATCCTGGCCGGAGCAGAAAGCCTTGCCGGCACCTGTGATGACCACTACACGCACAGCGTCGTCTTTGGCAGACTTCTTCAGCGCATCTATAAACTCGGCGCTGAGCTCTTCATTGAAGGCATTGTAGACATCAGGCCTGTTGAGCGTAATGGTACATACACCATCGGCTATCGTATAAAGGAGAGAATTGTACATGGTCTCTGTAGTTTAATCTATGAAGTGAATAGCATAGGTATCAAAGTAAAAGAAAAAAACATCCCTATAAAACCGACCAGGTAGCCTGCGTATACCTCAGCCTGCTGATGTGCATCCAGCGCGAGGCGCGCACTGCCTACCAGACCGCCCAGCATGATGACACCTACGAAGACTAACTTGAGATCATAGTCCGACACCTGCATCATGACCAGTACTAGTCCGAGCATACACCCCATGCCTATGGCGTGGATGCTGATCTTGCGAAAGATATTGATAAAAAAACCGATAAAGATGGCTACTGATGCTCCGAGCATCATGAGCGATATGAGCTGATTGGTAAAAGCCGTGGCCTGCGTAGTAGGGCGAAAAAGGCGATAGGTCCAGAGATACAGTGTAGCAGTGAGTATGTAAGGAATGATACGCTCCTGCGGGTTGGTCATCTGATAGTCGGTGATCAGCTCCAGCCGCTTCATCATACCGATCAGGATGACCGGCGTCATAAAGGTGAATATGAAGGTGATGATGATCCATAGGATCTGTGCTTTGAGGTGGTACTCTGCGAAGAGGTGCGGATTGACTGCTACGATAAAGGCCGCACCGTAGGTAGCAAAAAGCAACGGATGAAACAGGTACGATATGATCGTAGCAAAGCGCTGGGACATGCTGTATTGATTGACAGCACAATATTAAGAAGAATCGAGAAACAAGAACCAAGAAACAAGAGCCGAGAACCAAAAGACCAGAAACAAGGCATGCGGGCTACGTGTCTATAGCGGCATCCGCCTTGAATCTTACTCTTAGTTCTTGCTTCTAAAAATCTCTTAGAAGCCCATATCCTCTCCTCCACCCTGCGGCACTGCAGCCTTCTTCTTCTTAAAGAATGAAGCATCCATCTTGCCAAACTTGAAGCTGATACCCAGGCGGGCAAAGCGCTGGTCACGACGGCGGGTAGAGTGCTGGCTGAAACCTGATATATAGCTAGTGCCATCCAGTGTAGTGGCCTGGTAGATATCGGAGCCATGCGTACGGGAGTTGAGCACATCACTTACCGTAAAGTTGAGCGTGATAAAGCCCATGAAGTCTTTGCTGAGAGACAGGTCAAAGAAGTACATAGGTGTGGTACGACCCTGTGGTAGAATCCGTGGCGCTTCATACGTGCCGTTGACCTGTGCAGCAAAGTCCATCGGAAATTTATAATTGATCATCGCCTTGGCCAGCCAGCTCCAGCCGGAGTTGGTCAGGTTGGTTTCTCCGGTATTGCCTGATATCTCGGTATAATACACATTACCGGTCAGGGTCAGATCGAGTTTCTTGACCGGATATATTTTCAGAGTATTCTCCCAGCCACCGGTCATGCTATGTGAGCCATTGGCAAAGGTGCTGACAAAAACATTCTGCGATCCCGCCAGCGGGTAGGTCAGATTAGTGATGGGCTGCTGTACATAGCGTCCATAGACCGAACTCAGCCAGTTGACTTTGGTCTCTACCAGATTGTAATTCAGCTCGCCCTGATTGATAAACTCCGGCTGCAGGCTTGGATTACCGCGCTGTACAGTAGTAGCATTGCTGGAGAAGATGAATGGCGCGATCTGGAAGAAGTTTGGCCGGTTTACCTTACGTGCTACATTGAACTGGAGTTCATGCTTATTACCCCATTTCTGTGAAATATTGAGACTCGGAAAAAGCATCTTCGTGATGCTCTTGGCATCTGATGGATACTGGTAGGAGAAGGACGAATCCCCGTTCAGCTGAGAGGTCCCCTTGTAGTACACCTGCTCTGCGCGGAAACCCAGCTGATACGAAAAAGCCTTGACCTGATGGCTAAAAGTGATGTAGGCGCCATTTACCAGATCATCTATGCGGTAGTTATTGCTCAGTGGCAGGTTAAACCATGCTGCGCTCAACGAGCCATCTGCGAGAGATGTATCATTAGAGACATTGCTATTGGTATTAGTCAGCTTATAGTTGCTCCGGAGACCGGTCTCGATCTTCATATTGGTACGGATGGGTAGACTGATATCCCACTGTGCAGTGATCATATCTGCAGATTGAGCCCCGGTAGTATATTGATGGGAGGGATAGGATGACACGATAGAACCGTTAGGCAAAAAATTAGTAGTGGTGTAGAGGTAATGACCACCGCCACTGGAGTGGTTGTACTGTATATCGAGCGTATATTCCTTCCCTTCTTTGGGATAGGTATGCTTAAAGTTGAGGTCGGTAGTGAAATTGCGGAAATGGTTGTTCTGTGTATTGATCTGTGAGCCCGTGGTAGTGACTCCTGACAGATCTCTATTGATATTGATATCGTCTGAGTTATCAAAATTGCCGAAGACACCATTCTCAGACAGGCTCAGCGTATTGCGGTTATTGATATAGAAATCAAGGCCTACGCGGGCCACCTGAAAGAGACGCCTATTCGTAGTGTATATATCCTGATTGACAGTACCCGCAGTCTCATTGAATGCATCGAGGTAGGTAGTATTATTGACACCCTTTGTTTTATTAGTGCTGCCATTCACGGTATACATCACCTGCACGCCAAATTTCTTCTCGCGGAGGTTGAGCATAGCCATTCCGTTGTAGCCATAGTTAGTAGCGATGTTGGCATTGACTATGCCATTGTATCCCGGCTTTACATTGCGCTTCATCACTACATTGATGATACCGCCTGATGCCGCCGCTTCAAACTTTGCAGAGGGATTGGTGATGACTTCTATCTTGTCTATCTGGTCAGCAGGTATCTGCTCCAGTGTGAGGGTAGTAGGCTTGCCGTCTACATATATCTGCGGCGAATTATTGCGGAGTGTCACATTGCCATCGGCATCAGTAGAGACGCTAGGTATATTCTTCATCGCGTCCAGTGCCGTACCCCCGCGTACAGAGAGGTCACTACCTACGTTAAAGACTTTGCGGTCCACCTTGAGCTCCATATTGGATTTTGTGGCTGTCACGTCTACTTCCTTCAGCTTTGTGGCATCTGCTGTCATGACCAGATTGCCTACATCCTGCTCCATTTTATTGGGCGTGATCACCACTTTCTGCACGATGTCTTTGTACCCGATAAAGGTGACCTTGAGATTATACGCGCCAAAAGGCAGGTCTGTCAGTGAAAAATCTCCGTTATCCTCCGTGAGCTGCCCGGTGATCAGTGAGTCCTTCATGGTGACCAGGGAGACTGCTGCATAGCCTACAGGTTTCTTTTGTGCATCTATCAGCTTGCCGTAGATATGACCTATGCTCATCTTCATACCTCCAAATCCTGGCGCTCCGGGTGCACTGCCACCAGCTGCGCCGGGGTTTTGCCCTTGCGGCCTGCCGGTGGGCTGACCCGCACCCTGAGGCTGTGCCGGTGCTGGTGGGGCAGATGGTGCTCCTGTGGTGGCCGGAGCAGACGTGGTACCCGCCGGAGGCGACGGTACTACAGCAGGCTGGGTCCGTATAGGGGCCGATACAGGGGTATCAGCTACAGATTTGCTCAGCCCATTGGTAGGAGGCAAAGCGGGCGTATCACTCTGCACCGCCACTGGGGTGGCTATGGCTGGCTGGGCGGCCGCCGGCCGTGGAGCCCGACCTGTGATGACGCGCAGGATAGAGTCAGCCTCTGCATGGGAGCGCGCTATACGCAGGGAATCTTCATTCTGGGCAAAGGTCGTAAATGTAATAGCCGTCAGAAAAATGGTAAGTAGAACAGGGGATCTTTTCATATAAAATAGTCGGATGAACCGAGCGGCGAATGTACACCGTTCCTTGGCGTATTTGTGTGCCGTTTCGGCCAATAAACCAAAATCAAAGGCGTTTTATCTAATGAAAGATAAAATACGTTAACGACTATCTCTTACATAAATATAGCGAAAGATCAAAGTTCCTTCCTGAGGCGTGCCACAGGAAGGTTGAGTTGCTCACGGTACTTGGCTACAGTGCGCCGGGCGATATTGTACCCCTTCTCCATCAGGTATTCGGTGAGCTTCTGATCAGACAGCGGGTCGTTCTTATCCTCCATGCCGATCAGGTCGCTGAGTATCTTCTTTACCTCGCGCGTAGAAACCTCCTCTCCTTCATCATTGGTGAGCGACTCGGAGAAGAAGGACTTCAGCAGCAGCGTACCAAATTCCGTTTGTACGTATTTTGAGTTTGCCACACGCGAGATAGTAGAGATATCGAGACCGGTCTTCTCGGCTACATCTTTTAGTATCATAGGGCGCAGTTTAGTCTCGTCGCCGCTAATCAGATAGTCATACTGCAGCTCCATGATGGTCTGCATGGTCACGATCATCGTATTTTGGCGCTGCTGTATCGCATCTATAAACCACTTGGCAGATTCGATTTTCTGCTTGATGAACATGATCGCCTCTTTCTGGCTCTTTGATTTGATCTTGGCTCTTTTGTAGTCAGAGATCATATCGCGGAAGGTATTGCTGATACGCAGCTCAGGAGCATTAGCAGAGTTGAGCGTCAAGATCAGTTCGCCGTTATTATTGGTGATGATATAGTCAGGTATGATGAACTGCTCCGCACTTAGCCCTCCTGAAAAGGAACTGCCTGGCTTTGGATTGAGGCTGATGATCTCGGTCACGGCCATTTTGAGTTCATGCGCATCGAGGCCCAGGGATTTTTCCAGCTTCTCATAGTGCTTCTTTGCAAAGGCATCAAACTGCTTCTCTATGATTCGGATCGCATTGTCGGTATGCATGGTCGGATCGTCTTTGCGCTTCAGCTGCAGCAGCAGGCACTCCTCCAGCGTACGGGCACCGACACCCGCAGGCTCAAAACTCTGGATGAGCGAGAGCAGGTATGCCAGTTCTTTCTCATCAGTCATAATATTCTGAGAGAATGCAAGGTCATCTATGATCGCGTCCAGATCGCGGCGCAGGTATCCATCATCATCTATGCTCCCTATCAGGTGCATGGTGATCGCCTTTTCGCGATCGCTGATAGGCAGCATGCCTACCTGCTCCTCCAGGTATTCATGGAATGTAGAACTCACCGCCACCGGTATGGTCTTGCCCTCATCATCCGGGTCAGCAAATTCATTAGGGTCTTTGGTCTTGTATTCTGCCACTCCCTCATCTGACTCGTCATAAAACTCGGTCATATCCAGGTCATCATCCTTATTTATCTCAGGCTCCGATTGCTCAGTATCAAAGTCATCATTAGGCTCCTGCATCTCCTCAGTAGGACCCGGTTCGGTTTCCTCGGTTTGGGCAAACTCCTCCTCGTCCTCGGTAGCTACCTCCAGGGCAGGATTGACTTCGATCTCTTCCTTGATGCGCTGGTCCAGCTGGGCAGTGGGTATTTGCAGCAGTTTCATCAACTGTATCTGCTGAGGGGAAAGTTTCTGTAAAAGCTTCTGTGAAAGATTCTGGTTGAGCATAGCAGTAAGTTTATGGCACAACCAAAGTTAGGGAAAAAGAAATGAAACGATAAAACTTATTCTACAAAAATTGTACCGAATTTTATTTTCCTAGGATTATCAAGGGTTTGGGGCATGTCTCAGAGAAATGCTAACAGCTTAAATTAAAGGATTTCTCTTATTTTGGCTGCATGATCTTTTTCAGGAAAACACTCCCGTTCCTTTTACTGGCATTTCTTATGTCAGCACTGGTGCGTGTACCTGAGCTGGGGCGTCCACTGTCCAAGCACCATGAATTTTGTACCGCGGTCTCGCTACGCATATTGCAGATCTGGTATGACAACGGGACCACGAGCTATGAGGCTGAGCCGGTCATGACCTACAATACACCTGCAGACAGATTCATCAACAATGACGCCAATGCCAGTGGCAGAATGATAGACGAGGCGGGCAACTACTACTATGTATCACATCCGCCATTTGCTTACTATTTCCCTTATGCTATTTTCAAAGTGCTGCATGTACGGCCAGATGTATTGCCGCTACAGCTATTGAACCTTTTCTTTCACTTCCTCTCAGCGCTCTTCGTCTATTTTACAGTCTGCCTGCTCAGTTTCAATAGAGCCCGTAGCTACCTGCATGTACCTTCTTTTGTAGCTTATTGTATTTATCTCTTCCTGCCGGCTACATTATGGTTTCAGGGCAATGTATATATGAGTGATATGGCCGTACAGCTGCCCTTTGTTATTGGTGTGTACACTGTTCTGAAAATGATCTTTCGCCGGCGCTTTTATGTACCTAAATATATAGTGCTGTATGCAGGGATCTTATTTGTCATGATCTATACCTCATGGCTCGGAGTGTTTTTTGCCTTTGGGGTATTGGTATACAGCCTGCTGCATGTGAGGTCTATACCTGGCTTCCGCGTCCTCATATGGTCTACAGTGATCATTACTTTCTTTGCGCTAAACCTGATCATCTATCAGTATGCGCTCATAGCCGGCCAGGAGGCCTACCTGCATGAGATACTCAACCGCTACCTGATGCGCGGCAGTATAGGAATCCGGCATCACGGTTTCTTTTATTTCTTCTTCTCCTATTTCTTCCTTTTCAAAGATCTGATCTATAACTACCTGGTCAACTATCTTCCTGTCTACCTATTGATCGCGGCCTTCCTGTGGCTGGGCGCTACGAAGGCTAAACTAAAGATCGTCTTCTCAGAAAATGGCTATCGCTTCATATGGCTGTCTATACTGCCGGTGGTGCTGATGCATATTTTCTTCCTTCAGTACTCCTCGCATGATTTTACAGTGCTGTATGCTTCGCTTTTCTTCAGCGTACTGCTCGGTATCCTTTATGATAAAGTGCGGAAATCAGGGGCCTTTTCTGAGCGTACCGTCAATGGGTTAGTGCTATTCACGATCGTGATCCTGATAGTACAGTTCTATGCGACAAACCTGCCCGGCAGCACCTCTATCACCGGGGCACGCTATGACCGTGAGATGAAACTGGGCCAGTCGATCAGGGAGCAAAGCGCAGCCGACGAGGTGATCTTTACCAATATGAAACCTACGCCGCAGATGGTATTTTATGCCGGCAGGAATATGAAGCAAGTAGCGTCCGAGCAAGAAGCAAAAGATTTCCTGAGACAGAGAAAAATGACAAAAGGTGCTTATTTTGACATTCGCTTGTATACAGATGATGCACCTGTGAAGCATACGATCACCATACAATAAACAAAAAGAAGTAAGAGATGAGTGTAAACACAATACCTATCGTAGATCTGAGTCAGTTCACTGCGGGAGACGACCGCAGCAAGCAGCAGTTTGTAGAGCACCTGGGCCGTGCCTTTGAAGAGACAGGATTTGTATCAGTAAAGAATCATGGTGTCTCACAGCAGCTGGTGGATGACTATTATGCAGCCGTGCAGCAGTTCTTTGCGCTGCCCACAGAGACCAAAAAGAAATATGAGATACCGGGACTGGCCGGCCAGCGCGGCTACACATCTTTTGGCCGTGAGCAGGCTAAGGGATTTGATGCACCGGACCTGAAGGAATTCTGGCAGATGGGTCAGATAGTAGAAGACGGTGACCCGATCAAGAATGAATACCCGGATAATGTATCTGTGCCTGATGTGCCCAACTTTGATGAGAAAGGACGCGAACTTTTCAAGGCATTTGAGAAGTGCGGTATCGAGCTACTGCAGGCTATAGCCATCCACCTGGGCATCGGTGAGTTTTACTTTGACAAGTATGTGCATAATGGCAACTCGATCCTGCGCGCTATCCACTACCCTCCTATCACACAGGAGCCTAAGAATGCGATCCGTGCCGAGCAGCATGAAGATATCAACCTGATCACCCTGCTGGTAGGTGCTTCTGCAGAGGGCCTGCAGCTACTGAGCAAGCAAAACGAATGGCTGGACATCACCGCCCCGGAGGGTTGCTTTGTGGTGAATGTGGGTGATATGCTCCAGCGCCTGACCAATAACCGCCTGCGCTCCACTACGCACCGTGTGGTCAACCCGCCGCGCGAGAAATGGGCCAATCCACGTTATTCCATCCCATTCTTCACACACCCCAAGAGTAGCATGCCGCTGGACTGCCTGAGCAGCTGCGTAGATGAGCGCCACCCGCTGCAGTATGAGCCGATCACAGCCGGCGAGTACCTGGATGAGCGCCTGCGCGAGATAGGCCTGAAGAAATAACCCTACCATTCCCATATCTGTGAAACGCGTATTACCATTACTATGGATACTGCTGGCCATACATACGGCCGGGGCACAGCATGTGCGCCTCATGAATGATCATAGCCCTATGGTGCGCCGCATGATGGAGCTATACCACTGCTGCCCTCTCGACCGTAATGTCATGAACCGCCGTATACTGGAGACCCTCTCGCGGGAGCTCGACCCGGGCCATCTCATACTATCTGCGCGGGATGTAGATACCATTATGTCATCAGGACTCATGCTCGATGCCGAACTGGACGGGCGCAATAGCGACTTTATAAGCAAGGTCATGGCGCTATACAAACTGCGGGTGCGGGCGGCAGATAGCCTGCTGGATGTGATATTGAGCCGTCCACTGGACCTACGGGTGCCGGGCACTGCCCTGGCCATAGATACCACGCTCGCTACAGACCGTGCGGCGCTGTACCAGCGGCTGCAGACCCGTGTCAAACTCTCGTGCCTCTATCGACTGGGCAATATGGCCTTGAGTGACTCTACAGCCACAGGGACCAGCATTTTAAAAAATCTGCCACAGGTGCAGGAGAAAGTACTACGCACTGAGCACAGGCAACTGCGCAGGCTGATCTCACAGCCCGCAGACTATGAGGAAATGATGCTCACCGAGCTATACGATGCGATATGCAAGTCTTTTGACCCACACAGTGACTTCTTTACCAGCGAGCGGCGACAGAAATTTGTAGGTGTAGTGACAGGTGAGCATATGCGCTACGGATTTACCGTAGATGAGAACGATGCCGGCGAACCATATATCTCCGCCATAGATCCAGGTAGCGCTGCCTGGAGGTCAGGCGAACTCAATGCCGGAGATGTGATCACCGCGCTACACTGGCAGGGAGAAGAATCTGTGGACCTGCTGGGCGCAGATGATGATGAAGTAGAGGAACTGCTGCATAACCATACACAGAACAAAGTAGACCTGACCGTGCGCAAGTCTGACGGAACGATCAAAACCGTGAAACTGCAAAAATCTAAAGTGCAGGATGAAGAAAGTATGGTACGCAGCTATGTGCTGCACGGCACACCTAGGGTGGGCTACATTGTTTTGCCGGGCTTCTACTCAAACTGGGAAAACAAAGGTGGTAAAACCTGTGGCGACGATGTAGCCAAAGAAGTGATCAAGCTAAAAGGAGAGCATGTAGATGCGATCATACTGGACCTCAGATATAATGGTGGCGGCTCTATGCAGGAAGCGATGGCCCTGGCGGGTATCTTTATAGATGAAGGGGCTATGGTATCTCTCCGGGCCAATAAAGGCAAAGTGCGCAGCATGCCAGACCCAAACCGGGGCACGATCTATGACGGCCCGCTGCTGGTCATGGTCAATCACTCCAGCGCCTCGGCATCAGAGCTGGTGGCTGGTGTGCTGCAGGATTATCATCGTGCCATCATAGCCGGCAGTCCGACCTACGGCAAAGCTACCATGCAGGTGGTGCTGCCGGTAGATACCTCACTCGACCTCACTACTTCCACTGAGAAAACACTGGGGGCGGGGACCGAGTTTATCAAAGTAACCGACGGTCGGATCTATCGCGTCACCGGCCGCTCCAATCAGCTCAATGGCGTCCGGCCTGATATACATCTGCCTGACCTGACAGAGTCTGTACCCTACGGCGAGGCTACGGAGCATTATGCACTAATGCCGGATACTGTACGCCGGGCTACATATTTCACTCCGCTCGCGCCTCTCCCTATACCGGCGCTCTCTGCAGCGGCTGAGGCACGCGTCCGCACCGGGGCGGCATGGCACATGGAGGATTCGCTTATCTTATTTCAATCACGCCAGTACAGCCCCTCGCTCTCCGTACCACTGGAGATCAATGCCTACATCAGTATGGTACGACTGATGAGAAACAAGTCGGCCGCCCTGAAAAAAGCCACCGCTCCCGATGCGCCGTACAAGCCCGCCTATATGCTGGCAGACATGGAGCACGTCCGTGCAGAATACGATTCTGATACTGAGCGCAATAAACCACTGGAAAAGATAGGCCACGACCTATATTTGCAGGAATGTTTTTCTATTATTACTGACTATTTAAACAATCAAAAAAAATAATCTATGTCTATCCTACTGAAGCGTATAGCTCTGGCCGTGACGTTGTCGGCCTGGCTCACCTCCGTCTCTGCACAGTCAGACAAAGCCTGGGAATACGTAAACCGCGTCACAGCCAGCGAGCATCAGATCACCTCAGAGATGCTGGGCTACATCAGCGCCGTAGCTCACAGCAAGAGCGCCAAGAAAGTAAGTAAAGAGCGTAGCGAGGCTATCGCTGCTATCTCTGCAGCCCGTGCCAAGGCATCTCACCTGCCCGACTTTGAGGGAGACTCAGCCATGCGTGTCGCTTCTTATGAATACTTCAATGTCTGCTACGTAGTGATGAAAGAAGACTACGGCAAGATCATGGACCTGGAGGAGATAGCCGATCAGTCCTATGACAATATGGAGGCATACATCAAAGCTCAGGAACTGGCCAATGACAAGGAATCCGAAGCATTTGACAAATTTGACCGAGAGCTGAGGGCCTTTGCCGCAAAGCATAATATCACCATCAATGAGGATAACTCCAAAGAAGGACAGCAGGCCAAAATAGCGGGCCAGGTGACCAAGTACACCAATAACGTGTTCCTAACCTTCTACAAATGCGAAAGCAATGAAAAGCACCTGATGGAGGCCATAGATAAAAAAGATGTGAATGGTATAGAGCAGAGCAAGGGTGCGCTGGTCAAAAGCTGCCAGGAGGCCCTGCCGAAACTGCAGGATATAGGCGGATACGAAAGTGATCTGACCATGATAGATGCTTGCAAAAAACTTATTGCCTTTTACAAAAGCGAAGCTGACAAAACACCTGTCATGACGGACTACATCATCAAGAATGATAACTTCCAGAAGCTGAAAACTGCTATGGATAAAAAAGGAGGCGGAGGCTCTCAGGACGAGGTAAATAAATTTAACCAGGCAGTAAACGATATCAACGCATCTGTGAACACCTATAACAAAACAAACAATGAACTGAACCAGAACCGCGCCAAACTGGTGGATAACTATAACAATACTCATCAGGCCTTTATGGCCAAACATATCCCTCGCCACAAATAACAGTGAAAGGCGCGCAAGACATAACAATACAGCAAGCTTCACTGGCGGATCTCGACGAGGTCCGCCAGTTGTTTTATGATACGATCACTATGGTCAATGCAAAAGACTATAGCCCGCGGCAGATAGCCGCGTGGTCATCGGGGTATAATAATATATCGAAATGGGAGATGCGCCTGGCAGAGCAGTACTGTGTGACAGCGCATACGGACGGCAAGATAGCAGGTATAGCCTCTCTGGCACCATCGGGCTACCTGGACCTGATGTATGTACACCGTGCATATCAGGGTCAGGGTATTGCCAGCATGCTACTGGCTGCACTGGAGCGGCAGGCAGTAGTCTGGCAACTCCGCGAGATATGGGCCGACGTGAGTATCACTGCAAGACCGTTCTTTCTGGCGAGAGGCTACCACATCAGTACATACAATGAGAAAGAGATAAAGGGCGAGAAATTTCAGAATGCCGTCATGCGACGGGCGCTTCCTCCGTCCTTACTACCCGCCAGCCTGACCAGGCCAAAGGTATGCTCATGCCTATAGCCACTACAGCAAACCACAATGGGTGAGGTATCTGCATCTGATTAAAAATATTGCCCATAGTCAGTACTATGCCCACGATCATGGCCGGACGGACAGCCTGCCTGCCGGATAGCAGCGTAGCTACTATGCCGCCCAAAAAGGCCCCGGCAGCATAGCCACCGATCATGGCCAGAAAAGCCAAAAGCGGCAGCTGATTCATATAATTGATGATTACCTCCCGATTATGATAGTCGAGGTCATGAGGCCAGGGATGCACCAGCGTAGATAGATAGTCGCCTACCATCACAAAGCCGAGACCCACCGCTATACCGGTGGCGATAGCCACGATGCGTTTCAGGATATTCATGCGTCAGATTTTGACTAAAGATACAGTCATTCAGATATTAATCAATGCGTCTGCCTTCAGCTCATGCCGCCCCTCAAACATGACGACCGTAAAACCCTTCAGCAAGGAGGTAACTTTGGGTAGATTTAGCTCATTGATAAATGGATCCTCTGTGCCACAGATGAAGTATTTCTCCTTTTGGGTAAAGGCTGCAATGCTTTCCGCATTCTGCAGTTCATTGGCTATCTCTCCGGCATAGAAGATCACGGCATCCATCCGCCTCTGGTTGAGATACACCCATCGCGATAGCGTAGCCACTCCCTGAGAGAAACCCAGGACCACAATTTTCGCAGTATGCCGTGATAGATTCAGAGAATCATACAATACGTTGAGATAATTGACATAGTCCCTCATCTCTGCTTCGCGGTCCTCACGTGTCATCCAGGTAGCTCCTACCTCGGGTTTACCTGCCCGGAGGTAAAACCGGTTCAAAGCTTCCGGAGCTATAATGAAACGCTCTCCATTGTCCAGCGCAGCGAAATCTCCTATGAACTGCTCTGCGAGCTGTGCCCAGCCGTGAATAACGATCCATATTTCCCGGGTTCTCTCAGTCAGGGTGCCAAGTGTATAATAGCGTGCGGTTTTTGATACCGTGACATGGTGAGCGATAGCTGCCATCTATTTTATTTTCTTCAAAAGAAAGGATATTCCCGTCATGGCGCAAAACAATACGGGACTGATGAAAGATGCCTAAAGCTATTATTAATTTTTATCAGATAATTTCTCATGACCTGACCTGAGCCTGCTCATTTCTCAGGGCCTTATATTTTTGCTATTATTATAAAAAACACAAGATCATGGAGATAGCACGGCTGGAGGGTGCCACTAAGGTGTACCGGAGCGGTGACTCTGACATCACTGCGCTCAGTCCGACAGATCTCACCATATCAGGCGGCGAACTGGTGCTGATCATAGGACCATCGGGATCAGGCAAGACCACTCTGCTCTCGCTGCTGGGCTGTGTAATATATCCTACCCACGGCAAGGTATGGCTGAATGGCACCTATACGGATGCGCTGAGTGATACCGCCATGGCACGTCTCAGGCTGAATAATGTGGGTTTTGTCTTTCAATCCTTTAATCTCATAGCCCCTCTCAGTGTAGAAGACAATGTAGCGCTGCCGCTGGTCCTGCTTGGCAAAAAGAGGGCAGAGGCAAATGCGTCTGCACGTACTGCACTGGATAGGCTAGGTATGTCTCACCGCCTTAAGTCACTGCCCAAAATGCTATCTGGCGGCGAGCAACAGCGCGTGGCTATAGCCCGGGCGCTGGTGAGCGATCCACCAATGATACTCTGCGATGAGCCCACCGCCTCACTCGATGTGGCCTCTACCGCTATAGTGATGAATAAACTCAAAGACCTGGCTGCATCAGGCAAGGCCGTTATAGTGGTCACGCACGATCAGCGTCTCATTCAGTTCGCAGATCGCATCATAGAGGTGACCAATGGGACGGCCTCTGAGCATACTGTCAATCAATACATCACAAATCTCGAATCAAAAATATGACCATCCATCGCTATTATATTTTTATACTCCTGCTGGTGGCGCTGACCGGATGCAAAGGCAAGGAGGATAATACAGAGCAGGCCCACACAGCAGCTATAGCACCTATACAGATCGTGGCTCTGGGCAGGGTGGAACCCCTGGCCAGGATCACCTCTATAGGCTGCCAGACAGGTGGCATCATCAGAAAGATATACATAGCAGCAGGCGACTCTGTGCGCAAAGGACAGACGCTGATAGAGATCGCTCATGACTATGAAAATGCACTACTGCAGCAGGCACAGGCCAGGTATGCCACCCAAAGCGCTGAGATAGATAATGTAACAGCCCAACTGAAGTCTGCCCGCATAAAATCTGACAACCTCCGGACCAGGCTGCAGCGCATCAAAAACATATATGCGCGCGATGCCGAGACCAAGCAGAATCTGGACAATGCGCAGGCTGACCTAGACCAGTCTCTGACCGATATAGACCGCTACAATTCCATGCTGGTCTCTGCGCAAAAAACGACGGAGCAAAGCCAGGCGGACATCAATGTGGTAAAGGCGCAGATCGCGCAAAAAACAGTACTCGCTCCAGCAGATGGAGTAGTGCTCAATATGGATCTCACAGAGGGCGCTGCTGTCAGCCCAGACAGGCCTTTGTTTGATTTCGCGCCGGCCTCTCCTCTCACAGTACTATGCGAGGTAGATGAGCTATATTTTGACAAAGTAAAATTGGGCCAAAAGGCGTATATCCGAAACCAGGGTATGAGCGAGCGACTGGCAGAAGCTGAAGTGATCTTCCTCAGCCCCTATATCAAAAAGAAATCGCTTTTCAGTGATGATAGCTCCAATATGGAAGACCGCCGCGTACGCGAGGTGAGGCTGCAAGTAAGGGGCGACGCGATACTGCTATTTAACTCCCGGGTGGAGGTGGTGATCTCAATTTGACAGTAGCATGCTCAGGACAGCGATCAGATTCATAGTATACGACAAAGCTAAAAGCACCGGTGCACTTTTTGGCGTCATTATATCCATATTTCTCATAGGTCAGCAGGTCGGCATTTTTATTTTTCTGACCAATATGATGTCAAACCTGGTGGATCATATAGATACCGATATATGGGTAATAGATAACCGTAGCACCAATGTAAACGCCCTGGGCCAGATAGACAGCCGCTACCTGCGCGAAGTAGCAGCTATCAAAGGTGTGGCACAGGCATATCCACTCGTGATAGCGGGAGGCGCAGCCAAATTTCAGGATGGATCATCAGGAGGTGTCTCGCTCGTAGGCTCACAGGCACCGGGCTTCACAGGCGGACCATGGGGCGTATCACCTCAGACAGTGCAGCAGCTGATCAACGATAATGCAGTGACCACAGAGTACTATGACCGCAAGCTACTGGGCAACATCAGTCCTGGCAGCACCTTTGAGATCAATGGCAAAAGGGTCTATGTAGCCTTTCAGACCAGAGGAGCACGCGGATTTGGAGCATCGTACGTTTTCACTACTGTAGAGCGCGCGCGCTATCTGGGCAGTTTTCCGCAGGATAAGCTCAGTGCGATATTGATAAAAGCAGCCCCAGGCACAGATCCGGCAGCGCTGGCACGGTCCATTTCTACTCACATATATGGGGTCCAGGCCTGGACACGCAGGGACTTCAGCCGTGCCACAGTCAATACGGTACTCGCCTCCAGCGGTATAGCTACCTCAGTGGGTACGCTTATCATTTTTGCCGTACTGGCGGGAGCCGTCATCATAGCCCTCACACTCTACTCGGCCGCCAATGACCGCATCAGGGACTATGCCACCCTCAAGGCCATAGGCGCTACTAACCGCTACGTCAGAAACCTGATTCTCATGCAGGCGATGATCTTTGCCACCAGCGGCTACTTGATAGGAATACTACTTATGGAGAGTTTCCGCCTGGGGATCGCTAATGCCGGGGTGATGTTTAGCTATAGCCCAGTCATGTATCTGTCATTTGCAGTGGTCACGATACTTATCTCCGTGACTGGTGCTATCGCGGCTATCAATCGTATCACAAGGGTAGAACCAGCATCGGTATTCCGGGGCTGAGGCATTAGCTTTCAGCATTCACCGGCAGGTAAAAAAACGGCTCCGCATCTTTTGCAGAGCCGCTCGTTATCCTTCTAGATGCACCGACTATTTGGTAGTAGTGATATTCATCCTCTCACTGATCGCATCGATCTGAGCCTTCATGCTCTTGATGGCTTCATTCTGCTTTGAGTCGTTATTCTTCAGCGCATCGTTTTCATTTTGCAGCGCGGCGATACGGCGGCAGAGCTCCTGAGTGGCAGAGACGTTGAGCGTATAGATACGGTCATAGTCTACTACACGGAAATCATCCACCTCCTTGCCATATACAAAAACGCTCTTGGCAGACTCTGTCATTCCTTTCACTACGAATGATTTGTCAGACAGCACCTCGCTGACGATAGCTTCCAGCTTATCGGTCTTGTCTGTGATCAGTTTGACCCTATCACCTACATCCAGTTTATGAGCCTTATCCATAGTGATGGTCAGTGTCTGCTGCACCTCACTGTATGCTACCGTCTGAGCCAGCGCATATATATTCGGTATAAAGTTAGTCATCTGGTGTACTGCCTCCGGATAGGCAGTTTCTACCTGCTGAGCTATGAATCCTTTTTTGCGCTCTGATCCACTGGCCACCTGGTCTTTATACTTGAAATCTGTAACCTCTATCTGATTGAGTGTAGCAAGATCGGCAGCTCCGTTACTGATATCCTGGATATCCTTGATACGGCGATCTGATGTAGCATTAAACTCAGGGCAGACGATACGCCCCGCTGCGCGTACACTGGTGGCGCAGGCGCTACAGCTAGATGTACCCCATGTGCTATTATTGAGATAGCCGTAGCTACCCATATTGTAGTTCACAGTGCTCTGTATATCCAATGGTACCACAGGAGCAGTGGTACCTATACCCACATAAGATCCATTGATGGCCATGGTAGATCCTCCCGTACCGCCATTGGTATTGAAGAGTATTTTCTGCGTGCTGGCTTGAGACCTAATTACCAGGTCTCCGACAGCAGCATCTGTAGACCAGGCTGTCGCTCCCGCTGCAATGCCTATCTGTGCTTTCACTGTACCTGCCGTACCTAAAGCATATCCTACGCTATTAGCCCCATCCAGCATGATACCATCGCCATTGGTAGGAGTGTATACGTGCATCCTATACGAAGGGCTACCGGTACCGATACCTACTTTACCATCTCCCTGTACCTCCATCACGGTAGTACCGGCAGTAGTCTGAGAGGTGCCTGTAGAGAGGTCGAGCAGTCTATTGCTGCTGGCGGTACCAGCTACTTTCACAGCCAGACCGTTGGCACTGGACGATGTGGCGCTGTTGTACATCGCCGCCGTATATCCACTGGCATTGTGTACCCATGTGAAGCTATTGGGGTTGATGCCCTGAAAATCACTGCCAATAATATTCAAGGCAGTATTGGACAGCAGACTGACAGGAGATGCAGTGTGTATACCCACATAACCTGAACCGGTAATAGCATAAGTAGAAGACCCATTAAAGGTCAAGGTGTTGCTACCCATGGTCACGGTCCTGTTGCCTCCGAGTGTGCCATCGGCAGTATAGATATTGGTACTAAGGCCAGACAGGCTAGCCCAGCTCGCATTGCCGGAGGCATCACTGGTCAGCACCTTATTAGCACCTTGTGTACCATCTACCAGCTTGAATGCAGGAGATGTTGTACCTCCTTCTATATCAAACTTGACTGATGGTGAACCAGTACCTATACCTACATTGCCACTGCGGTCTGCTGTCAGGATATATTGATTGGTCCATGCGCTGGCAGCATCATTCAGCGCACCGATACTCAGTGTGCTACCCAGAGAGGTGATACCCATCATTTTCTGATCAGTACCCTGGCCTGCATTTTCAAAATAAATGCGTGGAATTGAATTATCAGTGATCAACAGCGAAGCACCATAGCCTCCAGCATCTGTCACCGACTTGAGACTAGAGCTACCATCAGATATGTGCACTTCACTCTTGGGAGCGGTAGTACCCACACCTATCATGCCGCGGTAGTTACCATCTATAGTGACAGCAGCATCTGTACCTATATCGGTAGTAAGGTCTGTACCTTGTTTCCAGAGATAAAAGTCGATAGAATTGCCTACTGCATTACTTGCATTATGACGAGTTTTGATAGCATGGCGATAAGTATCCGTTCCATTATAGCCAAATAGAATCTGGTTGCTGTTGGTTCCATTAGAGACATTACCACTACGTAGCTGCAGCGAATTTGTACCGCCAGCAGTACCATAGATATCCAGATTCGCAGTCGGTGCCGTGACCCCCGCCATACCGGTCATCAGAGAGGCCCAATCACAGACCATAAATCGGCCACTTACTGTACCTACTGCGGCCCCTTTGGTCAGCATAAATTTGCCGGCACCTTCGCCGTTACTACTACCCGTAGAGATCAATTGGAACCATTGGCCACCTGTGCTACTGTTATTGATAGATAGCCAGGTACCCACTGCAGAGCTGGATTGATTGACCTGAGTGAGGGCGGAGCTGGTAGAGAGATGTACAAAACCTGAAGGAGTGGAAGTACCTATACCTACCGTACCATTGCTCAGGATACGCATACGCTCAGTTGCGCTGTTGGTACTGAATATCATAGCTCCGTCTGTAGCTCCTACATTGCGGATAAAGCTGATACCCTCCGATATACTACCGCCTCCATAGGCCTGACCAATGGAGGTCATGATATCCCCAGGAGAGTTGGTGAGGGCACCACGTTGCGTCACGAGTTCAAAATTCTGATCGCTGATCGCATTGGCAAGTGACGTCATTCGCGCATTGGCCCATGCATGTGAGGTGCGGACTGTGAGAGGAGAGTTAGGCGTACCCACACCTATACCCACAGAACCATTGCTCTTGATGATCATTCTCTGAGTAGGACCAGTGGCTCCTACAGCAGTAGTATTGAAACTAAGATTGCCTGGCGCATCGCTATTGGGTATAGAGTCTATCGCTATATCAATAGAGGAAGCTACGTTCCACGCTGTTCCATTATAAAATTGTCCTTCAATATGACCCATACGGTCTCCGGACACAGCTGTCAGAGGGGCTGCCAGACTACCTCTGGATTTTGCGAATGTGTAGAAGGCCGAATTATTCCCATTTCCTGCTACCCTCTGCTGCACATCACTGTGCAGACCGTCCTCGTCCCATATATCGAGTACAGCAGTTGTATTGGGCCCTGCCCCAGGCGTCAAAGTACGGAAGCCTAGCTTGCCATCAGAGCTGAGGCGCATGCGTTCCAGATTATTAGTAGCAAAAACAAAATCTTTGGCATCAGTTGTTCCGATAAAATTGCCTGTGGCAGCCGTACCTATAGCTGAAGAAGATGGAGTGGTCGTACCATTGCCTGTCACCTTCCAGTAGAGACCATTAGGATCCGATGGAGTCCAGTTGGTACCATCGTATTGTAATATGCTGCCATTAGCTGGGGCTGTATTGCTCACCGGAGTTCCTTGTATACCAGAAACAGTGGGGTTAGGATAGGTACCGCTAAGGTCGCCGCCGGCAGTGCCCAGAGGGCCGGTCGGACCGGTAGCACCAGCTGCACCACTCGGGCCAGTAGCTCCTGCAGGACCAGTAGCGCCATCTGCACCTGATGGGCCAGGCGCACCAGCAGCACCCGTAGGACCTGCTGCTCCTGTGGCTCCATCCGCCCCCGAAGGACCTGTAGGGCCAGCTAAACCTGTGGCACCGTCTGCACCACTAGGACCGGTAGGCCCTGTAGCACCAGCACCCGTAGGCCCTGTAGCACCCTGAGGACCAGTAACACCATCTGCGCCGGATGGACCCGTAGCGCCGGCTGCGCCGGTCGGGCCTGCCACACCTGTGGTTCCATCCGCTCCCGAAGGACCTGTAGGGCCGGCTACACCTGTTGCACCGGCTGCACCGCTAGGTCCGGTAGAACCAGTTGCACCAGAAGGGCCAGTAGCACCAGAAGGGCCAGTAGCGCCTACAGGACCAGTAGCGCCATCTGCGCCGGTCGGGCCTGCCACGCCTGTGGCGCCATCGGCACCGGAAGGACCTGTAGGTCCGGCTATGCCCGTAGCTCCGTCTGCACCGCTTGGGCCGGTAGGACCTGTGGCACCAGCACCTGTAGGACCGGTAAGACCTTGAGCACCCGTGGCACCATCTGTACCTGTTGGGCCTGTAGGACCAGTAGCACCAGCGCCTGTAGGACCTGTGACGCCATCTGCACCACTCGGGCCGGTAGTACCAATACTTCCAGTAGGACCAGTGACACCTGCTGCACCTGTAGCACCATCAGCGCCAGATGGACCAGTAGCACCGGCAGGGCCAGTAGCACCGTCATTTCCATTCGCACCGGTAGGACCAGTCACGCCATCATTGCCGCTTGGGCCTGTAGGACCCGTAGCACCTCCGCCGGCACCCGTAGGGCCCGTAGGTCCGGTCGCACCATCATTACCACTAGCGCCGGTCGGACCTGTTGCGCCATTATTTCCATTTGCACCTGTTGGGCCGGTTACGCCATCTGCGCCACTCGGGCCGGTAGTACCAATACTTCCAGTAGGACCAGTGACACCTGCTGCACCTGTAGCACCATCAGCGCCAGATGGACCAGTAGCACCGGCAGGGCCAGTAGCACCGTCATTTCCATTCGCACCGGTAGGACCAGTCACTCCATCGTTACCACTCGGGCCAGTAGGACCGGTAGGTCCGGTGACGCCATCATTACCACTAGCACCAGTCGGACCTGTTGCGCCATTGTTTCCGTTTACACCTGTTGGTCCGGTAACGCCATCTGCACCACTCGGACCGGTAGCGCCATTACTACCAGTAGGACCAGTGACACCTGCTGCGCCGGTAGCACCGTCAGCGCCTGATGGACCCGTAGCACCATCATTTCCATTCGCACCGGTAGGACCAGTCACTCCGTCATTACCACTTGGGCCGGTTGGACCTGTAGCACCTCCACCGGCACCCGTAGGACCTGTAGGGCCGGTCGCACCATCATTACCATTTGCTCCCGTTGGACCAGTAGCTCCGCCGCCAGCGCCAGTAGGACCGGTAGGACCTGTAGCACCGCCACCTGCCCCAGTAGGACCGGTGGGGCCTGTTGCACCGTCATTTCCATTGGCGCCCGTTGCTCCTGTCGCGCCATCGTTACCATTTGCTCCTGTAGGACCGGTTACACCATCATTCCCATTCGCACCAGTGGGACCAGTAGCTCCATCGTTACCGTTTGCTCCCGTAGGACCGGTTGCACCGTCATTGCCATTCGCGCCGGTAGGACCTGTTGCGCCATCATTTCCGTTGGCACCAGTTGCACCTGTCGCGCCATCGTTACCATTGGCTCCCGTAGGACCGGTTGCACCATCATTACCATTCGCGCCGGTGGGACCGGTAGCGCCATCGTTTCCGTTTGCACCAGTTGCACCTGTCGCACCATCGTTACCATTGGCTCCCGTAGGGCCTGTAGCACCGTTATTGCCATTCGCGCCGGTGGGACCTGTAGCGCCATCATTACCATTGGCACCAGTTGCACCCTGAGGTCCAGCTGCGCCGGTAGCACCTGCGGGTCCGGTCGGACCTGTAGCCCCACCACCTGCACCGGTGGGACCAGTAGCGCCCGTGGCACCATTGCCCCCGGTAGCACCAGTAGCACCACGTGGACCGGTAGCGCCTGTAGCGCCACCACCACCGTTGCCGGCGTATAGGGCGTATGGCACACTCATCATCTGATTGGTGCCCATATCGGTATAGTTGGTACCGCCATTCACGTCTACCTCTACCTGCAGAAACTTAGGGCCACTGCCCCAGGCTACAGTACTTAGGTTGCCTCCACCGGTGCCGATCACCGAGTTGAACAGGCCAAATTGATTAGTAGTCTGTGCATGCGTCTCCTGAAAGACCACTGTGCCTGTAGCTGTCTGATCATGGATAGTAAAACGGATCGCCACATGTGTATTGGCCACTACAGATCCGGATGCATTGCGCACAATGGCCTGATAGTTTATGCCCTGAGGGGGGGCCTGAGCGCTGACGAATAAAGATAGAAATAGCAGGGATAGGAGTAAGAGGTGTTTCATTAAATCGGGTTTACTTGTAAAAGAAGCGCGGGTTATCTCAAATTTACAACTTTAGGTGGTTTGACAAACTTTTTGTTGTTAGTGTTCCGCTTCTTCGAGCACCTAAACGATCGGGAATGTAACTAATACACATCAGTTTTACATAAAGAACAATACCTATAGACATGACAGATAATTGAAAGGCCGCTCTTTGTTCGGATCAAGGCAATGATCTTGTGTGTTTATAAACGAGGTACCGCTGTTGGTTTATATGCCAACCAATTCCTTTTGAAAGGCGGCCCATACCCATTTAAGGGTATTTGATTTTGAGTCCCCATTATGTAATATTATCTTAATCAATATTAGCCTGAAAGATCATCAGGTATACAATCACACTCAATACCGATAGCATTGCAGCGCTCCTACGAATACTTGAGTTTCATGAACCGGAACCTTCCGTTCATGGCCATCAATCTGGTGCTGTGGGCTATTGCGTTTTATTTGCTCCTAGGCTTTACTCCGCTGCTGCTATGCTATATCATAGTGATCAATATCGTCATACTGCTGAGTACCCTGCAATATGGTGCCAATCACCGGCTGGCGGCTCAGCTGTTTGTAGTGATATCGTGTATCAGTCTTTTTATCATAGATGATGGTCTGACAGGCACTCCCGTCACCGGTATTGAATTCCTGTATGTAGCCAATATTCTGTACATCGTGGCATTCTACATGGAGCAGCTATATGCGGAGTACTACATCTCTTTGGTAAGTACCGCGACTGTTTTCGCGCTGGTCAACTATACCCCCTGGACGACTCATCTGGCCTCCTCTGTACCCGCCAATGTGCCAGTGAGCATACGACTTCTCGTATTCACGTTGACATCAGGCGTGATCGTTTATCGCTTCGTCGTTTTCCTGAGATCCACCATGCAGTCTTTCCTTAGCAGCAAAATACAGCAGTCGGAAACCGAGATTCTCTTCAATAATATCGAAGAATCCATCTGTATGATGGATAAAAATCTTCGGATCATACGATTCAATAAATCTTACGAGCGCTTGTTTGAATTTCATTATCATCTCAAACCTGCCATAGGGATGCCCTTTCCTAGTTCCCTTGATTTCCCCGATAGGGATGATGTGGTCTCCTACCAACTCATCCAACGGGTGTTAGCCGGTGAAGCGCTGATAGAAGAATATACTACGAATCCCGAAGACAAACTGGTGATCTATGAAGTGTCATTTTTCCCGATCATGAGTAGCAATACAAAGGCGCCGGAAGTGGACAAAATCGGGATCATCTGCCGGGATATCACTACGCGCCGGCGGCTGGAGATGGACATAGTGTACAGCCAGGTAGGGCTGCTGGAGATGATCGCACACGATCTGAAAGCGCCGATCGGGATGATCAAAAGCGTCAATAGCCTCTCCCCTGAGGACCCTGACGGTCACAAAGACTTCATATCTAAGACAAGTGCGCAGGCCATCTCTTCCATCAATAATATACTCGCCTTCTCACGCTATCTGAGCAATAGCAGCACGCCCGGTTTTCTCAATCATGACCTCTATCAGGTGCTACAAGAGAAGGTAGACGAGCTGGCTCCTCACGCCCAAATGCACGGCCAACAGCTGATCCTCCATATGCCTCAGAATAATATGCATGTCAAGATGAACAAGGAAGCTTTTGGCCGGGCAATAAGCAATCTGATCAATAATGCTATCAAGTTTTCGCCTCAGGCAGGGCAGATATGCATCGATGTGGAGCGCCACCCTACGGAAAAGGACACCGCAGTGATCAAAGTATCAGATGAAGGGGTCGGCATACCGGAGCATATGCGCGATCACCTATTCGAGAAATTTACCACTGCTGGAAAGAAGGGATCACATGGCGAAGAATCGTTCGGCCTGGGTTTATACATTTCCAGTATTATCACAAAGCTGCATGGTGGGAAACTGGAGCTGGATAAGACCCGTAGACAAGGAGCAACATTTATTATTACAATCCCTCTGGTGCGGTATGCTACTGCTACGTGAGTAGATACAGTATGTGGTGACTAAGATTTATTGATATCCAGCATACCTATCTGGTACGATTTGATGATCATATCCACTATATTTTTGGCTCCCATCTTTTTGATGATAAGGCTCCGGTTGACTTCTATCGTACGCTTGCTGAGATTGAGGCGGGAGCCTATCTCCGCAGAGGTGAGACCCTCGCTGGTCAGCTGTATGATACTGATCTCCCTCGCTGTAAACTGGCTGCCCCAATACTCCTGAAAGCTCTCAGAATTTGAACGCAGGAGCCTGCGGACTATCAGGTCCAGCACAGGCTTGCTGTAATACTCACCACCCTGATGTATCTGGATAATGGCTGAGCTGAGTTCTGCCGAGTCGGCATCTTTCAGTATCAGCCCCTTGGCACCGGAGGCTAATATCTTACTTGTCACTTCTTCCTTGAACAGGGCCGTATTGAGCAATACTTTTGCATTTTCGTCCAGGTCCAGTATTTCACGGCATATACGCAGGCCATTGCTGGGGGGCATCATGATATCCAGCAACACTATATCCGGCCTCAATGCAGCATATTTCGCCAGGACATCAGCCCCGTCTACCGCTTCTCCGCATATAGTGATATCTCCGCTGCGGGAGAATATGATCTCATATCCCCGCCGCACTATCTCTATATCATCTGCTATAAGTACTTTGATCCTATCCATGTCTAGCTACCGAGGCTTAGGTCATCCAGGCTGATGTATTTATTGCGCAGGGCATAAGAGACGACGCCAGCTACATTGTGCACAGACATTTTCTTCATGATCCGTATCTTGATGGATTCTATCGTGCGCGCATTGATCTTGGTCTGCTCCGACATTTCTTTTACAGATTTCTCCTCACAGATCATCCTGATGACGCTTAGTTCTTTATCCGAAAATTGCTCTGAACCTTCGCCGGCAGCAGTCTTTTCAGGCTCATTCTGCCTCAGGCTGCGTATGAGTATATCTGTGATCTCCTGAGAGAAATAATTGCCTCCCGCAAACACGGTTTCCACCGCGGCCCTGAGCTCTCCGGCTACTGCAGTTTTGAGTACAAAACCATCGATACCAGCGTTGATCAGAGATCTGATCTGATCATTGAGCGTCATGCCGCTGCAGCAGATGATACGCACCTCCGGAAGGATTTTTTGAAGCGCTTTGATATTGTTTGATGCCAGGCAGTTAGGGATGATCACGTCCAGAATCACGACATCAGGCCTTAAGGTAGCAGCCTTCAGATTCAGTTCTTCAGCATTTCGCGCAAAACCAATCACCGTGATATTCTTAGCAGGCTTTAGTAGCAGTGCCAACCCTTCCAGTATGACCGGGTGGTCATCTGCTATCAATACTCTGATCGGCTTTAAGGACATAGATTCGTTCATGATAAGTCAATTTAGGTACACCCTACAAGTTATCATTTCAATAATATACAATATATAGTATTTATAGCACTATACAATAGTAGAATTACTGAAACTGGTAAAACAACGTCATTCTAACACTGACTTAGATCATAATTTTCGAATAGCACCATGATAATCTGTTAAACATAGCGACGACGTCGGCTCTGTAGCATCGTAAATTGTAGGTAAGGAATTTTTCACAAAACCGACAATCATATGAAACAGACATACTCAACCCTACACCTATGTAGTGAAAAACGACTCAAAGCTATCCTGTCACTTGTAGTGGTCCTCCTCTTTGCCACACCAGCCTGGGCCCAGATGAAGCTGGGAGACAACCCCAATACGATCAATGCCTCTGCCATCCTGGAAATGGAGAGCACTAATAAAGGCCTGCTGCTGCCGCGCATGACGCACCAGCAGATGGCATCCATCACTACCCCCGTGCCAGGTATGGTAGTATATGTGTCCGATTCTGGCTGCGCCTTCTTATATACTACGGGTACGTGGATGAACCTATGCTCTGCTCCGGGGCTGACCCAGGCGGATGTGATCCGCATCATAGCCGAAAACGCGCACAACCAGCCGCTGATAGACAGCATCTACCATGCGGTACTCCTGCGCTCAGGGAGCCTGACATCTCCGTCGGGAGCTATCACCATAGGTAGCGGAGCACAGGCGACCCTGCACAATGCTACCATCGATGTAAATCCTGACAGTATAGTCAGTATCGTGACACATAGCGGCAGAGACATCACTGCGCAGAGCCCGCTAGCTGTATCAGGAGGTAGCCATGCCGCCCTGAGTGCAGTGAGTATCAGTATAGATAGCAACCGGCTGGTACCGACTGGAGGTACTCCCGGACAAATTTTGATAAAGGATTCATCTGGCTCCTCAGTCTGGGGTGTCGCTGCCGGCGACAACTGGGGAAGCCAGGTGATTTTTCACAACAATACGCTGGCGGGAAATGGCACTACCACCTCGCCGCTCACTATAGATTCATTTGGCCTGGCCATAGAGATACAGACACAGCCAGCCAGAGACACCATACTGAGTATCGTACATGGAGACGCGCATGACCTCATCGCTGGCAGCAGTCTGGTGAGTGTGACCGGAGGTACAGGTGCTACGCTGGTCAATGCAAGCATAGATGTCAATAAAGACACCCTCGTCTCTACTATAGTCAATAGCCCAGTATTGCATGACAGCATCATCAAGATAGTAGCTGACAATAGCAATCACTCTCCCCTGCGTGACAGCATTTTTAGTACTGTAGTAGCGCAGGGACGCAATATCACAGCCGCCTCTCCTATCACTGTGACAGGCGGAACGGGGGCCAGCCTGCAGAATATAGCGATCACTATAGACAGCAATCGCCTGGTTCCAAACGGTGGCACCCCTAATCAGGTCCTGATCCGTGATTCATTTGGCGGAACTACCTTCACTGATGTGTCTACACTCGTCACTGGTGATAACTGGGGTACACAAGTGATAGCGCATGATGCAACTCTAGCCGGTAATGGCACGGCTGCATCGCCACTCAAAATAGATTCATTTGGCCTCGCGTTAGAGATCCAGACACAGCCAGCACGCGATACAGTACTCAGCATCGTGCATGGCAATGCAAGCAATGTAACAGGAGTATCGCCAATAGCAGTAGCAGGTGGCACCGGAGCCAGCCTCGCCGCCATGAGCATCAGCATAGACAGCAACCGGCTGGTACCGACAGGAGGTACTCCCGGACAAATTTTGATAAAGGATTCATCTGGCTCCTCAGTCTGGGGTGTCGCTGCCGGCGACAACTGGGGAAGCCAGGTGATTTTCCACAACAATACGCTGGCGGGAAATGGCACAACCACCTCGCCGCTCACTATAGATTCATTTGGCCTGGCCATAGAGATACAGACAGAGCCGACCAGAGACACCATACTGAGTATCGTACATGGAGACGCGCATGACCTCACCGCAGGCAGCAGCCTCGTGACTGTAACTGGTGGTTCGGGTGCTACGCTGGTCAATGCAAGCGTAGATATCAATAAAGACACGCTCGTATCTACTATAGTCAATAGCCCAGTATTGCATGACAGCATTATCAAGATAGTAGCGGATAATAGCAATCACTCTCCGCTGCGTGACAGCATTTTTAGTACTGTAGTAGCTCAGGGACGCAATATCACAGCTGCCTCTCCTATCACTGTGACAGGCGGTACTGGCGCCAGCCTCCAGAATGTAGCGATCAATATAGACAGCAATCGCCTGGTGCCAAACGGTGGCACCCCTAATCAAGTGCTGATCCGTGATTCATTTGGTGGTACTACGTTCACTGATGTATCTACACTCATCACGGGAGATAACTGGGGCACGCAGGTAGTAGTACACAATAGCACATTGACCGGTAACGGTACTGCTGCCTCTCCATTGAGCATAGATACAATTGGGTTGGCTCATGTCCTGCCCGTCTCTCCGGTGAGTGACACGATAGTCAGCATCATAGGTAGTCATGCTCACGACCTCACCAGCGGTTCTCCTGCATTGGCAGTAACTAATGGCGTAGGTACTACTCTGAAAAACACAAGCGTAACCGTAGACAGCCTCCGCCTTATACAGACTCTGATCAATTCCGGTCTTGTAGACTCACTCTTTAAAGGATTCAACATTTCAGGTACCAGTACCAGCAACTCATTCCTGAGCCTGACGCTCCTACTCGGCAGTTCGCCTGACGTGGCATCAGCCTACGAGGCGCAGACGCTGACGAACCTGAACACCTACCCGCAGTTCAATAATTACAACATGATAGCCAACACAACTGCGAGCTACTTTACAGCACCCGTAGCCGGCTATTACAATCTAACCTATAGCGTGAGCCTGCTCATCAATCCATCCCTGCTCAGCGTAGGTGGCACCTTCTCCTGGGGCATAGCCATCATCAAAGATGGCAGCACACCGGTAGTGCTGCAGTCGTCACGTAGCACACAGGTACTCTCGGCCAGTACGCTCGGCCTCGGGCCGGGCACGATAGGGACCAACTCGGTATCGACACTGGTGCGCCTCAATGCAGGCGAAAAGGTATACGTGGGCCTCGGTGCTACCAATGCCATCACACTGGGATTGATATCGTCTTCTTCTACCATACAGCATTTCTCTGGCAACTGGGTCAAGTAACAGCCCTGCACCTAAACCGAATGCTCACTAAAAGTATGGCAATGAAAAAGCTGATCCCATATATCAACAACCTGGTCCTGCTACTCCTAACCAGCACTATGGCCTGGGCTGCCACGCCCTATACAGAGGTGACAGGCGCAGTGACCATATTCCCCGGTGGGGCTACCACCATGAGCCAGCAGCTCTATATAGGCCCGGGCGCGCGTATCAATGTGATCGGAGACTGGCGCATAGCCAGCCAGCAAGTGTATATCTCGCCCACTGCTACCATCACAGGCACAGGAACCATCATTTTTGACAATCCTGCTATATACACCATAGGTAGTACGGCACTCTCCTGGGGAGGCCAGAACCTGGATGGCGGTAGTGCCACTATAGGCTGCCGGGTCTTGCTACGCAATCCGCAGGGTGCTGCCCTCATTAATATACCTCCTGCAGCAGTCCTGGGCTATGCCGCAGACACTATAGCCGACATGATCTTTGACGGCAGATTGAGCTTTGATAGCAGCACCTCAGGTAATAATCTGACACTGCATCAATACAATGCCCGATTTACAACCAATGGTAACGTAGCAGGCTATACTCCGGCTCATTTCCTGATCACTGACAGCACTGGTGTAGTGAGCAAGGATGCAGTCGGCTCTGCAGGATTTATATACCCCGTAGGTATAGCGGCTGGAGACTATACACCGGCCAGATTACTGAATGATGGCACTACTGACCGCTACAGCCTCCGCGCTCTGGCGGGTATAGATCCGCCTAATCCAGAGCTGGCAGGTATCTATCGCACATGGGACGTACGCGAAGATATAGCCGGAGGATCCAATGTATCGCTGACGCTCCAGCACAATCAAGTAACCGGCCCCGGTGGTCCGGCAGCCAATGACCCGCGCTATGACGACTCGCAGGCGTATATAGCCCGTTCTGATGCATCAGCATCTATATGGGACACGTACACTACTTCTGCTGGCTCCATGCCCGGTTTACTGACGACAGGCTCAGCCATAAGCAATGGCTCCCTCCTGACGCGCACAGGGCTCACAGACTTTACGACTACCACACGCTATAGCAAATTCTCTCCGGTAGTAGAGCTTGGTGTAAAATTTGTCAAGACGGTTCATCCTGATAGTGTCTACATAGGAGATGATTTTACCTATCATATGCGGCTGACCAATACAGGCTGGCAAACGCTACAGCCACCGCTCACCATTACCGATACGCTGCCCGCAGGAGCTATGTACCTGTCTGCCACATCTCCGGATATGCAGGTGACCTATACCAATGGCATCGTCACAGCTGTATATAGCGATAGCCTGCCGCATCTGGATAGCGTGACACTAGACATCAATGTCAGGGCGATATCTGACACACTGGATAATCTTGGCTTTCTCACCGGTGTAGGAGCTGTACCGATCCCCACAGCTAATTGTGATACCTGTCCATCAGGTACGCCTACAGCTCCTGTAGTGCTCTATCATGAGATCATCATACCAAACTCATTTACACCGAATGGTGATGGCACCAACGACAATTTTGTAATACCTAACCTGCTGCACTGGTATCCTAATGCTACAATAAGTATATACAATCGAAACGGTGATGAGGTCTGGTATAGCCATGGGCCATATCATGACGACTTTGCAGGAAAGAACTATAACGGTGCAGCACTGCCTGACGCCACCTATTTCTATGTGCTTTATTATAACGACGGCACCGGCCGAAAGAAAGCAAGTTTCCTGGATCTGAGCAGATAAATAAACCCTAAACGACAGCCATGAAAAAGATATATATCACTATCGTCATACTGATCGCCATGGTGCACGCGATGGCCCAGCAAGACCCGTCCTACAACATGTATATGTTCAATGGGCTATACCTGAATCCTGCCTATGCCGGCAGTAATAACGTGCTGAGTATGGTAGCTATGTACCGCCACCAGTGGGTCGGTGTCAATGGCGCACCCCGCACATTCAATTTTAGCGCTAACTCACCACTCAAGCGTGACCAGTATGCACTAGGACTTACCATAGCCGACGACAACCTCGGCCTGACCAATTCATTCAGTGTCACTCCTGCCTTTGCCTACAGGCCTCTGGTCAAAAATGTGCGCATCAGCATAGGTGTACAGGCCAGCTTTACTTACTTCTCCAAAAATGCCGGCAATGCCGTTCTCAATGAGCAGTACCAGCAAGACATGGTGACCGTAGGCGGCCACAGCCTCTTTGTACCCAATATCGGAGCGGGTATCTATGTAAATGACAAAGACAGCAAGCGTTTTTTTGTGGGTTTCTCTGTCCCGCATCTACTTCCATATTCACTGAAGAAAAGCGCCATCGAAAATCCGGGTAATAGCAACGTGGCGCGCCTCTACAATTACTATCTTCTGACCGGAGGCTATGTATTCGGCAGGCAGGCAGGCATTGTGAAATTCACGCCTTCCGTTCTGGCCATGTATCAGCAGGGCCTTCCGAAGAACATCCCTGACTTTGATATCAATGCCATGTTCATTTTCATAGATCGTATCAAAGTAGGAGCCTCCTACCGCACTGGCGGCGACAGGCGTATCTATGGCGAGTCCGTGATAGGCATGATAGAGGCTATGATCACGCCTCAGCTACGCATCGGGTATGCCTATGAGGGTGGCGTATCAAAATTCAGCTCAGTGAATAGCGGTAGCCATGAGATCATGATCGGATACGACTTCTGGTATGATAAAAAACGGTTTGTAACCCCTCGCTATGGACGATATTTCTAATCAAGCCGCATAACATTCCTGCACCTTTATCAATCATTTCACCATGAAAAAATTATTACCTCATATTATCCTGCTGATCCTGCTGCTTGTGATCGCTCCCATGCTTTTTGCCCAGAAAGTCCTGACCAGCTATGGAGACAAGCAATTTCATGCCTTTAAATTTAAAGACGCCCTGGAGACCTATCAGCTAGCTCTGAAAAAGGACAAAGACAACGTGTACCTGCAGATGCGTATCGCAGATTGCTACCGCCTCCTGGGAGACCATATTGCCGCCGAGAAAGCCTACGCCCCGCTGGCAGAAAATAATGCCGCTGATCCTATCAATAAGTTTTACTACGCGCAGCAGCTCAGGTACAACAAGAAGTATGATCTGGCCGGGAAAAGCTTTGAGTCTTATCTGACCTATACCGGCAAACCCAACGTTTCAATACAACAATGCATCATAGGCACCAAAGAACTGGGAAAACTACAATATGACGATGGCCGCTACCTGATAGAAAACCAACTACATCTCAGCTCCGAAGGGTCTGACTTTGCGCCAGCCTACTTCGTAGACAAGCAAATATTGCTTACCTCAAACCGAGACCAGCACAGGCCTGTGATGCGTCGAGACAATTGGTCGGGGCGTGGCTTTCTGAGATTGTACAGCTCCAGTTCGCTCAGTACACAGGTTTATACAGATCCTAAGCTGCTGAAGGCTCGCAATTTCAATAACAAATTTCATGAAGGACCATCGAGCTATTGCGCCGCTACTCATGAGCTTTTCATCACCCGCAGCAATAGCAACAAGAAGAAACCGGAAACAGTCAAAACCAAGCTATACAAAATAGTCTGCGACCCACAGTATGGTTTCTTTATGAGTGAGGTGTCTGAAGCAGTTCCATTCAATAGCAATGAATATTCTGTGATGCATCCTACAGTGACGTCAGACGGTAGTACTATGTACTTTGCCAGTGATATGCCGGCACCGGAGGCCCAGGGTGGTATGGACATCTATGTGACTACACGCGCAGCATCCGGTCAGTGGGGCACGCCGAAAAACCTGGGTCCGGACATCAATAGCATGGGTGATGATATGTTTCCCTTTATCTCGGGAGACAGCGCCTTGTATTTTTCTTCCGACGGGCATGCCGGTCTGGGTGGATTGGATGTATATCGTTCCTATATGCTGCCCGATGGTAGCTGGTCGCGTCCACGAAATATAGGTGCCCCTGTAAATACAAACTACGACGATTTCAGCTACATCATGGACGAAAAGGGAGTGAATGGTATGTTTGCATCAGATCGTGCAGGTGGCAAGGGCGGTGATGATATTTACTCATTTGTACGCAAGGAGATCAATATCGTGGGCCAGGTAGTAGATCGTGACACTCATCTACCGGTAGAGGATGTAAAAGTGACGCTAAAGGAAACCGATACAGGTTTATCTACTGATGACCAAAGCGACCGTCATGGAGGTTTCTGTTTTGGTGCCAGGCCACGTACACAATATACTTTAAGCACTTCAAAACTAGGATACGCAGCGCGCGAAGTACCTGTGATCACGCGGGAGGGAACTACCAGGCGCATCATCTACATCACACGCATAGGAGCTGTACATCTACTGGTCAATATAGAGGATGCGGTGACCCATCAGCCCGTAAACCATGCTACCGGGGTGATCACTGATATGAATACAAAGGAGAATGCACAGTTTCGCACCGACGCTACCGGCATTATATACGCTGATATAGTAGTGGGCCATCAATACAAAATAGACGTAGACAAAATACCGGCAGAAGACAATAAATACTATCTCTCTGAGGTAAAAGTAGTTTCCTCAGAAACGCTCGTGAACGGCGATACGCTGAAAGTAACCATGGGCCTCCATCAGAACACGATCAACTATACAGCATCTCTTCAAAACATCTACTTTGACCTGGATAAATGGAATATCCGCCCTGATGCAGCTGTAGAATTAGACAAAGTGGTAACGGCGATGAAAGACCATCCTGATTGGCGTGTGCAGATCTCTGCGCATACAGACTGCCGTGAATCTGAGAGCTATAACATGGTGCTCTCACAACGCCGGGCCAACTCTACTGCGGCCTACCTGGAGCAGCATGGTATACAGGGGCTACGCCTGAAACCTGTAGGCTTTGGCAAAACACGCCCTGCTATATTCTGCGACTGTACGCCAGATGGGAAGTCAGGATGCAGTGAAGAGCAACACCAGATGAATAGGCGAGTGGAGTTCGTGATATTAAACACGGATGCTCTATCCGAGCGGAGGTAGCCGGCTACTTTCCGATACAGAACTTACTAAATATATTTCCTAATATCTCATCATTGGTCACCTCGCCGCTGATCTCACCGAGGTAGGCCAGCGCCCTTTTTAGCTCCAGCGCTACGAGGTCTGTGGTGATCTGATGGTCTATAGCCTCCAGCACAGCGTCCAGCGTATCATGGGCGTGGCGCAAGGCTTCATAGTGGCGGATATTAGCTATGGTCATATCTGGCGGAGTGACCTTTTGTGATTGTACCATTGCGCTCAGTTTCTTCCTGAGTGTATCTATGCCTGTATTTGTTTTTGCGCTCATCAGTACTACATCCTCCAGCTTCGATAGTAACTCTTTGATCGTGTTAGCGCAGAGGTCACTTTTATTAGCTATCAGCAGGTATGGTACATCAAAGTCGGCAGCGGCTTTCAACTCAGTATTCAGGTCTTGCGCATCAGATATGAGACTAGCATCAGTCATATAAAGAAGTATAGAAGCCGTTTTGATCTTGTCATAACTGCGCTCCACGCCTATCTGCTCTATCACGTCCTCTGTCTGGCGCAGGCCGGCTGTGTCTATGAGGCGGTAGGCTATACCATCTATATGCAGCACCTCCTCTATCGTATCGCGTGTAGTACCAGCTATATGACTTACTATAGCTCGCTCTTCATTGAGCAGCGCGTTGAGCAGGGTTGATTTGCCCGCGTTTGGCTTGCCTACTATGGCTACGGGCACGCCATTCTTGATCACGTTGCCATATTTGAATGACTCAATCAATGGCCGTAGCACGGCCTGTATGCGGTAGATGATGCGGACCAATTCATCGCGCTTTACAAACTCAACGTCCTCCTCACTAAAGTCCAGCTCTAATTCTATGAGCGAGGCGAAATTTACTAGCTGCGCCCGCAGTTCTTTGATCTGATGTGCAAAGCCGCCACGGATCTGCTTGATAGCCAGCTCATGTGCAGCGGCAGAGTCTGATGCTATCAGGTCGGCCACTGCCTCCGCCTGAGATAGATCTATACGGCCATTTATAAAAGCGCGTAGCGTAAACTCTCCGGCGTCGGCCATGCGTGCGCCTTTGGAGATAAGCAGTCGCAACACCTGCTCCATGATGTAGGGCGAACCGTGACAGGATATCTCCACCACATCCTCCGTGGTGAAAGACTTCGGCCCGCGGAAGATGCTGACCATGACCTCGTCCAGTTCGCGGTCGCCATCTATGATATGACCATAGTGTATGGTGTGCGATGGCTGAAGCGCCAGGTCTTTGCCACGCCACGCACGCTGGGTGATGGCAATAGCTTCAGGGCCGGAGAGTCTTATCACCCCGATAGCTCCTACACCTTGCGCCGTGGCGGGCGCTACTATAGTATCTCCTTGCTTCATTACTATGCTTACATCAGCGGGCGCACCTCCAGTTGGTCGCCGTCTTTGAAGGTAGGGCAGCCGCGGCCTATCTCTATCGCGGCGTCAAGGTCTTCAGCCTCTATGATATAGAACCCGCCGATGCCATGCTTCGCATCCTGTATAGGCAGCGCCTGTATCTCATCATCTACCTGCGCGAGCAATACACCCTGATCTCCTACACCATAGCCATTGCGGAAGATGCCTCGTGCGGACAGCTCCTTGGCCCAGGCAGTATGCTGAGCTATCAGCGATGTGAGCTGCTCCTCCGGTATGGGGTATCGCGTCAGGTCCTCGCGTATGAGAAGTATAAATTCGGCCATGTTCTTCGATTTACAGCTGCAAGATAAGCCTCTTTGCCTCAAACACCAGCATCAGCTCCGTATCTGCTTGATTTGATTACTTTAGCGCCTTATGAAAGTACTGATGGTATGCCTTGGCAATATCTGCCGTAGCCCGCTTGCGCAGGGCATCCTGGAGCACAAGGTAAAAGGGGCAGGACTGGACTGGCAGGTAGACTCTGCCGGCACCGGCGCCTGGCATGTAGGCCAGCAGCCCGACCGCCGCTCCTGCGAGGTAGCCCACAAGTACGGTATAGATATCACTGCTCAGGCAGCCCGTCGTATCAGCCACTCAGACCTACAGGACTTTGATCTGGTATACTGCATGGACTCGAGCAATTATAACGATGTGATGCGTATATGTAAGACGGAGGAGGAAGAAAGCAAAGTAAAGCTCATCATGAATGAGGCAGAGCCAAAGCAAAATATCAATGTGCCTGATCCTTACTTTGGCGGCGGAGATGGATTTGAGCTCGTGTACCAGATGCTGGACCGTGCGTGCGATTCAATAATAGATAAAAGACGATAGACACTAGACGATAGACAAATTCAAAATGGCCGAGATAAAAAAGATAAAGCCCTCCCTGCCCAAAGGCACCCGCGACTTTCTGCCACAAGAAGTAGCAAAGCGCAACTATATATTCGACACGATCAAGAGTGTCTTCCGCAAGTATGGCTTTCAACAGATAGATACACCTGCCTTCGAGCGGTTGGAAACACTGACTGGGAAATATGGCGAGGAAGGTGACCGTCTGCTTTTCAAAATACTCAATAGTGGCGACTACCTGAAGGATGCGCCTTACGCAGAACTGCAAGCAAAGAACTCGTCTGCCATCACGCGTCATATCTCAGAAAAAGGACTCCGCTATGATCTCACCGTGCCGCTATCGCGCTATGTAGTACAGCACCAGAGCGAACTGACCTTTCCCTTCAAGCGCTTCCACATAGGGCCGGTATGGCGCGCAGACAGGCCGGGTAAAGGCCGCTATCAGGAGTTCTATCAGTGCGATGCAGATGTGATAGGCAGTACCTCCCTTTTGAATGAAATAGAACTCACCCAGATCTATAGCGAGGTTTATAGCAAGCTAGGAATGGATGTGACGATCCGTTTGAACAACCGGAAGTTTATAGATGAGTTTCTGACCAGGGCTGGTATCACAGATAAGAAAACAGAGGTCACCACGCTGATAGATAAACTCGATAAAGTAGAGTGGTCCGGAGAGAAGGGCATCGCGGAGCAGATCAAAGCTAATGGCGTATCTGATGAGCAACTAGGACTCTTGAGCAAAACGCTTTTTGATACATCCTATGACGAACTAAAAGCAACTTTCAGTGAAGCTGTGGTGGCAGAGATAGACTATGTGATGTCACGCGTGGGACATCTGGCTAATGTGCAGTTTGACCCGACGCTCATGCGTGGGCTGGACTACTACACGGGCATGGTGTGGGAGGTCAAGCCCAATAACGTACAAATGGGTTCCCTCGGTGGTGGTGGCCGCTATGACAACCTCACGGAGATGTTTGGCGGACGCGACATGAGCGGTGTGGGCATTTCTTTTGGCGTGGAGCGTATCTATGATGTGATGGAGGAGCTAAACCTTTTCCCCGCTACACTGATCGAGTCTACTAAGGTGCTCTTCGTACACTTCGATGAAGCGAGTGAAGCGTACGCCTTTGATCAGCTACAAAAGGTACGCGCGCAGGATATCGCCTCAGAGGTCTACCCTGGCAAAAAGAAGCTGGACAAGCAGATGAACTACGCGAACGACAAGAAGATACCATACGTGGTAGTGATAGGCGGAGATGAAATGGCATCAGGCAAACTGACATTTAAAAACATGTCTAACGGTCAGCAGGACAAGCTGACGATAGACGAGATCATAGAGCGATTGAAGCCCCTCCCTGCCTCCCCAAAGGGGAGGTGAAATACAAAACCTTTTGCAATGAGCACATTTACGATCACGGATAAAGAACTGACACTGGATGACCTACGCACCTTTCTGAAAGGTGATATGCAGATAGAAATATCAGAAGCAGCGAAAAAGAAGATACAAGCCAATCGGGCTTTTCTGGAAAAGAAGATAGCCGAGCCAGGTGCTCGCTATTATGGCATCAACACGGGCTTTGGTGCACTCTGCGATGTAGAGATCAAGCCTGACCAACTGGAGGAACTGCAGGAGAATCTCGTGATGAGTCACGCCTGCGGCATGGGCGATGAGGTGAAGCACGAAGTAGTGCGACTTATGATCTTGCTCAAACTCAAAGGCCTTTCCCTAGGCTACTCCGGCATCTCTCTGGAGACTGTGGAGCAGCTACGCAAACTATACAACAGCAAGATATTTCCTGTCATCTGGGAGGTAGGTTCGCTAGGTGCATCTGGTGATCTCGCACCACTCGCGCATCTCAGCCTGCCGCTCTTAGGCATGGGTAGTGTACGGTACAAAGGTGAGAAGCGCGACAGCGCCTCCGTGCTATCTGAGACTGGCCTCTCTCCTATCAGGCTAAAAGCAAAAGAAGGCCTCGCGCTCCTGAATGGCACACAATTTATGAGTGCCTGGGGCTGCTACTCTATCATAGAGGCCGAGCGCGTGGAGAAGCTGGCGGATCTCACCGCTGCTATCTCTGTAGATGCCTTTGATGCGCAGATAGCACCCTTCCATCCGGAGATACAGCGTGTGCGCAATCATCGCGGCCAGCAGGAGTCTGCAGCGCAGGTGCTAAACTTCCTCGACGGTAGTGAAATAGCCAGGCAACCGAAATACAATGTACAGGACCCGTACTCTTTCCGCTGTGTGCCGCAGGTGCATGGCGCGGTCAAGTTTGCGATCTCGCAGGTCAAAGAAGTCTTCGAGCGCGAGATCAACGCCGTGACGGACAACCCTCTCATATTTGAGGAGCAGGACCTGATCGTGAGCGGTGGCAACTTCCACGGTGAGCCGCTGGCTATCGCGCTGGACTATCTGGGTATCGCTATGAGTGAACTGGCCAGTATCTCTGAGCGCCGTACCTTCCAGCTCATTAGCGGCAAACGGGGATTACCTAAATTCTTGGTAGCGGACTCAGGCTTGAATAGCGGCCTGATGATACCGCAGTATACTGCCGCCTCTATCGTATCTATGAATAAGCAACTGGCTACACCATCATCTGTGGATACCATCACATCATCTGACGGACAAGAAGACCACGTGAGCATGGGTGCCAACGCTGCAGTGAAGACTTATAAGATAGTCTACAACATAGAGAAGGTACTCGCCATCGAGTTTATGACTGCTATGCAGGCACTAGACTTCCGCCGGGAAAAGAGCAGCTCACTGATAGAAAAGATCAGAGCGGACTATCGCAAGGTAGTTCCTCATTATGGGAAAGACCGTGTACTTTATGACGATATCCAGGTGACGGTAGATTTTATGAGGGAGATAAAGTTATAGCCGTTTATTTCAGTCCGTCATAGCTCACCACCTTGCACTCGGGGTATAGCTTCCTGAGTGCCGCCTGTAGCTTATTGGCTTCTTCTATTGTGTCAAAGTTGCCGAGATATATCCTGAACAGGCTTCCTTTTACAAGTTTTACGTTTTGCACATAGGCCACCGCATTGTATTTGGCCTTGAGTTCTTTGCTCAGCGTAAAGGCCAGCTTAGGATCGTCAAAGCTGCCCAGTTTGACTCCGTATTGCAGCTTGGTACAGGTATCTACCTCGGTGATCATATACATCAGGTCGCTGAGTGGCGCTGTATGCACTGTGTCTTGCACCTCTATCACAGAGTTATTGATCACCTCCATAGATACTCGGGTAGAACCGGCAGCTATATAGCCTAGCTGCTCTGCTGCAGCCCGCGAGAGGTCCAGTATCCGCCCCTGTACAAATGGCCCGCGGTCATTGATCCGTACCACTATAGAGCGGTCATTGGCCAGGTTGGTCACCTTGACCATGGTGCCTATAGGCAGGGTGCGGTGTGCGGCTGTGAGCTTTTTGCTGCTGTAGAGTTCACCGCTCGCGGTGCGCTTTCCGTTGAAATAATCATGGTAAAAGGAGGCCCAGCCCACCTCCTGGGCGGTGGCAGCTTGCGCGCTGAGCAGCAGAGAAAGGACCACGGTGATGATCGCGTTTCTTGTCAAAAACCTTTGTTTATTAAACAATTGCACCGTAAGGTAAGGAAAATATCCTTTACCTAAAAGCGTAATATATCAGACGGACTATTGCTTGACAAATTTTAAGACCCCGGTCTGGCCTTTGTCATTCTGTATCTGTACAGTATATATACCACCAGGCAGAGATGATACGTCTACCTGAGTGCCCATGATATGTGCTATGACCTTGTGGCCCATCAGGTCGGAGACAGACGCCTCTGCCATATCTGGTACACCTGCTATGATCAGGGTGCTGGTAGCAGGATCGGGATATAGTGCAAAAGAGATAGTACTTACTTCTTCTACACCGGCCACCGGACCATCCAGCGTATAGCGGTCAAAGAACTTCCATATCTCATCGGTACCGGAGATATCCCGATCCGTATTGCCAAATAGCGGAATATTGATCGCACCACCAGGCCAGGTGTGACCACCATTTGCGATCTTATACAGGAGCAGATCGTTGCCAGCCGCGCAGTGTGGATAGTGAATGGTTTGCACCGTACATCCGTCGGCCAGATTCGTGTTAGCCAGATCGGTAGTATCTGTGGTGTGCTGGCAGGCATCCGTATCGCGCCAGAATACCATGACCTGCTCTACGCCTATGGACAATGAAGCTCCCGTAGTATAGGGAACGATGGGATCTGAGGTGCCATGCACATGCATGACAGGTATCTTGCGTGACGGGTGGCAGGTACTCACAGTATAGTTACTCATGGTGCCGGATACCGATGCTACCGCTGCCAGCCGGTCAGTGATAGCGCAGGCCAGGGCGTAAGTCATATAGCCACCGTTGCTGATGCCACAGCTATAGACACGCTTCTGGTTGACATGGTAGCGCTGGGATATCGTGTCTATCAGCTCGGTCAGAAATTTGACATCATTAGCACCATAAGGGCCGCCGGTAGCCGGGCCCCATGAGTTCCAGAAGCTGTCCACTCCATTAGGATAAACAACGATGTATCCGTGCGCATCTGCCGAGCCATCCATCTGTGTATAGGCCTCTTGCTGTACAGCATTGGAGGTATAACCATGCAGATTCAAAACGAGCGGGTATGTAGAAGCCGGGGAATAACCAGCGGGTAAATGGCAGATATAGTTCCGATAGATACCGTCCACGACAAAGGAATCAGTAAAAGTCTGTGCCCGAAGCGAAAAGGCAGACAATACAAAATAAACAATGAGCGTTATGTAGCGAAATTTCATGCAGGTGGATTTTGTGCAAAACTAAGAAAAGGATGGGACGGGCGTCAAATGCCTATATCTGTTAAGAATGACAAATTTGTAGGACATATTTTTTACCTTGGCACGTCGATTGACTCCAACACTTACACCAACGATACTATCATCATGAAAAAAGGTTTTCTGATACTCGCAGCGCTCTTTATGATCAGCTCTGCGTCTTATGCCCAGAAGTTTTGCTACGTAGATATGGAGTACATACTGGGCAAACTCTCCAGCTATACCGATGCCCAGAAAGAGCTGAATAAGGTATCTGAAGGCTACCAGAAAGAAATAGAGGCTAAGCGCAAAGCCGTAGATGATATGTTTAAGCAGTACCAATCTGAGCAGGTGCTCATGACCGACCAGATGAAACAGCAAAAGATGAAAGAGATCGAAACTGCCGAAAGAGAGGTAAAAGACCTCCAAAAGAAGCGTTTCGGCCCGGACGGAGACCTCTTTCAGAAGCGCAAAGAGCTGATCAAACCGATACAGGACAAAGTCTATGATGAGATCACAAAATACGCTCAAGCAAAGAATTATGAGTTTATTTTTGATAAATCCAGCGGCCCTTCGTTGCTCTACGCCAGCGAGAAGCTGAATAAAAGCGATGATATCCTATTCAATATGGGTGTGCAGAAGAAATAACAGATAACTTTTTTTGTGAAGCGCCTCCGTAGCCCCGGAGGCGCTTTACTATATGATAAACCTGCTTTTTATATATTCGCATTCCCTTTTATTAAATCAATAAAAACACATCGATGAGAAAATTAATAGTGGCTATAGCAGCTGTTTTCGCAATGGGTACGGCCTCTGCGCAGACGCAGAAGATAGGCCATCTCAACTCTGCTGAGATCCTGCAGGCCATGCCCGAATACAAAACCATGTCTGAAGCAGTAGACAAAAAGAAGCAGGAGTACGCCAAGCTGATGGAGTCTATGTATGCTGAGTACGAGAAAAAATCCAAAGAAGTCCAGGAGGGCGGCGACAAGATGACACAAGCCGTACTGGACCTGAAGGTACAGGAGATCAAGGACCTCGAAAAGAGGATCCAGGACTTTGAGCAAAAGGCGCAGCAAGATCTGCAGAAATATGCAGAAGACCAGATGAAGCCACTGCAGGACAAATACATGAAGGGTGTGAAAGAAGTATCTAAGGAGCAAGGGTACACTTATATTTTCGATATCGCTGCCGGTGGTGTAGTGTACTACCCTGAGTCAGGCTCTGATATCACACAGGCGGTGAAAACCAAAATAGGCGCTAACCTCCCTGTACCAAATCCTAATGCACCAGCCGCACCTAAGCCCGCAGCAGGAGGCAAATAATCCATTGATCTAAAGAAAACCTAAATATAAAAGATTGAAAAAACTGATCACAATATGCGCAGCGCTCATCATGGCTACCGCTGCCTCTGCCCAGCAGAAAATAGGCCATCTGAACTCTGTGGACATCATACAGGCACTGCCTGAGTACAAGCAAATGTCTGACGCTGTAGAAAAGAAAAAGCAGGAGTACGGTACTATGATGCAAACCATGTATGCTGAGTACGACAAGAAGACCAAAGAACTGCAGGCCGGCCAAGGTACGATGACCGAGCTCATGCAAAACACCAAGATGCAGGAACTGCAGGATCTGGAGAAGCGCATGACCTCTTTTCAGGAGAAAGCTCAGACTGACCTGCAGGACTATGCACAGAAGCTGGCGGCCCCTCTCCAGGACAAATACATCAAAGGTGTAAAAGCTGTAGCCAAAGAGCAAGGTTATGACTATGTATTTGACCTGGCGGCTAATGGTGTAGTGTACTACCCTGAGGGTGGTACAGACCTGACGCAGGCCGTAAAGACCAAGATAGGCGCTAACGCTGCTCCGCCGGCACCTATGGGCGCACCTAAGCCAGCCGGTACGCCTGCTGCCGCACCAAAAAAATAATCGGGTACAAAAACAAACGATATGACAGGAGCTGATAACTTAGCTCCTGTTTTTATTTTATGCCGAATACGAATCGTCCCATAGGTGTTTTTGACTCAGGCATAGGCGGCCTGACGGTAGCCCATGCCATATCCCGCCTGCTGCCGGATGAGCAGATCATCTACTTTGGAGATACGGCACACCTACCGTATGGAGACAAATCCAGAGACCTGATCAAAAGATACTCTCTGGAGATCACAGATTTTCTCCTGCGTGAGAAGCACTGCAAGTGTATAGTCATAGCCTGCAATACTGCCTCGGCTGCAGCCTATGAGTACCTGCGCGATACGCACATGGGCAGCGTGCCTATATTTAATGTCATTGATCCAATAGTGGAGTCTGTGATAGCAGATGACAGCATACACCATGTAGGTATCATAGCTACTAAGACCACTATCCTCTCAGGTGTATATCAGGAGAAGCTCTCCCGCCGTAAGCCGGGCCTCCGGTACTCTGCACTGGCTACTCCCCTGCTAGCTCCCATGATAGAGGAGGGATTCTTTAATAATACGATCAGCCAGGCGGTGATACACAACTATCTGGAGCAGCCCGAGCTGCAAGGCATAGATGCCCTTATCCTCGGCTGTACCCACTATGTGATGATCAAAAAAGAGATCAATGCCTTTTATGAGGGCAAAGTGAAACTCTTTGACTCTACGGACATCGTAGCTACCAAGCTCGAAGCAATACTGGATAAAGAACACCTGCTGAGCGATAAACCCGTAGGCAAAAACCTCTTCTACGTGTCAGACTATACAGAGTCCTTTGAGCAGTCTGCCAAGGCTTTCTATGGTGAGAGCCTGTCACTACAGCAGCAGAAGGCAGGCGGCAGGTAGTCTTATTCTGCCAGAAATTTTCTGACGGCAGCAGCGGTCACTCCAGGGCGCTCAATCATGGGCACGTGGCCACAGGTATCTATGATCACCAGCTCCGCGCCCTTGATGTCCCGTTGAAACTTATAAGCATGCGTTACCGGCACGATTCGGTCATTGCGTCCCCAGATGATCAGCGTAGGCGTAGTGATATCTCTGATCCGGGATGAATCGGGAAACTGGTGCGACTGCATGAGCCTATAGGCAGCCTCCAGGTTTCCTTGCCTGTTCCAGAGTTTGTTGTTATTGGCCACCTCGGCGTGATTGATCCTGGAGGTATCGGCATAGACCCTGCGGGCTCCCCCCTCAGACATGGCCAGCGGCATCCCTTTGGCATAGAAGAGGCCCATGCCCGGTACATTCATCAGTTTAGATACGCCCTGGGCTATTTTCTCCAGCTCATAGCCTGCGCTACCTATCAGCACGAGCTTCTTTATGATAGTGGGATGCTGCAGGGCAGCGTTCCAGGCCATCATACCGCCCATAGAGTTGCCTATCATATAGACGGAGTCTAAATGTAGGGTATCTAGCATAAAGGTGAAGTAATCACTATAAAGCTTGAGGAAGTCTATTTTCTCACCCTCTTCTCCCGGCAGGTCTGACAGGCCAAATCCCGGCAGATCGAGTCGGATAACGCGATACTGGCCCTTCAGGCTGTCATTTAGTTTTTGCCAGTTGCGATATGAGCCACCATAGCCATGCACCATGATGACAGGTACGCCCTGGCCCTCATCTGTGTAGTGCAGCTCACCTCCGCGCCACTGCAGGTAGTGAGAGGTAGGTAGGGTAAATAGCCTCTTAGCATCCTCCTTGGCCACGAGCTCACTGGGTCGCAGTAGGAGGAAGACGACCGGTGTGCCTATGAGTACGATACTTAGCAGCGCTGCTATTTTGAGCCATTTCTTCATTGCTTGCATTTATACTGTTTAAATATAATTTAACTATAATAAACATTCCGGCAAAATCAACCACTTGCCTATAAAAATAGTCCTGACTATATTTGCACATGGCAATTAGAAATACCCCTGCTGACCGCTTCTCCCGCGAAGGAATCACTTTTGACGATGTACTGCTGCTCCCCGGCTACTCTGAGGTACTCCCCAGAGATGTAGACCTCCGCACCCGCCTCACCCGCAATCTGGAGATCAACGTACCCCTCGTATCCTCTGCTATGGATACCGTGACCGAATATGCACTCGCTATAGCTATAGCCCGGGCCGGTGGTATAGGCATCCTCCACAAGAATATGACAACCGAAAAGCAGGCCGAGCAGGTGCGTAAAGTGAAACGTGCTGACTCAGGCCTGATCATAGATCCGATCACGCTGCTGGAAGACGCTACAGTGGGCGATGCCATGCGCCTGATGAATGAGAATAAGATAGGCGGCATACCGATAGTCAATAAGGCGAATAAACTGGTAGGCATCCTGACCAACCGCGACCTGCGCTTTGAGAAGAACAGGAAGAAGCTGGTCAAAGAAGTGATGACCACTCAAAACCTCGTCACTGCTCCTAAAGGGACAGACCTGAAGAAAGCTGAAGGCATCCTGGAGAAATACAAGATAGAAAAGCTGCCCGTAGTGGACAGCAAAGGCCAGCTCGTAGGCCTCATCACCTACAAGGATATCCTCAAGGTGCGTAACAATCCTAACAGCAGCAAGGACGCTATGGGCCGCCTGCTCTGCGGCGCTGCCGTGGGTGTTACGCCAGATATGCTCCAGCGTATAGAGGCGCTCGTAGCAGTAGGTGTGGATGCGGTAGTGATAGATACTGCTCACGGCCACTCTGCCGGCGTACTGAAGGCCGTAAAAGGCGCTAAGCAGGCATTCAAACACCTGGAGATCATAGCAGGCAACATAGCTACTGAGGCTGGCGCCAAGGCGCTGATAGATGCCGGTGTAGATGCGGTGAAAGTAGGCGTAGGGCCGGGCTCGATCTGTACTACGCGTATCGTAGCAGGTGTGGGCGTACCGCAGCTCTCCGCTATCAGCTATGCTGCCGCTGCCGCCAGGAAGAAGAACATCCCGATCATAGCCGATGGCGGTATCCGCTACACCGGTGATATAGTCAAAGCCCTTGCTGCCGGTGCAGACACCGTGATGGCGGGTGGTATCTTTGCCGGTACGGATGAGAGCCCGGGTGAGACGATCCTGTTTGAAGGCCGCAAGTTCAAATCCTATCGCGGTATGGGCTCCGTAGAAGCTATGCAGGAGGGATCTAAGGACCGCTACTTTCAGGATGCAGAAGATGACATCAAAAAGCTGGTACCGGAGGGCATCGTAGGCCGTGTACCATTCAAGGGTAGCGTGGCGGAGGTGATGTACCAGTATATCGGTGGCCTGAGGGCCGGTATGGGCTACTGCGGTGCCAAGAATATTAAGGCGCTACAGCAGGCAGAGTTTGTACGCATCACAGCCGCTGGTGTCAATGAATCTCACCCGCATGATGTGACCATCACTAAGGAAAGTCCTAACTACTCCCGCAAATAGTATGAATATCGAGGCCCTGCGTGACTATTGCCTCTCTCTGCCATACGTGACAGAGGATATCAAGTGGGGCGCAGATCTGTGTTTCTCTATAGGAGATAAGATGTTTTGCGTCACAAGCGAGCACCTGCCGTTTAAAGCTTCTCTCAAAGTTAACGATGAAGAGTTTGAGGAATTTTCTCAGAAGCCCGGTATCAAGCCCGCAGCCTATCTGGCCAGATACAAATGGGTATTGATACAAGGTGATGCGCTCTCAGACAAGCATTGGAAACACTATATCCGGCAGTCATATGAGCTGGTGAAAGCTAAACTACCGAAGAAGATACTGAAGGATCTGATCTAAAATACGAAAGAATAATATTGCCTTCACGTTATAAAACAGATAGCGGAATCAAATCTTATTGTTAGTTTTCGTTTTTATCTATCACAAAAAACACGGTCTGCTATGAAAACGATCCGTCAATATCTATGGTGCATTTCTATACTTTGCCTCTCTATTTCTGGGTGCAAAAAAAATGCTTCATCCGGCGCTTGTATATCTATGAATGTATCTAAGCCCTTGGTGAGCCAATCTATCACCTTCACTGACTGCTCGAGTAACTCTATAGCATCAGCCTGGGATTTTGGTGATGGCACGACTGGAACCGGCACGCTCGTACAAAAGACGTATGCCGCATCAGGCTCATATATAGTGACACTGGTAACCACTACCACCAGCGGGGCTAAAAATACGACAACCAAAAGTTTCACTGTTTACGACGCTCCAAACGCTCTGTTCAACTTCGGATCTGGTTGCGGCAATGATGTAGCCGGCTCACCTATCACCTTTGCAGTCACTGAGCAGCAATCCGGAATGACTTACCTATGGGATTTTGGCGATGGATCTACCGCCACTACCGATCCTGCCCACCACACATACAGTCAGATAGGCAGCTATACTGTGAAGCTTAGAATTTCAAATAGCATAGGTGCGGATTCATCGACACAGATAGTATCCGTGGCCAATCCACTTTCTACTGGCTATTTTTCTAACTCCAACGGCACTTCTGTAGAGTTGTCTGATGCGGGCGGCAATAACTTTATCATGAGCCGCTATCCCTATTATCCTACAGCGGTCAATGCTTTTGTTACTTCCGGCCTCAACTTTAGCATTCCTACGCAAACAATTTATGTCAATACCATGGGCAATCTGACGGTACATGGCCATGGGTATATGTTGGGGACACCATGCGTACAGGGTAGCTATCTTTATATAGTAGATACGATCGTGAGCAGTTCTGGGACTACTGTAGTTCTGGACACCTTACATAACTAACCCTTCCTCCGATTCTGTCTGCAAATCACTTGCAGATCTAGTACTATTTCCTCAGCATCATCACGATGCCTGAGCGCTCTATAGCTGTGCCGTCACTGGCAGTGAACTGTATCAGATAGGCATAGCCGCCCTGCTGTGCAGGCTTGCCGCCATCATTACCATACCATCCCTCATTAGGGTCATGTGTCTCAAATATTTTGCCGCCATAGCGATTGAAGATCGTCATGGTATATCCCTGCGGATCGCCAAAGATGATGCGCGGCTTGAAGAAATTATTAGTGCCGTTGTACACAAAGGCATTAGGAATATAGATGATGGGGCGATGGTCCACACAGGCTATATTGGAGAAACTACTCAGTACGGTATCGTAATGAGCATCCGGCAAAACGATATGGTATACTGCCTCTATGCGATAGCAGAAATTGCCTGCTTTGTCCAGGTATTGATAGACAGAATCTACAAATGAAACGTGCGTAGAGTCATTGAAAGTCCGTACAAGATGCATGCCCGTACCATCACCGATGTCGCGGTATAGGTTTTGCTTCAGCACACGCGCATTAAAGATATGCAGCGGATTCCAGTTGAGGGATATCTCGTAGTAGTCTGATAGCGTGCCCTGCAGGGATATATGCTCAGCATAAGGCGTGACTATGGAGCCATTGCACGAGTCAAAAACGGTGACTGTGTAGTAATACGGTTCATATTGCGGCTCCACTGTCGAGTCTGCAAAGGAACTGAATACCGCCAGCGGCGGGCCTACGTGGATCAGCTTTGTGAGCAGGTACTGAGCGTTATCCTCCGATCTCTGAACCTCATACGAGAGTATCTTTGCCTTATTATCTACCAGCCAGGTCAGGTCTACATTATTGGTAGCATCTACCGTGATATTAGTGATATAGATATAGGAGGGTGGCTTCACCACATTGGCCGTAAAGCGCATATAGTTAGAGTGCAGGACGTGATTGGTATCCAATGCGCTTACTGCGACTACATATATCTGTAGCGAGTCTCCATCTGCGAAATTGGGATAATCGTAATTGAAGGTAGACGTATCTATATCAGCTACCATCTCGTATGGGCCGGCATTTTTGCTGACAAATACTTCGTAGCTCCTCACACCGCCGGGCAGGTTGACATACCTGCTCCAGGTGACACCGATGGACCTGTCACAGTGGGCCGTCTGGTACTGTGCGAGTATGGACTGCTGTGGGCTGGTATTGAATGCGCTGGGCTGAGTGAATGCGCAACTATCTCTGGCATCTATGGTATAGTTTAGAGCGGAGGCATAAGGATTGTGTACGCTATCTATCCATGATGTGGTAAAACGCCCGTATACAGAGTCTATAATGATAGGTGTACCATTGGGCGTGATGAGGTAGATCACGTACCAGGTGGTCTGCGGCGACGTACTGGGCGACCATGTAAACTGCACAGTGCTATCCGGCAGTACGTTCACACCTAGTATACCGGGAGTGGCGGGGTTTGGTTCATTGCGTAGTGTGTCAGAAGATGCATATGTGGCCCCCGGGCAGTTGAAACTATCCTGGATATAATAATAGTAGGTAGTGTTAGCAGCAGCCAGATCACTCCATGTGGTAGCATTCTGATTAGTGATAACAGTAACGAGCGTATAAGGGCCACCGATGGCGGTAGCTCTGTATATGCGGTACCCGATGAAGGCTCCGCATGGCTGATTGCCCACGGCATCCCAGGTCAGTATGTCATTGCGTGCCGTGTCGGGCGCGGCACAATGTATCTTTGGCGCAGGGATCACCTGTGCAAAGCCCAACTGTACAGACAGCGACAAAATAAGAATGGCAAAAAACTTTTTGATCATGCCCGATTTAGCGGGTAAAAATAATGCAATAAGCGAGATTCGTTTAATGATGTTGGCAAACCGCCTGACAGATAGACGCACGTACAACCGCTTGCGTTGCAATCTATAGCAGCCTGCAACCCTAACGGCGGCAGGCCAGCCTTATTGCCCGAAAAACAGTCTTGTGACGCCTTTTACCCGACTGTCACCTTATACATTTTGTCAAAATCAAGGTATTTGACTGCCAGCTGCTGTATCTCTTCTGCTGTAGTGGCTTCAATTGTCTTCAGATACTGATTGAGATATTGTGGGTCGCGACCATAGAGTATCTGGCCTTTGAGCACGTCAGAGTACTTCATGGGTCCGTCTACGCTGCGCATCAGTTTGCCTATCATATAGTTTTTCACGGTGTCGAGTTCCTCCTCGTCTACCACCTCTGTGCGTAGGATATTGATCTCCTTTGCCACCTCAGCTATGGTTGCTTCACTGACCTCTTTTCCTACCTCGGCGCTGATCTCCAGAATGCCGCCATTCTGATAGGATGAGAGGCCCGAGTAGATGCCATAGGTATAGCCCTTCTCCTCACGGATATTAGCCATCAGCCGGGAGCCAAAGTAGCCACCAAAAAGTGTATTCATCACGACCAGCTTATCAAAGTCCGGATGGTACTTATTGATCGTGGCATTGCCTATCATGATCGTGGTCTGCACGGCGTCCTTCTTCTCAGTGTGGAGGCGTAGCTCAGCATTAGGAGCGATAGTGTGCGTCACATCCTTTGGTGCAGTCGCGCCAGTCCATGCCTTTACGCCAAAGATATCGTTGAGGCTCTTCAGTAGCTCATCGTTGAGCTTACCTGATATGACAGCAAGGCAGTTGGACGCATTGTAATACTGCTTGTAATAATCACGCAGCATACCTGTTGTCACATTTTCAAAGTCTGCATACTCGGTGACCCTGCCATACGGATGCGACTGTCCCCACATAGCCGAGAGGAAGTTGCGATTGGCTACATAGTCATTTTTGGCCAGGCGCTCCGTATGCTTCTGACGGCGGTTATTGAGTATCGTAGAAAATTCCCCATCGGGGAAAGATGCCTCTGTAAAGATCTCCATCAGCAGCGGCAGCACTTTCGGCAGGTGTTTCGTGAGCGAGTATATCTGGAAGCCTGCATTGTTAAAAGACACATTTGACTCCAGGTTGCAACCATAGAATTCAAAGATATCTGCTACCTCCAGTGCGGTCTTACCTTTCACGCCCTCCCGCATCATGCGATTGACAAAGTCGGCCAGCAGGTTCTTTGGCTCATACCATTTGCCGGCTTCAAATACGAAGTCTACTTTCACTATATCTTCCTCACCTGCATCGATCACATAAACCGGCAGGCCATTGTCCAGCGTGACCCGTTGAGATGGGATGAGATGTATATTATCCGGTGTCTTAATATCCGGGGCTATGTTTCTATTCATGTCCTTACTTATTCTTGGCAAAATACCGCACGGTACTGCACCTGTTTTTATCAAAGATCCGTTGGGCCACCGTTTTAATCTGACCGGTAGTCACAGCGAGGTATTTATCTATCTCACGGTTGATACCATTAGGATCTCCGAGCATATCATACCAGGCCAGGTTCATAGCACGGTTCAGCACATTGGTATCGCTGAATGTGAGATAGGCTTCAGTCTTGTTCTTTACTTTCTGCAGTTCATTCTCCGTCACTGTATCCGCGAGGCGCAGGCAGCTTTCCTCTATAGCTTTGTCCGCATCATCCATGCTGATGCCGGGGTTCAGTTTGCCCTCTACTATGAACATGCCATCATCTATCGTCTCTGACAGATAGGCCGCCACAGAGCTGAATACCTTCTTCTCCTTTACCAATTCATTATAGAGTCGGGATGACTCACCGGTAGACAGCATATCGCGAATAAAGTCTGATGCCTGATAGTCCGCATGCAGGCGGTCGCACATCTTATACGCCTTATAGATCGCATTAAGGGGTACATCTTCATGCAGCTCCAGTATGCGCGCGTCTGTCTGTATCGGCTCCTTTGGCAGGTTGTGCAGCGCCAGCTCACCACCAGGTATATCGCTGAACCACTTCTTTGCTAATCTCTCCACCTCTGCGGTCTTCACTCCACCGGCCACTACCATCACTGCATTGCGCGGGCGATAGTATTTGAAGAAGAAAGCCTTGGCATCTTCCATGGTAGCGTTCTCTACATGCGAGAGTTCCTTGCCGATGGTAGGCCACTGGTATGGATGCACTTTATACGCCAGTGCAGAAAGTTTGTGCCAGACATCACCATATGGCTGATTGATATAATGCTCTTTGAACTCTTCGCAGACTACTTTCTTTTGGGTCTCCAGACTTTCCAGATTGAAGTCCAGCGAGAGCATACGGTCACTCTCCAGCCAGAAGGCAGTCTCAAGATTGGTAGCAGGGAGGATGTCGTAGTAGTTGGTGATATCGTTTGAGGTAAAGGCATTATTCTCTCCGGATGCAAACTGCAGTGGCGCGTCGAACTCCGGTATATTAACCGAGCCTTCAAACATAAAGTGCTCAAAAAGGTGAGCAAAGCCTGTCTTATTCGGGTCTTCATCACGGGCACCTACTTTATAGAGGATATTGACAGCAGCGAGCGGAGTAGCGGGGTCTTCATGTACGAGTATCCGGAGGCCATTGGCCAGGACCACTTCATTGAAATGTATCATGCGGTGAATGTAAGGCAGAAAATCTATTTAGTGTACGACCGGGAAAGCGTATATTTAGTCACAGTAATGGAATCAGAAAATTCAGAAAAGCGGGTGGGCTTCACCTACAATGTTACAATGGAGCAAATGGAGAAGCATGCTGCACTATCTACAGAGGAAGTGTTTCAATGGATAGAAGAAACCGCTACATTCCTATATGAGCTTCAGACGCAGGAAGAGCGTGAGCGCAAATATGATTTCAAGCCTAATAAGCGTATACATCCCGATCTCCTTCGCAAAGACATAGACCTGCCATAAAAAGAGATGGTCCCGGCAGCACCGGGGACCATTGCACAAAGACTAAAATGAATGCTATCAGTTACGACGCAGGTCGAATTTTTCGATCTTATTGTACAGGTGGCTGCGCTGAATATCCAGTAGCTCAGCCGTCTTAGACACGTTCCAGTTAAACTTCTTGAGCTTGTGCTCTATGAAGAGCTTCTCAATATGCTCTTTAAAGTCCTGGAATTTATCAAACTGCTCGAAGAGGTCTGTCGGTGTCTCCTTGGCCTGTGTATTGGTCACGAAGCTCTTGACCTCATCCTCCGTGATCTTCTGGTCAGAGAGTATCACGAGGCGCTCCATCACGTTGCGCAGCTCGCGGATATTGCCATCCCAGCGCATGGTCTTGAGCTCCTCCAGCGCCTTAGGGGTGATCACTTTCTTAGGTATACCATAGTCCTCGCATATCTCGCGTACGAATTTATCTGCCAGCTGCGGTATATCATCCGCACGCTCATGCAGCGATGGCACATGGATCAGTATCACACTGAGGCGGTGGTAAAGGTCCATGCGGAATTTACCCTCCTCTATCTCCTTGGTCAGGTCCTTATTGGTAGCAGCTATCACACGCACATCTACGAGTAGGTCCTTATCACCACCTACACGGTTGATGCGGTTTTCCTGCAGGGCGCGAAGTACTTTGGCCTGGGCGGAGAGAGACATATCACCTATCTCATCCAGGAAGAGCGTACCACCATTGGCCAGCTCAAACTTGCCCAGCTTCTGTTTGATAGCAGAGGTGAAGGCACCTTTCTCATGACCGAATAGCTCACTCTCTATCAGCTCGCCTGGTATAGCGGCACAGTTTACCTCTATCAGCGGGCCGGCAGCGCGGTTAGACTTCTCATGTATCCAGCGGGCTACGAGCTCCTTGCCGGTACCATTCTCACCGGTGATCAGTACGCGTGCCTCTGTAGGCGCTACGCGCTCGATGGTCTCCTTGATCTTCATGATAGCCGGAGAGTCGCCTACTATCTCGCGGGTCTTGCCCACCTTGCGCTTCAGGATCTTGGTCTCTGTCACGAGGTTAGACTTGTCCAGTGCATTGCGCACGGTGATCAGCAGACGGTTCAGATCAGGTGGCTTGGAGATAAAGTCGTAGGCACCCTTCTTGACAGCATCTACGGCTGTCTCCAGGGTACCGTGACCGGAGATCATGATGATCTGCGCCTCTGTACCTTCTTTCTTGAGTTTGTCCAACACCTCCATGCCGTCCATCTTTGGCATCTTGATATCGCAGAGTACCACATCGTACTCTCCGTCCTTTACCATCTCGTAGGCTTTTTGGCCGTCTTCGGCCTCGTCTACTTTGTAGCCTTCGTACTCCAGTATCTCACGGAGTGTCTTGCGGATGGCCTTCTCGTCGTCTGCAATGAGGATGTTTGGCATGTTCTATTAATTAATAGTGAATAACGAATAGTGAATAATAAATAGAGGGCGATGAAGGTTCTTTGGATTGTTCACTATTCTCTATTCATTATTCGTTTCAAAAATAGGCTGTACACCTGTAAGCCGGATCCTGTACTCCCTCGCGGGAGCCTCTATCATTTATCTGCGATGTAGATCGCTCCACACCTGTAGCACCCAACCCTCCGGCGTTTCACCTGAGTGAATCGGCCGAGCCGGCCTCAGCCGCCGGTTTACATGGGCTTACAATCCGCAAGGTTTACCCGCCCCGTATGTTCCCATAGCGGAGCCGTGCGCTCTTACCGCACGTTTTCACCCTTACCCGGCATAGGACCAGGCGGTTATTCTCTGTGGCACTATCTTGCACTCGCCGAGGCGAGTGGCCCAGAGATTATCTGGGTGCGGCGCTCTGTATTGTCCGGACTTTCCTCCCCGTATCTGGTACGGAGCGATAGAGTAGCATACAGCTTGTCCGTAAAATTATACGTTTATTTTATCGGACAAAGCTATCTTGCGGGAAGATGGACAAATGTGGAAATAATAGATGCGATATGTGGACAAAGCCAGTTAATTTGAAAATGAACCGATTTGAAGATTTGAAGATGCAACAGCTGTAAATGAGTATCAGATGGCAGATAGCGCAGTGGTTTGAGCTGAAGTGGTGGCAGCGCTATTTCTCCGGCAAAGATAAGGCTGCCTACTATGAGTGGAAGAGACAGTATTGGCGTGGCCTGCTCGATCAGATAGCCGATGTACTACCTTTGGGTGAAGCAAGGACCATGGCTGATCTGGGCTGCGGACCAGCGGGCATTTTCACTGTCTTTCCAGATAAAGAGGTGACTGCTGTAGACCCGCTACTGGGCAGCTATGAGCAATTGTTACCCTTCTTTGACCGCAAAGACTATCCGTATACTAGGTTTATCAATCAGTCGCTGGAGGATTTCACCCCTAAATCCCCTGAAGAGGACTTAAACAGCCAGATAGGTTTTGACATAACGTTTTGCATGAATGCTATCAACCATGTGGCTGATATCGACCTGGCATATGACAGGCTGGTGTCTGCTACGAGGGATGGAGGCCATGTGGTGGTCTCGATCGATGCACATAATCATTCTTTCTTTCGCTGGCTGTTCAGATTGATACCGGGAGACATCCTGCATCCGCATCAATATGACCTGAGCGAGTATGAGCGCTTTCTGACCACGCGAGGCTGTACAATAGAAAAAACTGTGCTGGTCAAGAAAGAGTTTTTCTTTAATCACTATGTGCAGGTGGCAAAGAAGTATTAATGTAAACTTCTGTCGTTTAAGGAAGACATTTTTATAGGAAAATTGTATCCTAGTCGTTTCGTTAGATCGATTACTAATTCGCCATACCATTTTTGTGCATTGGGTGCAACGTAAACACATTCTACGAGAGTATCTAAAACTACAGGAACATTTTTGCCTACTTCGTATAAAGGCTTTTGGCTCCCATCGGTCTGATTAGTCAACATCGCTCTCAATTCTCTTTCATACTCATAGCTTTTCAATTTATGTGAAGCATAGCCAAAAAGCGTCTCATCATCAATTCTATCCATTTGATAATCCTTATAAGAAACTGTACCTATATTTATTTCATCATCTGTCAAATTAAAGCTATCGCAAAGTTTCTTATATGTAGATTGAATAGCTATTCCTTCATTTGTCTTCAAGTAGATACTCCACATTGCTGCAGATTCATAATCATTCCTATGCCAAGAATTTATGAGGACTGAGGGTTTTATAATATCAAATAGAGAATTCCATTCTTTCAAGGTAATTCCAGAAAGATTTCTTTTAATAATTTCCTCATTGTTATTGTAATATTCTGTACTACTCTTAATATTTTCAATCGGCATGCTCATCTCGTATTGATCACCAAGCTTATCGATGCGACAAAAAAATAAGGCTTGTTTTGTAAGCATACTTGCGTATTTGGTAAAATCCATGTACCTCCATATCTTTTCATCAATATTCTCTGGACATTTTAGCCGCGGATGGTTCGTATACATAAGGGGATGCGATATATTAACCTATTAAAAAAACTACATTCTAAGCTAATGTATTTATCTAACTAAAACTTTCAATTTCTTTAGCTTCACTCCCACTAAATCAAAAACTTTCCGAGGCATTATAAGGTTTCGCTATCTTCACTATAGCATGAAAAGGTTATATGTGTTTATTCTCCTATCGGTGATCTGCGGCGCCCTTTCTGCCCAGACCATAGTGTATGACATGACCGTACTCGGGTCAAAGTTTGGCAAGATGGTAGTGAGCAGGCGGGTGCAGGATAGTATCGAGCTCTATACATTAGATGCCAAAGGCAAGGCTACCATCCTTTGGATGGACTTTGAAAATGAAACCATACAGGAGGTCCGCTACAAAGGCGGCAAACTCATCTCCTCTTCTTACAAAGAGATAGAGAATGGCAAGACGAAGAAATGGAATAAAGTATCCTATGACGGGCGCCAGTACCAGGTAGAGTCATACGCCGGCAGGAGAAGCTTTAACGAAGTACCCCAGTACTCCGTCATTTCATTGTACTTTGCCGATCCGCAGCAGCGGGCACGCATCTTTCACGAGGCTGAGGCCAGCTATACAGGCCTCAAAAGGATCGATGCCAATACGCTGGAGATCAAGAATGCTGATGGCAGCCGCAGCGTCTACCGCTACGATCAGGGGAAGCTAAATACCATGGAGTTTCACCTGGCTATAGCTACGGTATATATGAAGCGGACAGGGTACTGAGCCTCAGGCCTCGGCACGGGCCATCTTTTTCGCCTGTGCAGCCTCGCGGGTAGTCTTGCAAAGCTTGTCCCAGATAAAAGAGACCTCTCCAAAATTTGACACAACATCAGAGTGGTGTACGTTATGCCAGGCGGAGCTATTCAGGCCTATGCGCGGGAGCAGTTTCTCCAGCCAGGTGAAGGTCACTCCACAGTGCAGGTAGAGATTCAGGAATACAAAACCGACTATAGCAGTCATGTATAACGGTATGAAATGCTTGGCCGGAGGGAAACAGGTGAGCAGTAGTGGCCAGAAAGTCAGAAAAGTCTCCACCGGTCCCACGGCAAAACCAGAGAAAGGTGTAGGATCGCGGAAGGTGTGGTGATGCTTGTGAAAAGGATAGAAAGCCTTGGTATGCAGCAGCCGATGCTTCCAGTATGTCAACGCATCAATAGCTATGATACCTAGGTACATCTCCAGTACCACCATCCACCAGGTCAGGCCCATGTCATCCAGCGTCCATACGAGACCTGTAGGTAGTCCGGCCCTATACATACCCACCGGCCATGCAGCCATACAGGATACTACAAAGGCGGCGCGGATGGTACCAAAGGCCTCCTCGCTCAGCGGTGGCGCTTTGCGGCGCTCGCCCTGTATGCGGCGGCCATAGCGCTCAGACACACGATAGATCACATAGCTAAAAGCCATGAGCGGCACAGTGATGCAGACAAAGAGACGCCACACACTATCATAGTACATACGAATATCGGGGTGCAATAATCCGGATAGAAAGAAACCGATCAATACAGCCCAGTCTACACCCACGGCTATCTTGTGGGGATTCAGCAGACGGCGCAGGGGAGATGGTGTAGCAGTCATTGAGAGAAACAGGTTTGAAAGTGTCGGGTGAATATAACAATAGAGGATAACAGCCCTCAGATATTTAAAGAATTTTATATAAAACATCAGTCTGATATCTCTCAGTGCAGAGCCTGTGACTGGTACCCCAAATTTTCGAATCCCGAATAGCCGAATTCTTTACCTTCGCTCCCGCTAAATCAAAATACATCATGGAATTTCGCAAAGAGAAAGATACGATGGGCGTGGTAGAGGTACCGGCCAATGTATACTGGGGTGCGCAGACACAGCGCTCGGTACATAACTTCAAAATAGCTGAGGACATCAATAAGATGCCCAAGGAGATCATCCGAGCCTTCGCCTACCTCAAGAAGGCTGCTGCACTGACCAATCTCGATGCCGGTGTATTGCCAAAGGAAAAGTCTGATATCATAGGCCAGGTGTGCGATGAAATACTGGCGGGCAAGCTGGATGATCAGTTCCCCCTCGTAGTATGGCAGACAGGCTCGGGTACACAGAGCAATATGAACGTGAACGAAGTAGTAGCCTACCGTGCACACGTGCTGATGGGTGGCAGCCTGCTGGACGAGAAGAAGTCTATCGCACCAAACGATGACGTAAACAAGTCTCAGTCATCTAATGATACTTTCCCGACGGCGATGCACATCGCGGCGTACAAGATACTGGTAGATGTGACCATCCCCGGCATCAAGAAGCTGCGCGACACCCTCGCTGCCAAGTCTAAGGAATACATGAAGGTGGTAAAGATAGGCCGTACGCACCTGATGGATGCTACACCTATCACCCTCGGCCAGGAGCTGTCCGGCTATGTATCTCAGCTGGACCACGGCCTGCGCGCTATCAATCATACAATGGCGCACCTCTCTGAGCTGGCCCTCGGTGGTACCGCAGTAGGCACCGGTATCAATACACCTCCGGGCTACTCTGAGAATGTGGCAAAACACATCGCTACACTCACAGGCCTGCCATTTGTGACAGCGGAGAATAAGTTTGAAGCGCTGGCCGCGCATGACGCGATAGTAGAAGCTCATGGTGCACTAAAGACGGTAGCCTGCTCTCTGATGAAGATAGCGAATGACGTGCGCCTGCTGGCCTCAGGCCCGCGCTGCGGCATCGGTGAGATCAGCATACCTGACAATGAGCCAGGATCGTCTATCATGCCGGGCAAGGTAAACCCTACACAGTGTGAGGCCATGACCATGGTAGCTGCACAGGTACTGGGCAATGATGTGGCTATTAACATCGGTGGCGCTACGGGCCACTTTGAGCTGAACGTGTTCAAACCGGTGATCATCTATAACTTCCTCCACTCTGCGCGCCTGATAGGTGATGTATGTGTGTCATTCAACGACCACTGTGCGGTGGGCATCGAGCCGATACAAGCCAATATAGATAGCAACCTGCACAACTCTCTTATGCTCGTGACTTCTCTGAACCCACACATCGGCTACTACAAGGCAGCCGAAATAGCACAGACGGCGCACAAGACCAACAAGACCCTCAAGCAGACAGCCATCGACCTGGGCTATGTATCGGGAGAGGACTTTGACAAATGGGTAAATCCGCTGGACATGGTGGGCAAGCTCGGCTAAAATACCGCTCAAAGCGTTGCCAATACTAACGAAACGCCTGTATCAACAGATAATGATACAGGCGTTTTTTATTTAAAAAGCGTAAATTCGCCACTATCATTAATCAAAACCAAAAATCATCGATGAAAAAAGCATTACTGTTTTTGTCTGCTCTCATCGCCTTAGCATTTGGCGCTACAGCCCAGTGTACGGTAGATAGCAGCCATTTCACCCCAGGCACAGTCGTGTATCCAGCCTCTCTGCCATGTATCCACCAGACTCAGTCTTACTCTGAGACTGTGAATGTGCGTATACCAGACTCGGTAGACGCTCAGATATTTTTCAGCGGCCTGCCGGCCAATACATACTTCCTGTATGTAGACTCTATCCGTCTGGATAGCATCACCGGTGCCCCGTCAGGTATCAGTACTGCTGCCAGCCCGGGCTCAGGCACATGGATGCACGCAGGCCAGTATGGCTGTATACAGGTATCAGGCACTACTGCTGATGCCATAGGCAGCTATCCACTCAGCCTCTTTGGTGCGGGCTGCGTGCATGGCTCCATAGGCGGCTTCCCGGTAGACTCCTGCCAGACAGGCCAGCTGCCAAACTTTATCAACTACTCACTGGATGTATGCGCACCGGCACCTCCTGCCAGTGTCTGCACACCAGATACTGCTAACTTTACCAGCGGCGTGTACTTCTATCCTCAGTCGCTGCCTTGTATCATGCAGGGTATGCCGTACTCTGAGACGGTGAGCCTGAAGATACCGGACTCTATAGACGCACACCTCTTCGTATCTGCGCTCCCGGCCGGACAGTATTACCTGCACATAGACTCTATGCGCATAGATAGCGTGACAGGTGTACCAGCGGGTATCTCTGTAGCTACCAATCCCGGTGACTCTGTGTGGCTGCATGGTGGTGCATATGGCTGTGCGCTCTTCTCAGGTACGACTAATGACTCGGTAGGCAACTATGCTGTAAACCTCTTTGGCCGTGGCTGCGTACATGGCAATATCTTTGGTATAGCTATAGACAGCTGCGTGAGCGGCAACCTCGGCGCCTACCTCCACTACAGCCTGAATGTCTGCAACGGATCAGGTGCCTGCACAGTAGATACCACACACTTCAGCAGCTCTACCCATGTATATCCTACCAGCCTGCCATGTATCGTGACCGGTACATCCTACAGCGGCCAGATCAATATACAGGTACCGGCGTCTATAGACGCGCATGATTTCCAGGCTATCATCCCTGCCGGACAGGCTGTGATCTATGTAGACTCTATCAATATCAATAGCATCACGGGCTATCCTGCCGGTATCACCAGCGTGAGCAACCCCGTGCTGACCAGTTGGCTCTTCCCGGGTGGGTATGCCTGTGCGCACGTGACAGGGACAGTCAATGCCGCTGTCACTGCTGCCGGAGACTACAACCTGACCATCTCAGGTACGGCTTGCGGTCATGGCACTTTCCCACTGATCGGCTATATAGATACCTGTATGCAGTTCAACTTTAGCCAGGTGTATCCATACAAGCTCAGCGTATGCTATCCTGCCGGTATCTCAGAGGTGCAGAATGGTGTAGAACTGAATATCTACCCTAATCCTAACCAAGGCAACTTTACGGTGGCACTCGCATCAGCAGACCGTATAGCGGGCCAGCTGACCGTAGTAGACCAGATAGGCCGCACCATCCATACAGAGGATATCGATGTGACCGGCTCTACCAAGATCAACATGAACCTGGGCAATGTGGCCTCAGGTGTCTATGTACTGATGATCAGCTCTGCCAATGGCCGCATGGTGCGCCAGTTTGTAGTAAGGTAATCTGTACAACATACATCACTTGGAAAGACCGCTCCGCAAGGGCGGTCTTTTTGTTTGTCTCATGGATAGTTTGTAAATACAATCTTCATAAATTTCCTTTCTGTATTTTCACTATATATAAAAATAGTTATGCGATGGATAGATGTAGGGTGGACAGCATTTATAGAAGATGCTACTGATTTTTCTGAGCCTTTCCGTGAGCAAATGTCAGTACAGCTGATGCATCGATTCAATGAGCAAGTGGGCAAAGAGAATGCTGTATTAGATATTGGCTTCATGCTACATGTAGGAATGACGGAAATGAATATCCATTATAGTGAAGGCTATAATTGGGTATCAGCAGATATCATCGGGCCCGATTCCTGTGCTCGTGAAGTATCAATCTTCTGGCACTCCGATTCGCTTAATAGTTTTATTAATCTGACGCAAAGTGACTTAATCACGGCCAGTAATATCTGCTTTGGTTTTGGGACAGATTTTGACACAGAAGCATATCAGAAATATTTTGAGATGCCCAAACTAGACATGCAGAGGCATCAGTTGATATTTGATGTAGAATATGACTTTTCAGTCTACCCTGACCTGAGCCTGGCATTTTTTTTCAACTATCAACCAGATACAACTGTGCTGAGGCAGATATGCAAATTCCTTACTCATTATATACAGCTCGGCTATGTCTCAGAGCTGAGTCCAGATGATGATCACTATACTATGATCATAGATTTTCAGAGCATACCCTTTGAAGACGGCAAAGCTGCTCTTATTACAGCCCTAAAAGAATTAAGTACCATGCCAGGACTGCCGATAGAGATGGTAAGAATAAATTAACTCGCATCATAACAAAATAGTAAAAGGCCGCCCGTGCAAGATTGGGCGGCCTTTATTTATGGGGCAAACAAAACAAGAAACAAACTAGTCTTCTACTTCTTCCTTCTCGGTCTTTATGACCTCTACTCCCTGGAGGAATTTATCCTTGATCTTCTTCTCGATCTCGGCGGCCATCTCAGGATTATCATTCAGAAGTTGCTTCACACCTTCGCGGCCCTGGCCGAGTTTAGTGCCTTCGTAGCTGTACCATGAGCCGGACTTCTGGAGGATCTCCAGCTCGGTGCCGAGGTCTACTATCTCGCCGGCCTTGGAGGTACCTTCACCATACATGAGGTCAAACTCAGTGGTCTTGAATGGCGGTGCCATCTTATTCTTGACCACTTTTACCTTGGTACGGTTGCCTATCACATCGTCCTTCTCTTTGATCTGGCCTATACGGCGGATATCGAGACGCACAGAGGCGTAGAACTTGAGTGCATTACCACCGGTGGTGGTCTCTGGGTTACCAAACATGACGCCGATCTTCTCACGGAGCTGGTTGATAAAGATGCAGCAGCAGCCGGTCTTGCTGATGGTGCCGGTCAGCTTGCGCAGTGCCTGGGACATGAGGCGGGCATGGAGGCCCATCTTGCTCTCGCCCATCTCGCCCTCCAGCTCACCGCGTGGTACGAGTGCGGCTACGGAGTCTATCACAAGTATATCAATGGCGCCTGAGCGGATCAGGTGCTCAGCGATATCGAGCGCTTGCTCACCATCATCCGGCTGAGAGATCAGGAGGTTATTGACATCTACACCGAGTTTGATTGCGTATTCTTTATCAAAGGCGTGCTCTGCATCTATGATGGCTGCGATACCACCCATGCGCTGCGCATTGGCTATGGTCTGGATGGCGAGGGTGGTTTTACCGGAGGATTCCGGTCCGTAGATCTCTACGATACGGCCCTTAGGCAGACCGCCTATACCGAGCGCGATGTCGAGCCCGACAGAACCTGTAGGGATGGCCTCTGTAGCCAGTACGCGGGCATCACCGAGTTTCATCACGGTGCCTTTGCCATAGGCTTTGTCCAGTTTGTCTACGGTGAGCTGGAGGGCCTTGATCTTTTCTTTTTTCTCGTCAGCAGTCATGTTTGCCATGTTGTTGGATTTATAATGTAAAAATAGAATTTCTCTTTAAATACTAAAATAATTAGTAAAAATTATTTTTAGCTAATATTTATCGCAACCCATCTTGCTAGTGTGGCGATGAATACAGAGGCAAAATAAAGAGGTCACTGCGCAAAGGATTTGCGTAGTGAAAAATAATTTTTGGAGAGAATTTTGAGGCATAGTCATAAAACTCACATCATATGAAAAACCACTTGCTGGAACAATTCAGCGCGACATTTGATAAGAAGCAATGGTTCGTATCGCTGCGTGATGCGGTGCAGGGACTGACGGATAGCGAGGCGCGGCAAAAGCTAGCAGCGGATCAGCATAGTATCTATGACCTGGTGGTACACCTGATCTTTGGGAATGACCGCTACCTGCATAAGCTGCATGGGCAGGCTTTACCAAAGGTGATGAGCAATGAGGAAAGTTTCCGGCTGGAAACAGACCTGCACTTTGACCAGCTGATGGTGAGAGCGGATGAGGTCTTCTCGCGCTGGGAGGTCGAAATAGAGAAAGGGCTGCCTACCGATAAGGATACGGACTGGGTATCTATACTAGGCAATATCAGCCTGCACAATGCTTATCATATCGGGCAGATAGTGATCCTCAGGAAGCTGCAGCATTCGTGGAAAAAGGAATTTGGGGTGAGCTAGTGGGTCTCCGTATACCCATGTGCTGCGATATACATATCACAGTAAATGTAGAAAGCTATAAATGCTATGAACATGACTGCATAGCCTATGTATACTCGGGTCTGGCCGTAGCGCGCTATACGATCACTACTCTCCATCACAGCCACATCTATGATCCGGTCACCCAGTACCAGTATGAGCAGACCCATCAATACCATGTAGCCACCTATCGCACCAAACGGAGCGGAGTACTCTACATGCGCTACCTGCTGCTCCATCTGCATGGCCGGCCATATCAGAAAGTAGCCTGCAAGAGCGGCGCCAATTACTGCCAGGATAAGGCCGAATGGCCTGGGATATGCCAGCGCAAACTTTACTAATTGTTCGTTTCCTGCCATTAGGCACCAGGTTAGTGAGAATGTATTTAGACGGTTTTCACGCCGCTGTAGAGACCTTCGATGATGTCTTTGTATTTATCCATTACTACCTTGCGGCGCACCTTGGTAGTAGGGGTCAGCTCGCCGGTCTCCGTGGTCCACTCGTCAGGCAGCAGCTCAAAGCGCTTGATGGTCTCCCAGCTGCCAAAGTTCTTGTTCTTCTCATCTATCTGAGCCTGCATCATCTTCTTTACTTCCGGCGACTTGACTATAGCCTCCTTATTGGTAGCGGTCACGCCATGCTGCTTGCACCAGTCTGTGAGCGCCGGGAAGTTTGGCACGATGAGGGCAGAGACATAGTTGCGGTTCTCACCTATCACCAGCATCTGCTCTATGAATGGTATCTCCTTCATCTTGCTCTCCAGAGAGAGTGGCGCTACATACTTGCCGCCAGAGGTCTTGAATATCTCTTTGACACGGTCGGTGATCTGCAGGTACTTATCGCCCTTGTAGTCTACAAATTTGCCTACATCGCCGGTATACAGCCAGCCATCTTTCACAGTAGCTGCGGTGGCATCGGGACGATTGTAGTAGCCCATCATCACATTAGGACCTTTGGCCAGGATCTCGCCTTCGCCAGGCCCCATGCCCTCACGATGATCCAGGTGTACCTCTACACCTCCTATCACAGGGCCTACAGTGCCAAACTTGATCTTGTCAGGTGTGAATGGATTGACTGTGATCACAGGTGAGCTCTCAGTCTGCCCGTAGCCCTCGCTGATGAAGATACCGGCTGCTGTGAAGACACGCGCCAATTTTGGATTGAGCTTGGCAGCACCGGTCACGATGCCTTTCACATTGCCACCCAGCGCCTCACGCCACTTGGCAAAGATGAGCTTGTCATATACGCTCTTGTAGAGGAAGTTATCCCACCAGCCGTATTCTTTCTCTATGTCATAGTTTACGGCAAAGTCCATGGCGGCGAGATAGAGTTTCTTCTTGATACCACTCAGGTTGGCAGAGGCTGCCTCGAGCTTCATAAATACCTTCTCGAGCAGGCGCGGCACGGAGGTGAAGAAGTCCGGTTTCACTTCTTTCAGGTTGTCGGCTATCAGCTCCAGGCTCTCGGCATAGTAGATGGACACACCATTAGCCATGTATACATAGACTACCATGCGCTCAAAGATATGGCACAGCGGAAGGAAGCTAAGGACCTTCATGGTATGATCTACGGGGAGGATAGGTTTTACGGCCTTGACATTGCTCACTACGTTGTTGTGAGAGAGCATCACGCCCTTAGGATTGCCAGTGGTGCCGGAGGTATAGATAATGGTAGCGAGCTGCATAGGGTCTACCGCTGCGCGGGCAGCAGTGACTGTAGCTATATCGCCACCGCGGCCTAGTGCGAGAAACTCCTCAAAGCTCTTGGTCCCTGCCACCTTGTCAAAGCTGAATATATCTATCAACTCAGTCTTAGCCTTGATGTTATTGATCTTGGTAGCGAGGCCAGCGTCTCCTACGAAGATGTACTTCACATTGCCATCCTTCAGGATAAACTCATACTCCTCCTCGGTGATGGTAGGGTAGATCGGCACCAGTACGGCACCTATCTGCAGCACCCCCAGATCTACTATGTTCCACTCAGGCCGGTTGCTGGAGACCACTGCTATCTTGTCATCTGCTTTCACGCCGAGCGCCAGCAGGGAGAGGCTCACCTCTGTGCCTATGCGGATCACGTCTGCAGTAGAGTATTTGGTCCACTGTCCGTTTTCCTTGCGGCAGAAGGCATCCTCCTGTGGAAACTGGTCCTGCTGATAGTAGATAATGTCAAATAGCCTGGTGTAGTCCTTCATGATAGGGTAATGAAATTTTAAGAGTGTGGTAAATATAAAAAAGAAATCGAACGGGGGTAGAAATGGTCAGTGAACGGGAAAATGCGGGGGACGAAGGGCCCGAGACGGGGGATGAATGCACCTCACCCATCAGCCCTGCCTACCGGCAGGCAGGCTTCGGCAGCTTCCCTCTCCGAGGGAGAGGGAAGCACCTTCCGTCTGGATATCTGATTATTTTAGAGAGTCTGGGATAAGTGGTTCAGAGTGAACCGATACGTAGAAATGATAAAAAGTGCATGAAGCTTTTGAGCCTGCAATATGCTGTGCTATCAGACAGTATACTTCCCGTTCTATTTTGCCTTTGCCCTGACAAAATTGATAAGGGGGAAATCCTCGTCTGTGGCAAATTTCTGCAGGCAAACGCGGTACTGAGCGCGGGCATCTGTGGAGCCGGCAGCCTCGGCAGCGAGTGCTTTGCAGTAGGCGGCGTAGGGTGAGCCACGCTTGAGCTTCATGTACTCGTCTGCCTGCGCAGAAGCATCGGCAGCACGGTGCTGGCGGATCAGGTATTTGATATACCACTCGTAAGGCGAGCAGAAGAGACCGGGTGGCTCCGCCTGAAAGTCATACTTCTGATTTTCTACTGCGCTCTTGAGTATTTTCTCTGCCTTCTTCTGATCGCCATTCTGCTCGGCCATGAAAGCCTTACACTGCCGGAGATAAGTGGAGACCGGAAACTCGAAAGTGCCGTAATATTGATCCCAGTAGTTGCACTTTTTAAAGTAGTAGTGCTTGGCATTATAAGTCAACTCCGTGGCCTGACGCAGTGCGTTGTCCAGATCTCCCGAGTCGAGGCTTGCGTTGAAGTTGGCGTAGCCTTCGAGAAAGGTCAATGTAAGCGCTACTACAGGATGATCGCGATCGACGGCAGGGGCAGCAATTTTTCCTTTGATATCTTCAGCAGTCTCAGCTGCATTGCTCCAGTCGTGTGCCTTCATATAGCTATCTATCCGTGGGAAGTAGACGTGATAGCCGGTGTGATTGATACCGGAGTTTGCACAATAATCGAGTGGGGGAATAGAGTCTAGCTTTTGCTGCCAGAGGAGGGCCTCGCTGAGGCAGCCCATCTCAGAGAGATTGCCGATGAGGAAGTAGAGATTGTGGATGTAGTTCCAGTCATTGTATGATGAAATGTGGTAGCGCTGCATGTAGATAGAGTCTGCAAGGAAGGCGCGTTTGAAAGCGCTGTCTGCACGGAGGTACAGGCCCTGCCTGTGATAGATATGACCGGGCATGTGCAGGATATGCGGCGAGGCCGGCGCGAGTGATGGCAGCAAGGCAGCGGAAGCGCTGGCCGAGTCCATGTAGATGCCCTTCTCCACCTCATGTATCCAGTAGTGATGTGCGGCGAGGCTGCGGGGATATAGCTGCAGCGTACGCCTGCGCATGGCGACTGCATCTTCCCCTCTGCCTAGCGGCTTGCCATTCATGTCATATTCGCTTATGATGCTATTGCCGAGAAGCAGGAGGTACTCCAGGTTATTCTGATAGCGCTCCGGCATGGCGCGGAGTATCTTTTCATGTTGCTTATCTGCGCGGCGTTGGGGCTTATCGAGGAGGCTGTGGCGCGTGGCCTCTATGATGATGCGCTGGTAGTCGTAGAGGCTGTCGTGGTTGCGCTCATTGAGCAGGGTGGCGGTGTCGAGTTCGTTTTTTGTCCACTTGCGGTCAAAGTCCATGTTGCCATTGGACGAGACGAGGCCCCAGTGGCACATGGCGCAGGTAGGGTCGAGACGCAGTGCCAAACGGAAGGCGCGGCGGGCCTCAAAGTCATTGAAGCAATGGCCCTGCCGGATGCCCTGATCGAAGTACAACTGACAGGAATCTGAAGTGGTGACAATGGGCCAATGGCTATCACCTATGCCTGTGAAGAGCGGCGGATCAGGCGCAGTATCAATATCGAAATAGGCTGCGCGACAGCAGGACATGGTCTGAGCGTAAGTCGTGCCGATAGACAAGGCTAGGAGAGCGAGGAGGATATATTTCAAAGTCGTTTTCATGATTTGAATTAAAACATTAGCGGTCAGATAACTGAGGGGAATACTTCTCCATTGAATTTTATCTTTCGGATCTGTGTGCGATTCCTTTTGCCAGACCTGATGATGACAGGATAGGAAATCGTCTTGTGCTTTGCATCGTATCTGATGCCTTGCTTGCTGTCGGCGCGCTCTATCAGCAGTGCACTGTAGTTCTTTTTCACCTCACCTGACTTAAATATATCCTGCCCTATGATCTTTTCTGACTGATAGGTGCAGGCCTGGAGGTATTGCGTGCCGCCGGTGCCTATGCCTGTTTCGCCGAGGAGGAGATAGATCGTTCCGGTTTTGGCCGGGAGGGTGTAGACATTTGTGTAGATGAGTTTGGGTGTTTGCTCGCGGGCGGATGGCGGGAGGGATACAGTGATCTTATCGCCTTCGGCAAACTGGAGGAGAGCGTAGTTTTCGCGCTCTGAGTTTTTGTCCCATGAGAAGACGCGTAGTTTTTTATCAGCAGCTGTAGCGATGCTGATCTGCTTTTGCCGTAAGGCTTCAAATGGATACTGTCCGGATGCCGCCTGGCGGAGGGCGATGGTCAGATTACGATAAAAAACTTCGTCTAAGGTCGGGTTGTCATAGTTGATAGGCAGTCTACGGTCGTCCCACATGGAGTCAGCGAGCGATGCGAGGACAGTTTCCATCTGTGCGGCGCTGGCGGTGCTGTCTATACGCAGCCATTTAGGCGGGCCGGGTTTAACGAGGAGTGTGTCCGTGAAATCCGGAAGATGCAAGACAGGCTTGTAATCACGATGACGTGTTAGTTCCTCAGCATAGACGGCATTGAAGAGATCTTTGAAAAAAGGGAAGCCGATCTGGTCGTATTCGTATTTACCATCATTCAGGATGCTATTAGCGTTGAGGTACATGGAGCAGGAGAGGAAGAACTCAACCTTATTCAGCGTGTCCACTACGTAACTGCAATCGGTCATAAAACCATAGGCCTGGCCCACTTTATTGAAGATGCGGAGGTTGGTAGGCATCGTGTAGGTGGTAGTATCCTGACCCATGAAGAACTTCATATAGCTATCGGGATAGTGGATAGAGTCGAAAGTAGGGTAGGCACACTCCCTGGGAAACATGCCCATGCATTTGTAGAGGTACTGGTAGTCATTGTGCGTGAGGCGCAGGCGCTCTGACGCAGGCTGTGTCTCCGGCAGTATGATCCGGGTCAGCAGCCTGTGCAGCTCGGACAGGGGGATATAGTTGCTATACTTAAAGCTCTTGGGAGCGCCGATCAGAGTACCGCCGTACATATAGCCATCGCCCACCAGTGGCGATAGCGGGCCATCGTAGAATTGTGGACGCTCGTTGATAATGCAGGGCTGTATATAGCGGAGCCGGTGCGTGTGGCGGTCAAAAAGCGAGACGGGCGAGCATTTGCGGTTAGATATAGTATCACAGTTAGCGTAGCGGTTGCTCACCACAGCACGCGGGCAGCCGATCTCGTGCAGGCGATCCTGAAAGGCATGCTGCCCGAGGAAATCGTAAACAGGGTTGAAAGCATTGTTATTACTCACAAGTAGCATCTCTTTGATATACTGCGCAAGGCAAGAATAGGGCGTGCCGAGCATCATGGCCTCGGGGCTGAGCTGTGTGCAGGCTATGCTGTCGATGCCCAGTGAGTCAAACATGGTGACCCGGTATTGTGAGAGGTCGTTGAGCTTCTCCAATGTGAGGGCGCAGGCGGGCAGCTTCATCATGCTGGCGCAGTAGTAGTAGTATTTATCCGCATCGAGATCATAGGTGGTCAGATGCGGTCTGTTGTGCGCATCGCGGTCTATGCGAGTATAGAGGATTTGTAACCTGTAGTCGGATCTATGCGCCAGCACAGAATCAAAGGCCTCCGGATATTTTGCAAAAAGGGAATCAAAAGAGAAGTCCCTGCGCTGCTGTGCCTGGATGAAGCCTCCTATGAAAAGGCATATGATCAATATGTACAGCCGCCGCTCTTTCACTGTACTAATAAACGGAAAAAGGAGGAATGAATTATAGCGGGCGGCGATGGCTTTAAGTATCCGGCCATACGTATAGAATAAATTTCGTCAGGTCTGAAATACGTTTACCTTTGGAGAAAACAAAATACTTATGGCACTCGGATCCATCTTCTCCGTCATTGTTATCCTGCTCATTGTCTTCACCGCGCTGGGCTCTTTTGTCACCGTGCAGCAAGGCAATGTAGCAGTCATCACCTTTTTCGGCAAGTACCGCCGCATCATGATGCCGGGGCTGAACTTCAAACTGCCGTGGGTAGAGACCATCTTTCGCATCATCTCTATACAAAACCGCTCTGTAGAACTCCAGTTTCAGGCTATCACGATAGACCAGGCCAATGTATATTTTAAATCTATGCTGCTCTACTCTGTGCTCAACCAGGAAGAAGATACGCTGAAGAATGTGGCTTTCAAATTTATAGATGACAAGAACCTGATGCAGGCGCTGACGCGCACGATAGAGGGCTCTATCCGCTCCTTTGTAGCTACCAAGAGGCAGGCCGAGATCCTGAGCCTGCGCAAAGAGATCATAGACTATGTAAAGGACCAGATAGACCGCCAGCTGGAGGAGTGGGGCTACCACCTGCAGGATCTGCAGCTGAATGACATCACCTTTGACGAGGCGATCATGACCTCTATGAGCCGTGTGGTAGCATCTAATAACCTGAAGGCTGCTGCCGAAAACGAAGGCCAGGCGCTTCTGATCACTAAGACCAAAGCTGCGGAGGCTGAAGGTAACGCGATCAAGATAGCCGCAGAGGCAGAGAAGATCGCTGCGCAACTGCGTGGCCAGGGTGTGGCCCTCTTCCGCGAGGAGGTGGCCAAGGGTATGTCATCTGCTGCTAAAGAAATGGAGCAGGCCAACCTCGATGCCAGCATGATCATGTTTAACATGTGGACGGATGCGATCAAGCAGTTTGCTGAAGTGTCTAATGGCAACGTGATCTTCCTGGATGGCAGTACCGAGGGCATGCAGCAGACTGTGCGCCAGATGATGGCTATGGACAAGCTGCATGTGCAAAAGGATAACAGCCCTAAGAAATAGATCCGATACACCTGACAATTAAAAGCCCCTGCCGAGGGGCATTTTTTATACCTGTATCCTGCGGCTCAATCCGAAGAGGGTGTATGCGAAAGAAAAGCAAACGACAGCCACAAAGACCGAGATCAGGTATCCCTTGGTATCGTAGAGCAGTATGTCCGGACGCAAAAAGGAGATAAGTGCAGTGAATAGGAAAAAGCAGCCCGTAAAGGCAAAAAGTATGCTGCAGAGTGTGAATAGTACCTTGAGTTGGTGCTTCATACTTGCCATCTTGAATCAGTTTAGTATATCGTTTCCGGATTATAAAGTTTTAGCCTCTACGAAACGCTTTGCAGCCAGCCACAAAAGTGAAATACCAATGAATATCGTAAACAAATGAGCTAGCATAGCTTCGCTAAACCTCCATGTATCCGTTAGCAATAGATTTTTCCATACCACTAGTAACAGCATAAGTCCTAAAAACATAAAAAATGCGCCTATCACCATCTTTTTGAGATAATGCGAGTAGGAAAAACCGGCCTTACCACGACGCAGCATTCCTAATCCTGTAAGCAATAAGGTAAAGCCAATTATGATTATTACAGTCCCAGTGCCAAGATATTCAATATAGAAGGATAGAGGCTGAACGGGTTCAAGGTTTCTAATCCTGACGATAAAGGCGAGTATGAAAGATAGTATGCCTCCCAATAGAAACAAAACACTTAGCGAGAGGACAACTACTGCCGATATTGATATTTTTCGAATCATAAGAGACTACAAAATACTATTTTGAAGTAAGTCTGGATAGGATCTGATTGAGTGGAATATCTTGCTATTTAACTGAATTATTCGTCTGCCGATTGATTTTTGCGCTTTACCGACTCATGGAGATGCGTTAAATTTACTATCCCAAAACAGTGCGCTACATGAAAAGTCCGATATTTTATGCTATCCCTGCCTTTATTATCCTCGTTTTGCTAGAGGCATACTACGGCTACCGCAAGAAGAAAAACTACTACCGCCTGAATGACACGATCTCCAATTTTGCCATGGGTATAGGTAGCCAACTATCTGGTGCCCTGAGCAAAGGATTGATCTTTGGCATATACGTCTACTTGCACAATCATTTTGCGCTCACACATCTGCCGCGCACGTGGTGGGCTTTTGCGCTGTGCCTGGTGCTTTTTGACTTCCTCTTCTACTGGGCGCACAGGCTGAGCCATGAGATCAATTTCTTCTGGGGTGCGCATGTGGCACACCATCAGAGCGAGGAGTACAACCTCTCTGTAGCGCTCCGCCAGTCATGGATACACAACCTCATCGCGTTTTTCATCTTCCTGCCGCTGCCGATCCTGGGTTTCGATCCGCTTACCTTTGGTATCGCTGCCGGTGTAGATACGCTGTATCAGTTCTGGATACATACGCGCGCCATAGGCAAGATGCACCCGCTGATAGAGTATCTCTTTAATACTCCGTCTCACCATAGGGTACATCATGCCGTGAACCCTAAGTACATAGACAAGAACCACGCTGGTGTATTCATCATCTGGGACAGGCTTTTTGGCACCTTCCGAGTAGAGGATGATGCAGAGGAGATCACCTATGGCATCACGACGCAGTTTAAGAGCTGGAATCCAGTATGGGCCAATCTGCACTACTACGCCGAGATGGGCGAGAAGATGAAGCAGATGAAGTGGGCAGACCGCCTACGTATGATCACTGCGCGGCCGGGGTGGCTGCCGGAATACCTGGGCGGCTTTCAATCTGTAAAAGAAGTAGACAAAGAAACCTATACCAAATATGACGCAGATACCACAGATCTATTCCGTGTGTATGGTACGGTACAGTTTATCATCACACTGGCGGGCAGTATCGTCTATCTGGATCACTTTGCCTCCATCACCACTTTCTACAAATGGTTCTTTGCCTCGATACTGACGGTGTCTATCATGATCATAGGCGGCATTTTTGAGCGAAAGAAATGGACCGTATGGGCAGAGGTGATCCGCCTGATGCTCGTACTGGCCGCACTGAATAGCTACTACTACTACTGGTACAATCATTGGCTGACCATCGTAGAGATCGTGTCCGCGACGGCTTTTGCTGTATTCATGGTGTGGTTTGTCATATCCGTATCTCGCCACGCTGAGGAAGAGGGCTGGCTGGCCTGAGGCAAGGGTCTTACTTGCTGCGCTTGAACAGTGATTTGCTCAGCATGAAGAAAGGCTGATTTTCTGCGCCGAAACCTTCGTAAAAGCGGGCAATAGAATCCACCGAAGAACCCTCAAAGTCATATAGTTTATCTGTGCCTGCATAGGACACCAGGATCTGATCTACCAGATAGTGCATCCCTCCATTCTGCCGGGCATGCTCATCTGCTGCTGGCAGCAGATGTATGATCCGGTTGCCGTTTTCTAATACTATCACGCCGGCGCAGATATCGCCTTCAGGAGTTTTGGCAGCATATAGCCTGCCGCACTCATGTATAGCAAACTGCTGAGTAAGGCGATGCAGAAACTCTCCATGCCTGGTCTTGAACGTTTTATCCTTGACAGCTGTATGCCCTATATAGAAGTCAGTGAAAGAGGCAAAGTCCTTTGTGCCTAGCTCTTCAAACAAGAGGCCGGCCTTCTGGCCTTTCTTGATATTGCGCACTGTATTTTCAGAGAAACCTTTTTGCAGCGCTGAATGCTTGCCGCTGAGCTGAAGTGTGAGATTGCGCTTTTTTGCCAGTGTTTTGGCTGGCAGTGAGGTAAGGCGGTTGTCATAGTTCAGATTCAGATTGACAAAGAAGAATTTTTTAAGTGCTTCTTTGATCAGAGCCTCTAGTATTACATCACTGCGGCGCTTGTAAAACACGCCGAGCTGCTGGCAAAAAAGAGGCTGATAAACGAAGAGCATCCCCCACTTGCGACCTATAGGCAGGGGCATCACTGCCTCATACTCTCCCACCACCAGCGCCATCCACTTAGGGCATAGGGCATCGAGGTACCAGGTGTAGGCATAGGGCAGGCTATTGCAGGCAGTGCGGATCACATCGTTCCACTTCGCTTCATTGATCTGGGTGCGCTTTAGTACGCGTATCTTGGGCGTGATCATCAGAAATCCAATTCTCCTTTTTTCTTTGATTCTTTCTTAGGTGCACGGTAGAAGGTTTCACCCTTCAGATATTTGGTCTTGAGCAGCGGACAGATCTTATAGCGTTCGTCCTTCGTATCCTCATACATAGCAGCCAGCGTCTCAAATACGCTGGTGATACCAATCTTGTCACACCACTCAAACGGGCCGAAAGGGTAATTAGTGCCCAGCTTCATGGCCATATCGATATCTTCTATAGAGGCCGTGCCTTCCTGTAGGGTATAGCAAGCCTCGTTAATGATCATAAAGATGACACGGGGCTTGACCATGCCTACGCGGTCCTCTACTGTGAGGAAATCAATATTGAAAGCCTTCATCAGCTCTGTGAGTGCAGGTATCTCAAATTTGCGGTAGGCACTCACCTCCCACTTTGACTGGGCCATAAAAGTAGGCAAGGCATTGATGCCAAAGAGCTGGCATTTCACCTTGGCACCACTAGCGTAGACGGCCTCTGCCAGCGAAAGCTTGACCGCGCTGACAAAAACCGGCACCTCTTTGAGATCCGCATATATCTCCATATTAGACGGATCATCATCAAAATTGAGATCGAATATCACATCATACAGATCGAAGTCCTCCTCGCTATCGCCATCAGAGCGCTCCACCTCCAGGGCAGGATTGGTGGCCAGCCGGGCCTTGAGATCGGCGAAACGGTCGTCTTCGCCTATGATGAGTACTTTCATCGGGGATACTTTTTGCCAAATGTAAACAAACATTGGATTTGTCAGCAAAAATGCTTACCTTAGGCGTTAGTAATCCATCACGTCAGTATGATTTTATCCTTTGGAGACAAAGACACAGAAAAGATCTGGAACGGTGAGCGTGTAAAGAAAATACCAATAGAAATCCAACAAACAGGCAGGCGAAAGCTCAGGATGCTGCATAACTCGGTGAATCTCGCAGATCTGAAAATACCTCCGGCGAACCGATTGGAGAAGCTATCAGGGAATTTAAAAGACTTCTACAGCATCCGTATCAATGATCAATGGCGTATCGTTTTCCAATGGATCAATAACAATGCAATGCAGGTAGAAATAATGGATTACCACTAAAAAGAAGAAAATGAAAAGGCTTAAGAACATACATCCCGGTGAAGTACTCCTAGAAGAGTTTCTGACCCCGCTCAATATTTCAGCTTATAAATTGGCCAAGGATATCGCGATACCTCAAACCAGGATATCGCAGATCCTGAAAGAGAAAAGAAGGATCACTGCAGACACAGCGCTCAGGCTAAGCAAGTATTTTGGAAACTCCCCAAAATTCTGGCTGGGCTTGCAAGATGATTTTGATATAGAGGAAGAGCGCTTGTCTATAGAAAATGAGCTATCAGCAATCAAAACGCACATTTCAGACGCAGCTTAAATTAAAATAATTCAACTTTAAATCATGGAGAAACATATCAGCCCCACAGCAGCAGCCCCCGCCCCTATCGGACCCTATAGCCAGGCCGTGATGGTGAACGGCACATTGTACATGTCGGGCCAGATAGCTATCAACCCATCTACCGGTGAGGTATTCAAGGGAGCTATAGAGGGAGAAACTGCGCTGGTGATGCAGAACATAGGCGGTGTGCTAAAGGCATATCATATGGACTATACGCATATCGTAAAGACAACCATCTTCCTGAAGGACATGAACGACTTTGCCGTGGTCAATGAGGCCTATGGCAGCTACTTTAAGGATGATTTCCCGGCACGGGAGACGGTACAGGTGAGCCGCCTGCCCAAGGACGTGAATGTAGAGATCAGCTGCATAGCGGTGAAATAGATGTGAGACATGAGACGATCGATATCAGACTAATGCAAACAGCCCGCTGCGTAATAATTTCTTTTTCCTTACGTTTATCGCCCAAAATCATTGTGTGAAAATAGCCAAGGCCCTTATAGTCATTGTCCCGATATTGATCGCTGCCCTGCTGATGAATAGCTGCCACAAAGAGCAATTCGCTAAGTCGGGGGCTTTGTCATTTTCTACCGATACGCTGACCTTTGACACTGTTTTCACCACACTGGGGTCAACTACGCGCTACTTTAAAGTGCGCAATACGCAGAGCAAGTCGCTGCTGGTATCAGACATCAAGCTGCTCCAGCTACAGGGCAACCAGTTTCGGATCAATGTAGATGGTGTGGCGGGGACGGAGTTTACCAATGTGGATATACCGGCGCATGATAGTATCTATGTATTTGTAGAGGTGACGGTGAACCCAAACAATCAGAATAATCCATTTGTCATCCTGGACCAGATACAGTTCACCACCAATGGCAATACCCAGAACGTGGTGCTGGAGGCGATGGGGCAGAATGCGCACTATTATTTTAGTGATAGTGCTACAATGACATCCCCAGTCACTTTTTATAATGACAAACCAAACATCATTGTAAATAGAAATGGGGGCCTTCCCATATTCGCTGTAAAACCTGGTGCTACGTTGACTATTCAACCGAAAGCACAGATCTTCATGGGTCCTAATGCTGTCATCACCGTAGACGGAACCCTCAATGCCCACGGTGGTGACTGGAGTGACTCAATAGTTTTCCAGTATATCCGCCGCGACTATCAGAATGCGCCGGGGCAGTGGCTGGGTATCACGTATAGCCGGGGAGCTACGATCAATATGGACCACGTGATCGTAGACCAGTCTACCTTTGGCGTCTCTGACGAGTATGTGCTGGACCTGCTGGCCAGCGCTCAGATCACCACCAGCGACCTGCGAAACTATAGCAGCAGCGCTACCCCTACGGTGACACTGGATAAGTGTATCATCCGCAACTGTTCCAGCAATGCGCTGACAGCCATACAGACCAACCTCACCGCTACCAACTGCCTGATACACTCCTCCGGCGGGCAGATGGTGGTACTGGGCATGGGTGGCACCTATACTATGAATAACTGTACGATGGTAGATGCGAGTCAGTTTAATCCTTATATCAATCACCAGAATCCATCCCTCACGCTCACGGACCGCCTCTCCTATCTCAACACCAATACACCTGTCGGGCCTTATACTACCACTGTATCAATAAGCAATAGTACTGTGGTCGGCTCGCAAGATAATGAGATAGCCTTCACGCCTGCCCCATCTATGCTCGCAGCTCATTTCAGTTATTGCAATCTTAGCATGAACCAGGATACCTTCTCCTTACTGCAACCTCTGCCGGATAGTTGTGTTTTTAATAGCAATCTCAATCAGCTCTTTTATAACCCTCAGTATGGAGACTTCCGTCCCGATAGCCTCACCTCGCCACTATACAATAAGGGCAATCCTGCCACACAGCGCCCTGACGATCTGTATGACTATACCCGTGGTACCAGGCATAGTGTAGGGGCCATAGAGTGGCAAGGAAATTAGCAGTCAAAAGCACATTCCTCCGTGCATAAATATTGTCAAAAAGCTACTGACAGAGAGGAAGTTTCGACAACTTTGAAGTCACAAACACTTCGCTCCATTGCCGCAGATATTGAGGAAGATATATTACTTTTTTCCGGTACAGCTGGTCCTCGTATCGCTGAAGCGCTACCAGCTATTACTGGCTTTCTGGGTCTTGTTGTTCTTTCTCGTAGCCGGCAATCTGGGTATCAGCTATGGTGCTCCCTATCTGTTTTATGACCCGGAGTACCTGGATCATACGGGCTATCTTGCCTTTACCCTGGTGGGTATTGGCTTCGGGGCTTTCTACGTGTCGTGGAATCTCAACTGCTACATGCTGCATAGTTACCGTTTTCGCTTTATGGCGCGGTTTCAGCGACCTATGGGCGTTTTCTTTCTGAATAACTCGATCATTCCGATCGCTTTCCTCATTACCTATTTTACGGCTATCGTCCGGTTTCAGACAGAGAGCCAGAATTACTCCACTGCCAAAATATTTTTCAGCCTCGTGGGCTTCGCCATTGGCTTTGTGACCGTACTGCTGCTGACCACCGTGTATTTCACCTTTACCAACCGCAATGCCCTGGAGGCCGAGCAGCAGCGCAAGAAAGGCGGATGGCGGATGAAATGGTTCCGGCCTGCCTCTGAGGAGATCAGCAATGAGCATCAGGGCGAGCGGTTTGCAGATCACTACATAGCCTACAATCTGCGCATCCGCACTGTAGCAGCCCTAGAGCGGTACCACCCCGAGACTGTGAGGCTCATCTACCGCCAGCATCATACCAATGCCCTCTTCGTGCAGATCGTGACGCTGTTTGCTATCGTCGGTATCGGCTTCTTTATGGAGAATAACCTCTTTCAGATACCGGCGGCGGCGAGTGTTTTCCTCTTCCTGTCTATCGTGATGTCGCTCTTTGGTGTGCTGATGTACTGGGCCGAGGGGTGGGCTACGACCACCATCGTACTGTTTTTTGTAGCTGTCAATGCGCTGTACAAAGTAGATGTGCTGGGCTATGAGAGCCACGCCTACGGTATCAGCTACCAGCCCAAAGCGAAATATGACATAGACCACTTTCGCGAGATAGCATCTAACAAGAATATACAAAATGATCTCGCCCACTTCAGAACGATACTGGACAACTGGCGTAAAAAAAATGTACGCCACCTGCCTGCAGGCAAAAAGCCAAAGCTCGTCTTTATCAATGTAAGCGGTGGCGGTATGCGCGCGGCGGGGTTTGCCACAGTCGTGATGCAGCACGCGGACAGCCTGCTGAAAGGGCATCTGTTTGACAAGACCTTTATGATATCGGGCGCCTCGGGCGGTATGTTTGGTGCGGCCTATATGCGTGAGCTCTATCTGCGCAAAAGCAAAGGAGATCCGATCAATATCTGGGACCGGAAGTACTATTACAATATCACCAAAGACCTGCTAAATCCGATCCTGGTGGCGCTGATGAGCAATGACCTCCTGCTACCCTTCCACCAGTTTGATATGGATAGTGTGCTCTACTTTAAAGACCGTGGCTATATGATGGAGCGCAAGCTCTCTGCCAATACAGACCACATCATGGACAAGCGCATCAAAGACTACTACCAGGATGAATATCTGGCTCATATACCACTGATGGTGATGCACACGGAGATCACAAATGACGCCAGGCGGTTTTTTATCAGTCCGCAGCCGGTCAGCTTTATGATGCGGCCGGTGGGCAAATACACGACGAACCGCAATATGGATGTAGATGCGATAGACTTCGTGCCATTCTTCAAGCAGCAGCATGGCGAAAACCTGACCATGCTCAGCGCCCTGAGGATGAATGCTACCTTTCCCCTGATCCTGCCCAACTCTGTGATGCCCACCGAGCCGGAGGTATACATACTGGATGGTGGCGCGCTGGACAACGTGGGCCATGAGGCTACCTTTCGCGTGCTGGGTGCCTTCAAAGACTGGATCAATGAGAATACTGACGGTGTAGTGATCATACAGATCAGGGACAATGCCCGCCACGAGTACGACGATCTGAGCCAGGATAAAAAAGACCTCTTCACCATGATCACCAATCCGCTGGGTACGATCTTTAGCAATCAGATGAGCAATGAGGATTTTGTAGTGGACCAGAAGCTCGGCTATGCCAATGAGTCACTGATGGGCAAGGTGCAAATGATCGCCTTTGAGTATACAGCAGATGAACAAAGCCAGAAGGCGGCGCTCAGTTTCCACCTCACAGAGCGGGAGAAAGACAACATCGTCTATGCCCTACAACGGCCTAATAATGCGGAGGGTTTCCGGCTACTGCAGGAGACGCTGAAGTAGGCAAAGCTGCTAGCCTTAATCCAACTAGATTCATAATAGACCCGCAAGAGAAAGTACTCTGCCGGATTGCCTAATGTGTTCTTTAGTATATTTGAAGATGAACTTAAATGCTTGTTAGCTTATGCCATACTTAAGAAAAGTACTATTCATCAATCTGCTCATACTGGCAGCCTACTGGGTATTGTGCAAAGTATACTGTGGCGGCCCATCGGAGCAGCTTGGTTTTATGCTGCTCATGATGCTATGTATCGCGCTGCATGTGGTTGCGCTTTTTGCCGCAGGCATTAGCTTCGCAGTCCGAGGGGAAAAGCCCAGGCGCAATGCCTACCTCACGAGTGCCGGATTGACCCTGCTGGTAGGATTCTCCTCCTGTCTCGGAGGTGCGGCTTTGTGACCTGTTGTGAAATATAGTGCGACTTCTACCTACCGGCAAACTTTACTATGTTCAAAACCAGATGACCTTTCCTATAGAGATACGTGTGGGTGATATACACCTGAGCCTTCATCCTGTATTTGAGATGCTCGCCTTTGCTATAGGGTTCCGCTACTTCACATACCTGCGCGCCCGGTCTACAGACTATATGTCTGACGATACGCGTGTGAAGATCATCATTGGCGCGATCTTCGGGGCTTTCATCGGGTCACGTATGCTGGGAGCGCTGGAAGATCCGTATGCCTTTGTGCACTCGGCACACAAGCTGCTATACTTCTACAGCAGCAAGACGATCGTGGGCGGACTGCTCGGTGGCCTGTGGGGTGTGGAGATAGCCAAGCTCATCATCGGTGAGAAGCGCTCCTCGGGAGACTTGTTTACCTTCCCTATCATACTGGCTATGATCATCGGTCGTATTGGCTGCTTTACATCAGGCATCACAGAGCCTACATACGGTGTGGAGACGACATCCATGCTGGGTATGAATCTGGGTGATGGCCTGATGCGCCATCCGATAGCGCTGTATGAGATAGCTTTCCTGCTCATTCTGTGGCTTGTCCTTTATCTTATCAATGGGTATAACTCCGCTCTACAGAGCGGTGACATCTTTAAGCTCTTTATGATCTTCTACCTAATCTTCAGATTTGCAATAGACTTCATCAAGCCGGTACATCTTAGTCTGGGTATTTTGAGTTCTATACAGCTAGCCTGCGTGATAGGGATCTTGTATTACATTCAGACCATTATCAGGCTGATGCTATGGGTGCTGCGACCTCATACTGACCCGAGGGGTGAATCCTTTAAACCATAAATAAAAGCTATGCCAGCTACAAGGGACTACATATATTACGATCACACCATCAGCCTCTGCACGACCTGCCATAAGCAGATAAGCGCTAAAATCATTTTCGAGCAGGGTAATGTCTATATGACAAAAACGTGCCGTGAGCACGGATTCCAAAAGGTACTCATAGCTACGGACATAGAATACTACAAGCAGATACGCAACTATAACAAGGCCAGTGAATATCCGCTTAAGCCTCACACTGAAACGAAATGGGGCTGTCCCTATGACTGCGGCATCTGCCCGGATCACGAGCAGCACTCCTGCCTCAGCCTGGTAGAGATCACCGACCGCTGCAACCTCACCTGCCCTACCTGCTACGCAGGCTCCTCTCCCACTCACGGCAGACACCGCACGCCGGAGGAGGTAGAGGTGATGCTAGATACGATCGTGCGCAGCGAGGGAGAGCCTGACGTAGTGCAGATAAGCGGCGGTGAGCCGACTATACATCCACAGTTCTTTGAGATACTGGACATAGCGAAACGGAAGCCTATCAAGCACCTCATGGTCAATACGAATGGTATGAAGATCGCTGCGGATGAGGCATTCACCGAAAGGCTGACCTCGTATATGCCGGACTTTGAGGTATACCTGCAGTTTGACTCATTCAAACCCGAGGCACTGAAGAAGCTGCGCGGTAAGGATCTGTCAGAGGTGCGCATGAAAGCACTCTCGAATCTCAACAAGTACAACCTGTCCACCACGCTAGTGGTGACGCTGGAGAAGGGCCTCAACAATGACGAGATAGGCCAGATAATAGATTTTGCGCTTAAGCAGAAATGCGTGCGTGGAGTGACATTCCAGCCTACGCAGATCAGCGGGAGACTCCTGGACTTTGACCCGGCTGTCCACCGCATGACAAGTACGGAGATACGCCAGCAGATCCTTGCACAGTGTGATATATTCAAACCGAACGACCTGATACCCGTACCGTGCAATCCCGATGCACTGACCATGGCCTATGCACTGAAGTACGGCGATACCGTCTACCCGCTCACGCATATGATAGACCCCGATATATTGCTAAACGCATCCAGAAATACAATTGTCTACGAGCAGGACCAGCAGCTGCGCGAGCACATGCTACAGGTATTCACGACCGGCCGCTCTACGGACCGTGTCAGAGAGACCTTGCATCACCTCATGTGCTGCCTGCCCGAGATATCCGCGCCGGGCCTCTCTTATGACAATCTCTTCCGCATTATCATCATGAACTTCATGGATGCTTACGACTTTGATGTACGGGCTATCAAGAAATCCTGTGTACACATCGTCAGTGACGATGGCCGGATAATTCCGTTTGAGACGATGAACCTCTTCTACAGGCCAGAGCATGCAGAGAAGCTGGCGGCTATCAGGGAGGGAATGTAAAGTATATGCTACGAATAGCCCTGTTATCGGAAAACTTTGAGAGCTGTAGAATGGCACGTGAGTGTCAGGGATCATGGCAGCCAATCCGAAGCCCCGATAGCGGCCTCATAATGCAGAGCGCTTCAATCTTCTGCAGGAGGCGTTGAAGTAGAGCCTATCACTTCATTTTGGGGCTATTGCGGTCCAGAAAATCCACGACAGTCTTATTGAAACGGTCTATCACCACTTCTCTTTTAGTATTCAACTCCTGATTGGTAGTGTTGTATACTCCTATCGCTTCGTTCATAGCTTTGATATTGGCATTGTATGATTCTATCATCTTGTCTGTGCGATCCTTTTCGGCCAGTTTATTGATAGCGGCGGCTTGCTTGTCGAGTTTTTCTTTTTTCTGAAAGTAGGCGATCAGTAGCGGGAATTTATCTTTCGCTTCTGATTCAAAAAACTGAAGCGCTTCTTTACCAGCGGTACCGAGGGTTGGGTCACTGTCAAACGGAGGAAGAGATTCGAGCTTTTTCAGTCCCTCCCCGGCCGCCTGCTGATACTGGATGCGGGTCTGCTCCAGTGACTCAGGATTGGTGGTGGTCAGCCCTTCTACGAAGGAGTTTTCCAGCTTATTGCATTTGAAGAAAATCAAGAAGACCTGATGATAGTAACTAAAAACTTTCTGCACCTGCTTAAACTTCTCCTGCATAGGGTTTTGCTCTTTCTCTATCTCAAAGCCATTTTTATCAGCAAAACGTTTTTGCTCGCGCCTGATCATAGAGCCGAATGCGATCAACCGGTCATTGAGCACATCTGAGGTCTCCATGTATTCTTTCATTTCCTCATAGGAGAGTGCTGACATCTGCTCATCTGTCAGTATGCCACTGAAAGCTGCTGCAGATGTGTATCCCAGCTCTACATAGCTCAGGATAGAGTCACGCAGCCCTGTATAGCCTTTGTATGGTTTGATGGCCTGTAGGTGTGTCCTGGCCGTTTCCAGAGCGTGAACCATTAGGGCGAGTTTGGCATTGGCTTCCGGTACATTGCGACCATGGGTGGCAGCGTCCAGATAGGCGGCAGTGGCGGCTTTTGCAGAAATCAGTTCGCGAACTATCGTATTGTTATATTCTACTGCAGACTCTGCTGATACAGTGATGCCTGACAGGCAGAGCAGTGCCGATAGGAGGCAGGTTTTGACGTTGATCATAGTTATATTTATGGTCTAAAGTAAAAAGAACCGAAAGGAAAATCCAAATAAGATTACCCTTCCAGATTGAGGGTGAAGGTGTAGGTGCGGGAGTAGAGCCGCTCTATCACGCGGCTGTAGATATAGCCCTGTGTAGGAGAGTTGACATTGACCACGCCCTGGCTGACCTTAAACTCTGGACTCATGATAAAGTACGGAAAGTAAATCATCACCCCCATGCCATACTCTACAGCTACATCGTTCTTCTTTACCTTGAGTAGTGTATTAGAACGCGTACTGGAGTTGGACGCCAGGTCATAGTCGTAGCGGGCACCGCCTATCACGTAGATACGTGTATTGCGGATAGGGTCACTCTTAAATCTGATCTGGAGGGGAAAGTCGAGATAGATAGAACTAATCGTCTGCTTGACCACCGGCTCCTTGCGCACTACCGTATTATACACGATAGACTTGTCTGAGAAAGACAAGGTGGGGATCAACCTGAGGTCAAAGTAGCGGTGAAATTGCCAGTTGGCTATGATACCGAGATTGAAACCGGGGCCAATACTAGGGTGCATGCTCCTGATCGTATCATTGATACCGTTGAAAGGCTTATGCACGATGCGGTAGTTGGCCACATTGACCCCCAGGGCGATGCCAAAGTAGATCTGCTTACGCCCCAGCTCGTGTACGTTGAATCCCTCCCTGTCATTGGCTTCATCGCCATTGGGCTTGTAGAAATTTTTGATCTTGCTCCAATAGTCGGCCTTGTGAGGCGGGTGATAGCGGCCATGACGGTCTACACCGTCCTCCAGCATCATGCTCAGCGGCGGATACATGGTGGTCTTGCACACGAGGCATTTAGCTGCCAGTGCAGGTGCCTTGAGCGCAGGCATCTCCTGTGCACGGGCCAGCAGGCTCAGCACAGACAGCAGCAGTATGACGGTTACTTTTCGCATGTATAGAAGGCACAAATACCAAACGTGAGGGGGCGGTAAACGGCATTTTTGAAACCAACCCGCTCCAATATAGCTGTAAAATCACCTCCCTGCGGGAATACGCTGACCGACTCCGGCAGGTAGGTATAGGCGCGGACGTCTTTAGAAAACAGCCTGCCTACCAGAGGCAAGATAAAATGAAAATAGATATGATACAACTGACGCATGGGAAAGTGCTCCGGCTGAGCTACCTCCAGTATGGCCACCCTGCCACCGGGCCTGAGTACCCGGTGCATCTCCCGGAGTCCCTCCTCCAGATGCTCGAAATTTCTCACACCAAACCCAACGGTGATGGCGTCAAACTTATTGTCCTCAAAAGGCATATTCTCGGAGTCCACACGCTGGAAGCTCAGCACATCAGCCACTTGCAGCTTTACGGCTTTCTCCCTGCCTACATTCATCATCTGGTCTGAGATATCACCACCTATCACCTGTGCAGGCTTTAGCCGGAGGCTCTCTACGGCAAAATCTCCGGTACCGGTAGCAAGATCGAGGATCACCTTTGGCTGTATAGAGGCGATGGAATCCACAGCCTTTCTCCGCCAGGTACGGTCTATGCCGGCAGAGAGGAAGTGATTGAGAAAATCATAGGTCGACGCGATATTGTCAAACATCTGCTCTACCTGCTGCTTCTTGCTCTCCTCGCTATTGTATGGGGTGACTGTCTTGGCCATCGGGGCGGCAAAGGTCGGGATTTTGTGGCAATGTGCCAATTCATACGCAGGGTATGTCGGTTCTCAGGTCTAGGTGTGTATAGAACCGCTCCGGATTTCGTATCTTTGCACTGTCAGTATTGCAGCCTGTGGTCGTCTACAGACTGTCATATCGCCTCAGGGGCAGCCAGGTATTGACGGGAGGCCTGAGAGGTAGACCGGCGTGCAGAGGGTGTATCGTACCTCTCGAATCCATGATGCGAACACTTTTAATTGGCGAGAATACTCTTGCTATGGCTGCCTAATCATATACTGATTAGCCACCATGTGCCCCGCGCTTGAGGTACCATACACAGCGCGCTGGCACTCAAAACTTGGTAACGTACGGGCTGTAGCTTCATCTACTGCACCCGCTATGAATGACAGATGTAAGGAGCCGGTTGGTGGGTCACTTGACCTGCCGTCTCCCGACAATCAACAAGTGACTACGCACCGTAGATAGTCTATCTGTCACTTGTCCGGACGTGGGTTCAACTCCCACCTGCTCCACAAATAAAAAGCCCGCTTTTTCATAAAGCGGGCTTTTTCATGACCTTATTACTTGAACTAGTTTATATGCAGGCCGGCTTTCCAGAGCATACTTTTCAGCACCCACATGGGACCTATGAGCAGAAACTGCAGGTCTTTAAAAAAAGAAGGCTTCTTACCCTCTACTCCGTGACCCCAAAACTGAAATACCCAAGCGGTGCAGAAAATAGCTAAGGCTATATAGCCCAGATAGCCGCCGCTGGCAGCCTGTATACCCATAGATGCCAGGATGCAGATGATGCTGTAAAGTATCATGCCTATGGCCAGAGGTACCGATAGAATCAGGTAATAGATGGAAACAAATACAAAAGCTACATGAGCCAGTGTGAGGGTGAAGCCTCCCGAAAAAGTGTACAGCGGTACACAATACAGAAATGCGATCACGGTAAAATAAATCAAAGGCACACAGATGAAGTGAACGATCTTATTGGTTGGATTGCTGTGGCTGAGCGCGTACTCGTGCAGCCAGTCCCTGAGTGGTCTCATATTATTCCTTTTTTATGATGATAGAATGAACCAAAATTCGCTATACGTATATGCAGTGGCTATGACTTCTGCCACCGGTCCTGCTGATGATGGTCATATCCGGCGTGCATGGCAACAGGTATTTTTGCATTCGTACAAAACACAATGCTCCCATGAATATCCTGATCATATACGGTACGACAGAGGGCCAGACCCGCCGGGTGGCCGATTTTCTCGGCAAAGAATTTCAAAACCTGAATCATAATGTCACACTGAGTGACGCTAATGGTACGCCTTTATCTCCCTCCGGATTTGACGCTGTGATCATCGGAGCATCTATGCACATGGAGCGCTATCAGGAGCCTGTGCTCTACTACATACGCGAGCATCACGCAGCGCTCAATGCGACCACCTCCGCCTTCTACTCTGTGAGCCTGACAGCCGCCTCAGATGATGAGGCCTCCTGGCAGGACCTTCGCCATATCACGGAGCGCTTTCTCATAGCCGGTCACTGGCGTCCCGCCCTGATAGAATATGTAGCAGGTGCACTGCGGTTTACCAAATATGATTTCTTCAAAAAATTTATCATGCGCCAGATAGCTAAACGCGCCAGTCAAAGTGCCGGTACGGGTGAGGATAAAGAGTATACCGACTGGAATGCGCTGAAACTTTTTGGTGCAAAAATAATACAGCTCGCCGCATCGGCTCCTGTCACTGTAAGGCCTGAAGAGTCTGACTTTGAGGCAGTCTGCTAAAATCTATACCGTAAGTTTCCGGCGAAAACATGACTTTTGTCATAACCGCCATTGATACGCATCAATGGCGGATTTTAGTCATGTAAATACTTTCGCATAATGAAAATTTCATTTCATGGCGCTGCGCGCTGTGTGACGGGCAGCAAGCATCTGGTAGAGCTGGACAATGGCAAAAAGCTTTTGCTGGATTGTGGTATGTTTCAGGGCCAGCCAAAGGAGGCAGACCAGCTCAACCGTGACTGGGGTTTTGACCCTGCTCAGATAGACTACCTGATCCTCTCCCATGCCCACATAGACCACTGCGGCCTGATACCAAAGTTGGTGAACGACGGCTACAAGGGGCAGATATTCTGCACACCATCTACGCTGGATCTCACCCGTATCTTGCTTTATGACTCCGCGCGTATACAGGAGGGCGATGTATTCTTCCTCAATAAGAAGCTGGCGAAGCAGAAAAAACCGCTCGTGTCCGCGCTCTACACGGAGGCAGATGTAGATGTAGCTATGGAGCGCTTCGTACCTGTGCCCTATCATACTGCCTACAATGTAGCTGACAATATAGAGCTGACCTACACAGACGCAGGCCATATCATAGGCAGTGCAGCGGTCAATCTGCGCCTGAAGCGCCAGAATGGCGACATCGTGCGCCTTACCTTCTCAGGAGATGTAGGCCGGTATGGAGATGATATCATCCGCTCACCGGAGGTCTTTCCGCAGGCGGACTATATCCTGTGCGAGTCTACCTACGGAGACAAGCTGCACGAACCCAGCCAGCTATCTGCACAGAAACTGCTCGAGGTGATAGTAGATACCTGCCTGCGCAAAAAGGGCAACCTGGTCATTCCAGCGTTCAGCGTGGGCCGCACACAGGAGCTGATCTATGCGCTGAACCGGATGGATATTGCCAAAGTACTGCCGCCACTGGATTTCTTTATAGATAGCCCGCTCTCACTGGAGGCCACACAGGTCACCAAAGACCACCCGGAGTGCTACAATGAAGAACTGCTGGAGTTTATGAAAAAAGACCCTCAGCCGTTTGATTTCAAAAACCTGCACTATGTGAAGGATGTGGAAGAGTCTAAGGCCATAGCCGAGCATAAAGCTCCCTGCGTGATCATAGCCGCATCAGGCATGGCCGATGCAGGCCGTGTGAAGCACCACATAGCCCACAATATCAGTGATCAGCGCAATACGATCCTGATGGTAGGCTACTGTGAGCCGAGATCACTGGGTGCCAGGCTGCTATCGGGCGTCAGAGAGGTGACCATCTTTGGCGATCCATACAGGGTAGAGGCCGAGATAAAAGAGATCAGATCCTTCAGTGCTCATGGAGATTATGAGGACCTCTGCACATTTTTGGGCTGTCAGGAGACCGGACAAATAAAAAAGCTATTTTTAGTACATGGCGAATACGATGTACAGCAGGTTTTCCGGAGTAAGTTATTGAAGAAAGGATTTTCACAAATTGAGATACCGGCACTACATCAAACCTATCCGCTATGACCGGTATCATGGAAATACACAAACAGCTCAATGACATCGCCTTCGAAGCCTTGTTTAACTACGCTACGATAGGTATCGTGACAGTAGATAGCAAAGGCAACATTATTCTGGCCAACCCTTATGCCCAGTTTCAGTTTGGCTATGAAAAAGAAGAACTGGTAGGCCAGAAGATAGAGATGCTGATCCCCAGCCGTTTTGCCCATAATCATCAGTCAAAACGGGACCAGTTCGTAGATAAACCGAGAAATAGGCCCATGGGTCTCGGACTGGATCTGTATGCCAAAAGGAAGGACGGAACAGAGTTTCCTGTGGAGATCAGCCTCAGCAACTACAAGATCGAAGACCGGGTTTATATTATCGCCTTTATCATAGACATCTCTGCGCGCAAGGAGCATGAACGCTCCCTGCAGGAGCAGCAGGATGAGAAAGCCCGCATAGCACAGGAGCTGAAAACCCTCAACGAACAGCTGGAGCAGAAAGTAGAGGACCGCACGATGATGCTGCGCGAAACACTGCACCAACTGGAGAAGAGCCGTGACGAACTATCCACAGCCCTCGAGAAAGAGAAAGAACTCAATGACCTGAAGTCTCGCTTTGTCTCCATGGCCTCGCATGAGTTTCGCACGCCACTGAGTACGATACTTTCTTCAGTTTCGCTGATAGATAAATATACCCTGGAGAGTGAGCAGGAGAAAAGACAAAAACACATCGAGCGCATCAAAAGCCAGGTGCGGATCCTGACCAATATCCTGGAGGAGTTTCTCTCTCTGGGTAAACTGGAAGAGGGTACCGTGTATGACCGCAAATCTGAGTTTAATATCAAGGAGATGCTCAAGGAGCTACTGGCCGAGGTAGCAAACATGTCAAAACCAGGTCAGAAAGCCTTCATCCACTGCAATGGCCTGGAGAAAGTATACGTAGACAAAAACCTGCTGCACAATGTACTAACCAACCTCGTGTCTAACGCCATCAAATACTCGGGAGAAAACAGCGAGATAAACATCACCGCAGAGCATACCGACAAGGCGCTGACGATCCTCATAGAGGATAATGGGATCGGTATCTCTGAGGAAGATATGAAGCACCTGACGGACCGCTTCTTTCGCGGTACCAATGCGATCAACATACAAGGCACCGGCCTGGGTCTCCATATCGTAAAGAAATACCTGGAGATCATGAATGGCGACATACGCTTCAGCTCTAAACTCAATCAAGGAACAAAAGTCTTTTTAACCTTCAATAAATGATCATGAAAAAGATACTACTCATAGAAGATAATGCGGACGTACGCGAGAATACAGCAGAGATACTGGAGCTGGCCAAGTTTCAGGTGATCACTGCCGCCAATGGTAAGATAGGGGTGGATATGGCTATCAAAGAAAAGCCGGACCTCATCATCTGCGATATCATGATGCCGGAGCTGGATGGCTATGGTGTGCTGCATATGCTGGGCAGGCAGACCGAGACTGCCTCTATACCCTTTATATTCCTCACTGCCAAAACAGAACGGGCGGATATACGCAAGGGCATGGAGATGGGTGCTGATGACTACCTGACCAAACCCTTTGACGATATAGAGCTGCTAAACGCTATAGAAACACGCTTCCGTAAAAATGACCTGGTCAAGAAAGAATTTGCCAATAGCTCTACGGGCATCGCCCAGTTTCTGGACGGAGCTGCACAGTTAAAGCTGATCTCTGATGAGCGGGAGACTACTAGTTATAAAAAGAAAGCCTCTATCTACAGTGAGGGACACAGGCCTCTATACCTCTACTATGTAGTGAGCGGCAAGGTCAAAACCTATCGCACCAATGATGATGGCAAAGAACTCATCACGGGTATGTATAAGGATGGAGACTTTGTCGGCTATATAGCCCTGCTGGAGGAGAGTCTTTATAAAGACAGCGCCGAAGCACTGGAGGGTACTGAGCTGATGCTGATACCCAAATCTGACTTCACACAGCTGGTGAATAGTAACCCCGAGATATCAAAGAAGTTTATCCGCATGCTGGCCAACAATGTATCAGAGCGGGAAACCCAGCTGGTAAAACTCGCATACAACTCTCTGCGCAAGCGCGTAGCGGATGCACTGGTACTGATCAATAACCGATACAAAAAGAATGAAGGCGATACGCCGCTCATCCAGATATCGCGAGAGGATCTGGCTAATATAGTGGGTACTGCCACAGAGTCCCTGATCAGGACGCTTAGTGATTTCAAGAGCGAGGGCCTGATCACTATACAAGAGGGTAAGATCACAGTCAAAAACGAGAGCAAGCTGGCTAATATGATGAACTAACATCATGCTAGCTACTTTGGCTACTTTCTAAGCGTACACATCCAGTCCCTGACCTCCGGCATATCTTCTCCATGCTCGCAGATGTAGCGCTTATGGTCTATGAGCTTATTTTTCATTTCCTGCTTGAGATGGTCACCTTTGGCACCTATCTGTGGCAGGCGGTCTATAGCATCTATCACCAGCCGGTATCGGTCCATGTCATTCATCACCACCATATCAAATGGAGTAGTGGTAGTACCAAAACCTTTATATCCTCTCACGTGCAGGTTGTGATGATTAGTACGCCTGTATGTGAGCCTGTGTATCAGCAGCGGGAAGCCGTGAAAGGCAAAAATCACCGGTCTGTCCTTCGTAAAAATGGAATCAAAATCACTGTCACTCAGTCCATGGGGATGCTCGGATTGAGGCTGAAGGGTCATAAGATCTACCACATTTACTACTCTCACTTTCAGCTCAGGCAGATGCTCACGTAGCAGCTGTGTGGCAGCTATCACCTCCAGCGTAGGTACATCACCGGCGCAGGCCATCACGAGGTCAGGCTCACATCCATCATCATTGCTGGCCCAGTCCCAGATACCGAGACCGATAGTACAGTGACGTACCGCATCGTCCATCCCCATCCATTGTAGCTCGGGTTGCTTACCCGCTACTATTACATTGATCAGATTTTTACTACCCATACAGTGGGCAGTCACTGATAGCAGTGTATTGGCATCCGGCGGCAGGTAGATGCGGGCTACATCTGCAGATCTATTGGCCACCAAATCGAGAAACCCGGGATCCTGATGGCTATTGCCGTTGTGGTCCTGGCGCCATACATGTGATGTGAGCAGATAGTTGAGCGAAGCGATAGGCTGCCGCCACGGTATATCCCTGGCAGCCTGCAGCCACTTTGCATGTTGATTGAGCATTGAGTCGACAATATGTATGAAGGCCTCATAGCACGAGAAGATCCCATGCCTGCCGGTAAGCAAATACCCCTCCAGCCAACCCTGACAAAGATGCTCACTGAGAACCTCCATCACACGACCGTCATGCGCCAGGTGATCGTCACCTTTTTGTAGCTCTGCGGATGATACCCGATCCGTAGCTTCAAACACAGCAGCTAATCTGTTAGACGCTGTTTCGTCAGGGCCCATCACCCGAAAGTTTCGCCGGTCAGCATTCAGCCTGATGATGTCGCGCAGGTACTGACCCATCACAGTGGTGCTTTCCGCTATTATTGTGCCCGGATTTTTTATATCCAATGCATACTGGCGAAAGTCCGGCAGCTTCAGGTCATGCTTGAGCAATCCGCCATTGGCATGCGGACTGGCTCCCATTCTTTTTTGCCCCTGTGGTGCCAGCTCTTTCAGGTTTGCTATCAGCGCTCCCTTTTCATCAAAAAGCTCCTCCGGTTTATAGCCCTTCATCCAGCGCTCCAATAGCTGTAGGTGGCCAGGCTTGGTGCCTAGCTCTGCGAGTGGCACCTGATGTGACCGCCATGTACCCTCTACCTGCAGGCCATCCACCTCATGTGGTCCGGTCCAGCCTTTGGGTGTACGCATCACTATCATAGGCCACTGTGGCCGCTGCGTGAACCCATTGTCCCGTGCCTCTTTTTGTATCGCTTTGATCTCAGCTATCACGATATCCAAGGTGTCTGCCATGATACGATGCACTTTTTCCGGCTCTTCACCGCTGACAAAGTATGGTCTATATCCATATCCGGTGAGCAGGCTAGTCAGCTCCTCCTCAGGTATACGGGCGAGTACAGTAGGGTTCGCTATTTTATATCCATTCAGATGCAGTATGGGTAGTACCGCACCATCATGCACAGGATTCAGAAATTTATTGGAGTGCCAGCTAGTAGCCAGTGGCCCTGTCTCAGCCTCTCCATCTCCTATCACGCAGGCAGCTATCAGGCCGGGATTATCAAACACTGCTCCAAAAGCATGCACCAGAGAGTATCCCAACTCTCCTCCCTCATGTATCGAGCCTGGTATATCCGGAGCTACATGACTCGGTATACCACCCGGGAATGAGAACTGACGGAATAATTTCCGCATACCATCTTCATCCTCTGAGATATCCGGATAGTGCTCTGTGTAGGTTCCTTCCAGATAGGTATTGGCCGCGAGACCGGGGCCTCCATGACCGGGGCCGGTCACATATATCATATCCAGATCGTACTGCCTGATAATCCTATTGAGATGTACATAGATGAAGTTGAGTCCCGGCGTAGTACCCCAATGCCCTAGCAGGCGCGGCTTAACATGCTTCAGTTCCAGTGGTTCCTTGAGGAGTGGATTGCCAAGCAGGTATATCTGGCCTACGGAGAGATAGTTAGCCGCGCGCCAATAAGCATTCATTTTTTGCAAGAGCGCCTCAGAAACTGGTATCACATTATTTATCATAAATCACTCTTGTTTATATATCATAAAATCTCTGAGTATCCGTACCATTTCATATTCCTCCTGCGATGGCAGGACGCATACCATAGGGCCGCGCTGATCCGGAGATATCTGCATCTGATTAGCCCTATTTTTATCATCATCTATATGGATACCCATATAAGCCAGTCCCTCGCATATACGAGAGCGAACCTCAGGCAGATGCTCTCCTATACCACCAGTGAAAACAAGCATATCCAGCCCCCCCAAAGCTGCTACGTAGCTGCCTATCACTTTACGCACCTGATAGCAAAACATGTCGACAGCGTCTTTTGCTCTGATATCCTCCCCTTCCTGCTGTAGCAGTGCGCTAATATCTCCTGTAGTACCAGATATGGCCTTCAGGCCGGATTCATTATTTAGCATACTGGTAAGATAGGCTGTATCACCGTGACTGTGTCGCAGCAGGTATACCACTATAGATGGATCAAGATCACCACTGCGCGTGCTCATAGGGATGCCACCTGTCGGTGAAAAACTCATCGTAGTATCAATACAGATACCACTTTCCACAGCAGCCAGGCTGGAGCCATTACCCAGATGAGCAATAACCACTTTGCCATTATGTACGCTTTGTCCATAGACGGCCTTGACCTGGACCATGATACTAGCGTATGATAGCCCATGAAAACCATAGCGGCGTATCCCCATCTGGCGATATACCTTTGGAATGGGTAGCAACCGCACCCTGTCAGGGAGTGAAGCATGAAAAGCACTATCAAACAAAGCTACCTGGGGTACGCCTCCGAACTTTGTTATGCAGGCGCTTATCAGCTCCAGAATGGCTAACGAGTGTTCGGGATCTGTAGTACCGGTGATTTTAATATCTTCCAGTATTTCTTCAGAAATCTCTACCGGAGCTGAATGCTGCATGGCTGATACTATACGATGCGCAGCTGCATCGAGAGTCAAGCCATTATCTGCCACCCACCTTGCCAGCCATATAGCCAGACTGCTGGGGATATGCTCGCCGCCTATGCGTTCTGATCGCTCTGCAGGCCCGGCCCCAGCATAATCCACAATTGTGAAACGGGGACTTATCCCTTTCAGGTCTTGTATCCTGCCCGTGAGCAGGGGGCTTAGTGATGCAGCATCATATATACCAAACTTGATACTGGATGATCCTGTATTCAGGATCAGAAGAGCATGTGGTTCTGCTGCTTTCATGTCAGGCATGAAGGTATTAAATAGCAACGCAATCAGGACATCTGCTCACCCTCGTGGTTCTGGCGCCGCAGAGACCAGTTATCTGTCAGGGTAGTTTCTATCCACATATTACCTGACTTTCTGAAAATGCGTACAAGAAGCCCGAGCTTTGTGAGGAAATCGGCCTCTACCTCTCCTACACGACGCGCCGGATCTATATCTACACTATCTGCAGCGCGCGCAGCGCGTATCATGCCGATCGTAGTCTTATCCGGTATGGTCTGCATACCGTTGCGCAGACCGGCCCCATTCTTTTTGAAAAACTCTATTTTCAGAAAGGGGAAAGCTGCCCTGAATTCCTTCTGGACCTCGCCTACACTTTTATCATTTGATATCTCAATATTCATCGCCTGACCCTTTTAAAAAATACAGGCGGGAGCCATTACACTCCCCGCCTGCTCAGGAAACCCGACCCGAAAGTCTTACAAGTATTTTGCCAAAAATGAATTGAACTGCAGCTTCATAGCTGAAAATCTGTTTTCCAGTTCGTGCAGATCTCTGCTGTATATGCCGAGGTCATTGATGGTCTTTTCATCTGCATGAGTCGGCTTCACCTTGATCACCTCCTCTATATGCTGCAGGCCCCTCTGCACCCGGCCCTTGAGCTCAGCTATATTGTCTGACGTGATCAGGAAAACATTCTGAAAGTGCTCTGCCTGGCTCAGGACTTCCTGGCCTGTATTAGCATTTACGATCGTGCCGAGCCTCATTTCGAGGTATTGCAATTCTTCTTTATAAAAATCCAAAGCACGCACGTGCGAGTTGTAGGTATCATATAGGGTATGCAGTGATACTTTCTGTGTTTTAGCTGTGGTCTCCATTGTTTTAGTTTTTATGTATGAGAAATAAATACAGGTACTTTTGCATCCCTGATCAGGCCGTTGGCCAGGCTTTGGCGCCACAGGCGTGATACCGCATTGCGGCCATAGGCGCCCATCACTACCAGTGTATTGCTGCCGTGATCTGAGATATAGGTTTTCAGTTGATGTGCAGCTTTGCCGTACTCTATATGGTAGCTGACATTGTCAAATTTCCTTTTGATCATATCTGCTATATCCGGGTCATGGCTCACCTGATTGTGGCTGGAGGCGTGCTCTATGCTGAGTACGGTAGCCCTCAGGCCGCGCAGCTCCGGGAAAAGGTAGCTGAACATTTTGACCGCATAGACGCTGGAGTAGCTACCGTCTGAGGTCAGTATGATGTCATCTATCGGGTGAGATTCCTTTGGCACTATCAGCAGGGGGCACAAAGCGTCTACGAGCAACTCCTTCAGCGAGGAGCTAGGTGTATCAGGGAATATATCAGATATATCAGTATCGCCGTCTATGATGATGAGGTCTGCAGAGGCACTCCTGGCTATGACACTCTCCAGAGGCCGCTGCTCGTCAAAGTGTACTTTGTAAGTCACCTTTTCTTTCTCGCACCTGTCCCGGAACTTCTGGATGCTCTTCGTGATATTGGCCCGCTCCATATCCATCAGCTCCGTATAGACTGTCGTGTCTACAAAAGGCTGATCAAAAAGGATAGGGTAGATATATTGCGTATTGCGCAGGTCCCGCATAAAGACGCCCTCTACCTGAGAGCCAGACATACGTGCCAGGTAGATACCATAGTCTACCACACTATCGGAGTAGTGATTGCCATCTATGACCAGAAGAAGTCTCTTTTCCATTTCAAAATTGATAAGGCAAAAATGGGTAGCTAAACATCAATTATCGCTGACCCGAATTATTTCTTTCTATGACTTTTGTCAGGATCAGTGATGCCTCTGGCAGCAACTATGAAGCACCTTGCCCTGGCTATTGGCCTCGGGGCTGAGGTATGGGATACCGAGATTAAGCCCGCGAATGATGAGCAGCGAGCCAAGTACCAGCATAAAAACGGGCAAGACCTGACGCACCCGGCTGCGAAAAGTGGTAGAAAATATACTGTGGCTGAAGGATACCAGCATCATAGCGGGGACCGTGCCGGCGCCAAAAGCGGCCATAAAAGCTGCACCCTCACCGGCCGTGCCCACTGCCATGGCCATGGGTAGCGCCATATATACAAAACCGCATGGTAGAAGGCCATTCAGCACACCGATCAGGTAAAAGGAAGAAAAACCCGGGCGACGGAAGAGTGACTGTATGCCACTTTTGACCGATCCGAGCAGCGGGATATCAGACACTCGCTGCTCCATCTTTGCCATCAGGCCGGTAGGGAAAACCACAGCGGCAATGATGAGTACTCCCAAAACTATGGATAAAACCTGCTGGAGCCCCATGAGTGAAAAACCGCGGCCTATCAGGCCAAAGACCAGGCCTAGAATACTATAGGTGGTCATCCGGCCCGCATTGTACAGCAGGATGCCGCCCACCTTGCCGGACCAGCTGTACCTGCCCACCGGCAAGGCCAGCGCTATAGGGCCACACATGCCTATGCAGTGAAAGCTGCCGGCAAAGCCCAAAACCAATGCCACGAGTAAGAATGACATATCAATCTATTTTAAGGACGCTCTCAGCCAGTAGTTGGTGGCTATCCTCACTCCACTCTACATTGACGCGGTAGAGGGTATGTGCCATGCTGCTATGAGAGATGACCAGGTCGCTATCGGCCTTTGCAGTGAATGGGTAATTAAAATCCTTTGCCGCGTCAGACGGGCAGTAAAATTTGATGGTACCCGATACCTGCTCTGCATGTCCCATAGATGGTATCCGCACAGATACCTGGCCACTGCCTACCGTCCACTCCGGGCGCAGGTGCAGAGAGTCTGCCATGTGTGCGCGGTTTATCCGGTCCTGATACTTCAGTTCTTCTTCATAGTAGTCCTTTGTGACCAATTCTACTTTCTCAGATGAGGCTCGCATGACCATGAAAATGATCATTGCCACAAAACCTCCATATAGCAAGCCTATGCGCCAGCCCCAGTTAAATTTTGATCCCATAACCCTCTATTCTGTTGGTGCGAAAAAATTTGTCTTGACCGTACTGATCTTTTTGTCTCCGCTATAGACGTCTACAGCTACTGTATTCTTTCTCTCGTGCAGGTAGCCCTTGTCCGCATATATGAAGAACATACCATCTCCTACACTTTCCTTCTCTACTTTGATATCCTTACCTACTATTTTGATCTCTCCGTGAAAACCCTCCGGCAGCCTCAGTGTGATAGGTATTTGGTGGCGTGTCTTATTCACGAGCTTGATGTTGTAGAGATTGCTCACGCGGCCATCAGGCTGCTCCTGATACATCATACCTCGCGCACGCATGATAGTAGCAGATACATCCTTGCGGGTCACGAGCAGTGTAGTCAAAACACTGACCAGCAGCGCCAGCACGATACTGTAGGCAGCCATGCGCCGGGTAAAGTGGAGTTTTTCTTTCTTGGCTATATTATTCTCCGAGGCGTACCTGATCAGACCCTTGTCAAATTCAAACTTGTCCATGATCGCATCGCAGGCGTCCATGCAGGCGGTACAGTTGATGCATTCGAGCTGTGTCCCGTTGCGGATATCTATACCGGTAGGGCACACCTTCACGCACTCCATGCAGTCTACGCAGTCACCGGCTGTGCGCTCTTCGTTTTTGCGGAATCGCTTTCGCTCCTCACCGCGTACGTAGTCATATGCTACTACTACACTATCCCTGTCCAGCATCACACCCTGCAGGCGGCCATACGGGCAAACGATGAGGCATACCTGCTCCCTGAACCATGAGTAGACGAAAAAGAATACTGTAGTAAATAACAGCAGTGGCAGCAGCACATCCCAGTGGGCAAAGATCCCGTCCCTCATGTAGCTCACCAGGCGATCCATGCTGATGAAGTAGGACAGAAAGTAATTGGCTATGATAAAGGAGACCAGGAAAAACACAATGTGCTTACCTCCGCGCCTCAAGATCTTTTCACCATTCCATGGTCCATTGGTCAGTTTGCGCTGATGGTCGGCATCTCCCTCTATCCAGTACTCGATCTTGCGGAATATCATCTCCATAAAGATCGTCTGGGGGCATACCCACCCGCAAAACAACCGGCCAAATGCGACCGTAAAAACAACAATAAAGACAATGAATGTCAGCATCCCAACCATGAAGATGAAGAAGTCCTGCGGCCAGAATATCTTGCCAAACAGGATAAACCTCCGGTCTATCACGTCGAGAAGGAACAGCGGCTCTCCATCATACTTCAGCCATGGCAGCACCAGGAAGATGATGATGTAGAAAATACTAACGACCGTTCTTGCATTATAATACCATCCTTTCGGACGTTTAGGGAAAAGCCAGTTCCTCTTACCGTCTTTTTTTATTGTCCCTATCGAATCCCTGAATTCCTCATTTTTCTCACTCATATATGTATAGTAACTAGTTGCTCTTGGCTGTACTATCTACCGGAGCGGCAGGAGCAGCAGCGGTCTGCGTGCTATCACCCTCACTATAGATAGTGCCCTGTGGCGCCTTAGGATTAGGAGGGTTAGTCCCCTTCAGCGATTTGACATAGCACACCACCTGGGCTATCTGCACGGATGACAGGTCACTCTGCCAGCTCTTCATACCATTGGCAGGCCATCCGTATTTTACGGTCTTGAATACATCGTTGATTTTGCCACCATGCAGCCAGAACTGGTCGGTCAGGTTGGGGCCTACACCGCCCTCGCCCTTCTCTCCGTGGCATGCCTTGCAGTTATCTGCAAATATCTTGGCACCTTCTGCTACATACGCCTGATCAAACTTGATCGTGTTTTCATCCACGTTATTTTTTGCGGTACGCATATACTCATCCTTGGCCTTTTTGGCAGCCTCCATTTCGTTGGCATATTCACCGGCACTCAGCGGTGCAGCCTCAGCTACATGATAGTAGCCGATATAGCCAAATGCCCAGATGATGGTGAATATGAAGCCGTACTTCCACCATGGTGGCAGGGAGTTATCCAGCTCCTTGATACCATCATAGTCATGATCCAGCATCACATCCTGCTCATGCTCTACAGCCACTGAGGCATTGAACCTATCCAGGAATTTAGGTAGCTCAAAGTGTATAGCAGGTTTAGCAGCCTGTGGGTTGATCGTATTGAGCAGTGCCCAGATACGGATCAGCATGACTGCTATGACGAGGGCCTCCAGCAGGATGATAGCGATGGCTGCTGTCACATCCATACCAAAAATAGAAGGCGTAGATGCTGTGGCGGCTGGTGCAGCTGCAGTAGCTGCCGGTGTCGCGTCCTGTGCTATCGCGGTATGTGCCGTAGCGGCCATCATCATGATGAGCACTACTGACTTTACTATTGTTCCCTTATTGCGGTAGGCGTACTCTGTGAGGCGGATCAGCATCTGCCCGAGTGCAGCTACAGCAAAGAGCAGCAGCGTGGCAAAAATGATCAGCACATAGGCAAAGTAGCTCTGCCCTCCTCCTGATGTGGCCGGTGCCGGAGCGGCTGCGGCCGGAGCTGCCTCCTGTGCATAGCTGATGCATGATACTGCTACCGTAGCCAGCGCCAGGATACTTTTATGATATATGGATGGTCTCATGTCTTTTGAATTGGTTTGTTTAGTCTAATGGGATATTGGCTTGCTCCTCTATGTATTGCTTATTGGTCCTGAAAGTGAACCACAGCAGCGCAGTGAAGAAGATGAAAAAGATGACGAGTGATATCTTGGGATATACATTCACACCCGCTATCGTCTCTGCATATCTTTTGAAAAAGCTGAACATGATATTCTGGTTTGGCGTTGATTAATTTTGTGCTGCTGCAGTCTGAGGGTTCATTTTGATGTCATGGCCCAGGCGCTGCAGATAGGCTATCAGGGCTATGATCTCTTTATTCTTTGCCACTTTGATACCGTCCTTGGCCAGGTTCGCCTGGATGGTAGCCTCCTGCTTTACGAGGTCTGTACCTGCTACGGTCTCATAGCCTTTAGGGTATGGCACACCCAGCATCTGCATGGCTTTGATCTTGGCAGCAGTGTAGGTCGTATCCAGGTCATGGTCTATGATGTGCGGGTAGGCGGGCATGATAGAGCCGGGGCTCATGATGGTCGGATCCAGCATGTGGTTGTAGTGCCAGCTATCAGGGTATTTGCCACCCTCGCGCTGCAGGTCCGGGCCGGTCCTCTTGGAGCCAAACTGGAATGGGTGATCATATACAAACTCGCCAGCCTTGCTATACTCGCCATAGCGCTCGGTCTCGCTGCGGAATGGGCGGATCATCTGTGAGTGGCAGTTGTAGCAACCTTCGCGGATGTAGATATCGCGGCCATGCAGCTCCAGCGGAGTATATGGTTTCACACTGGCGATAGATGGGACATTTGACTCTATGAGGAAGGTCGGTACAAATTCTATGATACCACCTATGGCTACCACTATGAAACTGAAGATGAGCATCTGTACCGGCCTCCTTTCTATCACCCTGTGCCAGCCTTCTGAGCCATGAGGGGTATAGTCCTTCTCCAGTGCGGGAGCAGAGGCTTCCTCTTCTGCTACAAACTTGCCCTGTGCAGCAGTCTTGAAGAGATTGTAGATACCTACCGTGGTACCGGTCAGGTATAGCAGGCCGCCGAGTGCGCGTGCCATATAGAATGGACGCAGGTAGCTGACAGTTTCCAGGAAGTTAGGATACTTCAGGATTCCCTCCGCAGTAAACTGTTTCCACATCAGGCTCTGATAGATACCACCCCAGTACATCGGGATAGCATAGAAGAGGATGCCTAGCGTACCGAGCCAGAAGTGTGCATTGGCCAGCCGCACGCTGAATAGTTTTGTATTGTACAGGCGGGGTACCAGCCAGTAGAGGATACCAAAAGTCAGGAAGCCATTCCAGCCCAGCGCTCCTATATGTACGTGTGCGATGGTCCAGTCTGTATAGTGAGAGATCGCATTTACACTCTTGATAGAGAGCATAGGCCCCTCAAATGTAGCCATACCGTATGCTGTCACAGCTACTACCATAAATTTCAGAACCGGATCTTCGCGTACCTTGTCCCATGCGCCACGCAGGGTCAGGAGGCCGTTGATCATACCACCCCATGATGGGGCTATGAGCATCACTGAGAAGACAGTACCCAGAGACTGAGCCCAGTCTGGCAGCGCTGTGTACAGCAGATGGTGAGGACCCGCCCAGATATAGAGGAAGATCAACGCCCAGAAGTGGATGATGGAAAGGCGATAAGAATACACCGGGCGGTTAGCTGCCTTAGGCAGGAAGTAGTACATCAGGCCCAGGTATGGCGTAGTGAGGAAGAATGCCACCGCATTGTGCCCATACCACCACTGCACCAGCGCATCTTGTACTCCGGCGTAGAGAGAGTAGCTCTTGAAGGCTGATATAGGCAGCTCAAATGAATTGACAATATGCAGCATGGCCACTGTGATCCATGTAGCTATATAAAACCAGATCGCTACATACAGGTGGCGCTCTCTGCGTGTCAGGATAGTGGCAAACATATTGATACCAAATACCACCCAGATCAGCGCGATGGCAATGTCTATAGGCCACTCCAGCTCTGCATATTCCTTGCCGGCTGTGATACCGAGAGGCAACGTAATGGCTGCGGCTACTATGATGAGCTGCCAGCCCCAGAAGTGGATGGCCGAGAGCACATCACTCCACATACGGGCTTTGAGCAGGCGCTGCAGGGAGTAGTAGACTCCCATGAAGATACCATTGCCCACAAAGGCAAAGATCACCGCATTGGTATGCAGTGGGCGGAGCCGGCCAAAGGTGGTCCACTCTACGAAATTGAGCTGAGGGAAAACAAGCTGCAAGGCTACTATCAGCCCTACCAGCATCCCTACGAAGCCCCACAGGAAAGACGCAAAAGCGAAGTTGCGCACCCACCTGTTGTCATACTTGAAAGTTTCTACCGTCATTGTTCTGGATTTGTTTTATTGGATGAATCTGATCTGGTCGTGTCGTCAAAAAGGATGCGCACTGCGGGTGTATAGTCGTCGTCATACTGGCCTTGCTTCACGCTCCATACGAAAGCGAGGAGAAACACAAGAGCCATCAGCAGACAGGCAGAGATCAACACAAACAATACACTCATTTCTTGGTGATTAGCGGTAGCAAATGTAGAGGGTGGCCAAAGGCAGATTTATGACCGTAGGCAACGATAAGCCTGACGTTTGTCATGATTTTGCCGCGAACGGCTTGATCAAATGCCTCCTCCGTGCTGCTATCCATGATAAAAAGGTGGAAAAACTGATAATAGTAATACTGCTGATCGGCATCAGGACCGCTGCTACCAGCGGGCTCATGTCGCCCTGCACTGCCAGGTACATGCCAGCCATATTATAGAGTAGTGAGATGCCATAGCTGGCCTTGATGATGTGCATAGCATCTCCGGCATAGCTGATCAGATGGTCTATGCCTTCAAATCTCCTCGCATCTATGATCGCATCACATGCCGGGGAGAAATTATTGGTATCATCAGATACCACCAGGCCCACATCGCTCTGGCGCAGGGCACCGGCATCATTCAGCCCGTCTCCTATCATCATTACCTTGCCCGTGTGCTGCTCCTGCAGTTGCTTTATAAAGCGCAGCTTATCTGCCGGCTGCTGGTCAAACATCAGGTGGTCTGCAGGGATGATCTGCCGGAGGTTTTCTTTCTCGCGATCATTATCTCCGGAGAGGACATAGAGATCAAAATGGGAACGCAGCGTCTGTATCAGGCCGTTCAGCCCGGTGCGGTATTCATTGCGGATATCATACCGACCCCGGTAGATACCGTCTATAGATATATGTACGCCAGATGCCTGAGGACGGTCAGTATCTGCTGCCTGACCGCCGGCAAAAGTTGCCGAACCAACCCGTACCATATGCTTCTCCACCAATCCCTCTACCCCCTGGCCCTGCACCTCGCGAAAATCAGAAACCAGCATGGTCGGCACTTCAGACAGGTACTGATAGACCTTGCGGCTGAGAGGATGGGAAGAATGATACGTGAGGGAAGCGACATATATCTGCTCTTCAAAAGAGAGCTTATCTCCGGCATAGCTGATATGCCGGCCATTTTTGTCTGTCAGTGTCCCTGTTTTATCAAATATGATGGAGCGTATGGTCGTGATCTTTTCTATCACCGCAGTGTTTTTGAGGTAGACGCCGTACTTTGCCAGGATGCGTATGGCATTGCCCAGTGTAAAAGGAGCCGATAGCGCCAGCGCACATGGACAAGTGATGATCAGCACAGCAGTAAATGCATTCATGGCGCGGTGCATATCCGTGCGCGCCCAGTACGCTCCGGCCGCTATGGCTATGAGCAAAACCGCAGGCGTGAAGTATCTGCTCACCTGGTTGGCCAGTGAGATGGTACCGGGCTCTTCTGCACCCTTAAAGGCATCATCATTCCACAGCTGGGTCAGGTAGGAATGCGAAACGTCCTTCGCCACGGTCATAGAGATGGTGCTGCCGGTTTGCTTGCCGCCGGCATAGATCATATCCCCGGCCTTCTTGGGCACAGGTACGGACTCTCCGGTCACAAAGCTATAATCTATCATGGCCTCACCTGCCAGCAGGATAGAGTCTGCTGGTATCAGCTCCTCATTGCGTACTATGATCTCATCTCCTATGGTCAGGCCTGAGAGCGGAATGCTGGCTTCATGCCCATCACGGGATACAGTGACCGCTACCGGGAAGTAGGACTTATAATCACGGTCAAAGGCGAGGGTAGCATAGGTTTTATTCTGAAAGAGCCTGCCTATCAGCATCAGCAGGGTGAGGCTGGCCAGCGTATCCATATAGCCCGCACCCTGCAGCATAAAGATATCATAGCTGCTGCGCAGAAACATAACGATCATACCCAGCGCTATGGGTATATCCATATTAGTAGAGCGCTGGCGCAGGGCACCATACGCTGACTGGAAGAACTCCCGGGCGCTGTAGAGTATGACCGGCAGCGACAAGAGAAAATTGAGGTAGCCAAAGAAACGGCGCAGGGGGGTCTCGCTCAGCGCATCGATGCCGAGGTATTCCGGGAAACTGAGCAGCATGATATTGCCAAAGGCAAAAAATGCTACTCCGATTTTGAGGTAATAAGAGCGATTGGATGATGACGTGGTCTTGGCCTCCAGGTCATTCAGTGTGAGCTGCGGCTCATACCCCAGGCTCGCTATCAGCTCTACAGCCTGGCGCAGGGATATATCTTTCTTGCGAAAGGTCAGGCGCAGCGTCTTGTGCACAAAGTCTACCTGAGACCGGACTATGGCAGGCTGTATCCTGTACACATTCTCCAGCAGGTATATACAGGAGCTGCAGTGGATAGTAGGGATCTTGAAGCTGGCTATAGCGATCTCATCATCCGTGTACTGGATGAGCTTTGAGGCGGCCTGCCGATCATCCAGCCAGTCATATCTTACCCGGCTGCGGCCTGCCTTTTGGGCGGTACCGGGTTTGGCATTCAGGTCATAGTAGCAGCTCAGGTCATTGCCCGCCAGCAGCTCATAGACGGTCTTGCACCCGGCACAGCAGAATGGCTTATCGTCATAGACGAGGCTATCAGCCTCACACGGCTCCCCGCAGTGATAGCAGACAGCCTGACTACCAGCCAGGCTGTAGGTAGCTGTAGACATGACTATTGCTGTACCTCGCTTTCGTCGCAGGTGCTCACACCTACCAGATCATACAGCGGGCAGTAGAAGAGCGCTGCTGTGACAAATGGTATCAGAGAGAAAAGCGCGATCCACCACGGACCTGCCAGGATGCCGTAGGCGAGGAATACAAATCCGAGGATCATACGAAATACTCCGTCAAATGCGCCAATGTTCTTTTTCATGACTTTTAGTTTTAGTGACACAAAGGTGGCGACTGGCGGAGAGCAAATGTGTGAGCGCCGTTAGAACTGCATATGACTTTTGTCAGCATCGGGTTTCATATCATTGTGATTAAATCCTAATTTGCACCGCATGCATGAGGAAAAACACTTTGAGAGCTCTGACCTTGTCCGTGATATAGTGATAGGCATGGCCGATGGCCTTACGGTGCCATTTGCACTGGCTGCGGGCCTGAGTGGCGCAGTAGACTCTACACACATCATCGTCACAGCGGGCATAGCAGAGATAGCTGCCGGCAGTATAGCCATGGGCCTGGGCGGCTACCTGTCCGGCCGTACGGAGCTGGAGCACTATAAATCAGAAGAAGCACGGGAGTACTATGAGGTAGATGCATTCCCGGAGAAGGAGCGCGCTGAGGTCAAAGAGATCTTTGCGCACTATGGTATAGCAGAGGATGTGCAGGACCGGATAGTAGATGAGCTCTCTAAGGATAAGAAGAAGTACGTAGACTTTATGATGCGCTATGAACTGGGGCTGGAACAGCCGAGTGCCAACCGTGCCCGCAATAGCGCCCTGACCATCGGAGCGTCATACATAGCCGGCGGGCTCATACCGCTGCTACCCTACCTGATCATGGCAGATGTACATATGGCGCTGATCGTATCCGTGATCGTCACACTGGCCGCACTGCTGGTCTTTGGCTATATCAAAAGCCGCGTCACGGGCCAGCCTCCTTTCAAGGGTGCGCTCAATACCATGGTTATCGGTGCCCTGGCCGCAGGCGCCGCCTTCGGTATCGCCTCCCTGTTTCAGAAAGCTTAGGCTATTTCTAATGAAACGGATTGGAAAAATCCGGATTGTGCAGGAAAGCTGTATCTGTCAAAGTCTTGAGGAATGCTACCAGGTCAGATTTCTGCTGTGCTGTCAGGTCTGGTATATTAGGATAGACTAGCCGCTCCATCAGCGGGTCTACAGTAGGAGATTTCCTCAGGCTGTCATAGCTGCCATAGTGATCTACTACCTGCTCGAGTGTGGTGAACCTGCCATCATGCATATATGGTGCTGAGACCTCCACATTGCGCAGGGCCGGTATTTTAAACTTGCCATAGTCACTCAGCAGCCCCGTCACCTGGCCATAGCCTATATCTGCAAACTGAGAAACATTAGCCACTGTATCCAATGCATTATTGCGCATCGGCACATTGACATTGGCCAGTGTCAGATAGGGTGCATCCATGTGGCAGTGCACACAGTCACCCTTCTGCTGATCAAAGAAGATATTCATTCCATTCAGCTCGCCGGTGGTCAGCGCGCTGGCATCCCCCTTGTTGTATTTGTCATACCTTGAGTCTTCTGCCCGCAGGGTACGGATGAATTGGGCAATGGCTTTTACTATTTTATCCTCGGTCACCAGCGGCGCATTATCCACTGGTTTCCCAAAGGCTTTGCCGAATAAGTACTTGTATACCGGGGTCGTATCCAGATATGCGAAAAGTGCTGACATATCAGGACTCTGCTCGTGTGTCAGGGCGTCATCCACTGCAGTCTCTATCGTAGCCTGCCTGCCATCCCAAAAGAAAATAGAATTGATGCCCAGATTGACCAGTGTAGAGGCGTTGCGCTTGGTAGGGCCGTGTACATTCTGGCTTAGCCTCTGATTATCACCAAATGAATATTCCTGCTTGTGGCAGCTGCCACATGACACCTGCCTATTGATGGACAGGGTAGAATCATAAAATAGCATACGCCCCAGCCTGATGCCTTCATAGGTCTCAGGGTTATCAGAGGGGACTTTCACCTTTCTATAGGAGTAGATACCACCGCTGGTCTGCGAGAACGTATATGGCGTACTGGTATATAATGTATCAGTGGACCCGTTGCCACCCGGCGTGATCGGTGGATCGTGCTTGCACTGTGCCAGCAGCACTATGGTCAGTGCGCATAGCACTGTAGCATAAAGTCTGGATGATTGCCACATCTTACTGGAGGGTAAATATCTGAGTAAAATTGTCTGCTACTTTTACCGCTATAGCTACCGAGTCTGTGCTATGCGTGCCGGGCTGCGTCAGCACATTTACACCATTGGCACCACTAAAGACCTTTGATATATCAGCATCGAGTGTCAGGCTGGTGTTGCTGCCCGCCGCTACAGAGAAGGGCTGGTCTACCTCAGTAGTCCTATACATAGCATTAGTGCCGATATGATAAAAAAAGACGTCCCCCAGGCTAGAGCTGGAGCCGGAGAAACCTGTCATAGAGATAAAAAGATGATCTAACCCCATGGACCAGTACAGCACATTATTTTTATATGCAGACTGATCATCCACGTGATCGGGGCTTATGGCATTCTGTGCAGAGTCCAGCCCTATCCCAAACTTGATGCCCTTGTAACTGCCCTCTACTGCTTTCAGGTCGATCCTGATGGCATTATTTGCATAGTTTATGAGAGCCATAGAGTCTACCTCCACTTCGCTATTATCGGTCTTCACCAGTTTGATGTGAGACAGATACATACCGAAATCCGAGAACTTCATATAGCCGCCAGGCGAGGAGTAGACGGTATTGAGTTGCAGGTTATCTGATCCCCATTTGGGCTGCACGGTCAGGCTGAGCGTAGCCGGGTCTTTGCGGCAGGAGGCCAGAAATAGGGCGATGCCCATGAACAGAAGGACGTAGTACTTTCTCATAAAAACAGAATGAGCAATGAAGTTACCAATAAATACGGCCACCACCGGCCATCCTTTCGTATTTTTTGTTAAACATGAAGTTAATTTAAGATGTATCTTTCGCCTATGATAGACGTCATTTTTCGCAGACTGATGATTCTCTTTCTGATCATCTGCCTGGGTGTGCATGTGGTAGGCCTGGCTCGTCCATTCAGCAGCGAACCTGTCTGGTCTCATATCGTACACCTGATTAGCTATTGTCTGTGCCTGTACTGTGTAGTGCGCCCACCTCAGATCGGCTGGCTGCTCTATACTATCGGCGCCATCTATCCGTTTGTGTATCACGCGCGCTGCGCCTGGAGCCAGTACACGGTCTATGGGCACCTGGCCGCTATCTGTATCCTCGTAGTGGTGCTGATGCCGGCCGGAGGCTGGCTACTACGGCCATCAAAAGCAGGATGATTCAGCCAGCGTATCGCTTTTCATAGCCAAAGGGCCGCGAAAGCACAATAAAAAACCTATCCGGCGTTTATAAGGGGCATCGATTGATCAACATCAAAAAACCAACATGATACAAAGCTCTACATCTGACCTCCTCATACTGCTCGCCTACGGCGAACTGACAGAAAAAGAAGCCGCTGCGCTGCAGGCACAGATAGCCGCAGACCCGGCTCTCGCCGCCGAGTGGGACGCTATACGCCTCACTATAGACGAGCTCCCGGCCATCAGCCTCTCTCCCAGCGAGACCTCTACCAAGATCGTGCTCGAGCATAGCTGCAAGACGGAGCACCTGCAGGATATCTGATCTATCTAAAAAGTCGTTAAATAGCACAATTATATGTTGCAACATTTATTTTTGTTGTATCTTTGTGCTACTAAAACGATAACAATATGGAAAAGACAACACTGCATAAAGCCAACACCCGTGGTCATGCCGATCATGGCTGGCTCAATGCCTGGCATACTTTCAGTTTCGCTGACTACACTGACCGCTCCCGCGTACACTTCGGTGTGCTGCGCGTGCTGAATGATGATACCATCGCAGCGGGTATGGGCTTTGGCAAGCACCCGCATGACAATATGGAGATCATCACCATCCCGCTGGAGGGTGCCGTGGCACACAAGGACAGCATGGGGCACGAGGAGGTGGTGCGGGCAGGCGAGGTGCAGGTGATGAGCGCTGGTACAGGTATCTACCACAGCGAGTACAATGCGAGCAAGACCGATCCGCTGAAGCTGCTCCAGATATGGCTCTTCCCCCGAGAGGGCAATGTCACCCCCCGCTACGGACAGGCCGCCTTCAAAAAGGAAGACCGCATCAACAAATTCCAGCAGCTACTCGGGCCTGGACCGGCAGAGAGCGGCCTCTGGATACATCAGGATGCATGGTTTAGTATAGGATCACTGGAGAAAGGCTTTCAGACAGACTATCTGGTCAGGAAGCCCGGCAATGGCGTCTACGCCTTTGTGATATCAGGAGATGTGACCATCAATGGCACCAGCCTGAATAAGCGGGATGGCCTCGGCATCTCTGATACAGATGTACTGCATATCACGGCTGATGCTGATGCAGAATTACTGCTGATGGATGTGCCTATGATATTGCAATAGAATGCTATACGTCCCCTTCTTTGTAGATTTAATTTATAGCTTTAGGTTCTAAACTATTTTTTAACCCTAAAGATTAAGTATATGGGAATGCTCAAGGAATTTAAGGAGTTTGCCATGAAAGGCAACGTAGTGGACCTGGCAGTCGGTGTGATCATCGGCGCTGCATTTGGCAAAATAGTGGACTCTATGGTAAATGACATCATCATGCCGGTCATCTCAAAGGTGGTCCTGAAAGGTGTCAGCTTCACGGATAACTTTGTATCCCTGGATGGTAGCAACTACACTACCTATGCCAAAGCAAAAGAAGCCGGCGCTGCCATACTGGCCTGGGGCAATTTTGTACAGATAGTGGTCAACTTTATCATCGTAGCCTTCGTGCTCTTCCTCTTTATCAAGGGTATCAACTCTATGAAGAAGAAAGAAGAGGCACCTGTAGTGGCACCGGCAGCACCGGAGCTGTCTACTACAGACAAGCTGCTGGTAGAGATCCGCGACTCCCTCAAAAAGTAGAAACTACTGAGTATAGCAAGAATAGCCTCGCAGACGCGGGGCTATTTTTTTGCATAATAGAGAGAGCAGGGAAAAACCCATAATGGGAGATGCTGCTCCGCCCGGTATGCGCTCTAAAATGCCGCAGCCCTACCCGGCCACGGCATACGCTCACCTATTGAGTAATAATGAACCTAACATTTTTGATACCCGCCAGTGTCCTGATAGCCACGGTATAGGCTCCGGCGGCTATACCGCTCAGGTCGAGGCTCAAGGTCTTGCTATTGGCATCTTGAGCTAGTATGGTCTGCCCTAGCGCGTCATAGAGCACTACAGATTCTACTTGTACACCGGATCTGATGTATACATGACCAGAAGCAGGATTAGGATAGAGTATTATAGCGGCATTATCCGGATCATGCAGGCCTGATGGCTCGTATGCTACGCGGGCAGAGTCTTGTCCCGCGTTGAGCTGTATAGCGTGACCGGCGGCATCTACAGCTGTGATATCTGAGATATAGCCTAGGTTATTATAGTAGGCCAGGTCTTTCCCGTTGATATTATCAGAGGTAATACGTGAATACATCTGTGCGATAGCACCACTGCCCGACCGGCTGATATGATCGATACCTGTGATAGCGGCTTTGATCTGGCCGGCAGCGGTCAGGTCTTTGTAGATCGATATGCTATTGGCGCTCGTGCCGAGCCATGAGGAGAGAAAACTAAAACGTACCGAAGAAGTATCATTCACTAAAGGATCATAATGATAGGTAAATGCAAGGCCATAAATATTGCTCACAGTCGAAACTGAGTCTCCGAGGTAGAAGGTCGTAATGAGTGTATCTCCTGTCTGTACGGTATCTTGAGAGAATGAGACCTTGAGGCCCGGCACGCCACTGCGCCAGGGAGCTGTGCCTTCATTTTTGCCATGTGTCATACCAAAGTTGATCATAATAGGGAGCGTATCATCTGCATTGATGGTCCCGTTGCCATCGCAGTCGCCAAACTTATAGTTGAGGCCCGTGACAAAAGTGTCGGTCCAGTCTGTGGCAGTCTGCCCCAGCCATGTAGATACTGCGCCTGTACGCGCCGGTCCGCTGGTACCATAGCCGAGCCCTACATTCAGCAGGTCTGCATTGTCGGCGGTACGGTCATTATTAGCATCACCCGGGTACACCAGTCTCTGAAATATACAGCCATTAGGATTGGAAGTACTGCAAAGTGGCACACTGGTGATCACCGGCGTGCCCATGCTCACATTATAGCTGGGCACGCACGCTATAGCTGTATTGCTAAATCTAAGCTGGGTGATGCGGGTGAAGGGGGGCAGGCAGGTCAGGCCGGTATTATCAGATACGTCTATATCACTCGCATACTGTGGCAAATTGGTCAGTGAGGTCAGGGCATTATTGTCTACCATCAGCGTGGTCATCGTATCGGGTAGCGCGGGGATAGTGGTCAGCTGGTTATAGCTCAGAAACATATAGAGGATATGCTGCGGCACCGGAGGCAGGCTACTCAGGCCGGCGCTGGTAGCATCAAAGTCCTGCAGGCTGTCTGGCAGTATTGTGAGCACCTTTGGAGCGCCATAGCCTATCCATAGGCGCTGGATAGTGCCGGGCAGGGGTGGCAGGTTTTGCAGTGGGGTACCATTGATCTGCAGATCCCGCAGATTAGCAGGAAGGTCCGGCAGTGAGGCCACGCCTGAGTTTGAGAGATCCAGGTGTTCCAGTGTAGCATTGAAATAGGGTGGCACACCTGTCAGCCTGTAGTTGTCAGAAAACGTAAGGTTCTGGAGATTTTTAAAATACTGCACACCTGTAATGTTTGTATAAGTGGTGTCACCCGACTGCTGCAGGTCGGTAGCAGATAAAACGAGGCTATTGGTCGTATCCAGCTGCCAGCCAGCAGTACTATTGCCCGTCAGGGCAGAAGAATAGCCATGATTAGATAGCCAGGTTCCGAAACCTGCGTCCGGTATGGGCACATACTGCGCGCGTAGCATCCCAAATGAAAGCAGCAGAGCGCATAAGAAAGTAATTTTGTAAGTAGTCCTTTTCATGATATGTTTTTTATAGATGACCGATTTGTGCTGTGACCCACTGATCACGACACAAAAAAACCATATTCCTAGCCTTTAAAAAAGTACATTTTAATACATTTATACCTATTATTTTTTATTTACTTTTAAGTTACTGCATCTAAAATTCATTTAATAAATTTCATAACTGGTAGATTTATACCGATAAAATATTCGTGCAAGACTCAAAACTTCATCTCCTGCTCAGCAGGTTTAGCGCATATGAGCTAAACAGGCTGGACAAATTCATGCGGTCTCCCTATCTGAATGACGATGAGGTGTTGACCCGGTTGTATGGCTACCTCCTTCCCTTCTACAAAAATCCATTGGCGGGTATTCCTGAAAAGAATAAGTTGTGGAAGGCGGTGTATCCCCGCATTCCATTTACCAACCTGAAATATGCACGGTTGCTCTCTGATCTTTTCCGTAAAGTAGAATACTTTGTAGCCATAGAAAAGCTCAAACAGAAACCTACCGAGGAGAACATACTCATACTGGAAACCTATAATGAGCTTCGTATGAGTAAGCATTTTACTGAGCCATCACTCTCAGCACAAAACAAGCTCACCAGAAACCCCGAGCGTGACAGCGACTACCACCTCCAGAGCTTCCGGCTCAGTGTACAGCAGTATGCTTTTCTGGAGAATAAGAAGCAGCGCGGCACAAATAAAAACCTGCAGGACACGATCTATCACCTGGATAGCTTCTACCTGATCAATAAGCTACGCTATACTGCTGCATCGCTGCACTACGGCCAGTTTCTGAGTGTGCGGCAGGACTCTGCCCTGCTGGGGGAGATACTCATATGGCTGCGCGCTCATCCTCCTACCCGTGATCCGGCCATAGCCGCCTATCACTACATCATACTATCCCTCACAGAGCCCGAGGAGGAGAGACACTTCAGAGACCTGAAGAAGCTACTGCTGAGCGATAGCGCTGCACTGGCCATCTCTACCAAACTGGATGCAGTAGATCACGCGCTCAACTACTGCATCAGAAAGATAAATACGGGCCACACCAGCTACCAAAGCGAGATCTTCAGTTTATACAAATATGCCCTGGACCACGAGCTGCTATATGATAAGGGTATCCTCTCGCCCTGGGACTATAAAAACATAACGACCATCGCCCTGCGCAATAAGGAGTACAAATGGACGGCATCTTTCCTGGAAACATATAAATACAAGCTGGCCAAACCGGAGCAGAAGAATGCCTACACTTTTAATCAGGCGCGCTACCACTTTGCTATGAAGCAATATGATAGGGTACTCGACCTGCTGCAAGGTGTAGAGTACACTGATATCTTCTATCTGCTAGACTCTAAGACCACGCTCATGAAGACCTATTACGAGCTGGGCGAGTACCAGCCATTGCAGTCACTCAAGGAGAGCTTCCGCATCCTGCTCCGCAGAAAGAAGCTCATCTCTGAGCAAAACCGGGCTAACTATGGCAATTTTGCCCGCCTTGTGATGAAGCTCTACCGTATAGATGTAAGGGACAAAGCGAAGTTGGCTGCGCTGCGCAAAGAGATAGAGGAGACAGGCAATACGGCCGACCGCACATGGATACTGGAGAAGCTCCATGAATTGGGATGAAGCTTCTCTCGGCACCCGAATGTAGGCGAGGCCGAAGCCTCGCCACGCTTTCATGGTAGTTTACCTTATGGTATTTAGTGCTTTATCGCGACCTTTCTTATAGTACTTCCATTTACGGTAGATATGCGCACTATATAGATACCACTGGCCAGACCAGAGATGTCAAATGACAGCGATGTCTCACCACCTGCATGATTATCCATCACGAGTCCTCCCAGCGGATCATAGAGCTGCACCTGCGTCATCAGATGCTCAGAGCTCACCTGTATGTAGTTTATAGCCGGATTAGGATAGATCTCGATATGGTCGCCTTCTGTGATATCATGGATACCGGTAGCCCATTGTATGATCAGGTTTGAGTCCACGCAGGTATTGACCTCTATGGTATCACCTTTCATGTCTACAGCAGTGATGTCTGTGATATAGTCTGTATTGACGTACCGCCTTATGCCATTGATATTATCCGTCGTGATCGTACCTCTGAATCTGGCTATGGCGCCCCATCCATTTCTATCCAGGTGATCTATGCCCGTGATAGCGGTTTTGATGACACCCGGCGCCGGGAAGGTCTTGCTGATATTAATACTATTGGTATAGTCCCCCAGCCACGAGTTGATATATTCAAAAGAGATACTATTGGTATCGTATACCAGCGGATCATAGTTATACGTAAAGGCGATGCCATAAATATTTGCAAAAGGTATCGCCGCATCGCCCAGTATGACGGCAGCTACCAGGCTCTGCCCATTGTACACCGTATCCCGCGAAAACTCCAGATGCATGCTATGCGCGCCGCTGCGCGGCGTACCATATCCATTTGTTTTGGGGTGTGTCAGGCCAAAATTGGTCACTATAGCCAGGGTGTCATCACCATTGACCACGCCGTCTCCATTGCAGTCAGCATGTACATAGTTGACCGTAGGTGCGTAGATAGAGAAATACTGACTCCACCTGTCCGCACTATCGCCCTGCCAAACGATACCCTGCACTGTACGTACCGGGCCGGTAGCGCCATAGGCCAGTCCTACCGGTAGCAGGTCGTTATTATCAGCTATGTGATTAGCATCCGCATCTCCCGGCCACACCGTATCTGCGCAGCTGATGAGCGATATAGTGACGCGCGTGCTGACGGATGAATCTCCTGCCGTACAGCCCGTAGCACCGTACGCTACTACCCATATGCTATCGTGGTCAGCCAGCGACGATGTAGCCCATGAGGTCCCGGTGGCTCCTGATACTGCAGTATCATTTCTATACCACTGATAGGTGAGTACCGCACTGGTGCCACCTCCGGCCCAGAATGTATCCACAAAGCCTGATCCTGCGCAAAACGACAAAGATGCAGCAGTAATAGAAATGGCAGGCACCGTGTCCGGAAAAATGCTGATATGAAGAATATTGCTGCTGACGGGCGCGGCACAGGGGCCTATGCCCTGAGCTACTACCCATACGCTGTCATGATCACTGAGCGTGGCTGTACTCCAGGATGAGCCTGTAGCTCCCGTCACCGCCGCCCCATTGCGATACCAGTGATATGTCAGCACCGCGCTCCCGGAGCTACTCGCCCAAAAGGTATCTACAAAGCTCCCTCCTGCACAGTATGACAAGGATGTCGCAGTAGCAGTGACGGATGGGATGGCCCCTGTATACGCCGTGATATGGATAGTATTGCTGACTGCAGAGTCTACCGTAGCACATGGAGATGACGTATAGCCCACCACCCACAGGCTATCGTGGTCATTGAGCACGGTAGTAGTATATGTAGCAGCTGTAGCACCTGAGATAGGCGCACCATTATGATACCACTGATAAGTAAGCACTGCACTACTGCCCGATGCCCAGAAAGTATCTACCATGCCCACTCCATTACAGAACGTAGCAGACCACGCTGTGGCTGTGATAGCCGGTGTGAAAGGCGTACCGGCACTACCGATCACTACTACGATAGAGTCCACGCAGCCGCCCGCCTCCATGACGTACACTGTAGCGCTACCCGCACCCAGACCGGTGAACAAGGAATCTGTCTGCCAGCTACCACCTGCTCCCAGCCGATACTGATATGGCGCAGCCGCATTGCTAGCATGTATCGTCACCGTGCCGGAGTGCAGGCTACCGCAGGCCGGTGTCACTGCATCTGTGAGCACCATTGAGCACTGGGCGTAGCAGGCTACACTCATACACAGCATGCTGACCAGTATCAGATGCCTGCGCAGGCTGTTTTTCAGATATACTATCATTTCATTGGGTTTATCTGTTTTGCAAATGAGCTACTATAGCTCGTTACAAAAAGACTTCATTGCACTCACCTAAAAAAGCACATTTATATGGGATTATACGGACCACTTACATATAAATTGATTATTTTACCTCTTTAAAATAACATTTCAAGATATATTTATACGGATCACTTTTTATGACCGATACAAAGCTTCACCTACTACTGGCGCGCCTGAGCGCCTACGAGTTAAACAGGTTTCACACCTTTCTCATATCACCCTACCACAATCAGGATCAGAAGCTTATTAAACTATATGAAGCGCTTCGGCCTTTCTACACAGCTGGACAAACGGCTCCGCCGGACAAATACAAAATATGGAAAAAGGTTCAGCCCGGACGCCAGTTTACTAACCAATATTTCGCCCGGCTACTGTCAGACCTGTTAAAAAAGCTGGAGTCATTCCTCGTCACTGAGCGGCTGAAGAAACAACCGCATGACAGCAGCTACCATCTGCTGGATCTTTATACAGGCATGAAGCTTGACAAGCATTTCACCGAGCCATACCTGCATGCCCGCAAGCAACTCGAGCAGCAGCCTCTGCGCGATAATGAGTACTACCTTCATACCTTCCGCCTGGATGAGCAGTACTATACCCATATAGAAAACCGCGGTGAGCGCGGTCCGGAGAAGCACCTCACGGAGGCAATGTCCAGCCTCGACCACTTCTACCTGGTCAATAAACTCCGTTATTGTGCATCTATCCTTCACTACCGCCACTTTCTGAGTATGCAGGAGGACACAGCCCTGCTCACAGAGATCATGAGCTATCTGGAGCGACACCCCCCTGCCAATATACCTGTAGCAGATGCATACTACCGCGCCATACTCACTATGATAGCGCCTGAGGAAGAGGCACATTTCACAGCCCTCAAAGAATGCTTCTTTAGCTATCTCCCGCTCATGGCAGACTATACGCGCAGGGAGGTTTTTGCCTTTGCGCTAAACTATGCCATCCGGCGTATCAACAAAGGCCACCTGGGCTACCTGCATGAGATACTCGCGCTCTACCAATACGCACTCGATCACGAGCTGATCTATCAGGATGGCGTACTCTCTCCGTGGGACTACAAGAATATAGTGACCATAGCGATCCGGAGCAAAGATCACAAGTGGGCGCGCACCTTTATAGAGAACTATAAGAACCGGCTATCAAAAGAAGAAGCCGGCAATGCATATACATTCAATATGGCACGCTATCACTTTGCAGTACGGGAGTATGACAAAGTATTACAGCTATTGCAGGATGTGGAGTACAGTGATGTATTCTACCAGCTGGACTCCAAGACCACGCTGATGAAGACATACTATGAGCTGGATGCATATCCTTCCCTTCTCTCCCTGCGTGAGAGCTTTCGTATGCTGCTGGACCGCAAGAAACTGATCTCAGAGCAAAACAAAACCAACTATGGCAATTTTGCCCGCTTTGTGATGAAGCTCTACCGTATAGATGTAAAGGATAAAGCAAAGGTAGCTGCGCTGCGCAAAGAGATAGAAGCCACCGGCAATACGGCTGACCGCACATGGATATTGGAAAAGCTCTATGAGATAGCTCCTAAGTGATCCACCCCGGAAAAGAGTAATGCCATCCGCTCCTGCGGATGGCATTACTTATAACCTATGACTTCTTACTTGAATGTAATGGTCATCTCTACGCGGCGGTTCTTCTGGCGGCCTGCAGCAGTACTATTGTCTGCTATAGGACGAGTCAGGCCGTAGCCATATGTCTCGAGCTTAGAGGCTTCCACATTCTTTGCTACGAGGTACTTCTTGACTGCCTCGGCGCGCTTGAGTGAGAGCTCCATGTTCATCTCGGCCTTGCCTACATTATCTGTGTGGCCTTCTATCTTCAGGCCATAGTTCGGCTTGTCTATGAGTAGTTTGGCCAGTGCATTGAGTGATACATAAGACTTGGTCCGTATCACATCTTTGCCTGTCTCAAACTCGAGATTATCAAAGGCATACTTCACTGTCTCCAGTTCTTTCTTGCTCAGCGCAGGGCAGCCTTTATTCTCAGCTACGCCAAAGACAGCCGGACAAGCGTCATCCTTATCCAATATTCCGTCGCCATCTGTATCCGGCCATGGGCAACCCTTATTCTCTACAGGTCCTTTCACGCGAGGGCAGCCGTCTTCATTGTCATAGAGGCCATCGCCGTCGGTATCAGGGCAGCCCTTGTGCGCCTTATCTCCCGGCACATCAGGACAGGCATCATCTTTATCTGCCACACCATCACCATCGCGATCAGGACAGCCGTGCAGCTCCTTCGTGCCTTTCTCAGTAGGGCATTCATCATATTTATCCCATATGCCGTCGCCATCTGTATCAGGGCAGCCGCTCAGCTCTACCGGGCCGGCCACATCAGGGCAGGAGTCATTCATATCATACACGCCATCCTTATCACGGTCAGGGCAGCCCATTGTCTCTCTCGGTCCTGGTACAGTAGGGCATTTGTCCTCGCTGTCTACTATACTATCGCCATCCATGTCAGGGCAGCCTTGTGTAGCACAGGTGCCTTTTTCTTTCTTGCACTTATCCTTCCTGTTTGACACGCCATCTTTATCCCTATCCCTTTGTTTCAGGTTAGGTATGGTGATCTTGAGGCCGGCCTGGATATTCATAGCATAAGTGGCTTTGCCGGCAAATACGGTGATCAGATTGGACGATGAGACGAAGAGCGGACCAGCACGCAGGCCGACACCCGCACCGAAGTTGCCATAATCATTATACGTCATCGGTATGTATACACCTATCCACTTCCAGTCATAGCGCGGTGTGAGCATGATCGAGTTGGGATAATGCACCTGGTTGCCATCCTTGGCAAACACCGGAGAGATCGTACCATTCAGGTTCAGGCCGAGGCCTTTGTAGATCTCCCAGTCGAGGAAGAGGTTAAAACGTGTAGGCAGCCATATGTTAAAGTAATTCTTGCTATCAGCCTTGAAGTTTGAAGGCAAGCTATGAAAGACACTGTCAAAGGTATGCACGTCAGTGATACCTGAGTTGGCTATATCATATCCTTGTATATCGGCGTAGTAGCTGCGCACATTGCCCGGCTTGGCAAATTTGACACGGCCTATATCTATGACCGAGAAGCCTGCTGCCAGTTTGTATTTGTTCTTTCCATTCTCCCACCACTTCTTGCAGTCCATCTCATATTGGTACTTCTCCTTGTCGGGGCGCCACTCATATATGAGACCGAGGTCTGCAGCAAAAGATGGTTTGCTCAGGCCATTGAGCACATCATTGATACCGGGGTTGTTATTAGATATAAGATCACTATGTCCATAGCTGATGTCCGACTTATAGATGTCTATTGTATCATATCCGCTTATCTTATAGTCGATATTTTTTGAGTAGGCGTAGCCACCTGCTATACCCACTATTACTTTGCCGGTCACACCCGCCTTCAGCATATGGGGACCTCTGTCCAGCACTACACGGGAGTAGGTCACACCAAAGTCTGCCCAGGCCAGAGTACGGATACCGAGGTTCTGGTTATTGAGGTGGGTGTAGTCGAAGTGTGTAATAGAATCTGCCTTGCTGCCGAGGCCGAAGTATGCGCTACGCGCAAATGTTTCACCCACACCATCTACGTTGACGAGGCTATTGACATTCCACGATACGCCTATCGCATTTTTATTATTATGATTCTTGCCAAATGAAAACATGAATGACAGCGGCCCCTGCACCTGCATGCCTACAAAGGCACGCTTGGCGTTGCCATTCAGCCGCTCACGTAGGTAATCATTCTGGAAGTTGGCATCATTGAATAAGTCATGATTAGTGATCGGCTTGGGGCTCAGACCGATGTAGTTATTCTCCATGCCAAAGCCCATAGAGATCAGGTTGATATCTACGAGAAAACGGTTGTCTGCTATGGCAGGATTGTAGCTGATGTTTGACACGCCGCCAAACTGGCTGGCCTTGAGTACTTCATTGACCTGGGCGTGCAGTCCCAGCGAAAGCAGCAGCAGAATAACAAACGATAACTCGGGGAGGTAGTTTTTTCTCATGCAGTTTGGGTTGATGGATAATGAGATGGTTTAGCAAATCCAATGCCAAAGCATGGCCTACACGCCTTGATATCAGACACTTTAAAGGTACATATTAAAAGTCCGTCAGGAAATTTTTCTGATGTGACGTATCTCATCAGAAGAGATGAGAGAAGAGGCCATCACGCAGCTTTGGCTCAAACCAGGTGCTCTTTGGCGGCATCACATTGCCTGAGTCTGCTATGGCCATCAGCTGCCGGAGTGAGACAGGATACAAGGCAAAGGCCACTGCCATCTCACCACTATCTACACGACGCTCCAGCTGGACGAGGCCGCGTATACCACCTACGAAGTCGATTCTTTTGTCCGTGCGCTGGTCCTTGATACCAAAGAGCGGGTCGAGGACATTATCAGAGAGGATGGATACATCAAGGATGCCGATGGGGTCGGTGGTCCAGGTGCCGGCTTTCGCCGTGAGGCGGTACCACTGGCGGTCTATGTACATGGCGAAGTCATGCAGCCTGGCAGGCTTGGCCTGGTCTGCACTGATCCCCGTGACCTCAAACCTGTCTGCGAGCTTTGCGAGCAACTGCTCTTTGGTCATGCCATTGAGGTCGCGGATCACACGGTTGTAGTCCATGATGGCGAGCTCATCTGCCGGGAAGAGGACGGAGAGGAAGTAGTTATACTCTTCCTGACCTGTATGGTTTGGATTGGCATCTTTTAGCTGCTTGCCCACCTTGGCGGCGGAGGCGGTGCGGTGATGGCCGTCGGCTATATACGTGTAGGGAATATCCTTGGCGAAGAAGCCTGTGATAGCTGCTATGTCCGCAGCGTTATCTATGACCCATACCTGGTGGCGGATGCCATCCTCAGCCGTGAAGTCATTGACCGGGGTGCCGGCGATGGTGCGGGCGATGATATCCTTGACACCTGTGTGAGACGGGTATGTGAGGAAGATGGGGCCGACGTGCGCCTTGACGGCCTTCATATGGTCTATGCGGTCCTGCTCCTTCTCGGGGCGGGTGTACTCGTGCTTCTTGATCACATCTGCGAAGTAGTCCTCTATGGAGCTGCAAGCCACGAGGCCTACCTGGCGGCGGCCGGCCATGGTCTGGGCGTAGATGTAGAGGTAGTCGCCGGCATCCTGCACCAGCGTGCCATCTGCTATGAAGCCTTGAAAGGCTCGCGCGGCCTGGTCATAGACCTGCTGGCTGTGGTCATCAGTACCCTCGGGAAGGTCTATCTCGGCGCGACTGACGTGGAGGAAGGAGTGTGCATTGCCGGTGGCCATCTGGCGGGCCTCGGCGGTATTCATCACGTCGTAGGGCAGGGTGGCTACCTCGGCAGCGAGGGCCGGGGCGGGGCGCAGAGCGCGGAAGGGTCTTATGATGGCCATGGAGGTCTATGTTTTAGTGGGGGCAAAGGTAGTAATGTCTGTGAGAGGGGGGTTTGAGAGGAGTGACAATTGTAGGGGGAGGATTGATAGGGACAGATCTCGACCTGTCCCTACGGCTGATAGTGGGCAAGTTTTTCGACTATGGAGTGAAGCGGTGGCGGGGTTTGAGAGGGGACTCTGTGGGACGAAGGGCGATGGACGGGAGACGGGGGAAACAGCCGGTAAGGAAGCAAGTTTTTCGACTGAAGGGGGATATGCAGGTGATGTACTGCGGGCAAACTGGCCCACCAAAGAGGCTGATAACCAATGCAGTATATAGCCATGGTTACAGCATTTCTATACAATACATTGATAGACAGCTATAAATAAGTGGAAAGAGGCCGATGGCCAGTACAATAAGACAGCGGAAGCGCGGTCGAAAAACTTAGTTCAGCCTTGGCTCCTTGGAGACAAAGAGGAAGGTGAGGCCGATAGAGAGCAGCAGGAAGTCGATCACTGCTACCGGGCCGTAGCCGGTCTCAAAGAAAGAGAGGTGCTTGGCCGGGTCATTGTACTCGAGGTAGGCAGAGCTATTCATGTAGAGCATGCATACTACTGCGAGGAGGATGAAACCGATCACTGTGAAAATACCGCCTATTACCTTTGACATGACTTTTTGATTTACTGTGCGAATCTAGGGGAAAAAGTGAAAAGGCAAAACGGGAAAATGCAAAAATCGGGGGTGAGGTGTGAAATCGGTGTGAGTTTGGTCATTTTATTCCCTTTTCTGGTGGGTTCAGGCGTGGACGCTTGAGCTGACGTATAACCAAAGTCCGGAGTGGATGTGCCGCCCCCTAAATCCCCTAAAGGGGACTTGAATGCAGAACTACAACCGGCTATTATTGTTTTGAGGTAATACGCGCTTTTACTTCTTCCCAAGTGGAATACTCGCCTCTACCGGCCAAATAATCCGCGTGCCTCTCTTCTACTATTTTCATCTGCTCCTCGGTCAGAGGAATTATCTTTTGTGTGCTAGCCATCAAAAGTGTCAATACCGCCTCTAAAATATGATCTTCTGCATCCTCCATGCAGATGGCGATCTTTTCTTTTAGTTCCTGATTTGACATGGCAGGTGTTTCATGTAAAGTTAGTGATTTGATGGCATTGGCACTATTCTTTCACAAAGCGCCTGCTCACACTGCCCTCCCTGGTTTGGAGCCGCAGCACATATACACCTGCGGCCAGGCTAGATACATCTATCTCTCTTCCGGTGTGAGGGAGGTAGTAGTTGTGACCATTCAAGTCCTGTACGATGACCTGCGCATCATCCGTCCGATGTGACAGGAATAGCTGGCCGGAGGTGGGATTAGGGGTGATGATGAGGTCGGTTTGTGGCATGGTTTCCAGTCCTGTGGGCTCGGTGACGGTGAAGGAAAAACGGATGCTATCGCGGATGCCGTATTGGGAGCAGTCTGTGTCGATGGCATTGTATTGACTATGGGAGTAAATCACTCCATCATAGCTTCCTAAGGCCAACTTTCCTAGAGCCGTTTTTTGTGTCGTATTTCTGCCTGTTTGAGCTCCGCCGGCGTGGTTGTAGCAGTGGTTAATTGTAAAAAAGCTATCGCTGACAGTGACATTATTGTAGTACAATTGCATGGACTGATAAACAAGCGTCAATGAGTCTACGAGTATAACAGAGTCTTGTGTGGTAGGATGGGGAGGGATGACCCAATATGTATAGAAGTATTGCGCCCTGCCTGCAATACTTGCTAACGAAAAGATGCACATAAAAATCAATTGTCTGACCTGCATATTACCCTTAGAAACGTAGGTTATTCTTCATTCCGCTATATCCAATATAAGGTTACTATAGTTTATTGCATGGAATAGAATGACATACTTGTGTCATATTATTGTTTTGCACCGTGCTGTGTCAGGTTTCGTACTAGACAGCCGGAGTGCCGGCCCCTAAATCCCCAAAGGGGACTTAACAGCCGGGCAGGCGCTGAATGATGATGGGTCGGTAGTACTTTTGCGGCGAGGACTAGGAGCGGAGAGCCCGCCCGGACGCTCGGAGTTTGTGCTATAAGGGGGAGTTTGCCTCCGCCCCTCGCCCCCGCCGACGGAGGATAACAGCCGGTCAGACGCCCATTTTCATAAACTTTTAACCTTTTCAAATGACCTGTCAATGTCGTATCTTCGCGCCGCTAAATGGTGCGGGGATTGGGTTTGGGCATTTTTTGCCTGGCTGCTGCGCACTGCTAACTAGACTAATTGCGATGATAGCTGTTTCTAATATAGAGCTCCATTTTTCGGGGCGGGTGATGTTTGACAAGGTTTCGTTTCTGATCAATGCATCGGATAAGATAGGCCTGGTGGGCCGTAATGGTGCGGGCAAGTCTACACTGCTCAAAGTGCTGAAGGGCATACAGCAGATAGATGGTGGGGATATCATGTTCCCGAAGGGGACGATCATAGGCTACCTGCCTCAGGACCTCGATACGACCTCGCAGCTGACGGTGATAGAGGAGGCGAAGAGGGCCTTTGAAAATGTGCTGGTGATGATCGAGCGCAAGGACAAGATCGTGCATGAGCTGGAAACGCGTACGGACTACGAGACGGACAGCTACATGGACCTGATCAATGAGATGCAGGAGGTGGAGCACCAGATAGAGGTGCACGATGGCTATAGCATAGAGGAGCAGACGGAGCGCGTGCTGAAGGGACTCGGCTTTGAGGCGAGTGACTTTGTGAAGAAGGTGAAGGAATTTAGCGGTGGCTGGCAGATGCGTATCGAGCTGGCGAAAATACTACTCCAAAAGCCTGACCTGGTGCTGCTCGATGAGCCTACGAACCACCTGGATATCGAGTCGGTGCTGTGGCTGGAGAAGTTTCTGAAGGACTATCCGGGCGCTATCGTGATGGTGAGCCACGACCGTTCTTTCCTCGATAATATCACGAACCGCACTATCGAGGTAGTGGCGGGTGACATAGAGGACTACGGCGCGCCGTACACTAAGTACACCGAGCTGCGCAAGGAGCGCCGAGAGCAGGTGATCAATGCACAGAAGAACCAGCAGCGCGATATCGCGCAGATAGAGCGCAACATTGATCGCTTCCGCGCCAAGGCGAGCAAGGCTACCTTTGCCCAGAGCCTGATCAAGAAGCTGGACAAGATGGAGATCATAGAGGTGGAGGAAGAGAATGTAGCGGCGATGAATCTGCGCTTCCCTCCTGCCAAGCCATCCGGCAAGGTGGTGCTGACGGCGAAGGGTATGACAAAAAAGTACGGCCCGAAAACAGTAATAGACAACCAGTCTGTAGAGATAGACCGTGGAGACAAGATTGCCTTCATAGGCAAGAACGGTATGGGTAAGACGACCTTTAGCCGGATGCTGGTAGGCGATGTGCCGTATGACGCCGGTGAGGTAGAGCTGGGCTACAATGTGACTGTGGGCTACTACGCGCAGCACGCTGCCGATACGATAGATGGCAATGATACGGTGCTGGAGGTGGTAGACCGCGTAGCTGTAGGTGAGATCCGTACGAAGCTGCGCGACCTGCTGGGTTGCTTCCTCTTCAAGGGTGATGATGTTTTCAAGAAAGTGAAGGTGCTATCCGGTGGTGAGAAGAGCCGCCTGGCGCTGTGCCGCATGATCCTGGAGCCGAGGAATTTCCTCGTGATGGATGAGCCGACGAACCACCTGGACATGCTCTCAAAGGAAATCCTGCAAAACGCGCTGAAGAACTATGAGGGTACAGTGGTAGTGGTCTCTCACGACCGTGACTTCCTCAGTGGGCTGACGAATAAGATATTTGAATTCACCAAGGATGGTATCAAGGTACACCTGGATGATATCAATGCCTTCCTCGAGAAGAAGAACCTGGAAGATATGCGCGCGCTGGAGGCTGAGAAGGATGCCAAGTCTAAGGCCAAAAATGCACCTGCTGCGCCTGCGGCGAAAGCGAAGGACACGAGCGTAGACAACTCTAAAGAGATCAACCGCGTGAAGAAGGCTATAGGTATAGCCGAGCAGAATATAGAGAAGCTGGAGAAAGAGATCCAACTGATAGATGACCAGCTGAAGATACCTGACCACTACTCAAAGCTGACGGCTGACCCTGATTTCTTCACGAAGTATGACGGGCTGAAAAAGCAGCTGGATGCAGAGATGAAGAAGTGGGAAGAGCTGGGAGCTGAGATGGAAGGGCTATAAGGTTCTAAGATCCTAATTTTAGAATGTAAGCCAGGGCGTCAGTACCGCATACAGCTCCATCTGTTATGGATTCGTGCCGTACCTGTCGATGAGATAAACGAAGGATGCCATGGCGGCAGCACCCATCTCCAACTCGCGGTCATTTACATTTTCAAATACATCTCTGGCACTGTGATGAAAATCAAAGTAGCGCTGCGAGTCCGGGTGCAGCTCGGCGAGCAGCGGGCAGGTATCTTTCAGCGGTGAGACGTCTGCGCCTGCACCGTCATTATCCAGGTCGCCTATTTCAAATTTATCCAGCAGCGACTTCCAGCTTTTTTGAATAGCGACGCGCAATTCTGGTTTGACATCCAGCGTAAAGCCACGCGGCGTGAAGCCTCCCGCATCCGATTCTATGGCTGCTATATGCTTTTCATCTCCTTTCGCTGCCTGTGAGGCATACTCCTTGCCTCCGCGCAGCCCATTCTCCTCATTCATAAAAGCCACCACGCGTATGGTCCTCTTAGGTTTTATACCTAATGTCTTATAAAGCCTGATGACCTCTATAGCCTGCACCACACCGGCGCCGTCGTCCTGCGCGCCTTCGGCCAGGTCCCATGAGTCAAGGTGGCCGCCTATCACGATCACCTCATTCGGGTACTCGCTGCCCTTTATCTCGCCTATCACGTTAGCTGACCTTACATCCGGCAGTGTCTGGCAGGATGTTTTGAAAGTGAAGACGAGATGCTGATTTTGCTTTAATGCTTTACTTAGATTTTCGGCGTCTGCAGTGCTTATAGCTACTGCGGGTATCTTCACTATGGAGTCATTATAGCCCATAGACCCGGTGTGCGGCCATTCATCTACATGCTGTGACATAGAGCGCACCACCACTCCCATAGCACCGTAGCGTGCGGACTCCATAGCGCCACCCCAGCGCTGCTGCACCGCCTTGCTGTAGGCTTCAAACGTTTCCATCTCCGACTGGTCAAAGGCGCCATTGTAAAAAACGATCCTGCCTCTGATAGCAGCGGGATCCATTTTTGAAAGTTCACCTAACCCCTGCACTTCTACCATCTCTGCCGTGATGCCGGCCAACGGGGTAGGTACCGAACCACCCAAGGCGCAAACCCTGACAGGCAAAATTGTTTTTGAACCGGAAGCGGGCTCATAAAACGCTTTTTCTTTGCCTCCCCTGATCCAGTGCGGCACCATGACGTCCTGTAGCCATACGGTATCAGCTCCGGCATTTTTTAATAATTGCTGCGTCAGTAAAACGGCTCTGGCGGCATTGTCCGAGCCACTGAGACGCGGACCTACTTTCTTGCAGAGATCATGCAGGTCGGCGTATGCTTTATCTTGCGTGAGGGCTGTTTTGAAGAAGGACGATAAAACTGAGGAATCTGATTGCGCTCCTAATTGAAACGCAATTAAAGATTGAAGAATAATAAGGCTGAAAATATTATTTAGCATTTGATTTCGGATCTGCAATAAATTGAATCAATCGTTCATCAGTACAATGAAAATTCCACAATTCGGTAATAGACTTTTTTTCATCTTTCTCTATCATTAAACCGCCCCAATATCCTTTTACTCTTTTAGGTATTTCCATGTCTTCTTTACATTTTATTGTAAAGCAACCATCACGCGTTTTATCTTTTACGAAAATCGTTGCTTCATAAAAGTCAAAATCCATTTTAGAGGTGTCAACCTGCGAATAATCGTCTTTATACATTAACCAAACGGAATCGGTTACGTCTATCCAATCAGAAGAATCATTATTAAGAGCTTTAATGTTTTGATAAACTACTGATTTTCTTTTTAGTTTATTAAACTGTCTTGCAAAATCTTTTGCCATCTCAATATTACCCTTCGATACTATAATGTTCTCTTCATGTTTGGTAGCAGCGGAATAAGTCCAGTTAAATGATCCAGTAATGGTAATGTCTAGATCTATAACACAATATTTATTATGCATTATTCCATCACCTTTTGGATAGAGAAACAGCTTCCCTCCAGAATCAAGAAAGCGAATGAAATGATCCTTTTTAGCTAGAAACTTTTCATCATCATTAATTAAAAGTTCTATTCTAACTCCTTGCCTAGATTTTTCTGTAAGCGCCGCAATTACATCATAATCAGTAATCCAAGCCACGGCGCAGAAAACTATAAATTCAGCTTCCTCAATTAATTGCAGAACTCTTGACTTAATCTCATCGAAATGATATTCCATAAGTTGCTTTTAGTAATGTTATTCCCATCGAAGAGTTACACTAAAATAATTCTTCTAAATATAAAAAAGGCAGCCCATAAGGACTGCCTTTGTATTTTGAATGTTGGTATTGCTTATTCGAACCTCAGGTCGAGTGCGAGACCGCGGAGCTCGTGCAGGAGTACGTTGAATGACTCAGGTACGCCTGGCTCAGGGATGTTGTCACCCTTCACGATGGCTTCGTATGTCTTGGCACGGCCTGTGATATCGTCAGACTTCACAGTGAGGAGCTCTTGCAGGATATTCGATGCACCGTATGCCTCGAGTGCCCACACCTCCATCTCACCAAAACGCTGACCACCAAACTGAGCCTTACCGCCCAGAGGC
>JAFDYN010000010.1 GCA_018267385.1 Bacteroidota bacterium | reverse complement strand
AATGAACGAATTTAAAAGGATTGCTTCTGAGAAAAAATATTTTTTCTCCCAACAAATAAACAGAATCACAGCTTTATCAACAAAGGGCGCCTCACATTTTTACTATCTTATATGTATGCAGCCCTGATATATCAGATACGGTCACTACATAGATACCCGGAGCTATATCTGACAAGGTCAGCTCACTGCGGCCAGTCGATAGCTCTGCACTGCGCAGCGTCTGCCCTGCCAGCGTGCTGATCTCTACAGTAGCCCGCCCGGCTTCCTTTATATCTATCCATAGTACATCTTGTATCGGATTGGGATAGATGCCTATCATATCATCATGCACTGCCTCACTGATAGCCGTTATATGAGAGATAGTACCTCCCAGCGCCTCATAGCTGCCTGCAAATTCCTGCAGGTATTGATTGGCCACATCTGCATCATGTATGATGATCATATTCTCATCATTTTTGGTATCCGCTGTCACTGACCAGTTGTGGCTGCCAGTCAATACGAGAGGGTCGAGAGTAGGATAGTCAGGATCAGCTATCATCATCTTGTTGTGATATACTGTATTGCTGCCATTGTATATTTTCAGGTCATTGCCCATCACAGGGGCCAGTGTATCATAGGCATTGTAGTTGTAGCTATACTCGTCCATGATACCTTTCACAGTGACACCCGGTGTATTGTATTTCACCTTCATATCCTGTGCATTGGGGCTTTCAGTATAGGTATAGACGCCAAAGAATATTTCTTTGTCTGCTCTTTGTATGGCAGACCTGATATGAGCATTCGTATTATCCGCAGGGCTGAAGTATACCTCTACCGTCCTGCCATCTACAGTAAAGGTGTTGGAAGTACTTGCAGTCTTGTACGGGCCAAACTTTGAATTAGCGGGATTAGGCGTAGCTCCGCTCCCGCCCCACATTTTCTCAAACTGAGCCACATACGCCTGCGCCACAGCCTGGTCTTGTATGATCACGGCGTTGTTAGTGCTTTTGTCAAACATGGATTCGGTCCAGTTGGTAGATCCGGTCCACACAGTGGCATCTGCAGCGTAGCCGGCATCTATCACCACAAACTTGTTATGCATGATATTATATGAAGAACCGTTGGGACTTGGCAGGATATGAATACCGCTATTTAGCAACCCCATAGAGGTGCTCGCACTGTCCTTGCCATCATATATATAGCGGATCGTGACGCCACGGCTATAGGCGGCATTGAGCGCTCCGGCTATATCACTCATGCCACTACCCTGAGAGAACTGGTACACTGCTATATCGAGGGTATGGTTTGCCCGGTTGATATAGGCTATGAGTGTATCATCCAGCGTATGGTAGAGATAGGCAGCGTTATTGCCAGGTGTGGCATAGCTCGTGTCTACCGGAGTATTAAAATAGACCTTGATCTTGCTACTACCTGCGGCGAAACCGGATGCAGACAACCCTCCGAATATTAAGAGTGCGTAAAAATGTTTTAGCATCGAATGATTTATAACTATAGATAAGTGAGCAAACTTAAACAACTTTTGCCAACAGTACCGCTTTTAACGGCTCGCCTCCGACGCACTGATACACACCGCTATCTATTGCCTATCCGTGACAAAAAACTATCTTAGCGCACACTAATGAAATTCCTGGATGACATAGGCGGCTACCTGATCATGATCCGCCACGCTTTTTCCCGCCCGGAGAAAACCGCCATGTATAGCAAGGAGACCTTCCGCCAGATGAATGACATCGGCATCGGCTCCCTCTCCATTGTAGCCATTATTGCCACCTTTATAGGTGCGGTCACAGCCGTCCAGTTTAGCTATCAGCTGAAAAGTATCGGCCTGGTGCCTATGTGGTGGATGGGCTCTATCGTGCGCAAGGGCCTCATACTCGAGCTCGCCCCTACCATCACATCCCTCCTGCTGGCCGGCAAAGTAGGCTCTAATATAGCCACTGAGCTGGGCAGTATGCGTATCTCAGAGCAGATAGATGCCTATGAGATCATGGGTGTCAATACGCGCTCGTATCTGGTGGGGCCGAAGATCCTGGCAGCTATCGTGGTGATACCTATGCTGATCGTGATGGCTGTAGCGCTGGGCATACTCGGCGGCTGGGCCGGCGGTGTGCTGGGGCATTTCTTCACGACAGCCGAGTACGTGCGTGGCCTACAGGACAATATGAAGAACTGGGATGTGGTCGTCATGTTTATCAAGTGCGTGTTTTTTGCCTTTATCATCGCCTCCATACCATGCTACAAGGGCTACAATGTATCCGGTGGAGCGCTGGAGATAGGCAGGGCCAGTACGCAGGCAGTGGTACTGACCAGCATCATGCTCGTGATAGTCAACTTTTTCATCGCATTTTTCCTACTCGGAGAGTAGACAGGCAGGGTGATAGAGATCAAAAATATCAAGAAATCATTTGGCGAGCAGCAGGTGCTGAAGGGCATCTCTGCTGTATTCAAAGAGGGCAAGTGTAACCTGATCATCGGCAAGAGCGGCAGCGGCAAGACCGTGACACTCAAAACGATGGTGGGCCTGGTAGAGCCCGATGAGGGCGAGGTCATCTATGATGGCCGCTCTTTTACCAAAATGAATTTCAAAGAGCGCAAACTGATCCGCCGCGAGATCGGGATGCTATTTCAGGGCGGTGCCCTCTTTGACTCTATGTCAGTGGAGGAGAATATCCGCTTTCCGCTGGATATGTTCACAGACATGTCTGTAGCAGAAAAGACCGAACAGGTCAATACCTGCCTGAAGCGGGTTAATATGGTCAATACCAATAAGAAATATCCCGGTGAGCTGAGTGGTGGTATGAAAAAACGCGTGGGTATAGCCCGCGCTATAGTGCTGAATCCCAAGTACCTCTTCTGTGACGAGCCAAACTCTGGCCTCGACCCCAAGACCTCCCTCGTGATAGACGACCTGATACAGCACATCACCGAGGAGTACCAGATGACGACCGTGATCAATACGCACGATATGAACTCAGTAATGGGCATAGGCGACCACGTGGTCTTCCTCCACGAGGGCTACAAATACTGGGAGGGCAACCGGGAGGAGATCATGCAGATCACCGAGGGCGAGCTTTTTGATTTTATATTTGCATCCGACTTTTTGAAAAACCTGCGTAGAAACGCAAAAGTCTAAACTGAAATGGATTCCATCCATATACAAGGTTATAAGTCTATCAAAGACGCTACTATCGAGCTGAAGCCCATCAATATTCTCATCGGGGCCAATGGTTCAGGTAAAAGTAATTTTCTTTCCTTTTTTGAGTTTTTGAACAACCTTTATGATAGAAAGCTAAAAGAATATGTCGCGCTGAGCGGTGGAATGGATAGGATGTTGCATAAAGGAACGGAAGAATCCAAAAGTATTTCATCGTCGATTAGTTTCGATAATTCTGTCAATGAATATTCTTTTAAACTAGATAGAGGAGACGAAGCATTCTTTTTTAGTGATGAAAGACTATGGTATAATGGAAATCCTTGGGAAATATCTGAGTATAATGAGGAAGCTAAGGTAAAAGTAACGAACCTTTATAGAGCAAAGTATATTCGGAACTACTTAAATGGCTTTAAAAAATATCATTTTCACGACACTGGTCGTACATCGCCATTTAATCAAACCAGCAATATTGAAAACGACACCTATTTTTTATATGCTAAAGGAGAAAATTTAGCAGCATTTCTATGGAGTATTAAAAGAGACCATTTAACGGTATATAACAGAATAGTCAAAGTAATTCAAAGTATTGCTCCATATTTTTCAGATTTCTTTTTAGAACCGAATGCAAATGGATTCATAAATCTCAAGTGGCAAGATAAATATAGCTCCTCCGTTTATGGCGTTACAGATCTTTCTGACGGCACCATTCGTTTTATTGCGCTAGCAGTGCTCTTTCTACAACCTACTTTACCAAGCTCAATAATCATTGATGAACCTGAGTTAGGACTGCATCCCGTTGCCATTTCTAAACTAGCCGGATTAATTGAAAGCGTAGCCTCCAAAAAAACACAAGTCATTTTAGCAACGCAATCTGTAGAACTTGTCAATCTATTCCAACCAGAAAACATTATAACCGTTGATCAAATCAATGGGTCTTCAAACTTTGCGCGTTTGAATAGAGATGATCTCACAAACTGGTTAGATGCCTACTCTTTGGGAGACCTTTGGAAGCAAAACATTCTTGGAAAAGCTCAGCCATAAAATGAAACGTGTCATAGTTATAGGAGAAGGACAAACAGAACAGGAGTTCTGTAAGGACGTTCTCATCCCACACTTTTCACACAGAAACATATTTCTTCAAAATCCGACGATAAAGCATACGGGTGGTGGAATTATCAAGTGGCCTTTACTTAAAACTCAGATTGAAAATCACTTAAAACAGGATAAAACCTCGTTAGTCACAACCCTAATTGACTACTATGGTATATATGATAAACATTCTTTCCCTGGATGGGCTGAATCAAAGATAATTGTGGACAAATCGACTCGCCTATGCTTTATTGAAGATGCGATGAAGAATGATATAGATGGGGGCCTTCGCCATCGTTTCATTCCCTACCTCCAACTACATGAGTTTGAAGGATTACTCTTCACACAGATTAGTGCTTTTAGAAATAACTTTACTAGTCAAGAGGCCGATATAAATACGATAGAGAATATTGTTTTGAACTATCCTAACCCCGAGCTAATCAACGATGGCACCGATACCGCTCCATCCAAACGACTGCACAAACTAATTAAAGGTTATAATAAAGTCGTTTATGGGGCTATATTAGCGTCCGAAATAGGTTTACCCAATATCCGCGCAAAGTGCCCCCGGTTCAATGCCTGGATAGAAACATTAGAAAATTAAAATCAAACTAATAAGACATGTCAGTTCTTGTAAGTAAAAACAGCAAGGTGATCGTACAAGGCTTCACCGGCAAGGAAGGTACCTTTCACGCTACTCAGATGATAGAGTACGGTACCAATGTAGTAGGTGGTGTGACACCTGGCAAAGGTGGCGAGAAGCACCTGGATAAACCAGTATTCAATAGCGTAGCCGATGCGCGCAAAGCTACCGGCTGCGACGTATCGATCATATTTGTACCCCCTGCTTTTGCAGCAGATGCTATCATGGAGGCGGCTGACGCCGGCGTGGAGCTGATCGTGTGCATCACGGAGGGTATCCCTGTGCAGGACATGGTCACTGCCAGGAACTACCTCAGCACCCGCAAGTCCCGCCTCATAGGGCCTAACTGCCCCGGTGTGATCACCCCCGGCGGCGCCAAAGTAGGCATCATGCCGGGCTTCGTATTCATACCTGGTCGTATAGGTATCGTGTCCAAGTCAGGTACGCTGACCTACGAGGCTGCTGATCAGGTGGCTAAGGCTGGCCTCGGCGTATCTACTGCTATCGGTATCGGCGGCGACCCGATCATAGGTACTACGACCAAAGAAGCTGTAGAGCTCTTCATGAATGACCCTGATACAGACGCTATCGTGATGATAGGCGAGATAGGTGGCAGCCTGGAGGCTGATGCCGCACGCTGGATCAAGGCCAACGGCAATAAGAAACCCGTTATAGGCTTCATAGCCGGCCAGACAGCGCCTCCGGGACGCCGTATGGGCCACGCCGGCGCCATCATAGGTGGTGCAGAAGATACCGCTGCGGCCAAGATGCAGATCATGCGTGACTGTGGCCTGCATGTAGTAGACTCTCCGGCATCTATAGGAGAGATGGTAGCCAAAGTCATGAGCAGCGTAGCTGTATAAAACAATCAATCACCTAAAACCAATACACATGAGACTATCTATCATCGTAGGCGTACTGATGTCAGTGATGCTGATGTCATGTAGCAAAACTGACAATACCACCAACTGGGTAGGCATCTATACCGGCAGTGCAGGGAGCGTCATCAACCGTGTCCTCGTGACCAAAGTAGACAACTCTACGGTCAAAATGGAACTGCAAACTCAGGTCAGTGGCACGTATTACACGTATGTGACCATGTACAATGTCAAGATATCCAGCAGCACGACGGCCAATGTAAATGAAAATGGCGCAATACTGGGTTATACGGATACCTATCACTTTGTCGGTACCGGGGCGCTCAGTGGCACTACCCTGACCCTGGCAGGCTCGGGCACCAGCACTACCAATAGCAGTGACGTAAAATATTACGCCTTTACGGGCTCCAGATAATTTTCCTATTTTTTTAAAAAAGCCTCATAAGTATTTGCTTATGAGGCTTTTTTATTGCCTATATCCAGAATAAACAAAAATAATATTGTCTGTCTGTGAAACTTTTTGATCTGGTCTGTCGTACATGCAGATAAGATTCAAAACGAAACCAGTCATGAAAAAAATACTATTCATCGCCACAGTACTATTCGCCACCACAGCCTTTATGACCAGCTGCAGCAAGTCCTCAAATGAGACTGACTACGCTAGCAAATGGGCCGGCGTTTACAACGATCCATCCTCAGTGCCTAATGATGGTACCAGCACTACTGCCAGCCTGAATAACGTCATAGTAAGCAAGGTGGATGCCAGTACTCTAAAGATACAGGTCAAGGCACTCGAGACCAGCTACATCTACACCTATGTGATCCTAAAGAATGTATCTCTGAACGGAGCTACCAAGGCCAGCATAGATGAGACAGATGCGCTGACAGAGTCTACAGGCACCTATCATATCAAGGGTACGGTAGAACTGAACGGTACACAGCTTACGCTCAATGCTACTGCTACCAATACAGCAGCTACCAAGGAGTCAGATGTGCGCACGCTGCACTTCTCCGGGTACTATAACAACTAAAATCAATCGATCAGCATAGTTTAAAACCACTTCTCGGCCGGGAGGTGGTTTTGCTTTTTAGTCTACGTGCGGGGTACCTGTATCGCCATCAGTGCTATCATCATGACCCGGAGGAGCATAGCGGCTCTGATCCTCTATGGCCTGCAGCCAGGGAGATGCCGGAGGCTCGGGCATAGCAGGGACATAGCCCGGCGCCCGGTATACAAAGGTCTCCCCTGCTCTCTGTGATACCCACATATAGGTGATCCAGACACCGGCAAAAATAAGGCTGCGCCACAGCACCATGAAATCCTGAGCTTCCGTACCTACCCCGATAGAAGCACAATATATCCTGTCGGCTATATCAAATAATATAGTGCCCGCCCAGAATACTGTAAATACCATGGGTACAGATGACCTTCTTTTGAAAAACAATATCGCTACAAGAACAGATGCTGGCACCTGTGCCGCATGAAATACAAGCTCCAGCAAAATGATATACCCCAGCCCTGCACCATACTGGCTCACAGTGGCATGAGTGATGATATTTACTGCCGTGGGAGTAAAAAAGGCTTTCGAAAACAATGAAGCTACAGCCACCAGCGGATAGATGGCTACATTGAGCGCGGGTAGTATCAGCCAGCCACCTATAGGTCGGCCCTCAGGGTCATCCCTGCGAGGTATAGGATCATACCTCCGGTAGATATAGTAGCAGCCCCAGCCGGTGCCTATGATAGCCACCAGAAAGAGCATAAAGTTCACGATGCTGAAACCAGATGCCGCAGATGCACTATTGAGGCTGACACTATAGTCTATCATATCCGTCAGCTTATGGATATCAGAAAAATATTTGGGAGCCTCTGTGGCCGGCAGGGCGTCTGTCAGTGTCCTCAGTGTGTAGCGCAGATGCAGTGTATGGTCAGGCTTTGTGAAAAAATAAGATGCCGCAAAAGAGAAAGCGGCGTTTTCGAGACTTGTGCTTTCTCTCTTGATCTCAAAGTCTCCCGGTAGCACTATCTCGTATTCCTCGTCATAGTTGAGCGGATAGCTGATACCTATAGGCATTTTTCGCTTTTTTACATCCGGCCTGTTTAGCTGAGAGTAGAGGTTTGTAGCAAAAAACTCTTTCACACGGTGGCCGTCCTTTTCCTCGCCCCAAAAGTCAGGTATGCGGTACTTTTCTTCTGTTTGTATCGTATTGGTCAGACTATCATCCTCCAGGATGGTGACCTCGTCCATGGTTTCTATGGTAGGATACGAGCGCGCGTAGAAATTGAGATAGCTGCGATTGATATTTTCATGGCTCTGGCTGTTCCAGTTTGCTCGGAATATATCAGCATCGAGCCCGCTGAATGTGGTACGCACGATCATGCGGGCAGGCGATATGGTATCTTCTGCATAGATCTGTATATGCGTCTGCGTGCTGGATCCGGCTCCGCTGTATGGTATGGGAGTGAGGCCGGTACTGCTGTCGGTGATCACCAGGCAGTATTTATAATTCGGGAAATGCAAATGTGCCATATCTGCCGGCTGGGGCACATCTGTAGCATCAAAATAATGCTGCTGCCCGGCTACGGTGACCTGCACGCATACATGGTCAAAGATGACCGGTGTAGGCAGGTGGTCTGCCAGACCCGATGGGTTCATGGTATTGATCAGGATAGGATGTGCGGGTATACCCATGGCCCTCAGCAGGCTGCAGAGCAATACTGATTTATCTTTGCAGTCACCATATCCCAGTTTGAGCGTCGAGGCCGGGTTGTTAGGTTTATGCGTGTTTACCCCTATCTCTATACCAAAGTAGCGTATACGATCCTGCACATAGCGCACTGCTGCCAATACCTTTGCCTCGTCAGTAGCATTGGCACCTGATATCTCCGCCGCCAGCGCTTTGATCTGCGGGCTTGATTCATTGGCTGCAGGCTCGTAGATAGATTTTGCCCAGTCCTTTACCTCCTGCCAGGAGTTATATTCACTGACAGAGACGCCCGGCAGCGGGTCATACCCTGCCGGTGTGCCGTCTTCTACCTTGATAGCTTTCACATCCTTCGCCTCCCAGGTATACACCTTTTTGCCTCCGGCCACAGACTCAGCCGGCTGTGCGGCGTCATTGATATACTTGAAGTGGAGCTGCCGCCCCTGAGGTATCAGCAGCCTGCGGGTTATTTTGCCTACCGGTATGCCATAGCCCAGCTGAAAGTAGTCGTACACCTTGTCCGGGAATATGGGGTTGTCTCCCGTACTGGTATAAGATACATCCAGTATATCGCCCACGCGTACGTCTTCCAGTAGCAGGAGGCCGGTCATTTGGTCATCATACTGATTGTGCGCCAGTCCCTGCTGCATTTCAGATACTTTGAGCCGCGAGAGATCCAGGCGATCCTGTATGTGGCCATCTCTGATGATGTTGATATGGTGTATCACCATCTGCCCGTATGACTTATTGTAGTCGAAACTCAGGCTCGTGCAGTTTTGCACGCCGGTGCTGCTTACTATTTTTTTGACATATCGATTATAAGTACTGTGAGTAGCTGCATCTGCCTGCTCATCGGCCAGCAGAAAGAAGAAGCCATCCTGCAGCTGACCGGGCGGTGCGACAGTGGCTGCATCGTAATCCGAGATTGTCACCCAGGCAGGCTCATGCCCCCGGGTCAGGCCGGTAGCTCCGGCTATCCCTCCAAAAATAAAAAATAGGATAAATACCAATCCGGATCTGGACACCGCAGAAAGGCGAGATAAGCTGGGGTAGGTTTTCACAAATAGCATTTGCTGTGAAAATATCAAACATTTTGACACAAAGTACTGCCGCGCAATGTCTTCCGGCATCCAACAATTTATTGGCCTCAAAACCGTAAGCAATCACTGTTTTTACCATATTTGCGGCCATCAAAAAATCTTGAAAAGATCATGAAATCTTACACCACTCTCCTCACCGATCTCACCAACGGCATCCTCCTCATCACCCTAAACCGGGAAGACAAACTCAATGCACTCAATAAGGCAGTGATAGGAGACCTCAATGACGTGATGGACGAGGTATATGCCAACACAGAGATCAAGGGCGTGGTCCTGACAGGCAAGGGCAACAAAGCCTTTGCGGCCGGTGCGGACATAGCAGAGTTTAAGGGCCTGGATGAGGAGCAGGGTACTGCGCTGGCCAGGCGCGGACATAGTGTTTTCAATAAAATAGAAATGTGCCCGAAGCCTGTCATAGCTGCTGTGAATGGCTTTGCACTGGGTGGTGGCTGCGAGCTGGCTATGGCCTGCCACATCCGTATAGCGAGTGAGAATGCAAAGTTTGGCCAGCCTGAGGTCAATCTCGGCCTCATACCGGGCTATGGTGGCACACAGCGCCTCGTGCAGCTGATAGGCAAGGGTAAAGCACTGGAGCTGCTCATGACCGCAGATATGATAGATGCACACTGCGCACAGAAGCTCGGCCTGGTCAATGATGTAGTACAAACCGTAGAACTCATAGACCACTGCAAGGCGATGGTAGCCAAGATCGCCAGCAAGGCTCCATTTGCTATCGCGCAAGTGATACAGTCTGTCTACGCTCACTTCAAAGACGGCATAGATGGCTTTGATACAGAGATCTCTCTCTTCGGCAAATGCGTGACCACTGAAGACTTTGTGGAAGGCACCGCAGCATTCCTTGAGAAGAGAAAAGCAAACTTTAAGGGCAAATAATAAAAATGATTTTCCCCGCCTGCAGAGCAAGCGGGGAAAACAATTTGCAGCAATGAAAATCTTGTGTGTGATCACTTCACGGCTGTCAGTTTGCCGTGTGCCGTGACCTTACCATCCTTACCAATTATAGCATAGGTATACATCCCATCGGCCAGCGCCTTTGGCAGTACTACCTCTACCCTGCCGTCATATACGGCTGGCTGCACTGCCTGTACCATCCTGCCGCTCATGTCATACAGAGCGACCTGGGCTACAGCAGAGGGATCGCTACAGCGGATACTGAATGTGGTGCCTGATATCGGGTTAGGGTATATCGCTATCTGTGATGGCGCCTGGTCTATAGTACTGATACCTGTGGCTACCGGGAGCTTTTTACTCAGATAAGCGCCGCCGGTGCTATACAGCGAGCTAAAAGTATTATCAGTATAGTTGAACAGCATCTGGTACCCAAACTGTCCTTCGATGTAGAAATACTCACGATAGTTTTGTGGTCCTGATGTTTGTCCCTGAGTGATACCAAAAGGGGTAGTGATAGCCGATGGGGCGGGCGCACCGTTGAGATAGAAGCTATCTATGCAGAATTCGTTACTCCTCACTGCCAGTACAGGCAGATTGCTCATATAGCCGCTCACAGGAGCCTGCTGCAGCACGCCCCATCCATTCACAGTGTCCGTACGGGTAAAGTAAAAGGCCTCGTCCAGTGGTGCGTGGTTCAGACTAGCCGAGGATACGGTCAGCTCCATATTGGCCACACACCTTACTGTACTGGCCCATGAGCTGCCCGCTGTAGCCGGGAATGCCACTATGTTTCTCGGTGAGCTATACGTGATCACATTGCCCAGTATATAGATGCTGTCTGCGCTATTGCCGGTAAAGGGGCCTAGTCCAAACTGCTGAGCAGGGATGCGCATACCTATGGCCTGTACGCCGGAAGCATTGATCTCAAAGTACTGGTCAAAGTAAAAACCTACCGCAGGAGTGAGCCCTTTGATATAGTTTGTCCTTTTGAATTGAGCCGTAGGGAAATCAGGATCACCGGAGACAGCTACATAATTGTATGAAGCAGGAGTGCCGCCGGAGACAGCGGTATAGTCCCACGTAGCATTGGCACTGAATGTAGGAGCGGAACTTATCTGGCTGGTCACATCGTTCAGGTAAAAGGTATCTGTAGGAATCAGCACATTGCTCTGCGTGAGCGTCAGGGCGCTCTGGCCATAGCTGTGTGAAACGAGCATAGCCAGCAGCAGTGGAGTAAAGATCTTTTTCATGATGTTTGGATTTGAGTTAAAGAAATGATTGAATAGCTTAAAGTGCTTTTGACCATACGAACGTACGCACCATTCATCTATCATCAGTACTCAATAACCACTCAAAAAAGAAACAACCGATTGACTTAAAGCGAATTAAAAGCTATCAAAAAGCATGAACACATACTTACCGCACCTGATCCGATAAGGCAGGTAGCCTAGTCGCATCGTGATCTGGCTGATGAGAAAAGGTACTGCGTTTTCCATTTGAAATTTCTGATCTAAAGGTTAGCTTGCACCATCAGCTAAAACAAACGACCGTTTAGCATAACCCATTGATAGCGTGGCACCATTCGCATTTATTTTTACATTTCTTTACAATTTTCAAAATTGCTTTGCGTCTACTATAGCGATTGATCGATCATTCATATTTATCACAGATCAAACACAACCCAATTATGCCTCCGTAACTCCAACATCTGACCACTACCCTCGCGGCAGATCGTACCACTTAGAAACTACAGAAAACAATTTTTTCCTAACCCATTCAATTCATTCATTACTATGAACAACATGACTATTGCGCTGATCGTATTAGGATCAGTGCTGGTGATCAGCATCGTATTTTACCAGCTGATCCTGAAAGTATTTTTTGGTGTCCTGATCATCCCTGAAGATAAGATCGGCCTCGTGACAGTGAAGTTTGTCCTCTTCGGAGAGCACAAGCAGCTACCGGAGGGCCGCATCATCGCTACCAAAGGCGAAGCGGGCTTTCAGGCACAGACACTCGCTCCCGGTATCTACACAGGCTACTGGATCTGGCAGTATGATGTAGAGCTGCAGCCACTCACTGTGATACCTAACGGTAAGATAGCCCTCCTGCTGGCCCGTGACGGCCGCGAGATGCCTACCGGCCAGATACTGGCCCGCAAGGTGGAGTGTGACTCCTATCAGGATGCAGAGAAGTTTCTGAACAATGGAGGCTACAAGGGCCGCCAGGCTACCGTGCTACAGGCCGGTAGCTACAGGATCAATACCTTCCTCTTTGAGGTGCTGGTCACAGATCTCACCATCATACATGACAATATGGTGGGCATCGTGACCACGCTGGACGGTGCACAGATCGAGCCCGGCCAGATAGCAGGCAAGGTGATCCCTGCACACAACAACTTCCAGGATGCGGATGCATTTCTCACCGCCGGTGGCAACCGTGGTCTGCAGGAGCAGGTGATCCTCTCCGGTAGCTATGCGCTGAACCCCTGGTTTGCCAAGATAGAGGAAGTGCGCATGACCGAGATACCTATCGGATATGTGGGCGTCATCATCTCCTATGTAGGTGAGGAGGGCCAGGACCTGAGCGGTGTAGAGTTCAAGCACGGCAATATAGTAGCAAGGGGCTACAAGGGTGTGTGGGCCGATCCGCTCGGCCCGGGCAAATACCCTATCAACCCATTCATCATGCGTACGGAGCTGGTACCTACTACCAACCTCGTACTGAACTGGGCCAGCGCACGGACTGAGTCACATCAGCTGGACAAGAACCTGTCTACTATAACAGTGAGGTCTAAGGACGGCTTTCCTTTCAATCTCGATGTGTCACAGATCATCCACATACCAAATACGCAGGCACCAAAAGTGATCGCTCGTTTTGGTAACATGAATAACCTTGTGTCTCAGGTACTGGAACCAACGATAGGCAACTACTTCCGCAACTCGGCTCAGGATAGTGATGTGATCGCCTTCCTCGGTACGCGCAAGGAGCGCCAGGAGTCAGCCAAGCTACACATCGGCACCGTGCTGGAGCAGTATAATGTCTTTGGTGTAGATACGCTGATAGGTGATATCGTACCTCCTGAGAGTCTGATGAAGACCCTCACTGATCGCAAGATAGCAGAGGAGCAAAAGGTGACCTACGAGACTCAAAGGCTCGCACAGGAGACACGCCAGGCACTGGAGAAAGAAACAGCCATAGCTGATATCCAGAAGGACATCGTAAAGGCAGATCAGGGCGTAGTGATAGCGAAGCGCATAGCAGATGCTGCTGTAGAGAAGGCTACCGGCGAGGCAAACTCTGTACGCCTGCAGTCAAACGCAGAGAGCGACAAGATGAAGATCATCGCTCAGGCAGAGGCACAACGTACCAAGATGCTGGCCGAGGCCAACTCTGAGCAAGTTCGCCTCATGGCAAATGCCGAAGCTGAGAAGATAGCTAAGACAGGTAGCGCAGAGGCTGAAAAGATCCTCGCCATCGGTAAGTCTAACGCAGAGTCCTACAAGCTGTCAGTAGAGGCAATGGGTGGCAATAACTTCACCCAGCTGAAAGTGACAGAAGCCATCGGCTCCAATAAGATCAAGGTGATCCCAGACGTACTCATAGCCAGCAGCGGCGACAGCGCCAACGGCTCCATCAGCGGCCTACTGGGTATGGAGCTGATGAAGCAGATAGCAGAGCGCAAGACCGCTGAAACTGCTACTGAGAAATAATACCCTTACTGCTAGTATATCATGCGCAGCATTCAAATGAGTACTGCGCTTTTTATTTAAGCTATCACTCTACTCAATGATCCTTGGGTCATCATTTATGGTTTCCTCTTCATCCTTCTCGTATCCTTCCTCCGCTACCAATTTGATAGGCATACAAAAAGCGGCGGCAGCCGTCCAGTTGACCAGTGCTGCCAGGATCAGCAAGCACGTGATCTGAATCAAAGTCGGCAATGCAGCAGATGCAATGGAGAATAGGAATATTTGGATAAATCCTATTATGTACTTCTCAAAATAATCCGATATGGTTGCCGAGAGTACATTGATCACAAAAGCAATAACCAGTGCGCTCCATATGCCGTTTTTATATTTCCGTAGAATCTCCCTATTCAGCTTATTTTCATAAACGGTAATAACAAAAAAGGTAACCAAGAGATATGGCAGATAAGTTCTGAATAGGGCGATAATAGAATCTATCCATTCCAGCAACCGACTCAAGAATATCTGTGCTGCTGATAGTCCTGACTCAGGGTATATGTCTGAAAGCAGCAATTGCTTACGGCTCATACTAACCCCGTAGAAAGACTTAAGCGATTTGAAAGAGAGGAAGAAAACCACTAATATGACCGCCACAAACTTCCAGAACCAGCGCCATTCATCCTCAGAGATGAAAGAACGCAGATCGCTCCATGCATATTTCGGTTTATCCCTTAAACGGCTATCATTCATGCAGGAGATAATGAACGAACTATAAAGCCCTATACTGAGAAGCGATAAGGCATAAGCCAGACTATAGGCCTTATTATACTCAGGAGCGAAACTCATGACATCTTCCGTGAAATGCTCCAGCGAAAAAGTGCCGAATATGAATCCAAGCACTAAAGTAAACAGCGCCGCTATGATCAGGGATACTATGCCCGATACGATCGCAAAGGTGAAGCTGAGATTGAAGTGACGCCTGGTCTCAGCCCTGAAATTATCGATCAGGTAGCTGATAGTCTCTTTGAAATAAGTAGTAATCATGAGGTATAAATCTACAGGGAAGATAATAGAACAATCTCAATATCGCATTCTTCAAACTTTCCATATAATCTTTACGCCCAATTCGTTACCCATCTTTAACCCGCTGCTGACTCGTGACAACATCAGATACCGCACTTTGTAACGCTATACAAGAGACAGCAATAAGAATTCAGAGCAAGCGTTTAGCTATCGCAAAAACAGAAAACGATGCGTCCATTAGTCCTCCTGATCCTTACCCTCCTCCTCCTCTCCTCCTGCAAAAAGAAGTGCGGCGACTGCGGCCCGCACCAGCAATGTGTAGACGGTATCTGCCAGTGCCAGCAGTGGTATGAAGGGGTGCATTGTGAGACGGCTATGATAGATAAATTTCTAGGTACATTCTCAGGGGTTACTTATAAAAATAGCGCAAACCCTGTTTCTGATACATTTACGTTTAAATCACAAAGCCAACTCAACTTTGGCTACTTAGTAAATACCGATTTTCAAACAGGTAAAAAACAGGAAGGTGGCATATCAGTATTGAACTCAATAAACGCAGACTACTTTCAAATTTATGGCTCAGTATCGCAAATACTTATCTCTCAAAAGAAATGTGGCACGGCAAAAATATCTGCTGATGGACAAGACTTAACCCTCACATTTTCTCCGATAAGTGTATATGGCGTTATAGATTCCAATACTCTTTATACCTTCATAGGTACTAAGCAGTAAAAGTGAAACCTACCACCGCCATACGTACCTATCTCAATGACCTCCTGCTACTGGCGTTTCCGGACAACTGCCTACTATGTACCCATCCACTCATGAGTGATGAAAAGGATATCTGCTACAGCTGTATAGACAGCCTGCCGCAGACGGACTATCACCTCTCATCAGACAATCCTGTAGCCCAGCACCTCTGGGGCCGCGTACCACTGGTACATGCTGCCAGCTATCTGTATGTGCGGGACGGCAACGTGACGCAACAGATGATACACCTGCTCAAGTACAAAGGCAAAAAGAAAGTAGGCATAAAACTAGGGCGGCTATATGGATACAAACTTAAAGAGCAAGGTAGCCACTACCCAAAGATAGATATCATCGTCCCTGTACCGCTACACATCAATCGCCAGCGTCAAAGAGGCTACAATCAATGCGACCTCTTCGCGCAAGGGCTGTCAGAGATACTGGAGGTCCCATACGAACCAAGCGTTCTCACCCGTGTCATTGAGACAGTTTCTCAGACCAAGCACTCCCGCTACGAGAGGTGGGGTAACGTAGAAGGTATCTTCGAGCTTTCACAACCTGAGAAAGTAACTGGGAAGAATGTCCTGCTAGTAGATGATGTGATCACCACCGGCGCTACCATAGAGTCGGCAGCAGCTACTTTATTGCAAGGGAAAGATGTGACATTGAGCGTAGCGACGATCGCTACTGCAGGCAGGTGAAAAACCCTTTTGCGCTTCAGCGCTTTTGCAGTTAGTATTGTATTTGAGAGATTACTTACCCCTATTCACATATTTAGATATCAGATACGCATTCCTATCCGAAGCACTCCGTGAAACCAACTCCGCCAGAAAGCCGGCTAGGAACAACTGCACACCTATCACGATAGCCAGCAGACCCATGTAGAAGATAGGCCGCTCCGTCATGTGATACGCTGCAAAAGCAAATTTCGCGATGGTCAGGTATACCGTGATCATAAAGCCAATAAAGAAGCTCAGTACTCCCAGTCCGCCGAAGAGGTGCATAGGCCGCTTGGAGAAGCGCGTCATGAAGGAAACAGACAGCAGATCCAGCAGGCCAAAGAGGAAACGCTCGATACCAAACTTGGTCGTACCATATTTGCGCGCCTGGTGCTGTACGATCTTCTCTCCTATTTTGTCATACCCCGCGCGTTTAGCCAGGATGGGGATATAGCGGTGCATCTCGCCATAGACCTCTACACTCTTTACCACATCCTTTCGGTATGATTTGAGGCCACAGTTAAAGTCGTGCAGGTTATCTATGCCGGAGGCTACGCGGGCAGCCCAGTTGTATAGCTTTGTGGGGACCGTCTTAGTGATGGGGTCGTAGCGCTTCTGCTTCCAGCCGGAGATCAGGTCGTAGCCATCCTCCACGATCAGGCGGTACAGCTCCGGCACCTCGTCAGGTGAGTCCTGCAGGTCGGCGTCCATCGTGATCACCACATCGCCCTCGGCTTCGCTGAAGCCTACATTGAGCGCTGCAGACTTGCCATAGTTGCGGCCAAACTTGACACCGCGCAGGGTGGGGTAGACAGACGACAGTTGCTCTATCACTTTCCAGGAGCCATCCTTGCTGCCATCATCCACCATGATCACCTCATAGCTGAAGGCATGCTCACGCATCACGCGGTCTATCCACGACATCAGCTCAGGCAGGCTCTCCTCCTCATTAAACAATGGTACTACTATCGATATCTGCATCGTCTTCCTTTATGATCCTGGTTTTTTCTCCGTATTCATCCGGATCAGGTCCTCCGAGCTACGCTTGATGAATACAGCTACAAGTAATGAAAAAACGGCGGTACCCGCAAGCATAATACCCAGATTGCGAGCTATCTGGCCGTAGGTCGGGTCATCGTCTTCCGGCCGGATCTTTGCCAGCTCTTCCTTCTGCTGCTCCTCAGTTTTATTCATCACGGTCATCTCGCTTTTAGCCCTCTGTACCCGGATGGCATAGACCTTTTTAGGAAAGTCCTTATCGATCAGCTTATTGACCAGCACGATTGAGAAAGCATTACCTAACGCACAAAACACAAAAACAATATAGATAGACAGGAAAGCATTGCGGAAGGAGATCACATTGCCATTAAAGCTACGGTAGGCTATACCGCTCCAGATAGCCAGCATCAGCGCCATCACGATATAGAAGACGCCAAACACCCCGGAGAGGAACATGCTCTGAAACATGGCCTTGTAAAACATGTAGGACATCAGGCCCAGCAGCACGACGGCCACGTATGCTATACCACCTACCCGCAGGGGGATATTGGGACTAAACTTTGCCATCGGTCAGAGTCATTTTATCCTTGTGTATGATACCCACTACCCTGCCGGTAAAGACTGCACCTATAAATGGTGTATTCCTGGACTGCGAACGAATATCCTTCTCCGTAAAGGTCCACTGCTGATCAGGATTGAATAGCGTCAGGTCAGCTTCTGCGCCTTCAGCGAAACCAGCTACGGGCAGCCCTAAGATGCGGCGTGCATTGATGCTGAAAAGCTCTACCAGCTTTGTACTATCCGCCTTGCCTTGCAGCGCTGTATTGGCCGCGGCATAGGCCGTCTCCAGCCCTATCATGCCATAGTCCGCCTTGTCAAACTCCAGTTTCTTGCACTCCTCATCCTGAGGGTTGTGCTGGCTGGTGATGGTATCTATCGTACCGTCTGTGATTCCCTTGATCAGCGCAGCGATGTCAGCCTTGCTGCGCAGGTGTGGGTTCACTTTGCAGTTGGTATCGTATTGACCCACTGCCGTCTCATCGAGCAGCAGGTTATAGGCATTCACAGAGGCCGTGAGCGCTGTATTCTTCTTTTTGGCAGCACGTATCAGCGCTACAGATCCTGCTACAGATATATCGAGCAGGTGCAGGCGCGATCCGGTATAGTCCAGCAGGTATATGTCGCGATTGACGGCTATCTCCTCGGCTATGGCCGGCGCACCCGGCAGGCCGAGGCGTGTACTGGTCACGCCTTCATTCATCATGCCATTCTTAGAGATACTCTTGTCCTCCGGGTGGTTCATCACCAGCCCGCCAAAGGCTTTCACATACAGCAGTGCCCGCTCTGTCATACCCGCACTCGGGCTCGGCTTCAGTCCATCGCTGAATGCTACTGCTCCCGCCCTATGCATGTCATACATATCTGCCAGGTCCTTGCCCTGCAGGTCATGTGTCAGTGTACCGACCGGATGCACAGAGACGATATTGTCTTTAGACTTATTGATCAGGTAGTCTACCTGCGCTTTGCTCTGCGTGATAGGCTGTGACCCCGGCATAACGCAAATGTGTGTGAAACCACCCGCAGCCGCAGCACGGCAGCCACTCTCTACCGTCTCCTTGTGCTCATAGCCCGGATCGTAGAGGTTCACATTCATATCTACCCAGCCGAGCGATATGTGCAGGTTGGGAGACTTGACCTCTTTGGCACGACCGGCATCAGCGATCTTTGCCGCTATCTTTTTGATCTTTCCGTTTGAAATGAGAATGTCTACGACCTTACTATGATACGGAGAACCCGGGTGTATGACGCGCGCCGCGCGGAGGATGATGTCCATCGGATAGTTTTACCGGACGTCAAAAATACGAAAATCTGCGATATAAGGCACCTGCCGGTCACCTGGTCTGATATCCCTGCGGTGCAGTCATGTGATATGTCTTTATCATGTACCGCAGTGGCGGCAGCCCGATCTCCGCTCTGCGGGCATCTACATGCGCCACATCATACACAGGGTTGATCACCACCGTACCCTCGGGGCTATAGTCGAAATGGGTACCATAGCACTGCTCCAGCCTGCCATAATCCGATACTATACGGTCATAGATAAAGGCATAGTAATCCGGCATCAGGTAGCCCTGCTGCACCTCTCTATACAGCACCGGTTGAAAATAAGTCCACATCTTTTGGCCATGCACGCCATTCAGCAGGCCGTGTAGCAGCAGCACGAAAGCATCCATCACCCCCGCATAGCCCACTTTATCATACCGCGGGAACCCCTTTGCCCTGACCAGCTGAGCCAGGATTTCCATATCAGCAGAGTCTACATCTGCCATACGGGCCGTATCGCCATGTATGCCTCTGACAGACTGATCTTTGACCTCCATGCTATCCAGCAGTTCCAGATATTCCCTGTCTACACGCCTGTAAAAATCCGTCCGCACCTTTTGCAGTTTAGCTTCATCAAATATGGGGCTCTGCCTCCATGCAGTCAGATTAGGATCGTCGTGCCAGTCATAGCCATTTGCTGCGGCTACCACCAGCATGCCAAAGGCACTATCTATGTTCCCTAACGCCGAGAAACTTTCGGAGCATGATAGAAGGTCTGGTACATAAAACTGGGCATACAGGAAGGCTTGTTTATATTCAGCGATGGAGGCGGCATACTCTTTATCTGCGGTGAATGCCCGCGCCTTATCAGCGTGTGATAAATAGGATCGCATGCGCTGGCGACTGGCAGAGTCAGTTTGCGCATCAGCTATCAGACACTGCAAAAAAAGCAGGATGCCAAATAGTATTTTCATGGTACCAGGTTACATTTTAAAATGCAAGGCTGTAGCTCACTCCCGTGCCGGTATAAACGAGTCCGGAAGTATAGTGGTTGAGCTTGCGGAAGGCGTGCTGCGAGTGTACGATATACATGCTCCAGTCAAAGAGCAGCAGAAAGGCTCCCTGCATTAGTACGCCCTTGCCGATACCCGATACAGCCTCTCGTGTTCCTGGCTTGCTGATACGGTCTGAGAAGCCCCACATAGCGGCACCTGCACCCACATAGGCGAAGTCCAGTGCGCCATTGAGCAGGTAGAGCTTTTCCTGCCCGTGCTGGCGTAGCAGTGTCTGGCCAAAGGTGATATTATCATCCCGCTTTTTGCTGTATGTAGCCGCTGCTCCCGGCGCAGCGATCAGCACATTTATAGCACCCCAGATCGCATTGGTAGCATGAAAGTACCTCGCCTCTCCATGAGTGAGTGGCGCAGCGATCGATCCGTAGATCACATTGGCGCCTGCCCATCCCGTCAGCGTAAAAAGCCCCCTGCGGTTGATCAGGTTTTGCCGCTCGTTGAAGGCTGTCATCTCCTGTGCCGGCATGTACTCCTTGAAGTGATGATGTATCACCGTATCCTGCCGCTGGGCCAGGACCGGCATAGACAGCAGCAGCACTATGATCGCGTAGAAGGTCTTCATCATTTGTTGCGTTTTGGGCCATCGTCCAGTATCGGCCTGTTCTGGCGCTGCTCAGATGGCTGCGGGGTCGTACCGGGCAGTGGCTCTTTATTGTAGTAGTCTACGTTGATGATCTTGCAGCCGGGCAGCGCACTGATCAGTGGCTCGGCCTGCGCGCGGGTCAGATTGTTGTAGCTGATATCCAGTATGCGCAGTGTCTTGATCCGTGATAGCTGTGCTATCATGGAGCTCATATCGGCGTTGAGGTTCATGGCCACATTGAGGTCCGTGAGGTGCAGGCTGCTAAAGTCGGCTGGCAGTCCCTGCAGGTCATTGCTCTTCAGGTCCAGTATCTGCAGGCTTGGCAGCTTGCTGAAAGAGGCCGGCAGCAGCGTGATCACGTTGCCGCGCAGGTCCAGAGATACGAGCGAGGTCAGTCCGTCTATACAGGCAGGCAGCTTCTCTATCACATTATCTTTCACGGTCAGCTTCTTCAGATTTTTCATCTGGCAGATATCATCCGGCAGCGTCTTGATCTTTTTATCAGCTTTATTGAAGAAGTCTCCATCCATGAAGAGGGAGTCCAACTGTGTCAGTCTACTCAGTCCTGTGCCGATCTCAGATATGCTATTCCTGTTCAGATTGATAAAACGCAGTCTGGTGAGGCTCGTCAGCGATGCTGGAAAGCCCGGCAATTGATTTCTGCTCAGGTCGAGCCACTCCAGTGCGGTGAGCTGGCTAAAGTCGCCACCGAGAGAGGCGAGCTGATTGCCGGAGAGGTCCAGCACGCGCAACTTACTCAGGCCACCAAAACCAAGCGGCAGATTCTGCAGTACATTCAGGCGAAAGGCATTATTGGGCGAGCCGAGGTACAGCTCTTCCAGGTTTTTCAGGCTGGTGAATGTAGCAGGCAGAGTGGTCAGTACATTCTCGCGGAGGCTGAGTACTTTCAGCCCTGTGAGGCTGCCTATCTCTACAGGCAGTGAAGCCAGTCCGCATTGGTCGATGTAGAGTGCATTGAGTTTCGGCAGGCCGCCAAGAGTTTTAGACACATCCACCAGATTGAGCGAGAGGTTTTGCCGGAGGCTGAGTTCTTCCAGATTGCTGAGCCGGGAGAAGGAGGCCGGCAGGGTCTTGATATCATTTACCGACAGGTCCAGAGACTGCAGAGACCTCACCTCGCCTATATTGCCATTCAGCTCCAGCAGGCCGCAGGCGGAGAGGTCGAGTGTTTTTACCTGCATGCCTTTCAGGCGCTCGTAGAGGTCATCGTCATACAGATAGGCATTGTGCTCCAGGCAGAGGTAGCTGAGGTTTTTGAGTTTTGTGAAAGTCTCAGGCAGCGATTTGATATTGTTATTGCGGAAAGTAAAAGAGTCCAGCGCCGTGAGATTGCCCACCGCGGATGGCAGGGCGCTATAGCCTCCATCATTCAGCACCAGTACGCGCAGCTCAGGCAGTTTAGACAGCAGGTCAAAGAGCTTGTCCATGTTCAGCTTTCTCGCCTTGGTAATGGTGATCTTACGCAGCTTTTTGAGCGAAGCGACACGCGGGTCTATCTCTGTACCAGGATAGTAGGAAAGGTCCAGGCTCGTAATAGCGGGATCAGAGACAGCGGCATCGATGCGGGCCTGCACGGATTGCAGTTCCTTTTTCTCCTGTGCCGACTGTGCTTCTTTCCATTCCTTGTAGACTATTGAGTCGCGCACTTTCTCAGGTAGTGACTGCAGCCACTCCTCTTTGGTCTGCTTCAGGTTTTCTTTGGCTACGGGCATTTGGCCAAAGTTACTTTTGGCCGCCAGCATCATTATAAAGAATAGCAGGCAGGTATAGGAGCGCTTCGTCATTGTCAGATACATATTGATAGGGTAAATATCCTGAAAATAAAACGATATGACAATCGTTATCATATCAGCACAGGCAATTAAATATTTTTTTTGATTTTTGACTACTCTCAAAATTACTAACCGCCATGAACTATACGACCACACACTATCTGTACTCTCTGGCCATCCTTATCCTTCCTGCTGTCTTCATAGGGGTGGGAATGTATATGCTCGTGCGGGCATTTATCCGTCGGGACCAGGACCTCCGCGTGCTCGAGCTGCGCATGACCACCAGCAAGGAGACCCGCCTGCTCAAGCTACAAGCCTATGAGCGCATGACCCTCTTCCTGGAGCGCATCTCACCGGCAGCCGTCATCGCACGCGTGCTGGATAGTGACATGAATAATCGCGACCTGCAGCAGGCTATCATCAGCAGTATCCGCGCCGAGTTTGAGCACAACCTCGCCCAGCAGATATACATCTCCTCAGATGCATGGAACCTCATCGTCTCAGCCAAAGATGAACTGATCAAAGCCACCGTGATGATAGCCGGCCAAAGCGCCGCCGATGCCTCTGCCCAGCAGGTAGCCCGTATCATCCTCGAGGCGATAGAAAACACCGGCCAGATGCTCCCAAATCAAACGGCACTGGAGTTTCTGAAGCATGAGGTGAGGGAACTGCTATAATCAATCTCACAAAATACAGATGGCAGGGACAGGTAGCGACCTGTCCCTGCTTGCTATATAGGACCTCTGTCGCAGATAGGTAGGGCGATGCCCTACCCTGCAAGCGTTTCGCCCCTTCGGGGCTTTTATGCAGGTGCAGTTTTGAGAAATATTATTTTCGCTCACTGGTTTATTGCCTCAATAACCCTATCAATACTATGAAATACCCTGCGTCAACTGTCAGGATATCTTACTACCGTGCAAAAGACATTGGTGCAAATCAGGAATGGATCGATTGGGCGTTTGAAATGATCGATGCTGGTTTTGAAACAGAGAGTTTGCTGTATCTCGCCAGCTTTTCCGAATCGGAGTCTTCATGGCATGTCAGAGAAATCGGCAATAAAGCCTTACTGGAACTAGGTATAGTAGCAGTGGAGATCGAAACTGCCATGATAGGCTATGCTACATCTTTGGTACAAATGGCAGTAGAATCAAAAATAAATCCGCTGACTGCCCTCACAAAACTGTGCAAGATATACGATGATAACAGACAAGTTGGGAGCTTGAAAGATTTCTTTTTACTATACTATGCCAAAACAGACCTGGCCGACTCTGAGATGCAATTGTATTGGACAGCTGCCACCCGTGAGAATATTGATTCTATCATAAGTGATTATTTTAAGCAATGGCTCAGTACGCATCAGGAGTCAACGCTGCCTTTGGATTAGTTTTATATCTGTTTTAGGTGTAAATATTATTTTCGCTCACAGGTGTATTGATCCCACTACGCAATACCCACTACTCAATACCAAGACATGAGCAAATCTACCACCGACTCCGGCATAGAGATACAGCGTGTATATGAACCCAAAGACCGCCTCGTAGAGGAGCCGGGGCAGTTCCCCTTCACACGGGGTGTGCATGCAGAGATGTACCGCAGCAAGCTCTGGACCATGCGCCAATATGCAGGCTTCAGCACGGCAGAGGAGAGCAATAAGCGCTACCACTACCTGCTGTCTCAGGGTGTGATGGGCCTCTCAGTGGCCTTTGACCTGCCTACGCAGATAGGCTATGACTCGGACCACGCGCTGGCAGAGGGCGAGGTGGGCAAGGTAGGCGTGGCCATCGACTCACTGGAAGATATGCAGACGCTCTTCTCCGGTATCCGGCTGGAAGATGTCTCCACCTCTATGACCATCAATGCTACCGGCTACATCCTGCTCTCCCTCTATGTGGCACTGGCCAAGCAGCAAGGTGCTGACCTCAAAAAGCTGACGGGCACCATACAGAATGACATCCTGAAAGAATACGCGGCGCGCGGCACCTATATCTATCCGCCCAAGCCATCGATGCGTATCATCACCGACATCTTTGCCTACTGCAATACGGATGTGCCTAAGTGGAACACGATCTCTATCTCCGGCTACCATATCCGCGAGGCGGGTAGCACTGCAGCACAGGAGCTGGCCTTCACACTGGCCAATGGCAAGGCATACTGCCAGGCGGCTATGAGCCAGGGCCTCGACATCAATAAATTTGGCCAGCGCCTGTCTTTCTTCTTCAATGCACATAACAACTTCTTTGAGGAGATAGCGAAGTTTCGCGCGGCGCGCCGTATGTGGGCGCGCATCACGCAGGAGCTGGGCGCTACAGATGCGCGTGCGCAGATGCTGCGCTTTCACACCCAGACCGGTGGCTCTACCCTCACCGCGCAGCAACCACTCAACAACGTGACCCGCGTGACGCTGCAGGCTATGGCGGCAGTTCTCGGCGGCACACAGTCGCTGCATACCAATGGCTATGATGAGGCGCTGTCCCTGCCTACAGAGCAGGCTGCCAAGCTGGCCCTCCGCACGCAGCAGATCATAGGCTACGAGAGCGGCGCGGTAGACAGCGTAGATCCGCTGGCGGGATCCTACTTTGTAGAGCAGCTCACAGACGAGATAGAGGAGAAAGCATGGAAATACATCCGCCACATAGACGGTCTGGGCGGCAGCGTATCGGCCATAGAGCAGGGCTATATGCAGGAGGAGATAGCACGTGCCTCCTACGACTACCAGCGCAAGATAGAAAGCGGTGAGAAGATCATAGTAGGTGTCAATAAATTTACGGAGAAGGAGCCGCCTCTGTCAGACCTGCCACGCATAGACGACTCTATCCGCAAGGTACAATCAGACAAGCTCGCTGCACTCCGTGCAAAAAGAGATAATACTGCCGTAAAGCAGTCACTGACCGCACTGCGAGACGCTACTGTGGATGGCAGCAACATCATGCCGCACGTGATACACGCTGTAGAGCAATATGCTACGCTCGGCGAGGTGGCAGATACGCTACGGGCTATCTACGGAGAGTATCAGGGCTGACCGGCATAGCTTATGCAGCCGTAAAGGTCTATTTGTGATGTACCTTTCCCATCAGCTTTGTCATATGGTATTGCAACCTACGGAAGAAGAGTTCAGTGCGGGTCAAGTCTTCAAATGTGACAGAGTGAGTAGGGTAGCGTCCTAGCTCAGGGAGAGATATATCAAGACGTTTGGTCGCAGCTTTTTCTAAGGATATATTGCGTCTGTAGTGACCATCGAGGCTGTACTCCAGGTAGTATTTCCGCTCCCGCTCCTCAGACCTGCTGATTTGTATGCTATAAGCACCGGCTGAGTCGGTCACGGCACCATTACCATAGAAGGCTCCCGTAGAGTCCAATACCCTGATGGAGACATCTCTGAGCGGCTGGCCACGGTCCCAGACAGTGCCGTATATAGTAAAGTCCCGAGCGGATGTGTGAGCCTGCTCACTGACAGTACGTGACATCCGCTGAAAGATGCTCTCCCTGCCGGGCACTGATAGAATACTTGTACCCCACATAGCTCCTCCAACGTAAAACATCTGTCCGTTTGACAGAAATAGCCTGACGTTCTGCACGGCCTCAGTAGTCAAAAGTGTTTTGTCTTCATACCTGTCATTAGTAGCACGCAGATAGGGCACGCCGTATTTGTACTCCTCTCTGGTGAGATGCAGCTCAAAGTAGCCATCGGCATCGGACCTTGCTCCGTTACCCGTTTGGCCTCCGGCAGGATAGTGCACTGTCACCTCGGCGCCCACTACAGGCTCCATGCCGTAGTCCGTGATCCTGCCGCACACCACTACTGAGTCGGGGATCACCGGCACTGGCGCAGCGATGGTATCTTTCTTCTTCTCAGAAAGTGCGGGCTGCTGGTCTGAAACCGGGTGTGATGGTGTAGCCGCCGGCAGTGCACGCCATGCCAGCATAGGCAAGATGCCAAGTAGCAATGCTTTCCAACGGAAGGTACCACTGTCCGGTACCGGCACACTGATCGGAGTATCGAGTTGATCCTTCCGGAAGCGGCCACAGGATAGTTGATGCGTAGACAGGTATGCTATCACCTCACTGTCAGACATCCGGCTGAAGTCCACTACTTCTTTGCTACAGCTCTGGCAGAAAGCGCCGGCTGTGGTGGCGGTCATATCACTCCATTTCTCATGGCAGGGACTATGCACGGACAGGTAGATGGGGTTGGGTTTCATGGCCTGTACTTTGGGTGAGGTATCAGTTACGACATTGGCTATAGCGGGTTTAGTATCTAGTGGTAAAACAACCCTTCGGATGTGTGGTCCTGGGGGTTGTACGTTTCAAAGGACTAATATTCTGTTGTTTTCACTTACTCAAAAATAAGGAGATGGTAGGGTAAAAGTGGCGTGTGGCAGGTCACGAGTTTGCCAGTTTATTATGACAATACTATGATGGAATAACGCTGACCGCGTAGTGATATTGCTTTTTAAAACAATCATGCATCGGTATCATTCTTGCTGTGCTCTCTGCTATGAGAGAGCAACGATCCACACCATCCGGCAATATAGGCCGCGGCCAGTTCATACAGCTAGGCGCGGCGGGCATCATAGGCGTAGCGAGTACCCTGCTACTCCCCTCCTGCAATACACACGAAGACAAAGCAGTATCCCCACCCGAAGACCTGATGCAGGAGCACGGCCTGCTGAACCAGCTGCTGCTGATCTACGACGCCTGCCACCGCCAGCTCAGCCAGGGGTTGGACTTCCCCGCTGAGCAGCTATTTGCCGCTGCTACCATAATGCACGACTTTGTGGAGGAATATCACGAGCGGCAGGAGGAGCAGTATCACTTTCCCCCGCTTTGAGAAAGCAGGGCAGCTGACAGACCTGGTGCGTACTCTGCGTGAGCAGCATGACCGGGGCAGGGAAATCACCAGCCACTTGCTCTCACAGAGCAGAGGGACCGGCTCGCTCCGGCCAGCCGGCCAAACGATTCAGCCGCTGCTGTATTCCTTCCTGCTGATGTACCGGCCACATGAGGCACGAGAGGATACGGTGCTCTTCCCCGCCTTTCGCAAGCTGGTCTCCTCCCATGAATATGACAGCTTGGGCGAGGAGTTTGAGCGCAATGAGGAGAAGCGTTTTGGCAAGGATGGTTTTGCCACCATGGTGGGGCGCGTGGCTGAGATAGAGAAGACGCTGGGTATCTACGAGTTGAGCCAATTCACACCCTCACAGACCTGAGGCGTTTATAGCTCTATGCATTGGTTTTATTGAATCTGACGCCTCACTCACCGATAGATTTTATTAGTTTGCGGGGGTAACAAAACCTTGACATGAGTGTACCCCAGGAGCTGATCCTCACTATAGACCTCGGCACGTCCGGCCCGAAAGTGTCCGTCTTTGACAGCCGGGCTCATATGATAGATTATGAATTTGAAGAGACACCGCTGATACTGGTAGGCGAAGACGGCCGCGAGCAGCGCCCGTCAGACTGGGTGAGCGCTATCAGAAACTGCTACAACGCGATCCGCCAACGTGGCAAATTTGATCCGAAAGATATCATAGCCCTCAATATCACCACCCAGTGGTCAGGCACCGTGGCGCTGGATGAAAAGGGCGAGCCGCTGATGAATGCGATCATCTGGATGGATAGCCGTGGAGCGAAGCAGGCGCAGAAGCTGATGCACGGCCCGATCCGCATAGACGGCTATGGCATAGGCAAGGCGCTGAAGTGGGTGCGCATCACCGGTGGCGGCCCCAGCCCCTCGGGCAAAGACTCTATCTCGCATATCCTCTACATACAAAAGAAGCTGCCGGATGTATATAAGAAGACATACAAGTTTCTGGAGCCGAAGGACTACCTGAACCTGTACTTTACAGGCAAGTTTGCCGCCTCGTATGACTCTATTACTGTGCACTGGCTCACTGATAACCGCGACATCAACAATGTAAAATACTCAGAGGAACTGCTGCGCATCTCCGGCATAGACCGCGAGAAGTTGCCCGACCTCGTACCTACCAACTCACTGCTCGGCACTATCAAAAAAGAACTGGCAGAGGAGTTTGGCCTGCGGCCTGACCTGAAGGTGATATCCGGTACGCCGGATACACACTCGGCAGCGGTAGGCTCCGGCGCGGTCAAGGACTTTGAGCCGCACCTGTACATCGGTACCTCCAGCTGGCTGATCTGCCATACGCCGTGGAAGAAGACAGATCTCTTCCACAACATGGGCTGTATCCCCTCCGGCATCCCCGGCAAATACATGCTGGTAAATGAACAGGAAACCACCGGCGCCTGCCTGAACTTTATCAAGAACAATGTCTTCTACCATGAAGATGACCTGAGTGTGGAGAAAGCACCGGCAGACTTCTACAAGCGGCTGGATGTGGTGGCCAGCAAGGCTCCTGCAGGTAGCAATGGTGTGATCTTCACCCCATGGCTGAATGGTGAGCGCTCTCCGGTAGATGACCATCATGCGCGTGGTGGCTTTCATAACCTCTCACTTAACAGCAACCGTACCCACATGATCCGCTCGGTGTTTGAAGGCATCGCCTGCAATAACCGCTGGCTGCTGACCTTTGCGGAGAAGCTGTGCGGGCGCAAGTTTGAGTTCATCCACTTCATAGGTGGCGGTGCCAACTCTGAGGTCTGGAGCCAGATACTGGCAGATGTCTTTGACCGGCCGGTGAAGCAGATGAAGCAGCCGCTCAATGCCAATAGCCGCGGTGCCGCCCTCCTCGCCCTCATGAGCCTGGGCAAGCTGAAAGTAGAAGAGATACCCGCTATTACCGAGGTGAATAAAGTCTATCAGCCTAACCCTGAGAACAGGAAGCTGTATGATGATCTCTTCGCCCACTATGTGAAGATCTACGAGACGAATAAGGCGCTGTATAAGGAGTGGAATAAGTAATGTGCCAGTGAATAGGGAATAGAGAATAATGAATAATAAAACAGACCCTACGAGTGAAAATATACTTAAAACTAAATCGTTTCTATTTGCGGTACGGATAGTCAAGCTCTATAACCTGCTACGCGAGACGAAGCAGGAGTATGTGATGAGCAAACAATGCATGCGGTCAGGTACCTCTGTAGGCGCTATGGTGCGAGAAGCGGAATATGCGGCCTCTAAAGCTGATTTCATCCATAAACTTACGATCGCTATAAAAGAATGTAACGAAGCCTTATATTGGCTAGAGCTATTGCAAGAGACCGACTTTATCGAAAAGAAACTGTATGTCTCACTCAATACTGATGCTGAAGAAATTCTTAAACTATTAACTGCAAGTATCAAGACGGCTAAAAAAAACATATAGCATTTGCATTTTATTATTCATTATTCCCTATTCACTATTCATTAGTTATGTCCTTTGCCATATCAGAATATCACGATACCGATCAGGTCTACGCTCAGCTCAGAAACCTCATGGCGCAGCCGCCGAGGCATTTACCAAAGCCGGTGCTCGATGCCTATGTAGCGCAGATCGAGCGGACCTGTGCCAAGTCTAAGGTCATGACCACCGAGGCGATGAACTACATACCCGGTGGTGTGCAGCATAACCTGGCATTCAACTATCCCTTTCCTATCGTTTTCAATAAAGCGGATGGCCCCTATCTCTATGATCTGGATGGCAACCGCTATATAGACTTCATACAGGCCGGTGGGCCTACTGTGCTGGGTAGCAATCCTGCCATCGTGCGCGAGAAGTGTATCGAGCTGCTGAACACTTGTGGCCCTTCTACAGGGCTCTTTCACGAGTATGAGCTGAAAATAGCCAAGATGATCTGCGAGCATATGCCGTCGGTGGACATGTTCCGCATGCTGAATAGCGGTTCGGAGTCTGTGATCGCTGCGGTGCGTACGGCGCGTATCATCACGGGCAAGAAGAAGATCATCAAAGTGGGCGGTGCCTACCACGGCTGGATGGACCAGATGGTCTACGGCATCCGCATACCGGGTACAGGGCGCTTTGAGTCGCATGGTATACCGCGTGCCTATACCAGTCACACACAGGAGGTATATCCTAATGACCTCGGCCAGCTGGAACGCACCATGCAGCTCAATGTACTGCGCGGCGGCACTGCAGCTGTGATCCTCGAGCCGCTGGGCCCTGAGAGCGGCACCTATCCTACTCAAAAGAACTACAACAAAGCTGTACGCGAACTGTGCGATAAGTACGGCGCGTTATTGATATTCGACGAAGTAGTGACCGCCTTCCGCGTGGGCATGAGCGGTGCGCAGGGTTACTTTGATATCAAGCCTGACCTCACGGTGTTTGGCAAGGTAGTGGCCGGTGGCTATCCATCTGCCGGTGGCCTGGGTGGCAAGAAAGAATACATGGAGTACCTCGCTGCCGGCCTCGGCGGTGCCAAGAAGAAGCAATCAAAAGTGGGAGGCACGATGGCTGCCAATCCGCTGAGCTGCGTAGCCGGTTATTATACTTTGGTAGAGATAGAAAAGCAGAATGCCTGTGAGAAAGCGGGTCGCGCGGGTGATCGCCTTACGAAGGGCCTGCAGGAAATGATGAAGCGCTATGACCTGCCATTTGTGGCATACAACCAGGGCTCCATCTGTCACCTGGAGTCAGCGGGTACCCTCTTTGTCAAGATCAACTATCTGAAGATACTCAAAGTGCTGGCCGAGATCAAGGAGCGCAAGCAGATGATGGAGGAAATGGGTGCGGCCTACACGGCAGAAGGTATCATCACACTGGCCGGCAGCCGTATGTATACGAGCATGGCTGATACAGACGAGGTGATAGACGATGCGCTGAACCGTTTTGACAGGGTATTTAGCAAGATGAAGAAATGATCAGCGCAGAGGAAGCAAGAGTACTGGTATGCGAGTCAGGCAAGCGCCTGCTGCGCGAGGGCCTCGTGGCCCGCACCTGGGGCAATGTGAGCGTGCGGATCAGTGATACGCACATGATGATCACGCCGAGTGGCCGCCCTTATGCAGAGCTGACACCGGCAGATATGGTGGCGGTCAATTTCTACGACCTGAAATATGAGGGACATATCAAGCCCTCGTCCGAACTAAAACTCCACTGCGAGGTTTATAAGAAACGTCCGCATATAGAAGCCGTGATACACACCCACCAGATGTACGCCTCCATCGTAGCTGCTGCGCAGAAAGATGTGCAGGTGCTGGACCCGGAGCACCAGCGCATACTGGGCGCTGCGGTGATCAAGGCCGCTCCCTATGCGCTGCCAAACTCAAAGGCTATCACCTTTGGCACGGAGAAAGCGATAGAGGACGCCAATGCTGCGCTGATGGCCAATCATGGCTGTGTGTGTATAGGGCGAAGCCTGGAGGATGTATTCACTGTATGCAAAACACTGGAAGATGCCTGTGCGCTGTATATAGATTCCTTTAAGAAGAAAACTGCGGCGTTATGAGTATCAGGGACGAGAAGGAAAGCTTCCTGGCTAATGTAGAAAGCATCAAGGCCGGCTACCGTAGCTGGGGCGATGTGCAGATACAGGAGATCGTACTGCGCGATAGCCTGCCCACACAGGATGTGAAGCTGTACCAGGCCATTTTTGCGGCGAAGAAGAGCGTGCAGTGCATACTCGTGACGAAGCAGGAATACGGCTCTGCACTGCGAGAGGAGGTACCGCCGATACTCGATGACCAGGCACAGCTACTCGGCGTATCGATACGGATAGCAAAGGACGCCGGTATCGCGTCTGTGATCCGGGCGCTGAATAACCGCTTCGCTGCTGTGCTACCAGACGGTCGCTGCCTCTGCATAGGCAGTACCGTAGATGATGCATATATAGCCGCTCAGCTGCTGGAGAAAACAGCCAAGGCTTGGACAGAAGCCAAATACCTGGGCGGTGCCAAAAGCATCAATCGCCTGGAGGCATGGGGCATGCAAATGTACTATCAGTTTAAATACGCCAAGGAGGCGAAGAAGAACCGATGATGATTTGAAAATTTGAAGATGTGGTAATTTGAAAATGAAAAGCTACTTGTATTCGTCCCAATACTCAATACGCACTACTCAATACCGAACAACCGCATTTGTCTTAATACATAATACTAACTACTAAATACTCTGAAGTGGCCTCTATAGAAACCATATCCAAAAGACTGAGCTGGCTGCCAAAGCCGGTGGCTCGCTACTTTGAAAAGAAGATGAAGAATGTAGGATCTGTGCAGCAGATGATACAGAAGGAAAGCGACAAAGTAGAAGCGACGCTGGAGCATACACTGAAGCCTTATCGTGGCCGGTATGACTCCTACCCTACTATCCCTAAGCAAGGTATAGACCGCGAAAAGATCCTCGCCGATATGCAGCAGATGCATGACGATGAAATCGGGACCTGGGAGGGTGGCTACGTCTCTGGCGGCATCTACAATGGCAACAAAGACCATATCGACTTTCTCAATAAAGTCTACGCCCTCCAGTCACAGAGCAATCCGCTGCACACGGATATTTTCCCGAGCGCGACCAAGTTTGAAGCGGAGATCGTGAGTATGGTAGCCGGCATGATGAATAGCGCCAATACGCCTGACGGCGCGCAGGTCTGCGGTGCGGTTTCCAGCGGCGGTACGGAGAGCATCCTCCTGGCTATGAAGAGCTATCGCGACCGCGCCTACGAGCAGGGCATCACCGCGCCGGAGATGATCCTGTGCGATACAGCGCACACGGCCTTTGACAAGGCATCACACTACTTTGGCATCAAGCAGGTCCGCATACCTATGCGCGCGGACTACGGTATAGACGTAGAGGCTGCCCGTCGCGCTATCAACCGCAATACCATCGTGATGGTGGGCTCGGCGCCTACCTTCCCGCATGGCATCATAGATGATATTCCTGCGCTGTCTGAGATCGCACGCCAGGCCGGCATTGGTTTCCACACGGACTCTTGCCTCGGTGGCTTTATCACGCCGTTTGCAGAGAAGCTGGGCTACAAGGTACCTGTCATAGATTTCCGCCTGCCGGGTGTGACGTCTATGTCTGTAGACACGCACAAGTACGGCTACGCCGCGAAGGGTACCTCTGTGGTCCTCTTCCGCTCGCCGGAGCTGCGTCACTACATGTACTACACCGCTACGGAGTGGCCGGGTGGACTGTATATGTCGCCCACCATAGCGGGTAGCCGCCCCGGTGCGCTGAGCGCCGCCTGCTGGGCTGCCATGCTGAGCATGGGCGAGGAGGGCTACCTGAAAGCCACTAAGGCTATACTCGATACAGCAGACTGGATCCGCTCCGAGCTGAAATCTATCCCCGAGCTGGAGATCATGGGCGATCCGCTGTGGATCTTTGCCATCAAGAGCCGCGATGAATCGCTGAATATATATGAGGTGCTGGACCAGATGGGCAAGAAGCGCTGGAGCCTCAACGGCCTGCATAAGCCATCCTGTTTTCACATAGCGCTCACGCTACGCCATACGCAGCCGGGCGTGAAGGAGCGCTTCATCTTTGACCTGAAAGAATCAGTAGCCTACGTCAAGGCCAATCCGGGCAACAAGGAAGGCCTCGCACCGGTGTATGGTCTTGCCGCTACGCTGCCATTCCGCGGTGTAGTGACGGATATACTGAAGAAATACCTGGATGTGGTGTATAAGGTGTAGAGTATTTGAAGATGTGCCGATTTGAAGATTTGAAAATGATAGGCAAGACCGCCTTTACTATGATAGCGGTAGCCCTGTTGATCTTTTCGTCGCATGATTCTGTCGCTCGTGATATTGGGCTAAGCAGAGCTTCTATCAAGCGCTTTCACATCAAAGAAATACTGGCCGATAGCAATACATTTTCGTTGGTAAAGGATATTTATTTAGATAAGCCTTCACTATTCTCCTCATCCAATGATTTCTCATTTTTGACCATTCTCGATAGCTTTCCTAAAATGGATACTTACCACAAGGGATTCTATTTCGTGACTATTGCTAAATCGTATCATAGAGCTGATGGTGCCTATGCGGAAGGGCTCGGAGCAGCTGGACTGTCATATGTCCGGGATCATAGAAAGGAGTTCGCGAATTACTTCATAGGCCGGGGGAAACTGCCAGATATTTACATAGAGCTATGGAGCAATATTTGCTGCCTTGAATATAGTCTGCTACTAGATAATGATAAGGCTAGCGCTGATAACTTTATATCTTCTATCCTTGAGAAAGGATTATCAGCAGATGAAACGGACCGTATGATGTCATTTGATGCTTTGCTTTTCCTCTGCAGCCACCCAGCCAAAATTGTTCCCATCTACATCAAGAACGGAAAGACCACACCGCAAAAATAGTGACGCTTAATCACTATCTTTCCCCTATGACCAAGCGCGCTCCTACACCCCACATCTCAAAGAAGAAGATCATGTACCGCGTCTCGCCGGAGCTACATAGCTACCTGCGCACGTATGACCGCGAGCGGCCGCTACCGGTGCAGTATGTGGACCTGAAGCGCTTTGAAAACTCTATGGTGGTATATGACAAGCATGGCAAGGATACCCTCTGGGTCTCGGCCATCTACTCGCAGAGTGAAACGACCGAACTGCATCAGGGCCTCAAGGAGATCTACTCGATCCTGAAAACCGGCGGTGACAAGAGCGTACACAAGCACCTGCATATAGAGCGCGTAGACTTCTGTACCTTTGGCAACTCTAACCCCTTCCGCGTCAAGATCGTTAATAACTACAACGACGTCTACGACTACTTCTATATCAAGCAGGCCGATGCCAGCCGCGTGTATGGCCTGGAGCTGGAGCACATTCTCTCCCCCAGCAGGATCAACTACTTCGTAGATACACATACGCTGATAGAGGAGCACATAGCGGGCATACCGGGAGATGTCTTTATCACAAACTACCTGAGCAATCCTGAGTTTAACCAGAAACGTATCGCAAAGGAATTTGTCAAGTTTAATGAACGCTGCTTTGTCCGCCTGCTGGGTGATATGCGCTCGTACAATTATGTCTTTGACATCACGCCGGACTTTGAAGAGGTGCAGTTTCGCATCCGCGCCATAGACTTTGACCAGCAGAGCTACGAAGGCCGTAAGAATCTCTACCTGCCGCAGTTCTTCAAGGAAAATAAAGAGCTGGTAGGCCTGGTCAAAAAGCATATCAATGAGGAGGTGATCAAGCAGTACCAGAGTGAGGAGCGTACCCTGATATCACAGCGCATCATCGCGTCTCGTGCTCAGCTGCAGTCACTGCTCACAGCCATGGAGCATGACACGATAGCTCCTGCGGAGAAAGTATCACAACTCCGCGCCGAGTTATCTAAACATTATAAGGTAGACTTTGGGGAGTGCCGCAGCATGGGAGATATCCTGCGCGCCAGCCTCAATATCATGATAGGCAAGAGCGCCGAAAAGCTGAAATGAAACAAACAGAGCATGACTCATGCCAGGCATTTATTGTTTCTCCTCACTATATCTCTCTGCCTGCACTGCGGGGCAGTGACAGGAGATGGTCAGGTCACTACGGTGAAGCGAAAAGTGGGACAGTTTACGACGCTCACGATAGATGGGCCATTTCAGATCGTGACGAGTGATGATCCTTATTCGGATTTTTTCATCGCTACCGAGGCTGATCAGAATCTGCAGCAGTATATAGATGTGACAGAGACAGCGGCAGCTGCCCATGTGCGCCTCCGGCCGGGCACGGCGATAGAGCGGTATACAAAGCTGATCATACACGTAGATATCCGCACTATACAGTCGCTGGCGATACACGCTATCACTGATCAGCGGAGTGATATCACCATGCCCGTGATCTGCCACGGAGGCCAGCTCAAGGTGACGGGGAGCATTCCTATCACAATACATGTCAAGGTAGCCTGCCACAAAGTAGCCCACCTGCCGGGACCGGAGGGCGCATTGCAGCCCGGAGGTATCAATTATACACATCTGGTAGCTGAGATCAACAATGCACGGACCACTACGCTGACAGGAGATATAGAGGAAATGGATATCCTCCACACAGGCAGCGGCCAGCTCTCTGCCTACGAGCTAAAAGCGGACCTGGTACGCATCAGACATACTACGCTCGCCCCAGCAGAGGTATATAGCGACCACGAGCTACAGATCACCGGCAGCGGCGGCGGCTATGTGTACTATCGTGGAGCGGGGAGGCTTTCATCTATCAATCTATCGGCAGGGGCAGTAGCCTGCCATGAGGAAGGAGGTCCTCCCATCGCCTCTTCACCGCCAGTCGTGCCTCTCCACACAGGCGGTAAAAAACTTGTCTCAGGTTTTGATACTGACAGCCTTTTCGCAGAGATGATACTGCGCGACCAGGCACACCGGCGCAATGGTGTGACCACAGAGACGGTAGCTGATGATAGCATCAACTTTGAACTGCTCAGATGGTACATGGCTCGATATGGTTATCCCATATTTGAGGCGGATTCGCTGATGGGAATGAGTGCTGCGTTATTCATGCACATAGATCGCCGGGATCATTTTGAGCTGATCAAGACCAAACTGCAGCAAGCGGTCAGGGATGGCAAGATGCTGGCAAACACCTACGCGTATACCTGCGACAGGTGCATGATAGCTGGCCAGGAGGCACCGGTCTACTACTACTTTCCGCCCGGCTCCGATTTTGACCTGAAGTATGTGCCACAGGGTGCTGCGCTGGACCGAGCTAACAGGGATCGGGCAGACATAGGCTTACCCCCATATCATAGCTGGCTGCATGGTAAATATTTCTAGCTAAAAATAAATTATACCAATCGGTATAATCCATTACATTTGCCTAAGCAATGAGCGAGACACTATCCAAGGCAGAGCGCACGCGGCAGTACATCATAGAGCGTACAGCACCTATCTTTAATGAGAAGGGCTATGCGGGCACCTCCATGAATGACCTCACTGCCGCTACAGGCCTGACCAAGGGCAGTATCTATGGCAATTTTGAGAATAAGGATGAGGTAGCGCTGGCAGTGTTTGATTATAATTTTGGCAGGGTCACGGCCTATCTGCGCGAGCGGATCATGGCGCAGGATAATGGTGTGGACAGGCTGCTGGTCTATCCGCGTGTGTATAGTGACTTTCTCAAGATACCATTCCTCAAGGCTGGTTGCCCGCTGCTCAATACCTCTGTGGAGGCCGACGATACGCATCCGGCCCTGCGGGAGAAAACCTCACAAGCGCTGACGTTCTGGAAGAAGTCACTGGAAAACCAGGTGAAGCGCGGCATAGAGCGCAAAGAGATACGCAAAGATGTGAATCCTACTGAGGTGGCTGTGATCCTGATGTCGCTGATAGAGGGCGCTGTGATGCAGGCCAAAGTACACGGCCGGGCCACAGAGCTACGTATCGCTATGCGCTACCTCGAAAATTTTATTCAGGGATTGAGGCCTTGATTTTTTTTGATACAAAATATACCGATAGGTATTTTTTAAACGATTTATAATCCAAAACATAAAACAACATGACTACGACAACCTTGCCCAAAGAACTCGAAAGCCAGTCCGTGATCCGGTTTCCGGACTGCGACCCGTTTAACCATCTCAACAATGCCCGCTACATAGACTACATCATCAACGCCCGCGAGGACCAGCTCATGAGCTACTATGACTTTGATGTATACAAGCTGGCGCGTGAGCAAGGCCTCTCGTGGGTGGTGGCGCAGACACAGATAGCCTATCTGGCTCCGGCTGAGCTGATGGAGATCGTGACCATACAGACACGCCTGACGGGCTTCACAGACAAGGCCCTGATGGTAGAGGCTGTGATGTGGAACGAGGCCAAGACACAGATCAAAGCCGTCATGTGGACGCGGCTGGTACACTACAACCTCCGCACCCGGAGCGGACACAAGCACTCTGATGAGCTGACACAGTTTTTTGAAAGCGTGGTAGCCCCTCTGCCCGCACCGGTTTCTTTTGAGGAGCGGGTAAAATCCCTGCGCTAGTATAATCGTCTTTAATATTATTCAACCAATAAAACCAATCATATGTCATCAGACTATCTGCAGAGCGTGACCAAGCAGTTTGAATACTACAAGCTACTGGGCGAAAAAACCTTTGCGCAGCTACCGGACGAAAAACTCTTCTGGCAGTACAATGAAGAGAGTAACAGCATTGCTACGATCGTCAAGCACCTCGCAGGCAATATGCTCAGCCGCTGGACCGACTTCCTCACTACAGATGGCGAAAAGGAATGGCGCAACCGCGATGGGGAATTTGAAGCACACATAAAGACACGGGAAGAAATGATAGCGCTTTGGGACAAAGGCTGGAAAGTATTTCTGGATACGCTGCGATCACTCACAGACGATGATCTTTCTAAGATCATCTACATCCGCAATCAGGGGCACACCGTGACAGAAGCGATCAACAGGCAACTGGCGCACTATCCTTACCACATAGGGCAGATCGTCTTCATAGGCAAGATGGCCGCTGAGAGCTGGGCCTCACTATCCATACCGCGCGGCAACTCACAGACATATAATGCCGATAAATTTGCACAGCCGAAACAGAAGGCTCATTTCACGGATGAGTTTCTGAAAGAAAAGCAATGACGTTACTTTTCAGAGACTGCTGGTGCCTGATGTATGTATAGATCCTTATCGAGGCAGTCTAGCATAAACTGCGCGACATGCTTCCTGCTGATCTGAAAGGATGGTGGCGCGCCGTGGAGTGTTATATGTAGTTTGCGTAGTTCGTCTTTGTCATTTAATCCCACGGGCCTTACAAAGGTCCAGTCAAAGCCGGACTCCTGCAGCAGTTGTTCCTGCATATTGTGGTCGGCGTAGACTATTTTAAACCTGGTCCAGCGCATGAGCAGGCGCATGACCCAGTGCACATCGGGATAGCTATCACCTGCGCCCAGCGCAGTCTGTACGATGATGCGCTTCACTCCGGCTTCTTTCATCGCCTGTATGGTAGGCCTCATGCTGCGCTCCAGGGTATGCGGCGGGTCTATTTTGCCCAGTTTGAGTATATCAGTCTGGTGCAGCGCTCCGAGCGTACTCAGCACCGCATCGCAGCCCTGTATGGCGCGGCGTATATCATCCAGGCTGGTGGTGTCGCCTTGTATCACCGCGAGCCGTTCGCTACCGGCGGTGATACTGCTACTATCCCGCACCAGCGCCACTACCTCATAGCCGCGCTGTAGTGCCAGGTCCAGTACATGACGGCCTGTGCGGCCCGTAGCTCCATATAGCAGAATGCGTTTCATGTAATGCGTTTTAAGAATTTGTTAATAACAAATATTTAGCCAAATGGCTCCCCTATAGATTTCGGGCGTTGACGGGTATCATTTACCGCGAATAGTTTTTTGAGATATTTTTATCAGTATGAACGGCAAGAAAAAAGTGCAACTCGTACTCGGCAGTGGCGGCGCCCGCGGCATAGCCCACATAGGTGTGATACAGATGCTGGAGGAGGAGGGCTATGAGATAGTAGGCGTGTATGGCTGCTCTATGGGAGCCATCATCGGTGGCCTGTACTGCGCCGGCATCATGAAGGAATATACCGACTGGCTGATCAGGCAGACCAAGAGCGACGTGTACCGCCTCTTTGACATCACCTTCTCCATGGCAGGTTTTGTGAAAGGTGAAAAGATATTCGGACTGCTGCAGCAGATGTCAGGCGCGCGCAATATAGAGGACCTGCCCATAGAATTCATAGCGGTAGCGACGGATATCATCGCGCGTAAGGAGATACACTTCAGTAGCGGAGATCTGTATAAGGCTATCAGGGCCTCGTCGGGTATACCGGGTGTATTTACTCCGATAGCGCACGAGAAGGGACTGTATGTAGACGGCGGTGTGCTCAATCCGCTGCCGGTAGATATATTTCAGCGGAGGGATGATGCGATAGTAGTGGCAGTGAACCTCAACGGCGCAGTACCGCATGACCTGGTGGCAGACGTGGCTACGCAGACGGTGACGCCGGAGGAGACGGAAAGCAGCGCCGCCCAGATCATAGCCAAACTGAAAAGCTTTTTCTCCGGAGAGAAAGACAATGACAGCACACAGGATGAAGCCCCTGCCAAACCCGAAAATGCGGCAGAGCGCGTCACTACCAAAGAAGTACAACAGATCACAAATCTGCCATCTTTGTCTATGTTTGAGCTGCTGAGTGAGTCCTATGATGCCTCTCTGGACCGGCTGGTAGAGATCATGCTGCAGATGCACCCCGTAGATATCCTCATAGAAATACCACGTACGGCGGCGTCAGTGTTTGAGTTTTATCGCGCAGCAGAGCTGATAGACGTAGGCCGCAAAGCGTATAAGGAATCAATGGACACACTCAAATCCACCAAAGAAGAATCAACCCTGCCCGCCCGTGAAGCACCAGCAAAAGATAAATGACACCGTAGACTACGTCAAGGCCACGCTCTCTGCAGCAGAGGGCGGCCATGACTGGCACCACATCTACCGCGTATGGCGTACCACCAAAGAAATAGCGGCGCACGAAGCCTGTGACACCTATGTGGCAGAGCTGGCAGCGCTGCTGCATGATATAGCTGATTCCAAATTTCATGGTGGTGATGAGGAGATAGGTCCGCAGCGGGCAGAGGCATGGCTGCGCTCTATCAGCGTGGAGGAGGAGGTGATCACGCATGTCGTGGAGATCATCCGCAATATCTCATTTAAAGGCGGCAAGACGGAGCGCACCTTTCACTCTACAGAACTCGACGTGGTGCAAGATGCCGACCGCCTTGATGCTATCGGCGCGATAGGCATAGCCCGCGCCTTCAGCTATGGCGGCTACAAAGGCCGCGCACTATACGATCCGGATATCGCGCCCGACCTGCACATGACCAAGGAGCAATACAAAAACTCCGCTGCACCTACCATCAATCACTTCTACGAAAAACTCCTGCTGCTCAAAGACCGGATGAATACCGCCACCGGTAAGACAATGGCGCAAAAACGCCACGATTTTATGATCAACTACCTGGAGCAGTTTTATGAGGAGTGGGAAGGAAAAAGCTAGGGACCATTTCTTGAAATCGAAAAAACATGCAATCCCTCCTATTCATATTACTTTCTGATGACGTCGGCTACATCATGAAACCTGCTTTATTCATTGCCTTTGCAGGCGCCACCGTATTAAGTTTGCTACTATTCTTCTTATTTAAGGCCTCCCGGTGGCGTTTTCTCATTTCTGCGCTGGCCTGGCTCCTATCATTTCTTCTTATTCCCTTTGTGTTTTTCGCCCTGCTATAGGCTCATTGTAGCATTTCTCCATTACATTCGCGGCGCATCAGTAGAGTAATAGGATGAGTGATATATATATAGAGCGCCTGCGCGCAGAGATAGCTACGCTGCGGCAGCAGATCATAGACCACCCGCTTTACGATCATATCCGTACCATAGAGGATCTGCACATTTTCATGCAGCATCACGTCTTCGCCGTATGGGACTTCATGAGCCTGCTCAAATCCCTTCAGCGCTCGCTCACCTGCGTCACCCTGCCATGGGTGCCGGTAGGCAGTGCGCAGACGCGCTACCTCATCAATGAGATAGTGACCGGAGAGGAGAGCGATATAGACCAGCACGGCCGGCGTGTCAGCCACTTTGAGCTATACCTTGATGCCATGCAGCAGTCCGGCGCAGACCACCAGCCTATACATGCCTTTATAGCACAGGTACGAGACGGCTGTGCCGTAGATACTGCCGCCCAGCACGCCGGGCTGAACGAGGGCGTACGCACCTTTATGCGCAGCACCTTTGATGTGATCGGCTCGCAGCAGACACACCTCCAGGCCGCTGTTTTCACCTTTGGGCGGGAGGACCTCATACCAGATATGTTTCTGGCATTGATCAGAGACCTCAATCACTCACTCAGCGGTCAGCTCGGTACGCTGGAGTACTATATAGAGCGTCACATAGAGGTAGATGGTGGCCATCATTCACAGCTGGCCTGTCAGATGACCGCAGAACTTTGCGGCACTGACGAGCGCCGGTGGCATGAAGCTACTGAAGCTGTCAAAAAAGCCCTTGCCGCACGTGTAGCGCTGTGGGATGCGGCACTGGCCCGCATCAGGGAGCGCGCCACCATGAAATTTGTATAGCGTGGCACCTCTGCATAGCGTTTGAACCGCTACAAGGCACATTTACCAGGCAACTCCTACCCCTTATACGTCTCCGGCGTCGACACCTCCCACTCCATATCTTCATCCAGATCGTCAAACTCTGCCAACTCCGGGTCCTCTTCCCGCAGGCGACGCTCTATCTCACGGACATCAGAGATCCCCACCTCCATCTGCAGTTCCTCCGGCGTCAGCTCTATAGGATAGCGCTTTGTGTTCTTAGCTGCGGCGGATGCCGCTGCTTCATTTTCTGTTTCTGGTATGACTTCATCTACACTGACCGCCTTCACGTTTGAATCTTCTTCTTTAAACAGCCTTTGAGAGTCATCTGCTGTTTGCATTATAGCCCTCTCCTTTGGAGAGGATTGGGAGAGGTCGGCTGTTTGCATTAAGCCCTCTCCTTTGGAGAGGGTTTGGGAGAGGTGCCTATCCGCCTCCGCCACATAACTTATATCTTCCTGCTGCGGCTCCCGGCCCCAGCCGTAGTGATGCTGCAGAGTGAAGATGCCCAGCCGCAGCGGTATCTTGCCATGCGCCGTATTGGTATATATCCGCGCCTCAAAGTGCTGCATCAGCATCTTCATCTCATGGATGATCTCATAGTGGCGCGCCCATTTTTTGCGCCAGTAGCGCCAGATATCATCATAGTAGCCCGCGCGCGCCAGCGCCATGCCCAGGTAGAGCGTATCATCCATCATGGCAAAGGTGTTGATCTTCTCGAGCGCCTTCATGGTCGCCTCGTAGGTCCATTTTTCCGCATAGCGGTTTCCGTTTTCAGCTGACATAGATTCAGTTTGGGTTAAAAAAAATGAAAAAATATTCTGTATTAAAGCCCTGAAAGGGCGACCCGCCCCCAGAGACTACGACCAAGCATTGGCAACTGATCCTCTTATCCATTTGCCGATTTTGCGTTTCCACGCTTTTGCGTTTATAAAGCTTTTGCGGTCAAAAAGACATTACAAATATAGCAATTTTTACTATTAAAGCCAATACTTGCATTTAAATATTTACCCACAAAAGACACTGTTACAACACCTTATAAACCATATTGACTACCAGCCACATACATAGGGGTGGTCATTTTCGCATCACCACCCTCTATAGTCGGAAAACTTGCCCGGTCAAACAGTGTTGCCACATACATTAGCTTTAATGGCTGCTATGGCCTATCTTTGCAGGCCCGATGAGCAAGAAAGGAAAAGTACTGGTGGCCATGAGCGGCGGTATAGATAGTACCGTGACAGCCGTCATGCTGCATGAGGAGGGCTATGAGGTCATAGGCATCACCATGAAGACCTGGGACTATGCCACCTCCGGCGGCTCCAAGAAGGAGACCGGCTGCTGCTCACTGGACTCTATCAATGATGCACGGGCCATAGCCGTAGACCTGGGCTTCAGCCACTTTATCGTAGACATCCGAGATGAGTTTGGCGACTATGTGATAGACAACTTTGTAGGAGAGTATATGGCTGGCCGCACACCCAATCCGTGCGTCCTCTGCAACACACATATCAAGTGGGAGGCCCTGCTCAAGAGGGCTGACGCTATGGACTGCGAGTTCATAGCCACCGGCCACTATGCCCAGCTGAATGCTGCCCATGGCCGCCACTACGTCAGCCGGGGCCTCGACCTCAATAAGGATCAGAGCTACGTGCTGTGGGGTATCTCTCAGGCTTGCCTGAGCCGTACCAAGTTTCCCATGGGCAAGTACCACAAGCCGGAGATCAAGCAGATGGCCCGCGAGATGGGCTATCTGGATATAGCCAATAAGCCCGAGAGCTTTGAGATATGCTTCGTACCTGACAATGATTACCGGGGCTTCCTGAAGCGCCGCATGCCTGACCTCGAGGCGCGGGTAGACGGTGGCCTCTTCGTAGACGCAGCAGGCAATAAGCTCGGCGTGCACAAGGGCTATCCCTTCTACACTGTAGGGCAAAGGAAAGGCCTCGGCGTAGCCTTTGGCAAGCCTATGTTTGTCACCGGGATCATCCCTGAGACCAATACCGTAGTCCTCGGCGAGGAGCACGAGCTGAACCGCAATGGCATGTGGGTAGGCAACCTCAATATGCAAAAGTACGAGCACCTATCAGACCGCACCCCGGCACTGACCAAGGTCCGCTACAAGCACGACGGCGAGTCCAGCCTGCTCTATCAAAAGGATAGCCGCATTAAGGTCGAGTTTATGCACGAGGTATCTGCCATCGCGCCGGGCCAGAGTGCCGTCTTCTATGAGGGAGACGATGTGATAGGTGGTGGCAATATCTTCTCCAGCTTTGACATAGAGGCAGACAAGTAACCCTTTGTGCCGGGCGAACTATTGGCTGCCCGGGCCGTATCACATTGTACTGTAGGGTGCTAGCTATATGTACCAGCCTACCACAGTTGCGATTTATTTATAACTTAGTCTATACAAATCAGCGCATGACCCGTAGAGTCTCTTATAGCCTTATCATAGCAGCCCTGCTGGCCCTGGCCGGATGCAAGCAGGACACCGACAAGATGACCCTCTCGCCTATGCTCTATGACTATGCGCCGCAGCATGTAGGCCACTACCTGATCTTTGATGTAGACTCTATCACTTACAGCTATTCGGACCCTGTGCAGACCGTAGATACAGTACACTACCAGATACAGGAGCTGATATCTGATTCGTTTTATGACAACCTGGGCAATGTGGCCTACCGCATAGAGGTGAGCAAGCGCTATGACACGACCAGCTCGCTGAGTGTAGTAGACCGGGCCTGGTACAGCTTCCTCACGCGCAATACGTATGAAAAGGTAGAAGACGACCTGCACTTTATCAAGCTGGTCTTCCCCCCTGTGAATGGCATCACGTGGAATGGCAATAGCTACCTGCCCGCCTCTGATACCACCTCAGACATCTACCAGACCTATGCAGGCTGGACCTACACCTACTCAGAGGTCAATAGTCCCAAAGCTATCAATGGCCTTGGCTTTGACTCAGCGCTGGTGGTCACTGAGGTCAATGAGGAAAATCTCATCAATAAGAAGCTCAGCCGTGAGACCTACGCCCTCCATGTAGGCCTCATGTACAAGGAGTGGGAGGTGATCAATAAGCAGGATGTGTCTGCCTCGTGGAATACACCTAACAAGGCCACCGGCTTTCGTATCCGGTGGAGGCTGCGCGCCTATGGCAACTAGCAAGCTTTTTTAGCATTTCATATCCCCTATATTAGCGACCTTTAAGTAATGATAAACGCTACCTCGCGCGCTCCTCTGGTCCTCGTCCTGTCAGTCCTCACACTGCTCCTGTCACAGCCCTGCATAGCCCAGACATATACCTGCTATGTACAGCTGCGTGACAAAGAGCAAAGCCAATATACGCTGGGGCACCCGGAGGCTTTCCTCTCGCCCAAAGCGCTGGAGCGGCGCCGGCAGCAGCACATACCCATAGCGCCAAATGACATCCCCGTCAGTGGTGCCTATGTACGCCAGATAGCACCGCTCTGCCGCGTAGCTGCTACGCTGCGCTGGACCAATGGCCTGCTGATCCGTACCGATGATATATCGGTGGCCACGCGCATCGGGGCTTTTCCCTTTGTCTCATCGGTGAAAGTACTCAGCCGCGGCGGGGCCAATACCATGTACAAAGCGCTCGATGCACCTCGCATCAGCAAAACTGCAACACCTACTACAGACAGTACCTTTTATGGAGCGGCTACACGCCAGACCACTATGATACACCTGGATCGCCTCCATGGCCTCGGCTACTGGGGAGACAGCGTGGTGATAGCCATCATGGATGCAGGCTTCCTCTATGCAGACAGCAGTCACTACATGCGCCGTGTATTTGAGGAGGGGAGGCTGCTTTATACCTGGAACTTTGTCTTTGACACCTTTGAGGTCTATGGCAATCCGCGTGCTAACCCGCATGGTGAGGAGACCTTCTCCTGCATAGCCGCCAATGTACCCTACACGATCGTAGGTACAGCGCCCAATGCGCAGTTCATGCTCTTCCAGACGGAGGATAACAGGTCTGAGACCATCGCAGAGGAGTACTACTGGGCCGCCGCGGCAGAGCGCGCAGACAGCATGGGGGCAGATGTCTTCTCCACCTCGCTGGGCTATACCACGTTTGACCAGTCAGACTCTGCAGACAGCCACACTTATGCAGACATGACAGGCCATACCACACCCATAGCACGTGCGGTGAATACAGCCGCCTCCAAGGGCATCATAGTAGTAAACAGTGCCGGCAATGAAGGCGCAAACGCCTGGCACTATATAGCCACTCCGGGTGACGCTGATAGCGGAGTGACCGTAGGGGCGGTAGCTCCGTCTGCACAGATCGCCTCCTTCAGCAGCCGTGGGCCCAACGCCTCTGGGCAGGTGAAACCCGACGTATGCGCCCAGGGCGCACCTGCCAATCTGGTCAGCCCGTCTAACACGATCATTGCAAACTATGGCACCTCTTTTTCCGGGCCGATCACGGCGGGAGCCTTCGCCTGCCTGAGGCAAGCCTTCCCTTCTGTACCCAATATGGAGCTGGTAGACATCGTCCGCCAGAGCTGTACACAGTACACCCACCCTGATGCAGACTATGGCTACGGCATACCTGACTTTGGTATGGCCTATGACAAACTAAAGGAGCTCTACCCGCAGGACACACTGACCTATGTCAACTATACCCGCGTCTTTCCCAATCCCTTTACCAGTACACTAAAGATCGTCATGACAGACCTGCTGCACGATAGCCTCAATACAGCAGAACTCTACGACATCTCAGGCCAGAAAGTATGGAGCGGCTCCGCCCAGACCATCACCTTCATCAATAACATCTGGGAGATCGCCCCACCTGCCAACCTTGCCGCAGGCGTCTACATCCTCAGCATCAACAGGACGAGGAAGTATAGACTGGAGAAGTTGTAACACTGATAAAGATAGCTGCCATTTGCATCTCACTATTTATTTGCTCATTTTGCAGGTATCTATATCATCTTTAAATACCATACTCTGTGAAGAAGCTGATACTCCTGCTCTCTGTAGTTGCCCTGATAGGTGGCAGCGGCTGCCGCAAAGCGTACACTTGCCACTGCTACAACAACAACACAACAGGCACCATAAACTATACGGTGAAAGCCGCCAGCAGTATGGAAGCGGACATCAATTGTGCCCTGAAAGATAATGACTCCCTGTCCTGCTCTATATAGCAAGGTACGTCAGGAAGGATATACTCATCTTGTACTTTAAGTGGTGCTAAAAGGCCCGCCAACAAGGCCTTACCCCAGCCTCTTCTCCAGCTCCGCTATACGCTTCATCAGCTCTGGTATGAGCTTGATATGAGCGAGACCCTTGTAGTGATCGCGGAAGTCGCCGGCGGGAGAGCCTGTCACAGCGCGGCCCTCAGTCTCTATGGATTTTGAAACACCGCTCTGGGCATTGATCTTGACACCGTCTGCTATCCGGATGTGGCCTACGATGCCTACCTGGCCGCCTATCATGACTTGTTTGCCAATGCGTGTGCTCCCTGAGACACCTGTTTGCGCGGCTATCACGGTGTTGTCGCCCACTTCTACATTGTGCGCTATGTGGATCAGGTTGTCCAGCTTCACACCATCGCGCACTACGGTGGCGCCCATGGTGGCGCGGTCTATCACGGTATTGGCGCCTATCTCTACGCGGTCGCCTATCTCTACGATGCCGAGCTGCGGTACTTTTTTGAAAGTGCCATCTGCCAGCGGGGCAAAGCCGAAGCCATCGCCGCCTATCACCACACCTGCGTGGATAGTGCAATCCTTACCTATGCGGCAGCCTTCGTAGACTTTCGCGCCAGCGTGGATCGTGGTGTTATCTCCGATGGTCACGCCATCGCCTATGAAAGCAGATGGATAGATGCGGACATTGGCACCGATGGTCACATTGTCTCCTATATAGGCAAAGGCACCCAGGAACAGGCCATCGCCATGCTTGGTATTCTGACCGATGTGCGATGGCTGCTGGATGCCATTCTTCTGTGCAGATGCCATGACCTGCTGATACAGCTCCAGCAGCGTAGTGAAAGCTGCATAGGGATCTTTCACACGGATGATAGCACCTATCCTGTCATTGGTCACTGCCAGCGACTCTCCTATCAGCAGGATACCAGCAGGCGCCGTCTGAGCAAACTGCTCATACTTTGGATTGGCTATGAAGGAGAGCGCACCTTGGTGGGCTTCTTCTATCTTGGCTATAGTGGTCACGGCATGGTCGGGATTGCCCTCGAGGCGGCCTCCGAGCAGTGCAGCTATGTCTCTGGCTGTGAATTGCATCAAAGCGAATATAATAAATACAACACCTCTCCCAACCCTACCAACGGAGATGCTATCCGCAGGTATCTCAAATGGAATAAAAAGGCGCTTCCGCTAATGCAGAAAGCGCCCTAACCCTGATAATATAAATACTGCCCCTATCTGCCCGTAGTGATATTGAATCTTTCACCTATGGCATCCATCTGAGCTTTCATTACCCTCATGAGATCGGTTTGATCCTTGTGAGCTGCGCGTAGTGCGGCCATCTCAGCGCGGAGGGTTTCTCTCTCTGCTTTGAGTATTTCTACCTGCCGGGCCAGCTCTTGCGTGGCGGATACATTGAGCATCGCTATCGCCTCATAGTCTACGGACAGCAGGTCATGTATCTGCGTGCCGTAGACGAATAGCCTGCTATCATACCTATCACTATCAAAGCTATCTACCTGTAGTACCAGCTGATGCGCATCCGCACTGACTATGCGGCCCTTTATATCGCGGCCAGCGCTATCTTCCTTGCCATAGGCATATACCTTGCATATACTACCTGGCTGCATGTCACGGGTGGTGCATACTTCATCTGACAGCCGGATGGTCAGGAGGCTGTCTGTGGCTGTATAGCTGACCGCATTCTGATAGATGTTTGGTATGAACTGGGGGATAGTATTCTTCTTCACAGCCTGCGGATATACTGTATCTAGCTGTTGAGCTATCACCTTTTTCTGAGGAGCGTCGCCATTGGCTACTACATCGCGATAGGTATAGTCAGTGATTCGTATCTGCCGTATAGTTTCGAGGTCCTTTGCATTATCGGTCAGGCCGCGTATGTTTTTGATGCGTTCATCAGATGTGGCTACATAGCCGCCGCCGTTGGCCCAGTAGTAGCCATCTGCCTCTACCATTATATTGCCGCTGGTAGAGGTGCCGGCAGTGAAACCGCCTGTGCCCGAGCCTGCGTTGAAATAGGTGCGTGTCAGGCTGGGTGTGGTCATACCGGTACTCAGGCCCGTAGCGATATGGAGCGGTGCGGCAGGTGTAGCTGTGCCGATGCCTACATTGCCACTTTTGAGCACTGTCACCGCATTGCTGGTAGCAGCAGTAGAGGTACCATTGCCTATCGTGAAAAGGCGGTCTGTGCTGACCCAGCCTGTAGCAGATGACGGTGTATAGCTGGTATTGTACTGCCCCACCACCATCTCACCAAAAGAGGGCACAGTGTTGTTATTGCCTATGGCCACGCTGCTGTTGCCAGAGACAGTATTGGAACCGCCCAGCGCAATGCCGGCGACACCGCTCACCTTGTTTGACACACCCATAGCTGCGGAGTAAGCGCCACTCACATTATTGCTACTGCCCAGCGCCACTGCCGTGGTAGCTGTAGCTGTGTCAAAGTAGCCGATCGCCACAGCTTCATTGCCGCTGGCTATAGTACCATAGCCGGCTGTGAAACTAGCCGTGCCACCCGACCTGGTAAAGGCTCCAAACGCATCACTAAAGGTGCCGCTGGCTGTATCCAGATAGCCCATACAGGTGCTATACTGGCCCGTGATGACACAATACTCGCCACCTGCCGTACTAAAGTTGTGGTAGACCTTATTCAGCGCACCAAATGCTGTGGCATCTGAGGAGGTCACGACATTGCCTTCGCCAAGTGTCACACTGGCCCAGCCCATAGCCTTATTGGCCTCGCCTGCGGCGAAACTGTAGCGCCCGCCCGCCCGTGAGGCCCAGCCCAGTGCCGTGCTAAAGGTGCCCGATGCCGTATCGAGCGCGCCAAATGCGGTAGCATCGCCGCCCGATGCGACATTGGACTCGCCTATCGCTACGTCACCATAGCCTACGGCCTGGCTGGAGTGCCCCATGGCCATGCTGTATTGACTGCTGGCAGTACATCCGTATCCCATAGCGAGGCTATTGACACCAGCAGCGGTATTGTGCGATCCGATAGCTACCGCATCACTCGCACTGGCAGTAGCCAGCCAGCCGGCGGCAAAGGAACTGGAGCCGCTGGCCGTGGCCTGATTGATCATAGCTACGCTGCCATAGGCGCCACTGGCAGTAGTGGTGATGCCTGTAGCAAAGCTATACGTGCCCACATTGGCATCGTCCCACTCTGTGGCGGTGGCAGCGCCTGCACGAAAAGCAGCTTTGGCCGGATACCACATCAGTCGCGTACCGGCACCTGATGCCGGTATAGCACCAGTGGTACCCTCTACCAGCAGGCCCCCACCGGAGACGTGTAGTTTGGTCTGAGGCGCAGTAGTATTGATACCTACATTGCCACTATTGTCTATACGCATGCGCTCTGTATCATTATTGGTAGAGAAGCTCATATAGCCATCTGTGCCAAAGATGGCCCTGTGAAACCTGATCATCGCACTGGCCAGGGTACCCCCATAGGCCACTCCTATCTCATTAGTGATGCCGTCTACGCTATTGCCCACTATCCCTTTGCGGGCTACGAGCTGAAACTGTGGATCTCCTATGGCTGCCGATAGCATCGCATCTGTACTGAAAGCAGTGGTAAATGTATCCCGCACCTCGAGCGGAAACGCAGGAGATGTAGTACCTATGCCTATACGCCCGCCATTGAAGAGACCATTGCCATTGATCTGGAATCCTGCTACCTGGTTTGTAGCAGTCTGGTTCCAGATATATTGATTTGCCTTCGGCAAACTATCTACTGTGACCGGCACCCACTGTGTGCCATTATACTCCAGCAAAGTATTAGCAGCGGGAGCGGCTGCGGATACCGGTACACCTTGCAGGGAGGTCACGGATGGATTAGGATATGTGCCGCTCAGGTCTCCACCTGCCGCACCTAGCAGTCCGGTAGGACCGGTAGCCCCAGTGTTGCCTTGCACACCTGTCGGGCCTTGTGCACCTGTTGCGCCGTCATTACCTGATGGTCCTGTGGGGCCTGTCACACCTGTAGCGCCATTGATACCGTTTGCTCCAGTCGCGCCGGGCACGCCAGTGGCACCTTGGGCGCCATCATTACCTGATGGTCCTGTGGGACCCGTAACACCAATAGCGCCATTGCTACCGTTTGCTCCAGTCGAGCCTTGCAAACCTGCCGGGCCTTGCGGGCCAGTAGCGCCATCATTTCCTGATGGTCCTGTGGGCCCCGTAACACCAGTAGCGCCATTGCTACCGTTTGCTCCAGTCGCGCCGGGCACGCCAGTGGCACCTTGGGCGCCTGTCGGGCCTTGTGCCCCAGTAGCGCCATCATTGCCAGAGGGGCCGGTGGGACCTGTTGCACCGGGAGTACCATTTATCCCAGTGACTCCGGGTGATCCAGTGGCACCTTGTGCGCCAGTCGGACCGGTAATACCGGCAGCACCTGTAGGGCCTTGAAAACCTGCTGGGCCTTGTGCCCCAGTGGCGCCGTCACTACCTGAGGGACCAGTTGGCCCTGTCGCACCAGTAGCGCCATTGATACCGTTTGCTCCTGTCACGCCAGGCAAGCCAGTGGCACCCTGGGCACCTGTCGGGCCTTGTGCGCCTGTAGCGCCATCACTACCTGATGGTCCTGTGGGACCAGTAGCACCACCGCCTGCACCTGTCGGTCCTGTGGGGCCTGTGATACCATCATTTCCGGTGTTGCCTTGTGCACCGGTGGGGCCTGTTGCGCCGGGAGTGCCATTGGCGCCATTTATTCCTGTCGTTCCGGGTACGCCAGTTGCTCCTTGTGGGCCAGTCGGACCGGTAATACCGGTAGCACCAGTCGGACCTTGTGCGCCTGTTGCGCCGTCACTCCCTGATGAACCTGTGGGACCAGTAGCACCACCGCCTGCACCGGTCGGTCCTGTGGGGCCTGTGACACCATCATTTCCGGTGTTGCCTTGTGCTCCGGTGGGGCCTGTTGCGCCGGGAGTGCCATTTATACCATTTACTCCTGTCGTTCCGGGTACGCCAGTTGCTCCTTGTGGGCCAGTCGGACCGGTAATACCGGTAGCACCAGTCGGACCTTGTGCGCCTGTAGCGCCATCATTGCCAGAGGGGCCGGTAGCGCCATTAGCTCCTGTAGGCCCCTGCGTACCTGCTGCACCAGTCGCTCCGGCTAATCCATTGGCCCCCTGCGGACCTGTAGCACCGGCTGGGCCGGTAGGACCATTAGCGCCCGTAGCGCCAGTGCTGCCCCGTGCTCCGGTCGGGCCAGTAACCCCGCCACCCGCATTGCCGGCAAATAAGGCGTAAGGCACACTCATCATCTGATTGGTGCCCATATCTGTATAGGTGCCACCGCCATTTATATCTGCCTCTACCTGCAGAAACTTAGGCCCGCTGCCCCAGGCCACTGAAGCGAGGCTCCCGCCACCGGTACCGATCACAGCATTGAAAAGACCAAACTGATTGGTAGTCTGCGCATGAGTCTCCTGAAATACGACTGTGCCCATAGCTGTCTGATCGTGTATGGTAAATCGTATCGTGACGTGGGCATTGCCTACAATGCTCCCCTGCGCATTGCGCACTATAGCCTGGTAGTTGATCCCTTGCGGTGGCGCTTGAGCGGCGAGCCTGGCTATGACAAAAAACAAAATAGAAACGAGGTAGGTTTTCTTTTTCATGATTATCCGGGTGTGATGCAAAGCAAGCGAACAACCTACTGTCTGTCACTACACAAAAACTACTCTATGCGATTTTGAGTATATTTAAGCTATGGCATCAGACGCTACAGGATCCCCACAGCTGACCCGCCCTGCAGATGACATATTCCATCAGAGGAAGTCCTTTCTGGACTGCCGCAATGCCCTGGAGCCATACCTGCAGGCCATGGGGCCAGTGCTGCCCCTGCACGAGCGCATGGATATCACCCTGCAGTTATCACGCTGCGAGATTGAGATAAACAATGCGCGCAAAGCCGAAAAGCTACTGGAAGAGTGTGAAGCATATATACTGGAGCGTGGCAGCCCGGAGCAGCTGGCTTGTGTCTATAATATAAAGGCACACCTCTACCTGCTGCAGACGCGTCATGACGATGCTATAGCTGCGGGCCTGCAATCGCTGCATCGGTTCCGGCAGCTTGATATGCCGTTTTATGTCATGAACAGCTGTGTGATCTGCGGCCATACGTGCGCACAGATGAATATGCACACTGAGGCTATAGACTACCTCGTAGAGGCCCAAAAAATAGCACTAAAACTGGAAGACAGGAGGCAGTACATCATGTGTACAATGAACCTGAATGATATCCGTATGCTGGTACTGCCTGAAGAGGAATCTATAGTACACGCAGAGGAGCTGCTGACTGCTATCCGCGAGCGCTATGCAGACGAACCCACCTATGCAGAAGCGGGTACCAGGCTCCAGCTGGCCTACCTATGCCTCAAATCAAAACGTGTGGATGAAGCCAGGAAATATGCCGAACGCAGCATGACCGTGACCCTGCAGGTAAAACATATGCCCCCGCACCACCTCCAGTACATCAATCTCTATGCAGTGATGGCAGACATAGAGGCGCATGAAAACAATGAACCAGGGGTGCTGGAATATGCGCGCCAAAACCGCGAGCGGGCTGCACAAGCCGGGCATAATGCTGCTATCGTCAGTTCGTTCTTTTTTCTGATGCGGTTTTATATCAAAATGGGTGACCTGGTCAAAGCAAAGCTGCTGCTGGATGAGGGCGCGGCGCTGGTGCCGCCAGATGATGACAAGAGCGGTCTGTATCTGGAGCTGCACGAGAGCTACTGCGAGTACTACCGCGCTATACACGACAGCGCCTCTGAGCTGGCACACTTTCGCCTGGTGTATGAATGCAAGATGAAGACCCAGCAGCAGGCACTATCCAACCGGGTGAAATATATGGCCACCATACACGAGCTGGAGAGAAGCCGGTACGAGCTGGCACAGCAGCGGGCAGAGCTGGCACAGAAAAACCAGGAACTCAATATGGCTACCTATCACCTACAGCGGCGTGATGCGCTGCTCACTGAGCTGCGGGCAGCTATAGATGAGCAGGTACAGCGCAGTCCGCGCGCAGCTGAGCATTTCAAAAAAATAACGCATACCATTGACCTTGCATTCATACGGGAGGAAGATGAGAAGACGCGTATCCGCGAGAAATTTGACGAGACAAACAAGGAATATATACTGCGGCTGCACCAGCTGTACCCGGACCTCTCACCTACAGAGAGCCGCATATGCGCGCTGCTGCGGTCCGGATTCAATACTAAAGAAATATCGAGCCTGCTCTCCACATCTATACGCAATGTAGAAAACCACCGGCTGCGTATCCGCAAAAAGCTGGAGCTGACCAAGGAGGACAACCTCAATATAAAGCTCATGCAGATCGTCGGGAGCTGAAAGCTGGCGCACCTGCGTGATGTCATATGCTGGCGCCAAAGTGCTACAGACGCAGATAATCCTATCTTTAACCCCGATGTACACACACTCGCACCAGATCAGGGTACGCTATGCCGACACAGACCAGATGGGCTATGTCTACTATGGCAACTATGCCCGCTACTATGAGGAGGCCCGCTCGGAGGCTATACGGTCACTAGGCCTACCCTACCGTGAGCTGGAGCTGGCGGGCGTCATGCTGCCTATCACACGTATGAACATCAAATACATCGGGCCGGCTACATATGACGAGCTGATCACCATCCGCACCACGCTGACACGCATGCCTGACCGCTTCATGCACTTCAGCTATGAGGTATATAATGAAGCAGGCAAGCTGATCAATGAGGCAGAGACGCAGCTCGTATTCGTAGATGCGCTGACGCGCAAGATGGTCCACGCGCCGCAATACCTGGTAGACCAGCTGGCTCCTCACTTTGCCGGAGCGTGATATTTCGCTGTAAGGCTTATATTTGACCGGAATGATAAAGCTCTGGAAGAAGCTGGTGGAACGGAATCCTCACCTGGAGGAGTGGGATGAATGGTTCAGAACGGTGAGCCTGCCGGGCCTGGATGGCGTGGCAGTGGCTGACGTGTACAAGTTCTTTATCTATGAGATCCGCAAGAACAGCCTAAACCTCAGGGCGCGGGCCATAGCTTTCAGCTTCTTTCTGTCGCTCTTTCCGGCTATCCTCTTCATTTTGACATTGGTGCCGTTCATCTTCCAGTTTTATGGCAAGGTGGGGATAGACGACTACATCCAGAACCTACTCCGCAGCGTAGCACCCAGCCCCGACGTCTTTAAGTTTCTTTGGAACTTCGTAGGGCCGATACTCAAAGAAGTGAGCAGCAGGCGGCCCAGCCTCCTGACCGGTACCTTTGTACTAACCCTCTTCCTCACCAGCAACGGGGTGGTGACGATGATGAACTCCTTTGACAAGAACTATGACCACTATGTGCGGCGCAATCCGCTAAAGGTGCGATTCATAGCCCTGCAGATATCACTGCTGCTGGTGGCGCTCTTTATATTCTCCTTTATACTGGTAGTACTGGGCCAGAGCCTGCTCACCTGGGGTCTGGATGCACTACACATACATGACAAGTTCACTAAGTTCCTCTTCACCTTCATCCGCTTTTTGACCATCGTGCTGGTGTTCTTCTTCTCCATCTCACTGATCTACTACTATGGCCCTGCCACCAAAAAGAAGTACCGCTTTATCTCTACCGGCTCCACCATCGCCACGGTGCTTTCTATAGTGGCTTCGGTGGGTTTCTCCTACTACCTGAGTCATTTCTCCAGGTATGGCAAGCTATACGGCTCCATAGGCACCGTGATGATCATCCTGATCTGGCTCAATATCAACGCCTTTGTATTGCTGATAGGCTATGAGATCAATGCGGCCATCTACTATCATCACTCCATACGCCAGCATGGCCAGCTGGAAGAGAATACAGAAGCTTAAAAACTAACATTCGTCAGGTCAAGTGTTAAATCCTGAAACGGGTCTTGTTTTTTATTTGCCGTTTGAACATCTTTAAGATTGCAAACTGATTTTCAGTTTATTGTAAACACATATAACCCATTTTTTAATGAGAAACAAAATTTTACTTGGTGTATTTGGTATCGCTGCTATGGCTGTCCTTATGGGTAACTCGAATGGCTATAGTTCTAACCGGACTGGTGCTAACAGTACGACAACAGGCTGCGGTGGCGGCTGTCATGGATCTACTACATCTATAGGTACTGTGATCGAGATGGATTCGGCCGGCACACCGGTGACCGTGTACCATCCCGGTGTGGCCTACACTGTCAAGATCTCTGCCACAAATAATACCACGACTACCAACCTGTCTAAATATGGCTTTCAACTCTGCGCTGTGAAAATCACCGGTGCAGGTACTTCGTCTGCCACACAGGGAGGCACCTGGGGTACGCTGCCTGCGGGTACCCAGCAGAATGGTGGCACCCTGAAATATATCCAGCACAACCAGGTCCTCTCGCCGGTCAGCGGTACCGGTGGCGTAGGCACCGTCTATACCATCTCTATACCATGGACAGCACCTGCAGCCGGGACCGGCTCAGTAAAATTTTATGGGCTGATCAACGCTGTAAACAATAACGGCAACGATGACAGTGGAGATAAATACCAACTGGCCAACGCCATTACCGTGACTGAATATGTAGCTCCGGTGACAGCCTCTGTCTCTATATCCGAGACCTCAGGAACCAACCCTACCTGCCAGGGCAGCTCAGTGACTTTCACCGCTACACCTACCAACGGTGGTACGGCTCCTACCTATCAGTGGATGGATGGCGCTACCGCCATAGGTACCGGCGCTACGCTGACCACCTCCTCTCTCAGTGCAGGCACGCACTCTATCACCTGTGTGATGACCTCCAACCTCAGTGGTGTGACAGGCAACCCTGCTACATCCAACGCGATCAGCCTTGTGGTAAATGCCCCTACGGTAGACTCTGTACATATTGCGGCTACTGCTACCAGCTTCTGTGCAGGTACATCAGTGACCTTCACCGCTACGCCATATAATGGTGGCACTGCCCCTACGTACCAGTGGAAAGACGGCACTACCAATATCGGCACAGGCGCCACGCTGACCACCAGTACCCTGACTGCAGGTACCCATACGATCACCTGTGTGATGACACCATCCGGCACCTGCGTATCTCCTGCCACCTCTACGTCTAATGCGATCACTGTGACGGTGAGTACGCCTACTATTGACTCCGTCAGCGTGTCGGCCACAGCTAGCAGTGTATGCGCAGGTACCTCTGTCACATTTACAGCTACACCGCACAATGGCGGTACCACACCTGCCTATCAGTGGAAAGATGGCACCACCAATATCGGCACGGGCGCTACACTCACTACCTCATCACTCACAGCAGGCACACACAATATCACCTGCGTGATGACTCCATCAGGCACCTGCGTATCTCCGTCTACCTCTACCTCGCGTACTATCGTGGTCACCGTGAGCGCCTCAGTAGCACCTACTATCACGCTCAGTGGTACGAGCACCGTGTGTACAGGTACGCCTGACACGATCCGCGCTGCGATCACCAACGGTGGCACTAACCCGAGCTATAGCTGGACAGTCAATAGCGGTGCTGCGGGTACCAATAGCCCTACGCTGGTGATACCATCTGTATCGGCTAATTCATCTGTGGTGTGCACGCTGACCTCCAATGCCAGCTGCGTATCACCTGCCTCGGTAGCTTCTTCTGCTTTCACCATCACTGTGAGTGGTGCTGTGACACCTACCATCTCTATCAGCACGGCGCATGACACGGTCTGCGCAGGCAGCACAGCGGCCTTTACCGCAGTGAGCACAGGCGGCGGTGCCACACCATCCTATCAGTGGCTGGTGGGCAGCACACCGGGCGGGACGAACAGCAGCTCCTTTAGCAGTGCTACACTGGCCGATGGCTCTGTAGTGACCTGCGTACTGACCTCCTCTCTGGGCTGTGCTACACAGCAGCACGTGACCAGCAACGGTATCACTATGACAGTAGGCGCTATGCCATCTCCGGGCATCACGCCATCCGGCAATGTGCACGTATGCGCAGGAGACTCCGTACTGCTCACTGCGAGCGGCGGCAGCACCTATACCTGGAGCAACGGTGCGACAGGCGCGACCACCTATGCCGGCCAGTCTGCCGGCTACAGCGTGACCGCTACCAGCAGCCTGGGCTGCAGTGCAGCGCTCGCGGGTGGTGTAGTCGTATCTGTGAGCTCACCGGCTGTACCGACCATCACTCAGTCAGGCTCTACACTCACCTCTACTCCTGCTGCACACTATCAGTGGGTGTTTAATAATACACCTATGCCGGCAGACACCATGCAGTCTGTACTGGCCAGCGCTAATGGCAACTATGTAGTCGTAGTATCAGATGCAGACGGCTGCTTCACTCCTTCGGCCGCATACAGTGTGACCGGCGTAGGCATACAGGATGTAAACGCGATAAACAGCATCCGCCTCTATCCGGTACCTAACCATGGCAGTTTTGCGGTGGATATGCAGGACTATAGCGGTACCACCCTCGCGATCTATGATATCTATGGCAAGGAAGTATACCGCCGTGATATCACTGCTGCCCACACGGAGGTAGCTGACGCCGATCTGAGTCCTGCGCTGTACTTTGTACTGGTGCAGTCTGCCGCCAGCCGCTACACGGTGAAGATGCAGGTAGTAAAGTAATCCATCAACTCTCTTCATATCAATGGTGACGCCCTCCATAGTGGGGGCGTCGCTATTTGGGGTTTATGACCGGAGCATGATGAGCTTGTTTAAAATCTTTAACTTCCCACTCCATAGCCCCGTGGCAATAGTTTTGCAGTAAGGGCGTTTGTGTCACGTATGGATATTTATCAAAGACGATCCAGTCTCAAACTGATCTTGCTGCTGATAGCAGTGGGCATCGGGCTTTTTACTACCATCTATACCAACTACCTCACCAATAAGATGGCCAAGGAGGAAAAGCGCAAAGCGCAGCTCTGGGCCTCGGCCATCACTAGCCGCGCCAAGCTGGTGCGCTATACCAAGGACCTCTTTGAGCGGCTGGCTACAGACGAGCGCAAGAAGGCTGACGTATGGTCTCAGGCTACCAAGCGCCTGTCTGACCCCACGATAGAGGATGGCGAGGAGCTGGCGTTTCTCACGCAGATCATCACCGGCAATACGGACATACCCGTAGCCCTCACAGACGAAGACGGCAAGCTGCTCATGTACCGCAACTTTGAGATAGAAGGAGAGAAATCGAAACTCAATATCAGTGACCGGCAGTTTGATGTCTTCCACACTTACCCGCCCATCATCGTGGCATTTGGCCCCAAGAAGAACTATATCTACTACAAGGATTCTAACCTCTTTCGCGACCTGAAGAAAACGCTCAATGACATCCTCGCCTCCTTTATCACAGAGGTAGTGATCAATACCGCCTCTGCGCCAGTGATCATGACAGACCCCGCCGGCACTGTCAAAGCCTTTGGCAATATAGACTCTGCCGAGATCAAAAAGCCGGAGCGCGTCAGGGAGCTCGTGGCAGACATGAGCCTGCGGCATGACCCGATAGAGGTAGACCTCGGTGATGGTGGCAAGAAGTTCATCTACTATGATGACTCTGCTGTGCTGAAGCAGCTACGCGTCTTCCCATATATCCAGCTGGGTGTATTCAGTTTGTTTCTCGTGTTCTCGTATTTTGCATTTAGCAGCTCGCGCCATGCCGAGCAGAATATGGTGTGGGTGGGCATGGCCAAAGAAACCGCGCATCAGCTCGGTACACCTATCTCCTCTCTCGGCGCCTGGATAGAATACCTGAAAGAAACCGAGCCAAACCTGAACGAGAACAATGCACTGGCTGAAATGGAGCATGATGTAGAGCGCCTCACACTGGTAGCGGACCGCTTCTCCAAGATCGGCTCAGTGCCACAGCTGAAAGCTGAGAATGTGAAAGATACCCTCCAGCGCAATGTAGACTATATGCGTAGGCGCTCCTCAAAGGATGTGACCTTCACACTGGAGGTGGACCGTGATGACCTGACCTTTGCCATCAATAAGCAACTCTTTGACTGGGTGCTGGAGAACCTGTACAAAAATGCGCTCGATGCGATGCAGGGGGCAGGCAGCATCACCACCGTGGCTACAGGTGATAGCAAGTGGGTATACATAGACGTGACCGATAGCGGCTGCGGCATACCGCGCGCCAATCAGAAGACCATCTTTGAGCCGGGCTTTAGTACCAAGCGCCGCGGATGGGGGCTGGGACTTTCACTGACCAAGCGTATCGTAGAGTCCTACCACAAGGGCAAGATCTATGTAAAGCACTCTGAGGTGGGCAAGGGTACGACCTTTAGGATAGAGATACCGACCTCTCCCTAAATCCCTCTCCAAAGGAGAGGGACTTTAACAGCCATGCTCTTTTACTTACTTTTATGCTATGAATAATACACTCACTACTGAGGGCAGAAAGCAGATACAGGACCGGCTGGAAAAGCTGACACCTGACACTGCCGCGAGATGGGGTACAATGACTGTAAACCAGATGCTGGCGCATATGAATGACGCGCACAAGATAGCCCTCGGTATGAAGCCGGCTGCAGACAAGTCTAACTTCTATACGAGTAAGGTCATGTTTCCAGTAGCAGTCTATCTGATGCCGTCCTGGCCCAAGGGTGAGAAGACCGCACCGGAGCTGGACCAGAAGCAGGAAGGCACTAAAGCCAAGGACTTCTACACCGAGCTGGAGTTTCTCTACAAGATGATGGATATTTTTGGTGAGCGCGAGGAGTCAAAACTGCACCCGCATCCTATGTTTGGCAAGCTGAGTAAAAAGCAGTGGTCAGACCTGCTGTATAAACACTTCGATCATCACCTCAGGCAGTTTGGCGTTTGAGTTTAGATGACCGCAAAAGCGCGAAAACGCAAAAACTAAACATTACAACGATCATTAAGAAAAAGAGTCTCGCTTAGCTCTTACCTCTGTGTATTCCCTCCGTGTCCTCTGTGTAGTAAACCGTCCTCACCTCTTTTCCCTATCTTCGGGCGAAATAAATGAGAGTAATGAAACTGGACATCCTGGCTATAGGTGCGCACCCTGATGATGTAGAGCTGAGCTGTGCGGGTACACTGTTGGCACAGATAGCGCGCGGGTCAAAAGTAGGCCTGCTGGACCTCACCCATGGTGAACTGGGTACGCGTGGTACCGGAGAGATACGCCTGCAGGAGGCGGCAGATGCGGCGCGGGTGCTGGGCATAGAGATACGTGAGAATGCAGGCTTCGCAGATGGCTTTTTTCAGAATGACAGAGCACACCAGCTCTCGCTGATAAAGTATATCCGGCAATACCAGCCTGATATCATCCTGGCCAATGCTATACATGACCGTCATCCGGACCATGCGCGTGCAGCGCAACTGGTAGAGGATGCCTGCTTCCTGTCCGGTCTGCCCAAAGTAGAAACCGAACTGAATGGCGCTACGCAGGCTGCCTGGCGCCCCAAAGCAGTGTACCACTACATACAGTCACTCGATATCACGCCATCCTTTGCTGTAGACATTACCCCTTACTTCGATCAAAAGCTGCAGGCTATCATGGCATACAAGTCCCAGTTTTACAATCCTGAGTCTAAGGAAGCATCGACCTTTATTTCCTCTCAGGAGTTCCTGGATTTTGTGCGGAGCAGGGCAGTACATTTCGGCGTGCCGCTTGGTGTGAAATTTGCAGAAGGATTCACCATGAAGCGCCATATAGGCGTGCGAGACCTCAATGATATATTCTGATGTCACACGACCACTCACATAGTCACGACCACCATGACCACCACCATGTGGTAGAGCTCAAGCATGTGAGCCGCGCCTTTGTGATCGGTATTGTGTTGAATATCGCCTTTGTGATCGCAGAGGCTGTAGCCGGCCTGTACATACACTCACTCTCCCTGCTCAGTGATGCGGGCCACAACCTGGCTGATGTAGCTACACTGGCGCTGGCGCTCCTGGCATTCCGCCTGGCCAAGGTACAGGCATCAGACCAATACACCTACGGCTACCGCAAGACCTCCATACTCGTGGCACTTTTCAATAGCATCGTGCTGCTGGTAGCTATCGGCGCTATCTGCTACGAGGCGGTGCAGCGCCTCATACACCCCGAGCCACTGCCGGGTGTGACCATCTCTGTGATAGCCGGTATCGGTATCCTGATCAATGGCGGCACAGCGCTGCTCTTCATGGCGGACAAGGACAAAGACCTGAATGTGAAAAGCGCCTACCTCCATATGGCAGCAGATGCACTCGTCTCACTGGCACTGGTGATAGGCGGTGTGATCATTTACTTCACGCAGTGGTACATAGTAGATACGATCCTTAGTATAGGCGTGGCGGTGGTGATCCTCTTCAGCACCTGGAGCCTGCTGAAAGACAGCCTGCGCCTCTCACTGGACGGCGTGCCTGACACGATACGCGTAGAGGAGGTGAAGCACATGATCCGCCGTATGAATGGCGTATCTGAGGTGCACCACGTACATATATGGGCTATCAGCACTACGCTGAATGCGCTCACGGCTCACATCGTACTGGAAGAGCAGGTGACACCTGAGGCTGAGGCCCGGATCAAGCACGATATCCGGCATCAGCTGGAGCATATCAGCATCCATCATGCTACGCTGGAGACAGAGCGCGTAGGCCAGGCCTGCGATGAGAAAGTCTGCCACCAGCATGAGGGCGTATAGCACAAACAAAAATGCCATCACATGAAGCGATGGCATCAGCACTAGTTTCTTTACAATATCGTTTACTTCTGCATTTCCTCCTGTAGCGCATTTTTCATTTGTTCCTTGCGGGAGGGATCGAGTGTATAGGATTGCTGGCCGTCATTGACGCGCTCGGCCAGATGATGGTAGCTGCGGTCCAGTATGGCAGACTGGTCAAAGAAAGCCTTACATAGCTTGCAATAAACCAGGTGGAGCCAGACTCCGAAGCGCTCAGCCAGGCTCAGCTTGCCATCGCGCTTTTTCTCCACCACCGCTGTAGCCTCTGCACAATTCATAAACAGTGTATTCTTCAGACCCATCCGCCTTATTTATTTGTTGAACCAATTTTTCTCCATACAGTCGCGCAGCGCCAGCTTGGCCCTGTGCATCATGACCCAGTAGTTAGACTGAGTGATGTTTAGTTCCTTACAGATCTCTTCCGTTTCGAGGCCTTCCATGTTTTTCATCACAAAGGCGGCGGCTGTCTTCTCAGGTAGCTTGGTGAGGCAGGTGCGTAGTATGTCATTGAACTCATCACTCTCTACCGATGTCTCAAAGGTGCGGCCCCACTGATTGGGGCTGGCAGATGAGGTCCAGTGGCCCGGTGTGGATGCCTGATTTTCAAAAAAGTAACCGATAGAGCCGTCCTCTCCCTCTACTGGTTTATCCAGTATGTTTAGCTCATTCTGGGTAGATTTTTTCCGATAGTGGTCTATGATCTTCCGCTTTAGAATGGACACCAGCCAGGTCTTCTCAGAGGCATTTTGCAGGAAGGTGTCCTTGGCCCTCAGTGCCGAGAAAAACGTGTCCTGCACGAGGTCCTGCGCTACTTCCTCCTTGCGCAGGCGCGCATAGGCATAGCTGTACAGATAGTCGGCATAGCGCTCTATCCAGTGGTCGGGGTCTAATGTATTTTTCTTTTCTTCTGCCACTTTCACTTTGACTTTATCGCAGATATCATGCCTGAAAGGTTCTTGATCCGCTTATTAAGTGATCTTTGTAAAGGTAGAAAAAGAAATGAGGGCATAGCATTCCATCCGCGGATACATTAAACAGCCTTTCAACGTTGAAGATTGCTTCGGAAAAATATCATGTCTATTTTTTATCAGATGAATTTTCCTCGCAAATGAACCTTGCATAAAACAAAAAGCGCCCGAATGACGGGCGCTTTCTTATTTAAACCGAAAACTATAAAAAATTAATAGCCGTAGAGTTCCTGCAGTGTCAGCTCCTTCACAGGGCCTAGGCGCTTCATGGCAGCCATATCCAGGTCGCCCTTGCCACCGAGCACGAGGTAGACATACTTCTTACCCTTCACGTGGTCGTCAAAGAATTTGTGCACCTCGCTGAGCTGCATCTTCTGAGCGTGCTCGTAGATGTCCTTGCGGATGTCATAGTCCAGGCCGCGCTTTTGCGCGCGCTGCCAGGCCCAGTAGATATCAGCACGGGTGATCCAGTCTGTCTCTATGCCTTTGATCACCGCATCACGCGAGAGGTCAAAATTCTTCTGGCTCTCAGGCAGGTCATTCAGCAGCTTAGATACTTCTGTAGCTGCAGTATTCATCTTGTCTGCCTGGGTGCCTACATAGGCCATGACGTAGAACTTCTCATCTTTTTTCACCGGTGAGCCGTAAGTACCATACACCGAGTAGGCCAGCGCCTGCTTCTCACGTATCTCCTGGAAGAGGACCGAGCTCATATTGCCGCCGTAGTACTCATTGAACATAGCGAGATCAGGCACGAGTGACTTATCATAGGTGCCATCCCATGAGAACATGATCATCTCTGCCTGCTTCATAGGATAGGTGGTATAGTATACCTGTGTCTCTGTAGGCACCTCCGCATATGTGCGGGCCGGCGGATAGTCATTCAGCGTAGCAGGCACCTCGTGCAGTTTATCCAGCGTAGCCACTACATCGTTCAGGTCTTTGGCACCGTAGTAGAATATCTTGTGCTTGTAGCCATGCAGGGACTTGATGATACCAACCAGCTCATCAGCCTTTACAGCTTTCACCTCATCATTGGTCAGCACATCGTTGAAAGGATTTTTTGCACCGTATTTGCCATAGGCGGTGAGCGCACGGAATAGGATGTTATCCTTGTCCAGTTTGGCATCTGCACGCTTCTTGATCACATCCTGCGCAAAGGCATCGTATACCTGCTGATCCGGCTTCACACTGGCCAGCATGTATTCGAATAGCTTGATACCTGCGTCTAGGTTCTCCTCCAGGCCGCTCAGGGTCACATAGACCTGGTCGCGGGATGAGTTGACACTAAAGCGGAGGCCGAGCTTGTAAAATTCCTGCTTGAGCTGTGCAGCATCATACTTATCCGTACCGAGATATGGCAGGAAGTCAAAAGCGAGACCGAGCTTCTTGTCATTGTCCGTACCCATATCGTAGATATAGTGCAGCTCAAAAGTCTTATTGAGATCATTGTGTATATAGTCTACTACCACTGGCTTGGCCATGTGGCTGTGCTGGATATCCTTGCTGAAGTCAGCGAACTTAGGCTCCAGTTTGGAGAAAGGCATATCAGCTACATCCTTGCGGAATTTTGACACAGAGTCCTTATTGAGCACTACCGGAGTGATGTGCGGCTTCTCTACCTTGAAGAGGCTAGGCTGGCCCATCCTCTTGTAGCACACTGCATAGTTGTCACCATAGTGCTCATTGGCAAACTTGACGATATCAGCCTTGGTGATCTTTGAGAGCTCATTGATCTCCTGGCGGCGCTTCTCCAGTGGTATGTCTTTCACAAAGGCAAACACCACATCAAACACGCGGCCCTGATTGGTTTCGGCCTGCTTCATCATATCCAGCTTCATATTATCTATGATAGCAGGCAGCAGCCAGTCAGCAAATTTGCCTTGCTTCACAGAGTCGATCTGCGTGAGCAGAAGGTCCTTTACTTCCTCCAGTTTCTGGCCCTCTTTCGGCTCGCCGTAGAGCTTGTGGATCGTGTAGTCCTTATTATCTGAGTAGGTGCTCACTGCCTCCAGCACTTTCTGCTTGAGTTTGAGGTTGAGGTCCATGAGGCCGGAGCCTTTGCCATTGGCCAGGATCGCATCTACCAGCTTTACATAGAGGTAGTCCTTGCTATCTGCCCCACCGAAGCGGTACCCTATAAATACATGCTCCGGCTGCTGGCCGCGCTTCTCAGTATACATGGCGTGCGTGATAGGTACAGGCGGCGCCTTCACAAATGGCTCTACGGCCTTATCCTTCCAGCCGCCAAAGTATTTCTCGATCAGTGCGATGGTCTTATCCGGATCGAGGTCACCGCTCATCACGATGGCGCAGTTGCTCGGCACATAGTACTTGTCAAAGTATTTGTGGATATTGACCATGCTCGGATTCTTGAGGTGCTCACTGAGGCCGATGGTAGTCTGGCTGCCATACGGGTGGTTTGGCATGAGCAGGGAGTCTACCGCCTGAGATGACCACTCACCATCCTCTGCCGTATTGCGGTTAAACTCCTCATACACTGCCTCCAGCTCTGTGTGGAAGATACGCAGCTCCAGGTCCTGAAACCTGTTACTTTCTATAGCCAGCCACTTCTCCAGACCATTTGACGGGATATCGTTTATATAGCAGGTCAGGTCACGATCGGTAAAGGCATTCGTACCCTTGGCGCCGAGCGCCGCTACCATCTTGTCATACTCATTTGGTATGGCATATTTAGAAGCCTCGTAGCTGAGCGAGTCGATGCGGATATAGATCTCCTTCTTCTTCTTCTCATCCTTCTCATTCATTCGCTGCTCAAAGAGGTCAGAGATCGCATCGAGGTATGGCTTCTCCTTAGCATAGTCTACCGTGCCAAAGTCCTTCGTACCCTTGAAGAGCATATGCTCCAGGTAGTGGGCGAGGCCGGTGGTCTGTGCCGGGTCATACTTAGAGCCTGCCTTGACCGTGATAGCAGTCTGGATGCGTGGTGCATTCTTATTGACAGACAGGAAGACCTTAAGACCATTTTTCAGGGTGTATTCCTTTACAGGGAAATAATTGTCCGAGCCGGCAGAGGCGCCGGAGAGAGGCTTGTCGCGATGGCAGGATGATAATACTACCAGGAGGGCGACGAAGAGGCCCAGCTTTACTTTCATGGATATTTTAATTTGAGGGTTTAAACATACGGGAATAACGCATAAAAAGGAAAAAGCCACGAAATATGGCGGAATGGCATATGGCGCGTTTGCAGAGACCAGCCTGCGAGTGGCTGATTTGCAGCGGGTATCCGGCAGGGATGGCGTATATTAGGGGCAAATTATGTGGATGTTAAAAAAGATTACCCTCTGTCTCTCGGTCCTGTTTGTCTTTATCTCCGGTGCCTGTGCCCAGGCTGTGATGCTCGATACCGCCCGCAATCAATACATGAAAATAGACGACGTGACCCTGCGCTACCGTGTCTGGGGCAAGGGGACTCCCGTGCTGCTGCTGCACGGTGCCATGGAGTACTGGAGGGAATGGGAGCGCCAGATACCGGCACTCGCCAAAGAGTTTAAAGTCATAGCCGTAGATAGCCGCGGTCACGGGGAGTCTACCTTCACAGACCGTGAGCTGAGCTATGAGCTTTTTGCAAATGATATGCTGGCATTTACTGATAAACTGCATCTGGATAGCGTGGATATAGTGGGCTTTGGCGATGGGGGCATCATAGGCATGCAGATGGCTATAAAAGCACCGGGTAAGGTAAATAAATTGATCGCTATCGGTACTAACATCTCTCCTGATACCAATGCGGTGTACAATGCAGTACTGGAGAAGGTCCGCTCCTGGGATTACGACAAGATGGCCTTCTACCTTCAAGTGAAGTTTAAAGAGAACCCCAACGTGAAGCTGCTGCCACTACTGGCCAAAAGAATGCAGAAGCTCCTCCTGACCCAGCCGCACTATACGCTGGATGACCTCACCCGCATCCAGTGCCCCACCCTCATCATGGCCGGCGATCATGACTTCATCAAAATGGAGCACCTGAACTATATCTACACGAACCTGCCTAACGGCTACATGAGTATCATCCCCGCCGGCACGCACTACTGCATCAAGGAGAAGTACAACATCGTCAATACAACGCTGGTAGACTTTCTGAAATGGAAGGCGGAGAAGGTGGTGCGGTATTAATAGCTCGCGGCCCCATCCAAACCTTCCCCCAAGGGGAAGGCTTAAATTCTAACAGCCACCTCTCCCTCCCGATGCCTCGGGACTCTCCAAAGGAGAGGGCTAAATACAGTGATATGATGAGGAGATATATTCAGAACCTATCACTTTTCCCATTACTACTCATGGGGCTTTTTGTGAGTTCGTGCTTCTATCGTGAAATACCTGTAGACAAGGATGGTTTATTGGGAAATGATTACAGGCTTTTCCAGGATGGCCCGTCATGGGATCTGGCAAAGGCGGTCCAGGATGAGGATGCAGATCGCATCAATCATCTCATAGCTAGTGATCGCCAGCTCGTGAACTATCAGGAACCGCAGTTTGGAAGCACGCTACTAATGCTGGCCGTGATGAATGGACAGTTTAAATCCTGCGAGGCGCTGGTCAAATGCGGCTTTGACCCTAACCTGCACGATGCTTATGATGGTACCTCTGCTATCATCTACGCGGCAGGCGGCCTGTGGGAGGGCGGCAAAAATCCGAAGATCCTCGCGCTGCTGTTGCAGCACAAAGGCAATCCTAATGATGAAGAAACAGGTCCGAGGCGAGAGGGCAATCAAACACGGAAAACAGCCTTGAGCGAAGCCGCCTCCTGTCTGAAGGAGAAGAACGATGATCTAGCACTTATAAAAGTGAAAATGCTGGTGGAGGCCGGAGCAAATATCAATCACATAAATGATCGAGGTAGCTTTGCCCTTCGCGAAGCACTCTTTCAGGAAAATCTCAACGTGGTCAATTATCTCCTTAGAGCCGGGGCGGATTACAGTCTTTTAATAGTAGACAATTCTCTGTATCAAAAAAACGGTCAAAAGGTTTACATCCAACAATTCCTGCGCTCCTTGTATTATCCTTTGGACTCAAAGGAATATCGCGAGAAGATGGAGATAGTCAACTTCCTAAAATCGCATCATATTGACTACCGCGCTGTGCCCATTCCGCCCTACATCACGAAAGACGCGCAGCAGGACTATCCGCATGACTGGGAAGATTATTTAAGAAAGTATTAATCATCAACCTGAAGGAACTTAGTTCCGCTATACATCTGATCCCCGCAGGTAGAGGTTTAGTGTCTACTGCCTTGCTATTCGCTTTTTCGCGTCAGCTCCCAGTTCATGGTGTTCCATGAGATATCATAGAGATAGCGGCGCTTCTGCTCATCTACAAAGGTCAGTGTGGCGCTGTATTCTTTGCTTCGGTCGCCATTGATATCGAGCGGGGTGTAGGTATCGTCTGTATCCATCGTCAGCGTGAGCGGTAGCACATCCAGCCATCGCACGGAGGGATCTGCAGAGCGGATGCTCACGAGGGTGAGCGGGGTACCGTAGTTGGTCAGCATCAGGGGGCTCATGGTATCGCGGGTATCGTCCTCGCCATAGGTGGCCAGCATAGGCCCTTCAGGTATGGTGAGGATATCACTGATCCGGTAGCGCTTGCCATCATGCAGCAGGTCTGGCACTTTGTAGTCCTTCACATCATCCTCGTAGGTGCCGACATTGGCCTCGCGCAGCTGCTGCAGGGGCAGCACGACGGTGTCCGACTTCCCCTGCAGGAGGAACATCCTGCGAATATTCCACGGGCTATTGTCATTATAGTCATGCAGTGAGGCATCGAGCCGCTCCAGTGTCACGGCAGATCCATGCACAGCGCGTACATGCAGGTAGGTATGCCCTCCGGTGTAGCGGTCAGTGATATCCAGGAGCTTAATGTAGTGCTCCGCGCCGAGGTGGTCCAGCCGGGCAGTGGTGCTGTCTGCCTGCTCCCGCTGCGCCGCCTGATAGAGCTGAGTGCGGTCGTAGCGGTGCTTCCAGGTGAGGCACTGCGATATGATGAGTCCGGCTATGACCAGCAGTGGCAGCGCAAAGGCATAAAATGGCGTGCGGTGCGGCCCGCGCTGATCTACCACAGCGTGGAGATGGGCGGGCAGGTTATAGAGTTTGCCATCGCTGAGCCGCATGGCATAGAGCCTGCCTATAGGTAGCACTGGTATGTAGAAGATATGAAAGACCCGCTGGCGCAGCAGGACAGGTATATCGCCGGTCTCTGTCTCGATGCCGAGTTCTGACGAGCTGTACTTCTTGATATTAAAACTGTATGTGCCAAATACGATAAGCATGATCCGGGATTTTTTGATTTGTATGATGCGATAGTAGTGGCTTCCGTGCGGATGGCATACTCAACCTGACAGTGAAAATCGGAAGTCTGATCGCACATTTGCGCGAAATTTAGTTCTGCGCGATTATCAGGTTCAAGCGAAGATGCTTAGACCTGCGAGGATAATAACTGGCTATTTAATCTGCACGCCATCTTTATCAGACATGAAAAATATTGACTTCAAAACGGAGCAATCCTCTTTAGGGTCAAATATCAAATCACAATATGAATTATTAATTTTCAGCAACAAGATACATGTACTTTGTGCAATAGATGAATTCCTCACTATACGTTCATTTACAAAAGGGTTGTCAATTATTTCTTTGTATGTTATAGATCTTGTACAGTCTGTGCCCAGGAGTCTAACTCGCACTTGCGTGCTTTTAACATCAAAATCTATCGATGCGAAGGAAAAACTGTTTTCTATTTGTCTACCGCGGATTACTATTCCCAGATTGGGATACTTTATTGCTACATCGCGACCGTGTTTGCTCTTCATGTATCGAGACTTCGACCTCTTACAAATTGCACTATCCAGAGTCATATAGCTGATTCCATGATTTTCTAAGAAAGCCCGTTTATTTATGATAAGAGTGCCACTTGAATCAATAATAACCTCTACGGGAGTGCCTTGACTTTTGCACAAAATCGGTAATACCATTAAAAACAGGCTTATTAACGTTTTTGCTTTAAAGGTTCCCATTCCCTTTCCTCTTGGTTTTTTTGACCATTAAATTTTCAATATTTTAATAACCGCCATTCCGGATTTGCATTGCCATCACAAGCCTTCATTTTACCAATGCTCCCAAACTGGCGCGAAGCTTAGTTCCACGATACATCCCTTCATCTGCATGCTATTGCGCAATACCCCCTTGACCCACAAACACATCTATAACGGTGCTCACACCACCCCTATCTAATCACTTCACCCTCAGAAGCATTCCAGTATTACGACAAAACCATCCACTTCTCGTCCATGCCTGCAAAACCAATGATACCAATGCTTCCATAGTCGGAAAACTTGCCTGTAAAGAATAGGATCGAGGCCATCCAACCCCACACGCTGATCAAGCTCAAACCCAATCATACCAATACTTCTATAGTCGGAAAACTTATCTCCCTAGTCAGCTATAGCATGCAGCAGGAAGTCGTTGAACTTAGCCGCAGCCTTATAGTGCTTGAGCACCACTTTGTCAAAGTCCTTGCTGAGGACATCTTCCTTTTTGAGCTGGGCCATATAGTAGAACTGTTTATTGGCTATATAGGGCTGCTCCTTTGCAAACTCCTTGTACTCCGCCGGCAGGATCTTATTCTGCTCTCCCTGCACCACGCCGCCATAGAGCGCCTTGAAGCTTTTATCGGCCAGTAGCTTCTTGAAGGTATCCGCGTTATAGTATATCTCCTGGCGGATCTTCTCCAGATTGGCCTTGTCTACATCATACATGCCACCGCCCAGAAACACCTCTCCTGCACCTATATGCAGATAGTAGCCGGGGCGTACATCCTTGGTACCGGAGCGATTGAAGAGGGCACCGACATTGGTCTTGTAGGGTGATTTATCCTTGGAGAAGCGGATATCCCGGTTGATGCGGAAGATAGCTTTAGATGGATTCTGCTGAAAGTCCGGGTGGTCTTTGGCAAGCTCCGTCATGATACGGGTCACAAACTGCTTGAAGGGGCCTTTGACTTCCTTCTCATAGGTTTCGCGGTTCTTATCAAACCATTCTTTGTTGTTATTCTTTTTGAGCTGATCAAAGAACCGGAAAAAGGCAGGGGTAAAGTAGGACATGAGGCGATTTATGATTTATGGTTGTTGATTTATGATTGTCGCAAACATAATGTGTGAGACGAGAGACAATACAATAACCTTACATGCCTTTACGCAAGTGCTGCACCTTCGGTGCTCGCTTTGTATTTGTCTATGTGAGCATGCATGACTTTAAACCACAGCGGCGGGAAGAGCGCCAGCACCATCATGCCCGGATAGCCGGTGGGCATCTGCGGGCTCTGGTCAAAATGGCGGAGCACCTGGTATTTGCGCGAGGCCATATAGTGGTGGTCAGAGTGGCGCGTCAGCTCAAACAGCATGAGGCGGCCTACGGGGTGGTTTGAGTTCCAGGAGTGGACCGGCATTACTTTCTCGTAATACTCGCCGTCTATCTTTTTGCGGCGCAGGCCGTAGTGCTCGATATAGTTGACCGTCTCCAGTAGCAGAAATCCTATAATAGAGGATACGATGAATGCCAGCATCACCTTCCAGCCAAAGCCGATAGCTATGGCCGCCAGCAGTCCGATCTGGACCAGCTGATAGACCAGCATTTCATTTCTGAAAGAATACCATGGCGTGTTTGTCTTAGCCAGGCGGTCGCGCTCCAGGTGCCAGGCGCTGACCCAGCCATCTGTGACCGAGCGAAACCAGAAGGCATAGATCATCTCGCCCCTGCGGGATGAGGCCGGGTCTTCATCAGTAGATACATTTTTGTGGTGGCCACGGTTGTGCTCTATGAAGAAGTGCATGTAGAGTGTGGAGAGCAGCAGGAGCTTTGACATGAGCTGCTCGTACCAGGTGCTGCGGTGGCCGAGTTCGTGGGCTACATTGATGCCGAAGACACCACAAGAGATACCAAAGGCGAGAATCATGCCGCCGCGCTCCCACATGGGCAGGGCCTCATTGCCTACACGCGTGAGGAAGATCCACATCATGATATACTGTACGGGCAGGATGAGCCAGACGAGCATGTCAAACTTGCGATCCTTTTTGGCGACCTCCTCTTCGGCCTTGGTATAGTTCTCCTCCGAGCCCTGCATGAATAGTTCCAGCCCCGGTATAAGGACAAAGGCATAGACCGGTGCAAAGAATACCCAGACACCGCCGGCAGTGATGGATATGAGGATGACCACCACGCTGATAAAAGCTGACATGTATTTCAAGAACTTGAGATTCATACTATTGCTTTTACCCAAAGCTAATACAAATGCGGTGGATGCAAATAATTTTTTGCCGGGTACGTCTTTAGCAGAGAGGCGGTAGATGATGGGCCTGTCTTGGCATATTATTCTCTGCCTGATATTCAGTATTCATTATTCCGTATTCCTTTTTAATTTCATACTATGTCAGATAAACTCACACTCGTGATAGGCGCCTCGACCCAGCCCGACCGCTATGCCAATAAAGCCATCCGCATGCTACGCTCTCACGGCCACTCTGTGGTAGGCGTAGGCCGCGACCAGGGTACCGTGGTAGACGTGCCCATACAGGCCGAGGCTCCGGCGGGGCTGCACCCGGATACGGTGACACTCTATATCAATCCGCGCATACAGAAAGACTACTATGACAAGGTGCTGGCGCTGAAACCGAAGCGGGTGATCTTTAACCCCGGCACGGAGAATGCGGAGTTTGAAACGCTGCTGCAAAAGAACGGCATAGAGCCTGTAGAGGCCTGTACACTCGTGCTGCTATCTACCAATCAATACTAAATCATATCAACCCACAAAACATGAAGAATACAGAAGGCATGCTCCAGCCGGGAGCACTCAAGGACAAGAATATCATCGTGACCGGAGGAGGCACAGGCCTGGGCAAGGCCATGACACGCTACTTCCTCCAGCTCGGTGCGCGTGTGGTGATCACCAGCCGTAAACTCGATGTACTGGAAGCTACCGCCAAAGAACTGGAGGCTGAGACCGGCGGCAAATGTGTAGCGCTGCACTGCGACGTAAAGAGCTACGATGAGGTGGAGGCGATGGTGAACAAAGCTATCGAGGCGCTGGGCAGTGTAGATATACTGGTCAATAATGCTGCAGGTAACTTCATCTCTCCTACAGAGCGCTTGTCTGCTAATGCCTTCAAGTCTATCATAGATATCGTGCTGAATGGCTCGATCAACTGTACACTAGCACTGGGCAAGATCTGGATCGCACAGAAGCAGACCAATAAGGTAGTACTAAATATGTCTACGACGTACTCATGGACCGGTTCAGGCTTTGTAGTGCCATCTGCTACTGCGAAGGCCGGTGTGCTGGCCATGACCCGCTCGCTGGCAGTAGAGTGGGCCAGGTACGGTATCCGTATGAATGCCATCGCACCGGGACCATTCCCTACCAAAGGCGCGTGGGACCGTCTGGCTCCCGGCGACTTCAAGGAGCGCTTTGACCTGATCAAGCGTGTGCCGCTGCGCCGAGCAGGCGAGCATCAGGAGCTGGCCAACCTGGCTGCCTATCTCGTATCAGACTACTCTGCTTATATCAATGGCGAGGTGGTGACGATAGATGGTGGCGAGTGGCTGCAGGGCGCCGGCGAGTTCAGCATGTTTGAAGGTGTGAAGCCGGAGGAGTGGGACTTCATAGAGTCTATGACGCGGAAAGCCAAGAGTGAGTAGGATTAGCTATATTTACAGCACAGTTTGATCAATATGAGTGATCTGGTATTATTTACAAGGCTTATTTCGCTGCCGGCAGAGTTGAAGGCTGAAGTGGCTCAGTTCATCGAGTCGCTTCTGGCAAAGTATGACCCCAAAAAACAACCACGATTGTCTGGCCGTAAACCGGGAAGCGCTAAAGGTATGATCATTATGGCACCTGATTTTGATGAGCCATTAGAAGATTTCAAAGAGTATATGTAATGAAGGAATACCTCCTCGATACACATGCTTTTCTTTGGTTTATTAATGCAGATCCACAATTGTCGATTAATGCTCTTGACGCAATAAGCGTATCTGAGAATATTTGTTACCTGAGTATCGCGAGTCTGTGGGAGATATCGATCAAACTAAACTTAGGGAAACTTCAATTAAAATTTCCACTGGCAGACTTAAAACAACAGCTAGATTTAAATAATATCATTTTGCTGCCCATTGAATTCGAAGATACTACCATTCTTTCTTCCTTAGCACTGCATCATCGCGACCCGTTTGACAGGATGATAATTGCTCAATCCGTTAATAGCAACCTGACCATTATTACCAGAGACAGTCACTTCTCAGATTATCCAATAAAGACACTTTGGTGATATAAGAATAAATAACATGACATTCCACGATTTCAACTTTAATCCGGACCTCGTAGAGGGGCTCTCTGCGATGGGCTATACCAAGCCGACTCCGATACAGGAGCAATCAATACCCGTAATACTGCATGACCGCGACCTGATAGCCTGCGCCCAGACGGGCACCGGCAAGACAGCCGCCTACCTCCTGCCCATCCTGCATAAGATAGTCAATAGCGACCATCGCCACCTCAATACATTGGTCATAGCACCTACGCGGGAGCTGGCACTACAGATAGACCAGCAGATAGAGGCGCTGGGGTACTTTATCAATGTGAGCTCGATCACTGTGTATGGTGGTGGCAGCGGCATAGTATGGGAGCAGCAGAAGCGCGCCATGCAGCTCGGCACGGACATTGTGATAGCCACACCGGGCCGCCTGCTCTCTATGCTGAACGTGGGTGACATCAACTTCAAGCACCTGGAGCACCTCGTGCTGGATGAGGCTGACCGTATGCTGGATATGGGTTTTTATGATGACATCGTGCGTATCATCAGCTACCTGCCGGAAGACAGGCAGACAATCCTTTTCTCTGCTACCATGCCTCCAAAGATCAGGACACTGGCCAACCAGATCCTGAAAGATCCGGCAGAGATCAATATCGCTATCTCAAAGCCGGCAGACGGTATTTTGCAAATGGCGTACATGACGTATGACCAGCAGAAGTTCGGCCTGCTAAAGCATATCTTCCAGGAGAAGGAATACAAAAGCGTGATCATCTTCTGCTCGCGCAAGGAAACCGTAAAAAGGCTCGCCAATGAACTCAAGCGCATCATCCCATCGCTGCAGGCATTCCACTCTGACCTGGAGCAGGAGCAGCGCGAGGAGATCATGCGAAACTTTAAGAACAAGCAACTACAGGTGCTGGTAGGTACCGACATCCTCTCTCGCGGGATAGATGTGGAAGGTATAGACCTGGTGATCAACTATGATGTACCGCCAGATGGCGAGGACTACATCCACCGCATAGGCCGTACGGCTCGCGCCGCTACGACTGGTACAGCTATCACGCTGATCAATGATATGGACCAGCAGCGCTTTGCCAGCATAGAGCGGCTGATAGGCCGGGAGATACCTAAGACCATCATCCCTCCTGCGCTAGGCGAGGGTCCCGCCTATACTCCGGGTATACGCCGTAGCGGCGGTGGTGGCAATAGCCGTGGCGGCGGCAAATCACAACAAAAGCGCCACGGAGGTAATAAGCACTCACACAGCGGCGGCCAGCACAGGCATGGCGGCGGCAATGGTGGCGGTCAAAATCAAAACAGACAGCAAGGTGGTGGAGGAAACCCTGACGGACAAAAACCGCAACATAAGAAGCATCATCACAATGGACCAAGAAATGGTCCACGCCCACAAGGCGACAGACCTCAAGGCAACGACAATAATAACACTGACAAGCCTGCTCAATAGCGGCTAAAGGCTGTTGGTTTTATTCCTTTCTGCTACGAAATCTGACCCAAAGTTGGATTTTCATTATGCTACCTTTTTGTTTTAAAAATCTTCCGGCTATAAAATCCGGGCCGGCGATATGCCTCGTAAGTGATTATATCTTTTCACTAAAACAAAAAATAATCATGAAGAGGAACATCCTTAAAACAACTGGTATGCTGGCGATAGCAGTATGCCTCACTCTGACTGCCACAGCAGGCGGTGATCCTGTGACCGTAGGTGGTGCACCTATGTATCCCACCAAAAACATCATAGAAAACGCAGTAAACTCTAAAGACCATACTACACTGGTAGCAGCGGTAAAGGCTGCCGGGCTGGTAGAAACGCTCTCCGGCAAAGGCCCCTTTACTGTTTTCGCACCTACCAATGAGGCATTTAATGCGCTGCCTGCAGGCACTGTAGACGGGCTGCTGAAGCCGGAAGCAAAAGGTACGCTGACCAAAGTGCTCACCTATCACGTGATAGCAGGCAAATATGACTCTGATGCCCTGGCAAAAGATATCAAAGCCGGAAACGGTACCGCCAAACTAAAAACTGTAGGTGGTAGCTATCTGACCTTCAAAATGAGTGGGCCAAAGAGTATCACGGTGACAGATGAAAACGGCGGTACTGCCCATATCAGTATAGCCAATGTCTATCAGTCTAATGGCGTGATACACGTAGTAGACAAGGTATTGATGCCAAAGATGTAAAAGCGATCAGCTATAAAGCTGACAGCATGGCCGTATGGTCATGCTTTTTTATTTTGTCCCGTAGACTTTGATCATCTCCTTCTCCAGTAGATCAGCCCAGCCGGCATACATACGGCCCGATGGATGAAGGTTATCATTGGCTATAAGCGATGCGTCAGTAGCAGCCTTCTTTGAGAAAGGAGTGATGTCGGTGAAGTGTGCTTTCTCTTTAGCTGTTATTTCTTTTGCTGTGGCGTTGTATTCATCTATCTCACTGCCTATAGCAGTGGCACTGCGGCCCTTGGCATCGTTGTGACCGAAGGGGGTGACGCCATAGTCGGGAATAGATACGACAAATACGTGATCTGGATTGCCGCCTGCATATTTTATGGCAATGTCGAGCAGCTCTTTGAATTCTCTTTTGTATTGCTCGTGATCATAACTGCGGTACTGATTATTGACACCTATGAGCAGTGTGACTGCATCAAAGGTGCCTGAAACATTTGCCTCGGCTATGGCGTGCATCAGCTCGTCTGTGGTCCAGCCGGTCCTGGCTATGATATGCGGAGTGGAGAAATGTACGCCATACTTATCGAGTAGTTTGACGGTTTGACTGGGAAACCTTTCTGACTCAGCTACAGACTCACCGATGGTGTAGGAGTCTCCGAGACAGAGCATTGTTTTAGCTGTGCTTTTTGTCATTGCGGTACGGGAATTGCGTATATCGATAGCGTGAGCAAATATCACACTGAAAACCATGATGCAAAAGATCTGCACTGAAAAGAGTGTTCTGCTTTTCATGTCTTTTTATTCTCTCATTCAAATATATCTATTTGATTTGGGTCAGCTAAATATACTGCTATGACAAATAACCTCCCACTGAGTGAGCGCAAGTTTGACTATTTCTTTATCGTCATGTTCTCCCTGTTCTTTATAACCTCTATGATATCTGACCTGTGGCCCACCATCATGGGTAGCCTGGACGCCAATAGCACCAATGTCTTTGTGCAGATGAACTATGGCTATGCCAAAGACTGCGATCCGCTCTTCCTCTCGCCGGTATGGATGCGCTTTGTCACAGGGCTTTCTGCTTTTGTCTATGGGCCGTTTTACCTCGTGCTGGTCTGGGCATTTATCAAAGGGTATAACAGGATACAGGTGCCGGCTATCATGTATGGCACTGCAATAGCCGTCATTACAGGTGTGATCGTATATGGGGTAGAGTTCTTTGGGGAGCCTGAGTGGAGGTGCCAGAATCCGGCCAAATTCCTGCCTCTGAATACACCATATATCCTCATACCTATCCTGCTCATCATACGCATGAGAAAGGAGCTTCCTTTTACCCGTAAGTTTTAGTGACTGTAGCCGAGTTTGGCCTTCAGTTCATCCGAGAGTTTAGGCAGCTTGCCGCGCTCTATAAGGAAGGATGTGAGGCCGGCAAACTCAGCAAAGATGTGATGCTTCATCAGCGCACCGCTTAGGTAGTCCTTGCCTGTGCTGCCTCCGGTGCCTGTACGCATGCCTATGATACGGTGCACCATACTCATGTGGCGGTAGCGCCAGATAGAGAGGCACTCGTCTATCTCCAGCAGTACATTGAGCAGGCCGAATGGCAGCTGCAGCAGCGGATAGTCACGATAGAGCATGATAAATAGTGCCGCACGGCGCGCCCTAGGGCTGAGCGCCCACTCCGGCTTGCGCTTATCTCCCATCATGAGCTGGTCAAATACCTGCATATTATTCTTCTCAGCCGGATTGAGGCTCTGCTCATATATCTCACGATACTTATTCCAGAATTCATGCTGGCCTTTGCCCTCCCAGTATTTAGGATCGTCAAAGAAAGGCATGCGCTCCAGCCATTGATTGATAAGAGCGATCATGGGTGTTTTCTTCTCTGCATCGCGGATCTTGACCACATCCTCCGGGCGCAGCTGTGAGATATAGTACTCCTGACCGTGACGATTTTCCATCTTGAGACCCAGAAGTGCCTCCAGTATCTTGAACTGTATGCTCTGGAAGCCTGACGCAGGGCGGAGCTGATCGCGAAAGTCAAGAAAGTCCAGTGGGGTCATAGTCTCTATGATGTCTATCTGACCCACCAGCAGCTGGAGGATAGTCACTACCCGCTTCAGGCGGTGATGCACCGTGTAGAGATCCGGGGAGTTGTCTGCTATGTGCGATTTTGCCATGATACCGGCCACAGACTCTACCTCAAAAAGTATCTGCTTGAACCAAAGCTCATAGGCCTGATGGATCACTATGAAGAGCATCTCGTCATGCGCGCCCTGGCTATCGGGGCGGGCGCTTTCGAGCTGCTGAGCGTTGAGTATTTTATCGAGCTGGAGGTAGTCGCTATAGTAGACGCCGTCTTTCATTGCTATTGTATTTGGGAGGTAAGATTAGGCAATAATTGCCCGATGTGGTAATCTTACGAACAAAGCGTCTGTCAATCACGGTGATGACTTTGGTCAGGGTATTTCTGCGAGACATGCAGATTTTCCCGGTCCTTATCTAACATTAGCTGTGTTTCCCTACATTTACCTCGATGAAAGTGGTCATACTTGGGTCTGCCCATCCCCTGCGCGGAGGGCTCGCTGCCTACAATGAGCGGCTAGCCCGTGAATATATCCGTCAGGGACATTCTGTCGTCATATACACCTTTAGCCTCCAGTATCCTGATTTCCTCTTTCCCGGTACGACACAATACTCCGACCAGCCGGCACCGGATGACCTGTATATACATGTGCGGGTAAATAGTGTCAATCCTTTCAACTGGTGGAGCGTGGGCCGCGAGATCAAAAAACTCAAAGCAGATCTGCTGATCATCAAATACTGGTTGCCGTTTATGGCGCCGTGCCTGGGTACCATAGCACGCATCGTACGCGGAAATAAGAAGACGAAGGTCGTCTCTATCATAGACAATATCATCCCGCATGAAAAACGGATAGGAGACTTTGCGCTGTCAAAATATTTTGTGCGAGCGGTAGACGGATTCATAGCCCAGTCCCGCTCGGTGCTGGAGGACCTCAATAAATTTGATAGCAGCAAGCCAAAGATATTTTCGCCGCATCCGCTGTATGACAACTTTGGTCCGGTAGTAAACAAGGCGGAAGCTATAGAGAAGCTGGGCCTGCAGATGAACGGGCTATATATCCTCTTCTTTGGTTTCATAAGGGAGTATAAGGGGCTCGACCTGCTGCTGCATGCCATGGCAGATCCGCGTGTAAAGGAGACCGGTGTGGAGCTCATCGTGGCCGGTGAGTTTTATAATAATGCGCAGCCATACCTGGACCTGATAGATCAGCTGGGCATACGTGACCGGGTGGTCCTGCGCACGGATTTCATACCTGATGATATGGTGCGGTATTATTTCTGCGCGGCTGATATAGTAGTACAGCCATATAAGCACGCTACACAGAGCGGTGTCACTCAGATATGCTATCATTTCAATAGACCTATGCTAGTGACCAATGTGGGCGGCCTGCCCGAGATAGTGCCCGACGACTATGTGGGCTATGTATGCGAGCCGGAGCCCGAGGCGATAGCCGCTGATCTCAGCCGCTTCTACACAGAGCATAAGGAATCCTTATTTTCAGAAAATATCAAAAGTGAAAAACTGAAATATACGTGGCAGGCGATGTTGGAAAACATCAAAAAAGTGGCCGGCATTTTATGATTTGTGACAATTTTATGACAAATCTGTATTTTGGATGAAAATTTACCGACAAAATCATGACCTTAGGCAAAAGGCACTGATTCTTAGCTACTTTATCCTTAATATTACCCACACATTTACTAAACAAAAACAAATACACATTACATGAAAAAATTCTTCTCTCTACTTGTAGGAAGTTTTCTGGTCGTAGGTGCGATGGCAGGTACTGCTATTTCGCATCCTGTGAAAGTGGCCAAGACAGCTCACTTCCCATCTGGCAGCAATGGCTCCAGAGCACTCTCTTGCGATACGATTTTTAACGTAGACTTCAACACGGCTGACTCTAACGCTTACGTCTATCCACTGGACTCACCTAACGTCGGCTATGCTGATGGCAACGGTGCCCTCTATGCAGGTCCGGCTGGCTCACTGGCTATCACTCATGTGGGTGAAGGCTTTGTAACTGCTGCTAACTCTTATGCTACTAATGCGATCGCTTTCTTTGGTGTAGTACAACTCAATGCCAATGCCTCTGACTCTGCCCTGCCGGTGACCGCTTATGTTTATGATTCCACAGGTACTAGCTATTTTGGCACTTATGGCCCGGGTAATGCTCTTGACTCGTCTACTGTGACTACAGGTAGCATTATCGATAATCAAGGCGCAGGTGTTTTTACTTTTACCCATCATGCAGTGCTGCCAGGCAAAAATTTCTTTGTAATGCTCAAGCTGCCACGTGTGGCTGGTGATACTTTAGTGGTGCTGACTACTGATGGCTCTACAGGCCATGGCCGTGCCTGGCTGGGAGCTTCCGGTGCCTTCTTGCAACTGGATAGCATCTCACAGGGCAACCCAGGCAACTGGATCACTGTAGCTACATGCGTACAGCCATCAGCTATACATGATCTCTCTGGTGTATCTGAGTTGAATGTTTACCCTAACCCATCTTTCGGCAAAGTGAATGTAACCTTCAGCATGGAGTCAGCATCTGATGTAGCCATCTCTGTGACCAGCGTGACTGGCAGCAAGGTATATGAGTCTTCTGAGAAGTCTGTATCTGTATATAGCAAGAGCCTCGACCTGAGCGGCGTAGCTCCGGGCGTATACATCGTAAATATCAAGACAGCTACCGGCACTATCAACCGTCGCGTATCTATCCAGTAATCTACGAGAAAATAAAACTTTCAAAACCCTCTCAGATCCCTGAGAGGGTTTTTTGTTTGTAGCCAGCAGCGGCAAGTATATAGTTTGCCTATATTTACCACCATGATCATAAGAAGCAAAGCGCCACTGCGGCTGGGCCTGGCCGGGGGCGGTACAGATGTGAGCCCCTACTCAGACCAGTTTGGCGGAGCCATACTAAACGCTACTATAGGTATGTATGCCTACGCCACTATACGCCCCACGGATGACGGCAAGGTGACCCTCATAGCCACAGACCGCGATGAGCGGTATGTACATGATGCGCTGGAGGTACTGCCCATAGATGGCAATCTGGACCTGGCCAAAGGTATTTATAACCGGATCGTAAAAGACTTTACGCAAAAGGCGCTATCATTTGAGCTGACCACTTTTGTAGATGCGCCTCCTGGGTCGGGACTTGGCTCCTCTTCTACGTTGGTAGTGGCCATCATTGGTGCCTTTGTAGAGTGGCTGAAGCTGCCACTGGGCGAATATGACATCGCGCACCTGGCCTACTCTATAGAGCGCGAAGACCTGGGTATGGCCGGTGGCAAACAGGATCAATATGCAGCTACATTCGGCGGAGTGAATTATATGGAGTTTATGGGCAATGATAAGGTGATCGTAAATCCGCTCCGTGTGAAAGAAAAATGGCTGCACGAGCTGGAGAATAACCTGGTACTGTTCTTCACAGAGACCTCTCGCCTCTCCTCGTCTATCATAGAGAAACAACGTGAGAATGTATCCAGCAAAAATGAAAAATCTATCGAAGCCATGCACCAGCTCAAGGAGCAGTCTATCCGCATGAAAGAAGTACTGCTACGTGGCGAGGTAGACCGCATAGGCGAGATACTACATGAGAGCTGGCAGCATAAAAAGCAAATGGCAGAAGGCATCAGCAACTCACAACTCGATTTCATCTACGAGACTGCTATCAATGCGGGAGCTACGGGGGGCAAGGTAAGCGGTGCCGGCGGTGGTGGCTTTATGATGTTTTATGCACCATACACCGCAAAATACAATGTGATCTCAGCACTCAATCAGCTGGGAGGAAAAGTGATGCGCTATACCTTTACCAATATCGGCGTCACTACCTGGACCATCTGACAGGCCTACCAGCGCTTGCCCATGTGAAAGGATACATACAATCCGAGGAAAAGGAAATGATTGGACTGGTCATTGACATAGATAGGTATCTTCTTGTAAAAGATATCCAGCGATGCGCCTGCCTCTATTGATTTGACGAATGCATCTCTGGATCCCCAGTCAAAATTGAGGCCTGTACGTACATGGCCACCAAAAACAGGCTTCATCTCTCCCAGTCCTTTGGATATCGGTGCCGCCTCGTCTATCACATTGCGATCCAGAAAGACGCTCTTTGTGGCCTCAGAGTACTTTTGTGCTACGATATTGTAAGGATGGGTACCTTGGGTATAAGGGTCAGGATTCAGGTAGTCTATATTGAGGTAGTAAGGCTTGACCAGCCCCATCACGCCACCTAAAAAACCTACCCAGCTCAGGCGCACGCCATTTCTCACGGCCTTGTCTGCTATGGCGCGCTCAAATCCATAAGAAAACCTGATCTCATGAAACCTGTTTTGTACGCCAAAGTAATAATCACGCCCGGTCTCTGTATAGACAGGATATGCTTTGTTCTTTTTGTCCCTGTAGTCTATATGCCACTCATACTCCAGCATGAAAAGGTGTGTCCTGTATATATTCTTGATGAGGCCGTACTGGAGATAAAAGCCGAGGCCGGTAGACTGGAGGCGCAGCCCCCCTACCATCTGGCGGCGAAACATATAGTCCTTTTGCGCCTGCATTTTCGGACTATCGGCCTTTTGAGCAGACATCTCCATAGAGCCGAGCATCATCATAGCCAGAATAAACAGGGCACATTGTCTCATCTGTACAAATCTACATTTTTCCTTCCATATTGAGACGTGTGCCGGTGTTAATCCGGTTGCCTTCGTCTTGCTATGTGTTTTACTACCTTTGCCTCCTCATCAAAGTGATACTACCATGACAGCAGAGATCATCTACGAGGGCCAACTGCGGACCCGCTGCCGCCACATTCAGTCCGGCGCTGAGATCTTGACAGATGCCCCTATTGACAATCATGGTAAAGGAGAAGCCTTCTCTCCTACTGACCTGACGGCTACCTCGCTGGCTGCATGCATCATCACCACTATGGGTATCAAGGCTAATCAGATGGAGCTGGACATAGATGGTGCCCGCGCAGAGGCTACCAAAGTGATGGCCTCAGCCCCCCGCCGTATAGCAGAGATACACGTCTCTATCTATATGCCTGCCAAAAACTACACAGAGAAAGACCGCCAGATCATGGAGCGCATAGCACATACCTGCCCGGTGGCGCTGTCACTTCATCCTGACCTGAAGCAAGTGGTGACTTTCTACTGGTAGGTCTACACATCATATTTCAAAAAAGCGCTATGCAGATCAAAGACATCACATCCTACCTGGAGCGTATCGCTCCCCTGCCGTATCAGGAGAGCTATGATAATAGTGGCCTGATAGTAGGTGATAAAAATGCCACGGTAAAGAATGTTCTCCTCTCGCTGGATTGTACGGAGGCAGTAGTAGAAGAAGCCATCCGTGAGAAATGCCAACTGATCATAGCGCACCACCCTATTATATTCTCCGGCCTGAAAAAGCTGAACGGCAAAAACTACGTGGAGCGCACGGTGATCAAGGCTATCAAGCATGACATAGCCATCTATGCCATCCATACCAACTACGACAATGTAGAGGTGGGCGTGAATGCCATGATCTGTGAGAAACTAGGGCTGACAGATTGCCGCATACTCGCTCCCAAAAAGGGACTGCTGAAGAAGCTCTATACCTTTGTACCGCATGAGCACTATGAGACTGTGATCGGGGCGCTTTTCGCAGCGGGCGCAGGTCATATCGGGCACTACTCAGAGGCGAGTTTCAGCGTGGGCGGTGTAGGCACTTTCAAAGGAGACGAGACGACGCATCCTGCTGTAGGCAAAAAAGGTGTACGCGAGCATGTGGAGGAGGCTAAGATCGAGGTGATCTTCCCGGGCCATATACAGGCGCAGGTGGTACAAGCGCTCCTGGAGGCCCACCCGTATGAGGAGGTGGCCCATGATGTGGTAGCGCTGGAAAACGAGCTACAAACCGTAGGTAGCGGTATGATAGGCCGCCTGGCCAAACCGATGGACGAGCTGGCATTTCTCAAAAAAGTGAAAAAACAGCTCGGTGCCGGCGTGGTGAAGCACACGGCTCTTCTGGGCCGACAGGTGAAAACTGTGGCTGTTTGCGGAGGGTCAGGAAGATTCCTACTCTCTAACGCAATATCCTCAAAAGCAGATGTTTATATCACATCTGACATCAAATACCATGAGTTTTTTGACGCTGACGGGCAGATCCTGCTGGCAGATGTGGGGCACTATGAGAGTGAGCAGTTTACCCCTGCTTTATTATATAGACAGTTATCGGAAAAATTTAGTACATTTGCGTTCCTTTTATCCAAGGCGGAAACTAATCCGGTAAAATATATCTAAAGAATGGCAGCAACAAAAGAAAAAGAACTCTCTGTAGAAGAGAGACTGAACCAACTCTGGAACCTCCAGCAGATAGATACCAAAGTAGACAAGATAAAGATCCTGAAGGGTGAACTCCCTGAGGAAGTACAAATACTCGAAGACGTGATAGCCGGCCTCAACGTGCGCCTGGGCCACCTGAATGAAGAACTGGCTGAGCTGGACGAGGAAGTAGCCAACCGCAAGAATGCGAAGGCGATGGCCAAGGAGCTGATCACCCGCTATGAGAAGCAGCAAAACACGGTGAAGAACAACCGTGAGTTTGAGGCGCTGAGCAAGGAGATAGAGCTGCAGAAGCTTGAGATACAACTCTCTGAAAAGAAGATCACCGACGCTACCGGCAAGACTGATATCAAGAAAGGCCTGATAGAAGAAACTGAGGGCAATATCGCTACCCGCGAGAAAGAGCTGAAGGCTAAGAAGAAGGAACTCGATAAGATCATAGCTGAGACCGAGAAAGAAGAAGAGGAGCTGAAGAAAGAGTCTGACAAGGCAGCCAAGAAAGTAGAAGAGCGCCTGCTGAAGGCCTACCACCGCATACGTGGCGCCTACCGCAATGGCCTGGCTGTAGTAGCCGTACTCCGCGATAGCTGCGGTGGCTGCTATGCCAAGATACCACCACAGCGCCAGGCTGAGATCCGCTCCAAGCGTCGTATCATCACCTGCGAGCACTGCGGCCGTATACTGGTGCACATAGGTGACGCAGAGAAGTAAATAACGATCAACAACTAACTATAAGCGGGATCATCGGTCCCGCTTTTTTATTGATAGCAAGGAGGAAAATATGATCACAGAACTCACATACGAAGAGTACCTGGACACGATGTCAGAAGAGATGACAGACGTGACCGAGACTACAGATGCTACGGTAGATATATGGCCGTATGTAGCCCATCTGGTAAAGCATGGAATAGTAACTCCGGAGGTACTGGAGAAGCAAGAGGTAGAAATAGTCTACTGGAACGAGGATGAGACCTTTGAGCACGTACTGCTGCCTACTGACAAGGAGGAAGTCTTTGTAGTAGTAGTGGTAGACCTGGATGAAGAGCTGGTGATAGGCCACCATATACTGGACCTGACCAATGAGGAGCAGGTACCCCTAGAAGAAGAATGAGCATGGATGTCGCCGCTATACTCTCCCGCCTGAATATCGCCGCGCTCAATGAGATGCAGCAGGACATGATAGAAGCAGTACCACAGTCGGGAAACGTGGTACTGCTCTCTCCCACCGGCTCAGGCAAGACGCTCGGCTTTCTACTGCCAGTGGCGGCGCTGATACAGCCGGATATGACCGGCGTACAGGCGCTGATCGTAGTCCCCTCGCGTGAGCTCGCTATCCAGATCGAGAGCGTTTTTCGCCAGATGAGTACAGGCTACAAAGTAAATAGCTGCTATGGCGGGCACTCTGTACGTACAGAGGAAAATAACTTCACCCACCCACCGGCTGTGCTGGTAGGTACACCCGGCCGCATAGGTCATCATATCCGCGCTCAAAATATTGACATGAGTAGCGTACACACCTTGGTGATGGATGAATTTGACAAGTCTCTTGAACTGGGATTTCAGGAGGATATTGCTTTTATAGTATCAGAGCTGCCCGCACTGCGCAGGAAGGTACTGACATCGGCTACTGCGCTGGAGCGCATCCCTCCCTTTCTAAAAATACAACAGCCCAGAGTGCTTGACTTCACGCATGGGAAGACCTCTACCTCCGTATTGGCACTGAAGGCTGTACATGTACCTGAAGAACTGACACGTCCTGAGGGTCTGGCGTTTCTACTGAGCAAGCTGGGAGGTGAATCAAGCATCATATTCTGCAATCACCGCGATGCCGTGAAAAGAGTGGGGGTACAGCTACGTAGTATGAATATAGCGCACGGTATCTACCACGGAGAGATGGAGCAGCCAGACCGTGAGAAAGCACTCATCATGCTGCGCAATGGCAGTACCAATATACTCTTGACCACAGACCTGGCCTCGCGCGGACTGGATATACCTGAGATACGCCACATCATTCACTACCAGCTGCCGGTCACAGCAGAGGCGTTTACACATCGCAATGGCCGCACGGCCCGTATGCATGCCGATGGCACTGCCTACCTGCTACTGGAGAGCAAAGATCATATCCCGGCGTTTGTGACTGGTACTGTGGAAGAAGAAGCGCTGCCTGATCATTTTACCCCGCTACCCGAGCCGGAATGGAAAACGCTCTACATCGCCGCTCGCAAAAAGGACAAGATCAACAAGACCGATATTGTAGGCCTGCTCCTGCAAAAGGGTGGTTTACAAAAAGATGAAGTAGGCCGCATAGAGGTGCTGGATAAGGCTGCCTATGTAGCGGTCAGCTCTGCTAAAATCAGCAAGACCCTACGCGCAATAAGTGAACACAAGATCAAAGGCAAAAAAGTGCGATTTGCCATAGCGGATTAACACAGGTTTTACTTTGCTTTCATTACTTTTACGGGATGCCCGTCTTTGGCGAAACATTACACATCAACCCGTTTATGAAAAAATCTTTGTCTTTGCTTCTGGTGCTATGCACTGCCGTGGTGGCGCACGCACAGTTTGCCTCACAGGTGATCTTTCAGCATTACTTTACCAAACCACAGATAGACTCGATACTCGCTGCTCAGGGAGTGCCATCAGGCATCCTGACTACCGTATATCCAGTAAAGACCTATAAAGTCATCTATAATACCGTAGCCGCAGACAGCACACCTACTACTGCCTCAGGACTGCTGGTGGTGCCACAGGGTACACCGTGCGACGTACCTATGCTAAGCTATCAGCACAACAATGTATTTCGCAGAAATGATGCTCCCAGCAATTACAAATATGAGTGGTTCATCGGCCTGGCAGGTGGCTCACTGGGGCTCATCACTATGCTGCCTGACGGACTAGGGCTCGGCAGCGGACCGGGAGACCATCCCTTCCTCCAGCTGCAGTCAGAGGCTACACCTGTAGTAGATATGCTACGCGCAGTGCGTGAGACCGTAGATACCATGGGCGCTGCGTACAATCAGCAGCTCTTTCTGGCCGGTATCGCAGAGGGGGCGTATGCCACTGTAGCTGCCAATCAATACATACAAACCTACCTGCCCCAGATACACGTGACAGGAGCAGGTGCCATAGCCGGATACTATGATCTGAGCGGCACCATGAAAAATGAAATGATCCTGTCTAATAATAACTATAATGATCCTTCATACCTGGCAGCACTCTTTCTGAGCTACAACCGCATCTACCACTATGCTGCCAGCGACTCTGATATTTTTGTGACTCCATATGACACTGTTTTACCAGCGCAATACAATGGCTCAAGAGAGGCTTTTCAGATCAATGGCGTGATGCCGTCGGTGCCTAATCAGGTGCTGCAGCAGGCTGTCATAGACACACTGCAGAATGACCCCAACAACTACTTTACTCAACTGCTCAGGAAAAATGACGCCTATAACTGGACGCCCAATAACCCGATCAAGCTCTTCTTCTGCACGGCAGATGAGATCATACCGTGGCATCATACCGCAGCGGCTTATTCGCACTTTGTGAGCAATGGCTCAGTGACCGTAGACACGCTGAACGTGGGCGACACCTATGATCATAACCTTTGCGGCCAGTTCTCTACGCTGGCGGCCATATCTGCTATCAGGGGCTTGATATTTGAGCCTATGGTGGCTCACACCTCCTCTACGCAGGCATCCTCGGCCAGCGCCGCTGATGGCACAGCCAGTGTGACCACTACTTTTGGCAATCCACCGTTTCACTGGCTGTGGAGCAATGGTGATACTACCTCTACCGTCACCGGACTCACAGCCGGCGTGTACTATGTGACCACCACAGACCAGTCTCACTGCAGCCGTACAGACAGTGTGCGTGTTTCGTTTGTCAATGGCATTAATGACATCGCTACGGCTTCGATCTCTGTCTATCCCAATCCTGCACATGACCGCATCATTGTAGATTACACGCAAGCCTCTGAGCAGCCTGTCACTATCGAGCTGCTCGATATAGGTGGCCACAGTCTGCTCTCTGCTGCTGCCGGTACCGGCGGCACCACAGTACTAGACCTGAGTGACCGCGCGCGCGGGGTGTATATCATCCGCATACGTACCACTGCGGGCTCTGAGCTGCATAGCAAAGTTGTACTTTTATAATACATCACACATAGATCATCCTACTAAGCCCTGCCCCCCGGCGGGGCTTTCGTTTAGGTACAAACGCTGTCACAAGCCCGAAAATTTTGCTTTTTTCTTGGCGAAGGAATCGCTTATTTTCTATCGTCTTACTGACAAACTGTAAAAAATCATATAGATACCACTGCGACATATAGATGACTGAGGAGATGCTGCTGAAAGGGCTGCGTGAGCAAAATGCCACGGTCCTGCGCGAATTTGTCACGCAGTATCAGCAGCGCGTCTATAATACTGCTATCTCGTTTGTAAAGGACAGCAATGATGCCGAGGAGCTGGCCCAGGATGTCTTTCTCACAGTTTGGAACTCAATAGACAATTTTCGCGGTGATGCCGCTCTCTCTACCTGGGTATACCGTATCACGGTGACCAAGTCACTGGACCTGATCAAATCCCGCTCGCGCAAGAAACGCTTTGGGTTTATCTTTTCCATAGGCGGTGAGAATACAGAGGTAGCATCAAAAACGGTAAACTGGGTGCACCCCGGGGTAATAGAAGAAAACAGGGAGAAAGCGATGTATCTCTTCCGCGCTATAGACTCCCTGCCCGAAAACCAGCGGATCGCCTTTACCCTGAGCAAAGTGGAGCAAATGAGCCAGCGGGAGATAGCAGAGATCATGAAGCTCAATGAAGGCGCTGTAGAATCACTGCTGCAGCGGGCTAAGCAAAACCTGCGGCGGGCACTGGAGGATATCTACAAGGAACTGCATGACTAAGCTCAGGAAATCTTTAACAAGGGTAAACGAAGGAAAGGCTGGCGGATAGCGTCTATACAAACAATACGGCCATGAATAAGGAAAAATGGATAGAAGCCACCCTGCATAGTGCAGACAGTATGAACCGGGCAAAGGCTCCCGACCTGGTGGCGCGTGTAGAGGCGAGGCTCGGGGGCAGGCAGGTCACTATGACCATCTCTACCGGCACGCTGTGGCGTATCGCGGCTTCTGTAGCACTGCTTATAGCATTGAATATTGCAACACTGACCAGTCATCCTGATACCGGCAGTGCGCGTACCGGGCATATACACGGACCGGAGGCGCTATTTGGGCTGTCAGGCACCTCACATCAGGCAGATATCGGGGACTTGTTTTTTGGCAGCGAAATGATGACCAATGAGTGAAATGCCTAAAATAAGAGCGCTGACTACCCTGGTCGTGGTACTGGTGATCGTGAATGTACTCTCACTCGGCTATATCTGGTATGGCTACAGGCCCGGCGCAGACCGTGGACCGCGTGACGGGCACGGACCGGGTGGATTGGTCCTAAAAGAACTTCAATTTGATCAAAAGCAGCAGGAGGAGTTTGAGAAACTACGTAATGAACATCACACGGCAATGAGAAGCATAGGAGAACAGGAGCGTACACTGCACGATGAGCTATTCCGCAGCCTCTCGCGGGGCAGTGATACCTCTGCCTATGCAGACTCGCTCATACATCGCATAGCCATGCTGAGGATAGAAAATGAACAGATCACCTACCGCCACCTGGCACAGGTGCGCAGGATGTGCACTCCGGAGCAGCAGCAAAAATTTGATGAGATGATAGCAGAGACCATGGCCAAAAATGCACGCGGCCAGGGACCACCGGACAGACGGCCATAATTATTCAAAGACAGTTTCACATTGTACTAAACCCTTATTAAATTTCAAATCATGAAAAAACTCCTCCTCGCTCTCAATATCATGGCCTATAGCTGTAGCTACGCGCAGCTGTCTCCGGTGATCACCTCCTGGATCATCAATCCCGATACGAATACTAACCGTGGCTACAACAATATCCCGTCTAACGTAGAGCTGGTGCAATACTCTACCACAGACGTATATGTGAGCTGTACCTGCATACCCGGCTATAGCATCGGCCCGTGGAATAATCCGAACGTAGCCGAAAATCAAAACTTCGTCTATAAGATCACACGCAGCCCGCAGCCTAACACCGGTACGCTGACCTCTATAGGCCTGGGCCACATAGGCGTTTTGACAAATGGGGTAAGTATCTTCAATGCTGACGACGCGCAGTATGTGAATACGATCTGGTCCCGCAATGGCTACTACTTTGAGTATCCCAGTTTTGACAACTGTATAGGGCACCCACAGCAGGACGGTGAGTACCACCACCATGTGAGCCCTAAGTGCCTTTACGACCAGACTGACAGTACCCACCACTCTCCTATCATCGGCTATATGTTTGACGGGTACCCTGTATATGGTGCCTATGGCTATGCAGATACCAATGGCGGTGGCGGTATCAAGCGTATGCGCTCATCATACAGGCTCCGTACCGACACTACGCGTACTACCAAACCTGACGGCACTACAGCATCGCCTGCCGGTCCCAGTCCTACACGGACATACACTGTCACCACCCCTATGGGCACTCAGAATATTACCTATCCTATGGGCTGTCTGCTCTGGGACTATGAGTATGTGGCCGGCCTGGGCGATCTGGACTCCCGCAATGGCCGCTGGTGCGTGACTCCGGAGTACCCTAACGGCACTTACGCCTACTTTATGACGCTGGACTCTACACTGACGCCGGCCTATCCCTACACCTCTACAGGCACCTACTACGGTGTGGTGCAGTCTGGCAATATAGCCAACGGTCCTCAGAACCCCGGTGGCCACAATACGATCAGCGGGGCTACCACCGTGTATACCGGCACTACTGGTGTGAACGACATGCAGAAAACACCGGCCTGTGAGATAATGCCTAATCCGTCTACGGGGTATTTCTACATCTATATGGATAACAAGAGCAGCAATAACGTGACAGGCAAACTCTATAATGAGACAGGACAACTGATACAGACCATAGACTATATGCAGCCAAGTATATCTTATACACTCAACCTGACTCAGTATCCCGCAGGCATCTACCTGCTGCACCTCAATGACGGAAGTCAGGATGTGATCAAAAAGATCGTGAAAGCAAATTAATATCTTCGGGCCATGTGCCGGACAGTACAAATACCTAAAACCATCTGGCTCACCACAGCACTCGCTGTGGTGATGTCTTTTAGCGGAGTAGCGCAATCATTGCAGTTACACTTTCAGAATATGGTGAATGGAAAACCCATCATACTGGACAATGCTACTTATAAAAATGGGCTGGGGCAAAGCTATACCGTATCCAACCTGAAATACTATATCAGCAATATCCGGCTGACCACCGCGTCAGGGCAGGAAATGACAGACTCCGGCTACTATCTGCTGCGCGAAGATGATACCGCTACCATGAATATATCGCTGCCAAATATTCCTGCGGGCCACTACACCAGGGTGACGTTTACGATAGGGGTAGACAGCCTGCACAACTGTAACGGAGCCCAAAGCGACGCACTGGATCCGGTGAACGGGATGTTCTGGACGTGGAATACTGGATATATCTTCTTTAAACTGGAGGGCAAATCGAATGCCTCAAAAAATCCGGGCGGCATCTACGAGTATCACATAGGCGGATATAAGGCACCGGCTAATTGTATTCGCTTCGTTTCATTGGATATATCTCCGGGCGGTGGGGATGTACCTGACCAGGTAGAGAAGGGGATGGGAAGCAATACCAAATCGTCACCTGAGATCAAAACCATACATATAGCTGCAGATATCGCTAAAATGATGGATGGACCTAAGCCATTGGACATTGCCAGATACAATTCAGTCACAGATCATCATAATGCTGCCATGATAGCGGACCGCTACCAGCACATGTTTTCGCTATATTATGTCAGCTATACGCATTAAAAAGATCACGATAGGCCTGACGCTGGTATGCCTGGTTTTGCTCTTGAGCAATTTCACAGAGACCAATCCGTATTTCATCATTACAGAAAAGGATGTGCAGTTTGAAGTACCCAAAGGCTTCCCTGCGCCTACCTACACTTTTGCCAATAACAAACCTACACCAGCAGGATTCACACTGGGCCGGAGATTATTCTATGATCCTATCCTGTCCAAAGACAGTAGCACCAGCTGTGCCTCCTGTCATCAGCGTATAGCGGCATTTGCCCATATAGATCACACACTCAGTCACGGCATCAACGGCCTGATAGGCAAACGCAACGTCCCCCCACTGCAAAACCTGGCCTGGAGTCAGTCATTTATGTGGGATGGCGGAGTCAATCACCTGGAGGTACAGCCACTGACGCCTATGGCCAATCCGATAGAAATGGCCTCTGAGATAGGCGATGTGATACGCAAGCTCCGGCGCAGTCCTTTGTACCGCGAAGCATTTAAAGAAGCATTCGGTGATACACTCATCTCCTCTGAGCGCATGCTGAAGGCTATGACACAGTTCACGGGGCTGATGGTCTCTGCCAACTCACGCTATGATAAATTCATACGGCATGAGGATACGCTCACACAGTTTGAATTTAACGGGCTGATCATCTTTCGTGAGAAATGCGCCAAGTGCCACAGAGAGCCGCTTTTCACGGATGAGTCATACAAAAGCAGTGGCCTCTATCCGGACTCTACACTCAATGATCCGGGTCGCGAGCTGATCACCGGGCGTATCAAAGATGAAAACACCTTCAAAGTACCCAGCCTGCGTAATGTGGCTATGACCTACCCATATATGCATGATGGCCGGTTCCGCACGCTGGAGCAGGTACTGGATCACTACAGCAAAGGCGATTTCTACATGTTGAATGTGGCACCGGAGCTGCTCGAGGCGCGCAACCTCAGTGACCTTGAGAAAAAGGAGGTCATCGCATTCCTCAAGACACTGACAGATAAAACCTTTCTCTATGACCGGCGCTTTGCCGATCCGAGCTATCGCTGACCTTTATACGTCAAAAGGGGACCATATTCACGATCCCCTTTATCGGCTAATGAAAAGACTTGATATCAATAGGTGGTCACCTGGAAGTCATCGAGACGGAGAGGCTGTCCGTTATCACCTTCAGCTATAATATTATCAAAGTATAGTTTCTCTCCCGCCTTCACATTGTGCAGGAACCGGATCATAGACTCATTGAAAGTGCCATCGTTTGACACATCGTTGATATCGCAAGATCCCGATCGGCAAGTCATGCGAAAGCTCTTTACCTTATAGGTCCCATATTCAGATTTAGCCTGCATGGTCAGCTTGGCCAGCAACATTTTTGGCGAGACAAAGCCGCCGACAATATCATCACCTATCGTAGCTACCGGACGCGGTTTTGCTTTCACATTGTACTCCTTCTCTGCCAGACGTACGTGGGTACCCTTCTCCAGCACCGTGAGTGCCAGCGTACCGGTCTTTGACGGCTTCACATAGAAGGTGTTTTTGCCAAGTGCCGTGATGGCCGCATTATCGCTATAGAGATCATACTCCACCTCGCTCATCAGCGGCGTCTTGAGATCAAAATAATACGGCTTGTCAGCATACAGGTAGTCAAATGAAGGTAGTGTCGGCGTGGCTGTAGCAGCACCGGGCACTGCAGTAGTAGTGGGGGCCGGCGTCTTTCTGGATGGAGTATATGGCGCAGGGATAAACTTCTGCTGTATCTCTACCACGCGTATAGTATCATGTATCACCTGCGGCGCGGCAGGCTCCGGCGCAGCTTCTTTGACAGGGGCCGGTTTAGGTGCAGGAGCAGCAGCTATCACCTTTTGCGGGGCTGTATTGTCCTTTTTCTCATCTACTATGCGCCAGATAAATGCTGAAATACCCGTCAGCAAAACAATAGCACCGATGATGAGCGGGATGCTCAGGTGCATTTTCTTAGCCGGGGCCGGGGCCTCCGCTTTAGGCTTAGCAGCTTCCGGCACAGGCATAGCAGCCGGTGTATCTGATGCGCTCGCAGTAGCGGCATTTTCCGCGGTGGCCTCCTTTACAGGCTGGATGAATGGATCGATATATATCGCTGCGGCCAAGGCATCTTCTTTTGGGGCCTCCTCTTTGATGGCCTCAGGCTGGTACTTGTCCAGGATCAGGGTCAGCTCCTCCAGTGATACATTGCGGTCATTCACATTGCGCACGAGGCATTTCTTCAGAAAAGCAACATACGGCTCCGGCAGGTGGTGTACCCTGACCCAGTGATCACTATGGCAAATGTTACGGATCACCTTTTCTACCGTATCACCATCCTTATAGAAAAGCTTCTCTCCCGTCACGAGTTCATACACCATGAGTCCTAGTGCCCAGATATCGGCCTTGACAGTCAGCTCACCATAGGCTCCCTCAAAGTACTCCGGTGCCTTGTAGCAAAGTTGCTGCGGCTTGACCGTAGACGGTACGGAGAGTGTGTTGATATTTTCATTATTCAGGCAGTCGGCTATTTTGGCTACAGGATCTTTTTCTGTGAGCTTTACGAGCACATTGCCGGGTTTGATATCCAGATGAGGGCGCCCTATGGAGTGCAGGTACGAGAGCCCTTTGATCACATCTTTGATCAGCTTGCGCAGCATCTCTCCCTCCACATGGTGCTGCTGCACATAGTCGGTCATCATGCCGCCATTCACATACTCTACCACGCCTATAGGCTGCGTCTCCACCTCCCCTATCACGTTGATCTCCTCTATCTCTATCAGGTCATAGAATGCCACTACATTAGGGTGAAAGAGGCTGCCGGCGCGGTTGATCTCGCGGATCAGCGAGGAGCCAGTGATCATCTCCTTGCGGAAATACTTGATGCAGATATCGCGCTGTAGCAGAGAGTCCACCGCACGGAATACACGCGAATAAGTACCTTCTGCTATCAGGTCCTGCTGCGGATCGAATACATATCTCTCTTTAAATTCGCGGGAGTTCATGGCCTTTGGTATTATACTCAAAGATATTTCACCCTGCCCCCGCTATCAATGCAAGTTTCACCAGATAATAGTGGATATATGAAAACTGTAGTAAGAAATGACCAGCACCGGGGCATACTAGCTCTTCGCCGCCCCTCTGTATTCCTTAAACGATGCGTAATCGAGCTCCGTCTGAGCGGCCAGTTGTACCGATAGGGCATAGACCTTTTTTTGCCACCTGGGGCTACCGGTTAGCGCGGACAGGTCATCTGCTGTAGAGGTGCTCAGCCTGCCGGTGCTGCGCAGATGGGTCCATGCAGCGATCTGGGCCATGGTGTCTATCACATCCTCGATATGATCCAGCCTACCTCTGCAGAGCTCAAAATCCATTTTATTCCTGACAGGTTGTAGCTCTTTAAGCACGAAATCCTTTCCATCCAGACGGACGTGATCCAGCAGTGCCGGCGGGAAAAACTGCATCAACCGCTGTATGCGGATGATCCGGTCTGCTTCATTTTCCCATTTTGGCTGCAGTGTCTTTAGGTTTGAGAGTAGAGATGACCTGCGCGCCTGCTTCATATCCAGTATATAATATTTGCCTGTATCCTTGCGCTTCAGGAGAATAGCATAGCGCTCTACGCCTATACTGCCGGTGCCTGCCAGGCGACAGCAGCAGTCCTCTACCTTAAAGCGCCACTCTGCTATATGTGGGGTGGCTGCCAGCATGCCGGGTAGCTTTTTCATAAGCCTGTCATGCTGCTTACGCCCGATAGCCTCCAGGTGTGTGCCGTCCAGTATGAACTTGCGGTTTTTGCCATCGGCTTTGGTCACCGAGTCTATGAAATCAGCTCGGCTCCGGTCTGTAGCCTGCTCAAAGAAGTCTTTCATCAATCCGCGAGCGGAGTCATGCTGCACGATGAGCGCCTTCATAGTCCTGATACTTTCCACATATTGCCTCAGTGCGAGCTTTGCTATTTTGAGGGATTCCTTTTCGGTATAGCCCAGTGTCTGGCGCGAGATGATGATAGCAGTGATAAAGCGTGCCACCTCCCAGCTGAGCGGTGCTTTGACTGCTTCATCAAAATCGTTGACATCGAAATACACGAGGCCATCGTCTCCTCTGAAGCTACCGAAATTCTCCAGGTGCAGATCCCCGCAGATCCATATGCTCGTACCGTCCTCCGGTGCACCGAGCGTGCGTAGTCTATCATAAAACAAATGGCAGGTACCGCGATAAAAACGGAGCAGGCTCTCCTGCAGGGCTCTATATTTCTGCCTCCGCCGCTCGTCAGAGAGGTTTTTGTTGTAGGCTACGATTAATTTGACCGCGTCCTTCATGTCCTTAAAAATCAAACTCCTTCAATTCCTTATCTGACAGCAGGGCTTCGATCAGTTTCTTATGCTGCTGGTCGGGACCCGCCAGCACCCAGTGGCCCACCATTTCATTACCTACTTTGCTCTGCTGGCCGCGCGTGTGCGTGAGTCCAAAGGACTCGAATAGCTGCTCATAGTGGAGTAGTGTCTCATTGCGATAGGTGGTGACCAGCTTATAGTCACGTATCCTGTTGAAGCTATCGAGCCGGCGCTCCAGCCGCACCATGGCGTACAGCACTATCAGTACCAGTAGTGTACCACCCGCAGCCAGCCAGTATGCTTGATCTCCTACAGCTATGCCTATAGCGGCGGCCACCCAGATAGTAGCGGCTGTAGTGAGGCCATTGACCCTATTTTCATCTTTGAAGATGGTCCCCGCTCCCAGAAATCCGATACCCTGTACGATATTGGAAGCTATACGGTCCCCGTTTGCAGTACCGCCCAGGCGCTGTGAGAGGATGGTGAGGATGGCAGAGCCAACCGTGATCAGTGTCACCGTACGAAATCCTGCCGATTTATTGCGGTATTCGCGCTCGGCTCCTATCAGCGCACCGAGGAGCGCAGCCAATAGTATCTGCTGTATTTCTACCGGGATGTTTTCCATGGCTGTACTTTTATGAGCTGACTATGATCTCGAGTGCCTCACGTATCATGCGGTCTACCACCTTGCCTGCATCCTTGCTAAATACATTGCCGACGCGCTGTGCTACGATGGCATTGATAGACAGGCACCGGTGACCCAGATGCTTGCCCAGTCCATAAATCCCTGATGTCTCCATCTCGAGATTGGTCACCACATAGTTGAGATGACGGAAACTCCTGATGAGCCCCATCAGCTCGGTAGCCTTGCTCTCATAGCGCAGGTGGCGGCCCTGCGGTGCATAGAATCCGGGTGCCGTCAGCGTGAGTCCTCTTCTGCCCATCTGATCAAAGCGCTCCAGGAGTCCCTGATCTGCAAAGGCTGCATAAGGCGCAATGGCCGGCATCGCTACATGGATATGATTGCGAAAGGCCTCTGCCAGCAGTGTCTCTTGTATAGAGGCATGTTGGTCATAGTAGGTCATCAGCCCCTCTATACCTATAGCGCACTCAGACAGCAGCAGGCTATCCAGCTCTACCTCCGGGCTCACCGCTCCTGAGGTGCCCAGCCGGATGATGTCCAGGCTCTTGATATCCTGCTTTACCATGCGTGTGCGGAGGTCTATATTGGCCAGTGCATCCAGCTCATTGAAGACGATGTCTATATTGTCCGTGCCAATCCCGGTAGATATCACGGTAAGGCGCTTCAGCCCCATCATACCCGTCTGCGTCAGAAACTCTCGGTACTGCACCGTATGCTCTATACTATCGAAGTGTTTGGTCACTTCCTTCACCCGGCCCGGATCACCTACCGTGATGATGGTATCTGCTATCTGCTCCGGGCGCAAATGAAGATGATAGACACTACCGTCAGGATTGATGATGAGCTCACTCTCTGGTATCACATAACTCATAATTACTGGCTTATAAAATGAAATTAGTAAAAAGCTAATAACCGGCAGGAGATACCGGTCCGGCACAAGACCTGATCATAAATACGGCTATCTGACTAGTGGCCACTTGTAGGCCTTAGCCTGGCCACTGGCCGATACCGCTACCACGTAGATACCATCCGGCAACCCCTCAGGACGTATATCTCCGGTGACATGCGTATAGGTGGCGATCCGCTGACCGGCTATATCGTAGAGCGTAGCACTGATATCAGCTCCCCTCTGAGCTGCTTCTATGCGGAAACGGTCAGGATAACCTGTGAACCGGAATGGCTCCTCCTGCTGTATCCCTCTGATACCTGCAGGATAAATGCCGCAATAGGTACTATCACTGGCCAGTCCATGGTCACGCATATCCCGCACTATGATACAGTGATACTGCCCCCCGTAGAGGGCACTGTCTGCCATGATCAGCTGGTGTGCGGCGTCCGGGAGGGTGATATTAGCAGCGAGGCCATACATGGTCTCGTATACCAGGCTATCAGTAGTACTGCGGCCCAGGTCAAAAAATAACTGCATCAACGCTGAGGACCAGATGACCGAATATTTGTAGATGCCACTGAGTCCGGCAGCAGACGGTATGGCAGGATATACTGTCGGATCATTGACCCATCGGCCATTCCAGTATTCATTGTGCCCATCCCAGCTAAACATGCGGTACCAGCCAAAAGTATCTATACTGCATGAGTAAGAGGTGGCATTGTAATCTGCAAGGCCTTCGTCTATACTTCCTCTTTGAGACGACCCTGTGTTAGACTGGTTTGCATTCCATGAGAGAAAATGAGTGTACTCGTGTACGATCACATCTGCATCCTGCGCATCAGGTACGCCGCCCGTGCCGTAATATATATTTTGAGGTTGCACGAAGTAGGAATTGTCCGCTGCAAAGGCATGGGCATCTGGCGTCACCAGTGTGTCTCCCATATCAAAGCCCAGGTCGTGGATATGCTGGCGTATCGCATTGATATGGTAATATACCATCACATCCAGAAAGCCATTCTGGCTGCGCGTATAGTTGAAAGAAGGGGTCACAGAAGTGACCGGCGCCACTGGGCTACTGAGCGCCTGGAGCTGTACGTATTTGTTTTGCAGGTAAAAAGTACCGGCTTGATAGTTGGCTATGAATGGCACTGCGACGCGCTGCAGATTGAGCTGCGGCGTATCTGCATCATTGTAATTCTGATAGGCTGAGTCATGGCCCATATAGGGCCCGTAGTATACAGTATGAGCAGTAGTCAATGGATCCGGACGGAAAACCATGCCGGTGACCAATGAATCAGGCGCGGCAGCAGGCTTATACGTAGCGCCGTCGCGCTCATAGATGATCCTGTCACGTGATACGAGTACATAGCGCAGGCGGCCACCCTGACGCAGCTCCAGCTGGTAGCAGAGCAGGGGTGAACTGGAACTTTCATCGTATGCTATCATCTTCTTAGCTGTGATAGCAGCATCTTTCATATCGTACGTGGTCAGGTAGACTTGAAAGGCTGTGACACTTTCATAACTGAAGTCAGTCATATCAGGCATCCAGGCAGCAACATCATATGAGTCATCAAAAAGCGAGTATATGCTACCGCTGCGATCTACATTGACCATGATGTCAGATGAAAATACCGGCACTCCCTGATAAGTCTGCGTAAAGGTATAATGCGACCCACCGGGACTGTTCTTTGTATATTTCAGCAGGATACCTGCATTTTTATTCCGGAGGTTATCCATCTTATTGATCAGGAAAGCCGATACGGCAGCAGCATCGTTCCGCTCCAGCTGATAACGGCCGAAATCTGAACGGCTCGTAGTGGATTTAAAATCCCTGACCTGAGACTGAGGCGGCTGGCCGGCCAGTACGTTTACACTAAGTGTCAGCAGCGCTCCGAAGAGCAGGTTACGAAAGATCACAAGAGATTATTTTCTTAAAGATACTAAGAATCAGCCGAGGTACAGCAGATCCTTTAGTTTTAACAGGTAGATGAAGATGATGCATAGGAATGCAAATACGAGGCCGAGCCTGTTCCATTTATTCAGATGCTCGCGGAAGAAGACCACGGACAAGAGAGTGGAGCCAGCTACTGTCGCGATATTGGTGACCGGGAAGACTACCGAGCTACCGCCCTCTACCTGATCGAGCGACTTCATAAGAAAGAGCAGGGAACCATAATTGGGTATGCCCAATGCGATACCACCGGCCAGCTGCTGCCAACGGAGTTTGACCGATCCGGTCAGTACGTAGTAGGTCAGATAGCCTATGCCTGTCATGGCTGCGCAGAGAAACACGATCAGCACAAAATAATCTGCGCCACCATTGGGAAAATACGCTTTGTCACTGAGCTGTGCACCACTATCGCAGAGGCCACTCGTGACAAAAACCAGCAGGGGCATGAGGAAGGCGACTCCCGTCACCTTTGCATGAGGGGCTTCTTCACTGGATTCTTTATAAGAGCTCAATACTACTGCTATCAGGGCGCAGACGATACCCGCTATCTTGTACCAGGTCACCTCCTCGTGATAGACCACAAATGCCAGTGCTACCGGAATCACGAGTCCGAGCTTCATGGCTACAGAGGCCGTCGAGACGCCAAAGCGCACTGCAGTTTTGCCGGTCAGGCTAAAAACGTGAATAAAGGATATGCCGAGCACCACGCCCAGCCACAGCCAGTCAGCGTGTACCGACTCTGACAGCACATGATGCGGCGCTACGGGGCTATTGAGAAAGCCGCAGATGACACAGGTGATATAGTTGAATACTATAGCGGGATAGGCTTCGATCTTGAAATGATCAAAAACCTTAAACATAAATACCAGCAGGCTGGAGCAGATGATGCAGAGTACGAGATAGATCATAGGCGGTCATTCATTTTGATGAGCAAAGTATCATTATCCAGTTTTCCTTCTTTCATGAGTTTGCCATTTATATGCGGTGCGGCGATACCACCGGGCAGAGACACCGGTGTCTGTATGATCCGGGCCTCGTCCCAGGTACCTGCTTTGATAAATTCATTCAGCGTATATGCCCCACCTTCTACGATCACACTGGCTATCAATCTTTTGTGGAGGTCGCGGAGTATCTGCTCGACTATGCTTTCATTGGGTCGCAGGCCCATATATACATTCCCATTATCCAGCCCTTCCTTACAAATATTGTAGATGATGGTCATGGCATTTTCATCCAATATCCGTGCGGTCTCTGGTACGCGGAGGTGACGGTCTATGAGTACGCGTACGGGATTGCGTCTTTCCCACAGCCGGGCAGTGAGTTGGGGATCATCTATGATAGCGGTACGTGCACCGACCAGGATGGCATCCTCCTCGGTGCGCCATTTGTGCGACAGCTTTTTAGAGTATTCATCAGAGAGCCAGGCTTGCTTATCTTCTCCAGAGGCCATATTGCCTTCAGCAGATTGCGCCCACTTGAGGATTACGTATGGGCGATGCTTTGTATGAAAAGTGATAAAGCGCCTGTTGAGGTCATCGCACTCCTCGCGCAGGACATTTTCTGTGACCTCTATACCGGCAGCTCTCATACGCGCGATACCCCGCCCCGATACGAGGGGATTAGGGTCATGACTGCCGGTCACCACTTTCTTGATCTTATTATTTATAATGAGATCCGCACAGGGAGGCGTCTTGCCATGATGTGAGCAGGGTTCCAGGCTGACGTACAAGGTAGAATCGCTTATGAGGTGACGATCTTCGGGTTTCACGCCCCTCAGGCAGTTGACCTCGGCGTGTGCCTGACCATAATGCTCATGATAACCTTCGCCAATGATACGATCCTCATGCACGAGCACAGCTCCTACCATCGGATTGGGAGAGACGTGGCCCATACCCATCACTGCCAGCTCAAGGCAGCGGGACATATATGTTTTGTGGGTGGTCACAAATGCAATGTAAGGAAATCAGGGAAGCGTTTTCGGGATGGGCTAAAAAACAAAATGGCCACCTCTTTCGAGATGACCACTTTTGAACCTATGAAAACGTAATACAAAAGTAAGAAACTTATTTCACTTTTGCAACCACTTGTTTAAAAGCGGACGGATTATTTAGTGCCAGGTCGGCCAGAACCTTACGGTTCAGCTCGATACCGGTCTTTGTTAATTTTTCGATCAGGCGAGAATAAGTGATACCCTCCTCACGTGCAGCAGCGTTGATACGGGCTATCCACAGGCTGCGGTATTCTCTTTTCTTCTGCTTGCGGCCTATATAAGCGTAAACACCAGCTTTTTCTACGGCGTTCTTGGCTACGGTATAGACTTTGCTCCTGCTGAGGAAGTAGCCTTTAGCCTTCTCTAATACTTTTTTCCTTCTCTTACGGCTTGCTACCGAGTTTGTGGAACGTGGCATGTTATGCTGATTTTATCTTGTTCTTTATGATATGATTACGCGAGGAGCAGTTTGATACGAGCCTCGTCTGCTACGTGTACCATAGCGGCTTTAGACAGGTCCTTTTTACGGCTCTTAGCCTTGCGGCCCAGCAGGTGGCGGTGGAAAGCCTGACCGCGCTTGATCTTACCTGATCCGGTTACCTTGAACCTTTTCTTGGCTCCGGAGTTTGACTTCATCTTAGGCATTGTTACTTTTTTTGGGACTGCAAATATATAAGATTGCTCCGTATTTCAAAAGATACTGTACTATTTTTTGGCTCTATACCGTATAAATAGGTGCAAAAGGAATAAAAGACCTTTGAGCCTCCCGAAATGACGACAATACTCAAAATGTATTGATTTTCAATACAATAATACGAAAACCGCTCTATCGAGGAGGGTGTTTATAAAAATACTAACACTCCCCCCTCTTTTGCCCCGAGGGGTTTGAGGCATTTATATATTTGCAGCCCTTTGCTGCCTGCCATGACCAATAGTTTCCTGCTGATCAATCCCGAGGCCCTGGCCTACCAGACGCATTATGATATTTTCCGGGTAGTGCACCAGACCCGGATCAAGGACAAGCCGGGCTTCAACTTTGACTCCCGCATCATCCCAAACCTCCGTGCTATATATAGTGGTAGTAATCCTGCCGTAGCCGAGCTGCTGCGCAGCCTCGATGCCAGCCGTATCAAAAATGAAATGGACAAGCTGGCCAAAGTACACGCCAAGCAGAAAGGCGGCATCTCCTTTGAGACCTATATGGAGCGGGCGGCACCACGGATGTTTTATGAGCTTTTTGGGCACCTTACCGCCGCTTCATCGGAGCTTAAGCTCTACCACCGCATCAAAAACCGCGAAACGGGCAACTATAAAGTAGCTCCCTGCGCCCTATCTAATAATAAGACGAAACTCTCTTTCCACATTAATAAGGTGGGCAGCAAACTGCACCTGGTGCCGATGGTAGAGATCAATGGGGAGCAGGCTGAGCTGGCGAGCTTTGATGTTTTTGCCTTCTTGCTGGAGAAAAACGGCGTCTATCATACGTTGTCACCAAAGGACTCCCAGACCATAGACTGGCTGGTGAAAGCCAACCCTAGCCAATACGCTGCCGATCCCATAGCATTTGCAGACAAGATCATCTCGGTGCTGGAGCGCGACTATGAGGTGGTAAAGGATCAGGTATTTAAGGTCAATATGATAGACATCGAGCCGCAGCATGCCGTCTACCTGAGTGAGATCAGTGATACCTACCTCATGCTCACCCCCCGGTGGGACTATGAGGGATTTGTGATAGAGAGTACAGACGAAGCAGAGCTGGAGGAGATGCGTAATGGCGAGCTCTACCGCATCATCCGCCACAAGGAAACGGAAACTGCCTTCGTAGAAAAGCTACGCGCCCTACACCCTAACTTTGAAAAGCAGCGCAACGGGCAGTTTTACCTGAGCTTTGATGATGCGAAGAAGAAGCATTGGTTCCTGAAAGTCTATCAGTCCCTGCTGGCAGACAATGTACAGGTGGTGGGCATGGATATGCTGCGGCATTTCCGCTACTCGCCCCACAGTATTCATACGGAGATGGCCATAGGCCGCACCATAGACAGCGACCTGCATCTGAATATCAAAGTTACCTTTGGCGAGGAGAAGATCGAGCTATCGCACATACAGCGTACGTTATATAATGGTCAGAAATTCATCCTGCTGAAAGATAATAGCATCGGTGTGATCACCGATGAGTGGTATGAGCAGTACGGCAATATGTTCAAACACGGCCGCATACAGCAGGGTGAGCTCGTGGTGCCACAGTGGATACTACTCAGCATAGATGAGCGCTTCCGAGCCAAAGAGCTGAAACCTGTCATAGCCCATGAGTGGTGGGCCGACTGGCAGCGCTGGCAGACATCTACAGATACGATGATATCGACCCCGGCAGACCTGAAAGCCTCGCTACGTCCGTACCAGCAGAAGGGCTTTGAATGGATGGTGCTACTCTCGCGTATCGGCGCGGGTGCCTGCCTGGCAGATGACATGGGCCTGGGCAAAACCCTCCAGACTATTACTTTCCTGCTCCATACCCATTCGGAAAACAAAAATGCCCGCTTCCTGATTCTTGCTCCTCTATCACTGGTGTTTAACTGGAAAGAGGAGCTGTCGAAGTTTGCGCCGTCGCTGGGTATCTATGTATATCACCAGGCAAACAGGAGCATCAAAGAATTTATGCAATCTGATGCCCGCGTCATGATCAGCAGCTATGGCACGGCACGATCTGCGGTAGACGATCTGAGCCTCGTGCAGTGGCATACGATGGTGATAGATGAGAGCCACAATATCAAGAACCCAACCGCACAAATTACCAAGGCTGTCTATAAACTCAGCGCGCTGAACCGCATCGCACTGAGTGGTACACCGGTGATGAATAATACTTTTGACATCTACTCGCAGCTAAACTTCCTGCTACCGGGACTATTGGGTGGTCCCGAGTTTTTCAAGCGGGAATATGCCCTACCGATAGATCGCGATCAGAGTGTAGAGAAAACGAATGCACTGCAAAAGATGACTGCGCCGTTTATCCTTCGCAGGACCAAGAAGCAGGTGGCATCTGACCTCCCTGACAAGACCGAGACGGTGCTCTGGTGCCAGATGGAAGACGAGCAGCGCGAAGCCTATGAGACGATCAAGAACCAGATCAAATCCAGTGTCTTCCTGAATATCGAGCGCGAAGGTTTTGCTAAGGCTAAGTTCAGTATCCTGCAGGGCATCATGAAGCTGCGCCAGATCTGCTGCGCCCCTACCCTGCTGAAAGATGAAGAGATCACTGCGACATCTTCCATCAAACTCGATATGCTGATGCAGGAGCTGAAAGAAAATGTAGGTGGTAGCAAGTCGCTGGTTTTCTCTCAGTACCTCGGCATGCTACAGCTGGTAGCAAAGCAATGTGAGAAAGAGGGAATCCCATACCTGTATTTTGACGGTAGTACAACGCTTGATAAGCGTGCTGAGATGGTGGCCTCTTTCCAGGATGAAAGCTCGGAGAATAAAGTTTTCCTGATCAGCCTGAAAGCCGGTAATGCCGGCCTCAACCTGACCGCTGCCGAGTATGTATTCCTACTTGACCCATGGTGGAATAATGCCGTAGAGCAGCAGGCCATAGATCGTACGCACCGTATAGGCCAGACCAAGAATATCTTCGCCTACAAGCTGATCTGCCGCGGCACGATAGAGGAGCGCATCATAGAGCTGCAACAGCGTAAGCGCCAACTGTCCGAGGACCTCGTGACGGAAGAAGATGGCTTTGTCAAGCAGCTTTCACAAGAGGATATCACCTTCCTGTTCGATTAAAACAGCAGTTGATTTAAGGGTTGTTTTGCTTAACAATTGAAGTTTTTATATGTGCAAGCAACTTATTAAGTTTGGAATACTCCTTTTTACCGCAGAATATGTTGATACGCCACGCCGTAAGGTGTGACGTGTCTTATTAGTCGGTAAGGGATACACATAAATCCTAAAAACTCCCGATGATGAAGAAGATCTTCACCCTATCTCTTGTCCTCACATTTTACATTTCCCTTTTTGCCTCCAAAGAACAGCCCGGCGGCGTAGTGCCGATTAAAGGAATAGAAGCTTCTAAGATCTTTCCTTATGCCTCAGAGCTATGGATGCCTGATGGTAATATGGTACCATCCTATATGACCCTGAGGGATGATGCGCAGCTGGATGAAATCAATTTCTTTCCCACCCTCAAGAAATGCTTTGGCCTCGCCTCAGACTATAATGTCCGACTGCTACATACAGAAAACGATCAACTGGGCTATGAACATAGCCGCTATCAGCTCACAGTAAATGGTGTGCCTGTGAATGACGCAGTCTTCATCCTCCATATGCAAAATGGGAAGGTGATAAAATACAATGGCTACCTGCCGAAGAATCTCAGTGTCTCTACCACACCTGCCGTATCTGAAGCAGGAGCGATACAAACAGCCCTCAATTCGGTCAGCGCCTCTAAATACAGGTGGCAGGACACACAGGATGGCAGCATCGATTTTTCATTTTATCCGAAGGGTGAACTCTGCATCGTACAAGGATACAACGAGATCGGTACTAATGCTGCTCACCTCGCCTGGAAGCTCGACATATTTGCTGTAAAGCCACTATCGCGCGAGTATATCTATGTAGATGCACAGACAGGTACCATAGTCCGTCGGGATAACAGGATAGAAAATGCTAATACTAATTCGACTGCCATCACCGTCTATCGTGGCAGCCGTGCGATAGTAGCAGATAGCTATAACGGATCTTACCGCCTGCGTGAGACTACGCGTGGCAACGGCATCAACACCTATAACATGCACAAGGGTACCAGCTATGGTGCAGCTACTGATTTTACTAATGCCACTACGACATGGAATAACGTCAATACCAATAAGGACCAATATGCAGGAGACGCTCACTGGGGCGCAGAGATGACCATGGATTTTTACCAAAACCGCTGCGGCCGCAATGGTATAGATGGCAACGGCTTTGCACTAAACCTCTATGTACACTATGACAATAATTATGTGAACGCATTCTGGGACGGCTCAGAGATGAATTTTGGCGATGGCAATACCACCTACTCGCCACTCACCTCTCTGGATATCACCGGCCATGAGATCAGTCACGGCCTCACGGAGTTCACCGCAAACCTCAACTATCAGAACGAGTCGGGTGCCATGAATGAAGCATTCAGCGATATCATGGGTACGGCTGTAGAGTGGTACGCTGACTCTACCCGGGGCAACTGGAATATAGGTGAAGATATTGGCGCCGCTTTCCGCTCTATGAGCGCACCAAAAACACATCAGCAACCGAACACCTACGGGGGGCAATACTGGTACACAGGCACGCAGGATAACGGCGGTGTACATACGAATAGTGGCGTGGAGAACTTCTGGTACTATCTGCTCTCTATGGGTGGGTCAGGGACCAATGATAATAACAACACCTACAATGTAACAGGCCTCGGCAGGACTAAAGCCACGGCTATTGCTTTCCGGATGCAGACAGTGTACCTGGTATCTACTTCACAGTACGCTGACGCCCGCTTCTACGCCATACAGGCTGCTACGGACCTGTACGGAGCGTGCTCACAGGAGGTGATCAGTACTGCCAATGCGTGGTATGCTGTAGGCGTGGGAGCACAGTATAGCGCGACAGTGGTCTCCAACTTCACTTACTCCAATACTGTAGCCTGCAGCGCGCCGTATACCGTCAATTTTACCAATCAGAGCGCCAATACGAGTAACTATACCTGGTACTTTGGCGATGGGGCTACCAGCAATGCCGTAAATCCATCACATACTTATAACAGTACCGGCGTATACACTGTGCGGCTGGTATCATCAGGTGGCTGCGGCACAGACAGTGTGACCAGACCTAACCTGGTCAACATAAGTAGTACTAATCCATGTGTGGTCATATTGCCTGTCACAGGCACTGCAGACCTCCAGACATCCTGCACCGGAACGATCTATGACAACGGTGGTCAATACGGTGCATATAGCAATAATGTAAATAGTACGGTGACCATCGCTCCTACCGGCGCTGCTACCGTGCGGCTCACCTTTACCCGATTCCGCCTGGAGTCGGGGTACGATTATCTGTACGTGTATGACGGCGCTTCTACCGCCGGCACCCTGCTGGGCACATATACGGGATACACTTTGCCGGCAGCCATCACATCTACACAGCCTGCTATCACAGTCAGGTTTATATCCGATCCGGGCGTAGTAGACACAGGCTTTGCGATCAACTGGAGCTGCAATGCGGCGACCTTAGCACCTACGGCTAACTTCAGCTCTGATGTGACTGCTACCTGCTCCGGCAAAGTGCAGTTTACCGACCTGACCACAGGCGGTGTGACATCCTGGTTGTGGAATTTTGGCGACGGCACCTATTCCACTCAGCGCAACCCTCTCAAGACTTATCTTACCAACGGCGTTTATACAGTTTCACTGACCGCGACCAATGCTATCGGTGCCAATACAAAAACTGTGACCAATATGATCACCGTGAGCAAGCCATCTGCCCCGGCAGTGACTGGCGGCAGCCGCTGCAGTGCAGGATCTGTGACGCTCTCAGCCACCACTACTAATAATGTAAACTGGTACGATAGTGCTACGAGTACCCCGGTGGTCTCTACGGCCAATCCGTTCAACACACCGTCTCTCAGCGCCACTCGTAGCTACTATGCAGAGGAGGTAGTGCCTCAGGCGAGTGTCTATGTAGGGCCGGTGGACTCCACGATCGGAGCAGGTTCCTATTTCAATGGCAATAGCCAACGCGCACTTCGTTTCAAGGTCAATAAACCATCCAAGCTCGTCTCTGTATTTGTATATGCGCTGACCTCGGGCTATCGCACTATACAGTACCGCGACACTTTTGGTGTGGTCATAGCCAGCCGTAGTATCTACATACAGGCGGGCCGCGGCCGTATCAATCTGAACATCGACCTCGTGCCGAGTACCACTACCATCTATGAGCTGGGAGTGGCAGACTCTATGAATCTTTTCCGCAATACTGCGGGAGCCACGTATCCTCCTTATACCGACTCTCAGGGCATGGTCAGTATCATAGGCAATAACATCAGCAACCCTGTTCAACCGGGCTATTATTACTACTTCTACAACTGGGAGGTGCAAGCACCGGCCTGCGTATCTCTGCGTGCGGCTGCCACCGCTACCATAGGCGGAGGCCTGACCGATACACGCACGAGCACTGCTGTAGGCTGCTACGGTCAGTCTACGGGAGCGGCAGCGGTCACACCTACCTCTGGTAGCTCGCCATACTCATACCACTGGAGCAGTGGGCAGACTACCTCGTCTATCTCCAATGTACCTGCGGGCACTTACACCGTATCGATCTCTGATAATAATGGCTGCGCCAAAACTGATACTGTGGTGGTGACGCAGCCTGCTGCTGCACTGGTGGTAGGATCTACCACTACCGGCGTGCTATGCTATGGTGGCAGCACAGGGGCTATCTCCATAGCCGTCACAGGTGGTACCACAGCATATAGCTACAACTGGGGTGGCGGTATCACGACGCAAAACCGAACCAATCTCGCCGCGGGGTCTTACACCGTGACGGTGACTGATGCGCATAGCTGCACAGCCAGCCGCACGGCCAACGTGACACAGCCGGCCGCTGCGCTGACCGCTGCTGCCACTGCCACAGATGTGGCCTGCTATGGCGGTAGCACCGGCTCCATTGCGCTCACTCCGTCCGGCGGTACTACCGGCTACACCTATGCGTGGGGCGCAGGCATCACCACTCAAAACAGGACCAATATACCGGCAGGCACATATACCGTCACGGTAACAGACGCACATAGCTGCACCACCACTGTCAGCACCACCGTTTCACAACCATCTGCGGCGCTGGCGGCTACTGCTTCTACTACCAATGTCTCTTGTAATGGTGGTAATAACGGCGCTATTACGCTCGCTCCATCCGGAGGCACTTCGTCATATACCTACAACTGGGGTAGTAGCATCACTACGCAAAACCGTAATAACCTGTCTGCGGGCACCTATACTGTGACCATTACTGACGCACATAGCTGTACTGCTACACGCTCTGCTACTGTCACTCAGCCATCAGCTATCAGCGTACAAGTCTCAAGTGCGGCGGCATCTTGTGGCCAGAGCAATGGCAGGGCTACCGCTACTGCTACGGGAGGCACAGGCACACTCTCGTATCACTGGACCAGCGGCGCGACTACGGCTACAGCCACTAATCTCGCTGCCGGCAACTACACTGTGACTGTGACTGACGCCAACCAATGCACCAGTGCACAAGGTGTGAATGTGAGCAGTCCGGCCTCCTTTACACTTACTCATACTGCCGGTGCAGTATCCTGCCATGGCGGCAATAACGGCACAGCCACCATCACACCTAGTATCACTCCGGGCAGTTATACCTACGCATGGCCGGGCGGCCTGACGGGCGCATCACAGACGACACTGACTGCCGGTCTCTATGTAGTCAATGTGACAGATGGCAACGGCTGCTCAAGAGTAGACTCTGTGACCATCACAGAGCCCGCGGCTATCACTGACGTACTGTCTGCCACAGCTCCTCTCTGCTACGGTGCTGCAGGAGGTAATATATCACTACAGGCACAAGGCGGCACAGGGGCGCTCAGCTACCAGTGGAGCCCGGCTATAGCCGGTCTAACAGGCCTCTCGGCAGGCACTTACCATCTGACCATTACCGACGCAAATAACTGTGCAAAGACCGACATAGTCACTATCACGCAACCGGCAGTCATCACTACACAAAACCAGATATCCGATATCCTGTGTCGTGGAGCAGGTAGTACCGGAGCCGCTACTGTGACCGCTACCGGTGGTACCGGCACCCTCTCCTATCTGTGGAGCAACAATACAACAGGTCCTGCTATAAGCAATGTGGCTGCAGGTACATATGTGGCGACGGTAACGGATGCGAATGGATGCGTGGCAATTGACAGCGTACATATCACTGAGCCTTCAGCCGCTGTGCAGGCCACTACATCAGTCACACAGGCGCATACGGGCCAGTCAGATGGTAGCGCTACGGTGAGCGCGTCTGGTGGTACAGGTACACTGACATATCAGTGGAGTACCAATCCTACCCAGACGACCGGCACTGCTACCAATCTTGCCGCCGGCACATATACAGTGACCGTGACAGATGCCAACGGTTGTATGACTACTGCGATAGCCACCGTCAGTGTATATACAGGCATCAGCGATATGAATGCATTGACCACACTGAGTATCTACCCCAATCCGGCCAATACTAGTGTGAATGTATCAGCCACTCTGCCGGCACCATCAGATGGCACCGTAGAGGTCAGGGATATGATAGGCCGCGTAGTGACTACTCATACTTTCGCAGGTGAAAAAGAAATACACCTCACGCTGGATGCCTCCTCCTGGGCAGCCGCGGTCTACAGCGTCCAGATCAAAACCGCTATAGGATCAGTGACTAAGCAGGTCACCATACAGCATTGATCAGAGACCGGATTTGACAAAGAAAAGCGCAGATGTGATCATGTCTGCGCTTTTCTTTTTGCGGGAACTGAGCTTAGAATGATTCTAAATTTCATACTGAAACCCGCATGGATACTACATTTCAGGAAACGATAAAAATAATTTTGTATAAAATATTTGGTTTTTAGAATTAAACGCATGTATCTTTGTGGCAACAAAACGGAAAAGTATTTTCAAATGATACGCAAACACACATATCAGGCACCAGTGCTCTTCGGCGGCGAAAACCGCATGGATAGTGTGTTTCGGGCTTATTGCAGATATTGGTCTTAGTATAAAAAACTAAACAACTAATAACAAACAGTAAGCCCGGCCCAAAAAGCCGGGTTTATTTTTTTAAAACAATAACAGGAAACTAAAAATAAAAACCGACCATGCTCCTGCCCCAGATCCAATGGTGGCAAGGCATGGAAGGTTTAAGGAGACAGCACCATGGCACTCACAAACAACATATCGATCAGGCACCAGCAGTGGTCACCGGCGCAGTGCGCAGGCAGCTATAGCTATGTCCTGGTGATAGAGACAGGTGGCAATCGTAATAAGGATCTATTTGATCACAGGCAGACGAGGCGAAAGCATCAGCGGGTATAGCAATATACCTCCGATAGAGAAAAGCCCCGTCTGCGCCCAGCACACGGGGCTTTTTATTTGACAGAAAAACGAAAACGATGGAAACAAATTTTACAGCTTTCTTATGCCTCCTGCCGGCACTCTGGGTCACGATACATCTGATCGTGACGTACAGCAAAGACCGCAAGAGACGCACAGAAGAAATAGCAGAACCCAAATGGATACCGGCCAGAATACCGACACCTGAGGAAGAAGCGATGATGCCGGACTATATGCCGGAGCCAAAGGAGCCGTTTCCACTGCTCCTGATGCGACTGGGGCTGGAGATGGTGATCGTGACAGAAAATGAAAACGAAGAATAAAACATAAACACTAAAAACCAATACTATGATAACAATTCAACACAAGGCACGGCAGTTTGATCTGCACGTCAGGTTCTCCACCCGGTGGCTGGATGCCATAGGCAAGTTCCTGGCAGGGATACTGGACTTCAGTGATGTCAGGGCTATCAGGCAGCAAAAAGAAACGATACTCCGTGAGACCGGAGTCTATCCTGACATCAGGTAGAAAAGTATAAAACCCATGGAGCGTCACCACCCCTCTTCCGATATGCGGGGGAAGGCGCTGGATGTCTCCAGACAAATAAAGCATATGAAATCCTACTTGATCAGCGTCCCTCAATGGCGACAGCGCAGCATAGACAGACACTACACTGCCGGATCGCCTAACCGGGAGGGCACCAGATTTTGACTCTGGTATGTGCAGGTTCGAATCCTGCTCCGGCAACTAAAAAAGTAATTCATCCGGCGGATGGAGGTGGCACCGTTAGTCATCTATACCAACCACCGCCGGATACATGGACTCGTAGCCCAACGGGAGAGGCAGCAGGCTTAGAACCTGTACAGTGAGTGTTCGAATCACTCTGGGTCTACATATTGATCTGTAGCTCAGCATGGAGGCAGCACCGCTCTTTTAAAGCGGGGGTCGTGGGTTCGAGCCCCACCGGGTCAACTGATATTGATGCATAGTTCAATGGGAAGAACGCCGCTCTACGAAAGCGGGGGTTGCAGGTTCGAAGCCTGCTGCATCAGCCATGGTACCATAGCACAACGGCCAGTGTGCCTCACTGTCTATGAGGAAGGTATGGGTTCGACTCCCATTGGTACCGCGATCTGGGAACATAACTCAGTGGCAGAGTAGCGGCCTGTTAAGCCGCGTGCCGGATGTTCGATCCATCCTGTTCCCGCAGAGAAAACGTGAGTGCCCCCTAAGCATCTGTGGTGATGCGCCTGACCTGTAATCAGGAGAATCAGTTTCAAACACTGAAGGAGGCTCATGGACAGGTAGCTCCAATGGTAGAGCGGAGGTTTGAAGGGCCTCGCGATGCAGGTTCGAGTCCTGCCCTGTCCACAGGCACTGGTGATGTAATGGAAACATCCCCGCCTTCTAAGCGGCTCATACAGGTTCGAGTCCTGTCCGGTGTACGATGAAAACGAATACACGCTTGGTGTAATGGCAAGCATGACAGTCTCCAAAACTGTCGGTCCTGGTTTAAATCCCGGAGCGTGTGTATGCGCGAATGGTGTAGAGGTCAACATGTCTGTCTTCCAAACAGAGGTCTCCGGTTCGAATCCGGGTTTGCGCTCAGGATCTGCGAAAGCAGAAAAAATGGTGAAGCTGGTGTATAGGCAACACGGCGGTTTGTGAGACCGCAGCAGAGGGTTCGATTCCCTTCTTCACCCGATAGCAAAAAATGGGAGTGCGCCGGAGCTGGAGTGCCGGGGCGGTCTGTAAAACCGCTGCCCTCACGGGCATAGCAAGTTCAAATCTTGCCACTCTCACAGGATAACAGTAAATTAAAAAGACAAGAAATGAAAACAACTACACTATACAGGCCTGTGGGGCCGGCAGAGCTGGCACTCATTGAGCAGAGCGGATGGCGGCGTTTCCCGCCACGGCTACCTGAGCAGCCTATCTTCTATCCGGTGATGAATGAAGAATATGCGATCCAGATAGCACGTGACTGGAATGATCCGGCATCCGGATCGGGCTATGTCACGCGATTTAAGGTGAATAGCGATTATCTCGCTCAGTTTGAAGTGCAGAATGTGGGTGGCCCCATACACAATGAACTGTGGGTACCGGCTGAGCAGCTGAGTGAGTTCAATGAAAATATAACCGGCACTATTGTGGTGACGCAGAGATTTGAAAACAAAAACGACTAATAAGACAATGGCAAAATTATCAATAAGAGGAAAAGACCTGAGAGACATAGGATACCCGGAGGGACCAGTGATCTCAGTGGCGATGCGTGTGATGGAGAAGAACTATAAACACTCCACACTAGAGGAGGCGCTGGATATCTTGAAGAAGATACTGGCTAACCCAGCAGAGTTTATGGAAGACGCACCGCTCAACCAGATAGCAGACCTGCTGGTAGAGAAGCCTAAAGCAGAAGGTGAAGAAATACCGCTGCTTGAAAACGGTATCGACTTTTGTGCCTTTGGGCAGGAGCATATAGAGCAGGGTGCCTTTGATCAGATGAAGATCGCGGCGCGTTTGCCTATCGCGCGTGCTGCGGCGCTGATGCCTGATGCGCACTCCGGATATGGCCTGCCGATAGGTGGTGTACTGGCCACGGAGAATGCAGTGATACCATATGGTGTGGGCGTAGACATCGGCTGCCGCATGTGCCTGTCGGTATTTGATATACCGGCTGGCGATCTGCTGCACCGTGAGAAATTCTACCAGCGCGAGCTGATAGAGGGGACACTGTTTGGAGCGGGACGCGAGTTTAAAGAAACACCGGACCATGAGGTGCTGGACCGCAAAGAGTTTGGTGAGATACCGCTGCTGAAGACGCTGCAGATGAAAGCAGCGAAGCAGCTCGGATCATCCGGCTCGGGAAACCACTTCGTAGAGTGGGGCGTGGTAGAAATATCCGACCCTGACAATGCGCTGAAGGTACCACCGGGCAAGTATGTAGCGCTCCTCTCCCACTCCGGCTCCCGTGGCCTGGGTGCGACCATAGCCGGTCACTACACCAGAGTAGCCAAAGAGAAAACAAGGCTGCCACGTGAAGCGGGCCACCTGGCATGGTTGGATCTGGATACGCAGGAGGGCATGGAGTACTGGCTCGCTATGAACCTGGCCGGTGACTATGCGAGCGCCTGCCACCACGAGATACACCGCAAGCTGGCCAGGGTGCTAAATGTTGCACCGATAGTCATGGTGGAGAATCACCACAACTTTGCGTGGAAGGAAATGGTGGATGGCCGCGAGATGATCGTGCATCGGAAGGGTGCGACACCAGCAGGTGCAGGTGTGATGGGAATCATACCAGGCTCTATGACCGCGCCGGGATTTATCGTAAGTGGTAAAGGCGAAACTGCGGCTCTAAACTCTGCATCACACGGTGCAGGCCGCAAAATGAGCCGTACCAAAGCGATGAACAGTGTGACACACGCTGCGCTGAAAGAAATACTGAAGGCGAATGGTGTGAAGCTGCTCGGTGGTGGCCTGGATGAATCACCACACGCCTACAAGGATATCCATGCAGTCATGAGTGCACAAACCAACCTCGTGAATGTGGAAGGTATCTTCTACCCAAAGATCGTGAAGATGGATGGGTAAGAGCCCCTCCCGGCCTGCCCTAAAGGGAGATGAAAGCCGGGAGTATTAACTAACAATGACTCGCTAAGCCCTCCCCTTGGGGGAGGGTTGGGTGGGGCTGAAATACAAAACCAATGGAACAAGTAGTAAATGGAAAATGGAGAAAGCTGGATGGCACCAGGATAAAAGGCCCGATCAAAGAAGCAATGGAGCAGGCGCTGATCCACGAGCAGTCACTCGGCAATAAGATCAAGATCTGCATCGGCACCGACTCGCAGGTCTACGGATCTGAGGTAGAGTTTGCCACCGTGACCCTGATCCTGCGCAAGGGCAAAGGTGGATATATGTATATCTGCTCTGACCGTACTGCACAGCGCATGACTATCAAAGAGCGTATGCTGCATGAGGTAGCGAAATCTATCGAGATCGCCTACCACCTGTGCGACCTCTTTGACCAGTATGGCACTGAGCTGGAGGTGCACGCGGATATCAATACTAATCCACGCTTCGGGTCTAATACTGCGCTGAGCGAGGCTATGGGGTATATCCTCTCTATGGGCTTCACCTTTCGCGCCAAGCCAGATGCAGTAGCTGCGAGCTGCTGCGCCAACAAAGTCGTTCATTAGAGACATTGATTTATTTAAAACAACAATTATGAAAACTTACAGGGAGATCTTTCAGGATACGGATTTCTCGGATGTGTTTAGCGACAGGAGCTATATAGATGACAGCAAGTTCTACTTCAAGTTATTTTTGAATGTACCGGTACAGCACTGGATACATGGTATTGACAAGAAGAAAGCATTTGATTTTGTGAAGGAAGCCTATGCCGGTAGTATCAATAAGATACTGGTCGAGACAGGTTATGATCACGAAAAGAAAACTGTATTCCTCTATAATGCTGTGATACTAATGGAGGGTGACATCATGATAAAGTTTCACTACTCCGCTTGTGGTATTTTGCTGCCACGACAGGATGATGCTTTCGTGAAGGAATTCAGTGATCGTATCAGAAAGTTCCGGGAAAAAGAGAAAAAAAGGACGTTTGAGATGGAGCTGATCACCAGCTCGAGTGATGGCTATAGCCTGACCAGTGCCGAGATCAAGAAGACAAGACTCGACATTGGCCTGCACTATGAAGATGACTTCACGGATGTAGACAAGTTGATTCGCACACGGCTCAACAAGAAGAAGGATAAAGGTATCGTATTGCTGCACGGCCTACCCGGTACAGGCAAGACCACCTACCTCCGCTACCTGATAGGCAAACTGCGCAAGAAAGTGCTTTTCATCTCGCCAAACCTGGCCCAACGGATCACTGACCCTGATTTTATGCAGCTACTGCTGAACAATCAGGACTCTGTCCTCGTGATTGAGGACGCGGAAAATGTCGTAATGGATCGCAACGAGGGTTATGGCTCCGGTGTATCTAATCTGCTGAATCTCTCAGACGGCCTGCTGTCAGACTGTTTGAATATCCAAGTGGTATGCTCTTTCAATACGCCGCTGCAGAACATCGACTCTGCGCTCATGCGCAAAGGAAGACTGATAGCGTGTTATGAATTCGGCAAGCTGTCCGTGGCCAAAGCGCAGCAATTGTCTGACCATCTCGGCAAGAATACGCTGATCACAGATCCGATGACCGTCAGTGAGATCTACAATCAGGAAGAAAAGGCATTTGACAAAGAGAAGAAAAAGAAGATCGGTTTTGTCATCGCCGCATAAACGCATATAAACGATATAGCGTATCATATAGGTGCGGGTATTTCGCCCGCGCCTTTTTCATTTAGAATGGATATCCGAAGGCAAGATTGAATGCAAGACTCTTGAAAGTAGTATGATTGACCACCCACCGCTCAGACTCCGGCATGGCGGGCGAGCGCAGCGGCAGGCCTATATCAAATCTCAATACAAAGAAATTGACATCTACCCTGAGACCTGCACCGATAGACATCGCTATCTGTTTCAGAAATAGATTTGACCTGAATTCGCCGTTGGGAGCGTTGGGATTAGCTTTATTCAGCCAGGTATTGCCGGCATCGTAAAAGATGGCACCTTTCAGAAATTTAAAGATCGGGAAGCGATACTCTACGTTAAATTCCAGCTTGATCTCACCACCCTGCTGCAGGGCAAACACACTCGTGGTACTATCCGTACGGAATGCGCCGGGGCCTACAGAGTTGACCGGGAAGCCGCGCAGGCTGTATGCACCGCCTGAGAAAAACTGCTTCGCATATGGTAGTGTACTGCTATTGCCGTATGGCAGTCCCCATCCGGCTATGAAGCGGAAGGCTAACATGTTATTGGCAGAGATGCGCACATAGTCTCTCACATCTATATCAAAGCGCGCAAACTGCGCAAACTCTACGCCAAAGACCTTGGTAGGCTGGTTCGCATCCACCGGCCGCTTAGTAGCCAGCTGGCTGCCAAGCGCCAGGGCATTGCCCGATAGTTCTACATTGCCGTTAAAGTAAAACCTGTTGCGCTTGGCTGTCTTCTGCTGCTCGGTATAGAAAAATGAGTACCCGATGCCAAACAAAAACTGCTCATCAAAACGCGACTTCAAAAGCTGGTTGCTATCTATCAGCGCATTGAATGCATCTGAGCGGTGATAAATATTAAAGTACTGGACATTCAGAAGTGTCAGCGCATGTTCTATGGTGACAGACTGCTTCCATCTGTATCCTATATCGAGCTTGAAGGAATTCATATTAAAATAACCCACCCGGCTCAGGAATGCATATTCCAGTCCGAATTTGGTATGCGGCACAAAGTCCGTCTTCGGTTGATTCTTGAAAGGAAAGATGCGCGGTATATCCAGCTCTACGCGGGGATTGACCTGGTAGGTGAACTGGCCCTTATAGACACCACTGTACTGAGCTTCAAATGACCCCGTCAGATTATAGATCAATAGCTCAGCGCCCTTGAATGCATTCCTGTTTCTCAGGCTGAATGTGAGGCCGGGGCCTATAAAGTTATTTGACTTTGTAGCCACCTGCAGCTCTGTACTGACGGAGTACTTAGGCAAGGGAGAAAGCATGATATTGGCAGATAGCGAGCCCATGATGGAGTCCACCTCTTTCATCTCCAGATTGATGTACTTGAATACGCCAAGATTATTGAGCCGTGCCAGTGTACGGCGCTGTATGCGGCTATCATAGATGCGATGCGGCCGAAAATATACAGAGTGCAGGACCGTGCGGGGATGGATGTAGTTGGTCCTGGGGTAATAGTTTATCGAATCAATGATCTGCGCCTCTACAGGCAGCGAGTCAGCACGATTGTAATCCGGATAGATATTGATCTCGTCCACATGATAGAGATGCTTGGACTTATCAGGTGTATTATTCTTCACTCTGACCACCAGCGTGACCTGCCTGTCCATCGTATCCATCAGAAACTCCAGGTAGTTCTGATTAAAGAAATAATACCCGTGCCTCTTGACCAGGTCATCTATCCTGTTGCGCTCATCCACCAGATCATCCAGCTTATAAACACTGCCGGGCTTGAGCAGTGAGCGCTTTTGCGAGCGCGCCACCCACCTGCCTATACCATCCGTATCCGGCGGGAAAGTGATATCCTTTAGTGTATAGGGCTGATTCAGTTTTAGCCGAAACTCGATATGCGCTGTTTTTCCTTTCTTCTTTCGCACTACCGCGTATTCACTATGTGAATCGAGGTAGCCGATATTCCAGAGTTTGGTATTGATCGCTTTCTGCAGTAGTACCGTGTCTACATCACTGAGATAGACGGGCGCCTCGCCCATTTTGGTTTTGATCCAGTCACGTACCTTGCGTTTATTATTGTGATGTTTCTTTGGTTTATCTGCCTCATAATAAAGCCACAGGCCCGGCCTCATCCCCAGAAAGGTAGTATTGGCCTTGGGCCGGATGATATCTTGCACTTCTGTTTTGATAGCGCCTTTCTTCCTGATCTTATCTTTAGAGTCTATCGTGATACTGGCACCGGTATACAGCACCCTATCTTTGGGCATAAGCCGTAGCCCGGTACAGCCCGATAAGAGCAGCAGCATGGAGAATAATATGACAGGTACCGCTTTCCTCACTTGGTCTCCTCTGTTTTAGGTTTGATCCGCCTGCGGAATATCTCGCTCAGGTGATCGTAATCACGATTATATGATACACCGATACCTGTCTTGTACAGCAGGCCATCTATGATACCTTCATACTGATTGAGGCGGAATGCCTTAAAGTGATACCTGCCGTCAGGTGTCAGCTTATAGTCCAGCATGATATCTCCGGTGATGCTATTGGCATTGTACTGCGAGGCGCTGCTATTACTGTTGGGCACGTTGATAGAAGTCCCAAGAGAGACATCCAGACGATCCTTAAAGAAACTCTTCTTCACCCCGATGCTCACCTGCGTATTTTGCTGCACGCCGGACTGCGTGTACTCATCGTTAGACTGAAGGCCAAAGTTGAGGTCTACACCTTTAATGTATTTGCCTGAGAGCCGGTTGAGCTGGTCTGTCAGCACTTCATTTACACTATTGCGGGCAAAATCTGTAGCTACTGTGCCATAGTCATCACCGGGCACTGTATTGGTAGGTATGAACTTATTAAGTATAAGCAGCGCAAAGACCTGCTTGTTCAGTTCATCGGGGTTACCATTCACTGATGTGACCTTAGAGTAAACTATCCCGGAGAAAGCAGCCTTGTCGGCATCATCCATATCCAGCCGGAAGCTGATCTCAGGCTTCAGTAGCTCACCCTTCATATTGAGGTACACTTTAAAATGGAGCAGCTTCTTATACGCAGATTTTTCTGACTCTGACACGCCCGCCAGCTCTGATGCCAGCAGGTCAGCAGCAGAGGTACGCACCTCATAGATAGCACTGACATCTACAGTCGCATCCTGCGGGCGGCCATTCCAGGTGATGGTACTGCCGTCCCGGATATTAAACTTCTTATGTATCACTTTTTCAAAGCTGAAATCATAACTACCGCCTGAGAGGGTATAGGTCCCTGTGAGGTTCTGATTGCCGGCAGGGTCCAGCGCAAAACTCAAACGTCCCTCACCATTGACTACCAGAGAATCCCCGGAAGTCTTATTTACGATCACCTTAAACTTTGCCTGCTTTGCGATATCTACATTTGCTATCAGGTTGATACCCTTAAACTGGAGCTGGGTACTCACCGTATCTATCTCACGGTCCCGTTTCTTACCCAGTATGCCCGTGGTATCTGAGTGGTCTACCATGACCACTATACCATCACCACGGTCTGTAGAAATTTTGGAGGTAGGGATAATGACGGCGATATTGGTGCGGTCCAGCAGCTTCACATCGGCATTGACCACCGGCAAGGACTCATCTCCGCGCACTGATATACGACTGCTGATCAGCAGGTGGCCGAAGAAAAGTGGATTATCACGGATAGTAGTATTCAGCACGGTGAAATGATCGGTGCGGATAGTCAGGTCAAATTTCATCTTCCGGAAGTCTGTGGTATAGACTGTACCATCTATGGTAGCCTTCTGACCCAGAGAGTCGAGGATATCAAAGGAGTTGAAGTAAATGCCCTTGGAGTCTACTTTGATGTGGTCTTCTTTGATGGTGATATAATTATTGATGTAAGCCACATTGGTAGCCGCATCGCGGAAAGCAATATCAGCGTTCAGCAATGGATGTCTGATGCTACCGGTGATAGAAGCACTGCCAGCCATGTAGCCCTTGCTGCGCCTGATCTGTCCGGCTGTGAATGGTTCAATAGATGAGAGATTGAGTTTATTGATATCGGTATGCAGGTCCAGCTGGCTGCCCCCTGCTGCCGTACTGATATATGCCCCTCTGATCTGCACATCATTATCTGCACCGCTTAGTTTGATATCTGCCTGATAGCGGTCAGTGGTCAGGTTATCAGCCTTCACCGTCAGGTCTCCTATAGGATGCTGCTGATACGATATGCTATCTATACGCACATTAGATACAAAAGCCAGTGAAGTATTGACATTCCGCAGTTCGGCATTGCCATTCATACGGCCGCGCAGCAGGGCTGTATCTGACTCCACGATCTGCGATATAGTACCAATATCGAAGTCATGGAAGGTGACCTTGATCGGCGCTGCTGCATCATCGCTCTGCGAGGCGATGGCTATCTCCTGGGCGTTGCGCTTCAGGTCAAAATCATGTACAAAGAAATCGCCCCGTCCAAAGTGGATCATATTGTCATCGGCCAGCGTCCACCTACGGTCATTCAGCACGAGGCCATTGCTATCTATACGCATAGTAAAGCTCTTTGGCTCAGGCTGCTTCAACTCGCCTGACATCTTGAGCTTATCTGCTCCGGTAGAGTCTTTGACATCCAGCAGGTAGGCTACGCGGTTTTCACGCAGCGATCCTGATAGCTCAGTACTGGTCAGCCGTACGGGGCCAGTGGCCAGTCTGGACACTGATATGTCATACTTGAGAGAGTCATTCACTGCATGGATAGAGGCTCCGGCATTGTCTATTTTGATACCACCGTATGCCATGGCAGAGGCATTGAGATCGAGGTCCAGTTTACGTTTTGCCTTGTCAAAGGTGGCCGAAAGTGAGGCTCCGTTAAACGTCTTGACCTTTGGCATCAGCACCTCCGTCAGAAGCGGATGCGGCTGTATGCTGGCTGTGAGGTCAAAGTCTATGCGCGCGGTATCTGCTCCGCTGGTATCTACTCTGTCAGGTGTAAAGGCAAAGTACGTATTGACAAAAGAAATGAGCACGGGCGGGATCAGTTGTACCCTCGGTGTACCGTCATACGCCAGGTCTGCTATGTCACTGCTGAGCACCAGCCGGAGCCGACCGGTATCTGTCCTGGCAGATAGCGCTACGGAGTCGATGCGATAGGTATCTTCTCCTTTCAGCACGATGATATCACGGATCTTCGCATCCCCGTTGATCACATCGCTGCTGTCACGCATGTCTATATTCAGCCTGGCACCCGCACGCAGGTCTGCGGACATCAGGTGTGTGCGGAGCAGGTCTACTCCTGTGATCTCTCCGTTTGCCATGATATGTTTATCCTGTCCCTGCCACAGCAGTGAGGCGTCCAGTGCGAGCTGCACATTAGTATCACGGATGCTGATCGTAGCATCATAGGCGCCCTCACTGGCGCAGGCGCTCAGGTCTATATTCCTGTAGTTGTATTTCCTGAAGTATACTGATGAGACTTGCGCATCCAGATCGGCTATGATAGTGGCGGGAGTGAGGTTCCGGCCCTTGCCCTCGGCAGTCAGCGTGACAGGTCCGAGCAGGTCGGGTTTGTGGAGTATATAGCCCAGATCGAGCGCATGAGTATTCAGTTTTATTGTGTACTGGGTATCGCCAGCTGCCATGCGCATAGTAGCGCTGACAGTAGCAGTACCACTACTGGTAGTTAGGTCTACGTTTGCCACCGCGTCTTTGATAGAACCTTTGACATGGCCCGACACTGCTATTGTCTGAGGTATTTGTATGGAGGCAGGTACGGCCCCGCTCAGCAGATCGCTCAGCTCTCCGGCGGTGCTGTGAACGTCATGTAGATCTACATCATAGTAGGCTGTAGCCGCTTTAGGCAGGCCTATGATGTGCGCATCTATATTGGCTGCCGTGCCCTCACCTAGTGCGGCACTCAGGTGCTGTGCAGTGATATCTTTGAGCTGGCCGCTGATCCTGCCGCTCACAGTAGCATGCGCCAGGTGCATCTTGTCAAATGTAGGGCGCAGCTGCGGCGCAAACCATAAGATGTCCTGCACATCAATACTGGCCGGGTGCAGGTCTGCATTTATACCTATGCTCCCTATATCTGTGGCAAGAGATCTCAGTGATGGGTAGTGTACGGCTATGTCACTGGGCTCAATGCGAGAAGCAGAGGTGGTCAGGGTCAGCCCGCGGAGCACACCGCCGGTGCTGGTATACTGGCCATTTGCAGAGAGGTTCTTCAGCACGAGGCCACAGCGTTCACTGGCAGAGAGATGATGGATATCAGCGAGTATCGTATCGGGACTATAGTATCCTCTCTCTATATGCGTACTGACATTTTTGAGGTGCAGATGCCTATAGTCCATGCCATCAGCTATGTGCGGGGCATCCGTCTCATCAAAGGCAAAATCAATATGGTCCAGATGGATGGTATCAGCACTGACGTACCAGCCTTTCGCTGTGGTAGTATCAATGGCTGAAGAGGCCTTTTGCTGAGCAGCAGTGGTATCTCCCCTGTGCATGGCTACCATGCCATCGCTATTACCCAGCCGCAGGGTTTTGACCCTGACGATATGTTCATTCAGGTCTATCTGCTCCGGCTGCACATAGAGCGCGCCCACACCAAATGAATACAGCTGCCCTCCCGGCAGGTTGCGATAGGTGAAATGGATGTTATGAAGGTCCAGCTTATCCAGGCCCAGCTGGGGCAATAGTGTGGTAGTGGAGTCTTTGACAGCGTCATTATTCTGGGTCTGTGTGATGTCTACCCGTGTATCTGCCAGGTACAGCTCATGACCTGCGAAGCTCAGTGGCTTTAGGTCCATACCCTTGAGGCGGAGCCTGAGTGTGCCCACCTCACCGCTGATGATCGTACCGCTCACGCTATCTGCAAACCTGGCGCGGATATGTGTGAGGTCTACATTATTGACCTGGACCTTCCATGGGGTGCTTTGCGTCTTATCCGTCTTGGCCTTTACCTCGGGTGCCTTTTTACTATCTCCGGCAAAGGCCCTGATGAAGAAGCCAAAGTTGTAGGTGCTATCTACGCTGCTGCGGCCTATGTTTGCATTGACATCAGAGAGCAGCACGCTGCCTACCTCTACCTTGTGGTGCAGCAGGCCCATCATGTTGATGCCCACCTCCAGTTTGCCCAGGTACAGGAGCGTGTCGTGCTTTACGTCTTCGGCATAGAGCTGCTCGATCACCACAGTCTTCGGGAAGCCTATATAGAGACGCCTGAGAGAGACCCTGGTGTGTGTCTTTGATGATACGTATTGGGTAGCCTTATGAGTGATATAGTTCTGTACGGAGGGAAGGCGTATGAGCAGGATGAGCACGACCACCAGTACCAGCAGGGCAGCGATGGTGCCCCCGAGTACCTTGAGTGTGATACGGACTACTTTTCCCCAATTCATTTAGATATAGCTTAGGGCAATAACCATGCCTGTACGTGGAAATATATACCCAACACATTAGTGCAGAAATAAATATAAGGATTTAACAGATAAGAAATAAAAAAAGCGGCCAGATTTTTGATCTAACCGCTTGATTTAGTGTGTGTTCCCGCCGAGGATCGAACTCGGGACCCAGTGATTAAGAGTCACTTGCTCTACCAGCTGAGCTACAGAAACATCCGATTGGGACGGCAAATATAATGCGGTCCCTGCTAAATTCAAAATTATTTTTTCTTCGTCTTAGGTGCCAGCGTCATCATCATACGCTTACCCTCCAGTGTAGGCAGTTGCTCTACAGAGGCGATATCTTCCAGCTTCTTGGCAAACTGGAGCAGGAGCAGCTCTCCGCGCTCTTTGAATACGATCATACGACCGCGAAACATCAGGGTGGTCTTTACCTTATTACCCTCCTGCAAAAACTTCTCGGCGTGTTTTGCCTTAAAATCTATATCGTGGTCATCAGTATTGGCAGTAAAGCGGATCTCCTTGACCTCCTGTTTTTTGGAGTTTGCCTTGATCTCTTTTTCCTTCTTCTTCTTCTCGTAGAGGAACTTATTGTAGTCTACTATACGGCAGACCGGTGGCACTGCATTGGGAGATATCTCTACCAGGTCCAGACCGAGATCGCGGGCTTTGTCCAGCGCCTCGCGGGTGGAGTACACACCCGGCTCCATGTTTTCACCTACTATACGCACCTCAGGTACGCGTATCAGATCATTGATCCTGTGCTCGAGTTCTTTTCTCGGTGCTCTGCCCCTGGGAAACTGAGGGCGTTGATTTAGTGCCAAATGCTATTTCTTTTGGTTTTGAAATGAATGCCACAAAAATAATCAATATTCCTCTATATAAGCAACCCTGATTATCCTCATACTGGTAAATAATGCTAACAAAAGAGCAGCCCTACTCGTGGTCAAACTCCTGGCGGTAGGGAACGGTAGGATAGTCCTTTTTGCCCGAGAGGCGCTCCATCAGTTCTTTGGCGTATTGTTTCTCCTTTTTGGTACCATCGGGCAGCATATAGGTGTAGCCTTTGTCCATCGGGGTGCTAAAGTCTACACCACCCTGCCAGCCAGCCTCATCATCAAAGCGGCGCAACTCCAGCTCCTCGCGCACCACGGGCTTATTGTCTATGCGCTGCTCTGCCAGCGCCTTGATCACGCCGCCGGTCAGCTTGATAGGCACTTTCATAAAGAAAAGCTCGCTGAAGTAGTATTTGCTAAACTCCGGATCGATCTTTATCAGCGGCGACTCATAGAGGATCACGGTATAGGTGGTACCGGTGAAGTTGTCCTTCATCGTAAACTTATGCTTGTAGCCTATGTAGCCGTGCCATATCAGCGTGTCTACCAGCTTCACATAGCTGTACTTATAGTTGGTCGTATCGGGGTTTACTTTCTCTGTTTTAAACATTTTCTGGTCCTTGAGCTGGGAGTACCGTACCCGTTTGGATGCATCGGTGAGATGGCTCAGCTCAGGCCGGAGAGACATGGTAGAGTAGATCTTGTGGTCCTGAAAGGCCACTATCAGCGAGTCATCCTTTTTGTCATAGACATAGGCAGCATTGGCCATGATCGTCTTGCTGGTATAGATGATCGCGTGAGGATGTATGCTGTCGGTCTGGATGGCATAGTGTGTGGTGTCACGCTGGCGCACTGGTACTATGGCTTTAGACTTAGCGTTGCTACGCAGTTGCTTTACCTCTTTCTCAGATTTAGTTTTGAGAATGGTGGTATCATTTACCACCGGACTGGTAGTAGCCACAGTATCATCTTGCGCGGAGGCAGCAAATACGGCCAGAAAGGCCAGAAGAGTAAGGATTCCTTTCATTTTAACAAAAATAGCTCTCCCTCTCTATACGTGATAATGGCGAAAGGGTTCAATATTAAAGCTCCGGTGTGTATTGTAGCCTGTGGTGGTCTAGTTTAGGACTTGCGCTTTTTTACCATCCTGATCTTTACAGGTTTCTGTTTAGTGTGAAAAAGCGACAGGACTACGACACTGCTCTTTTTGATCTTATAGATGATAAGATAATTTCCTCACACTATGTTTCGGTATAGTTGCGCTTTGGTAGGCAGGAAACGGCACTCAGGGTAGATGTATGGGTTAGGCAAGATAGAATCAACCTTGCTCATGAAATCTATCTTCATAGTAGCAGCGAACGCTTCCGAGGTGTTTGCCTTGTGATAAAGTATCTCAGACTGTAACTCTTCTAAGGCGATATCAAGGATGACCAGGGTTTTTATCACCATTTTTCAATCATCCTTTTAGCCTTTTCCCACTTGATTTCTTTACCCTCCTTTTCCGCCTTCTTCACCTTGGCAGCTATCTCGGCCTCAGTCAGCACCTCGCGGCTATTATCTTCTACATGCTCGACATAGCTCAGCGTCTGGAGGTGGGCTATGAGTGATTTAGACTTGGATGTTTCCTTTATTTTGAATGTGTGTGTCATTAAAGCCTCGTTTACCCCAAAATTAATGAATATAGGATTGCTAACCAAAGCGCATGCAATCGATAATTTGTGACTTTGTCAGATAATAGTGTTATAGATCATATCTTTATAAAGTAATGCATAGTCTGCAGGCTTTAATTTTAAGTCTTTTTCTAATAATTAGTGCTAGGGCACAAGCTCAGAATGAATTGATATTCTCTGTAAGGCAACCGTGTTCGATGAAATCCGAATTTGTCTATAAGGGACAACCGATACATCCACATTTACTTTTTTCACTGATCAATAAAGATTCTGTATACCTCTGGTCAGATAGCAATACTAAATATTTCAGCATGATCCAGGATCCGTCTTTGATATCTTGGCCAACAAGTGATCAAAAGAGCAAATCTTATGGTTGCTTTTTTAAGGATACAGCAAATGGCAGGATTGCAAATTTTAAAACCTGGTATCTTCCTCTTGGCAAGCTGACCGATTGCCGCTTCTTACTTTTATGGCACTATCAAAATGGAACTAATCAGGACTACACTTATCTGAGTACGGTTTCTATTAGGGGAGACTATCTAATAAATCACTATTCTGATTATATTGTTTCAGATTATACCCAACCAATTTTCCTGCAAGGTGATGAGATTGTCATAGGTAATAAAAGATTCCCGGTATCTCCACCTTAAGATTCTAGCTCTGAAGAAGGCGGTTGCGGATTGACCGTCAATTATCTATTTTCACGCCCCTGATAGTATTTAGTAATCAGTAGTTAGTATTAAGACGATATACCCGCCGTGGTATTGTCTCACTACTCAATACGGACTACTCAATACTTATTCACCAAGCAACTAACAACACAATGATAAAGATCACACTACCCGACGGATCGGTGCGGGAGTATAACGAAGGAGTGACTGCCTATGATGTGGCAGCGAGCATTTCACAGGGACTGGCCAAGGCAGTACTCGCTGCTGAGGTAGATGGCGAGGTATGGGACCTGACGCGCCCGATCACGAAGGACTCATCGCTGAAGCTCCTGAAGTTTGAAGATGAGGGTGGCAAGAAGACCTTCTGGCACTCGTCTGCGCACCTGATGGCAGAGGCTATCGAAGAGGCATATCCGGGCGTGAAGTTCTGGGTGGGGCCGGCAGTGGAGGATAAGTTCTACTACGATATAGACCTGGGTGACAGGAAGCTGACTGAGGAAGACCTGGGCCGGCTAGAAAAGCGTATGCTGGAGCTGGCCAAGCAGGGCAATAAGTATGTGCGGACAGCGATGCCTAAGGCAGAAGCGGTAGCCTACTTTACCGAGAAGGGTGATGAGTACAAGCTGGACCTGCTGCAGAACCTGAACGACGGCGAGATCACCTTCTACCAGCAGGGCAACTTCACGGACCTGTGTCGTGGACCGCACATCCCTAGCACCGACTATATCAAGGCTGCAAAGCTCCTGAGTGTAGCGGGCGCCTACTGGAAGGGCGACGAGAAGAACAAGCAGCTGACACGTGTGTATGGCATCACCTTCCCCAAGCAGGCGCAGCTCGACGCGCACCTGGCTATGCTGGAGGAGGCGCGCAAGAATGACCACCGTACGCTGGGCCGCGAGCTGGAGATATTCACCTTTGATGAGGAGGTGGGTCCTGGCCTGCCGCTGTGGCTGCCAAAGGGCGCTGCTATCATAGAGAAGCTGGAGAAACTGGCCAAGGAGTCTGAGCATGAGCAGGGCTATGTGCGGGTTAAGTCACCGCACCTGGCTAAGGAGGCAATGTACCTGCGCTCCGGCCACCTGCCGTACTATGCGGATAGCATGTTCCCGCCTATGGAGCTGGACGGACAGAAGTACTACCTGAAGGCGATGAACTGTCCGCACCACCACAAGATATTTGGTGCGCTGCCTAAGAGCTACCGCGACCTGCCTATGCGCCTCGCGGAGTACGGCACCTGCTACCGCTACGAGCAGAGCGGTGAGCTGTTTGGCCTGATGCGGGTGCGCTCCATGCAGATGAATGATGCCCACATCTACTGCACCAAGGCACAGTTTGCCGAGGAGTTTATGAAGGTGAATGAGCTGTATGTGAAGTACTTTAAGATCTTTGGCATAGACAAGTACCAGATGCGCTTCTCCAAGCATGAGCCATCTAAGCTGGGCCAGAAGTATATAGACAATGCACCGCTGTGGCAGGAGACTGAGGCCATGGTGCGCGAGGTGCTGGTAAAGAGCGGTGTGCCATTCGTAGAGGTGGCTGATGAGGCGGCCTTCTACGGGCCTAAGATCGATATACAGCTCTGGAGCGCTATAGGCAAGGAGTTTACCATCGCGACCAACCAGGTGGACTTCGCACAGGCGGAGCGCTTTGACCTGACCTTTATGAATGAGCATAATGAGAAGGAGCGCCCGATCATCATCCACCGTGCGCCGCTGGGTACACATGAGCGGTTCATCGGCTTCCTGCTGGAGCACTACGGGGGCAAGTTCCCGCTGTGGCTGGCACCGGAGCAGATAGCCATCCTACCTATCAGCGACAAGTACATGGACTATGCCAGGGAGGTACAGCAGAGCCTGCGCAAGGCGGGCTTTGAGGTGACGCTGGACGACCGGGCGGAGAAGATAGGCAAGAAGATCCGCGACACGGAGATCAAGCGTACGCCATATATGCTGGTAGTGGGTGAGAAAGAAGCCGCTGACCGTGCCGTAGCCGTTCGCCGTCAGGGTCAGGGTGACCTGGGTACGATGGCGCTGTCCGACTTCACCGAGCGGGTGAAGCAGGAGGTGGCGGACTACAAGTAAGCAAGTTTTGCGACTATAGAAGCAATATTAAGGCCCGCCGGATGGTGGGCCTTTTTGCATTTATATTGCATATGTTTTAGTTATAAATTGTGGTTAAAGGATGCGTTGTTTTTCGACTGAGGGAAGGTATGCTTTATCTATTTTTAGTTTTGTATTTTATTCATAATTAAACAATAGTATTTTTAGTAGTTGATATATAATTGAGGCGTCAAATAGCGATTACCTTTAATATTAAAATTAGATTGTATGGGATCTTTGGATTAAGTGAAGAATATGGGAAGGTCCGGAGAAGCCTGCCGCAAGCCGACCATCATCTGCGGACAGCATTTCGATGGAGCTACAGACAGCGAGGCGGAGCCTGCGAAGGTGAGCGGGGAGTAGCTAGCGCGGTTCAAGCGTGGACGCTTGAACTAGCGGGGCTGGCAGACAATGCCTCCGGCACCGCCTTCTGGCGCCGCTTGCTGACTCAATACGTTGATGGCAACTTCACCGAAATGGAGCTGAATGATGAGCGGTGGAAGGGATGGGTGCAGTTGTTTAGTAATGTGTGATCACCTCTCCTATCTGCCTTCGGCATCTTTCCTCTCCAAAGGAGAGGAAAGAACCTCATAGTATCAGAGTCTTTCTTATTTATTCACTTTTGCCAAACTTGCGGAAGGCGGCGATGGTTTGGTAGATACCGAAGGCGATAGGAATTCTACTGAAGTAGTAAACTGCTGTTTGAAATCCGCTATGCACAAATTCAGGCTTCTTCACAACAGAAAACATATACTCCCCAAATTTACCAGCATATGCCCAAAACGATTCCTTTCCAAAGGTCGGCCAATAATTCCAATAACATATAGCTAAACAAATCGCATTGGCTGCGATAGTAAAAGCTATACCCAATAACCAATTTGTTCCGTAATCACTACTCCATTTTAAAGCTAGTAATTGAAACTTGGTAGGTCCATCCTTACAATTCCAAGACAAAGTACTATAGTAACTTCTTAGCTCAGCAGCTTGATAATGCAAAAACATTCTGCGATCATTTTGCTTTTGTGCTATTGTTTTAAGCTGATTATAACCGTCGCGAAAAATTTCATGTTTATTTTCTATTCCCTCAAACTCTTTAGGCACAACTAAAAGTTCTGGAAACTTTGTATTCGTATAAAAGGTGTCGGTTATTTTGCTGCTGTATATTGCTAAACTAGACTTAGAAAGATTGCAATTAATAATATCCCATCTACCCATAACCGCGTTTATAAGTTCGATTTTAGAATAGTCGGTGACATGAATATCGTTCCATTGCATATATCCTAGATTAGTAAAATTATCATGCATGGAGATTTCCTGAAATTGGGATTTTATAATTTTTAAAATGCCTTTTTCTGGGATTGAGGGAATTGTTATTTTTTGAAAGGAACTATAGTCAATTATGACTTCACTAATTTTAGATTTACTGGTATAGAAATTTTTATTGCACTTAGTATGTGTAATGCGAAGCAATCCTTCGATGGTTGAATTTTGCACACTCAGATGACCTTGTATCTCGTTGCATCCACCGATAATTAGTGACTGTATTGATGATTGATCATTAACTGATAAACCAAGGAAATTAGATGAATAAACTTCTATTGTTTCGAAATCTGAGGAGGCAATAAGCAAATGGCTTTTAATGATCGAATCAGAGATTCTGATATCCTTCGTAAATTGGCAGTTTGCAAAACTTAGTCCTTCAAACTCACAGTTCGATATTTCTATTTTATTGCTGAAAGATAAGTTTGTTACCCAAACATCACCGTGAACTATGACATTGTTTAACTCATAGATTATTTGTTCGGAACTTAAATCAACGGAGGAAAACCAAGATACTTCATTGCCATTGACATCTACTGCCTTGCCATTTTGCATGGCTTTTCTAAATTCCCATGCGGATAATTCTATTTTAGGTTCTTGCATAATTTAATTGTACTACAATATAACTACATAATTTAATTGACTACTTGCCGGAATCCCACATCTCAAAATCCCTCTTATCCACACCCCCTTTCCCTCATCCTATTAAAACCGTAATTTTGTAATATTAATTTACATCTGGTCATCCACCTGAATCGCTAGCGCCATGCCTGAATTTGTCCATCTACACTGCCATACCCAATACTCGTTGCTGGACGGAGCGGCAGATATCTCTACCATGTTTAAGAAGGCTGCGGCTGATGGCATGAAAGGTATCGCCATCACTGACCACGGCAATATGTTTGGGGTGTTCCAGTTCGTAGCCGAGGCGGCCAAGCACAAGCTGCCTGACGGCACCGCGCTGAAGCCCATCGTAGGCTGCGAGTTTTATGTAGTGGAGAATCGGGGCAAGAAGTCCTTCACCGGAGGGGAGAAAGACAAGCGCTACCACCAGCTCATGCTGGCCAAAAACGCAGAGGGCTACAAAAACCTCGTAAAGCTCTGCTCGCTTGGTTATATAGAGGGCCTGTATGGCAAGTACCCGCGCATAGACAAAGAACTGATCCTGCAATACCACAAAGGCCTGATAGCAACCACATGCTGTATCGGTGCCAGCGTGCCGCAGGCCATCCTGAGCAAAGGCGAAGAGGCTGCGGAGAAAGAATTCAAATGGTGGCTCGACCTCTTTGGTGAGGACTACTATGTGGAGCTGCAGCGCCACGGCATGGAGGAGCAGGAGAAGGTCAACCAGGTCCTGATCAAATTTGCACAGAAGTACAATGTGAAGATCATCGCATCCAATGACTCCCACTATGTAGACCAGGCTGATAGCAACGCGCACGACATTCTCCTTTGCATCAATACGGGTGAGAAGCAGAGCACACCTGCTATGCGTGAATTCAGTGATGATGACGTATCTATGAAGGGCAAGCGTTTTGCTTTCTTCAATGACCAGTTCTACTTCAAGACGCAGGCAGAGATGACCAAGGTCTTTCACGACCTGCCGCAGGCCATAGACAATACAGGCGAGATCTTTTCTAAGATAGAGCCGCTGAAACTCAAAAAAGATATCGCCCTCCCGCTGTACAAGCTGCCTGATGGTTTTACCGATCAGGATGCCTATCTGCACCACCTCACCATGACCGGTGCCAAGGCGCGCTACTCAGATATCACGCCGGAGATACAGGAGCGCCTCGACTTTGAGCTGGGTGTGATCCGTACCATGGGCTTCGCGGGTTACTTCCTCATCGTGCAGGACTTTATCAATCACGGCAAGGACATAGGCGTACTGATAGGACCGGGCCGTGGATCGGCTGCGGGCTCTGCGGTGGCCTTCTGTATTGGTATCACGAATATTGACCCCATCAAGTATAATCTGCTGTTTGAGAGGTTTCTCAATCCGGACCGTAAGTCGATGCCCGATATCGATACGGACTTTGATGACGAGGGCCGCCAACGGGTGATAGACTATGTGGTGCAGAAATACGGCCAGAACCAGGTGGCGCAGATCATCACCTACGGCACCATGGCCGCCAAAATGAGTATCAAAGACGTGGCCCGCGTGATGGACCTGCCTCTGGCCGATGCCAATAACCTCGTGAAGCTCGTACCGGATAAACCGGGCACAGATCTGAACAGGGTGATGTTTGCGCCGACGGACGGGCCAAAGTCCCTCAAGGACAAGGAAGGCTACGGCTCTGATGATATGGAGAATATCAAAAAGCTGCGCGAGATATATGCTGGGGATGACCTTCAGGCCAAGGTGCTCAAGGAAGCTGTAGTGCTGGAGGGCTCTGTGCGCAATACAGGTATCCACGCGGCAGGCATTATCATCGCGCCACATGACCTCACAGATATCCTCCCCGTAGCTACTGCTAAGGATAGCCCGCTGTGGGTGACACAGTTTGAGGGTAATATCATAGAGGATGCCGGTGTGATCAAGATGGACTTCCTCGGTCTGAAGACCCTGACCATCATCCGTGACGCACTGGCGCTGATCAAGCAGAACCACGGCGTGGAGATAGACATAGACACGCTCCCGCTGGATGATAAAGAGACCTATGCCCTCTACCAGCGCGGCGATACCAATGCGACATTCCAGTTTGAGTCCCCGGGTATGCAAAAATACCTGCGCGAGCTGAAGCCCGATAAATTTGAGGACCTGATCGCTATGAATGCCCTCTACCGTCCGGGCCCGATGGAGTACATACCAAACTTCATCAAGCGTAAGCACGGCAAGGAGGCGATCACCTATGACCTCCCTGATATGGAGGAGTACCTGAGTGATACCTATGGTATCACCGTCTATCAGGAGCAGGTGATGCTCCTCTCGCAGAAGCTGGCCGGCTTTACCAAAGGTGAGGCTGACGTACTGCGTAAGGCAATGGGTAAAAAGCAGATCGAGGTACTGAATAAGATGAAGAGCCAATTCATCACCGGTGCCTCTGCCAAAGGTCATGATGAAAAGATCCTGGCCAAGATCTGGACCGACTGGGAGGCATTCGCGCAGTATGCCTTCAATAAATCCCACTCTACCTGCTACGCCCTCGTAGCCTATCAGACGGCCTACCTAAAGGCGCACTACCCATCTGAGTTTATGGCAGCCGTACTGTCAAACAACATGGGCAATATCGAGAAGATCACCTTTTTTATGGAAGAGTCGCGGCGCATCGGTATACCGGTACTCGGCCCGGATGTGAATGAGAGCGATGTTAAGTTCTCTGTGAATGATAAAGGTGAGATCCGCTACGCCCTCTCTGCTGTGAAGGGTGTAGGAGAGGCAGCGGTGGAGAGTATCCTGGAGGAGCGCAAGAACAACGGAAAATTCACCTCCATCTTTGACATGACCAAGCGTGTGAATCTCCGCACGGTCAATAAGAAATCGATAGAAAACCTCGCGCTCGCAGGTGCCTTTGATAGCTTTGGCAAATATACGCGGTCGCAGTTTTTCACGGCAGACCAGCGTGATGGCATGACACTGTCTGACAAGTGTGTCAAGTTTGGCAATAGCGAGCAGAGCAGCAAGAGCATGAACCAGAATTCGCTCTTCGGCGGGGCTGGTCATACGGAGGCCTCTGAGCCGGTACTCACGCCTATAGAGGAGTGGCCTCTGCTGGAGAAGCTCAAAAAGGAAAAGGAAGTAGTAGGCATCTATATCAGCGGCCACCCGCTGGATGACTACAAACTGGAGATAGACACCTTTACCAACTGCAAGCTGAAAGACCTGGAGCAGAATAAAGACAAAGAACTCAAAATAGCCGGCATAGTCAGCTCTACACAGACCAAGGTCTCAAAGACGGGCAATCAGTTTGTCATATTCTCCCTGGAAGATTTTGAGGGTTCGGCAGAGTTTGCGCTTTTTGGCAAGGACTATATCCAGTTCAAGAACTTTGTGGAGACACAGTCGGCCCTGCTCTATGTGACGGGCCGCTACCAGCAGCGCTTTAATCAGCCAAACAACTATGAGTTTAAGATCACCAAGATAGAGCTGCTGCCGGACATACGCGGCAAGATGACACGTCGACTCACGCTGAAGCTGAATGCTGAAGATATCACAGACCGCGTCACAGATGAGATCATGGAGACGCTGGGCCGCTATCCGGGCCGCTTCCCTGTCTCTATCAAAATGATCAGCGACAAGGAGCAGATATCCCTGCTACTCAACTCCCGGAAGGTCACCGTAGACGTATCTAACGAACTGCTGCGCGAGCTAAACGGGATGGAGATGCTGAGCTTTGTGTTGAATTGAGTGATTTGTTTATTGATACCGGATGTCTTAACTTTATTCCATGGAAAAGTTCAGAAAGCTGACTCCACATGATCTCGCATTCGGCATTGGTCGCAAGGCTACCGATGAGGAGTTGCGTGAAATGCTGGATCGGGCTAAATCCGGTAAAAGAATCACTGCAGAAGAACTATTAGAGCGAATCACAAAAAAGCATTCGGATAAAGCTGTCAAGAAAGCTTCATGATATTAAAGTTTGAATCCGATCCGTCGGAGACTATAGATAGCATTGTTGATTTTATTGAGAGTGTAAATACAGAAGGCTCTGGTCGGGCCTGGCTTATTAATTTCCTGGAATTTATCAGATCCTTTGCTAAGCCCAATGTCGCTTATGCTTTGTGCAATCATGCTGAGTTCGCCAGAGATGGACTAAGCTGTATCACTTACAATGGCTGGGTGGTAGCGTTTAAGATAGAGGAAGAGGAATTTGTTGTTTACTCTATTGTCAGAGGAAGCCTGCTTTCTTAAATATTCTTGCCCTATGGACAGATGCATCTTTTGCTCCATCGCTAGTGATAATATACCTCATCACGAGATCATCTGGTCTGATCAAAATCACATCGCTTTTTTGGCTGTGCCGCCGTCCAAAGATGGACATACGCTGGTCATACCCCGCCAGCATAGTAATGGGATACTTGATCTCTCAGCTGCGCAATATGCCGACATCTTTGCGGCTGCGAGAGAAGTAAGCGTGTTATTGCAGCAGAAATTAGATTGTGAAAGGATTGCAGTCGTTGTGGAGGGTGCTTCTATTCCTCATACGCATATCCACCTGATACCACTGATGCAGGAAGAAAAGCTGGCATCTTTTACGACATTGTCCAGAACTCCAGAGGAGCTTTCTGTTACCGCCGCCAGGATCAGAGGCTGAGCTGCATGCTACCGTTTTTCAATGCACATCACATTCATCACCGGCATGGCCGTAGGCAGCAGCCCGCAGTAGAAATGGGAGGTATCCGAAGTATAGCTCACATTGACCCTGAGGCTATCGGTTTGATAGGAGGAGGGGAGATTGGTAGGGTGATAGTCTGTAGAGTCGATACGGACCACCCATCCGCAGCCATCCCCTGCTACAGGTCCCCTATCCAGTATGATGGCGGACACAGGATTGCTACAGGTAGTAGCTCCTTTTTTGCAGGATGAAAAGCCAAGGCAAAGTGCAAATAGTACGAGTAGCGAGCTGGTGGTTTTGGCGGAAATCATTGTTTTGTATTTACCTTATAAACGACGCATAGCTCAAAAGCGTTGCCTCCGCGTGAAATTATGAAAGCCACTAACCTTTTTCTTATTTTATCCCATGGCCCGGACTCTCCATCACGATAGCTTCATCGACGCTATCACTAAGTTAGCAGATTTCACAGATACTGAGATCGCTGTGATAGATCAGAAGTTTGCCACACGGGATATCAAAAGAAAAACAAACCTGCTACGCCCTGGGGCTATAGCGAGAGAAGTCTACTACATCTACTCCGGCTGTATGCGGCTCTACTATGAGAAAGATGGCGAAGATATCTCCGCTTATTTTTTCACAGAGGGGATGTTTGCCGGCGCTTATGATAGTTTTATGACGGCCCAGCCTAGCCGGCACGCTATAGAGGCGCTCGAGGATTGCCATATGCGGGTTATTTCGCAGTCAGATTTTCAGTCCTTATTTACACTCGTACCTCACATGAATGAGCTGGTGCGCAAAATAGTGGAGGAGCGCTTTATCTCTCTCCATCAGCTATTCACCTCTCATCTGCTCGATAGCCCCGAGGAGCGCTACCGCGGTCTGCTGGAGCATAGGCCGGATCTGCTGCGGCGAGTGCCGCAACATCAGATCGCTACTTTCCTGGGCGTCACTCCGGTCTCTCTCAGCCGTATCAAGGGGCGGGTCGCGCGCTCATGATTCCTTATCTTTTGTTATCGTCGCCAGATGTGGAGAGCGCTAGCTTTGCCATATCAAAATTTCAAAAAATGGCCGCAACGCAAACAATAGCATTCCCTTCTTATCCTGGCATCACGACTACTATACAGGTAGCTGGCAAACCCATCAAAGTACATGCGGTGAGTACCGGTACCGTAGCTGTCAAAAGGAACTTTATGACTCGTCGGGGACCTGGCATCTTTTCCAAAGTAAATATCATACTCGATAGCCACTATACGGAGTACCTGCCCATATGGGTCTGGATCATAGATCACCCGGATGGTGTCATCATGGTAGACACAGGAGAGATAGATGCGGTGAATAATGCAGACCACCTGGCCGGCGAAAATCCTATCACAAGATTTATCAATAATAGCATCTGCCGCTTTGGGGTAGATGCAAAGGACAATCTTGACCTAAAGCTCTCTGAGATCGGCATCCGTGCGGAAGCAGTTAAACTTATCGCATTTACCCATCTGCACCTCGATCACACAGATGGTATCCGGTTTTTCCCTAAGGCCGAGTTCATAGTAAACGAATATGAATACAAGCATCCCTACTCTAACCTACCCTCCACGTATCCATCCTGGTTTCGTCCTAATAGAGTGAATTACCGCAAGGGCCAGATCGAGATCTTTGATAGCGCACATGCCATCACGGGAGATGATCGTATCCTCTACATACCTACGCCCGGTCATACACGCGGTCATAGTTCGGTAGTCCTCCGTGGGGATGAGTATGACCTCATTTTCGTAGGAGATACATCCTACACACAGGCTCAAGTCTTGCAAGATGAGCTGGCAGGTGCCAATATAGATTATACCCTCACCCGCCAGACCTATGCCAGGCTAATGCAGTACGCGTCCAGACGGAAAAGCATTTACCTGCCGTCACACGATCCTGCCGCCGGAGATCGCCTGCGCGACAAACTTTTTTTGGTTTGATGATGTCTTTTTTTTCCTTTGCCCTATGAATGTCTCGCACTACCGCTCTCAGATAGATCACATTATCGACCTCGCTATCGCAGAGGATATCAAAGACCCGATCAATGTCATTCCCAAAGGCGACCACTCGGCGTTGGCTTGCTTCCCGCAGGGTCGCCAGACCCGGGCCAAACTGATCTGCAAGGCAGAGGGAATACTAGCCGGCGTAGCGGTAGCAGAGATCGTAGCGCACAAGATCGACCCACGCCTGCGCTTCGAGATCTTTATGTACGACTGTGCGGTCATGCAAAAGGGCGATATCGCCTTTCACCTGTATGGTGAGGAGAAATCCATCCTCCAGGCAGAGCGGCTTATTCTCAATTTCATGCAGCGCATGTCAGGTATAGCTACCAATACTGCCCGCTATGTCAAGGCTGTGGAGGGCACCGGCACGCGCATTCTGGACACCCGCAAGACCACTCCCGGCCTGCGGGCCTTTGAGAAGTGGGCCGTGCAGATAGGCGGGGGAGTCAACTACCGCTTTGGGCTGTACGATATGATCATGCTGAAGGATAACCACGTAGACTTTTGCGGCGGCATCTCTCAGGCTATCCTCGCTACCAAAAAATACAAGGAAGATAAGGGCCTGGACCTCAGAGTGACGATAGAGACCCGCACGCTGGACGAGGTTAAACAGGTGCTCAATACAGGCCATGTGCACCGTATCATGTTTGACAATTTCACCCCTGACATGGTGAGCCAGGCGGTCGAGCTGGTCGCACACCGGTATGAGACAGAGGTCTCCGGGGGGATCAATCTGGATAATATCCGCTCCTACGCAAAGGCGCGTCCGGACTTTATATCGGTGGGAGCGCTCACGCATTCCAGCCTCAGTCTAGACCTGAGCCTCAAGTCTTTCTGATTATTTGCTAAAAAATATCTACAGATAGTGGATATTTGAAATTAGTTTAGTACCTTAGAGGTCTTGACATCTATCTATCTGCTTTAAGGGATTGCTATTTTTCAAGGAATTTTTAAAATCAAATCTTTTTTAACAATGAACATTTACGTAGCAAACATCCCCTTCAAGGCGAGTGATGATCAGCTCCGCGAGCTCTTCGCTCAGTATGGCGAGGTAGCATCTTGCAAAATTATTATGGACAAAATGACCAACCAAAGCCGTGGTTTCGGATTCGTAGAGATCAGCGATGACGAGGCAGCCAAGAAGGCGATCGAAGGTCTGAACAACTACGACTTCATGGGCAAGACCCTGAAAGTAAACGAAGCTCGCCCTAAGACTGAAGGCGGTTTCGGCGGCGGTGGCGGTAGCCGTGGTGGCTACGGCGGCGGCGGCGGTGGTGGCTACAAGAAGCCATACGGCGGCGGCGGCAATAGCGGCGGCTACGGTGGTGGCGGTGGCTACGGCAAGAAGTATTAATATTTCGCACCAAGCATACTACAGGCCCTTCACATTAGTGAAGGGCTTTTTTATTGCATCCATCGAGGCTGTTAAAGTCTCCTTTTTCAGGGAGATTAAGAGGAGTGAATAATGCGGACTAAGTGATACTAATAGAGCAAAATTCTATACAGGGTAGCTCTATCAAACCTCTTTCTCAGCGCCTCACTGTCTCTGCGGTTAAAACTGTATTGAAAAACTATTCCAATATCGGCTTCCTCCTGTACTGAGACCACGTCTCCAGCACTACCGACCCCATGATGATCGCGGCGCCGATAAAGAAACCCGTATGCAGGTGCTTATTCTCATGAAAAATGAGAAAGGCCAGAGCAATGGTATAAACCGGCTCCAGATTGATAGAGAGATTAAGCGTGAAAACGCTGAGGTGCCTCAAGGCCGCCAGTGATAGTATCAGCGTGACGTGTGTGCAAAGCACTGCCAGTACCACCAGTTGTATCCAGTCCAGTGTATCGGGCCATAGTTTTGCCGGATGGTACTGATGTATGTATAAAGCCAGGTAGGCAGTCAGACCGAGAAATCCGATCACGATCTCATAAAACGATACCACCACAGGGCCGTGCTTCTCCACTTCTTTTTTGTTCAGGATATTGAAGAAAGCACCGATGAACGCTGCCAATAACCCGTAGATGATACCCCGCGTATAGCTCTGCTCTACGGAGAAGATCAGCCAGATGCCCAGCATAGCTGTCATGCTGAATATCATCTCATCCCAGCGGAACTTCTTCTCACTCACCAGTGGCTCCGCCAGTGCGGTGAAGAGCCCCTGTGAGGCCAGCATGGAGAGGGCGATAGAGATATTAGAGGCCTTGATCGCGCTGTAGAAAAATACCCAGTGCACGGCGAGAACGATACCGATGCCCGCCAGCCGCAGCAGATCCGAGCGGGGTATGCTCAATGACTTGCGCACATAGAGGATATAGGCCAGCATAGAGATAGCTGTGATCAGCATGCGGTACCAGACCAGCAGTTCTGCATCGAGCTTAATACCCCGGCCAAATACGCCTGTCAGGCCCCACAGCAGGATGGACAGGTGCATATACAGGTAGGCTTTGCGGCGGGGGCTATCTATGGCAGGCATGGCGCGAAAATAGCCAATGCCCCGACTATCACACGGCATGCGCAGAATATTTAGATTTGATGGTGATGATCCGCTCCCGCATAGCGCCCACGCCCTCAGGCTACCTGCACATAGGCAATGCACTGAACTTTGTGCTCACCTATGCCCTGGTACACCGCTCGGGTGGCTCGCTCCGCCTGCGGATAGACGATATAGATACACCGCGCGCGAGGCCCGGATACGTAGAAGACATCTTTCAGACGCTGGAGTGGCTCGGCATGGCCTGGGACGAAGGACCCCATACTCCTGCGGAGCACTATCTCTCCTTTTCGCAGTCTTTGCGCGCAGCGCGGTACCGGCACCTCATAGACCAGCTAAATAATACGGGCCGGACCTATGCCTGCACCTGCTCCCGCCAGGAACTGGGCACCTGTAGCTGCCGCCCCAGAAAGCTCCCGCTGGATACGCCGAACGCAGCTATCAGGATCACGCCCCCCGCTGAGCCTATCATAGTACAAGATGAGAAACTCGGATCGCAGGCGGTATCGCTGCAGGAGCATATGCCGGACTTTGTCATACGCCGGCGCGATGGGATAGCCGCCTATCAGGTAGCCTCTCTGGCAGATGATATAGACTATGGTATCAATCTGATCGTGAGAGGACAGGACCTCCTGCCCAGTACTGCCGCACAGTTATACTTAGCTTCACTCATCCATGCAGATGATTTTTCGCGTGCGAGATTTTATCATCATACTTTGCTACTGGATAGCGATGGCGGCAAACTGTCTAAATCTGAAGGAAGCCGGTCTTTGCGGTCTATGCGCCTGGCGGGTGCGGACCCTGAGCGTGTGTTCAGTCAGATTGGCGCGGCCTTGCAGTTGAGGCCAGACTGCCGCAGCCTGGCCGACATATTGGAGTTATTGCCCGGCTAAGTTTTTTTTAACCTGGCTGCCATCAAATAATTCTGTGGCACTCCCGTTGTAGGATAGTTTCTATACATACATGAGGAAAGCAGTTACAAATTTACCTGCCACTTATCTTTTGCTGATAGCTCTTGCAGTATGGCAGCAAAATGCTCGTGCCCAGCCCGTACGTTTCACCGGCCCGCTCGCTGCCTATCACCTCTCAAATGCCTACAGCTATACGGACAGTACCGGTAGCGACTCTATGCGCATACAGGAGTTGTATCACTTCGGCGAGGCGGCTATACAAAACGGCCGCTCGGATGGTCATTTTCTTTTCAGCGCAGAGCTGGATAGCTGTGATAGCTGGCATGTCAACCGTACCATGGCTATCATCAATCCACCCTCTGAGAAGGGCACATACAACCTGCCGGCAGATACTTCACTGTACTTCCGCCGCCCTGCGCGGGGCATCGGCATGATACAGGGAGGGCAGCGATTCTCGCGCCTCTCTCAGCTACATGGCTCTGTATGCGGTGTCATACTGGATGACTGGAATGGAGATACCGCTATCACGCGTGATGTATACTACGCCGTGCGCGGCAGGTATGTAGACGGCGATGGCAATGTCTACAAAGAAAGCGAAGAAACTACCCCCGATAATAAACTCTACTGCGTGCTCTACAGTACCGATGCACACCCGGAGGTCATGCCATATATGGATGGGCTCTATTATTCATATGCTACTACGCAGAACTGCTGCTACACAAACCTTGATACGGATATCGATCTGCTGCGGGCCAATTTCCCGCACAAAGAGATAATGATCGCCACCTTTGTCAATAACAGTAAACTCGGCTGGACCGATCCCACCAGTGTACGCTATATGCTGGCCAAAGGACTCGACAGGTATGACAATGGTGACATCAGCCAACTATGCATTTTCGCGGGAACGCTGCTACCTACTGCCTCCATGAGTCCCCGTCAGGCAGATTCGCTGTCCCTACCGCATTTTCTCGATTCTGTTTATTTCCCCTATCTGGGTATGGCCCGCGGCATGGTCTACGATTGTGCTACCGGCAGCCCTGTGCAGGGCAGTTTCGTCAGGATCATGACAAGGGGCAGGCTCTCCGGAGATACGCTTTTTCGCAGCCGCCAGATGGCCGATGCCGGTGGCCATTACACTTGCGGGCTTTGGGCCGGCAATCGTTCTACTGACTCGACTTTGTACTGGGCTATCGCTCAGAAGGAGGGTTACTATCCGGACACTGTCTCCTTCTGGGTGCGCCGGGGAGACACCGCTACGATACCTGATCTGCTGCTGTGTCCGGGTTATCATGCATTGCCTCAGGGAGACTTTCAGGTCTATCCTGATCCCGTTCGCTCGGGTTTCAATCTGCATATAGCCGGCGGGCTCGCTGGTGGCGAGGTGCTGGAGGTGCATGACATGGCAGGTAAGTGCGTTTACTACAATGGTGTGGTCAGGGACTATATGTACGTAGACATGGCGGGGGCACAGGCAGGGGACTATGTAGTGTCCCTGAGGCGCTCAGGTGCGCTCACAGAGCGGCGGCATATAGTGGTCATGCCCTAGTGCGCGTGGCCAGCAGGAGTATTTTTCCAGCGGAAGATATAGATCTCATCAGGTGTGAAGGCATAATTGATATCCCTCACCATGATACCATCATAGCACAGGTGCAGAGATGCCGCCTCACGCATATAGCGCTGCAGGTTTTGATTCAGAGAGCCGCAGCTGAGCTGGTCATTGATCACCCTGATCACCTTGTAGGGCCTGGTAGGGCGCGCGCCTAGGAAGATCGGCGTCTCAAAGACCGCCGTGTCTGTCCTGCCCGCATCAGGGGCGAAGCGCACTACATAGAAGCTGTCCGTACCAAAGTTCAGGTCATTGACCAGGATGCCGATAGAGGCATCTTTGTAGCGGCGACGCGCCATATGGGTATAGTGCTCAAATGCCTTGCTGCTATACGCTACCATAGGCGTGGCTGTCATCATACCGAGTACCTGATACGAGCGCAGCGGGCGGCAATGGTAGAAAACCGGCACCCTGTAGTAAGACCTCACCACAGCTGTATCTATGCGCGTACCTATCTGCACGGCAGACTGGGCTGCTGCACGCAGGCCCGACAGTACGAGGATGAAAAGTATAAACTGCTTTACCGTCATGGGCTGATATATCCGGCTATCATATATGGATAGTACAAATGTAAAACACCTGCACTATATGCAGTGATAAAAAAAGTGAACACGGACCTGTAGAAAGTAAACGTATGGGACACAAGCCTGGTATGCCTACCGGCCTTTCACCATGGCCAGCCCTTGCTCTACTATCACGTTAAAATCCTCTGACAGCGCGCCATCCTGGCTAGGCAATCTCTGGCGGCCCAGGCGTACGATCACGGTATTGTACTCGGGTATAGTGATAATGTACTGACCTAATATACCACGCTGCGCGAATACATGGGTACCGTGCGAGTCGTCCAGCCAGAAGGAGTAGCCGTAAAACGGCACTTGTACCGGGCTGGTAGCCATTTTCACAAATGAGCTGTCCAGTATCTGCCGGCCCTCCCAGTTGCCCTGATGGAGCATCAGCTTGCCAAATCGTGCAAAGTCCCGCGCATTGCTATTAAAGCAGCAGTAGGCCAGTTCTACGCCCTTGTGGTCCGTATGCCATTTGGCGTTGCGCTGCGCCTGCAGGGGCTTCCACAGCCAGTCTGTGGCCAGGTCTGCCAGCGACCTGCCCGTCACATTCATCAGGCACTGACCCAGTAGCTGCGTGCTGCCGCTCTGGTAGTTGTGTACTTTGCCCGGCTCATCTTTGATCGCCAGTGTCTGCATCAGGCCCCGGATATCGCCGCCATAGTACGCCTTCGCCGTCACGCTGAATGGATCTTTGTATGCCTCATCCCAGTCCAGCCCGGAGCACATCGTGCTCAGGTGCCACAGCTCCAGCTCCTGCGCGTATGGCCCTTTCAGACCCGGCAGCATCGGTGCTACTTTGTCGTGCCAGTCTTTGAAGATGCCCTTCTGTATCGCTATCTGCGTAAGCATCGTCACAATGCTTTTTGCCATAGAGAAAGAGTTTGACTGCGAGCTGTCACTATAGCCCTCCCAGTACTGCTCCGCCAGGATGCTGTCATTCTTGATCACCACAAAGGCCACCGTCTCCGTGCGCGTGAGCATCTCGCGCAGTTTGGCAGGCAGCTCTTTCTTATTGTAGTCGGCGCTCAGCGGCCACTCAGACGGACTGTCGCTCGCCTGCACCGGATGCGTTTTAAAGTACTTCGCATCATCTATCGTAGCAGAGTTGTGGCCGTGTAGGTACGTGGCCCAGATCCCTCTCAGCAGGTAGCCATTGCCCGTGAGCTTCACTATACCTGCTATCAGACCCAGTATGACTACTGTAGCGGCTGTTATTTTAGCTAGCTTTTTCATTTTGATTTGTTCTACTCTAAAGCTATTAATTTATTTCATTCCACTATTTAGAAAAAAACTATTTTGGTCGCATAATCATTCAATAGAAGGTGCTTTTCAATTCCTGGGAGTTTTCCTTATTCCTGCCTGTTGTATTCATATTATATTGGTATGTATTCAACAGGTCTTTGCGCCTGCAAAATTTCCTGATCCTGATTGCCAGCTATTTCTTTTATGGCTGGTGGAGCTGGAAATTTATGATCCTCTTGATGACTAGTACTTTTCTGGATTACCTGTATGGATTTGGTGTAGCATCTGAAAACAAGAGGAAGGCTAAATTCTTCTTGTGGCTAAGTGTGATCAATAATCTTGGTATACTCGGCGTATTCAAGTATTACAACTTCTTTGCTGTCGAGTTTCAGGGCCTCATGTCACAGCTGGGGGTCCATGTTTCTCCTGCTCTGCTGCACGTAGCGCTACCAGTAGGTATTTCTTTTTATACGTTTCATGGCATGTCTTACGTCTTTGATATCTATCGGGGCAGGCAAAAACCAGTTACAAATTTTGTAGACTATGCTGTATTTGTTTGCTTTTTTCCGCTGTTGGTAGCCGGCCCTATAGAGCGTGCCTCGCATCTGCTCCCTCAGGTGCAGCGCAGGCGCACGTTTGATTACAGGCAGGCAGTACAGGGCTGCTCACTGATCCTCTGGGGCATGTTCAAAAAGGTCGTAGTGGCAGATACCCTTTCGGTAGCCGTCGATGAGATCTTTAAGCAGTATACACATAGCAGTGCCACTACCCTGATAGTGGGTGCCATTGCTTTTAGCTTCCAGATATATGGTGATTTTGGGGGCTATTCTGACATAGCGCTTGGCACAGCCAAGTTATTCGGTTTTGAGCTGCTGAGCAATTTCAGGTTCCCCTACTTTTCGCGCGATATTGCAGAGTTTTGGAGGCGCTGGCACATTTCTCTTTCTTCCTGGTTTCGCGATTATCTCTACATACCTCTCGGCGGCTCCAAAGAGGGCAAGCTCAAGGCAGTGCGAAATACCTTTATCGTCTTTCTTGTGAGTGGTTTCTGGCACGGTGCCAGCTGGACATTTATCATATGGGGTTTTATACATGCCTGCGGCTTTCTCCCACTCCTGCTCACAGATCGCAATAGGACGCATGTGCTGGATGTAGTGGCGCAAGACCGCAGATGGCCGAATTTTACCGAGCTACGGCAGATGATAGGCACTTTCATATTTGTGACTATAGCCTGGGTCTTCTTTAGAGCGCGCGATATCACCACTGCCGTAGCCTATCTGGTACGCATCGTCACAGATAGCTTCACACATCCGCAGCAGTACCTCCATCTGCCACACTATATGGCACTCTTCGGATATATAGTAGTGATACTCGCCGGAGACTGGTACCTGAGACGTGATGAGAGAAACTATGAGTTTCCGAGTATAGCTATATATGTCATTGGCATTGTCACAGCAGTATATTTTCTGGCAGGCCAGAGTGATCATTTACAGTTCATATATTTCCAGTTCTGATGAGAAAGTTTTTGATCAGATGCCTGCTTTATATCCTGCCAGTTGTTGTGGTCAGTCTGGGTATTGTATTGGCTGCTGGCCGCCGCTACTGGGCATCACGTATACCCGTAGAGAAAAAGTATATACTGGACCACAGCCCGCACGATATATCGCTGGCCCTCGGCTCTTCGCACGCTTACTTCGGCATCAATTCAAGGCTGGTCTCACCTCATTGCTACAATCTTGCATCCTATAGCCAGTGCTACTACGAGGATTATAGTATTCTCAAATATGCTTTGGCAAATCACTCTATTGGATTTCTAGTCCTGCCTGTGAGTTATTTCTCAAATCATGCTACAGATATCTCAGGGTTCAGCCTTCGTGGCGAAAGACTTCGTGCATTTGATTATGAACACGCATACCAGCTCAGCTATCCTGCCAGTTTTCAATATTGGGCAGACAAAAGTAATTTGCTCACTTTCTTTGCCAAATCTTTGATCCGGAAGCCATACCCGCTGGATTTTGATACGCAGGGCAATCTGACTGAAAAGTGTGGACAGACACAAGGCAATATATCAGATTCCACTGTGGCATTTGACAGGCACAATGAGCATGCAGACTTTACTAAGCGAAATCCATACCTTGATTCCATAATCCATCTTTGTGCCTTGCATCATATCAAGTTGAATGTTGTGATATTCCCTTTTACTACAGGATACAATGATCAGATAGATACCAAAGGCCGGGCTTTTGATGGATACATTGAGTCACTGCGTACGGTAGACTTGCCAGACTATCAGATTTTGGATTGCCGCAGGTTGTTTCACAGCGATGAGTCGTACTATTTTATAAATGCTGATCACCTTTCACCTTGCGGCAGGGATTCATTCTCTATTTACCTGTCTGGTAAAATCATTCAGTGAGCTTCTTTCACAGTGCGTCAGCTACAGCTATATGTAGTCAGGCCTGGTTTGAGATGGTGGTAAGCCGCCTATTCAATCTTTGTCACCGGCACATCAGCATCCCTAGCTCCCCACTGCACATTAGGCGTAGCGCCCATCTCCAGCTCCAGGGTGCCGCCCTTCATGATATCCTCATAGTTCAGATAGCTTTTGGTATAGGGGCTACCATTCAGCCGCGCAGATCGTATATACACATTGCCTTTAGCATTATTCTTCGCTATGATGGTAAAGTTCTTGCCATCCTCCAGGTGCAGCACCATCTTATCACCTCGTGGCGAGCCGATAGCATATTGATTTGACCCCGGGCAGACGGGGTAGAAGCCCATCGCGCTAAAAACATACCAGGCACTCATCTGGCCGCAGTCATCATTGCCGCAGAGACCATCGGGCCGGTCCGTATAGAAGCTATCCATGATCAGCCGCGTGGTCTGCTGCGTCTTCCACGGCTGCGCGGCGTAATCATAGGCATAGGCTATCATGTGGCTCGGCTCATTGCCATGCGCATACTGGCCTATCATACCTGATACATCCGGGTGAGGCAGCCCATACATATTGCTGCTGGTGTGGAACAGTGAGTCCAGCAGCGTGGCAAACCGCTCCCTGCCACCCATCAGCCTGATATGCCCGCTCATATCCTGTGGCGCGGGAAAAGCATATTGCCAGGCGTTGCCCTCCGTATAGTAGCGTGATAGCTTATACGGATCGAAGTGCTTTACAAAGTACTTTCTACGCGGCCGCATGAAGCCCGTTGTCGAGTCATACAGCAGCCGGTAGTTAGCCGCACGCTTCATGAATGTATCATAATCATCCATGCGCCCCACATGCCTGGCCATCTGCGCCACGCACCAGTCATCATAGGCGTGCTCGAGAGACTTGGAGGTGCCGCCCAGCAGCGCTGCGCCGCGTATATAGCCATACCGGTGATAGCTGTCCCAGCCCGCTACATAGCGCAGGTGTGAGATCAGCATCAGTGGCGACCGCCACTTGAAATATTTATGCATGTCCTTATGGCTCATCGTCGCACTGTGCTTCATGGCTTCGTATGCCGTGTTGGCATCAGCTATATTGATACCCTTCACGGCGGCGTCTGCTATCACAGGCACCGCATGGTAGCCCGTCATGCAGAAGGTCTCGCAGCCTGCCAGCTCCCAGATAGGCAGCAGCCCGCGCTGGCGGTACATCGTGACCATGGTGCGTATCATATCCGCATTGCGCGGACGCTGTATCAGGTTGTATAATGGGTGCAGCGCGCGGTAGGTATCCCACAGGGAGAAGACCGTATAGTAATTGCCCCCATCGCCCTCATGCACCTGCAGGTCTCGGCCGCGATAGCGGCCATCCACATCGCAGAAGAGATTAGGGCTGATAAAGCTATGGTACATCGCCGTGTAGAAAGTCCGCATCACCGCCGTGTCACTGCTACTGAATTCTATTTTGCCCAGCTCTTTATTCCATGTGTCTCGTGCCTGATCGCGCACCGCGTCAAAGTCCCAGCCCGGCTGCTCTGATGCCAGGTTCTTGCGCGCGCCATCTATGCTCACAGGAGAGAGGCCCACCTTGGCATATACAGCCTCACCACGCTTCGTCGCAAAGCGGAACCACGCCCTCAGCCGGTGGCCCTTGATAGCTGTCACCTTTTTATGTTTTATTCCACCCTTGCTCACGCCATAGTCCGCAAAAGGCTTTGAGAAACGGAGGACAAAAAACACGTACTGGCTATCAGCCCAGTTTGAGCTGAGGCGCATACCGCTCACCTCTCCATCTGCGCTGATGTGCAGTTCTGCATGCCGCACCTTGTCGCGGTGCTTCAGGTCCAGTATGATATTGCCGGGCGTATCTGAGAAGGTATACTTATGTAGTCCTGTGCGTGCCGTAGCCGTCAGCTCTGCCAGTATGTTTCCCTTATGTAGCTGCACGCTATAGTAGCCCGGCGCAGCTTTCTCCTGCTGATGAGAGAAGCCTGACCTGTACGCAGCAGGTCGCACATCAGGCCTGCCCGTAGTAGGCATCAGCAGCACATCGCCATAGTCAGAGCAGCCCGTACCATCCAGGTGGGTATGCGAGAAGCCATACACAATACTATCCGAGTAGTGGTACCCCGAGCAGCCATCCCAGCCACGCAGCCGCGTATCAGGACTGAGCTGCACCATCCCAAACGGCACACAGGCACCCGGGAAGGTATGCCCATGCCCACCTGTACCGATCATGGGGTCAGTGTAGCGGGTGTAGTCACCCCCCTGTGCCATCAGGCCGGCAACTGTCAGGATACAAAAGCAGAGGAGCGCCATCTTGCGCAGTAGGTATAGCATATACATTCCGGTCAATGCACTAAGCTAGGGATATTTTTAGTGCTTGTGATGGACTTCACTTCTTAATATTGTCCAGCAGATGATCCAGATACCCCTGCTCATAATCCTCGCTCACGGCCCCGTCCAGGTCAAAGTACTCTCTCAGGTGCCGGTAGAGATAGCGTGAGCGGCCCATATCCAGCAGCGCGGCGGTCAGCAGTAGGTCGCTGGGATATTGATTATAATCTATCCATTGGGCAAAGAGTTTTACTTTCAAAGTATCCTCCAGCCGGTTATAAAAGCGTCTTGCGCTGTCACGCACCGCCTGGGAGAAAGGTGGCATAGTAAAGGCTGGCTCAGATTTGGATACAAAGGCCTTACCATGCCGGATACTAAAACGGGTAGTCGCTACTGGTAATGGTGTATAAGTAGATTTCGCTCCGAGATAGTCTATAAACGTCATCTCGGTCAGCTCTATCTGATCCTTATTCGCACTAATGCTTAGATTATACATCCAGCTATCCATCATCATTTCCTGTTCAAACAGGGTATCACCGATCTTACAATCGTATACTATGAGTGCCGAGTGCAGGTGATAGCGCCATGATGGATCGCTAAATGTGCTATCCTCTTCATTATGCGCACCCTCTCGTTCTAGCCCGCAGACGGTGATTTTGTGTTTCCCCTTGCCTATACTACCTAGCGAGACGTAATCTTCATGCCCTTCACCTTTCCTGCAGTCGCAGGTTTGCGCCCGGATGCATGAGAAGCTCAATAGATAAAAGCACAGAAGGGTTGCTTTGCGCAATATAGCCGGCATGTGTACATCGTAAGTATGTTAAAGCTACTTATATTTTCGTCTGTGAAAGGTACCTCTTCAAGCTGCAGGCCGGTCTCACCGTTGTCCGCTTAAATGAAAAAGGGCCAAAGGTGTTTACCGTTGGCCCTTTCGTTAGTTTATCAATAAACCCTGCGGGATTACTTAATGGTCACCTTGCGGGTGCGTGAAGCTCCTGATACATCTGCAGTGGTCAGGATATAGAGCCCTGCTGCGAGGCCACTCACCTGAAGCGTCGCTTCAGTTTCGCTATCAGCAGTCTGATGCAGCGCTACCTTGCCATCCATTGTGGTCAGGGATAGTTCAGCCAGCTTTTGTCCTGTACCAGCTGTCACGTGCAGCTGTTGGCTCGCCGGCATAGGATATACTTGCATATCATCTGCATTCAGATCAGCTATGCCTGCAGGCAGTGTAGTCACGGTGAAAAGACGCGTGCCAGTATACTGCTGGCCGCCATTTCCTACCACTACCACATCATAGGTGCCGGATAGTGCGCCGCCATAATTATCTTGCGGAACCTCTACCACAGAAGAGAGTGTAGTCGAGTTTACCACGGTCACCTGGCTACCGTAAAAGTCTGCCATGACACCGGAGCCCTGTACATCATAGACAAAGTCTACCAGGTATGAGCTTCCGGATATAAAATTTGCACCATTGCATACGATCTGTACTGTCACAGTACTCCAGGAGTGTGCATGGTTAGGCGTGATAGAAGTGACCGTTTGGGCCATTGCGGCGCTGCCCATCAGGCAGCTCAGGAGGAGAGCGTAGATAGTTTTCATACGTTTTTGTTTGTTGGTTTTCAAAAAATTATCGGAACAAGAATAATGATTTTTTGATACCGTCACACAAAGAAGCGCTTTAAATATTTCTAAGGCCCGCCTCGTACCCTTGTCATGCCGTCATCAATTCATTTCCGTGAAGTTACCTGTCCTCCAAAACTCCGTGAAGAAAGCTTTTAATACACAACAGCACCTCTCCTAACCCTCTCCGAAGGAGAAGGCTATAACTGCCGCCGCTTGATCACACATTAGTAAACAACTGCACCCAACCCTTCCACCTCTCATCATTCAGCTCTATTTCCGTGAAGTTGCCGTCAGCATATTCCGTCAGCAGGCGGCGCCAGAAGGCGGTGCCGGTATCGTTGCCGGCCAGCTCACGGATCTCCCAGTAGCCGCGGTGCAGGTCAAATAGCTGCATAGCTGCAGATGTGCCTGCGCCGGTGCGCCGCAAGGCGGGCCGGATGTAAAACTCACCGAAGGCTAAACGTGGCGTGCGGGTCTCTATCACGCAGTGTGCATTCACGAGAGCAAAGCCGGCCAGCTCCTCATCACAATAGATAAAATACGGGAACCTATCCTCCTCGATAAAGTAGCGATCCATCAAGGTGTACATGGGAGTGATGTCAAGCCTGCGGCCTGAGTAGAGTTCGTACAGATACTCCGCGCAGATATCCTTGATCTGCTGGTGTTCCTCGGGTTTGACAGGGCGGATGGTGGTATTTTTCATTTGCCGGAGAGGAACTTCTCAAAGGCATCTTTATTTGCCTGGAAGTTGAACCCTGCGGCCAACTTACTATAATTTTCCTTATCGACCGTATGGTCGTATAGCAGTTTTGCTACCTCCAGTTTATTGCTCTCAAAGGAGAAGAGGTTCATGAGCTGGCGTACCTGGTCAGTGGCGAGCTGCAGGTCCGTACTGGTAGCTTTCAGCGTATCGAGTTTCTTAGTCTCATACTTAGTAGCTGTGATGGTAGTGACCAGCTTTTTGAAATCTGCGTCACTCATGTGTGCCGGTATGGCTGGCGCTACCGGTGCAGGGGCAGTGACCGATTCATTTTGCAGGGCGGGGTTTTGTCTGTTGTCGACTGTGGCATTGCCCGTAGGCTCTAGCGCCTGCTGGTCGCAGGTGACGTGCGTGTCATGTATAGAGATACCCCGGTACTCATCTACCCGTGCGTCCATGTAGACAGAGGGCTTTACATCTATATTCCCATTATAGACAGTAGTGTGCGTTTGCTCGCCGTAGCGGTTAGTATGCACTTCTACCACCTGTATTTTGTGCATGCCGGGCGGGATATTATTGATGATCACACCTACAGTAGGCGGATTGCTGCCTGTGTGGCCATCTACGTAGACTTTGATAGGGCGGCGCAGGGAGGTGTGGACCTCCATGGTCGAGTTTTCGCAGCCCGCATCAGCCTGTAGTGCGGCAGCGATGGCTATGGTCATGATCAGGTATCTCATAATAGCTATTGTCCTGGTGTGTAGGGCGTATGACCAAAGATAGACCAAAGTGTTTAAACCCCTCATGCGAAAAAATGTGAAAGGTTGGCACGGCTTTGGAAAAACATACACTGTAAAACCAAACGCAATGAAAAGGCAAACATATAAGACGCTCCTACTGATCCTGGTGCTCAGCGCAGGCCTGACCTCGGGATGCAACAGACACGTGGTAGTATCAGATCTATCGAAACCAAACAAAACCCACTATCCCGAGCCAGCAAAGGATCAGGACACTACGAGACACATGGGTACGAAACAATAATCCAAATCACGAAACAACCATCTCATGAAAAGTATCAGCACCATCCTGATCACGCTGCTGGTGGCAGGAGCCACTCTCCTCTGCCCTACCCGCGCCAAAGCGCAGGTATCAGTGAGCTTTCAGGTATTTTATGATGACCTCAGTCCATACGGCACCTGGGTAAATAATCCCACATACGGCTACGTATGGATACCCAATGCGGGGCCGGGCTTTGTGCCATACGAGACCGGTGGCCACTGGGTCTATACCGAGTATGGCTGGACCTGGGTCTCTGATTATGACTGGGGCTGGGCACCCTTCCACTACGGGCGCTGGTACATAGACCCCGTGTATGGTGCCATGTGGGTGCCAGGCACCGAGTGGGGACCGGCATGGGTGACCTGGAGGCATGCAGACGGCTACTGGGGGTGGGCACCAATGGCGCCGGGTATAGGCGTAGACGTGTACCTGAGCGGCGGGTATAATATCCCTGCAGACCACTGGTGCTTCGTGCACGAGCGCGACTTTGGGCAGCCTAACATAGTGAACCATGTGGTAAACCGCACACAGAATAATACGATCATCAACCATACTACGGTTGTCAATAATACCGTAATAAATCACTCTACCAATGACAGGTATGCCGCCGGGCCACCACCCAATGATGTGCAGCGCGCTACCGGCAGGACTGTCAATACCGTAGCGATACATGACGCACCCAAAGCCGGGAAAACTACTGCCAGTGGCAACGCTGTAGAAGTTTACCGCCCGCGTGTAGAGCATACTGCCGCACCTGTCGGACAAAAACCTGCACCTACCAAAGTAGCTGACATGAAAGATATCAAACCTGTGCAGCAGCGCAGTGCAGGCCAGCCTGCGGCCAGGCCTATGGCCAATCCCAAGGCCCCGGCCCGGCAGGCAAATCCCGTAAACGGGAAATCTACGCCGGCCAGCAGACCTACAGAAATGAATAGAGACAACGCGAAGCCTGCACAGCACCAGGCTCCGCAGCAGCATACACTCACCGCGCCGCGCGCTGAGCCGGCGCAGCGTCCTGCCACGCCATCCAGGCCACAGCAGCAGCCTATGAGGCAGCAGCCGGCACAGCATAGCATGCCGCAGCGCACCGAGCCTATCCGTCAGGCACCGATGCCCCATCAGGCTGAGCCTATCAGGCAGGCCCCTATGCCCAGGCAGTCAGAGCCGATACGCCAGGCACCTATCCCTCAGCCACGCATGGAGCAGCCACGACAAGCACCTGCGCCACAGCCACGTATGGAGCAGCCCCGTGCTGTGCCTCCATCGCAGCCTATGAGGCAAGAGCCGATGCATCAGGCACCACCACCGCAGCCCATGAGGCAGCCGATGCAGGCACCTCCCATGAATCATGGTGGAGGTGGCCCGGGCCACGGACCGAGATAGCATCATTCATCACCATATAAAACAGGAAATCATGCTGACCGAAAAAGAAATGACAGAAGCGATATCACGCCTCACGCTGGAGATCAGGGAGAAATACCCTGAAATGAGTAAGTACATAGGCGAGATGCCGGTGACCAACCCGGATAAAGAGCACCCTGAGATCAATGCCAGGATACTGACCGACTACTATAACAATCTACTGGATATCATGAAAAGGTATGCCTCAGATCATGAGCAGGCTACAGAGGATCTCAAGGAAAAAGTACAAGACGAGAAGTTGTGAACATTTATAATAGCAAGCAACCGGCCGGAGAGATACCTGCCGGTTTTTTTGCAAAAAAGAAAGGCCCTCCCGTTACGGCGGGAGGGCCCAAACCCAAACCTATAAACAAAACTACGAAACGTGCTATCAGATATCTTCTATATCTCTAACGTATCTGACGTCTGAAATGGCATTTCTTTACTGTTAAAACAAGTAAAAAACCCTGTTGGCCAATATGCCATCAGCCTCCCCGGCCATAGCCATGCGGGTGGCAGATTTTCATTACCTTCGGCATCCCAAATCCGGTCAAAGGTGATCCCAAAGTTTACCATAGCGCGCATCATGGAGGAGGCCCGTATAGACGAGGTCGTGGGGGAGTTTGTGACCCTGAAGAAGCGCGGCTCCAGCCTGATCGGCAATTGCCCGTTCCACAATGAAAAGACACCGTCTTTTAATGTTTCCGTATCGAGGGGCATCTACAAGTGTTTTGGCTGTGGCAAGGCGGGCAACTCAGTGACATTCCTCATGGAGAGCCAGCAGATGACCTATGTAGAGGCGCTGAAATACCTGGCTAAGAAATATAACATCGAGGTAGTAGAGGAGTACCGCAGCGAGGAGCAGAAAAAAGAAGAAGACGAAAAGCAATCACTGACGGAGAGTGTGCTGATAGCCAATGCCTACGGGCAACGGTTTTTCACAGAGTATCTGCTGCACAATGAGAAGGGAGCGGTAGGCCTTTCCTATTTCAAAGAGCGTGGTTTCAGCACACAGACGATAGAGAAATTTCAACTGGGTTTTGCACCTGAGAGCGGTACTGAGTTTACAGAGACAGCGCTAAAGGCTGGGTATCAGCTAGACATACTGAAAAAAGCGGGTCTCACCTCGCCCAAGGAAGGATCGAAATATGATTTCTTCCGTAATAGGGTGATGTTTCCCGTGCATAACCTGGTAGGTAAAGTGATCGCCTTTGGCGGGCGTATCATGGTGAAGGATGAAAAGTCACCTAAGTATGTGAATACAGGTGAGAGTGAAGTCTATGTCAAGAGCAAGATCCTCTACGGCATCTACCAGGCCAAAGGCGATATACGCAAGCAGGATGAGTGCCTGCTGGTAGAGGGCTATACAGACGTGATATCACTCGTGCAGGCAGGTATAGACAACGTGGTAGCCAGCAGCGGCACGGCCCTCACTACCGACCAGATACGCCTCATCAAGCGCTTTACGCATAATGTGACGATCCTCTATGATGGTGACGCTGCGGGTATCAAGGCGGCGCTGCGCGGTACCGACATGGTGCTGGAGGAGGGCATGAACGTGCGCATCTTGATCCTGCCGGACCAGGAGGACCCTGACAGCTATGTGCGCAGAGTAGGCGCTACGGCATTTGGTGAATTTGTAAGGGAGAATAAGAAGGACCTCATACTCTTTAAAACAGATCTATACGCCACCGAGGCCAAGAATGATCCTGTGAAGAAGGCGGATATGATCCGCGATATCGTGCAGTCTATATCCCGCATACCGGATATGATACAGCGCTCGGTATACATACAGCAGTGTGCGCACAGCATGCAGATGTCTGAGCAGATACTGGTAGCCGAGGTCAATAAGATGCGCAACTCCCGCGCCAAAGAAAAGACCAAAGAAGATGTAGCCCCGCACATAGAGATACAGGACATAGCTGCCAGCGCAGAGGTACACCAGGAGCAGCTCCTGGCCTCTACACACAATCCGGAGCCGATAGAGCGCGACATCGTACGCGCTCTGATGGAGTACGGCACCTGGGAGGTACCCGTAGATGGCGGAGAGCCGGAGACTGCTACGCAGTTTATCTTTGATACGCTGGAGGGTATCCTGTTTGAGTCTAAGTATAAATTTGCCTACGACTATATACGGTCTGAGTATGACGCAGGGCGCATCCACCCTGAGACCTTCTACACACAGCATACCGACCCGGAGATCAGCAGGCTGGCCATAGACCTGGTCACTGCCTCTGCGCAGGACCAGCTCAGCCCGGGCTGGTGGGAGAAGTATGAGGTGATCGTGCCTGATAAGAAGGCAATCTATATACAGGATATCATCTCATCTACCATGCGTATGAAGCAGATGAAAAACCTGGCTACACTCTACGAGGTAGAGGAGCGCATGCGCACGGCTGAGACCCCGGAGCAGATAGATGAGCTGATACAGCTCTACAAGGTACTGTCTGATCAAAAGAAGGAGTTTGCCAAGGCTACCGGCATAGTGGTATACAAGCGTAAGTAAACTCTCAAGCATATTTTTTGTTACTAACGGGTAGGTATCCCGTTTTATTCTTACAACACATTGCGGGTTTTAACGTTCCTTAAAATGTGGCTGTTAAACAGCGTTAAGCAGGGGTAGCGAAACCTTGATTTCCTCATCCGGCTGAAATAATTTTGTGTTTGAGATCGTTCAACAAGAAAACAACAAAACAGACTAGCCATGAATTTCAAAAGATCATTTTTCACCGTAGTAGCCTCTGTGGTATGTGCCCTGGGCTCTGTGATGGCTTATCAGCATTACCTTGCCCCTGAGCGCATCACTTACATTGACAATAATATCCCGGTACACCGTACTGCTATGGCTGCCATGATGAATACCAGTTCATCCCAGCCGATCGATTTCCGCTATGCGGCGGCGGCATCTACGCCATGCGTGGTGCACGTCAAATCTACTTTCAAGGCTGAGCCCGTAGCGATGCGCGGCGGCAGGCCTCAGGATCTCTTCGGAGATGACTTTTTCCAGTTCTTCCAGGGTCCTAACCCCTACCAGCGTGCGCCGCGCGAGCAGATGGCTACCGGCTCAGGTGTGATCGTATCCAATGACGGCTACATCGTGACCAATAACCACGTGGTAGAAAATGCCACCAATGTGCAGGTCGTGTTGCAAAATAACAAGTCATATAAAGCCAAGATAGTAGGCCGCGACCCCGATACAGACATCGCACTACTGAAGATAGAAGGCGACAATCTGCCTGCGATACAGTTTGCTAACTCTGACTCGGTCCTGGTGGGCGAATGGGTGCTGGCGGTAGGTAATCCATTTAACCTGGCCTCTACCGTGACCGCAGGTATCGTGAGCGCCAAGGGCCGCAACCTGAATATGATGGGCGATGGTGGAGATGCACGCGCCAATACTGCTATCGAGTCATTTATCCAGACAGACGCGGCGGTGAATCCGGGCAATAGCGGCGGTGCACTGGTCAATGCTAATGGCCAGCTGGTGGGTATCAATACGGCCATTGCCTCTCCTACCGGCAGCTACGCGGGTTATTCCTTTGCAGTGCCTGCCAATATCGTACACAAAGTGATCTATGACCTGGAGAAGTTTGGTACGGCGCAGCGCGGCTTCCTGGGTGTGACTATCCGCACGCTGGATGATGAGACTGCCAAGAACCTCGGCATGGATGGACCGCAGGGTGTCTATGTAGATGGTGTCAACAAGGGTTCTGCCGGCGAGGCCGGTGGCCTGAAGAGCAAAGATGTGATCCTGAAGATCAACGGATTTCCGGTAGCCAGCTCACCCGAGCTGCAAGAGCAGGTAGCCAAGTACCGCCCCGGCGATAAGATCTCAGTAGAGTACCTGCGCGATGGCAAGATACAGACCACCTCTGTGCAGCTCAAGAATAAGTATAATACCGTAGCCACAGTAGACAATACCAGCGATATACTGGAGCAGCTCGGCGTATCGGTGAGCAATCTCTCTAATCAGGAAAAGGCGCAGCTCGGTATATCCAGCGGGGTACGTGTGACTGACCTGAAGGATGGCAAGCTATCTGACCTGACCAATATGCACAAGGGCTTTGTGATCACGCAGATAGATGACCAGCCGGTGGGCAGTGTGCAGGACTTCCTCAATATCATGAAGGAGAAATCCGGCAAGGTGCTGATAGAGGGCGTCTACCCTAATAAGCAGGAGAGCTACCTGTATGCTTTCCGTATGTAAGAGCAAGAATTTCTGTTTATAGATCAAAACCCTCGGCACAGTGCTGAGGGTTTTGTTTTTTGGTATAGATTTGCGCCATCATGCTGAAAGTAGGTATCACGGGAGGGATAGGCAGCGGCAAGACGACGGTCTGCCAGATATTTGAGAGGCTGGGGGTACCCGTCTACTATGCGGACCAGCGCGCCAAAGAGCTAATGGAAGACGATAAACAGCTCGTAGCCGATATCCGCAAAGAGTTTGGTGATGATGTGTATGATGCAGAGGGTAAACTGCAGCGCAAGAAGCTGGCCGAGATCGTGTTTAACAATGAAGAGCTGCTGGTCAAACTGAATAGTCTGGTGCACCCGGCAGTATTTAAAGACAATCAGTCCTGGAATGAAGTGCTGGCTAAGAAAGGATATCCCTACACGCTGAAAGAAGCGGCCCTGCTGGTAGAGACAGGCTCCTACCTGACACTGGATAAGCTGATCGTGGTATCTGCCCCTGAGGAGGACCGCATCAAGCGCGTGATGGAGCGTGACCAGGCTACCCGGGAGCAGGTAGTAGCGCGTATCAAAGCCCAGATGCCGGAGGAGCAGAAGGTGAAATACGCAGACTACATTATTTACAATGATACGATCATGGAGCTGGTGCCACAGGTGACTAAGATCCATCTGGATCTGACGAATATCAATTAACGTATTTAGTAGTTAGTATTTGACTAAATACAGCTACTGAAAAACCAACAATGATAACTTTGAGTCTACTTGGATTTTGCATTTTCTAAACACTAACTACTAATACTTACAACTCACTTGAAACCACTCAAAATCGGTATCCTCGGCGGGGGGCAGCTAGGCAGGATGCTGCTACAGTCAGCAGCCAACTATCACGTAGAAACTTATGTGCTGGAGAGCGGCAATAATCCTCCTGCGTCTTCATTATGCCATCACTTTGTAGAGGGTGATATCAGAGACTTTGACACCGTTTATACCTTTGGCAAAAAGGTAGATGTGCTCACCATAGAAATAGAGAATGTGAATGTAGATGCACTCTTCAAGCTGGAAGCCGAGGGCGTGAGGGTCGTACCCAAACCTGCTGTACTGCAAACGATCAAGGATAAAGGATTGCAAAAGCAATTTTATGTAGATCATGGTATCCCTACGTCAGATTTTATCCTGACGGAAAATGAGGAAGACGCAAAGCTGAAAACAGAGTATCTGCCTGCTGCGCATAAACTACGTACCGGGGGCTACGATGGCAAAGGTGTAAGTATATTGAAGTCTGCGGCAGACATGGATAAGGCATTCAAAGAACCATCTGTACTAGAGAAACTAGTAGACATAGATAAGGAGATAGCTGTGATGGTAGCTCGGGACCGCAAAGGTAGTATAGCTGTATATCCACCTGTAGAGATGGTCTTTGACCCAAAGTATAACCTCGTAGATATGCTGGTCTCTCCTGCTGATATCTCCGCAGCGCAGACAGCAGAGGTACAGCGAGTGGCTAAGCAAGTGATAGATGCGCTGGGATCGGAGGGTGTGTTTGCGGTGGAAATGTTCATAGACAAGGCTGGTAATGTACTCGTAAATGAGACAGCTCCTCGCGCGCACAATAGCGGTCATCAGAGCATAGAGGGCAATTATAGCTCGCAGTATGATATGCAGATGCGTGTGCTGCAGCAGCTCCCTCTGGGCAGCACCGGCACCATCCTGCCATCACTCATGCTAAACCTGATAGGCGAAGAAGGCCACTCCGGCCCGGTCAGATATCAGGGCTTGGACGAGGCGCTGCAGATCAAAGGCGTGTATATCCATCTCTATGGCAAGCATGAGACAAAGCCAGGCCGCAAGATGGGCCATGTGACCATACTGGGCGAAAACAAAAATGACCTGCTCGCAAAAGCCAGGTCATTAAAGTCTTTGCTCAAAGTGGTGAGCTATGAGTAAAGTAATTATTCGTTAGAAGAAGTTTTTCCGGCATCATTGTCATCTGCCTTTCCCTTCGGTGTCACAAAAGGGTTTTCGTCTTCTGTCTCCTCTCTTGCCGCAGCCTCATTTGCCTTTACTTGTTCGCCTTCTACTGCTACATTAGGTTTAGGATCTGACGGGGTAATGAATGGATTTTCATCTCCTGAGAAATTAGCCGATGCCACAGGTTTTGTCTCTGTCTTCTCGGCTACAGGCTGCTGCTCTATGGCTGATTTTGGTTCAGCAGCTTTTACTGTCATAGTTGGTTGCTCCTCATTTACAGCAGGTTTGTTAAGCTTGGCTACGGGCATAGAGACTTGTCTTGGCCGCTCTGCCGGTTGTGACTTTTCTGTAGTAGTAGTAATCCTCGATGCTACCTGCTCTACTGGTGCCTCATTATAATGATTGCTGTTGAGGAAAGACGCTACAAACTCAGGGTCGCGCATCTTGGTATTCCTTGGCACTTTGATCACTGCGCCCTCGTGGATGCGCCTGGCATCTACACCGGGATTGGCCTTTTCTATATCGCTTACAGTGCTATTGTACATCAGAGATATGCGAAACAGCGTCTCGTGCGACTGTATCTTGTGACTGACCATACCTGCGTCTTTGGCGGCAAAAGCTGCCACCGTAGCGAATAATGATGCAAAGAGTAATATCTGCTTCATCTTTTATGCGTTATACCGCCTAGTACGGGCTTTGTTGCGCCATTGTTTCAAATCTTGCTACTTTTATCACATAAATACGTCTACCGCACATGGCATCTCCACAGATAGGCATCATCATGGGCAGCGAGAGCGACCTGAAGGTGATGAACGAGGCCGCCGAAGTACTGAGAGAACTCGGCGCTCCATTTGAACTGACCATAGTCAGTGCTCACCGCACACCAGACCGTATGCGTGACTACGCGACCACCGCCGCCGAGCGTGGTATCAAAGTGATCATAGCCGGAGCCGGTGGTGCAGCACACCTGCCGGGCATGGTAGCTTCTTTTACCACACTGCCGGTGATAGGGGTGCCAATCAAATCCAGCAACTCTATAGACGGATGGGACTCAGTGCTATCCATCCTCCAGATGCCATCCGGAGTGCCGGTAGCTACTGTAGCGCTGAACGGTGCGAAGAATGCAGGTATACTCGCCGCACAAATACTCGGTACATCAGATAAAGCTATAGCCGCCAAACTCGTGACATTCAAAGATCAGCTGCGGGAAAAGGTAGAAAACTCCATCCGTGAGATCAAGATAGCGGGCTATGAGAATGGTTTCGATCAATAGAAGCTCTCTATAAGATTGTTAAAACTGATCCCTATCAACTATTCGTAAATATCCTTGTGACGGGATAATATTACCTTAGAGGTAGCGTTTTGTAACACAATCTTCAGATCATGAAATCTTCAAAAATTCTCTTCGCCTTTTTCTTCCTATGTGTTTTTTCATCGTTCACGCTCTCCGCACAGGATGACAGGGAGGATGTGGTATACCTCAAAAACGGCAACATCTATCGAGGTATGATAGTAGAGCAGGTACCGGGACAGACCCTGAAAGTAGAAACTCTGGGAGGCAATGTCTTCACCGTACAGATCAGCGATATCACCAAGATCACAAAGGAAAAGAAAGTAATGCCGGACAATGGCCCGGCCATGGGTGGTATGCCGGGAGAGCCTCCTATGCATGGTCCGGAGGGCAGGCAGCCGGATATGAATGACCACGGTCCACGTTTTTTTCATCACAATAATTTTCAGCGCTATTATAAGTTTGACTCTGCAGAGAGGGACAAAGGCAGAGGGTTCCACTATCGCAAGAAAGGGTACTTCTTTGAGGCACAGCTTCTCGCCGAGATGGGCCAGGGCGGGGGCCGGATCATCAACGGCTATAAGTTCAGCCAGTTTGGCTATCTGGGTATAGGTGTAGGAGCTGATCTCGTAGGCTTTGCACCGGTAGGCAAATACAACTTTGGAGGAAACAGCGCTCCATATGCAGGCACGTACCTCCCGGTATTCCTGCATTACTCCGGAGACATCCTGCGCAAACGCATCACTCCATTTTACAGCATAGATATGGGGTATGCAGTCCGCTTCAATAGCGGGGGACCTGTAGCCTATCCGGCCTACTACCCATATTACAATAATGACTATCGCCAGAGCGGCGCTATGGGTGGTGTAGGCTTTGGCGTGAAATTTTTCTCAAAGCACAGAGTCAACTTCAATCTGTCGCTCAATGCAGACTTTCAAAATGTGCGCTATGTGCCCGGCTATGACATAGCCAGCGGCAACGGTATGACATGGAGAAGCGGCAATAGCCTAACCCTGCTCACTCCGGGCCTCAAGTTTGGCCTCGGCTTTTAAGAAAGAGAAGAAAGGTGCATCACTTTGTGCGGATTCTCCAGGATAAACCGGGAAAGCATCCCGCGTATATTAAAGTTCTCGCGATAGGGCGATAACTCGCGAAAGTGCTCCAGCGTAGGCTTATCACGTGGCAGCTCAGTGGTAGGCTTGTAGCCCATACCGGCAAAGTGGCCCTTTTCTACTACGATAAAAGCAGACTCCTCTGAGGTCCTCCCCTCGTCTATGATCACAAAGGACTCCTGCTCTGCCATGGCAGTGATAGCGATAGCTGTTCGCTTATTGTAGCTGGTGATGTGGCGCTTATCTCCCGACCGGCAGGGGCATTTATCACTCTGGCAGGTATCCTCATGCGTAGCGATGCTCATCAGGCGCGGACACAGCTCATACTCCCCTGCCAGTGCCTTGAGATAGCTGAGGCATTCTGTTATATTGTTGAAGAATGCCAGGGCAGTGGCACCCTTCTTGAGTTTCTCTATACCCATGCGGGTCACACCGCGCTGATCCTGGTAGGCCAATATGCCAAAGCGTGGCTCATACACTTTCTGAGAGCGGTTAAACCTGGGCCAGAGCCGCTTGATCTCGTGAGACTCCAATAGCAGGGCCATCAGTTCATTGCCACACAGCTCATAGGTGATAGAGAAAATAGACCGCATGAAGTCCTGCTTCTGCCGCGAGGTAGAATTATTGGAGAAATGGCTACTGACGCGTTTGCGTATGCGCTTTGCCTTGCCTACGTATACTACCTTGCCCTTCTGATCATGGAAGTAATAGATACCCGGCAGATCAGGCAGCTTGTCAAAATGCTCCCGGGGCACATTAGGCGGGAGTGCCTGCTCCTTGGAGTTGCGCTTTAGTGCTTTGGTGATGAGTTCTTCCTTATCATTGGCCAGCAGTAGTTCAAACAATTTCACTGTAGCAGCAGCATCGCCATCAGCACGGTGGCGGTTTTCTATCTTGATATCCAGGTAGCCGCATATTTTACCCAGACCATAGGAGTCAAGCCCCGGAAATATCTTTCGCGCCAGACGTACGGTGCAGAGCTTATTAGACGTCAGATCATAGCCGCAGGCTGCCAGTTCACTCTTGAGAAAGGAATAATCGAAATTGACATTGTGTGCTATGAAGACTTTGCCATACAGCATATCGTATATCTTGTCTGCCACCTCCCAAAACTGAGGGGCCCCTTTGACCATAGCATTGCTGATGCCTGTGAGACCGGTGATATAGTAGGGAATGTCCTGACCGGGATCGATCAGGGTCTGATAGCTGTCTGTGACCCGCTGGCCATCATGTATGTATATGGCTACCTCGGTGATACCATTGGCAGAGGCATGGCCTCCCGTGGTCTCGATATCTACTATGGCATATAGCATTGCGGCCTGCTAAAATAGCGATTTGGCAGGCCATGACCGGCGAAAAATTATTCACCTGAGGAGGGGTTACTCTGCGATCTGCATCTCGTCCTCCTCCTCGGTATCCAGGCTACCCGAGCGGTAGTAGAGGTAGATAAAAAAAATGCTCACGGCAGTGAGGATGTGCCAGAGGGCATGGCCCTGCAGGAAGCTATCAGGCTGGCAAGCCATGCGCTCGCGGTCCAGCACCCACACGCTGCCAGCGGCAAACATGATGAGGAAAGCGGCATACATATATTTCGTAAAGAAGCCTGTACGATTGACGGCCAGCGTGTAGTACATACCGGTGATGATGATCATAAGCAGCAGTCCCGGTACGAGTGCATTGATATTGATACGCCAGAGCCAGTTGAAAAAGGCGATATTCAGAAGCAGTACCAGCACCTTGGCCCACTTGTGAGAGTCACGTGTGGTACCACGATGATTGAAATAGGGAAATATCTTATAAAGATTCAGCACTAGGATCATAGCTATGACCGAATAGAGGCCGGTCTGATCCAGCTTTTGAAACACAGCAGTCAGAGAGGCATGATAAAAGAAGCTGCCTATAAAAAGATAAATACAGGAAAGACCATACATAATGGAAAACAGCGGATAGCGCACCAGAAAATTGGCTGAATCCGTGCGGTTTTCATTTTTGTAATCGTGCACACCCAGCGTGAGCGCAAAGAGGCCCACAGCGAGATAGGCCAGGTTAGACCAGGTATTGGCAGGCTGGCGGATGGCCTCGTCCATATGATTGGCCTCGCAGAAGTGAAAAGCATTGCCACCGGCTATAGCCATATGGCCCCAGACGTCAGTATGACGGTAGGCGTGATAGGCCAGCATCAGTACCAGTGTAGTAAACAGGAATATCATAGCGGGCAGGCGAAAGGCCCTTCTCCGCAGGGACTCCAGGTACAGGCGGTCGCGAAGTATCTCTGCCCTCTCAGCGCTATATAGTCTCATAATATCACTCTTTGTTTGAGTGTACGAATATAGCGCAGATTGGTTTTTCAGTATGTAATGATGGATACGATATCCTGTGTGTACGCTGAAATTTTACCGAGCCCTGACAGAAAACCAAGCTCGACGATAAATGCAAATCCGGCTACAGTGCCGCCCTCGGCTTTGACCAGCTCGGCAGCGGCCATGGCTGTACCCCCTGTGGCGAGCACGTCATCGTGTATGAGCACATTCCATCCGGGCTGTATCACGCCCTCATGGATCTCCAGTGTAGCAGAACCATACTCCAGCGTATATGTGTATGATCTGGTCCTGGCAGGCAGCTTGCCCTTTTTGCGCACAGGCACCAGTGGTATCTGCAGCTTATTGGCCAGTAGCATGCCTATGAAAAAACCCCGGCTCTCTACTACACATACAGCATCCGGTTTAGCCTTGAGCTGGCTGATGATATCGGTAGCTATGTCGTCGCATAGCTGCCAGTCTAGAAACACAGGTGTAATATCTTTGAATAAAATACCGGGCTTGGGAAAATCAGGTACATCGCGTATGGCAGCATTGAGCCGCGTGGCTACAGTAGAGGTCTCAGTTTGTATCATTTCACCAAAATAAGGGTATAAATGTGACATAGGGAAATAAGGCCGGCATGATCAGCCTCACTCAGAGACAAGTGAATAAATATCAGGAGAGAGGACTGCCGCAAAACATATATTTGCCCGCGATGACAGTGGAGATCTATACAGATGGCTCTGCCCGGGGCAATCCCGGCCCCGGCGGCTATGGAGCAATCCTGAAATACGGCCAGCATGAGCGCGAGCTATCTCAGGGCTACCACCTCACTACCAATAACCGCATGGAGCTGCTGGCTACCATCGTAGCACTGGAAACCCTGACGCGCGATGGCCTGAATGTGATGATCTACAGTGACTCCAAGTATGTAGTGGAGGCTGTAGAGAAGAAATGGGTCTTCGGCTGGGAGCAAAAGAACTTTAAGGATAAAAAAAATCCGGACCTCTGGCAGCGCTTCCTCAAAGCGTACCGCCGGCATCATGTGCGGTTTACCTGGATCAAGGGTCACAATAACCATCACTACAATGAGCGCTGCGATGTACTGGCCACACGGGCGGCAGACTTTGGCCCGTGGCTGGAGGATACGGGTTTTAAGAGCGGACAGTAATAGGGTTATTCAAAAAACCGCCATGCTCCGCCAAATTTGAAAGTGGCGTCAGCTGCTGGGTAGAGCGGCGAGGTATAATATCCCTTTTGCTTGCCAAAAAAGCTGGACAGGTTGGTGCCCATCAGGTAGATCCGTACGGTCTTGATCTTGACATTCAGGAAGACATCCATGACCGGGTAAAACTTCAGCTCCCAGTCATTCTGCAGGTAAAACTGCCCTGTGAGCGGGTTATACGCATTTCCTTTGAATGGCGTATAATAGCGCAGATCCACGCCAATGGCAAAGAGTAGTGCCTTCTTGAAAACATAGCGCTCATAGTATACACTCGTCTTGGTGGTGACCAGAGGCAGTCGGATCACATCACTGCCGGCGGACTTCTGAAACCATACATCATTATCAAAGTGAAAACCTTTGATGCCAAAGCGATTTGAGAAAGACAATACAAGCATATTCATAGCGCGGCTCTCGTAGGCGGGGGTGACCGGGCCAGAAAAGTAGAAGTAGTTTTTCAGGACATAGTTATAAGCTGAAACCCGTATGCCGATCTTATCTACTGTATAGTCTCCGCCAAACCGGAAGATGCTCATACGTGGCAGGTTGTAGAAGTACTGATAATTCAGATTGTCGAGATTGGCATTGAGCGGCAGGCCGTTTGACTGAGTAGTATGTATCCCTGTGATCGTATCTGAGCGCAGGCTATGGTAGATCCAGTCTGCATGCCTGAGCTGGTATCCCGCCCCTGCCGTGATGCGGCCAAACTGCCGAAAGTCTACCCCTACTTCTCCATTGGCGGTGAGGTCATTCTGATTGTACCCGGCCATATAGTAGGTCACACTGGCCTTGTACAGCAGGCGTGAATTGACTGCCGGGTTGCTTTTTATGTAGCCGTCTACATAGAGATTGGTGAATTTAGGCTTCTGCCCAAACTCCCGCATGACAAAGTAATCAAGGTTGGCCGAGGCCCCGATGATAAAGTTGAGCTCTTTGTAGGTAGAGTCTGAGGTTAGCTTCTTTGCCGTATAGTCGAGTCCAAAACGATTTGCGGCTTTGAGATAGCCGCTGGTATACCGCATAGTATCGCCCATAGTCAGGTATGGGTAGTAGGAGGAGTCTCCCTTGAGGTCAAAATACTGATAGTGGTTATAGTCCAGATTAAACTGGTAGGAAACTTTGAAAACAGGGAGCACCACCCTACGCACCGTGGTATCGTCTATCCGTTCATTATACTTTTTGCCTATGGCATAGGTCCCCTTGAGGTACCAGCTGATCTCACGATACTGGAGACCCGCATATTGCAGGTTGACAGGGGCGAGACTTTTCTGAAAAAGTGCAGAATCCTTGAAAATAATATCGCGCGCCAATCCTCCGTTTTCCTGCACCAGATAGGAGTTGTATACCAGATCACTCTCCAGTCCCCATTGGTGGTCTTTGGAATTGTAGATGCCATATAGAGAGAATCCATTGTCAATGGCCCTTTGCCTCGTATACTGACCGGGCGAATTGATCCGACGGAACTCTACGCCGTACATCAGCCCGTTTTTGTGACTATTGGCAAAGCGGCCTTTGAAGAGTTGATCCTTATTGATCCCCAGAGAATAGAATATCTCGGCGTAAGGGCGTATGACCTGGTAGTAGTGAATGGAATCCTTGCTGTATTTGTAAGCATCAAACTGGTGAAAACCCATATTGAACCCTACAGACGGTGAGGGGCTGAATACGAGCGGGTAGGCCTCAGTACCCATATTACCCAGGTTAAAATACTCCGCTCCGTCCCTCCGGACCACATCGAATCTATGCATCTGGAAGATGGAAGAATCTATCAGGAAGTGCCTTTCCGGCTCATGGCCATAGTACCAGGTATCATTCAGCGTAGACCTGCGCCTCCGGCCGGTACTAGTATCAGATGCCACAGCAGCCCTATGTGGAGATACTACTACGGTATCCAGCACAGACCGGCTGTGTTTGGCGCGGCTGCTATCTATATGAGCGATGGTCGTATCGTGATGGTCGGGATTATAAGCCGGTACCACAAAGTTGCGGTATGGCAGCGTATCTACTACGGGCCGGGTGCTATCGGCTATGCCCTGGGCATATGTACCACCCGCCCATAGCGATGCTATCAGACACAGTATAAAAGCGATATGGGAAAGGCGTGGATTCAAAAAACTGTCACCGTTTGGCTGGGTACGAATGTAGCAAATGTCATCTATAGGCTGAGCACTGCTGTGACCTCTATCTCTACGAGCAGGCGCGGATCGATGAAGCCCCTGACCTCGATCATAGACGCTGCGGGCCTGATAGCTGCGAAAAACTCTGCGTGGGCGCGGCCTACAGCCTCCGACTGAGAGATATCTGTCACATACATACGCGTGCGTACCACATCAGCCATCGTGCCACCGGCCTCCTCCAGCGCTCTTTCTATTTTGCGGAATATAAACTTCGTTTGCTCGTAAATATTGCCCTCGCCGATGACGGTCTCACCATCTACGGCAGTGGTACCGGCCACCTCTATAATATTGCCTGCACGGACTGCCCGCGAGTAGCCGAAACGCTCCTCCCACACAGCACCGGATGAGATGTGGCGTCTCATTTTTTATATTTTTTTGAGAAGCTCTACGATCACCTTCGTCATCTTTGGCTCCGCAGCGGAGGCTTTCTCCAATACAAAGGCATGCGATACGTGGTCAGCCTTGTCAAAGGGATAGCCTATATCACTGATCACAGATATGGCAAAGCACCTCATATCCATATGGCGCGCTACCACTACCTCAGGCGTAGTGCTCATCCCTACGGCATCTCCCCCTATCAAAGCGAAATACTTATACTCCGATGGCGTCTCAAATGTAGGTCCCTGGACCCCTACATATACACCCGTATGGCAGGTGATGTTGTTTCCCTTTGCGATAGCCATACCCATCTCTACCAGCGCCGGATCATAGGCATCATTCATATTAGGGAACCGCGGTCCGAGCTTTTCATCATTCCTGCCGCGCAGCGGATGCTCCGGCTGGAGGTAGATATGATCGCGGAGGATCATCAGGTCACCTACTTCAAAGTTGCCATTCACGCCGCCAGAGGCATTTGATATCAGAAGGGTGTGTACGCCTATGAACTTCATGACCCGTACCGGGAAAGTGACCTCCTGCATAGAGTAACCCTCATAGTAATGAAAGCGCCCACTCATACAGACTATATTTTTGCCGCCCAGCGTACCGAAAATAAGGCTCCCCTTGTGCCCCTCTACTGTAGAAACCGGAAATCCCGGTATATCTCCGTATGGTATCTGGTGATGTACCTCCATCTGCGCGGTGAGATTGCCCAGGCCGCTGCCCAGTATCACACCATATCCGTATTCACCTTCCACTTTAGACTTGAGATAGTCTGCACTTGCTTTAATCTTACTGATCAGATCGCTCATCTATTCTATTCTGTGATTTTATTTCTTGATCTATGTTTCTGCCTCGGGTGACCTCTATGTACCTGATGATATCTGCATCAAACCGCGGACCATCACCTCCGGCAAAAGCTACCCGTATGGGCTGCACAAATATTGGGATATTATTTTCCAAAAACCAAGAACGGAAGGGCCATAGCCGCACAGCGTCTTTCTCCGTAGTGACTAAGATCTTGTGCCCTCCGGTCATATTGTGATAGGTATCGCGGATGCGCTCGAGATCATAGATATCATAGTTGTGATGATCTTTAAAGGTATTCAGGTAGACATTGCTGGCAGTGTGCTCCAGGTGCTTCCTGAGTTTCTCATGACTGGCTATGCCTGTCACCAGGAGAATATCACTATTGCGGATATCCACGGCTGGCTGAGGCTGCTCTGTGCGAAACAGCGGATAAAGCGGCCCGTATTCTATGTGAGAGAAATAGACGTGCTGATAAGGGTAGGGTCGGATCTCTGACAAAATATGCTGCCTCTCGGCCTCCGAGAGATCCACCGGGCATTTGGTCACAATAATGATATCTGCGCGGTGGTAGTGTTTTCGTGCCTCCCGCAGCCAGCCCTGCGGCAATGGATGATCCCGCCAGAAAGGTGCATCATACTCTGTGAGGAGGATAGACAGGCCAGGCCTGATAGTGCGATGCTGATATGCATCATCCAGCAGGACCACATCCAGGGCGGGGTGCATAGAGACCATCCTGGGTATGCCTATGACACGCTCCTCTGCTACAGCTACGAGGACTTCCGGATGCTTGACATGAAAAAGCATCGGCTCATCGCCCACCGTGGCGGCAGTGGCGGACTGATCGGCCACCTGAAAACCGTGCGACTTTCTGCCATAGCCCCGGCTGAGTGTACCTATCTGATAGTTGTACTTCAAAAGCTGGATCAGGTATTCTATATGCGGTGATTTACCGGTGCCTCCCACAGACAGATTGCCTACGGAGATCACCGGCAGGTCAAAGGAGGCAGACTTTATGATCTTGCTATCATATAGATAGTTTCGGATATCAGTGATAAGCTGAAATATCCGGGCAAAAGGCCAGAGCAGGATATGTGATACGCGGCTGATAGAATGTATTTAATGTATACCCTAAGACGGCTAAAGCTATCATTAATTGCTATGAGCAATTTTGAATGCCAAATCTATAACAAACTGCGCCAATCTGATGGTGCCAGGACTTTTACAGGGATGTGTATTATTTTTGTAGCACGACGTATCCGTTTTGGGTACTTTGGCCTAAAATCAATAGTCGTGCAGCAGTATCTCGATCTCCTCCGCCGTATCATGGACAAGGGTGCCTACAAGTCAGACCGTACAGGTACAGGCACCTATAGTTGTTTTGGAGATCAGATACGCTTTGACCTGGCAGCGGGCTTCCCGCTGGTGACGACCAAGAAGATCTTCACCAAAGCTGTGATACATGAGCTGCTATGGTTCCTCAAAGGCGAATCAAACATCCGCTACCTCTGCCAGCATGGCGTGCGGATCTGGGATGACTGGCCATATGCGAAATACAAAGCAAGTTCAGATTTTGCCGGAGAGACGATCAAGGAATTTGCAGCAAAGATCGCAGCGGATGAATCCTTTGCCGCAAAGTGGGGTGAGCTGGGCCCTGTATACGGCGTGCAGTGGCGCTCCTGGCCTGCCGGCAATGGCAAGACCATAGACCAGATATCACAGCTGATCGAGCAGATCAGGGAAAATCCGGATTCGCGCAGGCACATCATCAGTGCCTGGAATGTACCCTACATAGACCAGATGGCGCTACCACCTTGCCATACGATGTTTCAGTTTTATGTCGCGCCGCCTGACAAGGCAAAAGGAGAAACAAAAGGCAAGCTGAGCTGCCAGCTCTATCAGCGCAGTGCAGATGTTTTCCTGGGTGTGCCTTTCAACATTGCTTCCTATGCCCTGCTGACCATGATGATCGCACAGGTCTGCGATCTGGACCTGGGAGACTTTGTCCATACCTTCGGTGATGTGCACTTATACAGCAATCACGTGGATCAGGCCAAGCTGCAACTGACCCGCGAGCCTCGTCCGCTGCCGCAAATGAGACTCAATCCAGCGGTAAGAAGCATCTTTGACTTTAAATACGAGGACTTTGAGCTGCTGAACTATGATCCGCATCCTACTATCGCTGCAGAGGTAGCAGTGTGATATCGTAGGGAGGGTGATATCTATCAGTGCCTCCGATTTTTCCACAGCTTCTACACGTTAGATAAAATCTATCAGCGGAGTGAAAATTCTGCGCCATATTTGACCCCACGTAAGTTTTTAAGACAACAGACGACTAAGCATAGTCACAATTAATAGTTTATGAGCGAAAAGATCCACTGCCTTATCATCGGTTCCGGTCCTGCCGGATATACTGCTGCCATCTATGCTGCCCGCGCAGGGCTGAAGCCTATCATGTACACCGGCCTGCAGCAGGGTGGCCAGCTCATGAATACAACCGACGTAGAAAACTATCCGGGCTACCCTAAGGGTATCCTCGGTCCTGAGATGATGAATGACTTTAAGGAGCAGGCGGAGCGCTTTGGTACGGATATCCGCTTCGGTATGGCTACCAGGGTGCAGTTTAACCAGCATCCTCCGCATAAGGTATGGATAGACGAGACGGTAGAGCTGGAGGCTGATGCCGTGATACTGGCTACCGGCGCCGAGGCTAAGTGGCTGGGGCTGGAGTCTGAGAAGCGACTGAACGGATCAGGCGTGAGTGCGTGTGCGGTGTGCGATGGTTTCTTCTACAAAAACCAGGAAGTAGCGATAGTCGGTGCAGGTGATACTGCTGCCGAGGAGGCGCTCTACCTGTCTAAGATCTGCTCTACGGTACACATGATCGTGCGCCGCGATGTGATGCGAGCCTCTAAGGTGATGCAGGAGCGCGTACTCTCTACACCTAATATCAAAGTCTACTGGAATAGCCAGACCGATGAGATACTCGGTGAGCATGTGGTAGAGGCTGTACGCATCAAGAACTGCGATACGCACGAGAAGACTGAGATATCTGTCAAGGGATTCTTCGTAGCGATAGGCCACAAGCCAAACTCAGATGTCTTCAAAGAATTTATCCATACGGATGACCAGGGCTATGTGATCACTGTGCCGGGTAGCACAGAGACCAATGTAGAGGGTGTCTTCGCCTGCGGTGACCTGCAGGACAAGGTATACCGCCAGGCGGTGACTGCAGCGGGTACAGGCTGTATGGCAGCACTGGAGACGGAGCGCTATCTCTCTGCGAAGCAGCATGCGCCGCATGTAGAGGCTAGTGGCAGTCTGTCTAAGTAATTTTACGCGCCAAGCACCTCTTTAGTCAGCGTTTTCACATCCATTCCTCCAAACTGACCGCTCGTCATAAGCAGGAGATTGCTTTGCGGCCATTTTTGTGATAGCAGATAGGATCGCAACTCATCCTTAGAAGTAAATATTCGCAGGTCTCCTCTGCCGAATGAAGTTCGCACCAGCTCGTGATCCAGTGGTGGCATTTGTTTTAGCCTCATCGCGTCATCATCCAGGAAGACGACCGCTACATCTGCGCGGTCCATGGCACCCGCATACTCGCTGAGGAAGTCTTTATTGAGACTGCTAAAGGTGTGCAGCTCCATCACAGCTGCGAGGCGGCGCTGAGGGTATTGTTCCTTCATGGCGTTGACGGTAGCTTTCAGCTTGGAGGGTGAGTGTGCGAAGTCCTTGTAGACTACCGTCTCCATACTCTCTCCTAGTTTCTCCAGTCTATTTGCCGCCCCCTCAAAGCTACCCATAGCAGTATAGAACTGCTGATCCGTCAAGCCCATCTCGGCGCAGACACGGCGGGCTCCCTCCAGGTTTTGCATGTTATGTGCGCCAAAGATGATCATCGGGTACTCAGCCGTGTCTGTTTTTACATAGCACTTGTTATCTCGCACTTCGTAGCGGGAGGTATCATACGGAAACGCACGCGCAGGACCAGAATAAGTGGCAAATATCTGCTGTAGCTCGGCATCGCCCTCGTACCACGTGATAGCCCCGCGTGGCTCCACACTATTGGCAAACTTGCGGAACTGGTCTACATAGCCCTCATATACAGGAAAGACATTGATATGATCCCAGGCCACACCAGTGATGAGTGCGATATGCGGATGATAGAACATGAACTTGGACTCACGCTCCAGCGGAGAAGCGAGATATTCATCGCCTTCTATGACGATGACCGGCGCAGTCGTGCTGAGCCGGACACCCGTGTCAAAGCCCTTCACCCTGGCGCCTACCATATAGTCTATCTCTATGCCATTGTGATGCAGTGCGTGCATGACCATAGAGGTGATAGTGGTCTTGCCGTGGCTGCCGGCTATGACGATGCGCTTCTTGTCTTTTGACACCTCATAAATGAAGCGTGGAAAGGAATCAATGCGGATGCCCAGCTCCTGCGCCTTTAGCAGTTCAGGATTGTCAATCCGTGCGTGCATGCCGAGAATGATAGCATCTATATCTGCGGTAATCTTCTCGGGATAAAACCCCTCAGAATCAGGCAAAATGCCCTGATTTTTAAGATTTGTGCGGGCGGGATCAGCTATTTTGTCATCAGAGCCGGTCACGGTGTGGCCCTGCCGGCTGAGGGCTATGGCCAGACTGTGCATGATGGCTCCTCCGATGGCTATGAAGTGTATGCGCATGGCACCAAATTTGCACTAATATCGCTACATTCTTATCCACAATCCATTACGAGGCAAGTGTTTAATCTAAAATAAAACACATATCTTAGCGTTATAAAATAAAACACAACAATGACAGCCACAAAAAAGAACATCACGATAGCTATCCTCGCTTTCGCTTTTATGTGTGTGGCACTGGCCTCTTGCGATCGCCATACCTGCCCCACCTACTCTAAGACTACAGAGACATCTGTAGAAAACAGGGGATAATACCATCATGAACTGGATAGCCCTCACTGATATAGGGCAACTAGACGAGATCATCCGCGACTCAGCACGGATGCCGGTAGCTATTTTCAAGCATAGCACGCGCTGCTCCATCAGCGCTATGGTCAAGCGCGCATTAGAGCGCGACTGGACTGCCAGTGCAGATACTCTGCCCGTATACTACCTGGATCTAATAGCCTTCAGGCCTATATCCAATGAAATAGCGCGCCGTTTTGAGGTCATACATGAGTCTCCTCAGATGCTATTGATAAAAGAAGGCAAAGTGGCCTATCATGCCTCCCACTCAGAGATAGATGTGGCTGATATGATGCGGGTGGCCTGATCTGTGTTTTCTTGAGACAATACATTGTTGACTTTTTGCTATTTTCCTTCAGTAAATTCATGATAATGACTGCGGAAGAAAAGGAAGAGATTTTACATTCCTATAAATGGATCAAGGTCAAATCCTTTAAAGAGGAAGAAGGTCTCACTTGGGAAGAAAAGTACAGGGCACTGGAAAAGCATCACTCCGCCGAAACAAACTTTCTTATTGCCAAAGTAAGAGAACTTGTTCTCCAAATTCCCGTCGAAAACAAATAAGCATGAAAAAAATCCTCTCGATCACTCCTGCCGGAATACCCGTGGATCTGGGCATTCTTGTTTTGCGCGTAGGTGCCAGCATTTTTATGATCCATCACGGCTATATGAAGATCCAGCACTTTCCTGAGATGCAGGAGAAGTTCATTAGTTTCCTGGGGTTTAGCGGATCTATCTCTCTATGCCTAGCCATCTTTGCGGAGTTCTTTTGCTCTATACTACTACTAGTGGGACTCCTGAGCAGACTCGCCGTCATGCCTCTGCTCGTCACTATGGCAGTAGCTGTACTCGTAGCGCATGATGGCGATTTCCTGGGCAAAGGAGAACCGGCTACTGTGTTTTTGGTCATTTACACCACATTGCTCCTGGCTGGGCCGGGTAGGTTTAGCATTGACAAGGCTTTGTTTAAATGATGGTATATTTGAGATATGTCGTTAGCCAAACCCATATTTGACAAGAGAATCTTTTGGGATGTAAACCCTGAGAAGATCGACTATGATACCAAGGCAAACTGGGTGATAGAGCGTGTATTTGAGCGTGGTGATGTAGCAGATATACGGCAATGCAGAAGGTACTATGGAGATAAGAAAGTAGCGGAAGCTCTTACTATGGCAAAGTGGCTTTCTTTGAGAACAGTTTATTTTGCCGCTGCTATTCTGGATAATAAACCTGAAGATTATAGATGCTTCACTACCGCACAGTCGACTCCGGAACATTGGATATACTAAAATCGCTCATGGCTATGCCGGAGCTAAAGGATTTTTTCCTTGTGGGGGGTACTTGCCTGTCCCTTCGGTATGGACATAGACTCTCAGTAGATCTTGATCTTTTTTCTACGGTAGATTTTGATATACCACAGATCATCGCGGCTCTCGAGAAACGATTTACCGGGTTCTCTTATAGAGATACCAATAGCCCAATTGGAATTTTTGGCAACATCGAATCAACTAAAATTGATTTAATCAAGCACCACTATTTTATTCAAATATCGAAACCCGAAATCTCAGACACGATCAGGATGTATGGGGATCGCGATATCATGGCCATGAAAGTGTTTGCAGCATTGAAAAGAGGACAAAAAAAGGACTTTTGGGATATTGCAGAGTTGCTGGACCATTACTCTGTACAAGACCTCATTGATGCCTATTTTGAAAAATATCCTAATCACCGGGTAGCTGTGTCCATACCCATGGCCATCACATATTATGTGGATGCAGAAGAATCCGAAGACCCCGTGAGCCTGAAAGGCCAGACCTGGGAGAGCGTCAAAGACCACATCAGTAAAAAAGTAAGTGATTACCTTCGTTAATTATTCCATTTGTGATGACCAAAAATGCCCTATCCCCGGCGCAGAGCGACCTGAAGTACCACCTCATAGACAAATACCGTGCACTCATATCAGGCCGGTATGAAGATGTGATAGCCCACATAGAAGATACGGGCATAGACCTGGAGCCCGAGGTGGCGCAGGAGATGAAAGATTTCTTCCTCACGCACGTATACCCTGAGTCTGTGCAGCGCCATAAACTGGATGCTGCCTTTGCCGAGCTGGGCAACTTCGTGCATAACCCGCAGCTGGTATGGGGGCTGCTGGGCAGCCTGCCTGTAGCCATCTTTCAGTTTGGGGCTCAGCTCCCGGCAGCGATCCGGGCGGGGCTGAAATCTCTGGAGGCTTTTACTGCTGCTACGGGCTTTGAGGCGCAATTGCTGCAGGCGGCACTGGACAAGGGATTCAAAGCGCCACTTACAGACGCACAGTTTCTGGAATGCCTCAAAGCTATCCCAAAACAGAGCCTCAATAAGTTTATCGGAGAGACCTCGGTGCTTTTCAGCGTGATATCTGATACCACCCTCCTCTCCAAGACCATCCTGATCATGAAGGACGTGATACGCCGCATGGAGGCCAAGCCAAAAGTATACACCAAAGACCAGATCGCGGCCATAGGCCTGGGGCTGGATCTGATGGACCGCGGCTATACCCTGCTGGAGCCATATGACGAGCAGACTAAAAAAGCGATCATAGAGTTTATAGCCTCTACTGAGATGCAGTTTCTGGATAGCCTCCACGGCAAATAACCCATTTCGCAGATCAGATTAGTTTTCGTTTATTACCATTCTAAACCCTTTTACTATGGCAGCTACCGAAGCATACACACTGGCAGATACGATGGATAAAACGCGCCAGCTGATCCGCTACTATATCTCCGGCCTCAAAGCGCAGGACCCCTACCAGCCGATAGAATTCGGCGGGCTGACCTTCAATAGTATCTACTGGCTCACTGCCCACCTGGTATGGGCTGAGGATAACCTGATAGTGCGTAGCTCCGGTGGAGGATCAGTAGCCCCCCGGTGGATACAGCACTACCATATAGGCGGCGATGGCACGCTGCATGAGGGCCACGGCGACTATAAGGCGCTGCTCGATACCATGAAGGAGGTGCATGAGAAAGCCCTGACGCACCTGCGCTCACTGACAGATGATCAGCTGGCGGCAGAAAACACTATGGGTATGGCCTTTGGCGATGGAGATAAGTCGGTACGTATGATGGTCATGCACGCTATCCGCCACGAGGGTACGCATATAGGCAACTATGCATACCTATGCAAGATGAAAGGCGTAAAGATGGTCTGATGCTTTTTGCCTGATCCGCATATGCTGCACAGCATGGGAATAAGTATTTTTCGCCCGGTTTGCATTTTTGCATTATTTCAACCTACTAATCTAAATCCGTATATGAAAAAACTCATCTACCTCGCACTGGCAGGCCTCTCCCTGGCCTCCTGCAATAATAACAATGGCAGCAACGCCATGAGCGGCGGCCCCAAATACACTGAGGCTGAGATAGCCGACCAGTCCAAAAAAGTAAATGACTTTCTGGACCGCAAATTTGATGAAGCGGTAGACCGCTCACCGGAGTTTGCCTCCACGCTCGGTCTCAAGTCTCACTATGGCGACTGGAATGACCGCAGCGATGAGCACTTCAAAAAAGAAATGGATATCCAGCGTGCGAATATAGACTCGCTGAAAAAGTTTAAGCTGGATGCGCTGGACGAGCAGACCAAACTAAGCGTACGCCTGGCCGAGGAAGACCTCAAGCGCAGCGAAGATGGCTTCAAGTGGCGGTTTCACGGCTACTGGATCTCGCAGATGGGTGGTGAGCACACAGATATCCCTGCCTTCCTCGTCAATGTGCACCGTATAGATACGATCACAGATGCACAGGCCTACATCAGCCGCCTGCAAAAGCTGGGGGGCGTGTTTGACCAGGTGCTCGATCAGCTGCACAAGCGCGAAGAGATGAAAGTCATACCTCCCAAGTTTACTTTCGACTATGTGACCAAGGATATCAAGAACTTCATAGCCGGCTGTGATAAGACAGATGCCTCCAATGTACTGCTAAGTGATTTTTCAACGAAGGTAGACGCGCTGAAGATAGCAGATGCTGAAAAGAAAAAACTGAAAAACGAAGCAAAAACAGCTATCACTAAAGTGGTAAAGCCGGCTTACGAAAAGCTGCTAGGCTACTGGACAGAGCTGGACAAGAAGACCAGCGAAAGCAATGGTGCCTGGGCGCTACCTGATGGCGGAGCATACTATGCCTACTGCCTGCGCAGCAATACTACTACTGACATGACCGCCGATCAGATCTTTGATACCGGTACCAAAGAGGTGGCACGTATACACGATGAGATGCGCAAGATCATGAAGCAGGTCAACTTTAAGAGTGACTCACTGCAGGAGTTCTTTAGCTATCTGCGCAAAGATCCTAAGTTCAAATACGAGAATAATGACAATGGCCGCAAGCAGATACTGGCCGATGCGGAGAAATATATCAATACCGTACGTGATCAGTACCTGGACAAACTTTTCCTGCACAAGCCTAAGTCTCCTATCGTAGTAAAGGCGGTGGAGAAGTTCCGCGAGGCATCTGTGGCGGGTGCATTCTATGAGCAGCCATCAGAGGATGGCTCACGTCCGGGCCGTTTCTACGTAAACCTGCACGATGTGCAGGCTACTGCCCGCTACCAGCTGGAGGCGCTCTGCTACCATGAGGGTATACCGGGCCACCACATGCAGATAGCGCTGGCACAGGAGCTGCGCAGCATACCTAAGTTTCGCCGGTATGGTGGCAATACTGCCTATGTAGAGGGCTGGGCGCTCTACTCTGAGTTCGTGCCTAAGCAGATGGGCTTGTATCAGGATCCATACTCCGACTTTGGCCGCTTGAGCATGGAGATATTCCGCGCAGCGCGCCTGGTGGTAGATGCCGGCATCCACAGCAAGCACTGGACACGCGAGCAGGCCATCAACTACTTCCTGACCAATACCGCTAACACCGAGGCTGACTGCAAGAGCGAAATAGAGCGCTACTTCATCTGGCCGGGCCAGGCTACGGGCTACAAGGTAGGCATGCTTAAGATCATGGAGCTGCGCAAGAAAGCAGAGTCAGAGCTGGGAGATAAATTTGACATCCGCCAGTTTCATGATGTGGTACTCATGAATGGCGCTGTGCCACTCACCGTGCTGGAGGAGCTGGTGAATAAGTATATCGAGAAGACCAAGGGAGAAAAGAAAAGCTAGGTAATAGTTTATGAACTAACAGTAAAGGGTGAGACGACTTTGTCTCACCCTTTTTTGTTGACAATCTGTCATTTTTAAATTACAAAACTGTGACAATAGGGATTATAGCCCTTGTAGCTTTGTGACAAAATAATGACTATGAAAAAAACATTACTCTCAGCTATTCTATGCTTTATCGTAGCGACTTTGCCGGCACAATACATGCAAGGTCAGTTTTTTCACGAGGTGGATTACCCAGGAAGTGTAGTTTCTACATCGCCCTGCATTGTAGATTCCACTTTTTTTCTGATCCGATATCAAGGTGTGGAAGCACTAAGTTTGCGTAGGCCACATGTTACAAGATACCTTTGGGATAGATTTTATGGTGCCTCACAGCTATGTGCCGGCCCCTCTTCATCCCTAATCGTGTTAAAGCAAGGTAGACTATACCAATACTTTAATCAGCAGGATAGTATGACACCTCTTCCCCCGGCCCCATCCTCCGTCATAGGAAATATTTCAGGGGCGAATAGCAGCCTCTGGGCACTGGGGACATTCAATCAGGTCTTCAAATACAATGGTGCCGGCTGGACCACCTATACACTAGGGGGCACCTTTAATCCGGATCGGGCATTCGCAGTAAATGACACGTTGGTTTACCTATGTGATGAACGTGAAATAAGAAGCTATAGCCCCTCTGGTGGGCTATCTGATACTATCCATACTTTTGCAGCAAATATACAATTGAGTGAGTGGGTAGTAGATTCTGCACTCAATGTATGGATCATAGCCGACCAGAATCTAATGCGCATACCTTCCACAAATGGCGCCAGCATTACATATCCCATAAATGGACAACTCGGCAACTCTGAAACAATAACACATGTAGTAACGGATAGACATGGAGGTATTTTTGCTTCCACCTCAAATGGCAACCTCTTTGTGGATCAGGGAAGTGGATTTTACAATATATCCTATAACAGGATCAACAATCTAGCTGTAGATCTAAATGGTACCGTGGCCGTAGTTGTCAATGATTCCGTTAATATGATAAACAGAGGACAGGGTGAAACAGCATATTTTGGCAATATGCCATATCAGAATATCAAAGCTGTGACTGCTGGTATGATAGCCACTGATCAGGGTATCTTCCAGTACAATGACAATTACTATTATTTAAATAATATTATTCCTACAAGTTTTATCGATAGTTCTGAAATCCCGTATGCAAATGACGTGACCTGCTTTATGACAGGCACGCCACCTACATATCCCTACTATCCGGTAGTAGGTACCCGGCACGGTGTGCAAACACGCAATGGCAGTCAAACAACTATCAACAATACGTCTCTACCAGACACGATCATCAATTGTATTTATAACAACAATGGATCTTTTATAATTGGAACTGACAAGGGGCTTTGCGTCACAGATCAGCTCTTTTATATAGTGTATGATACGAGCAATTCGTTATTACCGTCGAATAAAATTACTTCGATTACCTATGATTTATCCCCGGACACTCATCAACCAGAATTGTGGATAGGGACTGATAAAGGTTTTGCACTTTACACCGGTGGGCAATGGACTAGATATGATACATCTGTAATACCGGTAGCCTCACTATATGTGACTGATATACTTTCGACAGTATACTACTACATGAATCCTGACACATCGATCTGGATTTCTACAATGGGTAGTGGACTTATCAAAATGCGAAGAAATGGGGGCTACACGCAATACAGTACTGCTACACAACTGCTGGATGATTCTATCTACTATATTACCAGTACGCCGGCCTGCTACAATTATGGCTCCCTGGTGATGGGCACCGCGCATCACGGCATATGCCTTTATGACCCTTATAATACCAATACTTTCACCTATGATACCGCTACCTATCCATACTATGGTGGGTATGAGATAGGCTACAGCCGCGCGAATCTTTTCACTCAATCAGGTACTGGATATAATACTTCCACTATGCTCGTGACAGATCAGGGTATCGACTTTACGGGCAGATGTGCGATAGAGGGTATCCAGAGTGTCACCACAGATGGAGGTATATTAAAGTGGTATCAGACAGACAATGATCATATGCATGTTACTTTGTCTAACTATGAAGGGGAAGTAAATTATACGATTTATAGCCTTCTGGGCCAGCCGTCTATACAAATGACAGGCCCTACTACGGCTGATCTGAATATAAATACATTAACTGCGGGTACATATATATTGCAGGCTGAACAGGTGGGGCATAATACCCGGTGTAAGGTGATCATAAATAAATAGGACGATCAGCGCGACCGAAGGGTTAAACCTTTTGATGGTACAGGTATCTATAATATAAATCCTTTTTATGAGTAACAATCTACCTCTGTCAGCAGCCCGCGTGACAGCTATAGATCAGACACATCGATCAGCGAGAAGCGTAACTAGCACTCTCGCTCCTTATTCGGGGCCTTGGACATATGTAGAGGCGGCTCATCTCCTCCGCCGAACTATGTTTGGCCCGACCAGAACTGACATAAATCAGCTACTGGCCTTGACCACAGATCAAGCCGTTAATGCCCTCTTAAATAATACCGCCGGTACTCCCAGTCCCCCACTCAATAACTACTCCTCGCAAAGTAGCCCTGATCCCAATGTTCCTTTCGGCACTACATGGATCAATGATACATACACGACCACTATGAATGCGGGCCGGAAAAAATCTCTGCAGGAGTGGTGGATCTGTAATATGCTGGGACAGACAATAAGCCTGGAGCAAAAAATGACTCTTTTCTGGCACAATCACTTTGCCACAGAGCTAAATAGCTATGGAGATGCAAGGGCAGGCTACAAGTACATTGAAACAATTCGTACTAATGCACTAGGCAATTTTCGGACTCTGGTGACGGCTATCTCAAAGGATCCCGCAATGCTGGTCTATCTGAATGGCTACGTAAACACTAAAAATGCTCCGGATGAAAACTATGGCCGTGAACTGCAGGAGCTCTTCACGGTAGGCAAGGGGCCAAACTCTCTCTATACTCAGTCAGATGTGGAGGCTGCTGCACGAGTACTGACCGGGTACCGCATCACCAGTAGTTCCATGACTTCTTACTTTGACGCCACTAAGCACGATACTAATCCAAAGCAGTTCTCGGCATTTTATAATAATACGGTGATCAATAATACCGGCAATAGCGGCGCTGACGAGCTGGATGACCTCATCACTATGATACTGGCTACTAATGAGTGTGCTATGTACCTCTGCAGGCGGCTTTATCGTTTCTTTGTCTACTACGATATAGACAGTACTATCGAGACCAATATCATCACGCCTATGGCGGCGATGCTGCGGAGCAATAACTATGATATCAAGCCTGCGCTGGCACTCCTTTTCAAAAGCGAGCATTTCTTTGACGTACTGAATCAGGGGTGCTTTATCAAGCCGCCGGTAGATTATTTCGTAGGCATGATGCGTCAGATGGGTGTGACATTCCCTGATAATACTGATCTCGCTACACAATATTATATGTGGGGCTACCTGGAGGGCTGGAGTGCACTGTGTGCGCAGGATATCCTGAATCCACCCAATGTGGCTGGATGGCCGGCTTTCTACCAGGAGCCGGAGTATCATGAGCTATGGATCAACTCGAATACGCTGCCCAATCGTACTGCCTTTGCAGATCTGATGCTATACACAGGATATACACGTGCCGGCCAGAAGATCATCATAGACACGCTGGCGCTCACGGCCTCCATGCCCACTCCGGATGACCCTGTAGCACTGGTAGATGACACACTGGCGCTGCTACTCAGCCTGGAGGTAGACCAGACTGTAAAAGACTACCTGAAGAGCATCCTCCTGTCCGGTCAATCTACCAATGCCTATTGGACCACCGCCTGGAGCAACTATATCAACAACCCGACCAATACCGGCTATCAGACCACGGTCACATCGCGCCTCAAGCCATTCTACCAGTATATCATGGATCTGCCGGAGTACCAGCTGCAATAAGTTTCATTAAACCCATCTAAAATCAGTATGATGAAAAGAAGAGACTTTATAAAATCTGTACCGCTCGCGGCACTGCCCGTGGTCCTCTCAGGTATCAGCATGAGATCTCTGGCAGCCTCCCCCCTGCTCTCTGCGCTGGCCGCCTCTGCAGCGGTCAATGACCACGTACTGGTGATCATACAGATAGTAGGCGGCAATGATGGCCTCAATACCGTGATCCCGCTGGATCAGTATAGCGCCCTCTCTACTGCACGAAATAATATCCTGATACCATCTGCGCAGGTGCTCCCGCTGAATGGCACCACCGCTACCGGCCTGCACCCATCCATGACCGGCATGCAGCAGATGTATAATAACGGCTATCTGAAGATCGTACAGGCAGTCGGATATCCCAATCCGAGCTTCTCTCACTTTCAGGCTACAGATATCTGGATCACTGCAGAGGACTCGGGTCAAAACCTGGCTACAGGCTGGATGGGTCGCTACCTGGACTATGAGTATCCTGGCTTCCCTACGGGCTATCCTAATAGTACTACAACAGATCCACTGGCCATAGAGATCGGCACCTCGCTTTCGCCTGTCTTTCAGGGGCCGGCTGCAGGTATGGCTATGGCAGTGACAGATCCATCGTCTATCTACAACCTGGCCAATGGCATACAGAGTACCGCGCCCTCTACCCCGGCAGGTACCGAGCTGACCTATATCAGACAGGTATCGCAGCAGACCAATCAATATGCCGGAGTATTGGCTACTGCATACAATGCAGGTACTACCTCGGCATCACTCTATCCGTCGGGCAGCAAACTAGGCGCCTCACTGCAGGCAGTAGCCAAGCTGATATCCGGCGGACTCAAGACAAAAGTTTACATGGTGAGCACCTCCAATGACGGCAGCTTTGATACACACCATGCGCAGGTAGTAAATGGCGCTACCGCCACGGGCACACATGCTGACCTTTTACAAAATCTTTCTGATTGCGTCAAAGCCTTTCATGATGACCTCCGGGCTTCGTCTAATGCTGACCGTGTAGTGGGCATGACCTTCTCGGAGTTTGGCAGGCGCATCATATCCAATGCCAGTGTGGGCACAGACCACGGCGCCGCAGCACCCATGTTTATCTTTGGCAATAAGGTACAGTCTGGCATACTAGGTACTAATCCTCAGATACCGGCCTCTGCCGGGGTGAACGACAATGTGCCGATGCAGTATGATTTCAGGTCAGTATATGCTTCTTTGTTGCAGGATTGGTTTTGTGTGCCTAAACCAGATATAGATAGTACGATCCTGCTGCAAAACTTCCAGTCACTGCCGCTGGTAGATGCCACCGACTGTACTACTGCCATACATGAGATCAATAGCAAAGCCGGTGTCACCCTGATCTCAAATACGCCTAACCCCTTTACCGCTTCCACCAATATTACTTTCACCACCGGCGGCGGACATACACTCGTACAGGTATTTGACGGTAGCGGGCACTTGCTCCGCACCCTGGTAGATCAGGATATGCCGGCAGGGGATCACACGGTGTCCTTCGCATCAGAAAACTACGCTACCGGTGTGTACTATGCCCGCTTCCAGAATGGAGTAGTGCAACAGGTATGTGCTATGGTACTGGCACGCTAAGATCCCGGGAAATTTGATTTGCCTGCATTGCTTCTGAGAAATGGAATGAAGCAAAAAAGTCCTTTTATTTTTTCAAGGGGCTCCTTAACTTTGCGCTGAGGGTAATCCTCATTATACGCCTTAACACGAAAGCGGTGTGGGGACGGGTCCTATGCCCGTCCCTTTTTTATTACCTGACATTTCCTCCGCTTGTAAATTCTGCTGCATTCTGCTTTCCTTTGCGCTATCATGAAGCTTTCTTTCTACAAGTACCAGGGCACAGGCAACGATTTTGTAATCATAGACAATCGCAGCCTCGGGCTAAAACGTGAAGACGTCACGCATATCCGCCAGCTCTGTGACCGCCGCTTTGGTATCGGCGCAGACGGGCTCATCTATTTGCAGCAGCGCGAGGGCTATGATTTTGAGATGGTGTACTATAATAGTGATGGACGCGAGAGTACCATGTGCGGCAATGGTGGCAGGTGCATCGTAAAATTCGCTCATGATCTGGGTCTGGGCAAAGAAGAGTTCTCATTTCTAGCCATAGACGGCCCTCACGTAGGGCGCATACTGCCTGACGGTATCGTATCCATCCAGATGAAAGACGTGACGAATGCATCGCACCGTGGCGACCACTACGTGCTGGATACGGGTTCACCACATTATGTGCAGTTTGTAGACGGCATTTCGACTTTCCCGGTCGCAGATAGGGGCAGATCTATCCGCTACTCAGATACCTACCGAGCGGAAGGTATCAACGTAAACTTTGTAGAAGAACTTTCCCGTGGCCACATCTTTGTGCGTACTTATGAGCGCGGTGTGGAGGATGAGACCTATAGCTGTGGCACCGGTGTAGTGGCTTCGGCCATTTCATATTTCTATGAGAAGGACACCGGACTGACTGACATACAGGTAAAAACGCTGGGAGGAGACCTGAAAGTGCGCTTTGACCTGCACGGCCCGCAATTCATAAATGTCTGGCTTACAGGGCCTGCTGAGCAAGTCTTTAGCGGGGAAACAACCATCTGAGGCGCAGCTTCGTCATATTTTCAGCCAAAGTGGATTTTCGGTTTTTGAGCACTTTTTGGTGAAAAATGGGCACTTTTTCTACCAAACGGTTGGAAAAACCACCAAAAACTTTAATTTCATCAGATAAACAATAACCCGGTATGAAGAAGTTTTTATTCGTTTTATCTCTTATTTGTTTAATATCTAATGCGTACGGACAGGGCAATGTCGGCATCGGCAATCCCAACCCCGATCCGAGTGCCGTGCTCGACCTGACGGCGACTGACAAGGGCTTCCTCGTGCCGAGGACTAAAGTCGGTCTTATTTCTTCGCCTGCCACAGGCCTCGTGATCTACGATACAGATACAAACTGCTATGTGCTCTACAACGGCACCTCATGGAGCAACCTTTGCAATCCAAATATCCCTGTGCATGCCTCTGCATATAATAATACTGTCTACTTCACGCCAGGTGGCTATGTGACAGTAGTAGATAGCGATGGCAATCACATATTGACCAGTACGCAGGCAGCATGGCTCACCAATGGCAACTCAGGTACTACCGCAGGAACAAATTTTGCAGGTACTACCGATGCGCAGGACTTTGTGATGAAATCAAACAATACGGAGGTGATCCGCGCGACTACCGCAGGTGCTGTAGGTATCAACCAGCCTACACCTGACTCACATGCGATACTGGATATACAGAGTACTACCAAGGGTATACTCGTACCAGCCCTCACAGATGTACAGATAGCAGCTATCACCTCGCCTCCTGCCGGACTGATGGTATACAATAGTACGATCAACGTGCATCAATTCTGGAATGGTACCTGCTGGGCCAATGTGGGCCAGACAGTTTGTGCTTTTGACTATTCCGTTTCACAAAGTCATACCTCTGATTGTCTCTTCAAATCTAACTTTGGTAGCGTAGCAGATACGCTCACAGTGAGCCTCGTGACGGGTACCGCCTCACCGGTGGTGCTCTCCGCTGCCGGCGTACCAGCGGGTGTACTGGTCAACTTCTCTAATAATTACCTTCTACCTACAGGCACCTCGATCATGACCATGACGGCACTCCCTAGTGCAGCTAACGGCACCTACACGATTACCATCCTGGCTACTTCAGGCTCTACAGTTAGGACCTTGACTTATACCTTGACAGTATTTGACTTTGCTGTGACTCTGACGCCTAATACAAGCACCATCAGTCTCGCTACAGCACAGGGCGGCGGTGTAGTAGCATCGGCTACAGTGACCATAGGCAACCCTAGTGCCTGCGCAGTCAATGCAGGCAACGCTATATTGAGCTATCAAGTCACACCTAGTAATCCGGGGCTTTCTGTGAGTTTTGGTAATCCAAATCCCCAGGTACCCGGCTCTACTACCATGGATATAAGCTCCAGCTGTGCACTGCAAGGTACCTATCAGATCATAGTGACCTCACAAGTGGGTGTAAGCATATCTACTGCTACCTATACGCTTATCATCAATGGGCCTCAAGCCATCCACATCTCCGCTAACACTAATAACGTAAATCTGTTTGTACTAGCCGGCCAGCCTACATGCCCCGTGGTAGATACCTTCATCGTAGATGCGGGAGTAGTCGTAGGTAGTAACGTAGTGAATAGCGGCGTAGCACAACCTTCCATGACCACGGGTAATTTTACAGCGGGTTCTCAGATCGTCATTATTAACAATGGTACTATTGCCGGACGTGGAGGTGATGGTGGAGACAAAACAAACTATGGCAACTATCTAGGTAGCTGTACCGGTATAGGTGATGGCTATCCCGGTGGTAACGCGATCAACATCGTGACCAACGGCGTGACGATACGCAATAATGGTGTGCTCGGCGGCGGCGGCGGCGGCGGTGGCGCAGGTGAAGACCTATCCATCACACTCTGCACTGTAGATATCAGGCCAGGCACCGGCGGCGGCGGCGGTGCCGGCGCGGTAGGTGGCAACGGTGGAAGCAATGGCGGTGGCGCCTATCCATGCTCAGCCGGTACAGCGGGTACGCTCGCCGCGCCAGGTACCGGTGGTCCTCATTGCCAGCAGGGCCCTTGTTTCCTTAGCTTTGGTAGCTACTACTGGGCCGGTGTAGGCGGCGATGGTGGCGCATTGGGTCAGCCAGGCAATGCTGGCGGCTCAGCACGTGGACCTATAGGTGGTACAGGTGCATGTGGCCCCGGCAACGGTGGTGCAGCTGGGTGCGGCGTGAAAGCAAATGGTTTCACCTATGTTTACTCAGGTACACCTCCAGTCGGAGTAAATCCTACCTGCCCATAATAGGAATGACATTAACCTCATATCAAGGCCGGTCTAATACCGGCCTTTTTTATTTCTGCGCGCAAATAGGTTGCGCAGCGAGCCATTATTTTTACTTTATGAAACGTTTTCATCATATAAGATGCTTATCTTGATGAAGCATAACAAGGACTCACCGAACACCTTTATTACAAAGTAGGTACTGAAACACTATGACATGAATCTATTTATCCCCAACTGAGTAGCCGCAGCCTCCGCCTACCCCATCGTACAGGCTGATCCATGATCACCGATCTGACTTTGACTATTGATGACGTATCCCCACAGACCGTAAACCTCCCTCCCTCTTTTCACTTTCACATCCTGACAGTCATGCTGCGTAGCATCGCTATGTACATCTATGGGACTAGCCGAACACCCATTTCTTACAAAGTAGGCGTCATAAATTATAAAACATGAAACCATTAAAGATTACGCTTTTCACAGCCCTAGCACTCGCCACCAATATGATCTTTGGCCAAGGCGTATCAATCAAATTTAGCACTAGTCCTAGTACAGTCAGTGTAAATAATGTCGCATCTGACATCACCTCCGTGGGTGCGGCTGCTGGCACTGGTGGTTCAGACAATAGCTTCTTTGGACAAAAAGCAGGCAATGCCAATGCCAACAAATTCAATTGCTTTTTCGGTTCACTGTCAGGCACGAGTAATAACAGTTCCGATAACGTCTTTTTCGGGTATAAAACAGGAACGCTTAATACGGGGAGTCAAAACTCACTCTTTGGATCACAGGCTGGCCTCTCTCTGACCACTGGCGGGACTAATACATATATAGGTAATGTAGCCGGCGCAAACTGTACAACCGGATATGACAACGCCTTTCTGGGTGTCACAACAGGCGGTCTGACCACTACAGGCTATCAAAATACCTTTATCGGGACAAAAACCGGATCACATAATACGACTGGAGCCCTTAATACAATACTGGGATATCAGGGCGATGTAGGTAGTGGCAATCTGCAGTATGCTACTGCCATAGGAGCATGGGCTACTGTTAATACCAGCAACTCGATCGTACTGGGGCGTGTATCTACTATAGACAACGTCGGCATCGGCACGGCCAGCCCTGCCGTGCGTCTGCATGTAGATGCACTATCGAGCAATATCCGCTTTGATAATCTGGGCACCGCTACACCGAGCAGCTATCTGGTGCTGGATGCGAGTAATAATGTAAAGAAGTCATCGGGATCTGTAGTGGTAGGCGCGCTAAACGGTACGTCTCTCGATGCCAGCAATAGAGTACAACTGGGACAAGATGCCTGCACTACAACTGGCAATCCTGCAGCACTGACATCGGACAGGTTTGTACCATTGAACAATCATAATTTGCTATTCCCTGATGGACCAGCTACGATACCTACAGGCGGTCCGCAGGGACGAGTAGGTATAGGTGTATGTACTCCCGGAGCCAAGCTAGACATCTATAGGCCACAAGTAGGAGATGATATAGAACCGGTGGCACTGAAGATCACAAATCATGACGTGACTAATACTCCAATGTCAAACGCTTCTTTTGGATGTGATATCTATGTAGACAATGTTAATCAGAACAATACAGGCCTGCGTATATCTTCTTCCAATGCTACCAACAATGTAGGTTTACTCTCCGTCGCTAGTGTCACCAGCACTGGTAATTACACATTAGGAGGCTATTTAGTAGGCGGAGGCGGAACGAGCAATATAGGAGTAGAAGCACAGGCATCCGGACCAGCTGGTTCTACTAATCTTGCAGGTCTTTTTGTAGGCGATGTCCAGGTCAATGGATACCTGAGTGCTACGAGTAGCCCTTGGATCGTCTCAGATCAAAAATTTAAGAAGAACGTCACAAACATTTCGGGAGCGCTAGACAAGATAAAATTGCTCAGCCCCAAAGAATACTTTTTCGATCATGAAAGTTATAAACACATTAACTTTCCTAATGAGAAGCAACAAGGATTCATAGCTCAAGAGTTGGAAAAGGTACTTCCGGACCTTGTGAGAGATTCAAAATTTGTAACGACAGACGAGGGCAAAAATCCATCTTCAATTTCTTACAAAGCAGTAAACTATACAGGCCTGATACCATACCTCGTAGAGGCCGTACAGGAACTCGACGCCAAGACTACCGAGAATAAAGTATTGGCCGATAAAGTAGCTGCGCTGCAAAGCCAACTGAATGATATCTGCAATGGTGGCTGTGCCTCCCTGCGTGGCACTATATCTGATGTCACTACAGCAAACGTACTGCTCCAGAATGTACCTAATCCATTCTCCGGCCAGACTACCATCAGCTATGTGCTCAACACAGGCACTGCAGCCTACATGGATATCAACTCTCTAGATGGCAAGCTGCTCAAACACCTCGAGCTAACTAGTAAAGGCAAAGGCGCTGTGACACTCAATGCATCTGAACTGAGCGCTGGTACCTACACCTACTCTATGTATGTAGATGGGCAAGTGGTAGACACCAAGATCATGGTGATCTCTGCATCCAAATAACTTCACCTTTGAAACGTATGACGGCCGGTGCTAAAGCACCGGCCTTTTTTATGTTTAAAAACGCGCTGCCAGCCTTGCTTTTTGACAGATTATTGTCACATTAGCGCAGCAATAAAAGAACATAGCACATGTCATTCAAGTACAGCAAAGACGAAAACAATATCGTGACCCTGACCATGGACCTGGAGGGCCGCTCGGCTAATGTGATCAACCTCGCTTTCGGAGCATCTTTTCGCGAGGCCCTGGCCAAGCTCCAGGCAGAAGCCGACCTGCGTGGTGTGATCATCACCTCTGCCAAGGAGACCTTTTTGGCCGGTGCGGATATTGATGAAATGTTTGCTACGAGTGATGCGAAAGATTTCTTTGACCGCGCGCAGGAGCTCAAAGCGGGTTTCCGCTGGCTGGAAACTCAGGGCAAGCCTGTGGTAGCAGCCATCAATGGCACAGCTCTCGGTGCGGGATTTGAGCTGGCACTAGCCTGCCACTACCGCGTAGTGTGGGACAAGCCAAAAGTAGAGCTGGGCCTGCCTGAGGTCACCCTGGGCCTGCTGCCTGGTGGTGGTGGCGTGACACGTATGGTGCGCCTGATAGGCCTGCAGCCTGCATTCCTCTACCTGACAGAGGGCAAAAAAGTAAATCCTAAGACTGCGCTGAGTGATGGCCTCATACACGCGCTCGCCACTGACAAAGAGGACCTGCTCAAGAAAGCCACGGACTATATCCTCGCTAATAAATCGGTGAAGCAACCCTGGGATCAGGATGGCTATAAGATACCGGGGGGATCTCCACTCACACCAAAGGTAGCTCAGATGCTGCCTATAGCGCCTGCCATGCTGGCTAAGAAGACACACAACAACTATCCTGCCCCGCTCGCTATCATGGCAGCAGCCGTAGAGGGTGCTATGGTAGATATCGAGACGGCTACGCGTATCGAGTCGCGCTACTTCGCGCAGCTCGCCACAGGGCAGGTAGCCAAGAATATGATCAACGTATTCTGGAAACAGCTCAATGCGCTCAATGCGGGCAAATCACGCCCGGCTATCAAGGAGAAGTTCAGCTTTAAGAAGGTGGGCATCCTCGGTGCAGGCATGATGGGCAGCGGCATAGCATACGCCTGCGCTATGAGCGGCCTGGAGGTCGTGCTGAAAGATGTAAACCAGGAAGTAGCGGACAAGGGTAAATCCTACTCTGCTGACCTGCTAAAAAAACGCGTAAGCAAAGGCAAGGCAACTAACGAAAAAGCAGAAGAGATACTCAATCGCATCAAGGCCTCTGCAGATCCCGCCGATCTCGCCGGTTGCGACCTGATCATAGAGGCGGTGACAGAAAACAGGAAGATCAAAGCAATAGTGACTGCCGAAGCCGAGGCACAGATGGATGCTACAGGCGTATTTGCATCTAATACTTCTACACTGCCTATCACCGGACTGGCAGAGAAGTCATCGCGCCCAAAACAATTTGTAGGGCTCCACTTCTTCTCTCCCGCAGACCGCATGCCGCTGGTAGAGATCATCGTAGGCAAGGAGACTTCAGAAGAAACATTAGCACGTGCATTTGACTTTGTGAAGCAGATCAAGAAGACGCCGATCGTGGTCAATGACTCGCGTGGCTTCTATACATCCCGTGTGTTTGCTACCTATGTATTGGAAGGTATCGCATTATTGGCAGAGGGTAATAACCCACGAGCTATAGAGGCTGCGGGCCTGCAGGCAGGTATGCCGGTAGGACCACTGGCGCTCACTGATGAGGTGAGCCTGGGCCTGATAGCGCACATCCGCACGCAGACAGAAGAGGACCTGAAAGCCGAAGGCAAAACACCACCCGTACATCGTGCCTACGAGGTAGTAGACAAGATGGTCAATGACTACAAGCGCATAGGCAAGGCTGCCGGCGGAGGATTCTATGAATACCCGAAGGATGGTAAGAAGTTTCTCTGGCCGGGACTGGCAGAGGCATTCCCACATACTACAGATGATGATCAGAAGACAATGATCGAGCGGATGATGTTCATCCAGTGCCTGGAGACCGTGCGCTGCATGGAGGAGGGTGTGCTCACCTCTGTGGCTGATGGCAATATCGGCTCTATCTTTGGCTGGGGCTTTGCCCCATTCAAGGGAGGTACACTGCAATATATCAATGATTACGGCTTCCCTGCCTTTGTATCACGCGCCAGGGAATTGCAGGCTGCCTATGGAGATCGCTTCGCGGTGCCTGCCCTGCTGGAGCAGATGACAAAGGAAGGAAAGGAGTTTTAACGACTGCAGTTTCCGTTTTCGCGGCAGATGAAATGTAAATCCGATGAAGCGACCTTATCTACCCCTGCTCTCTATCACAACAGCGCTGTCTCTGGTATGCTGTCTGGCCAGCTGCAAGAACGCACAACAGTTGGTCACTGCCGGCAGGCAGAAACTCGCTAAAAATCCTGATAAAGCAGCACGCTCATTTCGTATGGCACTGGCCAAAGACCCGATCTGTGCCGAGGCCTACTTTGGACTGGGCGATGTAGCATCTGCAAAGGGCGACCTGAATGGCGCCATAGCCAATAAAGAGAATGGCGTCAAACTCGCACCTAATGCCTACGCACAGCACTGGGACCTGATGCGCTGGTACTGCCAGCAGCGCAACAGCACTGGCGCCGTACTACATATGTACTACCTATACAGTGATAGTCTCTACCACCGGTATATACGCCAGTCTGACACCATACCCGCCTTAGACCTGATCAGGCAGACAGCAGGCTACCGCAGATGGCACGCCGGGATAAGGCGGCTGAAGATCCAGCCGCTGGATGCCTTTAGTAATGAAACGGATAAAGGAACGGAGAACGACCAGTTTGTCACCATAGTCAGTGAAGGGCGGGTAGTGCTCGCCACCAAAACCATAGAAAATAAGAATCAGGCATACTGGACCAAGGACTACGTGATACTGGACAGCTATATAGATAGCCTGATCACTGTGACGCAACTGGACGATGATTATATGTTTTGTGATGTGCTGTCATCAGGCACCATAGATCCGCACTACACTGGTGAGCGCATGATACGTGCTACTAATAGCCACCTGCGCCTGATAGTATCAGACTGCTATGACGCTGTGCATACTACCGGCACAGCACTCCCCACGACTCCTAGCCTATCCACTACGCTCAAAAGTGTAAATGCCACACGGGTACTCAGTAATCCCGAAGAACTGGATAAAACGAGAAACCTGAAGTAGAAAATACTCACCTACAGCCATGTTCATTGTAGTAATGAACCATGCGCTCAAATGTCTCATAGGTAAAAGTTCCTGCTTTGATCATGGCCACCATCTCCGGACATTTTTGAAAGAACTCCATCATATCCTTGCGGAATCCCGCCCGGGGCACAGGCCACAAGCTACTTGTTCCCTTCTGAATCAAAAACAAAGTATCCGGGCCCGCCAGCAGAGCACCCACTGTGCCCCCCAGCGCTGTAGCCACCGTATTGAGTTTGGGTAGATAGTAGGCTTTGCATCTGCCGTCTATGTAGCGTCTGACAAAGACCTTGCTACCATCCCCCATAGGTTGGTAGGGTATATAACGTATCCATAAGCCGCTGCTGTCCTGATACTCATAGAATGCGACATCGTCTGCTTTGTATCGCTTATCCTTGACTCCTGCTCTATGCATTCTGATAGCAGCCGGATCATATAGCCAGAATTTAGAGGACAACGGTGTGTTGAGAAGTCCGCGGATGGTATCTCCGTTTTTCTGCATGACTACATAACCTTGCGTCCAGCCTGTATACTTAGGCAAATCGGGATCGCTATAGACATCATCCTTCACTGTAGCACCCTTACGACCCTGCGCAAGCCCCGAAAGGCAAACCAGCAGAAACAAAATGAGTGAAGTCGTTTTCATATTGCCGGGAGAAAGAGAAAAGTGGGCTGTATAGGGCTCGAACCTATGACCCCCACGTTGTCGACGTGGTGCTCTGAACCAACTGAGCTAACAGCCCTCTAGTATCGGGGACGACAAAGATAGAAATGTAGACGGAATAACGAAACGGCATGGAAGATGCCCGTGCCCCGTCGTTATATTACATAGATCAGTACGTCCTGTCCAGTACAAACCAGCCGAAAGCGCGCATGTTTAGCTTCACCATAGAGTCGCGCAGCAGCGGCTCGAGGCGCCACCAGGCTTTCTCCAGCATGGTACGTGCTTCACGCTCACATTTTTCTATCACTTTATGTTTATCCAGCAGGGCTATAGCCTGTGCGAGCTGGTCTACATCACTGGTCTTTGCGCTGACTATCCTCCAGAGCTTCTTGCGGTCATTCTGATCCAGCATCGCCATACCTACCGCTATGGGGTAGGTGATCTTGCCCGCCGTGATGTCCTCAGCTTTGGTCTTGAGGTTATCTTTAAATCCTTTCAGATTAAGAGTGTCATCTATGATCTGGAAAGCGATACCTAGCTTCTCATAGTAGTCTCCCAGTGCAGCGATCTGCTCCTGAGAAGCGCCACCTATCAGCGCTCCGATCTGGGCCAGGTAGCTGGCGGGTGCGGCAGACTTGAGCCGGTGTGTGGCGAGTACGCGCTTGGCGAGGAGCTTTGCCACCTTATCATCTTTCAGCGCGGCGGGCATCATGTAGTCCAGGCCTTTGATATCCATAGCCTGGCCGCTGTGAGAGGCACGCATAGCCTCAAAGTACCAGTTGTACACCTGCACCTTCTCCTCATAGTGCATATCCGCCTCGTAGATACATATCTGCCCGAGGAAGTAGGCCGCAGTACCAGAGTTGATAGCTGTAGCCTCACCATGCACCGTATGGGCCGCAGGGCCGCCACGACGCACGTGAGATTTATCTTGCACATCATCTACCATGAGGGAGCCTACGTGCATCAGCTCAGGCAGCGCGAGCCAGTCTATAGCCACCTGTGAGTTGCCACCTACTACATCGCAGCAGGCGATGGTCGCGTAGGAGCGCCACGACTTGCCGCTACGGTCTGTGATCTCACGTATAGGTCGGAGGAATGTATCGATGTATGCTTCTTTGTCCAGGTTTTCTGTGAGGTGGTAGTTGCCACGCTTTGATACCAGTTCTTCAAATTTCTGCTGGCCGAAAGACAGGGGGATGATCTTATTCACCGAGCGCAGTGTTTGCTTTGAGACCGCCTTGAGGAAGGATTTAAGATCGGAGCTATTGACGAAACCATGGCGCTCGATATATGCCGGGCCCGCTACTGCTTTGCCACGCATCTTACCTCTCACATTCATCCGTCCCTCCCAGAAGGCAGGCTTAGAAATCACCGTGGCAAATTCCTGATTGGGAAATGCCGCCTCTATGACGAGGTCTAGTTTGAAATCCGGCGCGACAAGTTTCCAGGCGGTAGGATAGGTATTGAAAGTGCGCGTGCTGGTCCACTCCTCACCAAATGGCTTGAAGGAATAATTGCGCGAGTGATGCCTGTTGCCTTTCTCATCTATCAGTATGATAAAGGAGCCGCAGTCTTCACCCGTCTTGAGGTCTACGAGGTCATAAGCGGATAGCTCACATTTATTGTCCAGCTGTACGGCGATCCAGTTCCACGATACATCCTTCTTCGCCTCATCGCTTTCATTCTTCTTCTCCGGATGCGCGCCAAACTCATGATCATACCAGCCGGAGGCGGAGGTGATGGCGAGCTTCTCTCCTTTCAGATTGATCTTGCCGGTTACTTTATTGCGCGGGATGAAGTAGTAAAACATATCCTCTGCAGAGACACCACGTACTACACCATTATCGCCATGACGGGTAGGCGGCTTTTGCGGAGAGAACTCGATATCGACACTTATGTTCAGCTCCTTGTGCGCCAGGTGCAGCATATAGCTGCCATCTTTCTTCTTTTTAAAAGTATTACCATCATAGTCCAGTGACAGTTTATCCTTTGCTATTACCACATCGCGTGTGAGCAGCTCATCGGGATATGGCACGACACCTTTGTCCAGCATCTCCAGCGCTGCACGCTTCAGGTGTGGGTCTTTGACTAGCTGCCCCTTTTTGATACGCTGTATGCCCAGCTCGGGTGCACGCTTGTCTACCAGAGATACCGTATGGTACTTTTTATTGTCCAGGTCGGAGATGCCCCATATCACCGAGTATCCGTAGTCAGGCTTCTTAGCTTTCTTATCATAGCCTACTACGGTCAAAAAGAAAGAAGCAAACAATGAGAGATTCCTTTTGCCGGCCTTGATATGACTATGCATATACCACCATTCCGTACTGGACGAAAGGTGTGGCAGGTCATGGACCTTTAGGTCTATAGGGCCATCAGCAGGCCAGTCAGCAGGGAAAAATGCAGGAGCAGGAGCGGCAACGGTCTTTTTAGCCATTGTGGCGGTAGATTGTTTGAGGGTCAGCAAAAAAATAAGGTGGTGCGATAAATATAGCCAATGTACACATAGGCTGCAATAGAAATCGGTGATTAAGATCATGATAACCCTTTGGGAAATAGAAAATTAACTATCCCCAAACGTCAGGGGTCCAAAACCGGGGGAGGAAATCCTGAAATCCATTATACAAATGAATCTTTGTATAATGTCACTTGCGCGCGGCGCTTCCGTATACTATATTATAGGAAAGCCGACCCCTGATGAAAGGTTTTTTCAGCTTACTGCTCCTCTTCTGTCTGACAGCGGCCAGCTATGGCCAGCACCGTCAGTGTGGCTCTATGGAGGCCCTGGACCAGATGCTGCGCGATAATCCGGCCATCGCTACCACACGGCAGGATATAGAGACCCAGACAGCAAGGTTTATCTCCCTGCATCCTACGGGGATATCTTCACGATCTACGATCACCATACCAGTAGTGGTCCATGTGGTATATAGCACCTCTGCTCAAAATATCAGTGATGCGCAGATACAATCACAGATAGACATTCTCAATGCTGACTATAGCCGATCTAATGTCAACTGGTCTTCTACGCCGGCGGTCTTTCAGCCGGTGAGTGGCAGTACGGGCATACAATTCTGCCTGGCCAAACGTGATCCCGAGGGCAATGCTACTACGGGCATAGTGAGAACCCAAACTTCGGCTACAATTTTCTCTACCAGCAACTCCGTAAAATATACCGCACAGGGTGGCGACGATGCCTGGCCTGCTGCCAGCTACCTGAATCTCTGGGTTTGCAATCTGGGAAATGCACTGTTGGGCTACGGACAGTTTCCTGGAGGAGCATCTGAGACCGACGGTGTAGTGATCAACTATACTGCCTTTGGCAGCATGGGAACGGCTCTGGCACCATATGACAAGGGCCGAACCGCTACGCATGAGATAGGCCACTGGATGAACCTCTACCATATCTGGGGCAATACGAGCGGTGACTGCAGCGGGACTGACTATGTAGACGATACTCCGCCTCAATATTCTGAGAATTTTGGCTGTCCTGCATTTCCGCATGTGTCCTGTACCAATGCGCCAAATGGTGATATGTTCATGAACTTTATGGACTATACAGATGATGCTTGCATGACCATGTTCACAGCCGGACAGGCATTAAGGGTTCAGTCGCTTTTCGTCACAGGTGGCGCCCGCGCATCGATAGCCAGCTCTGCCGGATGTGTGCCGCCCGCCTCTGCCTCCGGAGCCTGCGGTACACCTGCTGCGCTGACATCGGGCACGGTCGCCTCGCCTACCGACACCATCCAGTGGTCTGCCGTATCGGGAGCCACATCATACATACTGGAGTATAAACCGTCCGCCGCAGCCCAGTGGGCCAATGCCACTGCCAGCACTCCTGCCAAATACCTGACAGGGCTGGTGCCCGGTACTACGTATCAATATCATGTGAGCGCTGTGTGCCCTACAGGCAGCAGTGCCTATTCCGCTATCCGCTCGTTTACCACTGAGGGTACTGCTACAGGCCTCACTGATGCAGGGGTGCAGATAGAGTATACGATCTACCCTAACCCAACCCATGGCAAGTTTCAGCTAATGATAGCAGCCGCTGACCGCGTAGAGCAGGTATCAGTGCGCATCTCTGATGTACTAGGAAATATAGTGCATGAGGAGGCCTTCACGCACATCAATGGCTTGTACTCCTATCAGATAGATATGACCGGTGTCGCCACTGGCATCTACAATGTTTCGATCAGCGATGGCATCCACACGGAGGTGCGCAAAGTGATGGTTCAGTGATAAATGTTCCCAAGCTAGAATGGAGAATACTTTATCTTTGCCTTCAAAATATACCATGACTGCTGACGATAGCCTGCGCAAACCCGGAGAGATGTTTACCGCATCTGCGCTGAAGGGAGCCACTCCGGTGAAGCAATTTACATTTATCACCATACTGGGTATCCTCCTGCTCATAGTAGCCAAATATGCGCTGCACTCTGACGATCTGGTCATGTATGCCGGCTGTTTTGGGGTAGTATTTTATGTCATGTTCAATCCCTGGCTTTGCCTTCTGGCAACTGACAATAAAAAATACCTGATAGCTTCATTTCTGTTTTATGCTGTGATAGCCGTCATCATGTACGGTATCGTCTACCTCATGACCGGCAAATACTTCTCAAACTCGTGGGAGGTAAGGATCATTCTCATTACTACTACATTCTACATGGTGGTAGCTTATGGCATGATGCTGGCGCTTAAAATGCTCTTCGTAGATGTGAGCGAAGGCGGCCTGTGATACCGGAGCAGCTTCACATATAGAATAGTCACAATTCTGTCAATCTTTTGTCATTTAACGTGCTGAGTATTGCGTGTTTGCCATATTTTGGCCTACTTTAGCTTTATAAAAATAACTAATGAAACACCTTTATACTCTTGCACTGGCGTGTCTGGTATCTATAGGAGCCTTTGCGCAGTCTCAGAGCCATCCTATAGGCTGTCTGGCCGGCGAAATGAGCCAGCGCCAATATGACCTGCATCCGGAGCGCCTCGTATCCCAGCAGGTTCTGGATTCCTTTACCCGTGCTTTTATCCGTGAGAACAGGGCTAACTCAGGTCAGCGTACCGGACCATATATAGTACCCGTAGTATTCCACATCATCCATGATGCTGGAGTGGAAGATCTTTCCGATGCTACTATCTTCAATGAAATGGCACACTGGAACCAATATTGCAGTGCTACCAATCCGGAGCTGCCTAATGTCGTACCCGCCTTTGATACCCTGATCGGTAATATGAATGTAGAGTTCCGCCTGGCCCAGAAAGACCCCGATGGCAATTGTACAAATGGTATCGAGCGCATCTACTCCTCTACCACCTATGATGGCGATGATAATAACAAGCAGCATCCATGGCCAAGGGATAAATATCTGAATGTATGGGTCATAAAGACGATGAGCAAAGCCAACAATTCTGCTCTGGCCTACGCGTACTACCCGAGCTCCGTATCTACCTATGTGAATAATGATATCATAGATGGTATCCTCGTGATGTCTGAGGGGGTAGGTTCTAATGACCCATATGAGCGCCCTACGGTAGCTCACGAAAGTGGCCACTGGATGAACCTGCAGCACACCTGGGGCAATACCAATGACCCTGGCGTGGCATGTGGCGATGATGATGTAGATGACACTCCGATCACAAGGGGCGACTACGGTACCTGTCCACTCAGTGAAGCTTACTGCACACCGCCCATCATAGAGAATGTGCAGAATATAATGAACTACTCCAGCTGTCACTACATGTTTACCAAGGGACAGGTAGTCAGGGCCCAGGCTGCACTGAACTCTCCGATCTCAGGCAGAAATAATATCTGGTCGCAGACTAATCTGCTGGCTACGGGCACAGATCAGCCACTCACCTATCCTAATCCACAATCCTGCGCCGTGCCGGTAGCTGATTTTGCAGCCAGCATACGCTATGCGTGCCTGGGACAGAGTGTAAAATTCACTGATGTATCATGGAATGCTGACGTGCAAAGCAGGCAGTGGATATTCCCTGCTGATGCTGACCTGGGCTCCTCTACTACCACAGACCTGTCACCTGTCGTTTCCTTCACGACTCCGGGCTGGAAAGAGGTCACACTCTCTGTGACAAATAACAATGGTACCTCTACAAAAGTGAAATCCATGGTCTATGTAAATGACGGGAACGCTGTACCGGGACCATATTTTGAAGGTTTTGAAAATGACAGCCTCAGCTCACTTTGGATCTCTAATAACTATGATAATAATAATACCTACTTCCGCCGCGTGACGGGTGCAGGACACTACAGTAATGCCAGCAGCATGCTCAACCTGTATAATAGCAGGCTAGATGGAGACATAGATGAGCTGATATCTCCACCCATAGACATGACGTCTATAGACCCCTCACAGCTGACCTTCTCGTTTGAATATTCATTTGCCACATATGATGGCAGTCATATGAGCGATTCTATCGCAGCCCTGTCGGTATATATATCTAAGGACTGCGGTGTGACCTGGAACAGGCTTTATCTGAATGAAGGAGGTTATAATCTGTTTAATGCGGGTACTGTGGGATCAGGACCCTATACCCCCGGTCAAACCGATGAATACTGGAAAACTGTGACTGCTACGATCCCTTCGGCGTACAATCAATTTCAGTCAGTTAATTTTAAGATCGTGGCGCGCAGTGTGCGTCAGGCCAATCAACTCTATATAGATAACATCAACATAGGCCAATCCACCACGGGCATCTCGCACATCAGTTCTGCTGTGAGCGACCTGACCATACAGCCGAATCCGGCTCAGGGGGTAGCAACGATTTCAATCATGAGCAGTAAAGCCAATAATGCTAGCATAGATCTGGTAGATATGACAGGCCGTACCGTCAGCACCATCTATACAGGCCAGCTACCAGCCGGTGAACGCAATATCACTTTTGATACACAAGGTATCTCCAGCGGTATCTACCTGGTGCGCGTGTCAGATGGCAAAACCTCTATGCAGCGCAGATTTGTAAAAATGTAAAGCATAAACGTATTAATAGAAAGCCATCCTCTATGGGGATGGCTTTTTTATTTACCTCAGACAGGATACTTTGGTGCAGGCGCTCATCACCACCTCAGTAAAGGGGAAATAAAAAACCCCTCCACTGGAGTGAAGGGGCAAAAAAAATATGCTTTTTGAGAGATTTACTTGGTCTTCTCGAGTACTACGTATGAGCCGATAGCGCCCGGTACAGAACCGCCGAGGAGGATCAGGCTTTGATCAGCCATTACCTTTACCACTTTCACGTTCTGAGTCTTGATACGGTTGCCACCCATGCGGCCTGCCATGCGGAGACCTTTCCATACGCGGCTAGGATCAGATGATGCACCGAGGGAACCCGGAGCACGCATACGATCGTGCTGACCGTGAGAACCCATACCCACACCTGAGAATCCGTGACGCTTTACTACACCCTGGAAACCTTTGCCTTTAGATGTACCTACTACAGTCACTTTCTCGCCATCTGCGAATATATCTGCAGCGATAGCCTCGCCTACAGCTTTCTCAAAATCAAAATTGCGGAACTCTACATACTTCCTCTTAGGAGCGGTGTTAGCCTTCTTAGCGTGGCCTTTCTCTGCATTGTTTGCAGCCTTCTCGCTCTTGTCGTCAAAACCTACCTGCACTGCTGAGTAGCCGTCAGTGTCGTTGGTCTTCACCTGAGTCACGGTGTTACCTTTCACGTCTATTACAGTTACTCCGACATACTTGCCGTTGTCAAAAATGCTGGTCATGCCGACCTTCTTACCGATGATACCTTTCATTGCTTTTTGTTTTAGCGGAACCGCGGCTCTCACCGGGGCTCATAAATGATTAAATAATTTCAATACCTCTCCTCTCCCTTCCTCTCAGATAGGGTCGCAGCCCACATTTGCTGCATTTGTATGTTTACTCTGTCCAGTGCACGTTTGCTACACCGTTCCTCTCGGCGGCGTGGACACAGATGGCTACTACGCCTTGATCTCTACCTCTACGCCACTTGGCAGCTCGAGCTTCATGAGCGCATCCACAGTCTTCGACGATGAAGAGTAGATGTCGATGAGCCTCTTGTAGGTGCAGAGTTGAAACTGCTCCTTAGAGTTAGCATTGGCATGCGGTGAACGCAGCACAGTGAAGATGTTCTTGTGCGTAGGCAGTGGCACTGGACCGCTCACTACTGCACCTGTGTTTTTCACAGTCTTTACGATTTTCTCTGCGCTCTTGTCTACCAGGTTGTGGTCGTAGGATTTGAGCTTGATCCTTATTCTTTGACTCATTTTTAAAGGACGTTTATTGTGTTTAAATTTTGACTTTGCTGTCGTAGTTGGCTGTTCGCATTATCTCAATACTCACTACTAACTACTCGATACTAATTACTCTTCTACCTCCTTGATCTTACCAGAGTTCTTAGCGATCACGGCCTTAGCCACACCTTCCGGTGCCGGTGCATAGCTGTGAAACTCCATGGTAGAGGTAGCACGGCCTGATGTCAGCGTACGGAGTTGTGTCACGTAGCCAAACATTTCGCTCAGTGGCACCTTAGCCTTTACGACCTGTGCGTTCATCTTCGCCTCCATGCCTTCTACGATACCACGACGACGGTTCAGGTCACCTACCACGTTACCGGTGTTTTCGTCAGGAGTGATCACTTCGAGCTTCATGATCGGCTCGAGGAGTACCGGACCAGCCTGGCGGGCAGCGTTACGGAATGCCATCTTGGCGCAGAGCTCAAATGAGAGGGCGTCGGAATCCACCGCGTGGAAACCACCATCAAAAAGGCGCACAGTCAGCGCATCGATCTCGTATCCTGCGAGTACACCTGTCTTCATTGCTTCCTTGAAGCCCTTTTCTACAGCTGGTATAAACTCACGCGGGATAGATCCACCGAAAATATCATTGATGAAAGTAAGACCCAGTTTAGCGTCTTCAGTCTCCTCGGTTGGTCCGATCTCGATCTTGATATCGGCATACTTACCACGACCACCTGATTGCTTCTTATATGTCTCGCGGTGCTCTACCTTCTTGGTCAGCTTCTCACGATAGTTCACCTGTGGTGCACCTTGGTTGAGTTCTACGTTGAACTCACGACGCATACGGTCTACGATGATCTCCAGGTGGAGCTCACCCATACCTGCTATGATGGTCTGGCCGGTAGCCTCATCAAAGCTCACCTTGAAGGTTGGATCCTCCTCAGCCAGCTTGCCGAGGGCCATACCCATCTTGTCCATATCCTTTTGAGTCTTAGGCTCCACAGCTATGGAGATCACCGGCTCAGGGAATATCATGGACTCGAGTACGATCTTGTTCTTCTCATCGCAGAGGGTATCACCTGTACGGATATCCTTGAAGCCCACACCTGCAGCGATATCACCAGCCTCTACGCGAGGTACAGAGTTCTGCTTATTGGCGTGCATCTGGAAGAGACGAGAGATACGCTCGTTCTTTTGTGTACGTGTATTGTATACGTATGAGCCGGCATCCAGGCCACCAGAGTAAACTCTGAAGTAGCACAGACGGCCTACATACGGGTCAGTAGCGATCTTGAATGCAAGTGCTGCAAACGGACCATCTGTAGTAGCCTGGCGTACGATAGGCTGCTCAGTATCAGGATTAGTACCATGTACTTCCTTCCTGTCTGTAGGAGATGGGAGTATCGCGCATACCGCATCGAGTACGGCCTGCACACCCTTATTCTTGAATGAAGAACCGCAGAACATAGGTACTACCTTGTCAGCGATCACCGCCTGGCGCACAGCCGCACGGATCTCCTCTGCAGAGATAGAGTTAGGATCAGCGAAATATTTCTCCATCAGCGTATCGTCAAACTCTGCTACCTGCTCGAGGAGCTTCTCGCGGTACATCTTCACGTCTTCTTCCAGGTCAGCCGGGATAGGCACTACCTCGTAGGTCATGCCCTTGTCAGCTTCATTCCAGATGATAGCTTCGTTTGTCACGAGGTCTACCACACCCTTAAAGTTTTCCTCATTGCCGATAGGTATCTGCATCACCAGCGGGTTAGAGCCCAGCATGGTGTTCACTTGCGTTACCACATTGAAGAAGTCAGCACCCTGGCGGTCCATCTTGTTTACGAAACCGAGACGGGCTACACCGTAGTTGTTAGCCAGACGCCAGTTAGTCTCAGACTGAGGCTCTACACCGTCCACAGCAGAGAAGAGGAATACCAGACCTTCCAGTACACGCAGAGAGCGGTTCACCTCTACGGTGAAATCCACGTGGCCCGGAGTATCGATGATGTTGATGTCATACTTCTCACCCTTCCATGTCCAAGCGCAGCGGGTAGCAGCAGATGTGATCGTGATACCACGCTCCTGCTCTTGCTCCATCCAGTCCATAGTAGCTGCACCATCGTGCACCTCACCTATCTTGTGGCTCACACCTGTGTAGTACAGGATACGCTCCGTGGTTGTAGTCTTGCCGGCATCGATGTGTGCCGCGATTCCGATGTTTCTCGTGTGGGTGAGGTCTTTTCCTGCCATGATTTCCCGTTGTTATTTTTTTATTGGCGTTGCCGCGCTTTTTATTTATTTCTTCCTGTCTATTTTATCACGAAAGCGCAAAGCCGCATCATCTTATCAATTTTGCGTTTTTGCGCTTCAGCGATATTTACTTTTAGCTATTAGAACTTAAAGTGGGCGAAAGCCTTGTTGGCTTCAGCCATACGGTGCACATCCTCACGCTTCTTGAATGCGCCACCTTCACCCTTGCTCGCTGCTATCAGCTCGTTTGCCAGTTTGTCTTCCATAGACTTACCGTTGCGGCTGCGGGCAAAGTTGATGATCCACTTGATACCCAGAGACTGCCTGCGCTCAGGACGTACCTCTGTAGGCACCTGGAAGTTAGCACCACCGATACGGCGGCTCTTCACCTCTACGGCCGGAGATACATTCTGTACCGCCTTCCTCCAGATCTCCAGAGGGTTTTCCTTAGTGCGCTCTTCTATCAGGTCGAGTGCATTGTAGAATACGGTATAGGCAGTGGACTTCTTTCCCTCGTACATCAGGTTGTTTACAAACTGTGTCACGATCGTGTCACCGAATTTAGGATCCGGCTGAGGGAATCTTTTGGGTGCTCTTGCTTTTCTCATTGTATTATAATGATCTTATTGTCTCTTTTCTTGACTCTTGATTCTCAATTACTTCTTTTTGGCCGGAGCTGCTGCTGCACCTGCCTTAGGACGCTTGGTACCGTACTTAGAGCGGCTCTTTTTGCGGTTTTCTACGCCGGCAGTATCGAGGCTGCCACGTACGATATGGTAACGTACACCTGGGAGGTCCTTCACCCTACCACCACGGATCAGCACGATAGAGTGCTCCTGGAGGTTGTGGCCCTCACCCGGGATATAAGCGATCACTTCTATAGAGTTGGTCAGACGTACCTTAGCTACCTTGCGAAGAGCCGAGTTTGGCTTCTTAGGGGTAGTAGTATATACACGGGTACAAACGCCCCTACGCTGAGGGCAGCTATCGAGCGCTCGGCTCTTAGATTTCGCACGGATGATGGTCCTTGACTTGCGTACTAACTGTTGAATGGTTGGCATTAACGCTATTTTTGGGACGGCAAAAATACTTTTATTCCTTAAAGTTCACAACGAATGGTGAAAAAAAGTTGAAATCTGGACAGATTTCAGCCTTTTGAGGGACCTTGGGAGGGTCGGGATTGCGAAGATAAGGTTAAATGTGTCTTATTTAGTGGAAAAGCGACATTTAGGCTGCTACGCCACTAAGTCCTTCTAATTTTCCGGTTCAGGCAGGTCATCTTGCATCTGCTCTGATGTGCCCCAGCCATCAAATCTGCAATCATAAGCGTATCCCAAAGTTGACATGCGGTTGACCCAATTGCTCATGGTTTCATTATCCATGCTCATTTTGATGGTCCAACCATTGATAAGAAATTGAGTCTTGTCATAAGAAGAATGCCCTGACCAGACATAATAGCCTAACTTTTTTAACTCCGTAGCTAAGGCATTCGCTTTGCCTGAAGAATCTGTATAAAAGAAATACTCAACGCGAAGTTCCTGCCCCTCCTCCATGCCGAAGTCCAGTAGATTTTCCAATACCACCGGAGCCAGAGCTTCCTGCATCTCAAGATTTTCTTCAAAATCCTTGTGACGTACATGTATCTCGTCTTCATCTTCTAATTCATTCTCACTCACCCCATTACAGTTTGCTTTCAATCAAATCAATCAATTAGTACCTTACAGATACCTTCCTCGCCTCACACTTCTCCCACATCTGCACAAAATATTCAGCTGAACTCATAAAGCCTTTCATCTCCTCACCGCTCATCCCGGCCAGCGGCCATGATCGCACATAGTCTGCCAGCAGGCCGTAGTGGGCCATACCGTCTGTATTGATATCCCAGATTCGGTTGCCAGTCTTGCACCTTGTAAATGTATCATCATAGATCAGCCTGATGGTAGTATCACGCTGCGGCTGTGCTGAGAAGCCCCCCACATCTGTCCCTATAGCCATGTGAGGCTCTCCCACTATACCCGCTACAGTGTGATAGGTATGCACAAAGTCAGAAGCATTGGCACCATGACCTACACCTATCATCCCTCCTACCCTTTTGATCTGTGCGTATTGCAGCAACGTGCGGCCGTTCTCATTGTGTGAGAAGCTGCGAGGCTCATTGTGCCCGCTATTGACGGGGTAGTCAGCGGTCACTGCCTTAGAGAGCACCTCATCGGTCATGCGTTCGCTCATGTGGTCTATGTCTATCATGTAGCCCTTCTGCATCATATAGCTGATGGCAAACCTACCGCGCGCTGTCAGACCCAGTGCATTGCGGTGCCCATAGCCGGCCAGCGTATCCCAGATCGTATAGTTTACCATTTTGGCAGGGTTCACGTTCTTAGGCATCAGCAGTGGCATGAAGGCCTTGGCGATAGCCGGCAGTCCTGAGCCGGGATGCTCCAGGTGAAAGGTGATCCCGCTCGTATCGGTACGAACCTGTTCAATTTTCCACTCTGCACCCGTTGCAAATTTATTAGCCACGTTCAGTGTCTTGTTAAATATCGCCGTGCCTCCAAATACCGTATTATTCAGATGCACCGGAAAAATATATCGCACCCCTAGCGCATACAGCTTATCCAGTTCTGCCTGCACTTGTCCTTCTGTAGGCTCTGACGTAAAGGTCGCCCTGCTGTAGTGGTCCTGTGGGTTGTAGAAGTTGCCGATGTTATCCATCTCGCTGCCGATGATCACAGCCAGCCGGCCACTGGCCACTATACGTCGCGCATCTGCCGGTGTATACGCCACCTCCATGAAATCTGAATGCGCCACCAGGTCCTTGATGCCCTGCACGCAGTCCAGCAGCACCTGCTCGTCGTCATATGGGCCATGACCTTTGGAAGCGTAGGCTATCGTATGACTGCTCACAGCGAGCGCCACCATTATATTGAGGCCGCCTTCGTGTGCGCGCCGGATCCAGTCTACCCACATCTGCTGATGCAGGATAGAGCACCACGCAGGCCATGAGGTGAAGTCTGGATACCCCTTTTTGCCGTCCCGCCATGTCGGGCTATTCTGCTGCTCGGTCTGAGCGGCCAGGATGCTGCGTACGAGATTGCGGCTATGATCGTGGCGGCAGTCGCCCAGAGCTACACTGATATCGCCATATGGAGCGCCGTAAAAAAGCTCCCTGCCATACGCCAGGTCACCACGCGGATGTGCATGCATATCCACAAAGCCCGTGATAGCCTGCGCCGGCAGATAGTAGGATGCAAGGAGAAAGATGATACAATAAAGGTGACGCATACTCGATGATCTACAGTAAAATGACCAGATTTTATCTCACAGCCGGAAATGTATTCAATGTGCTGACTACGATTTCTACTGAGATTCGCTCACTACCTCCAGCAGATAGACTTTCTCACAGACACCATCGCGCGTAGCAGGATTGAGAAAAGTACCGGTGAGCGAGGATACCCTGTATGCCTGCCGCTCCTCTATCATTTTCACCTGCATACCGGCTTGCTGTAAGTCGTACCAGCCATATTCTGTCGTAGCCACTACGAGGTGTTTTTTCTCTTGCAGTTTATTTTTGAAAATAGTCCGATCCCATATATCCTGCGGCGGCGTACGCCGAGAGTAGAAGACCTCTTCATAGCCCGCGAGGTAGTGATAAGTGACATACTCACTGTGCACACCATCGGTATGCTGGCGTGCATACCTGCCGAAATCACCACCCGGCTGGTAGCGCATGATAGCCGGGAAATAGATCGCACTCATCAGTAGGTTAAATGCCAGAATAGTCGCAGCAGATACGCGGATGATAAGGTCTCGCCTGCGCACAGTAAATACCCCTATGATCGCTGCCAGAAACACTGCCACCAGGCTGAGCAAAGAGATAGTATCTGCCCCTTTGAAACAATACTGGAGTAAACCCGCCACTATAACTATCGCCACTAGTATGATCAGCTGAATTATGACCAGACTTTTAAACCAGACCGTCCTCCGGTCCAGCTGCTCATAAAACCGTGCCGCCATCACCGCTCCCAGCGGATAGACCACAAAGCTGTAATGCGGCAGCTGATAGTGCGAGCACATCAATGCGATCAGCACCAGCGTAAAACCACTGACGGATATATACTCTGGCAGCGCTGCCCGATCCCTGACCATAGCGATCAGGGAGGTGATCCAGCCGCCTAGCAGAAACAGCGTCCATGGCATAAAGGCCCACGCCGTGCTATGGAGCAGAAAGAAAGTATCGGGATGATTATTCCACTCGCTCTCTCCGGTGATCCGGCCAAAGCTCTGCGTCCAGAAATAAAAGCGCAAGCCCTTCATGCCATACTGCTCATAGAGGCCGATGCACATAGGTGTGAGCATCACTGCTATGAGGCCTATACCAGCTAGCAGCGCAGGACGCAACAGCAGTCGCCATTGCCCTCTCATGAGTATATGTGGTAGTATAGCTGCCCCTACCGCTATCAGTCCGACGGGTCCTTTGGATAGCAGGGCGAGGCCTACGCCTATGCAGCCTGCCAGCAGGTCCGTGAGCCTGCCCGACTCAGTCCATGCCGCCAGCCGCCAGATGGCAAAGATGACCGCTCCCATCAGCAGCGTATCTGTCCGCACATCATTGGTGATGAGAAATAATGCCTGCGTGGTAGCCAGCATCAGTGCAGCCAGCAGTGCCACCCGCCGGGTATGATATAGCAGCGCAAAACGATATGTAGAGTAGATACCCAGCAGGGTAAAAAGCACGGAAGGGAGCTTGTAAGAAAACGTGCCGGCACCAAACAACCAGAAACTCAGCGAGCTGAGCCAGAAAAGCAGGGGCGGCTTATCCAGGTAGTCGCGTCCTAGTGCATGCACCTGCAGAAAGCTCTTGGTGCGCAGCATCTCCAGGCTGATCTCGGCATACTGTGCTGCATCTACGGCCATCACATCTACGCACATGCCTACTGCATACACGGCCAGGATTATTGCAGCTATTATGAAATATGGGATGCGCATATGAACCGAACCAAAGAAACAAAAAAGCCCGCACGGGGCGGGCTTGTTATAGGAGTTTGACTGATTTATTTCTTGATCAGGAGTTTCATGTAGTCATCCAGCTGAGGCATGATCACGATGGTCACACGGCGGTTTTCTGCACGGTGCGCAGGGGTATCATTAGGGCCGGCAGGCTGATACTCTCCGCGACCGGCAGCGGTCATACGCTCCGGCTTGATGCCGTACTGCTTTTGCAGTATGCGCACTACTGCGCTGGCGCGACGGATACTGAGGTCCCAGTTGTCCTGTATAGTCGCAGTGTGTATCGGCTTATTGTCTGTATGGCCCTCTATCATGAAGTTCATATCAGGATATGCCAGCAGTATCTTTGCCACTTTGCCTACTACATCCTTGGCATGAGGAGTCAGGTCCGCACTGCCACTATTGAAGAACATATGATCTGTCAGGTCTATATACAGGTTACCCTTGTCAGATGATACCGTGATATCCGTATCGCTTTCGCCACCTATAGAGCTTTTCAGGTTGCTGATCAGATTAGCCTTCATAGATTCCGGAGAGAGGCCGGCCGCGCTGATCTGCTGCAGGGATTGGTTTACCGTCTCGGCCTGTGCGGGCGTGATCACTGACATATCTTTCAGCATATTGACCAGCTGACCACCGCCCTTAGCTTCTTTTTCTATTGCCTTGGCTTCGGTCACCATACTGTCTACAGTGCTCTGCAGTTCCTTTACCTGGTCATTGAGTTTTTTGATCGCCACCGCGCTCTTGGCTTGCTTGGCCTCGCAGTCTGTCTGGCTGTTTTGGGCCATTTTGAGGGTCTGGTCCAGTTCATTGTACTTCTTCTTGGTCACGCAGGCGCTCAGTGTAGCAGCCATACCGATCAGAATGATAGCGAGTCGAGTTATTCTCATGTGATGCTTGGGTTGAGTGGGTTGATTTTTACCACCGTAAACGTATAGGGTTAAGCTGACATATCGGAAATAGTTTATACCCATGTGCTTACAAGGTATGGCTAGTATAGTATGCAGTATTGATAAGGGATAGTATAAAATAGAAACAGGTCCTGACTTTCGCCAAGACCCGTCCCTAAAACCCAATTTATGAAATCTTTACTTCCTCACCAGCAGCTTGAAAAACTGGTCCAGCTGCGGCAGGATGACTATGCGTGTTCTTCTATTATGTGCGCGGCCCTCAGCCGTATCGTTAGTATCTACCGGCAGGTACTGGCTGCGGCCGGCGGCAGTCATGCGTGACGGGGCTATACCATATTGCTTCTGGAGTATCCGTACGATGGCCGTCGCGCGCCTTACGCTCAGGTCCCAGTTGTCCTCCACACAGTCTGTATGGATAGATACAGAGTCTGTATGCCCCTCTACCAGAAACTCTACATCAGGCTGTGCATTCAGCACCTTGGCCACCTTGCCGAGTACAATCTTGGCATTCTCAGTCACTGTAGACTTGCCACTGGTGAAAAGCATCTTGTCAGAGATATCTATATAAACGGCACTCTTGTCCACTTTGATATTAATATCCTTATCATTCAGGTCGCCTATCGCACCCTTCAGGTTCATTACCAGCGACATATTGAGGCTATCCTTGCGTGCCATGGCAGACTGCAGGCCCTGTATATAGTTATCCTTCTCGCCCATAGCCTGCAGCGTCTGCTTTACGCTCTCTGCCTGTTTATTGCTCAGTACAGACATATCCTGCAGCGTGGTCAGCACCTGTGTATTGCTCTTGCGGGCATCTTCCAGCTGCTTCCTCAGGTCGTCTATTTGCGTTTGTAGATAGCCGTTCTGAGTATTGAGCTTGTCATTGGCCTCCTTGCTGGCAGCCAGCTTGGTGTCGCAGTCAGTCTTGGCAAATTCCATCTGCTTATACTGTGCATCCAGTGCACCGTATTTCTTTTTGGTCACGCAGGCTGTCATGCTGAGCGCTATGAGGGCGGAAATGGAGAACACCTTGACCGGTGCCAGGATATGATGATATGTATGTGTAGGTGTAGACACGATTTCTTCTTTCTCAACGCAAAACTAAGACCATAAATATTATAAAAAACAAAAGATATCCACTTTTAATGCTTCTTAACAAAACTAAACAAAACACATATAATTGCCGTCCAATATATACACCACAAAGCGGTTTTATAGTAGTACCTTTGCACTATATGGGCAATTATGTCAATAACAATCTGATCAAGGGCGAAACAGTCGCTTTTGAGACCACCTATCACTGGATCATATTTCTGCACTGGAAGTCTATCCTTACACTTTTCATCCGCCCCGTACTTCTGCGCTGGTCTGATGAATTTGCCATCACCAATCATCGTATTATCATTAAAACAGGCCTCATCAGCCGCCATACCCTGGAGATGAACCTAAATAAGGTAGAGACAGTAAATGTGGACCAGAGTATCCTGGGCCGCATACTGGGCTACGGTACTATCCGGATAGTGGGTACTGGCGGCACTAATGAGGTGTTTAATAATATCGCACATCCGGTAGAGTTTCGCAAGAAGTTTCTGGAGCTTTCTATGTGACCGGCGGGGATCGCCATTGGTATTTATTTTCTATTTTGCTCCATAAAATCAGTGATAGTATATGGCCAAACAGCAACCTAAACCGGCGCCAAAAGAGATTCCTAAAGCGAAAGCAAAACAGAAAGCGGAGCCAGCCGGCCCGGGCTTCCTGAAGTTTCTGATAGCGCGCAAGCAATGGGCAGCCTGGGGCCTGATAGGTGGCCTACTGCTCGCGATCCTTATTTTTCTCAAAATATACTATCCTTATCCCGGCTATGAGACTGACTCAGGAAACTATATCCTATCTGCCATCACAGGCAAAATAAATGGCTATCGTCCTTATGGCTATTCGGGGTTTTTAAAGTTTTTCACCGGTATATCTTCCGATGTGAAATTTGTGTCCACGTGGCAGTGGTTCATGACTGCTTTCTCGGTATCATTTTTCCTGTTTACAGTCAAGTACATTTTTCCAAAGCTACCCCGTTGGGCTTTCTACCTACTGAGCGTCATGGCCATCCTCAATCCATCTGTGATCTACATGGATTCCTACCTGATGAGTGACAGCCTTTTTGTGAGCCTGACGTTACTCTTCCTCACTACACTCTTGTGGATCATCTACAATGGCAGCTATACAGCTAGTATCGCACATATAATTGTTCTTTGGTGGTGTATGGATACGAGGTATATAGGCTTATTTTATCCGGTGCTGAGCGGGGCAGCTATGGCATGGGCGCTATGGAGGCGTTTCCGCTGGGTGGCAATAGTAGGTGGTGCCATACCCCTATTGATGCTGTTTTTCTACTATTCATCGGCAAAAGACCAGATGAAAGAGGAACTGGGAGTGGATACATTCTCCTCATTTGGTGGCTGGCAGGCGGCCAATAACGGGGTCTCTGTGCTTCCCTACGTGAAAGTAGACACGGCTCTGATCACTGATCCTATGACCAAATCAATACATCAGATCGTAAGGCAGTTTCCTGATTCATTCTTCAATGAAGATGCCATTATAGCTACCAGCTTTATGTGGACGCGTACCTATCCCGGCAAAGCCTGTCTGGCGCAGTACATACAGCAGACACGTACTCCCTACCTGCAGGCCTGGGCCATCATGGGCACTGAGATGCAGAAATATGGCGACTTCCTGCAGTCGCACTATCGCGGGGAGTATATCAAACATTACATCCTGCCAAACTTTAAGCTCATCTTCAAAGCACATCCGATAGGAGAGACGGACACTTTCCACGCTGATGCTAATCTTAAACAGCTCTTTACCTCAGATCGCGATAGCTATGGCTTCAAAAAGCATGTATTCAAACCGCTCACCGCTATCCGCCAGGTATGCGATAGTACCCTGTGGGTATTGTTTTTTATCTCGGCTATAGCCGGGGTGGTGATGATACGCAGGCTAAACCTGACGCTGGAGCAGAAACTGGTGATAGCGGCATTGGGCCTTTTTGTAGGTGCTTTCTGTGGTGCCAGTACCATCGCTGCGCCTATCAATAACTTCCGCTACATCATGCCGATCATCTATGCCGTACAGGCTGTACCGGTACTGATTCTTGGCTCAATACTATCGGGCGGCAAACAGGATTGACTATATCCCTGTCACGATAAACTCAGTCCTTCTGTTCTTAGCCTTACCCTCCGCCGTTTTATTATCTGCTATCGGCTTGGTCGCTGCATAGCCTTTATAGGTCAGTCGATCCTGCGAGATCCCTTTGGATACGAGATAGTCGTTTACTGACTTTGCGCGATTGGTAGAGAGTGCCTCGTTGTCTTTCTCCAGGCCTGAGTTATCTGTATGACCGCCTATTTCTATTTTCATCGTCGGGTTTTTGGTCATCAGATCTATGAGTGTATTGAGCTCAGTGCGCGATTCATTCTTCAGCTCATAGCTGTTACTCTCAAAGAAGACATTATTCAGCACCACGGCGCTGCCCACTTTGATCTTCTCCAGCTGTATATCCATGATATAAGCTCCGCCTTGCTTTACATCCTTCAGAGAGAAATTAGCAGAGTAGAAAAGGTAGCCCTCTTTGGATATCTGGCAGGCGTAGTTCTTGCCGGTAGGCAGCGTAGCCAGGTATTCGCCTGTTTTGCCGTCTGATGACGCCGTGGAGTAGATCACACCTGATGCGAGATCAAAGAATTGGATCTTAGTGGCCAACGGACGGCCATTGTCCTTATCGGTCACGACACCCTTGACATAGCTCACAGGATATGGCTTCAGGTTTTCCGGCATTTCGAACTTGTAGATATCCATACCGCCCCTGGTGTCGGGCTGCTCAGAGGCAAAGTAAGCCCAGTGCCCGTCTGTAGTGACATATATGCCTATTTCATCGCCGGGTGTATTGATCGGGTATCCCAGGTTGATGGCCTTGCCCCAGGTACCATCCGCCTGCCGACGGGACATAAAGAGGTCTGCTCCCCCCATCCCTTCATGGCCACGGGATGTGAAATACAGGGTATAGCCATCAGGATGTATGAAGGGGCGCTCCTCCTCCTGATCGGTATTGATCTCGGGACCGAGGTTTTTGGGCTCACTCCAGCGGCCATCATCTCCCAGGGTAGAGGAGTAGATATCCCCGCCGCCATAGCCACCGTTTCTGGCGCTGACAAAGTACAGCGTACGGCCATCGCCTGTGATATATGGCTGGGTCTCTTTAGCGCGGGTATTGATCACCGGCCCCAGGTTTTTGCCCGGCTCCCATTCATTGCCATCCCTCTTGGAGAAATAAATATCACAGCCTCCGATGCTGTTTGGCCTGTCGCAGGAGGTAAAGAATAGATATTTGCCGCTCGGAGAGATACAATGTGCGCCTTCGTTAAACTCTAATGTATTGACCCTCTCAGATACCGGTACCGCCTCGCTCCACTGCCCGTTACGGTTCTCCGATACAAAGATATTCTCATCATGGGCCCGGCCTATGCGCTCCAGCCGTGTAAAGTAAAGCCAGTGCTCATCTGCCGTCAGTGCGGGCATCAGGTCATCCTCGGGGCTATTGACACCGCTGCCCAGATTGATTGGTTTGAATGCTACGGGGTGCTTCACCGCATCCTTGGCAAAATCGCAGTTCTTGATCATGTTATCCGCAGCTTTTTCCCTGTCAGGTGTCAGGTGCTGCGCTCTGTATGCCTGAAAAGCCTTCTTAGCTTCGTCAAAGTCGCCTTTATTGAAAAGGGCTAAGCCTAGCTGCCAGTTTACGTCGGGCTGGTAGTCGGGCTTGAGCTGTGCTACGAGTTTTAATTCTTCTACAGCGCCTGTATAGTTGCGCTGATTCTCCAGGTACATGATACCCAGCAGCCAGTGAGCGTCTACAAAGTTCTTTTCACTCTCTATAGCGATCTTTAGCAGCGAGTCTGCCTGTACATAACGGCCGAAAGCATAAGCAGTGTTGCCTGCGTCATAGTGGTTTTGCGCGCGCTTTTTAGCATGCTCATAGGTCACTCCCGTCTGCGAAAAAGACTGCACACCGATGAGTATCGCAGCAAGGGCCAGAAAAAGTTTATTCATTGTATTGTCTAATGTCTCTTGTCCATCGTCTCAAGTCGTTACGGTACATTCAGGTACTTGTGTATCTGTAGTGAGATCTCCCACTGCTGATGCTCCTTCACGTATTCTATCACCATAGGTACCATCTCCTCCTCCTGCTCCCATTCAGGAGACAGGAAAAGCTTGCAGGCAGCATTCACCTTGGCTGCATACTGCTCGGCCCAGCGGAAGTCGTTGCGGTGATTGATCACCACCTTCAGCTCACTGGCCAGCGGGAGTATACTCTCTACTGGCGGTTTATATCTCTTGGGAGATACGGTGATCCAGTCAAACTCTCCTCGCGCAGGATAGGCGCCTGATGTCTCGGTATGAGAGCGTATGCCTTTTGCGCGCAGCGCGGCCGTCAGTGCTGTGAGGTCATACATCAGTGGTTCGCCGCCGGTGATCACACATATTTTAGCCCCGGCTTCATCCACCGCCGCTACTATCTCCTCTACAGACATTTTGGGGTGTGCCTCTGCATCCCAGCTTTCTTTCACATCACACCACGGGCAGCCTACATCACAGCCTCCCAGCCGTACGAAGTAGGCTGCACGGCCCTGATAGTAGCCCTCACCCTGTATGGTGTAGAAGTGCTCCATCACGGGGAGTAGTGGTGTGCCGGAAGATGACATTGTGATACAAATTTACCTAAAACCCGCCATTAGGCGGCTGGGCTATTGACCATAGATTGTGGACTGTTGACAAACATTGGCATATTGCCGCATTAGTGTAATTTCGTTTTTCAAATACAAAGTGCAATGAAAAGTTTCCTGAAAGAACTCGGACTGAGTAAAGAGAATGCCGGCTCCTCTACCGGCAATAAGTGGCTGAAATCAAAAGGACAAGTCATAAAAAGCTATTCTCCTGTAGATGGCAAAGAAATAGGTGCAGTAGTAGCCGGTACTGAGAAAGAATACAAAGTGATCGTAGAGACTGCGCAGAAGGCATTTCAAGTATGGCGCAATATACCAGCGCCAAAGAGAGGCGAGATCGTACGCCAGATAGGTGACGAACTGCGCAAACATAAAGAGGCCCTCGGTGAACTGGTTTCCTATGAGATGGGTAAGTCACTGCAGGAAGGGTTTGGCGAGGTGCAGGAAATGATAGACATCTGTGACTTTGCCGTGGGCCTATCGCGTCAGCTGCATGGCCTCACCATGCACTCAGAGCGTCCGCTGCACCGCATGTATGAGCAATATCACCCGCTGGGTATAGTGGGTATCATATCCGCGTTCAATTTCCCGGTGGCAGTCTGGAGCTGGAACTCTATGCTGGCCTGGGTGTGTGGCGATGTCTGCATCTGGAAACCGTCTGAAAAAACACCTCTCTGCGGTATAGCCTGTCAGAATATCGTAGCAAAAGTATTCAAGAGGAATGGCCTGCCGGAGGGAATATCAAACCTGATCATCGGTGACTACAAGGTGGGCGAACTGATGTCTCACGACGTCAATGTTCCTCTGGTATCCGCTACCGGCTCTACCCGTATGGGCAAGCTCGTAGCGCAGGCAGTAGCAGGACGCCTGGGCCGCAGCCTGCTGGAGCTGGGTGGTAATAATGCGATCATCATCACACCTGATGCCGATCTCGATATGGCTATGGTGGCGGTAGTATTTGGCGCGGTAGGTACTGCCGGCCAGCGCTGCACGACCACGCGCAGGCTCATCATACATGAGTCCAGGTATGAGGAAGTAAAAAAACGCATCAAGAAGGCATATGCCCAGCTCAAGATAGGCGATCCTCTGGATCAGCGTAATCACGTAGGCCCGCTCATAGACAAACAGGCTGTGGCTATGTATGAGCACGCTATCTCTGAGGCGGTAAAACAAGGAGGCAAAGTGTGGGTAGAAGGCGGCGTGCTGAAGGGTAAAAGCTACGCCAGTGGCTGCTACGTGAAGCCTGCTGTAATAGAAGGTAAAAACAGCATGCCTATCGTACAGCATGAGACATTTGCTCCTATTCTCTATCTGATGAAATACAAAACCATAGATGAGGCGATAGCCCTGCAGAATGGCGTAGTGCAAGGTCTCTCGTCAGCTATCATGACTACCAATATGCGCGAGGCAGAGTCATTCCTCTCTGCATCGGGCTCTGACTGTGGTATAGCCAATGTGAATATCGGTACCTCCGGCGCAGAGATAGGTGGTGCCTTTGGTGGTGAGAAGGAAACCGGTGGAGGCCGCGAGTCCGGCTCTGATGCCTGGAAAGCCTACATGCGCCGCCAGACCAATACGATCAACTATGGCACCAAGCTACCACTCGCACAGGGTATCAAATTTGAATTGTAAAATCAAGCGGACACAAACAAACGGGCAGGATTTATCCTGCCTTTTTTATTTCTTCTTGCCTATGAACGGTATCAGGTGGTGAAACTCCGGCACGATACGCAGCGCGTAGGCCAGGCCCACGAAGAGTACTGATATTATAGACCCTTTCACAGGAATATCCATGAATGGATTGCCAAATGACGGAATGAAATAGCAGATGCCTCCCGTGACCACGATCGTCAGGATAATCTTGATAGTGTCAAGATTAAATGGCTGCATCTTGTAGTAGCGCCAGATGATAAAATACTTTGCAAAATTATATACTGTAGCGGAGGTGGCAGTAGCCAGCGCTGCCCCATACATACCAAAAAGTGGTATCAGTATACGGTAATTAATGTACGCCACGCCGAGCAGGCCTACCAGGAGCCAGGTGAGCAGCTTGTATTTGGTAGAGGTGAGCAGATAGCCGTCTGTATTGCCGGTGCCCATATTGATCAGTGTACCGATGCTGATGATGAGTACCACGCCTTTCGCCAGCGAGTAGTCATGATCAGGTATCAGCATAAAAAGGGAGTCGATATTGAGATTGATAAGGAGGAAAAGCAGGCCGCCTATCAGTAGCAGGTATTTAGCAGATTTATAATAGATCTGCCTGATATCTGCGTAGTCTTTGTTCTTCCAGCCGTCGGCATATTTCGGTACTATGATCTTGTCTATCGCATTCATGGGCGCTTCTACAAAGGTAGCTATAAAGGCAGCTATAGAATAAATACCCACTATATCAAGTGCGTTGAGATTTGCTTGCTGGGGCTTATACATACCGAGCATGAGGGAGTCCATATATCTCAGGCCTATAGACGATATCCCTGTCAGGCTTACTATCAGCCCATATTTGAACATAGTGACCGGCGTATGTACCTTATACTGCTCCCAGCGTATCCGCAGTGATGGCCGATCTTCATAAAACAGATAGCCGACCAATAACACCAGCTGGATGCCATATACCATCACAAAGTAGAAGACGAGCCCATCGCGGTCCATCATGTGGATGTGATAAAGCGTAAATACCACGATCGAACCGAGCCTGACCAGTATATCATTGATCAGTACCGGTACTGAGGTGCGAAAGATGGAATAAGAATAGGCGGTGAGTACACTGATAAAGGAGGCAAAGAATATCAGCGGGAAAACATAGAAAAAGTAATCTGTAAAAAGCTTTGACTGGCCATAGTAGACCATGATCTGCTCCCGGAATAGAAAGATCAGACCTGCTATCACTATATAGCCCAGCAGAGGGAATATAAGCATAAAGCCAAAAAAGCCGTGGTGCTGGCGCTCCCTGTCGCGGAAGTAGGGAAAATAACGTGTCACCGTAGCCGTCATACCCAGCGGCGCAAAACTCGCTATCAGCACAGCAAAAGAATAAAGGATACGCGTGAGGCCGATCTCCTCTTTGGTCAGGAAGCGTGGCTGTATGATGATCAGGCTGATAGCACCTAGTAAAATACCTGTATAGGTGATGATACTATTGCGGATACCCTGACGCTGAATGATGCCCAATTAGGAATGCTTTTCTCTATGCAAGTATAGCGGATAAACCGCACACCATAAAAAAGAGGACACGAGTATCCTAGACACAGAGCAGGTTCACCAGCTCCGGCATATGGGCCTCATCTAGCTGCTCCAGCCTGCCCCGTGTCTCTACAGTGAAGAATTTATAGTCAAACTGGCGCAGAAAATCCAACACCTCACGCTGGCTATAGCCTGCCGCTTCAAAAGTATCTTTATTAAACTCCAGCATGATCTTCGGATGCTTGGTGCGCAGCGTATTGACAGCACCTTTCAGTACGTGCAGCTCGGCGCCCTCCACATCCAGCTTGATGAAATGGGGTGCCGGTAGCTCTCCTTGCTTGCTATCCAGTGTCTCCATGCGGATGGTCTGCAGCTTTACGCTCCGGTCATTTGTGGCATATAGCGTATGCAGGCCATCTTCAAAGGAGCCATTCTCATTGTACTCGGTAGCTGCATAGAGGTCTGCTTCTCCAGATTTGTCAGACAGCGCGATATCAAAAGCTTTGACCCGGTTCTCATAGCCATTCAGGGCTATATTCTCTTTCAGAATTTTGTAGGTCTCCTTCATCGGCTCAAAGGAAAATACCCTGGCATCCGGGCCCAGCAGATGGGCAGAGAAGATAGACATCTCACCGATATTAGCGCCGATATCGTAGACCACCATACCTTTTTTGAGCTCGTGGCGCAGCAGGTAGAGTGCTGCCCACTCATGAGCTCCGCGCCAGTAGATGAGGGCAGCCATGCGGTGTGTGATATTTACTTTGAGCTTGTAGCCATTGACCGATATGACCCTCCATCCTTTGTCCTCACCTTGTTTAGAGTAGTGACGGGTAAAGGCTTTGTGCAAGGGCTTGGTCACAAAGTACATGCCCGGTACAAAGGCCAGACTACGGGTGAGGTAAGAGAGGCTATTCGCTATAGTATCTATCATTGTATTTAGATTACGGAAGGTTCAAATTTAAAAAAACTAGCGTAGCATGCATCCACGTATTTAGGCATATAGTTCCCTGAGTTGACTCTGGATAGTAGCATAGCTGAATTTGGCCTGGGCCCCAGCTGCTATCTGACTGCTGTCAAATTCGTCCCTGCGCCTGATCATCTCCAGCATGGCGGCGGCTACTGCTTCAGCGGAGTCGCCATCCACCCAGATACCGGTCTTCTCATTTACAAACTCTGATGGACCTCCACAGCGCGTAGATACTACCGGCAGACCCGACATCATGGCTTCTGCCGCCGCTATATTGAATGTCTCAAAGTGACTCGTAAGGACAAAAAAACCGTGCTCCTCGTAGATCGGTACGAGTCCGGCATTAGCTACAAAGCCGCGAAAGAAGATGGTCCTATCCAGCAATTCTTTTTGCCGGCATACTGCCTTAAAGTGCTCCAGATCATTGCCACCGCCTACCAGCGTGAGCTGAAAGTCAGGGTAGGATCGGAGTATGATCTCAGCGGCTCCTATCAGGGCAGATATATTTTTTTGGAGTTCCAGTATATTGCCTACATAGAGCGCTTTCAGGCGTTTATCTTCTGTATAGTGATAGGCTGTCGCAGGTACGTTCAGCGTATTGTAGACAGTCACCAGCTTGTCCCGCTGCACTAGCCCCTTGCTTATCATGACCTGCTTGAAATATTCTGACACCACAGATATTTTGCGCGCCTTGTGCAGGAGTGACTCTGAGATGTAGCGGGCTATGGCCGGGAGCTTTTGATACCTGCCATCCTCATCGGTATAGCCGGTCCAGTGCTCGGTGACTACTAGCGGTATGCGCCGGAAAAGCAGCAGTAGCCAAACAAACATCCCTGCCGGAAATACTACATGCAGATGTATCAGGTCAGGATATCCAAATCTGCTCAGTACATAGTGAAAGGCATCCATCTGTGCGCGGATGTACTTGATCTGATTGAGCGCTCGGGAGGTACTCTCTTTGTAGTAGAGCGTAAACTCGGTCATGTTTTCATTCACTACAGTCTCGGTACTGTAGGCCCGGTCACTGCCTGTCACATACATTACTACTACCTTGCGGAAAGAAGATACGGCCTCGGCATGTTTACGCACAAATATGCCATTTAGCTCATGGGTATCGCTGGGATACCAGCTGGGGATATGAAGGGTGTATGGATCCATCTCTCTGCAGCCGCAATGATAAGGATAAAAGCGGGAAGCTATCAGGCATCAAAACCTGCATACTCCACAGGTGTATTGGGCTTGGCCCACATATTCTCCATGCCGGAGTAGTGGGTCTCTATCTCACCGAGTATATCGTATACTTCCTGCGCGCTCATGGTCTGCACCAGCCGGGAGCGGAAGGTCTTGATATTCTCCAGCCCGCGGAAGTATGGGCCATAGTGCCTGCGCATCTCCAGGAGGCCGAGGTTATTACCTTTCCACTCTATAGAGTGGCGCACATGCTCGCGGCAGGCGTCGAGGCGCTCAGAGAGCGTGGGTATAGCCATATGTTCACCCGTATTGAGGTAGTGCCTGATCTCGCGAAAAACCCACGGATAGCCAATAGACGCGCGACCTATCATCACTCCGTCTGCACCGTAAGTGTTTATCAGCTTTCTGGCGTCCTCACCAGTAGCCACATCACCATTGCCGAAGACAGGTATATGCAGGCGCGGATTATTCTTTACCTTCTCTATCCAGGTCCAGTCGGCTTTGCCGGTATACATCTGGTGCTTGGTGCGGCAGTGGATGGAGATGGCTTTGATACCTACATCCTGCAGGCGCTCCGCCACTTCCACTACGCGTATAGAGTTTGCATCCCAGCCCAGGCGGGTCTTGACAGTGACGGGCAGATTAGTAGACTTGACTATTACCTCTGTGAGGCGCACCATTTTGTCTATGTCACGCAGGATACCTGAGCCGGCATTCTTGCAGACTACATTCTTCACCGGGCAGCCGTAATTAATATCGAGCAGCTCTGGATTGGCGCGCTCTACGATCTTTGCGCTGAGGGACATCGCCTCCTCCTCTCCGCCAAATATCTGGATGCCCACCGGGCGCTCATCCTCGTATATGTCCAGCTTCTTTACACTCTTGTCTGCATCGCGTATCAGACCGTCAGAAGAGATGAACTCCGTGTATAGCATATCTGCGCCATGCTTGCGGCAGAGGCGGCGAAATGGCGGATCGCTTACATCCTCCATCGGAGCGAGCAGGAGCGGGTCCTTGCCCAGGTCTATATGTGCTATTTTGGCCATCGGAGCGTGCAAAGATACTCAAAATGCCCCTATCGCCCTAAAAGGGCAATGGTCGGCACGAGGCCAGCCATTGCTTCAGTTTTGAATCGTAAAAGCTCAATTATCCTGTGCCCCTTGCTGTATCCAGCAGTAGATCTTATGGGTCAGAGAGTCCGGCAGCTGGCCGGTAGGAGGCATGATAGGCGCACCGCCGCCACCAGTCACCTGATTGTACAGGATGCTATAGTTAGCCTGCCCGGCATGGACATAACTGCCACTCTGCAGGTCACTATAGGCTACTGCAGAGTCCAGTTTCAGGTAGCCCGTAGGATTGGCACCCGTGTGGCAGCCTGATATGGCACAGTGCTCCTGAAATATCGGTATGATGTCGTGACGGAACGACATCGTGTCTGCACAGGTGATCCCTTCCTTTGGTCTGGAGCATTGCCCCAGCACCAAAGGAAGGATCAGCAAAGCAAATATGTAGCGGGCGATCTTCATTACTCCTCGTAGTCAAACATAGACGGGATATTGCCTGCCAGGGTGGTACCGAGGGCTGCATTCACATCCGTACTATTGGTCTGGACATTCTGTATCATGTCTGTTGTGCCAAACAGTTTGCCGTAATCACCTATGATATGGATAGTGACACTGCCATTGGCTGTAGCCACATAAGGAGCATTATACGGAGCGGCAGAGTGATCTCCAAGAGTGACGGTCTTTAGCAGTGCATCTGTGCCTATCTGATAGCTGAAAGCTTTGTTTGGGGTTCCTGAGGCATTGCTATCTACCAGGCCCGCTACAGCCAGGAAGATATAGCCGTTAGCCGTAGTACTGTAGTTCATAAGTGGGTTTTGAGTAGCCAGGTCTCCGGATTGTGTAGCCGGATCTTTGTGGTTATCTGCAGATGGCACTCCTACATTAAAGGAAATGCTTTTATAGCTGCCGGTAGGAATATCGCCGATCATATATTCCTCTACACCCCACTGCACTAGCTTCGTACCACTCACATCTACTGTAGAGCCGTCTGTCTTTGTGAGTTTGATACCGGAGATATAGTACTCAGCACGGGTCAGCGAGATGCTCTGGCCGGCCTGATTGGTGTATACGCCACCTTGGTCTACCTCGTTTGTATCGATATTGGTGTGAATGTGCAGCATGAGCATAGCAGTCTGAGGTGTATCCGTCTTCTTTTTGCAGCCGGTAAACAATAGTACGACGGCCAGGACCAGCAGAGATAACTTGATTGTCGATTTCATGTCTGATTTATTTTTTAGTGATAGAAATTATGGATTAACGGTAAAACCTACCGTTTGCGTAGCGCTATTGGTCAGGTGGTTTACCACCTCTGCCTCCAGCACCAGGCTGTCTTTGGCAGATGGCGAGGGCAGGGTAAAGGTTGTATCTATGGCATAGCTTTCATAGTCATGTACGGAAAAATCTGCCATCCAGACTTGGGTATGATCCGAGGCGCGGGTCACTGTGATAGATAGCTCATGCAGCAGGTGAGCGTCATCAGTACCTGATGCCGTAGCCGTACCTGTGATATGCAGGGTAGAGCCAGCGGCAAAATTCTGTCCTGAGGTAGGAGACGTGATGGAGAGTGATGGATAATCACTGATAGTCGTTTTCTTCTTGCAGGCAGTAAAGGCAAATGCTGAGAATATCAGCACAAAGAGCAAATTCTGTTTCATTTTATTAGTTGATTGGTTTGATTTAAAAAAGATAAAAGGCACCCACCTCGGTAGAAACCAGCTGGCGGTAAGCCATAGTAAATACACGGTTATACACCACGGGTGTCACGCTCACGCTAAATGCAAAATGCTTCACATAGGCCTCCATCCCAGCGTTAGCTGTGAGCAGGTGTGCATAGGATTCATATACAGGCTGGTGGTGATTGTAATTATTCTGTGTATAGATGTATGAAGCACCTATCATCGGCATCAGTGTGATCTTGCCCGCTTTCGCTACATAGGAAAAGCGTACACCGGTCTCCGCCTTGTCTCCGAACCGGAAGCCGTATCTATTGACTGTATTGAGTTTATAGGAGGCACGGGCATTCATGACCAGCTTGCGATAGGAGAGGCTGTATATCATACTTAGCAGCACATCAGTACTACCCGACCCTAGCTGTACGCTCGTGTTGTAGAGGTCATTTTTCCCCGTCTTGTATTTGCCGGTAGGCAGCTTGACACCTACACCTGCGCGTAGCTGGTGTTTGACACGACCCACCCCAAATTTTTTAGGGTCCAATATCTGGTACTGCGCCAGCACACTCATATCGCCTAGCCCCCTGTCGTGGGTGTCAGACAGCGTGGAGTACTGATGGATAAAGGTGACCGGCACAAATACTGACAACTGAAACCTCTTAGGCAGATTGAATCTGGCGAATGCCTCCAGCGTATTCACCATCTCATGGTTTTTCACGCCGTTCTGCTCCGGTATGAGGCTGAAGTTGCGGTTTTCATACTGGCTGTAGGTCCACCGCAGGCCGGCCATATGTTTATTGAGGTCGGGCAGTACACTATAGTTGCATCCCGATCCTGTGGCACAGCACGATTGTGCCTTGCCATTCACTATGCCCAGCCATATCAGGCAGAGGCATAGCATCATCTTGTATTTCATGATAAATGCTTTAACCTGAGAAAACAATATAGCCCTCACACCATGATGGCGCTCAGGCATAGATCCTTCAGGTTACGCGCAGGGAGGAGGTGTGAGTACACTATGCGGTGCAGATATCTGCCTGGCCTCATAGACCTGCAGCAGGCTCACCACTGTATATGATGGGATAAACGAAGGCAGCTCCACCTGATCATAGGCAGATACAGCTTCATCTTTTTCGGTCAGTGAGCGTGACTGGCGCTTTTCGTTTTCTTCGGCTTTCTTCAGCTGCTTAGAGAGGTAGCATTTACCGTTGCAATGGAGGGAGGGGTTATTCTTATTCACGCACAGTTTATCTGCGATCATTTTCTTATTGACCTCATAGTACGCCCACAGGCCCAGGCTCACCATGCCCTGGGCGAGTATCGCGACGGTCAATAGTATGGATACAAATTTCCTCACCACCAGCGAAAATAGACAATGATACCGCAACAACCAACATACATTGAAACTATTCCGGTCCATCCCGATAATTTTGACGGTATATAATGGTAATATTTACATTTGTGCGAGATGAGGTATCCCTTCCCAGACAATAAACCGCTCCGGGCTATAGTGGTAGCAGCTACTATCGTGGCGTCTATGCTGGTCAGCTTATCTCTGGCATTCTTGATCGTGAAGGTGACGCTCCCCGGCCTGTTTGGCGTAGCAGACCCAGTAGCATTTATGGCCTCGCAGCCGGCACAGATAGCTTACCCCCAGGCTACGCTATATATGCAGGTCATCACCTCGTCCGTTGGGCTTTTTCTGATTCCTTCGCTAATGTTTCTGATGCTGTTTCGTGCGGATATGGCAGACAGGCTGCGCTTGTCACTGCCCGCTGCGAAGTACTGGCTGGTAGCTATATTGACCATGATATCTGCCGGTATATTCATTCAGCTGCTCGTACAGCTCATGCAGCTCATACCGCTGCCTCCCGTGCTGCAGTCTATGCGTGCGGCCGGTGAGACTATTGACAAAATGCTGAATGCTTTCTTTGCAGGCACCACACCGGGATATTTCGTGGCGCTGACACTGGCTATGGCGCTGATGCCCGCTATTGCAGAGGAGGCGTTCTTTCGCGGTACGCTCCAGAATACGCTGCGCGACTTTGGTATCACCCCGATAGGGGCTATAGTGATCAGTGGTTTTACCTTTGCCGTGATCCACATGGAGTTTGACAATACACTAGGCATCTGGTGCATGGGAGTAGTGCTCGGCCTGCTGTACTACTACACAGATAGCCTGTGGGTGTGTATCACTGCCCACTTCCTCAATAACTTTATGATAGTGGCCTTCAAATACTATCACATGACCGGTGTGATCCGGCAGGACCTGGTCAGTACAGATGCGCTGCCGCCCTACTATACTATCCCCGCGGGCCTCGTGATGGTGGCGGGTCTGGTCATACTCAGCCGCTGGAGCGGCCGCAAGCTGACGGCACCACGATTTGACTATATTTGAAAATACTAAACCATACACATGAATAACTTTCTGGTAAGACTCGCTACAGGCCTCGTAGTAGCAGCACTTTTCATAGCAGCTACGCTGTATAGCTGGCTCACCTATGGGGTGGTCGTATTGATAGCTGTAGCAGGCGGCGTGTATGAGTTCTACTCTATCTCTGCCCCTGCCCGCCACGGCAATACGAAGGGGCGTGCTCTGACTGTGACACTGGCAGTAGTCGTCACCTTGTTCTCAGTCCTGTTCAATAAGCGTCCATTCATCTTTGCTGATATCGCGGTGCTACTGCCTGCGGTATTGTTCTTCTTCTTTGTCCGTGAGCTGTTTACTAAGTCTGACAATCCATTTCAGGAGATCGGCTGGAGTATCCTTCCTTTCATATACGTAGTGCTTCCCGTCATGCTGCTAAACTGGCTTTACTTTGACAAAGGCCCGCTCTTTGCACTCAGCATTCTATTCCTGATCTGGTTTTATGACTCGATGTGCTACATCTGCGGGTCACTGTTTGGCCGGACCAAACTCATAGAGCGCATCTCTCCTAAGAAGACCGTGGAAGGCCTGGTAGGAGGCATGGTACTGTCACTCATCTTCGTCTTCTTCTTTGACAAGATCTTTGCCTACCTCGGTGCGCAATTTCATATGCAGCTCCCGCTCGATACGTATACTAATATCAACTGGCTGATCATCGGCGCAGTGACGCTGGTTTTTGCCACGTTTGGTGATCTGGTAGAGTCACTGCTGAAGCGCAGCCTCAATATCAAGGACTCGGGCTCTATCATGCCCGGCCATGGTGGCTTTCTGGACAGGCTGGATGCCATACTTGTAGCGCTCCCATTTGCTGTACTGGTCATCTGGTTTACAGACCGTATAGGAGAGATCCGGTTACTTATTGACTTTCTGAGTTAAGGAGTTACATTCTCTCTTGGGCGAATATTCCGCTGTTTATCGAGTTTTTATACCTTTGTAGTTCGTTTATAACAGACTCAATGCGTCCAAGGAAAATGTCGATCCATCGTGAAGGTCACGGGATCATAATTGTCACAGGCCTTATAGCCGTAGCTATCAACCTGCCTCTGGCTATCATCACAAAGAGCACCTTCCTGGCGGTCATGGTGGCGCTGCTGTCTACGGTAGTGATACTGGCCTTTATCTCCTTCTTCCGTATCCCGCACAGGGACTTCCGTCTGGAGAATAATAAGATCATAGCCCCTGCAGATGGCCGTGTAGTGGTGATCGAGCAGGTAGAGGAAGGAGAGTACTTCAAAGACAAGCGGATACAGGTCTCGATCTTTATGTCCCCGGCCAATGTACATGTGAACCGCAGCCCCGTGAGCGGCGTGGTGACCTACCAAAAGTACCACCCGGGCCAGTACCTGGTAGCCTGGCACCCCAAGTCATCTGAAAAGAACGAGCGTAACACAGTAGTGATAGAGCATCAGGATGGTATAGAGATCCTGATCCGCCAGATAGCCGGCAAGCTGGCCCGCAAGATCCGCTACTATGTATCTGAGGGCGACTCTATAGATCAGGCCAATGAGTTTGGGTTTATCAAGTTTGGCTCTCGGGTGGACCTCTTCCTGCCACTAGGCACCAGTATAAATGTAGACCTGAAGCAGAAGGTGAAGGGCGGTATCACCGTGATAGGCACCCTGCCTGACAAGGCCTGATCGCAGCGCAAAAGAAAAGCCATCCTTACGGGGATGGCTATACATCATGATGTGATGACAAATTAGTAGGGTGATGGGTGCCTTGGCTCAGGACTTACTACTTCCCGCCTTGGAGAGACCGACCTGACAAATGGGAGCACAGATCACCTGGAGTAGAGACGTTCTATCATAACCGGAGTTTGAAGAATTAAGTATCGTTCGTTTTCCGGTACAAATATCTAACGTCGGTCTTATGCCTTTAGTGTGCATTTTGGCGTAATAAAATAAAGCTACATTAGCTCTCAGAAAATAAGACAGTTAATGAAATTTGGCACCAAAGCAATACACGCCGGCGCAGAGCCGGATCCTTCTACAGGGGCTATCATGACCCCTATCTATCAGACCTCTACGTACGTGCAGGAGAGCCCCGGTACACATAAAGGATACGCCTATGCCCGTGGCAAAAACCCTACGCGTGTCGCATTAGAGAAAAATCTTGCCGCACTGGAGGAGGCAAAGCATTGTCTTTGTTTCGCCTCAGGTATGGGCGCTACCGATGCTGTGATCAAACTGCTCCGCCCCGGAGATGAGGTCATCACCGGAGATGATCTATATGGCGGCTCCTACAGGATCTTTACTAAGGTCTTTGCCAACTATGGCATCAAGTTCCACTTTATCAACCTGACCGATGCCCATAATATCAAGCAGTATATCAATGCCAATACAAAACTGATATGGGTAGAGACCCCTACCAATCCTACCATGCAGATAGTGGATATAGCAGCCTGCGCAGCTATCTCAAAAGAGCACAAACTAACGCTCTGTGTTGACAATACTTTCGCCTCGCCATACCTGCAAAACCCACTGCTACTCGGTGCGGATATCGTGATGCACTCGGTGACAAAATACCTAGGCGGCCATAGTGACGTGGTAATGGGTGCGCTCATGACCAATGATGATAAGCTGCATGCCGACCTTGCTTTTATATTAAACTCCTGTGGAGCCAATCCCGGCCCAATGGACTCCTTTCTGGTGATGCGCGGAGTGAAGACGCTGCACCTGCGCATGGAGCGCCACTGCTACAATGGCCGCAAGATCGCCGAGTTTCTCAAGACGCATCCGCGTATAGAAAAGATCTACTGGCCGGGGTTTGAAGACCATCCTAATCACGCTATCGCAAAGAAGCAGATGCGGGACTTTGGTGGTATGATCTCGATCGTTTTACGGGGCGCTTCTCTGGAGGAGACTTTCCGCGTAGCATCTTCCTTCCATGTATTCTCACTGGCCGAGTCTCTGGGCGGGGTAGAGAGCCTCATCAATCACCCCGTCACTATGACTCATGCCTCCATACCAAAAGAAGAACGCGAACGTGTAGGAGTAGTAGACAACCTGCTGCGCCTATCTGTAGGCGTAGAGGATGTAGAGGATCTGATAGCAGATCTGAAGCAAGCGCTGGAGACTAAGTAATGGCAAAGGACAAGAAGCTCACGCGCGAAGCCGTCTACGAGCTGCTCGAGAGAAAGTACAGGGAGTACAATAAGCTATCCTTCATAGCTGATGATCCCGTACAGATACCGCATCGATTCAGCAAGAAGCAGGATATCGAGATAGCAGGCTTCTTCGCCGCTACGCTGGCATGGGGCCAGCGCGTGACCATCATCAGAAATACGACCCGCATATTGGAACTGATGGACAATAGTCCTCATAATTTTATTTTAAATCATGAAGACAAAGACCTGAAGCGTTTCCTCGGTTTTGTCCATCGCACTTTCAACGATACCGATCTGCTATATTTCATCGAGTTCTTCCGCTGGTTTTACAGTCACCATGAGTCACTGGAGCAGGCATTTGCCGGGAGTATGGCAAAACAAGATATCCATACGGAGCACGCACTCATCGGTTTTCAGGATTTATTTTTCTCATTGGAAGATCATCCGCAGCGGACTAAAAAACACATCTCCTCTCCTGCACGTAAGTCTACCTGCAAGCGCCTGAACATGTACCTCCGCTGGATGGTACGTCATGATAAAAAAGGCGTTGACTTCGGTATCTGGAAGGATATCAAGCCATCTCAATTATTAATTCCCCTGGATGTACATGTAGACCGGCATGCGCGATGCCTGGGTTTGCTCAAACGAAAACAAACCGACTGGCAAGCGGTGCTGGAGCTGACAGAAAGCCTGCGCTCCTTTGATCCCATAGATCCGGTGAAATATGACTTTGCGCTCTTTGGAATGGGTGTCCTGGATAAAATGCGCTGAGCCAGTCCATCCATACTTATTGATTTATGTTAAAAGATTTTTTTAATGGCTTAACCTTGGGGTCATATTAATTTTTCTGTAGCTTTAATAAGTACTAAAAAAATTACAGATCATGAAACAGGCTTACATTATTTGTATTTGTCTTTTGACCTTTGGCCTCTCTACTTTTAATTCCTCTGCCCAGTGCAATAATGGCCGCTATCGAGACAAGATATTTGGCGTATCGACAAACGTACAGCAGCAATATGGCTCCGCTCCTAAATATGATGGGAGCAACCAGGATTTGTACATGGATATTTTTCAGCCTTCGGGAGATAACTTTGCCCGCCGACCGCTGATCATCCTGGCCTTTGGCGGCAGCTTTACATCAGGTGTCAGGCAGAGCCCGGATATCCTTCAGCTATGCAACGATTTTGCCAAGCGAGGCTTTGTGACAGCTACCATAGACTATCGCATAGGCAAAGAGAATGGTGATGACACATCTATGTATAAGGCGGTACTGCGCGGTATACAGGATATGAATGGCGCTATACGCTATTTCTACAAAGATGTTTATACCAATAACCACTACCGGATAGATACCAATCAGATCTATATCGGTGGTACTTCAGCAGGAGCCTTTATCGGCCTGAATAAAGCTTATCAAAATCTTAATGTTTACTCTCGTCCGGTTCCTCAGGACTTTCTTCTGGCCTTTGGTGCGGTAGGCGGCCCTGATGGGACCAACAATCCAGGCTACAATTCAAATGTAAAAGGCGTGATAGACCTGTGTGGTGCTGTATTTGATACGATCTGGATGCAGCCGGGAGGACCTATACTCGTAGGTGTGCATGGCACAGCAGACAATACTGTTTCCTTCTACTATGACAGTGCGCTGGGAGCACAGGATATCAAAAAGCGCTTCTTTGGCGGTGGTGATATCATCAATCGTATGAACCATCTCGGTAGTAGTTTTACGGGCTATATCTATCCTTTCTACGGGGCAGATCACGCGCCTTTTGTCCTGCCTATACCTCTGGTACCTCCGGCCTCTCTGTATATGGATACTACCATACAGGTCCTGCAGGATTTCCTCTATGCTCATACAGACTGTGACTCGACGCGCATCGGGCAGACGGGGATACTAGATCCCGACTATCATATTTCGGTCTCGGCACTACCCAACCCTGCCGATGATATATTGACCGTCTACTCCCACGAGGCAGAGGCTCTGCAGGTAGAGGTGTATAGTATAGATGGCAAATTGATGCAATCCTTTGACCTGGCGGCTAATGGACGCCACTATATACGCAAGGGTGAGCTTAGTGCGGGGATGTATATACTGCAATACTATGATCACACAGGAACTGTAAAGCTACGATCAGACAAGATCGTCTTTGAATAAACTACAGCAAAGCCCTCTCATGAGGGCTTTGTTATTTTAGCTTTTCATTATTGCGGTGGCGGTCACTGTCGCGCTTTGTCTTCTTGTCTATATTCTTTTCCAGCGCGGTGGTCAGATCTACGCCGGTCTGATTGGCCAGGCAGAGCAATATCCAGAGCACATCTGCCATCTCATCGGCCAGATCTTTGTCTTTTTCAGATTCTTTGAATGATTGCTCCCCATATTTCCGCGCCATGATGCGCGCTACCTCTCCGACCTCCTCCATCAGGATGGCTGTATTGGTCAGTTCGTTGAAGTAGCGGACACCCGTCGTAGTGATCCACTTGTCTACTGTCTCTTGAGCTTCTTTGATAGTCATGGCTATTTCTTTTTTCGTTTCTCCATTTCCTCTGCTATACGCACGGCATCATAGGCCTTCATCTCCTTCAGGTGATCTATGACGCTGGCATAGCTTGCCGTATTTCTGTTCTGGCTCAATTTGCTTACAGCTTCTATTTTGTCTACCCGTATCTCCAGGCCTACCAGGCCGCGGAGGTCCTTCTCGCGCATCTCTGCCGGGAGGTCATCATAGGTATGAGGCTGTGCAGCGTGGGCAGATTCGTAGCGATGCATCAGTTGCCGCAGCATGTCTTCCAGTAGTTCGCCTTCCAGGATAGTGACCTTACCCGAGAGATGTACAGCCTGATAGTTCCATGTAGGCACGTTGCGCTGATCATACCAGCTGGGAGATACATAGCTGTGCGGCCCGGCGAAAATAGCCAGCACCTCCGGATGCGCTGCCAGTTGCCTCCATTGTAGATTAGCGCGCGCTATATGACCGTACAATCTCCAGGTACCCCCATCTACTGCCAGCTCCAGCGGGATGTGGGTAGCCCACGGATGGCCGTCTACCACAGACACCAGCGTGGCAAAACCAAACTCCCTCACCAGGGCCTCCACCACTGCCATATCCTTCTCTTCAAAGTGTCCTGGTATATACATGGCTACTCCTTATTTTTAGAATCTATAGTGATAGTGACCGGGCCATCATTGATAAGCGATACTTTCATATCCGCTCCAAATTCTCCAGTGCCGACACTTTTACCGAGTCCCTTAGACACCAGAAAAACGAATTTCTCATACAAGGGTATCGCTACATCCGGCTTGGCTGCACGGATGAAGGAGGGCCTGTTTCCCTTTTTAGTTTGGGCGTATAGCGTAAATTGAGATACTATAATAATATCTCCATTCGTGTCCTTTACAGATAGATTCATCAGACCATTTTCATCTGTGAAAATGCGCAGATTGACCAGTTTCGCGGCCATCCACTCCAGGTCTTCTATGGTGTCAGGTTCTTCAAAACCTGCCAATACCAGCAATCCTGGCCCCATGGCAGATTTGATGTGGCCACCTATGGAGACCCCGGCCTCTGAGACCCGCTGTATAATGATGCGCATAGTGTCTGTTAGTCAGAATTTAGGATCAGGAATTACAAAATACTTATTCCTCCCAGTGCTTATAATTGGCTTTGTAGTCGGCCATGATAGTGAGGTAGTTGATGTACCTTTCTTCGGCTATTTTGCCATCGAGATAGGCCTGCTTTACCGCACAGCCGGGTTCATTGTCATGCATACAGTTATTGAACTTGCAAAGCGGGATAAACTCCCTCATCTCTACATAGTAGTGGCTGATCTGCTCCGGCAGAAAGTGCATCAGCCCAAACTCTCGCACCCCCGGCGTATCAATGATAGCCGCTCCAAAGTCCATAAAGTGCATCTCCGCAAAAGTGGTGGTGTGCATGCCTTTGCCTGTGATCTGAGATATATCTGTGGTGCGCAGGTCCAGTGCAGGGTCCAGCTTGTTGAGCAGAGATGATTTGCCGACTCCGGAGTGGCCGGCTACGAGCGTCGTCTTGTGGCGCAGAAGGTCGCGTAGCTCGCTGATCCCCTGTCCGGTGTAGGTAGATACCATGTGTACAGGATAGCCTATATGGCTATATATTTCCGTGACCGCTTGCTGCTTTTTCAGTCCCTTGGGATCGAGGATGTCCTGCTTATTAAAAACGAGATGCACAGGTATGTGGTATGCCTCTGCAGTAAGGAGAAACCGGTCTATAAACCCTGTGGAGGTACGCGGATTCGCCATCGTCACGATCAGGAGACACTGGTCCATATTGGCTGCCAGTATCTGACGCGCGCCTTTATGTTTGGGCGATGCCCTGACTATGTAGTTCTGCCGCTCGGCTATCTCTGTGATCATCCAGTCACCCTCCGTATCGGCCACGGTGACGCGGTCGCCTACTGTCAGGGGGGTTGTATCCTTGGTCTCGTCCAGGCGAAATACCCCTCGCAGCCGGCAGGAGATAGTAGCTCCGCTGTCTGTCCGCACCTCATACCAGCTACCGGTAGATTTGATCACGACCCCTGTCATCGGAGCCAAAGATATTCAAATAGTGATAGCGTCCATACCACCCCCGGAGCCCTATCAACGTCTTATACATAGTGTTAATTTTTCCGCGGCTTCAGTTTTTTTGAACTTCGCGGAAAAAGGCTAAATTTCAATTTCAATTTGCCTGATATGAAGAAACTGTACGCAGCTATTTTTCTGCTCATAAGTGGTGGTGTATTCGCACAGGATATACACTTCTCTGAGTGGTGGGCCACCCCGGTAGCTATGAACCCTGCCCTGACTGGCAAATTCAACGGCCTCATTAGGGGCACCTTTGCCTATCGCAATCAGTGGTTTCTCATCCCTACGCTCAATCAGACCTCGCCATACCAGACCATGCAGGCCTCGGTAGATGGTTCGATAGCTTCGGAGCGTCTTAATAATAACAAGTTTGGCGTAGGCCTGATGTTCTTTAATGACAAAGCGGGAGACGGCTCCCTGACTACTAACTCGGCTATGGCCTCAGTGGCATACCACCAGGCAGTAGACCGCTACGGCAAGTCGCATCTATCTTTTGGCCTGCAGGCGGGTTTTGTGATGAAGCAGGTGCAGTACCAGAACCTGATATTTGAATCTCAACTAGATGGTTTCGGGTGGAACAGGAATATCAATAGTGGTGAAGCATTTACCGGCAAACCGATCATCTATCCAGATGTCAATGTGGGCGTCGCTTTTGCATCCCGCCCTACTGAGAAGTTTGCTTACAACTTCGGTGCTTCGGTAAATCATATAGCTGCACCGCGTGAGAGCTTCCTGGGTGATGAGAGCAGCAGGATAAACCGCAGGTTTAACGTGCATGGCAGCCTCGAGATCAATGCCGGCTACGACAATCAATGGACTTTCGTACCTACCTTGCTCTTCATGATGCAGGGTCAGGCACAGCAGTATAATTTTGGCCTGGGTATCAACTATCAGACTACCAATGAGCATCTGGGCGTATTTGCGGGTGCATTTGGCCGAGCCAATAGCAAGGCCGCGTTTGATGCAGCCATCCTGAATGCAGGTGTAGACGTGTATAATGCACGTATAGGCCTGGCCTACGATATCAATATCTCAGGACTGAGCGGTGCGAGCAAATCCCAGGGTGCGCTCGAAGCGTCTATAGTGTATATATTCAAGCGTCAGAAGGACGAGTGGATACAATACCCGATGTACTGTCCTAAGTTCTGATGATAAATGCGGCTGACGCCGCGGCTATTATATCCTGCTCCGCATGATCTGCCTACTCTCCTATGGCAGAGGGATGCAGGATGGTCTTTTTAACCTTAAATAATGTGGCTATGGCATCTTATTGTCCGTATTGTCACAGCGTCAACTCTGCAATGGCGGGCAATGTGTATTGCTCCCGCAGCGGTGAAGGCATGGAGAAGCCCGATACCGGTACGCTGCTGATCAGAGCTCCAAAACTGGAAGAGACCGACTGGCATGTATCGCGGCTGTCTATCAGCCGTATGCAGAATGGTGAGGCGCACTATAAAGTAGGCGACCGGGAGTGCACCGTAACTCCTGACAATTTTCTGGTCATCAACGAGGGCCAAACCTACAAGACCTCTTTTGAGGGCAGAGAGGATGCCGAGATGATGACTGTAGGCTTCAGGCCGGGATTTGCAGAAGGCATCTTTCAGGGCCTCACCAATACGGAAGAGTGGCTGCTGGATAATCCTGCTTTTAAACCCAACGAGCCTTTGCGCTTTTTTGAGAAAACCTATACAGCAGACCCTGTGATCACCGGCGTGCTAGAGGATCTGAGGGAGGCAGTCCATAGTGATACTGCCGATACAGAACCGGCGGATATGGAGGATAAATATACGCACCTCCTGGAGCGACTGATGGAGATACACTTCGACATATACAGTGATATCCGTACCCGCGGATATGTGAAACCCTCTACCGGTGTCGAACTGTACAAGCGCATCAGTATGGCAAAGGACTACATAGATTCAAACTACACGAGGGATATCATGCTGGAAGATATAGCACAAAACTGCTGCCTCTCCGTGAGCCACCTCAAGCGCCTTTTCAAAGAGTATTTTCATATCACACCGCACCAATATATCATACAGCGCAGGCTGGAGAAAGCTAAGGCACTGCTGATACAATCTGATATGCCGGTGCGCAATATATGCGGCGAGATAGGATTTGAAAATACCTCCTCCTTTATACGCCTCTTCAGAAATTCATATAATCTCACTCCGATGTCATTCAGGGGCCGCTCACTGGACCGGTCAGATTTTTAAGTGTGATCCACATGAGATTTTACAATATCATCCTGCCTGTCGTGATCTTATTGGCGGCCCTTTCATGCTCATCCTCAGGTCATAATGACAGTCAAAAGTTTAATGCGCTGAAATCATCTTTTGACACAGGCTACCAAGCTATCGGCATAAGGACGATGGGTTTTGACTACAAAGAAAACCTGGCACATATACAGACGATGGATACCCTCGATCTGCAGAGGCATTTCTTTGCTACTATCCGTCAGCAGCTGCGGGGCATCGATCGCTCGGCACTGAAAGGCGCTGACCGTGTAGCATATGACCAGATAGATTATGAAATAACGCTCAATAAGCAGCGGATAGATCTGGAAAAGGCGTTTAGCAATGAGCATACAAGTATCCCCGCCGGAGGTTTACATGCACTGGATAAAAAGTGGTACGAGTACTATATAAAGTTTTACACAAGCATTGAAGTTACACCCGATCAGCTGTATGCTTACGGTGAAAGGGAAGTAAAGCGAGTCAAAAAAGAGATAAACCGTATACAAATACAATTGGGATACGGACATGATGAAGTAGGCTTCTACAGGATGCTGCAGTCAGATAGTTTTTATCTCACAGATAGGTCGGACATCATGAAGCGCTATACCCGCATCGGCCAGACCGTATCTGAGCACCTTGGTCATTTGTTTCTGGACACAGATATAGCTCCGCTCACCTTTATGGAGTGGCCTGGTGCCAATAAGCAGACTCCTCCAGGCTACTATAGCCCAGCAGGCGATAACCAATATGGTAAAGGCGTTTTCTTTTTCAATTTTTATAATGGGCGCCACAGCAAACGGTCAATGGACTGGCTCTATATGCATGAGGGGGTACCTGGTCACCACTATCAGTGGAGCACAAGAGCCAGGCTACCACAGCCGGACTCCTTCAGACAATTATTCTTTTATCCAGGCAATGTAGAGGGGTGGGCGGCATATATAGAGTACTACGGCAAGGATATGGGACTTTATAGCGCCCCTTATACTGAATTGGGTAAATGGGAGTGGGACCTGGTCAGATCGGTGCGTATACTGATAGACGTAGGCATACACTATAAAGGATGGACACACGAGCAGGCTCTGCTGTGCTGGAAGCAATATATATATGGACAGGATGATATAGCAGAGCGCGAGGTGACACGCTGTACTAACTGGCCCGCACAGGCGCTCAGCTATAAGGTCGGCGCAGCCAAGATCATGGAGCTACGTGATACCTTGCGAAAAAGGCAAGGGAGTGCTTTTGATATCAGAAAATTTCACGCTCAATTTCTCAGCTATGGCAATATACCAATGCAGGTAATAGAGAAAGATATGCTCAGCCACTGATCACTCCTGGAAAAGGTATACCGATCCTCCACCTCCCACTACTATTCCTGATGTGGCAGAGAACATATGGATACCGCGCAGCCTTTCCCCGGTGAACGGTTTTACAGTCTGCCAGTTGAGCCCGCCATCGGACGTATGCACCATCAGGCCTGACTCACCTACTGCGTATCCATTATTCTCATCTATAAAGTCCAGGCCCATGAGATGATCGACCTTGCCAAAAAGGCCATTGCCGCCCTTCACTATGCGCCAGCTTTTGCCGGCATCCGTGCTTTTGATGATCTCGCCCTGATAGCCTACTGCATATCCGGTGATAGAGTTTACAAACTGCATATTTTGGTAGAAATCGCCGTTTTCTTTCACCACCCGATATGTATGCCCTCCATCTGTAGAGCGCACTACAGTACCATAGCCGCAGACTACTACTGTACTATCGTCCAGGTAGGCGCAGCCTATAAAGGTATGCAGCGAGTCAAAATATGCCTGCTGCCATGTGGCTCCTCCATCAGTCGTGTTATAGATCGGACCACCCTTGTATCCCCAGCCGCAGGCTGCTACACCTCTCTGCCTGCCATAAAAAGAAAGCTGGTTGATAGCTATACTGCTAAAGGACACATCACTGAAAGTATGCCCGCTGTCAGCCGTGTAGGTAGCATGGCCATAAAAACCACCCACGAATCCCTCTCCGGCCGAAAAAAAGTGTATCGTATACAAGGTGGACGTCATCACTGAGTCAGGCACCGACCATGTACGGCCTCCATCCAGTGTGCGTATGAAAATACCGGACGCATAGCGAGGCCCCCCGCATATATACCCTACAGAGTCATTCACAAATTTGACATCATTGAGGTCATAGGCTGTGTGTGCGTCTATCCGCTGTATGTGCAGCATGATCTCTCCCTTGTGGCAAGAGGCGATGCCCAGGAGCATCACAGCCATGCTGATATATGAAAAAAACTTCAGCACTGCTCTATAGCATTTAATATGATACCACAGGCATGGTCTATCTCGGCATCACTGATGATCAGTGGCGGCCCTATACGCATAGACTGCGGAGCGAAGAGGAACCAGTCCGTCAGAACGCCATCTGCTATGCAGCTATCTATGATCTTTTTATTTTGCTCATAGCTGTCAAACTCCAGCGCCATCATCAGTCCCTTGCGATGTACCGATCTGATCTTTGGGTGCCGGAGCTTAGACTCAAATAGTGATCCTTTGCGCTCTACGTCTGCTATCAGGTTCTCTTCCTGCAAAACCTGTAGCGCAGCCAGTCCTGCTGCACAGCTGACCGGATGCCCGCCAAAGGTGGTGATATGTCCCAGCACCGGATTGTCTGTCAGGTCCTGCATGATACGCCTGTCCGCTATGAATGCTCCCAAAGGCATACCACCGCCAAAAGCTTTGGCCAGTAGCAGGATATCCGGCACGATCTCATACTGCTCAAAGGCGAACATAGAGCCACAGCGGCCAAAGGCTGTCTGTATCTCGTCCATGATCATGAGGGCGCCTGTATCCGTACAGCGCTGTCGCAGCGCCTGCATGTAGTGGGCAGTAGGGATGGTCACGCCAGACTCTGCCTGTACCGGGTCTATGATCACGGCGGCCGTGTGCGGCGTGATCTGCTCCAGGTCATCCATATGGCCATACTCTAGCTCTACTACGTCAGGTAGCAGCGGACGAAAGGCTCTTTTGAAGTATTCATCGCCTATCAGGCTTAGCGCGCCCTGTGTAGAGCCATGATATGATTTTCTGAAGTGGACAAATTGCATCCTGCCGGTATGCCTTTTGGCCAGCTTCATGGCCCCCTCTACGGCCTCCGCGCCCGAGTTAGTGAAGTATACAGAATCAAGAGCAGGTGGCAGTAGCGCCGTCAGTGCCTGTGCATATGAGGTCTGTGGCGATGCTACAAACTCTCCGTACACCATCAGGTGCATATATTTTGCGGCCTGCTCCTGCACCGCCTGTACTATACGCGGATGGCTGTGGCCCAGGCTGCTTACACTGATACCCGATATCAGGTCCAGGTATTTTTTCCCATGCGGTCCATACATATATATGCCCTCCGCCCGCTCTATCTCTATCATCAGGGGAGCGGTGCTGGTCTGGGCCACATGCTGCAGGAATACCTGTCTCGGCGTAAGCATTTGATAAATATAGGAAAGACCAGACGACAAATGGACGTTTCGGCGCTCATTTCACACGCTTTGTTTCTAAAGTTTCCACATGCATGGCGCGTCCATTTCACAGGTGGCCAAATTTTCCTTGCTTTGTATCGTCCACTTACTGTATGAAATATTTCTCCGCAGGATTTTACTATGTGCGCTACCGTATCCTCGGGCAGATCATAGCCTATACCTATCGCAAATTCAGCCTTAAGGTGTGGTTGCTTTCCATTTTTTTTATATTCATGTTCTTTCTCAACCAGCTGGTAAATCTCATCTTCCGACTGATAGACGAGATATTTTACAGCGGCTTTCACAAAATAAAGATCAAACAGCCCGTATTCATTATTGCCAATCCGCGCAGTGGTACGACCTACCTGCACAGGCTCATCAGCCTGGACGATATGCATTTTGCTTACACTAAGTTTGCCCACACTTTTTTCATGACGGCCTCCTTCACCCGACTGGCCAATCTCGTGCAGTGGATAGACCGGCATGCAGGGCGGTTTATCAGCAGTACGCTCAATAAACTTGACGAGGTTTTCTGGGGTGGCTGGGATGATATTCACGCCATGGGGTTCAATAAGGCTGAGGAAGATGAGCTCGTCTTTGCACAGATGATGATGAGCATCGGCGCATTTATACCCTTCCCCTATTATGATGTGATACACGGCAATAAGTTTCTGGATCATGAGCCTAAGCACGTCCGCAAGAATGCGATGGACTTTTATGAGAGCAGCGTGAAGCGTTTTATGCATGCAGCCGGCAAGGATCGCACCTACCTGGCCAAGAACGTAATGAGTACGGGCAGGTTTCAGTCGCTGCTGGAGCGATTCCCTGATGCCAAGATCATCTATATAGCGAGGCACCCGTATGAGGCGCTGCCGTCTATGACGAGTATGTTCTCCGTGATGTATGGCAAATCGATACCTGATAATGATCCACGCCGCCTTGCATTTGCAGAGTTGGGCATACAGTTTTACCTGTACCTGGCAGAAATGCGCAAAGTGATACCTCCCTCACAATTCATAGCCCTGAAGTATGATGACCTGGTAGAGCAACCTAAGGATACTGTCCTGAAGGTCTATAAGCATTTCAACTGGGATGTGTCAGCACATTTCATGGCAGCGCTGGAGAAAGAGGAACGCCGTCAGAAAAACTATCAATCTAATCATGACTACAGCCTCGAAAAATACAGCCTCAGCAAGGAGTATATCTATGAGCAGCTATTTGAGGTATTCCATGAGTTCGGTTTTGAGAAATGATATCAGCTACTCTTTGTAATGCTGATAGTGGTGGGTATGGGCCGCTTGATATTACTTTTGATCAGTGCACTGTTTACCTGCTCCTGCAGCTCTGACATCATAGGTCCCAGGTCAGTTGTTTTGGCGAAAGGATGAACAGCCAGTGTGATCCCGTTATTGATCTGGGTCACATCTACGGAGGCAGCCGGACTTTTGAGGACGCGAGGATTAGCATTTACTGTTTGCAAGATCACTGCGCGCGCCTGTGCCAGATCGCTATCGCCGGCTATCGTGACCAGAAACTCTCCCTGCAGCGTACCGTAGCGCGTCTGATTGACTATGGTGCCGTTTGAGACCGCACCGTTGGGGAGGATCACCGTTTTGTTATTGCCCATGAGCAGGATGGTATTGAATATCTGTATCTCCTGCACCGTCCCTACCTGACCTTGTGCCTCAATGGTATCGCCTACTTTGTATGGTTTGAAAACGAGTATCAATACCCCGCCCGCAAAGTTGCTCAGCGAACCCTGCAGCGCGAGGCCTACTGCCAGGCCGGCAGCACCCATCACAGCTACCAGAGAGGTAGTCTGTATGCCGAGTATCTCTGCTACCGTGATCACCAGAAATACTTTGAGCCCGATGCTGATGAGGCTGGAGAGAAAGGACTGCAGAGAGGAGTCCAGCTTCTCACGGTGCATGGCCTTAGCTATCAGTTTGGTCAACCGGTTTACCACCCAAAGACCTACTACGAAGAATATGACCGCAGCGATCAGACGCGGTGTATAATGCAAAAAACGATCTCCGAGAGATACCAGGTATGGCTCTATTTTCTTTTCGTACATAGCGCGGTAATGTTTGGCCCGATAGAATCAAATATCAAGCCCAAATTTCCGTGAGGTTTCTTTGGCTATCTCATAGCCTGCATCTGCATGCCGTATCACACCCATGGCAGGATCATTATGCAGCACACGGCCGAGCCTCTGTGCAGCAGCATCCGTACCATCTGCTACGATCACCATACCTGCGTGCAGGGAGTAGCCCATACCTACGCCGCCTCCGTGGTGAAAGCTGACCCAGCTCGCGCCGCCCGCAGTATTGATCAGGGCATTCAGGATAGGCCAGTCTGCTATGGCATCAGAGCCATCCATCATGGCTTCTGTCTCACGGTTTGGCGAGGCTACGGAACCCGTGTCGAGATGATCACGTCCTATCACGATCGGAGCTTTTACTTTACCTTCTTTCACCAGTTGATTGAATGCGAGGCCTGCCTTCTCCCTGTCTCCCATGCCGAGCCAGCAGATACGCGCCGGCAATCCCTGAAAGGCGATCTTTTCCTTGGCCATCTCCAGCCAGCGCAGCAGGCCGGTATTATCCGGAAACAATTCCTTCAGCTTCGCATCGCATACTGCTATATCTGCCGGATCGCCACTCAGCGCCACAAAGCGGAAAGGCCCTTTGCCCTCGCAGAAAAGAGGACGGATATAAGCAGGCACGAAGCCAGGGAAGTCAAAAGCATTTTGTACGCCACGTTTGTCTTTGGCCTGTCCGCGCAGGTTATTGCCATAGTCAAAAGTGATAGCACCCCGCTGCTGGAGCTCCAGCATCTGGCGCACGTGTCGCGCCATCGTATCCAGTGAGCGCCGCTTGTACTCCTCAGGGTCACTATCTCTCAGTACACATGCCTGCTCCACGCTCAGCCCCTCGGGGAAGTAACCTATCAGCTCATCATGGGCTGATGTCTGGTCAGTGAGCGTATCGGGTATGATATTCCTGTCCAGGAGTCGCTGCAGCAGATCTACTACATTGCAGAGTACACCTATAGATACTGCCTCTTTATTATTTTTTGCCTCCAGAGACCGGTCTATAGCCTGGTCTATATCAGTGTAATATTCATCCAGGTACCGTGTCTCTATGCGCTTCTTGATACGCCACTCCTCCATCTCTGCTATCAGTGCCACACCTTCATTCATAGTGATGGCCAGAGGCTGAGCACCACCCATACCACCCAGCCCGGCTGTCACATTCAGCGTACCCTTCAGGGAGTTGCTGTAATGCTGCGCGGCAAGTGAGAGATAGGTTTCGTATGTGCCCTGCACGATGCCCTGCGTACCGATATAGATCCACGAGCCTGCGGTCATCTGTCCGTACATGATCAGCCCCTTCTTCTCCAGATCGCGGAAGTGCTCCCACGTAGCCCATTTGCCCACCAGGTTTGAGTTGGCTATCAATACACGCGGCGCATCCCTGTGTGAGCGCAGTATGCCGACGGGCTTTCCACTTTGCACCATGAGCGTTTCATCTTCTTCCAGGTTTTGCAGGCAGGAGATGATCTTGTCAAATGCCTCCCAGTTGCGCGCTGCTTTGCCTATGCCGCCATACACTATCAGATCCTCAGGTCTCTCGGCTACTTCCGGATCGAGGTTATTGCATAGCATGCGTAGCGCTGCTTCTTGCACCCATCCTTTGCATGAGATAGTAGTACCCCGTGGTGCTGTTATGATCCTTTTATCTGTAGTAGCTGACATGTCTTTTTGTTTATCGCTGCAAATTATAAAACTTAAAGAAACACCCTGATAACGACTTTGTTGGCTTTAAAAGCAATTAATTCCCCACATTGGGAAATGCCTTTTTTCATTAACCGAAAGAAAATGATTAAATGCCCAAAACATGCTCGTTTTGGCATGATTATGAATAAATTACATCATGAATAACAACAAGCATATCTTTTACGCCGATGATGATCTGGATGATCAGGAGCTTTTCAGAGAGGCAGTAGAAGAGATCGGTGGTTCATATGACCTGCACATGCGCAGCGATGGCCGCCAACTCCTGAACCTTTTGCAAAGTCCCCCACCTGCTCCCGATGTCATTTTCCTCGATCTCAATATGCCGCTGATGAATGGCTATCAGGCGCTCACTGAAATCAGAAAAGATACTAAGACACGAAATATACCGGTAGTAATTTTCTCTACTTCTGATGATGAGAAAACGATCAACCGCTCCCGCGAGTTGGGTGCCAACCTCTATGTACCCAAACCTACCAGCTACAAGGCTATCAAAAAAGTGCTGCGACATAGTCTGGGTATAGACTGGAAAACCTTTGATCCTGGCAAAGAAAATTTTGTCTTCAGAGCTTCCTAAAAAATGACAACTACTCCTTCTCACCCTTCCGGTACTGCTTCTGATGTTTTCCTCCGAAAGCTAAGAACTGAGACCGCTCCTATGCATTCGGCTCTGGAGGCTAACGCTGTGTCCACATCACTGATGTCACCCGCTCTCGATGAAAAAATATATAAACGCTACCTCACGCTAATGGGTGAAGTGGTCGCATTCACTGAGAAGGTCATCTTCCCTGCTGTGCAGGATATCGTGCCCGATCTGCATGAGCGGCATAAATTGCAACACATCCACGCAGACCTGGCATCGCTCAGTAGTCAGGAGCAGCAGCAGCCTGCTCTCTTCCACCCTGATGAAAAAGAATTCAATGTCCCGTTTGCGCTGGGATATATGTATGTCATAGAGGGTTCTACCCTGGGCGGCAGGGTCATACTAAAGCATGTGCAGGAAACATTGAAACTTGACGAACATCGCGGAGCCGGTTTTTTTGCCGGATATGGTGCAGAGACAGGTGTGAAGTGGAAAAACTTTTTATCAAACCTAACCAACTACGCAGAGCGCAGTGGCAATGGCGACGAGATCATAAAGGGTGCTGTGCATGCCTTTGCTGCTATTGACCGCTACTTTGCGGCTAATAGTCAGCATGAGCATTAAAGATATAGTCAATCGCGATCTGGTCAATCTGGAGAACTGCGAGAGTGAACCAATACATATACCCGGGTCCATACAGCCTCATGGGTTTCTCATAGGGATGCATGCGGGTACTTTTCAGATAGAGTTTTGCAGTGGTAATGTAAACGAGCATACCGGCATGGCATATGATGAGCTGCTGGGCAAAGATATCGTCTCGATACTAGGCACAGAGCAACTGTCCGCCATGCAGAAATACCTGCATGCGCTCACAGGCACCTTCACCGCACCGCTGGGTCTGACACTGGGAGGCAAGCATTTTGAGACTACCATACACCGGTCAGGAGATGTTTGGGTGCTGGAGTTTGAAGCCGCTATCACCGACCTGCCCGACCTCACGGCGCTCTATACACAGACGCGCAGGTTCGTAGGCTATATGGAGCAGGCCACAAGCCTGCAGATGCTCTGCCAGGCTGTAGCTGATGGTACCCGCCATATCATAGGCTATGACCGGGTGATGGTCTATCGCTTTGACGAGGACTATAATGGTGAGGTAATAGCTGAAAGCAAAATAGAGGAGCTGGAATCGTTCCTTGGCCTGCACTATCCGCATACTGATATCCCGCCGCAGGCACGCGAGCTGTACCGCAAAAACCTGATCCGTGTGATAGGCGACATAGACTATACCCCAGTGCCTATCTATACGCGCAGCAGCAAAACAAATAAGGACCTTGATCTGACATTCTCGATATTACGCAGTGTCTCGCCCATTCACGTGCAGTACCTGCACAATATGGGTGTCAGCGCCTCTACGAGTATCTCACTGATGCATGAGGGACGCCTGTGGGGACTCATAGCCTGCCATCACTATCATGGCCCCCGGCCCATCAATAGCCATGCTCGTATCGCAGCACGTCTGCAGGGGCACTTTATGGCGTCTCAGATAGGTGTGCGCCAGATAGCAGAAGAATATGAGACATCTAAACTGGTCAATCAGTCGCTAGACAGTCTACTGGCAAAAAACTTTGACCTGGACAGAAGCGCATTTCATACGATCGCAAATGAACCGGACCTCCTGGACCTCTGCCGCGCGCGCGGCGTAGCCATAGTACTGGATGATGTGATCTACAGAGGAGGGCTCACACCCGGAGACAGCGAGATACAAAGGCTGGCGGGATGGGCCGCAGGGAATGCAGTGAACGGCTACCTCAGTACCTCGCAGGTACATGAAGCGGACCAGGATGCAGAAGAAGCCTGTCAGACGGCGGCAGGCATCATCTATCATGCGCTGGATAAAATGCAGCAAAACTGCATTATCTGGTTTCGACCCGAGACGATCCACGAGGTCAACTGGGCCGGTGATCCCAATAAAGCCATAGAGAAAGACAGGGATCAGCTATCACCACGCAGATCCTTTCATGCCTGGAAGCAGATAGTCAAGTGCCGCAGTATAGAGTGGGAAAAACCCGAGCTAAATGCAGCGGCCAACTATGCGCACTCACTCCAGAAGTTTATCAATACGCTTTTCCTGCGCGAGGAGGAGACCAAATACAGGCTGCTCAGCGTGCGGCTGACAGAGGCCTATCAGGAGCTGGAAAACCTCAACTGGATCAGTACCCATGACCTCAAAGAACCACTGAGAAAGATACAGGTATTTGCCTCGCGTATCCTGGATGCCGAGGCACTGGAGCTACCGGATAGCATACAGGCGAGCCTCCAGAAGATACAGGGATCTGCCAGCCGTATGCAAACGCTGATCAACGATGTGCTGACCTATTCGCGCGTGCGCAATAGCGAGGACAGGCTGACCGCTGTATCATTGGATAAAATAGTGCAAAGTGTGATCTATGACCTGGACGATGAGATAGCCAATCATAGAGCCATGATAGACTATGATGAGCTGCCGGAGGTACAGGGTGTCTCTTTCCTGCTTGCACAGCTTTTCAGCAATCTCATTCGCAACTCGATGAAGTTTACACGGGAAGGCATTACACCACACATCGCCATCCGGTATCAAGGCATGAAGGAGTACACCCCTATAGAGCACCTGCCGCTGAAGCTATATCATCTGGTGTCTATATCTGACAATGGGATAGGGTTTGAAGATAAATACAGCCAATCCATCTTTAAAGTATTTAGCCGGCTACATGCGCATGCTGCCTTTGGAGGTACCGGCGTGGGTCTCGCGCTCTGCAAAAAGATCATGGAAACACATCATGGCTTCATCACTGCGCGGGGAGTACCCGGAGAGGGAGCCACTTTCTACCTTTACTTTCCAGTCTGATCAGATAGCGATCGGATCACCGTGGGTAGCCGCTATCAGGGCCCGCTCTACTGGTGGTATAGCGTGGAGGGCGCGGATAGCGATCTCAGAGACAGTTTCATTGCCAAATAGTCCCTGAATGGTCCTGCCCCAGAATAATCTGCTGCCGAAAAGCTTTTGCCAGCGCCTGGTATATTCAGCCTCCAGCCCCCTTCGCTTCAGTGGAGTGATGGTGCTTACATCAGTTGCTATGATGAGTTCACTCAGGAGTTTGGCCCCGTGGATGGCCATAGACATGCCATTGCCACATAGCGGTGTGATGAGCCCGGCTGCGTCTCCACACATCAGTATATGGTCTTCTACCGCCTTCTTTGCCGCAAAAGAAAAATCATTTATCACCTCCGGTTTGGGAAAGAGGAAATCAGAGTTTGTGAAAATGCGCCTGATCACAGGATTGCGATACATGATGTGTTCCTGTATATCCGGTATGGTCTTATAGACAGCATTTCGCGGACGGTGATAGATATAGCAGAGGTTGTACTTTCCGTCTTCCACGCGCGATATACCACAGTATCCTCCTTCAAAATTATCCAGTCCTATTTCATCCGTGGGGTAGTCAGTCCTGATATGGTATTTCACACCCAGGTATCCTGTCCGCTCCTGTATGAAATCCCTATTCAGCTGCTTATCCAGTGTATCCCTTTTACCATAGCTACCTATCACCAGTGAGGCAGTAAAAGATTCTTCAGTATTGGTCCCCACAGCAAATTGATCGTCCTGAAAAGAAACATCTGTCACCTTTCTTTTTGTGAGCACCTCTGCGCCGCTGTTTATAGCGATATCACACATCGCATGGTCCAGCACGTACCTGCTGAGGCCAAAGGCTCCCAGATCCAGTGGTGTATGAATATTCTTGCCGGATGGTGTAGATATGCGCAGTTGCGATATGCTACTCGCACCTAGGCGGAAGGGGTCAAGGCCTATGGATTTCAGGAATGGCAATACTTCATTGCTGATGTATTCACCGCAAACTTTGTGAGAGGGGTAGCTTCCCTTCTCCAGAACTAATACGTCCAGCCCTGCACGTGATAGCATAATGGCTGCGGTCAGTCCTGCCAGTCCACCGCCTATGATGATCACATCTCTCTCCGAGCGCGCGGTAGCCATATTATTTTCTGATGATGATCTGCCAGCGGAAAGCCCACATCCACCGGAGCGTATAGTTTTCTATGCCTGCTGCTTTGAGTACCGCCTGCCATTCTTTGCGTGTGAGCGAGCGTGCTACTGACAGGGCAGCATCATAGCGTACCAGCGGGTTTCGCGAGAAGAGCCATGTCAGGGCCTTGATAGAGTAGTAGGCGAACCAATGCCGGTGAATATCATTGATGATCACTGCCTGTGCTGCCAATGCATGCATACGCTGCACCAGCGTGACGAGCTGCTCCTGATCGAAATGATGGCAAAAAAGAGAATTGATAATCACGTCTGCCCGTTCATCCATCAGTCTTTCATCCAGCACATTCATAGTGCGGAAATGAATATTTGGGAAAACCACCGACTGCTCCCGGGCATAGTTTGTCATGACGGGGTTGTAGTCTATACCTATGAGGTTGACGTGCCTCTTGTGATGCAGTGCCCAGTCAGATATAGCCCGCAGCATATCACCGCCACCGCTGCCCAGGTCTACTATGGTCATCGTCTTGTCAGTCCATTGAAGCTTCTCCAGCGCATCAAATATGACACTATACCCACCCAGCAGGCGGTTGATAGCATCTATCTCGCGCAGCGCGTGGCGCGTTTCCACTTCTCCTGCTGTAGGCAGGTCCATTAGCTCTGTATCATGCGCTCTGATGGTGAGGTTTGGCATACTTTACTTTTTTGTGGGTGATCGATACTTCTGCTATCATAGACTCCATGGTCAGGCCGGGGCCAAACGCATAGGCCAGCATCTTGCGGCCTGTATCGCTGCGCCTCCATTCCTTCATGTATCGCTTCAGGACAAAGAGTATAGTGACAGATGACATATTGCCATGATGCCGGAGGACATCATAGGAGTGTCGGTTCTGCTCCTTACTTATACCTAACGCCTTTTCACAGGCCTCTAGTATGCTGACTCCGCCCGGGTGTAAGGCATAAAAACTAATGTCATCCTGCGTGAGGTCTGCTCGCTCAAATATTTTCTCCATGATGGTCCTGATATTTTTTTCTATCAGGTCCGGTACATAGGAGCTTAGCTTCAGGTCAAAGCCGTGATCACCTATGCGCCATGCCATTTCTTCTTTGCCGGCAGATTCAAATTCTGCATAAAAGCTATCCAGAGCCAGCACGGGCGCCTCGTCTGACCTGGCTATCGGGGCAGATGATATGATAGCCGCAGCAGCACCATCTGCGAATAGTGCATTCGCTACGATCTGGTCTTCGGTTTCGTTTTTCTGGTAGTGAAGGGTACATAGCTCTATCCCTACTATCAATACTACTGCTTCGGGCTCAGCCCTGGAGATGTAGTAGGCAGATTTGATGGCATTGATCGCAGCATAGCACCCCATAAAGTTTACACAAGTCCGCTCCACATTCTTATTCAGCGCCAGGCGCTCTACCAGCTGGATGTCCAGCCCCGGGGCGTACATACCTGTGCAGCTGAAAGTCACAATATGGCTGATCCGAGCCAGGTCAAAATCATCCAACTGCGAGAGACAATCATTCACAGCTTTCATACAAAGATCGGGGGCCTGTTCTTCAAAAATCTTCATGCGCGTGGAAACTGGGGTCATACGCTCCTGATCTGACGGGAAAAAGAGAATATTTTCCCCATTTTCAGGTCGGCCAAACTCCTCCAGCACGCTATGGCGGTAGTCTATGCCCGTCCTGCCGTAAATCTTTCTGATCTGTAGCTTTTGCTTACGGCCTATGGCCGGTGAGGCCTGTAGCAACTCGTGGTGTGTGCTCTGGGCTATTTTATGCTGAGGCAGTGCAGTACCTATACTGTAAATATTGGGGCGGGACATGAGACGGATGGTTTTACTGGTATATACTATAAGAAATGAGGTCCGTTTTTTGAGACGCAATTATTGCACCATTCCCCACTCGTATGGCACACACCGCTGCTGACCCACATGCAGGTAGTTCCATTTTAGGAATTTTTGATCGCGATACGATCACTCTGCTACGCATACCTTTCTCCTTTTTCCTGCTGCCTATCTATGTATTTGCGCTGAGCCAGGCCGGAGGTATTGAGTGGTATCCTACCATTATTTTGTTCTTTGTCCTGCACCTATTCATCTACCCCGGTAGCAATGCCTACAATAGCTATATGGATCAGGATGAGGGCAGTATAGGCGGGCTCAAAAATCCTCCGAAAGCGACCCGCCATCTCTTTTATGCCAGTATCGTGATGGATGGTATAGGCCTGGCGCTAAGCCTGCTGGTAGGATGGAGACTGGTGATCCTGATCGCCATTTATATTGCCATGTCCAAAGCATACAGCTGGCATGGCATCCGGCTGAAGAAATACGGTATCACGGCCTGGCTCGTGGTGGTGATCTTTCAGGGAGCTTACACCTTTATGATGGTCAACATGACTGCCGTAAATGACTTCTCGATGGGTTGGTTTACTACTCCCCATCTTTTGTGCATGGCTATTGCTACTTTACTCATCGGCGGCTTTTATCCACTGACACAGGTCTATCAGCATGAGGAGGATAGCTCGCGCGGAGATATGACCATTAGCTATAGGCTCGGCATCATCGGCACTTTTGTCTTTACTGCCACGCTCTTTCTGGCGGGGAATGCCATAGCCTGGTACTATTTTACGCGCTATTATACACCGGATCATTTCCTGATCTTCAATATCTGCCTCCTACCTGTCACAGGCTATTTTCTTTATTGGTTCATCATCACTCTGAAAGATAAAAGCAAGGCCGATTTCGCGCACTCGGCGCGCATGACCTTGCTTTCATCCAGCTTTATGATCGCCTGCTTCAGCGTTTTGTTTTACCTCAATCACGCTGGCCGCAGTTTTTAGCTGCCCAGGCTGTAGTAGTTGTTTTCCTCGTCTTCATCACCGTTCGCACGGCTGTGTTCATCTTCACCATTGCCGGGTATATCCAGGTCCTCTCCGGTCATATCATCTTGGAAGCCTTTTTCATTGGGTGCATCAGGTGCCTCGTTGCGGGCTTTGCGGCGGGTAGGATCATCGGGATCTACGCTGCTGTCTATTTCGTCCTGGCTATATACATCTTCACTGGCAGGATATGGCTCTAGCGATGCATTCTTCTTATCTCCTTTGGGATTGCTCTTGGCGGACTTGTGCGCCGGAGTAGTTTCACTCTTTTTGGCGTGCGGTTGTTGCTTTTTAGTCTTAGACATGATTTCACTTTTTATGCGTTTACAAATACTTGTCTTCGCATAAAAGGCTTCAAACTCTATGCCGCCGGGGGATGGGCAATTGCCATAACTTTATTTCCCCATCACCTTGCCCTGATGTATGATGCTTTCGTTATGTATCTGCTGAAATAATTTGAGGATAAAATCCTCAGTCAACCCACCTGTCTTGCCATTGGCCAGGGCGCGCTTGACGATAGCTGCCCAGCGCTCACTCTGGTGGATTGCCAGATCATGATCCTTTTTGAACTGGCCTATCTGCTCACTGATACCCATACGCTCGGCCAGCATCTCTATGATATAGTCATCTATACGATCCACTTTGGCGCGCAGCTCGTGCAGTGTGTGAAACTCATTATGCTCCAGATGTGGCTGTCTGACCACAAGGTCTCGTAGGATAGCGCCAAGTGCCTCCGGAGTGACCTGCTGCTTTGCATCGCTCCAGGCTTTGTCCGGATTGATATGCGTCTCTATCATCAGGCCATCAAACCCCATATCCATAGCCTGCTGAGAAAGGGGATAAATGAGGTCGCGCGTACCACCCATATGAGAGGGGTCTACTATGATCGGTATCTGCGGGTACCGCCGCCGCAGTTCTATAGGTATCTCCCACATGGGTGGGTTGCGGTAGGCAGACTTCTCATAGGTAGAGAAACCCCGATGTATCGCCGCGATCTTAGTGATCCCTATCTGCGTGAAGCGCTCTATGGCGCCTAGCCACAGCTGCAGGTCAGGATTGACCGGATTTTTGATCATGACCGGTATGTCTATGCCACGCAGCGCCTCCGCTATCTCCTGTACTATAAATGGAGACACTGTAGTACGTGCACCTATCCATAGCACGTCAATTTCATTTTTCAGCGCCAGCTCTACGTGGCCGGAGTTTGCCACTTCTACTGTCACAGGCAGGCCCACGGCATTGCCCGCAGCCTTGACCCACGGCAGTCCTATAGCACCGACCCCCTCAAAAGAGTTAGGTCTTGTGCGCGGTTTCCATACACCGGCGCGTATCATGCTTATACCGTCTGATGCAGCCACCATGCGCTTTACTGTTTGCAGTACCTGGTCTTCGGTTTCTGCACTACATGGGCCGGCTATGACCAGTGGCAGCTTGCCTCCGCTCCAGGAGGTGAAAGGTGCTATATCGAGAGGTGGATTCATTTTTATCTGTATATCCTGATTACCGCTTATGAAGACGATTATCAGCGTGCTAAATTTGGAAAAGATAATTTATTGAGCCAATTTATCTGGCAATGGCCTGTTAACCGCAGAGATGGGTTTGGCTTTTTCCCTGGCCGCTTCGCCTACCCTGCTATTTTGTATATCTTTCAGCAGCGGCATCAGCTCATATGCTATTTCGCCAGGCAAAGAGCCGATGAGCTGAGGCACTTCTTTTGTGATTTGGGAAATTGTCATCAGTTCAATTTTGACGCAAGTAAAACTAGCAAATAAATGTCTGACACATTTGACTATATCGTGATCGGCTCCGGCTTTGGCGGTTCGGTCTCGGCCATGCGCCTCTCAGAGAAGGGCTACAAAGTGCTCGTGATAGAGAAAGGCAAACGCTGGCGAAACGAAGACTACGCCAGGACCAACTGGAATGTAGCCAAATACCTCTGGATGCCACTGGTCAAGTGCTTCGGCATACAAAAGCTCACTTTCTTCCGGCAGGTCTTTATCCTGTCGGGTGTAGGTGTAGGTGGCGGCTCCCTGGTATATGCCAATACGCATATGATGCCCAAGCCGAGTTTTTATACCAATAAGATATGGTCTCATATCAAAGACTGGAAAACAACGCTCGCGCCGTACTATGAGCAGGCCAGGTTTATGCTAGGCTCTGCCAAATACAATAGGGAATATGAAGAGGACCGCGTGCTGAAAGAGGTGGCTGCTGACATGGGCCGCTCTGATACATACGGCCACGTGGACTATGTCGGTGTATACCTGGGCCGGCCCGGCGAAGAAAAAGACCCCTACTTCAAGGGCCTGGGTCCCTTGCGCAAAGGCTGCACTGAGTGTGCGGCCTGTATGGTAGGCTGCCGCGAAAACGCAAAAAATACGCTGGATAAAAATTACCTCTGGTTTGCGGAGCATATGTTCGGTGCGGAGATACTCGCTGAGACACTGGTCACAAAGATAGAGCACATAGACGGCGAGTACCTGATCCACACGGAGTGCAGCACGTCATGGTTTAATAAACGCCGGAAAATATATCGCAGCCGTGGCCTCGTGATGAGCGGAGGTGTGCTGGGCACGATGGACCTGCTGCTCCGTATGAAGTATGAGACCGGTACGCTGACCCACCTGTCGGACCGGCTGGGTGAGAATATCCTGACCAACTCTGAGATGCTGAGTGGCATCGTATCTGCAGACCGCAAGCTGAATCATGGTATAGCTATCAACTCGATCTTTGACCCGGACGAAAAGACCCACATCGAGCTCTGCAAATTTCCCGATGGATCGGGCGCTATGCAGAAGCTGGGTGTGATGGCCGCGGGAGATGGCCCCGCACCGGTGCGCACTGCCAAAATGCTCGGCAATCTCATCACCCATCCCATACAGTTTCTACGCACGATATTCAATGGCAACATAGCACGTACGTCTATCATCTTCCTCATCATGCAGGAGCTCGAAAACTCTATGCGCATGGTATGGCGCAGGGGCAGCATGTCTATGGTAAATGACAGCGGGCAGAAGGTACCGAGCTTCATACCTATAGGACAAGAGACACTCTATCGCTACGCTGCCAAAGTGAATGGCGTACCGCAAAATGCCTTTAGCGAGGTCTTCTTCTCACTTGCATCTACAGCGCATATCCTGGGCGGCTGCCCTATAGGCCTGACGCGCGAAGAGGGTGTAGTAGATGAAAACTTCCGTGTGCACGGCTATGACAATTTCTACATCCTCGATGGCTCCATCATGCCTTGCAATCTCGGCGTGAATCCCTCTCTCACGATCACCGCCCTGAGTGAATATGCCATGGATCAGATACCGGCCAAAGCCGGACCAATTGTTAAAACCCTATCCCAAAGACTGGACGAAATAGTGGCCTAGACTGTCCGATTTTCTGGAAATGTGGTATAGTGGATAGGACATAAACAAGTTATATATTTAGATATAGTAAATTAACATTCGTCACGCCCTCATTATCAGCGTCTTAACACTGTGTTAAGTTTTAACCATTGACCCGCTAAAAGCGGCGAATTACCCCAAAAAAAAGCCGGATTACCTTCGTTGGCAGGGATATTGTTAGTAGTTTTGCGCCTCCTAAATTTCAAACATCCCTCATGAAGAAGAAGATCGACTTCCAACAGTCTTGTGGTTTATCTATTAGCAAATCTCTGATGACCCTTTTTCTAGTAGCTATGAGTCTGACCGGATGGTCGCAAGCTACACTTCCTTTATCCAGGACAGCTTGGGGAACAACACCTACAGGATGGACAGACAACGCTGGAGGTAATTATGCAACGACCTTTGCCTGTTCGACAAATGATGGCGGCAAATTCGCTACGACAGCAGATAATTATATTGTCAATTTTAGCAGCCAGGCAGGTACAGTTTCATTTACAACAAAAGCTACAGCAACGCCTACAGGTTGTAGCCTGCTGTTACAAGAGTCATCTAACGGCAGTACGTGGACTACTGTGAGCGGCACCATTACTCTATCTACCTCGTGTACAAGCTATGGACCGTTTACACTTCTAAGTACGAGTCGCTATGTCAAATGGACATATACCAAGTCGGGATCAGTTAATCTTACCATTGACGATGTAAGTATAACTTCGGGATGTACCACACCTACCGTATCAATTTCAGGCACTACTCCTGGCTGCGGATCTATCACGCTCACAGCATCTGGCACCAGTGGTAATACTTATGTATGGTCAAACAGTGGAGGCAGCACCTCTACGGCTACCTACTCTTCTTCAGGTACCTACTCAGTGACTGCCACCAATAGTGGTTGTACTGCCTCAGCCTCGAAAGCCATTGTGGTGAATAGCAACCCGACCCTCAGCATATCAGGTACAACTACGGCCTGTGGTATAGTATCACTGACAGCCAGCGGCACAGGTACATCTTACGTGTGGTCAGGAGGCAGTTCTACAAACACGGCGGCCAATACATTCTCCTCCACCGGCACTTACACCGTCACTTCTACGCTGGGCTCATGTACGGCCACAGCATCACAGTCCATCACTGTCAATCCCAACCCTACCCTGTCCATATCCGGTACTACGCCGGGTTGTACCAGTGTGACACTCACGGCCAGTGGTACTGGCACCGGATATGCGTGGTCAGCAGGTGGTGGTAGCAGCGCGAGCGCTACCTACTCCGGCAGTGGCACATACACAGTCACATCCACTTTAGGCACCTGCACGGCTACGGCATCTCAGGCCATCAATGTGAATACCTCTACTACTACCATAGCCCCTACACCTACCCAAAACATCACTGCTGGAGTGAATGGCAACACGCTCACAGTGACAGAAGGTACCAGCGCACCCACCAGCCGCCAGTGGTACTATAGTACGGCATCGGGAGGTCCGTATGGCAATACGATAAGTGGTGCTACCTCTACTACCTATACACCAAACTTTGGTTCTGCTGGTACCTACTATGTAGTCTGCCAGACTACCTACGGCGCACCTTGCAGCAATACCGTGACCAGCAATGAGGTCCAGATCAACGTGACCAATAATTCGATCACTACAGGCACGGTACCAGGTTCACCTTTCTGCCAGGGAGTATCTGGCATATCAGTACCTTTCACCTACAGTGCTTCATCTGCGTTTCCTACTGCCACTTTCACCGCACAGCTTTCTGATGCTGCAGGTAGCTTCGCCAGTCCTACAGCACTGCAGAGCATCGTATCTGATGGCTCAGGCAGCCAGTCCATATCCGTCACCATACCATCCGGCGCCTCTGCGGGTACCGCCTACCGCATTCGCGTGGTGAGCAATACACCTGCAGTCTCCGGCAGTGACAATGGTACAGACCTGACCATCAGGGTCAACCCGACCCTGTCTATCTCCGGCACTACCACCGCTTGCGCGTCGGTATCACTGACGGCTTCCGGCACGGGTAGCTCGTATGTATGGTCCGGCGGCACCTCTACCACTACTGCGGCTAATACATTCACCTCCAGCGGTACCTACACGGTCACCTCTACACTGAGTGGCTGTACTGCTACAGCATCATCTGCCGTGACAGTCAATACTAATCCAACGGTATCCATATCAGGTACTACCCCGGGCTGTAGCAGTGTGACACTGACAGCCTCCGGCACAGGTACTTCATACGCGTGGTCAGGTGGTGGCGGCAGCAGCGCCAGCGCTAACTACTCCAGCAGCGGCACCTACACTGTGACATCCACACTAGGCAGCTGTACAGCTACTGCCTCGCAGGCCATCACCATCGTGGCTGCTCCATCGATATCCGCTCAGCCCTCTACCTCCGCACAGACTGTTTGCGCAGGCACGGCTTTCTCGCCTGCCTCTGTATCAGTCACGGCATCCAATGCTGTCGGCTATCAGTGGTATGTCAATACAGCCAATAACAATACGACCGGTACACTGATCACAGGAGCTACCGGCTCATCTTATACCCTGCCGGCTACGGTAGGTACGTACTACTACTACTGTATAGTGACAGGCAATAGCCCATGTACCACGGTGACGAGCAATCCATCCGGTGCTATCACTGTCAATGCCCTGCCGGCTGACCCTACAGGCACGATCAGTGCCTCGGCTAATCCAAGCTGCGGAGCGGCTACACTGAGCTACAGTGCGCCATCATCGGGCATCTATTGGGAGACTGCCGCAGGTGGCACAAGTACTACCTATGCTACCAGTACTGGCTACTCCCTGGCTGCTACCGGTACCATCTATGCGCGCGCCTACAATGGTACCTGCTGGTCTGCCAATACTGTGAACTCGGGTAGTATCACTATCAATACTGCTATCAACATCACCGCCGCACCGACATCTGCTACGGTGACAGCAGGTGGATCTAAGACATTCACTGTAGCTGCCTCCGGCACTATAGGCGGCTATCAGTGGCAGTACAATGATGGCACAGGTTGGGCCAGCCTGAGCAATGGCTCTCCATATAGCGGCGTGACCACCGCATCACTGGTCATCAATCCTACTGCTACTACCATGTCGGGCTACCAGTACCGCTGTGTGGTGAGTGGCACCACGCCATGTACGGCTGCCACCTCAGGCTCGGCTACACTGACTGTCAATCCTGCCGTATGGGAAGATTTTGAAGCTGGCTCCAAGACAGCTTATTCTGCAGCCAATGTGACATGCACAGCCGGTAGCTGGAACTTCAGCAATGCGCTCCTCGGCACCAGTGCCAGCGACCTTATGAACGGTAGCCAGTCTGCACGCGTAAATTCGGCAGGCCTTATCAAAATGAACTTTGACCTGACCACCGGGCTCGGTACGGTGACGGTCTCTCACGGTATGTACGGCTCAGATGCGAGCGCGACCTGGAGGCTGGAGGCTTCTACAGATGGCGGCTCCACATTTACAGCTTTTGTGAGCAGTACATATACTGCACCGGCAGGCTCATTCTCTACGCAGGTCATCACTGTAAACCTGACCGGCAATGTCCGCTTCCGGATTGTGAACCTGGCTGCATCCGGTAATAACCGTATCAACTTTGATGATATCTATGTCACACCCAATACCTGTACACAGCCTACCATCACCGGCACTACGCCGGCCAGTACTACCTGCGGTAGTGGTACGGTGACACTGGGCGCTACGGCATCTGCCGGCACGGTCAATTGGTATACTGCATCCAGCGGTGGTACTGCTATCGCTACCGGCAATAGCTACTCTCCGACCATATCCTCTACCACTACCTACTATGTAGACGCGACAAATGCAGGATGTACTACATCGGGCAGGACTGCTGTAGTAGCTACACTGACTACACAGCCTACCACTCCTGCGTGCGCCACTCCTGCGGCCATATGCGCAGGGTCTACCGCTACGATCACAGGCGCGGGCAGCACAGGGGCCACCGCCTACACCTACTGGACCGCATCTACCGGGGGCAGTGCTGTGACTACCGGTACCACCCCTGCAGGCACAGTGTCCGGCAATAACCTCACTACGCCATCATCTCTCGCAGCAGGTAGCTATACCTACTTTGTACAGGGTGAGAATGGCTCCTGTCTGAGCGCAACGCGTCAATCTGTGACGGTCACAGTCAATAGCGTACCATCTACACCTACAGGTACCATCTCCGTAGCATCCAATCCCGCCTGCGGCTCTACTACCCTGACTTATAGCGCACCGTCTGCCTCACTCTACTGGGAGACTGCGGCTTCGGGCACCAGCACCGCCTCCCCTACCACTACAGCCTATACACTGAGCAGCTCGGGTACCATGTATGTGCGTGCTATCAATAGCGGATGCCCATCAGCAGGAGCTGTGAGCTCTGCATCTGTCACTGTCAATACCAATACCTCTATCACCACCCAGCCTGCTAATACCACGGTGAGCGTGGGTAGCCCGGCTACATTTAGCGTCACAGCAGCGGGCGTCGGCCTCACCTATCAGTGGCGCAAGGGTGGCGTCAATATCTCCGGTGCTACCTCATCCAGTTACACATTGTCATCAGCAGCACTCACAGACGATGGCAGCATCTACTCTGTAGTAGTGACTGGCACCTGCGGCACCGTGACCTCTTCTAATGCCACACTCACTGTGCTCAATTTCGTGTACCGTGCAGGTGACTACCGGTCAGTATCCTCATCTACTACCCTGGCCGCTAATAATACAGCCGGTACTACCAATAACTGGGAATACTACAATGGGACCACCTGGGGCACCACACCGGGAGATAAGGCTCCGGCCAATGCTACTACTACGCCCACACGGGTCATCATAGCACCAGGCACCTATGTGAACGGTGCAGGCAATGACAGTAAGGCTTATCACACCATTGTAGTGCAAAGTAATGGTTGGCTCGATCTCCGCGCTACGGGCACCCCATCTGTAGACTTCATCCCCTCTGGCGATAGCCTTGAGGTGCTGAATGGTGGCTACCTGTCTCTATGGGGTCAGATCTCTATCAATAGCGGCGCTAAATTCATTCTACGCAAGGGCTCCATATTTGATATAGAAAGTCCATACATTGATAATCGCCACGTGATTTGGGGCGGCATTGAAAACTTTGAACCGGGCTCTGAATTTTACGTTGGAGACTGGGCTATATCCGGATCCGGATCCGGTAGCCTTTACAATACAGGTACCTACCCGAGCGGAAACATTTCGAATAATGCCAACGGCTATAAGTTTGGTATCCTATCTATCGATGTCGATCTTGCGTATTATGGTACTGACTGGACACTCGTAGGAGGTAGCTCTACTGTAAAGCTATGTGATACGCTGAATGTAGATAACACGAGCAACCTCACCTATGCGGTCAGCATGATGTCTCATACCAGCAGCCCTACTGTCACTGTAGGCAGGCTAAATCATAACAGCGGCTACCTAGCACTGGCTGCATGCTTTAGCGGCAGCGCTACCCAGACACTCAATATCACGGAAAACCTCTCATCGAAAGGTAACGGGGCACTGACGCTTTTCCATAATGGGGGCGGCTCTGCTACCAATGCTACAGTAAACCTCACAGGTGACCTGACCGTGGCTAGTACCGTCCTTTTTGATAACGAAGCTGCTACCGGCACATCATCTTTCAATTATAACAATACAAGTACTACTCAGTATTTGGATGTAGCTACTCAGCCCGTCACCATCCCTATGAATATCCTCTCCGGTGCCAACGTTGCGCTGCGCAATAATAATCTGGACGTCACCTGCTACAGCGGTACTTCAGCTGCCATCACCGTCAAAACCGGGGGTACATTGGATTTTGGTTTCGCAGCCAATAATACGACAGCGCTTGTAATCAAAAAAAGCATCTCCGGAGGTACTAATACATTTGTCACAGAGCAAGGCAGCACATTGAAGATCACCTCACCTGACGGCATACAACAATTATCCGGTACATTGGGCAATGTCCAGTTTACAAACAGCAATAAGACTTTCAATCAGCTTGCTACATTCTGGTACACCGGTCACGCCAATCAGGTGACAGGTGATGCCATCACTACCAGCTCAAACGGTAAGCAAATTATTATAGATCTCCTTAATAAGAGTCTGTCTGTCACGCTCACACAGTCTACAGGCCTGACCAATGCTACTACTATCAGCGCTACAGGTGGCAAGCTGGATATCCGCAAGGGACAGTTTCTGGAGACTGCTACGGCCTATATCACCGGATCTACCGGCACGCTGACCATGGCCGCGGGTACACTCTATCAGATCCCGGCACTCAGCACCAGCAGCTCAGACCTGATACCACGTATGGACGGAGTGAGCAATGCCTACACACTGAATGGCGGTACGATAGAGCTGGCCGGCGCAGGTGCGCAAACCCTGCGTGGCAACAGGACCTATTACAACGTTAAATTTTCAGGGTCTAATATCTATGGCACTGACTACAAGAACCTGTCTACCGATGCCACCATCAATGACTCCCTGATCGTGAGCAGCGCTAACACCGTAGTAAACTGTGTGGATGGCTCCGGAGGAGCGGTTTCCTTCTTAGGCAATGGCGGCCTCATCATGGATGGCGGCCGCATCATGATCCGCAATCTCAGTACCACTCAGCCGGTCCTGACAGGCACCACCATACCATACTCCCTCACCGGCGGTACAGTAGAGTTTTACGGATCTAATGGTACTGCCCATCAGGTGCTGCGTGGCACAGATGGCAATAGCAATACCATCAGCTACTACAATGTAGACATCAATGCAGATGCTGCCAATACCACAGACTACAATGTCGGCCCTGCAGCCAGCTTTGCGGTCAAGGGCAACTTTAACGTTTACTCACCGGCTGTCTTCCAGCTGGATGAGACAGAAAATGTCACCGGCACAGGCAATTTTGCGATCAACGCCGGAGCCACCTTCAAATATGGCTCACCAAACGGCATAAAGACCTCAGGTACTACTACGAGTGATGGCAATATCCGCATCAGCGGCACGCGCACATTCTCTTCTTCTGCCAGCTATGGTTTTGTAGGCAATGGCGATATGGTATCAGGCAACGGCCTCCCGTCCAGCATGGTAAATATATATGTGCAGAAGTCCGGTACCTCCGATATTGTGACGCTGACCAATACTGCTAATGCCAGTGGCGTGATAGCATTCACAAAAGGCCGCATCTCTACAGGCAGCAATGAACTGGTAGCATCCAGCACATCGACCTCTGCCATCACAGGTCACGGCCTCAATAAATATGTGATCGGAAACCTGCGCCGCTATGTAGGTGCGAGCGGTGCTTATGATTTCCCTGTGGGCAATACATCCTACTATGATCTGGGCAACATCAGCTTTAATGGCCAGTCCGGTATTACCAGCCTGTTGGGTTACTTCACTACCGGTCAGTCCGGCACTGCACCATCCATATCTACCTGCCAGATCAATGGCTCCAAGATCAATGATTACCTCAATAACGGATTCTGGACATTCACGCCAAATAGCACTATGGCCGGCGGCACATATGACGTGACACTGAATGCCATGGGCTACAGCAATGCACCTACGGCTGCCAACCAGATGGGTGTGATCAAGCGCTCCAATGCCAGCTTTCCATGGCTGGGCTGCGGCCTGCTGAATGGCTCAGCACAGTCCAGCGCCTATGGTAGCCATAGTAATGCTACACAGTCCATCTCCGGCGGTGTAGCCACAGCGGTGCGCACCGGTGTGACCGGCTTCTCTGATTTTGCTATCGGCCTCCATCAGACCAATACTCCCCTCCCCGTCACGCTCATGTACCTGACCGCCACCGTGCAGGATGACAGATACATCATACTGGAGTGGGCTACCGCCTCAGAGATCAATAACAGTGGCTTCCAGGTAGAGCGCAGCACAGATGGTATCGCCTTTGAGCCGATAGCATGGGTAGACGGCAGCGGCAATAGCAACAGTATGATCAAGTATGCTACGGACGACCGCCAGGTGGCTACAGGTACCATCTACTATTATCGACTGAAGCAGGTGGACTATGACGGTAAGTATGAATACAGCAACATAGTCTCCGCCAGCCTCACCGGTAGCAACAATGGTATCACCATACACAATATCTATCCTAATCCTGCCGCTGCACAGGTCACGGTAGATATAGTAGCGGCAACAGAAACACCTGTAGCTATCAGCTTCACTGATGTACTGGGCCGCGAGGTACTCAGCACGCAGTGGCAGCTCCGTGCAGGTTATAATGACCGTAGATTTGATATAGCTGCGCTGGCAGATGGTGTTTATCACGTCACGGTAAAGACCGGCAATAGCTTCTTTACCAAAGTGCTGACCATAGCTAAATAAGATCGGAAAAACTTTTTACCGGAGCAGGGCAGGAGATCACTCTTGCCCTGTTTCATTTTGTGCTCCTGCGAAATGAGCGATGACCAGGGCAGCCTTGCTATCTCCTATCACTTCTGCTATTTCATTTTGCGGTGCCTCTTTGAGCTTTTTCACAGATTTGAAATGCAGTATCAGCTTTTCAAAAGTTTTATTGCCTATCCCTTTGATACCGGTGAGCTCTGAGGTGGTCTGGCTCTTGCTGCGCTTATTGCGGTGTGCCGTGATACCGAATCGGTGCGCCTCGTCGCGCAGGCGCTGTATGAGTTTCAGCCCTTCTGACTTTTTATTGATATAGAGCGGCAGGCTATCTTCTGGAAAGTATATTTCCTCCAGTCGTTTTGCGATACCTACTATTGGTACCTGCCCATAGATATTCAGCTTCTCCAGGCTCTTCACAGCAGCGCTGAGCTGACCTTTGCCGCCATCTATCACGATAAGGTTCGGTAGCGGATCACCCTCCTCTATCATGCGGCGGTAGCGGCGGTACACAGCCTCCTCCATCGTAGCAAAGTCGTCCGGCCCCTCTACTGTCTTTACATTAAACCAGCGGTAGTCCTTCTTTGATGGCTTCGCATCTCGAAATACTACGATAGCTGATACCGGATTTGTACCTTGTATGTTAGAGTTGTCAAAGCACTCTATGTGCCGCGGCAGGTCCTTGAGCTTCAGGTCGTCCTTTAGTGTCTTCATGATACGGAAGGAAGGGTTCTTCTCCTCCGATGTCATTTGCTGGTTGATGCGCTCTTGCCTGGCGTAGAGTGCGTTCTTAGTGGCCAGGTCTACGAGTTTTTTCTTATCACCTATCACAGGCACAGCCACACTCACACCCTCTACCGGTATCTCTATAGAGAACGGCAACAGCAGGTCATCTATCTGAATATTATCAGAGAAGCTGCACTCACGCACCGCCGCCTCCAGCATCTCTTCGCGCGTTTCATCCAGCACGCGCTTCAGCTCCAGGGCTTTGGTCTGGATGATCACGCCATTACCTATACGCAGGTAGTTGATAAAGGCCGTGGTCTCCGTCTCTGTATAGCCGTACACATCTACGTTGTTCAGCTTTGGATTTACGATCGTAGACTTGCTCTGGTAGTCCGTGAGCAGGTCTATCTTCTCTTTAAACTCATTGGCCCGCTCAAACTCCATATTCTCTGCATACTTCTGCATCTTACCTTTCAGGTAGTACATCACTGATCCGAAGTTGCTCTTCAGTATGTCCTTCACCTGCCTGATAGACTCATCATACTCCTCCTTGCTCTGCAGGTTTTCGCAGGGCCCCAGGCAGTTCTTGATGTGGTACTGCAGGCATACTTTAAACTTCTTTGCGTCGATATTCTTTTGCGAAAGTGGCAGCGTGCACGTACGCAATGGAAAGATGGTGGTCAATAGGTTCAGTATGATCCGCACCTGCCCTACAGAGGTATACGGCCCGAGGTATTCCGAGCCGTCTTTTATCAGCTGCCGTGTCAGGAAGACACGCGGATAGTCTTCATTCTTGATCACAATGTAGGGATAGGACTTGTCATCCTTCAGGCTCACATTATAGCGCGGCTGGTATTTTTTGATCAGGCTATTCTCCAGCAGAAAGGCATCCTGCTCTGTATCTACTATTGTAAACTCTATGCGGTTTATCTTGCGCACCATATGCGCTATGCGAAAGGTGTGATCATTCTTATTGAAATAAGATGACACACGTTTTTTCAGGTCTTTAGCCTTGCCTATATACAGGATAGTGCCCTCCTCATCATAGTAGCGGTACACCCCCGGCTGATTAGGCAGGCTGTCCCGGTACTGTGCAGCAAATTCTTCTAAGATCACAACTTAAAAATAAGTAAAACTCTGCCAGCAGCGGAAGATGCAACAGGTAAGTGCACAAAAAAACCCGCACGGTCAGCGCGGGTTTCTATATTATGAATGGAGCTATATTATCTTACGATCACCAGTTTCTTTGAGAAGGTCTTCTCACCGGCCTTGATCATGACTGAGTAGGTGGCAGCAGCCAGCGCTTCAGTATTGATCTGGTAGGTATTGGTACCATACTCCAGTTGATAGGCATTGCTGATGATCTCCTTGCCCAGGATATCATAGAATGCAATGCTGGCTGGAGCCGGCTCCGTCGTGCTGATCGTGATCCTCACAGAGGCGCTCGCAGGGTTAGGCTGCAGTGCTGCTACCGTGATAGCCGAGCCACTGATGATCTCGCCGGAGACGATCTCTGTCAGCTCAGTCCCGCCGTCAAAATCTGTCTGCCTGAGACGGTAGTAGTATTCTACATTTGGCTGCACGGTATGGTCATTGTAGAGATAGCTGTGTTGCTCATTAGTAGTACCATTGCCATCTACCCAGCCTATGCTGGTCCAGTCGGTGCCATTATCACTACGCAGTATTTCAAAGCCCTTGTTATTGATCTCAGAGGCAGTGATCCAGTCCAGGCGGATATATTCGTTATTGACCGGTGTAGCTGTGAGGCTGATCAGTTTTACAGGCAGTGCCTGACTACCCACATTGCTGGAGCTTGTAGCTATGGCAAAATGCGAAAAACTGGAGTACCTGCCGCCGGTGATCCCATCGCCATCGCCGCAGGTGGTAAAGTTCTTAGAGTTGCTGAAATAGCTGTAGGTGACAAGGTCGGAATAATTTGGCGCCACAGACGTCTCCATATCGCTTTGGAAGTTTGCCACGGTAGGCACACCACTGAATGCTGCAGCCGAGGTGCGGAGCATACGCTTATTGGGGTTAGTACCATTGGTCACCCACTCACTGTAGCCGTGCGGATAGGCTTCTATCACATAGGTAGTACCAGAGAGCGCCGGACTGGCATTGAAGCTCCAGTAGCCGTGGGCCTTCAGTATTTTGTCCATCACCAGCCAGTTGCCGTTTACCGGGCCACCGCAGGCGCTTTGCTGAAAGATATTGAAGCCCGGATTTGCTACATAGTCTATTGGATTTTGCGAGAGGTTCATTGTGCTGGCCGGCCACGTAGAGTTGGTCTGGTCAAAAGTATTGGTGAAAGAAGTATTCGTATTTGCCAGGGCGTACTCCGTAAACTTAGACGATAGCTTCATAGAGGCTGATGGCGTACCGGTAAAGAAGATCTTCACAGGATTGTATGTCCGGTTTGGAGAGCCGATAGGGAACACATAGGTAGCCGGCCTATCTGCCTGACGGGCAAATCCTGAAGCTACACCATCCACACCACGGGTGCTGATATAGGCGTCATTGGCGGCACCTGACAGAGCAGCGGTATTGCTCACAAAATTGAACGAAGATATAGACTGGTAGCCGGCCAGTGCAGTAGGTGCCGCATTGGAGAGATAGAGTTCATAGTCATTGGTACCGGTGAAAGTATTGATGATGCCATGACCTCCCGGGGTCACGCCGCGCACTTGCATGAAGCTAGTATTACCCAGTGTAGAGGCATAACTGGACGGCACATAGTAGGTACCGGCAGTGGTACTGCCGCCCCAAACCAACGCATTAGATACTGTCACATTATTGCCCAGTGCCACAGACTGGCTTGTGCTGCCCTGGTCTACTACCAGATTGTAAAAAGAGGCTGTACTGCTGCCCTTGATTGTTTGTACACCCGTAGTGGTAGAACCCGCTACTGTACCATTACCTATCAGGCGCGTAGTACCTTCGCCCACTGAGCCGTCTGTATTGATAGTAGCATTATTAGTGATATCACCTTCCACATTCACCAGGCCGTCATTGGTCAGGGTGCTGCCCGTGGCGTTCACTACATCTCCCTGTACATGCAGCACTGCGCCGGATTGCACATATACTGTAGCTCCATTGGAGTAAAACAAATTTGAGTAGCTGGATTGTCCAAAGGCTGTGATCAGCACCGTCACAATGGCAGCGAATAGGGTAAAGCTCTTTTTCATCAAGGATTCTTTCGGTCACATAAATTGGGGACTGACATGTTCTCCGCACATGGCAGACAGGGTCTTAATATAGTAAAGGTACACATTATAAGCCAGAGAGCCGGATCTGTCCAGGTTCCTCTACTTGCCGCAGATCAAACCGCCAGTTTGTTAGTCACCAAACTCTTCAGACCGGTCCTTCTTTTGCCCGGCGTAGGTCTTGCAATTCAGGTCTATAGAGAGTCTTTCAGGCCGCTCAAACTGGCGGGAAGGCGAGATACCCAGAGCAGTAGAATCGGTAAAAACCTTTTGCAGAAATTTGGCACAGATAGGCAGCGCAGTGCTGGCACCCTGGCCATACTCCATACTGCGAAACCGGATGAACCTATCCTCGCACCCTACCCATGTGGCCGTGACCAGGTCTGGCGTGCAGCCCATAAACCAGCCATCAGAGTTGTTTTGCGTGGTTCCGGTTTTGCCTATGATATCTCCCGGCAGGTGATAGCGGTAGCGCAGGCGCACGCCCGTACCATAGCTCACCACACCGCGCAGCAGGTCTACCATCACATAGGCTGTTGGTTCGTCCAGCACCTCTCGCTGCTCCGCTACAAAATTGGCTATGACCGTACCCGTCCTATCCTCTATCCGCGTCACAAAGATGGGGTCCACATGCACCCCCTTATTGGCAAAGGTCGTGTAGGCTCCGGCCATTTCTATCAGCGATATATCTGCAGTGCCGAGACAGATAGAGGGCTGGTCCGGTATCTCGCTGGTCACGCCCATATCGTGTACCAGTTTTACTACCGTGGCAGGACTCATCTCATGCATCAGGTAGGCAGTGATCGTATTCACCGAGTTAGCCAGGCCTTGCTTCAAGTTTAGCGTACCACCATACTTGCCGTCAGAGTTGTGCGGTGTCCAGTCTTCCTGCAAGTGGAAGCGTGGGTCACCCGCCTCAAATGTCACCGGCTCATTGGGCACTTCATAGCAGGGAGAGTATCCTTTCTCACGGATCGCCGCCAGGTAGACAAATGGTTTGAATGTAGACCCGATCTGGCGTTTTGTATTCACATTCACGTGGTCATATTGGAAGTACTTGTAGTTTACCCCTCCCACCCAGGCCCGCACATTACCGGAGCCCGGATCCAGTGCTATGAGGCCATTCTGCAGGATCATCCTGTGATAGCGTATCGAGTCCCACGGACTCATCAGCGTATCCTTCTCTCCCTGCCAGCTGAAGATGCGCATCTCTATCTTCGTACGCATCAGCGTATCTATCTCCTCGCGCGTCTTGCCCTCAGCCTGATATTGCTTGTAGCGTGAGCTTTGCGTATAGGTGCGCTCCCACTCCTCCGGGAACTCCTTCCACGGGTCCTTCGCACTCATTTTAAAGAATAGCTTCTGCCACTCCTCCAGGTGCTCCCGCTGTGCCTCCTCTGCATAGCGCTGCATACGCGAGTCGATAGTGGTATAGATCTTCAGCCCGTCCTTGTAGAGGTCGTACTTGCTGCCGTCCGGCTTAGGATGATTGTCCAGGTAGTCGGCGATGTAGAGGCGCAGGTACTCACGAAAGTACGGTGCCAGTCCATCCTCGTGTGTACCCGCATCAAAGCGCAGCACAATAGGCAGCTTGGTCAGGGAGTCATATTGGTGGTCTGTCAGAAAGCCATAGTTGGCCATCTGAGACAATACTACATCGCGGCGCTTGCGCGATGCCTCCGGGTTTTGATGCGGATTGTACGCTGTAGATGCCTTGAGCATACCCACCAGCACGGCGGCCTCCTGCACATTCAGGGAGTCTACAGGCTTGCTGAAGTAGGTCTCCGCAGCGGTACTGATACCAAAGGCATTATCACTGAATGGTACGGTATTAAAGTACAACGCCAGTATTTCTTCCTTGGTAAAAGTATGCTCCAGCCGCGCCGCTATCACCCATTCTTTAAACTTCTGCAGCGCCAGTTGTACTTTGCCTATGTGCCTTTTGCGCGGGAAAAGATTCTTGGCCAGCTGCTGCGTGATGGTGCTACCGCCACCCTTGGAGTCTCGGATCACCACGCCGATCACAGCGCGGCCTATGGCCTTCAGGTCTATACCTGTATGGTCATAAAATCGCACATCCTCAGTAGCCAGCAGTGCATCTACCAGGCACTTAGGCAGGTGGTCGTAGGTCACATTGGTGCGGTTCTCGCGAAAGTATTTTCCCAGTACCACGCCGTCTGCGCTGATCACCTCCGTAGCAGTGTTAGACTTCGGGTCCTCCAGCTCATGCACCGATGGGAGGCGTCCCCACATACCTGTAGCGATAGCAAAAAAGAACAGCACTACACTTACAATACTGATGGCCCACAGGACCCAAAAATATCCCGCAGGCCGCCACACCTTATCTCTAAGAAAGCTCATGGGGCTAAGGTAGTAAAAACACTGTCAGCAGAGACACACCGGGTCTATAGCGGGATGCAGCAATTGATCAGTTGTAAAAATTTCGGTCAAAAAGGATACATTTTACTTACAATCAATTCATTGGCAAAACGGCATTTCACGATGCAACTTTTGACGCCTCGATTGCTTCTCTTTGTATACATAATGCAAATGAACGCTTAGGTTTTAAGCCACTTATGTAGCGCGTCCCAACGCTTTTTCACATAAAAGTCACTACGATAGATGTCACAGTTTTATCCCTTTCGCTTCCTCCTGCTGCTATCCTGCCTCTGTTTTCTCAGTATAGGTACGGTCTACAGCCAGGCCTGCCCTACCCTGACCATCACACCAGATACCAGCATCTGTCCAGGTAGTTTTGTGTTGCACTCGGCTATTTCATCCGGCACCATCATATCCCGCGCGTGGAAGCCCAAATACGGGCTGAGCGATAGCACCGTGGCCAATCCCACTGCCACGGTCACACACGATACATCCTACACCTGTACGGTCACTGTCAGCTCTACTACCAATCTCATCTCCAATGGTGATTTCTCTGCCGGCAATACAGGCTTCAGCAGCGGCTATACCTATCTCAATGCCCCGCCTGCACAGCCCTGTGGCACCTATGGCATACTGGGCTGCGAGGCAGACTATACCGTCAATACCAATCCGCGCAACACGCACACACAGTTTGCAAACTTTGGCGACCACACCTCCGGCACGGGGCAGATGATGATCGTCAATGGCGCTACCAGCCCCAACATCAGCGTATGGTGCCAGACCATCACCGTGCAGCCGTATACAGATTATCAGTTCTCCGCCTGGGTGTCTAATGTGGACCTCAATCCACAGCCGCTGCCCAATCTCCGCTTTAATATCAACAACGCTCCCGCAGGTCCACCCTTCAGCCCGGTGATCTCTGCAGGCGTATGGTCGCAGTTTTACACCGTGTGGAACTCCGGCGCCAATACCAGCGTCAATATCTGCCTGACCGACTCCAGCACAGCCGGCGGTGGCAATGACTTTGCTCTCGATGATATTGCCTTCATCCCTATCTGCATCCTCACTGACACCGTGCACATCACCACCTTTGTCAAGCCTACCGTGGCGCTCCCGGCAGATACCTCCTTTTGCGATAGCGTGTACACCAGTATCAGCCCTGTAGTGACAGGCACGGGTACACTGAGCTACCTCTGGTCTGATGGCACCACCCAGCAGCGTGACACTGCGCGCCTGGCCGGCACCTACTGGCTGCAGGTGAGCAATCAATGCGCCTCGTCTGCAGCGCGCGATAGCATGCGCATCTCACTCGGTCAGACACCTACGGCTGACCTCGGTCCGGACTCACTCATCTGCGGCGGCGCCTCTATGGTCATAGTGCCCGCAGTGACCGGCACCTCCCCTGTGTCATACCTCTGGCAGGATGCCACTACAGACTCGACCTATACCGCCTCTGCGCCCGGCATCTACTGGCTGCGCGTAGCCAATGCCTGTGGCGCCTATACCGATTCGGTCAGGATAGATACAGTCTCTGCTCCCGCGGCCTTTTCCATCGGTGCAGACCAGGGGCTGTGCAGCGGTGCCGAGCTGACCCTGCGCGCAGCGCCCGTGCCGGCTGCCGGCCTCTCCCTGCTCTGGCAGGATGGTGTCACGCAGACGGATACCTTCCTCGTCACTGCGGCAGGTACCTATACCCTCACCGAGACCAATCGCTGTGCGGCTACTACGGCCTCTGTCACCATCACCGCACTGCCCGCCCCTACCGTGAGCCTGGACCCTATACCCGTGCAGTGCGATGCAGACAGCATACTGCTGGCCCCCGTAGCTACAGATGCCACCAGCTATAGCTGGAGTACGGGCGCCACACAGCCATCTATCTATGCCCATACCGCTGGCACGTATACTGTGACCGTGAGCAATACCTGCGCCAGTGCAGACGCATCTGTCAGCATATCATTGCCACGTTCTCCTTCGCGCGTATACAATGGTGCTGTAGTAGATAGCTGCTCCCGTGCCAGCGTGACCCTCGATGCGCAGAACGCAGGTCGCAATTTCCTCTGGTCTGATGGGCAGACCACACAGGTCATCACGGTGACTGACTCCGGCCTTTATACGGTAGTGATCAGTGATACGGCTGGGCTATGCCCCGTCACAGATACAGTGCGTGTCGACTTCCACCGCTGCGACTCCTGTCCGGTGGCTATCCCTTCCGCCTTCACACCTAATGGCGATGGCAAAAACGAAACCTTCCGCACCTACTCAGCCTGCACGTATGACAGCTACCACATCACGATCTACAACCGCTGGGGCGAGCTGGTCTATGAGTCATCTGCCGAGGCCAGCGGCTGGGATGGCACCTACAAGGGTGTAGCACAACCCGCAGGTGTGTATGTCTACATGATCCGCTACCGTAGCACGGGCCTGCCACAGGAGCACGCGCATACAGGATCGGTCACGCTGATCAGGTAGGGAGAAATTTCGTCCGAAGGATTTGATAATGTAGGCCTCTTTCACCATTCGCGATGCAGGCCTGGGTAAAGTATCTTCGAAATACCCCGCAGGCCGCCATACCTATCTCTGAAAAAGCTCATGAAGGAAAGGGAAGAAAAACGAAGGTATGTATTGAATGAGATTCACGAGACAACAAAGCTTTCGAAGAAATAAAAGAGAAATCCTATATATATTTGAGTGGTAAAAATGACTTATGTATATAAAGAATCTTGTAATACCCAATCTGGAAAATGGATTGGCTCCTATTCCTTTTACTGAATTTGGCAGAGTAGTAGCGTTAATAGGTAAAAATGGATCAGGTAAAACAAGATTATTGAATCTTGTAAAAAACTATCCAGCACTTGCAGACCCCATAGCTTTAGTTGCAACGATCAGTGTAGATACGGACTACGAGACGTTTACAAGTGATTTACCGAAAGACCCCAAAAATCCTGACAGCCTAAATGTACCTGCTTACAAGGAAAAAATAAATTCCAAAATTCGAGTTATTGAGACACATAATCACACCTTGCATTCTGATATTTCGCCAGAAGAATTCTCTGAAGTTGTAAGGAAATTGGACATGTCTAATTTCGATTTAAATATTTCCGCAGAATTCATCATAAATGGGTTGCAAACAATAGCATCTCCACTACTTAAAGAAGATTATCTTTTATACAGAAACAAGAACCAGAAAAACGGTATCACATACTCTCCTTATTTCAACAAGTTCCAACATTGGATAGATAAGCTACTAGGGACGAAGCTAAATTTTGTGGACGCTGATACTGATGATCTGAGCGTTCGATTTACTGGATTAATGGAATTTAGCAATTTCCCTTATGAATTTAATCTTCTGTCTCCAGGCCAAAAAATTCTTGTTGTCTTTGCATTTTATCTGACTCTGTTTGAAGTCAAAGAAAATGTCAATGCTCAAGAATGTATATTTATTATTGACGAACCGGAAACTCACCTTCATCCTGAAGCTCAGGTCACGTTGATTCGTGCGTTAAAATCAATTCTAGGTGAGAAGGGACAATTGTGGCTTGCTACGCATTCTATCCATATTCTCTCTGAATTAAGCTACAATGAAATTTATTTGATGAAAAAAGGGGAATTGTTCGCTCCTAAGAGAAAAATCCCAGGCGAGGCCTTAGACGAATTGATGGGAATAAGATCGAACTCGGATAAAATAAATGAATTTATTAAGGATACAACAAAATGGGCTGAAACTAATTTTGCTATTGAATGCCTAAGTCGTCCAGCTATATTTAGCGAAGCAAAAGCTGGAGATCCTGAAATCACTATTTTTTTGCAAGCAATCGGACGAGGAAACAAAATAAGCATTTTAGACTTTGGAGCTGGTCAAGGAAGGTTATTACATGCCTTAAATGAATGTTCGTCAAGTTTCAAATCAAAAATACTTTCTTATACCGCCTTTGAACCATTCGAAATGTCAATTACGAAGGCTTTTGGTCAAACTTCTATAAACTGTGACCTAATAAAAGAGCTAGAAGACTTGCCAATTAATACCTTTTCGATAGTGACTTTTATTGGGGTTGTACACGAAATAAATATTGGTAACCTAGTTAAGTCACTAAATAAGGCTATTGAATCATTAAAAGATAATGGTGGATTATTGATAATTGAAGATTTATTGTTTCCCCACGGTGAGTTACCCAATGAACATGGATATTTCGTTTTCAATTCGTCAGAGTTAGAAATTATTTTTAATCAACAAGTCAATAGTGCAACATCTATAAGGTCTCAGCAAGAAGGTTATAGCAATCGTATTCAAGGAACGCTAATTTTAAAATCAAACACGCCGCGAGTAACAAACGAAAGTATGGCAAGAGCTTTATTAGCACTTAGAAAAAGAGCAATATCTAAAATTATTGAATTGAGATCGCGTGAGGAAAGGAATGTGGCTAAAGGAAGAGAATACGCCTTTTATAGTCAACAATATATTAACTGTCAATTAATTATAGATTCAGATATTACTGAAATTAAAATGAACATGGAATCTTTAAGCTCAATAGAATCTAAAAATTAACTCTGCACTCTATTACTCGTCTCTGACGAGGATTGTACACTCTTGATTCCCCCCTTTAGTCCTTTCTATAACCAGGATTTCCCTCTATAGCAGTCTAGATTTGGGTTAGTTCTAAGTTGCAGAATACGAGTTAGCCTCTTTCAAGTAAAATTGGCTCCGACCTAGTAAGATAGGTCGGAGTATCAGCTATTCGGCTGTGGGTTATTTAACCCAGAGATAGAAGATAATGTTACCGACAACAGAGGTTATTACACCTGCTATAAGTGTCAGCAGCATCTTGACAAATCTTCTACCCCTTTCTGCGTATTTGCGCATACTTCATCATGAAGCCCAGTTTTGTAACTCAGGGCAACATAGCTGATAAAGAGGTACACTCAACTTATGGCAAAGATAGTTTTTTAACAGCCGGGAAATCTTGTTACTGGCGCAGAACTTAGTTCCATGCCCCCACCCCAGCTATCCGTAGCTAAAAATAAAACAACGCTGTCCGTAGATGAAGGCAGGCTTGTGGCAGGCTTCTACGGACCTTCTGCATTCAAAGCCGCCCTCCCTACTCCTCGTCTCCGACTTCAGATCTCGTCATACGTCACTCACACCCTCCTCACCCCCAGCCTCAACTCCCCCTTAGGCCGCAGCGTCACCAGCGCCTCCAGCTCCAGCCGGAAGCCATCCGGCACAGAGAACTTATAGCGAGAACAGATCAGCGCCAGGATCAGCTGCATCTCCATCATAGCAAAGTTATTGCCGATGCACAGCCGCGCACCACCGCCAAAGGGGAAGTACGCATACCTCGGTCTGTCCTTCATCCGCTCGGGCAGGAATCGGTCCGGGTCGAAGCGCAGCGGCTCCTCCCAGTACTGCTCCATCCGGTGCGTCAGATAGGGGAATAGCATCATAGTGTCGCCCTTTTTGATCAGGTAGTCACCTATCACATCATCCTGCGTCGCCTCGCGGCCTATGATCCAGGCCGGCGGGTACAGGCGCATCACCTCCTTCACCGCACGCGTGGTATAGTCCAGTCGCATCAGAGACTCATAGGTCAGTGGACCATCGGCCAGCACCGCCGCAGTCTCTTCGCGTATGCGTTGTGCCGCCTCCGGGTGCCGCGCCATCAGGTACAGCGCAAAGGACATCGCATTGGCCGTCGTCTCATGCCCCGCCAGGAAGATCGTGATCACCTCATCCCGCAGTTGTGCATCCGTCATGCGCTCGGCCGTATCGGCATCCTCCACCTCCATGAGCATAGAGAGCAGGTCATCGTGCTGCACCTTCGTAGCGCGGCGATCAGCTATGATGCCCAGTATCATTTTATTCAGTATCTCCCGGTTGCGCGCCATGCGGATATTGTATGGCGTGGGCATCCACTGCGGCAGGCGGATCAGCTTCGTGGTCTCCGTGCTGAGGCCCTTCATCAGGTAGCCCAGCGCATCACTGATCTCGCGAAACCAGCCACCCGTATCCGTACTGAGCAGCGTACGGCTCACGATGCTCAGCGTGATTTGCGTCATCTCCGCATGTATATCCATTGTGGTACTGCCGTGCTGCTCCCAGTCTGCCATCAGCCGCTCCGTACAGTCTTTGATCTGCTCTACGAATGTCGCCAGCCGCCGCTTGTGAAAGACAGGCTGTATCAGCCGCCGCTGCTTCATCCAGAATTCGCCTTCATTCGTCAGCAGCCCATTGCCCAGCAGGTATTTGAGGTTGGCATTTTCCCGGCCCTTTGAGTAGAGGTCGCTATGCGAGAGGATATGCTCGATCATGTCCGGCTGGTAGACATTCACATAGTAGTATGGACCGATGCGCAGCCGAGAGATATCCGGGTACTCCCGCTGATGGCGCTCTATCAGCCCCAGCACATTGGTACGCAGCTCACGGGCTGCGGTGAAGATGATATTGCCCTTAGGCCCCGTAGGTAGTCGCGGTGAGTTCATATGGGAATGTAACGAGATTCCCTCGCAGCCGCACACACCAGTCAGCCAACGGCAAGCGCGTCATATTCAACTCTCACTATCCAAAGGAGAACCTAGCAGATCAACAGCAACCGCACTCCATCACCCTCTACCGGCGCCCGATGCACACACGGCAGCACCCCGCTATCCGCACAGTCCACCGCCAGCCGCCACAGGTTGCCTGTGCCGAGGTTGACAGGCTGCGCATCTGGCCTGGCCTGGTAGTGCAGGTCATAGAAGTTCTCACTGAGCCAGTCTTCAAAGCCCTCCTCTTCGCCGCCATAGAGCTGCCACAGCTCCGCGCGTATCTCCGGCATCAGTATTTTTTGCTCAGCCTGTGCGTTGGGCAGGATCTCACTCGCCGCACCATAGTAGGTACAGAGAAAGGTAGCCGTAGGCACAGGCGCGCGGTCTACATGCCATGAGTATACATCCGTCGGGAAGAACGGCACCGCATCGTCCCTGTCATAACACCTTATCAGATTGAGCACCGGTGCCGCGCCATGATCTGTGAGTAGCTGCATATCACCGAGCAGCACCTCCCGTGCCAGCTGCCCCTGCTCACTCAGTTCCAGTGCCATCAGCGTCTCCTCTCCCACCACCGTGATATTGCTCTCCATCGGCACCTTCCCCACTATCTCCGCAAAATCCCCTACCAGCTCCCGCCGCCAGCAGACAGCATTCATCGCCTCATCAAAGGGCGTAGAAACAAGCGCATCAAAGCTCGCTACGTATTGGATCTGCTGCGTACTATGAGAGAGGTCTGTCATGCAGTAATGTTACACATAACTTGGAAATAGTTGCCCCTTCTTTTGATCACCTCTATGTCACTAGCACTTGCATTAAAGTCTCCCTTCAGAGAGTTCCGAGGCTTCGGAATAGAGGATCGGCTATTTTGCATTTCCCCCGGCCTTGCGCAGTTCGCAGCCAAGCTTAACTTCTTTAGGAATGTAGAAAATAATAGGCAAAAACACCACTCGGCGACGGTAGGTGCTTCCCTCTCTTCCGGAGAGGGAAGCTGCCGAAGGCAGATAGGTGAGGTGCCCCCCAAAAAACAAAATTCCACCCACCTTTTGTTTATTTGTGGCAAAAGACTACATTTGCAGTCC